>JBFXEW010000012.1:0-124877 GCA_050179685.1 Salinivirgaceae bacterium
TCTGACTTAAGCCGCTATGTTCCCAGCGAGCTATAAAGCTATACATCTGGGTTTTTAATTTCTCATTTGATTTCATAGCTGCGAAGCTAAGTCCTCAAAGCCTGCTTATCAATATGTATGTGCCCGGTTGCTTACACTTCTTTAATAACATAATCAGATAGTTCTTTTAGGGATATATCACCATTGGTTTCGTTAAGCTTTTTTAATAAATAGTATGAAAAGATTCCATGCGATTTTTCCTCTAAAGGAAGTGCAGATTGATTAGAAGAAGATGCCGATAAAACTGCAAGATTACCACCAAAATCCTGTTGTTTTGGTACAACTCTTACTCCTCTTGTTGCTAATAAGCCTTGACTCCGGGCTCCTCCACTAAAACAAGCATCAATAAAACAAACTATTTGTTTAGCTGGGTATTTTGTAAGTGTTTGATACAATTCAATCAACTTTATACCGTATTTTATATCCTGGCCAGTAACATCAACAGGTATTAAATAAGGTTCTTTGGTATTTTCATCTGGCAAACCATGCCCAGCATAAAAGAATATTATCGAAGCCTCCCCCTCTTTTACTTTTGAAATTAGCGATAGTTTTTCAATAGCCCGCTTCATTGCAATAGTAGTGGCATTTTCTAAATACATAACATTTTTTAAAGGCAATCCCAATGTATTTATTGCATAATCTTTGAAAAGGCTGGCATCATTTATTGCATACTTTACATCTATTTCTGTTGATAATTGTGTTTGAAAAGCACTGTAGTTTTCGTTACCTATAATCAAAGCAAAGGTGTTATTGCTCTGATATGAAGTTCTTGGAGCACTAAGCTCTTCCATGTGCAATGGTTTAGCCGGTATCTCAATTGTTTCGTTATTTGCAACAGGAATAGTTATGCTTGTTGCGTTACTTATGCCAATAATTGAATTTTGATTATTAGAGGGGATATATTTCCCTAATTCTATTGAAACCGGATTACTATACCCAACATGTTTCTCAGTTACTCCTAAAAATATGACAATTGGTTTACTATATCCAATAAGTTCAGAGTTCTGTGCATAAATTGATTTAAAAGCTGTTGAAATTAGAATCAAAATGTAAATTTTGTGTTGGAATTTTTTAAACATAACTAAATATTGACATTATTTTTCTAATAGAACATCTTTTAATTGGCAGTCATTACGCTCTAATTCAAAATCAAACCTTGCGATTTTATCCAAACTAACCGGAATTCCTTTGCCTGAAAAGTGTCCTTTTACAGGAACTCCCCCTGGCACAAGTCTATTACTGTACCCAGAACTATTCCATGAATAACTACCATGTTGGATTAATTCATTTGTAAGTTCATATACTTCACCAGTATAGGTATATACTTTGGAATTATAAAAACTTAAATCAATTTTATTATCTATAGTTGTGTTAAATACGTAATCTATGTAAAGCGTACCATTATTATTCCTGATTTTTGTTATAGTCATCTTTAAATCCCCTTGTTCAATAACTATATTTGTATTTACTTTTGTTGGATGTGCTACTACTTTAAAAACAACTTCCTTACTATTAATGGTATTTATATCTTTTAAAGCATCCCAGGTAACTGTCTTTGAATTACCCATGGTAATCCCATTACCAATATCTCCTGATGCACTCGTAACTCTAGTGGGAAAGGTTTTTCCATTATCGGTTGAACAAAAAATATCTACCATATAGGATTGTCCTTTAAACACAACTAGATCGTAATTTATTACAATTGAATTACCTGATTGACGAGCAGTAACATTACTTACATTCTGTCCATACATTACTGAAAAGCAATACAATAATGAAATAAGCAGTAAAAGTTTCTTCATAATATAACTGGGTTTAAAAAAAATGAATGCCAAATATATTAATACAATTGTATTATCAGCCAAAGTAATAGGTTTTTTTAGATTCAATTATCACTATTTTTAGACACTCTAAATTGAGTTATTAATCTTACTCAAGTTAAATTGTATTGAAAATCTTTTTCTTAGCATTGAAATAGAATTAAATACAAACACAAAAACATGTCAAAAGGCTTGAAAGATGAATATCACGGAACTTGATGCATGTTTTATTCCATTAAGTCAAGAATTATAGGCTCATTTTTTTATCTTTAAAACCGAAATTAAACGATTGAGTTAAACACCAGCTTTACTGCCATGAAATTTAACGAAGATTCAAGAGTGAAAATACCAGCCATACTGCACCTTTGCAGACTTGGTTACAAATATATTTCGCTGAATAATGCGGTTTGGGATACAGAGACAAATATTTTCACGGAGATATTCAAAGAATCTATTGTAAAAATTAATCCTGACTTTGACCATGACCAAGCAGAACGATTATTGGTTGATATTTCTCTTATACTGAGCAATGAAGATTTAGGCAAAGCCTATTTTGAGAAATTAACAAGCGAATCAGGCGTAAAATTGATTGACTTTGAGAATTTTGAAAACAACACTTTTAATGTTGTAACTGAATTAACTTATAAAAACGGTGACGAAGAGTTCAGACCCGATATAATTCTTTTAATCAATGGAATGCCGTTGGCATTTATTGAAGTAAAGAAACCAAACAACCGAGACGGAATTATTGCAGAGCGGGAAAGAATAAACAAACGGTTTCAAAACAAGAAGTTTAGAAACTTTGTAAACATTACGCAGTTGATGGTTTTCTCCAACAACATGGAGTACGACAACGAAGATATTGAACCTTTACAAGGTGCTTTTTATGCTTCGCCTTCATACACAAAACCGATATTCAACTATTTCCGGGAAGAAGAAAAATTGGATTTGGAAAAACTCTTGGCGGTTGAAGATGATAGTTTAGAAAACTTTGTTTTGAAGGATAACAACCTTGCAGTTATCAAGAGTTCGCCCGAATTTCTGACAAATAAAAACCCAAACACGCCAACAAACCGAATTCTTACATCACTGTTTTCAAAAGACAGGCTTTCGTTTATTCTAAAATATGCTATTGCGTATGTGGACGAGAAAAAGGGAATTGAAAAACATGTGATGCGTTACCCTCAAATCTTCGCCACCAAAGCCATTGAGAATAAATTAGAAAGCGGAATTAAAAAAGGAATTATCTGGCACACGCAAGGAAGCGGAAAAACTGCTTTGGCATTTTACAATGTTCGCTACCTTACCGATTATTTTCAAAAGAAAAAAGTAATACCAAAGTTCTATTTTATTGTTGACCGTTTAGACTTGCTTATTCAGGCAAAACGAGAATTTACTGCTCGTGGTTTAATTGTTCATATTGTCGATTCAAAAGCAGACTTTGTAAAGTCAATTAAAACCACAACTGCCATTCACAACAATTCGGGCAGGGCTGAAATAACGGTGGTAAACATTCAAAAGTTCAGCGAAGAAGCTAATGTGACACATAAACAAGATTACGATATTAGTATTCAGCGAATTTACTTTTTAGACGAAGTACACCGCAGTTACAATCCAAACGGTAGTTTTTTGGCAAACCTCACACAATCCGATACCAACTCAATAAAAATCGGTTTAACAGGTACGCCACTCATAACAAAGGATTATTACTCGAAAGATTTATTTGGCAATTACATTCACAAATATTATTACAATGCTTCAATTGCCGATGGTTACACGCTTCGGCTAATCAGAGAAGAAATTGAAAGCGATTATAAAATTGTGCTGAAAGATGCATTGGACAAAATCAAGATTTTAAAAGGCGATATTGAAAGGCAAAAAGTATTTGCTCACACAAATTTTGTTGAGCCAATGCTCGATTATATCGTAAACGACTTTGAAAAAAGCCGTTTGACTTTTTCCGATAGTTCCATTGGCGGAATGGTGGTTTGCGATAGTTCCGACCAGGCAAAAGAAATGTTCCGAATTTTCAATGAAAAATATGCTCTAAAGTCCGAGCAAGAAGAAGAAGAATTGCTGCAAGCAGCAGAACCTAAAGCAGATTACAAAACCAAACTGAAAGACAGCTATAAAGTTAAAACGGCTGCCTTAATTCTTCACGATATTGGAACAAAGGACGAACGAAAAGATGTTGTTGAAGATTTCAAAGAGGGTGAAATTGATTTTCTGTTTGTTTACAACATGCTTTTAACTGGTTTTGATGCCAAACGATTAAAGAAATTATACATCGGGCGGGTTATAAAAAGGCACAACCTTTTACAAACACTTACACGAGTTAATCGAACCTACAAGAATTTCAAATACGGTTATGTGGTTGATTTTGCCGACATTCGGGCAGAATTTGATGCCACAAACAAAGCTTATTTTGATGAATTGCAAGCCGAACTGGGCGATGAAATGGAGTTTTACTCCGACTTGTTTAAATCGAAAGAAGAAATTGAAAAGGAAATTGCCGAAATAAAGGACATTTTATTTTATTTTGACACCACCAACGCTGAACTATTTTCGCAACAAATAACCCAAATTCAAGACCGCGAAAAAGTTTTGCTCATCAAAAAAGCTTTGGGCAATGCAAAGAGTTTATACAACCTAATCCGTTTATTCGGTCATTTTGATTTGCTCGAAAAAGTTGATTTCAAAAAGTTGGCTCAACTTTACCGTGAAACCGAAAACCATTTAGCTCTGCTCAATACGCAGGAAGCGTTGAAAAACAACATCGATAACACCAATTTACTGAATGTAGCTTTGGAAGATGTGCTGTTTCATTTCACAAAAATTTCGGAAGAAGAACTGATTTTAGCCGATGAATTAAAAGATACTTTGCGGAAAACCCGTGAAACCTTGGCAAGTAATTTTGACAAGAAAGACCCCGAATTTGTTTCGTTGTACGAAGAACTGAAACGCTTATTCGACAAGAAAAACCTTGACGAGATTACACAAGACGAAATGAAACAAAACATTGGTGCATTAACTAAAATTTACGAGAAAATAAAGGAACTCAACCGCCAAAACAATTTACTGAAAGACAAATACGACAGCGACCCGAAATATGCCAGAATCCACAAGCGATTGGTTGAAAAAGGTACATTATCACAAAAGGAAAGTGTGATTTTTGAAGCCCTGAAAAGCGTAAAGCAAGATGCTGATTTGCAAGTGCTACAAAACACACGGTTATTAGATAACGAAAGCTATTTCACAACTCAAATGATGCGATTGGTAATTGACCAATTCAAAAACAAAAATAATATAAATTTGAACGCTGAATCATCGAAGTATATTAACAACTTGGTGGTAAACGAATACATTAACGAATTCTACGGAAGAGCAGTATGACAGATATAGATTTTAAAGAAAAAACCAAAACGCTTATAGACAGCCTTAAAAGTATTAGTGCAAACTATGGTTTGGGCAACGATGGCAACGAGTTTAAAATAATTACACAGGTTTTCCTGTATAAATTTATGAACGACAAATTTGCGTTTGAGGTAAAGAAACTCGACAGCAAATTGAAGAAAGCCGAAAACTGGGAAAAAGAAATAAGTTCGTATTCGGAAGATGATTACGAAATGTTGCTCTTGCAATTGGGAGCCGAAACCGCCAAACTAAAACCACAACATTTTATTTCGGAGCTTTTTGGCAGACAAAACGAAAGCGATTTTGCCAAATTGTTCGACGATACCTTGATGGATATTGCCATTACCAACAACGACATTTTCTCGGTGAAAACCGATGGTGGTGCAAAAGTGGTTTTGTTCGACCGTCTTACCGAATACATTAGCGATGGCAGTAAGCGTGATGCCTTTGCAAAAGCCATTATCAACAAATTGGTTGGGGTAAGCTTTGAGCATATTTTTAACCAAAAATTCGATTTTTATGCCGATATTTTTGAATACCTGATAAAAGACTACAACACCAATAGCGGTGGCAAGTACGCCGAATATTTTACGCCTCATGCTGTTGCCTCAATAATGGCAGCCATATTGGTTAACGAATCTGTGCAAAATGTAACGGTTTATGACCCTGCCGCTGGTTCTGGTCGTTTGTTAATGAATACTGCCCATGCCATTGGCGAAGATAAGTGTACCATTTACTCGCAGGACATTAGCCAAAAATCATCAAGCCTTTTGCGTTTGAATCTGATTTTAAATAATCTGGTACATTCCATTCAAAACATTATTCAGGGTAATACCATTTCGCACCCCTACCATAAAAACGAAAACGGAGCGTTGGAGAAATTCGACTTTATTGTTTCCAATCCACCCTTTAAACTCGACTTTTCGGATTATCGCAACGATTTGGATTGCAAGGAAAACAAAGACCGTTTTTTTGCAGGCATACCCAATATTCCCAAGCAAGCCAAAGACAAAATGGCGATTTACTCGCTGTTTTTACAACACATTATTTTTTCGTTGAGCAAAAAAGGTAAAGCAGCCGTTGTAGTTCCTACAGGTTTTATTACCGCACAAAGCGGAATTGATAAGAAAATTCGTGAAAAATTGGTTGAAAGTAAAATGTTGTCAGGTGTGGTAAGTATGCCAAGCAATATTTTTGCAACCACAGGCACCAATGTTTCCATCGTGTTTATGGATAGAAACAACAAAGGTAATGTGGTGCTGATTGATGCTTCCAATTTGGGCGAAACCATAAAAGAAGGCAAAAATCAAAAAACGGTTTTAACAGCAAAAGAAGAACAGCAGATTATCGACACGTTTAACAACAAAGTAGCCCTTGAAGATTTTTCTGTGGTTGTAAGTTATGAGGATATTAAGCAAAAAAACTATTCGCTGAGTGCAGGGCAATATTTTGAAGTGAAAATTGAATATGTGGACATTACAGCCGATGAATTTACAGCAAGAATGAAAGGCTTTGAAGAAAATCTAAATATCCTTTTTTCAGATGGTAAAAAACTGGAAACCGAAATTCAAAATAATTTAAAGAGTTTGAAGTATGAATAGAATAACTCTTAAAGATTGTTGTGCCTTTCAAGAAGGTTATGTAAATCCTTCTCAAAAAATAAGAGATTACTTTAATGGCCCTATTAAATGGTTGAGAGCATCTGACTTAAATGACGGATTTGTTTATAATACAGAAAAAACTTTATCCAATAAAGGTTTTGAAAGTGCGGGTAAAAGTGCTTTTTTATTTAATGCAAATACAATTGCAATAAGTAAATCAGGTACAATTGGCAGACTTGGCATTTTGAAAGACAGAATGTGCGGAAACAGAGCCGTGATAAATATAGATGTAAATAAGCAAGTAGCAGATTTATTTTATGTGTTTTATACGCTTATCTACAAAAAAGCTGAGATTTTAAGCAAAGCGGGAGGCAGTATTCAAAAAAACCTGTATGTTTCAGCATTGGAAACAATTTCTCTAAACCACAAAGTCCTCACTACCCAAAAATCCATTGCCAAAATCTTATCTGACCTTGACGCCAAAATAGAACTCAACAACCGCATAAACCGAGAGTTGGAAGCCATGGCAAAAACGCTGTACGATTATTGGTTTGTGCAGTTCGATTTTCCAGATGCAAATGGTAAACCCTACAAATCATCGGGCGGAAAAATGGTGTACAATGCCGAATTGAAAAGGGAAATTCCTGAGGGATGGAAAAATGGTACTCTCGGTGATATTGCAGAGCTAGTTCGAGGTGTAACTTACGATGCAAGTGAAATTAAAGATGAGAATGATTGTGATGTAATTCCAGTTTTAAGAGCTACTAATATTTCTGGTAATGTGATTGATTTAAACAATATGGTTTTTGTGCCAAAACAAAATGTTTCAACTATTCAGGTACTTAATAAATATGATATTTTAATAACAATGTCAAGTGGTAGTAGGGAACATATTGGTAAAAATGGCTTTTTCTATTTTGATAAAGAAGTTGCCTTTGGTGCATTTTGTGCAAAAATAGTAGCAAAAAATAAATACAGATTTTATGTGTATTCATACACTCAATCAGATTTTATGTTTTCTACGATAAAAAATGAATGTTTAGGTACAAATATCAATAATCTTAATGGTTCACTTGTAAAAGGTTTCAAATTAGTAATACCCCCTGAGAAATTTATTATTTCTTTTAATAATAAAGTGAGTTCTATTTATGAGAAAATTGGTAATAATTTAATTCAAAACCAACAACTCTCCGAAATCCGTGATTGGTTGTTGCCAATGTTAATGAATGGGCAGGTAACTGTAAAAGAAGCGGAAGAAAAGTTGGCAATTGCTGCGGAGCCGGAAATGAACTATCAGAAAGTTAGAAAAATGAATTCAGAACCAACCCGTGTCGATTATTACAAACGTATGTTACTAGCTGCCGAAATTGTTTGGCAATGCCATAAAGAATCAACACTGGGACATAAAAAGCTGCAAAAATTGATCTATCTATGTCAACATTCTTCAAAAATGCAGCTACCAACCAAGTTTGCCAAACATGTAGCCGGTCCTTACGATGGACAAATGGCTCGTTCATTAGATAAAAAGTTTAAAGACAAACTTTGGTTTGAATATCATGAAGGGGAATTGTACAAATATAAACCCCTTAAAAACGCAGGTTCCCATATACCGGATTTTGAGAAATATTTTAAAGATGAATTGGAGTCAATTCAGGAAATTATTTTAACATTTAAAACAGCAAAATCTGATAAAGTGGAATTGGTTGCCACCCTTTTTGATTGTTGGCAGGAATTGATTGATGAAAAAACTGTTGTTTCTGAAGAGGCACTAATGACGAAATTTTATGCCTGGTCGGAAGCTAAAAAGCAATTTTCGCAGGAACGGGTTAAAAAAGCCATCGCCTGGATGAAAGAAAAAGGAATGAATCCAGGCTAAATCACCTCTATCAAAAAACATTTGTTTTTTACAAAATTTATTCATTTTTTTACAAAAGTTTAGTTTAAACTAAACATTATGCCAAAATATTCGTTAAACAAAATAGTTGAAATAGAAGGCAAGCAGGAAATCTACAAATTAGAAATAGATGATTCCTGCCAGTTTGATGACTTTGAACGTGAAATAGTAAAAAGAAAGCAATATGAAGAAGAATTAACCTCAATACTAGCTCATATTGAAGATTTCTCAAACAATAAAACTCTACCCGAAAAAAAATTTAAAATTCTTAATAAAAGTGATAAAAAAGATCGGATTAAAGAATATGAATTCAAATCTAGAAATCTTCGAGTATATGGAATAAAAGCTCCTGATGGTCAAATTATAATTATGGGAGGATATAAGTCAAACCAAAAGAAAGACCTGAAAAAATTTAGAGGCATTAAATCCAACTACCTAGAAACAAAGCAAAATGAAAAGAGAAAAACTACTTAAAAGCAAAGGATACAATGTTACAAAAATTCAGAATGAACTATTCAGAGAATTAACAGCGTATCTTGAAAAAAACAAAATGAACCGTACTCAATTAGCCAAACAATTGGGAGTAACTAAAGGCTATGTTTCACAAGTACTTAATGGAGATTTTGATTATAAACTTTCAAAATTAGTTGAATTTTCTTTAGCTATGGGTAAAGTGCCACAAGTTAAATTTGTAGCATTTGATGAAATTGATAAATCTTTAGAATCCAATACAAAAGTCATCTCCTTGGCAGAAAAAATAATGTATAATCAAAAATCATCAATTGATTTAAACAAATTACAATTTGAAGAGAAATCAATGAAATCGTATAAAATAGTGTAAGTATGGAAAAAAGGAAAATAAAATATGAGTTCCCATTTCGGATAATCGATTTAAAAACCAATTCCTTTTTCATTCAAAATATCTCTAATTCTGATTTGGAAGATTTTAACGCTGATGATATTGAGTTCGCTTTTAAGCCAGGATTTGGTTTTAATGAGGATTTAAGGGTCGTTAAAGTAAATATAGAAGTGTCTTATCAGTACAAGAAGAATGTACTTCTTAAAATAGATGTTGATACCATTTTTGAATTTGAAGAAGCAGAAGATTTAGACATTAAAAACAAAAAGAAACTCGCTCAATTATTAGGAATCGCATTTTCTACGGTAAGAGGGGTTATTTTAAATCGCACCATTGGGAACTTTATGAATAACATTTACCTCCCGATTATAAATCCAACGGAAATTATTGAGGAGGAATTTAAAACTGAATAGATTATAAATGGCAGTGACAAGTATTGAGAAAAATGGAAAAAAGTGAATCAGATAAACTTAAAAACTATGATGCTTGGGCAATAGGTATCCTTATTATTGGTATTCTTTTTACGATTTTTGCTCCCTACTTATTTACTCGGCCATGGGCTTGGCTTGACTTGTCACAAGCTGGCGAAATTGGAAGTAGTATAGGAGGAATGACAGCTCCATTTATAGGTTTAACCACTGCCGGATTGGTATACTTATCATTTAGGGCGCAAATTAAAATGAATATCCGGCAATGGGAAGAAATAAAGAATAGGGATAAACAAAAAGAAAAAGAAAGCAGTAAGGAATATATTTTAAAACTTGCTGAATTGATGAATACAAATCATCAATCCATTATTGAAGCAACGAATGCAATCCTGACACATTCCGACTTTAAAGAAGTAATGAAAAGTGGAACTGAACTTCTCAGATTATTATCACCAATTAAAGAAATAATGAAGTATTATGCAAACAAGGATATTAACCTTCAAACCCTATATATAACTTATATAATTCAAGGAAACGTAATTAATAAAACAGCGGAATATATTGAAATTGTATTAAATAAAATTAAGGAAAGAATTGAACTTGATAAACTCCCTCAAATATCTCCTAATAGAATAGAGTTGAAGGGATTTGAGCATGATGCAGCTTACTCTCTTTTAAATCAATTCATAATCATTCAAAAAACAATTAAAGATTATAAATTTACTGTATCGCTGCAAGAGAAGCTGAAGTAAAATGAGAAATTCAACAAAACTCAATTTTACGCAAACAACGATTAGTAATTTTTGGCTGGTATGAATACAACTAGCAAAAGAACGAATTAGATGATAAACCAATGCTAATTTACACTTCAGGTATTCAATCACTTAACTCAATGTAAAATTCATCTTTCTCTGTATGACGTCTGCTCTTACTTTCAAATCATTTTTTGGCATTGAAATGGGGCTCCAGCGAAGCATGCAGAATTATTTTAGAACATTGGTCCGAATTGAAATGGGTCGATTACCCGGAAGCATTTGAATGTAACTATTCAATATAGTATCAAGTAGTAATATTTGAGGCTTTTTTTTTACCTTGTAACAATATTTTTGTATCCATCAACCCATTTAATAATATGTTAGATTACCATCAGTATGAGAAGTATGTTTACGATTGGCTTTTGTCAAAACATAAAACGAAAAATACATTTAAATTCTCAACCAGAGTAAAAGCTTCAAAAGGTTCTGAACTTGATTATTTTATTGGCACAAAAAAGTCCCAATATTTTGGTACAACTTTTTGGTCTATTCCGGTTGGTTTCCCCGGTTCTTCCGGTGATTGTATCGATATAATTTTCAAATACTCCAGTAAAGGTTATAAGTATTATATTGAATTCAATCAAACCAAGTCTCCCCAAGACGCCCAAAACACATCAGCTTTAAATTTAATAAAGTCTTTACGAAATCCTATTGCAGAAGCAATTGGCCTTTCTTATGAAAGTAATACTGAAAACAAAATGTTTACTTTTATATCAAAACCTGGGGAAAGTGAATATACTTCTATTGATGAAATGTTAAATGATGTGGAAAATGATTTGATAACTCTTTTTCCCATACTTGATGAATATATTGAAAAGGAAAAATCAAAAAACCCAGATTTTATCGCAAACAGATTTAGCGATGTTCAATTTGAAGATATGAAAAAGAGAATGCTAAATCGTTTCAAAAAATATGCACAGATCAAAACCATAAGTAGCGAGAAATTGCCAATAAGTGAAGCAACAAAGGAAGATGGGTTTAATTTTGATGTAAATATTATTTTGTATGGACCTCCTGGAACCGGTAAAACATTCAACACTGTAAATTATGCATTGGGAATAATTGAAGGAAAAGATCCTGATGATTTTATAACTCCCGATAGCCATACCCGAAAAAGTTATGTTGCTAGATTTAATGAACTTAAAAAATTAGGTCAAATTGAATTTGTTACATTTCATCAAAACTATGCTTATGAGGATTTCATCGAAGGAATAAAACCTGGCCTTAATGGCAAGGAACTTAGTTTTGAACGAAAAGATGGCATCTTTAAAATAATAGCTGATAGAGCTCGTAAAAACTTTATTGCTGCTAAAAAAGATGAACCTAAAGCATTAACTTTTGATGAAATATTTAGTAAGCGCTTTGCAGAACTAAATGACGGGATAAAGGAGGAAGTCGAAATAAAAATGAAACAGGCTTCATTTTTTATTACGGAAATTTCAGAAAAATCAATTCATTTCAGGAAAAATAAAGGAGAAAGCAAACATACCTTAAGTATCGATACATTAAATAAAATGTTTGATGAAGAATCAAATTCCATCATCCTGGGTGGCTTGCAACCATATTATAATCCCTTATTAACAGACCTCTTAGAATTTAAAAACAAACAAAAAGTAAATCCAACTGATAAAGTAAATCTAAAAAAATATGTCCTTGTTATTGATGAAATAAATAGGGCAAATATTTCACGAGTGTTTGGTGAATTAATAACCCTCATTGAAAAAGATAAAAGATTAGATGAAGAAAATGAGATCCGGTCTACTTTGCCTTCAGGAGAGGAGTTTGTAATTCCACCTAATCTCTACATCATTGGCACAATGAATACCGCTGATAAATCAATAGCACTGCTTGATATAGCCTTACGCAGAAGGTTTAGCTTCAAGCCTTTTTATCCAGATGAAAGTTTAATTAATAATCCAAAACTAAAAGAAATATTTATAACATTAAACGACTACATATTAAAAGATAAAGGTGCTGATTTTACCATTGGCCATTCCTATTTTATGGATAAATCAGAATCAGATTTAGCCGATATAATGAATGATGCTGTAATACCACTTCTCAGTGAATATTACATGAATGATTTGGGTGAAGTTCAAGAAGTATTGAAACAAGCGGGTATTTTAGTATCGAATGGGAAAGGCTATTTAACTTACGATGAAGGAGAAGAATAAGGTATACCATTTATTCGAATATGCTAAGCCTACTGAGTTTACAGGAGGGCTGGATTCATTCAACGATTTGGATGCTTTTCTTGATGAAATATGGAAGAAAAGGGAAAAGAGCTCATTTAACTTTTGGAATAAAGATAACTATGAAAAACATAGCCCTCAGCATTTTATTGAGTTCTTTCGTAAGAATCTCACCTTTCGTTCAACCAAGTATGTAGGAATAATACGCTATAATGGACAAACCATAAACTTGTTACCCAAAATTTTTGATTCCGATAATTCAAAAGGCTATTCCGACAATTCAATAGAATCAATTCAACGTCATATTTTGTGGTGGTTAAGCTATTGTGGCCGGTTTCGGTTCCCAAAATCAAAAAGTAGTTTTAAATCTGTAAAGACCGATTTCTTTGAAGTCCTTATTTATCTGTATGCAAGTTATACCAAACAAATACTTAGCAACTCAATCTACCAGGGATATCAGGAAATTAATAATGAATTACCATTTATGAAGGGCCGACTGGATGTAAGTAATTACATAACCCACAATATTGTTACTGGGAATCATCACAAATTAAGTTGTGTCTACGATTCATTTGAGATGGATAACCTATTCAATCGGATTATTAAATATGTCTCAAAACTCCTACTCAACCATTCTCAAATTCAGGACAATAAGAAACTACTTCGCGAGATTGTCTTTATTTTAGATGAAGTAGAGGATATAAAGGCCAGTCTCCAGGATTGTCTTAAAGTAAAACTCAATCCAATATTCAAAGAAATGTTTACCGTACTTGATTATTGTAAACTCTTTTTAAGCAATAGTACTGTTCTTTCTTATAAAAATGATTTCGATGTTTTTGCTTTTTTAATTCCTATGGAATACATTTTTGAGGACTTTGTTTTTGGTTTTATTAAAAAAGAAATGCCAGAGTTGAAGGTTAAATCTCAGGAAGGAACCACTTATTTAACTACCGATGGAATATTCAAATTAAAACCTGACCTGGTTTTTAATATTAAAGACAGAAAAGTTATTGCAGATACCAAATACAAATGTGCTTATTATGATGATAACGATAAAAAGAAAGGAATATTAGAAGCAGACATGTATCAAATGTTGGCATATGCTATACGTAATAAAGTAACAGAAATTAAATTGCTTTTTCCATCAACTGTAAGAGATAAACAAAACAAACCCATTGAATTTATTATTCAGGATGAGTTTGCTGAGAAAACTGAAGTAAAAATCAATGCTTACAAACTTCCAATTATAGCTCCCAATTGGCAAACCATGAAACTAGATATGAGTTTGAGTGAGGAGTTTGAAGAAAGCAAAGAACTTTTAATAAGAGAATTTCAATTAATTTTTGAATATGGAGCTTCTAAAAATAATTAGTAATAAAGCTTTTTATAATCAATTTGAGGATATTGCAAGAAACTTGTTCTCAGAATATGAATTGGTTGCTGGTAATAAAATTTATGAATTATGTGAGTTGGAGTTTTACTACAATTCAAGTGACCATGATGATCCATATATTCACGGAGATGAAATGCAAAAAACAAATAGTCAATGGTATTTTCATGGATCGGGTATTGATATTACTTTGGGGTGTTCAGAAAACAATAGCTATGGAGGGATTTTAATACGTGGAATTAAAGACATAGAAAACTTCTCAAAATTTATAAGTGGCCCTTTGTTGGTAGCAAAAGAGTTATTTTACCAGCATGGAGGAATAGAATTGTCAAGCATTCCATTTGGTTTGAAAAGAAAAGATATGCCAAGAAATTTGGATAATGATTTTGTGGCAACAACAAGAATTAATCTACCAAACCGCAATGAAATTGTTTTTAGAGAGAAAGCGTACCGGTTCGTAACTCATATTTGTTCAAAACATGCTTTTAAAGAAAAAGGAAAAGTAGCACAGGTTTTTAAAACCATGTATCCTAATTTTGATTTAATAGAAAAGTTTGGGTATAAAATTTTATAATAATGATAACCGACCAACAAACCAATACCGTTTATTTCTCCAATACTTTAAGGAAATATTTTCCAAACGAGTTTGAGAAAATTTCTCAAATCATTAAAGAAGCCGGATACCAGGTAAAGCTCTTGGTTGGAGCCAAAGATTTCTATTGCCGAGATTTTATGCCGGTACAAGTGGCCGAAAGAGATTTTGTTCAGTTTGTCTTTAGGCCTGAAGCCTATTTAAAAGGTGAAGAACTAAATTATTTAACTGACCCCATGTATGTTCAGTTCATGACCCCCGAATTAATAAAACCAAGGTATTCTCCTATAATTCTGGATGGTGGAAATGTTATAAAATGGGAAGATAAAGTTATTATCACTGAGCGGGTACTAAAAGATAACCGGTATCAGTTCTCCAATGATGAGGCAATTTTGGAACGGCTCCGTTTCGATTTAAAAGCTGAAATCATTATTATTCCGGAATACCCCAATGAGGAAACCGGTCATGCCGATGGTTTAATCCGGTTTATTGATACCAATACCGTTTTTATTAACGAACCCGATCCGGATAATTCTCAATGGGAAAATGATTTTAGAGCTGTATTGAAAAATCACATGCTGAAATATATCGAATTACCCTGCCCAATGGATCCAGATATGGAAACAGCCGAAGGCTTATACATTAATTACTTGCATGTGGAAAATTTGATTATTGTTCCCCAGTTTGGTTATGCTGAAGATACACCAGTCCTGAATGAAATATCAAAAGCCTACCCCAATTGCAAAGTAGTTCCTTTTAAAGCTAATTGGCTGGCTAAAGAAGGAGGGGTATTGAATTGTGCCAGTTGGACAATCTATTAATAACACGATAAAAAATGTTTATTCGAATTAATTTATGAAAACACTCGTACAAATTCTGGGACTTCTATTTATTTTTCAAGTAAGTGATGCTCAAAATACTTATAAAAAAGTAGTCAACAAAGATGCTACTGCAAAAAAGACAGAAATATACTATACTGATGGCCTAAACAGTGATATTAAAGAAGGTGCCTATACATTAAAAATAAAAGGAAAGGTAAGGGTTACCGGCTATTTCAAAAATAATAAACGTGATAGTATTTGGACATTTTATCATGGCCGAATAAAAATTGAAGGTTCCTATGTAAATGGTTTAAAAGAAGGGGAATGGATTTACACCAAAAACCAGGACACACTTTCGGTTCTCAATTTCTTAATGGGAAAGTATTTTGGGGAACAAAAAGGGTATTATGAAGATGGAATCTTAGCATCAAAGCTGAATTATATTGCCGGAGTAAGAAATGGTAAATCAGCATATTACTATCAAAGCGGAAAGCTTAGCGAAGACTGTGAATATCTATTGGGTGAACGTCATGGAGATAATATGTTGTATGATGAAAAAGGCAATTTAATCTACAAATTCAGCTTTTATCATGAAGTCCCTGTACAGTTTACCAAAATAGGGGAAAATTCCATTGGTTATAATTATTTAGGCAATATTAAAGATGGAAGTGGATACCTTAAAACCTACTCAAATGACAAAGATGGGGAACGGCATCTTATTACATTAATAAACCTTAAGGATAGCGTGTATAATGGAGAAATTGCAGGATTTAGTATTAGTGACAAACCTGTTTTTCAAGGTCAGTATAAAAATGGTTTTATGACTGGAGAATGGAGTTTTTATAATTATTTAGGAGAATTAAAAACTTCAAAAACCTATTATGTTTCAGATAGCCTTTCCAGCGATCCGGATGAACCCATAACCAAAAATTATAATGAACGTTTTTTTAATGTTCAGCAAATGCCGGAATTTCCTGGAGGTGATATAAATTTGAGAAGTGAAATTGCCAAAAGACTTATCTATCCTGATTTCTGCAAAGAGAAGCGTATTCAAGGCAGAGTATTTATTCAGTTTGTTGTAAATACTACTGGGGAGATTGAGCAGGTTAAAGCAGTGAAAAAAGTTCATCCCTTACTTGATGCAACAGCCATAAAAGTAATAGAAGAAATTCCTCCATGGACTCCCGGATTTCAGTATGGCATTCCGGTAAAAGTATCATTTACAGTTCCAATAAACTTTAGTTTGAATTAAAAAAGACATTAAAAACAAGCAATTGATATTTAGCCAAATTTAAAATGTCCAGTTTATTAACTAAAAAACTGGACATTTTTGTGTTTTAGGTAACATTTTAAATGGTTAAAAGGCTTATTGCTATTTTCACCAATCTATGCTATTGAAATTGATAGGATTCACCTACTGCAAAACTATTATAAGGTGATTAACACGAAATTGGTATACTCTAAATCATCATTAAGGTTTAATAGCTTAATTTCTTCTTTAAAATATAATTACTCGCTGCTGTTTTAATATCTTCTAAATTGTACCCCTTATTTTTTGTGAGCCATTGCTCAATTTCGTCTTTTTTAAAGAATAATTTGCCAGCTTGTTTATAGAATGGAATTATTCCGCCATAGGTGTATTTATATACAGTTCGTTTACTAATTCCAATAAATTCAGCAACTTCATTTATATTCAATATTGAATTTTTAGATTTTTGTTCATCAAAATCTTTGGAATACTCTTTTAATAAATAGTCTGCAAACTCCAATAAATCAGTTTTTGTTACTGTAATGTTTACCTGATCGGGTAATTCTTCTATTAAATTTCTCATAGAATATTTTTTATCATAAGATTACTAAATTCTCATAAAAAAAGCCAACTCCATTTCTGAAGTCGGCTTTAATCGGTTGCTAAAATTTTCAATACAATATAAATATAACAAAAGGTTTATATTTCATTTAATGTTAAGTATTTGAAAGAAAACCAAGGCTTTTAAAATTTATTTACTAACTCCTTCATGTGTTTTTTAATCTTGTTTTCTGTCGTCCTGGAATATCGGCCAGTCATTTTAATATTGGAATGACCAATAACTTTTGATGTTACTTCAATTGGCAAATCATTTTCTGAGGCAATTGTAGTAGCAAAGGTATGTCGGGCAGAATGGGTAGATATCGGTTTTTTAATGCCACAAATATCAGCCAATTCTTTCAAATAGGCATTCATTTTTTGATTGGATGGAACAGGCAATACTTTATCTTCACACTGAACCAACGGATGGTTTTCGTATTTATCAATTATGCGCTGTGCAGCATCAAGAACTAATATAGTACTCATCTGGTTTGTTTTCTGACGCTTTTTGTGAATCCAGGTATAGCCCTCATTATCGGTTGAAAAATGTTCTTTTTTTAAGGTTTTAACGTCAGAAAATGCTAAACCTGTAAAGCAACTGAAGAGAAAAATATCGCGAACAGTTTCCAATCTTCTTAAATCCAGTTTTTTATACCGTAGAGCATCCAATTCTTTCTGATTCAGATAGACTGCATCCACTGGGGTTAGTTTAAATTTTTTTCCGGCAAAAGGATCTTTTTGCATCCAGTTATTTGCAAGAGCTAGTAAAATAATCTTCCGGAAATTTTTTAAATATTTAATGGTGGTATTATGGCTGCAATTTCGCTCCGTCTTAAAATACATTTCGAACTGATCAATCAAATGAGGAGTGAGCTCATTAAATGCCATATCCTCCCGATTGTATCTCTTTTTTATAAACTTTTTGAAGTGCATCAAAGTGGTATCATACCGTTGAACAGTATCGTAGGCAAAATCTTTTCCTATCAATTTTCGGGCATCTTCATTATGCTCTTCAAATACTTTTACCACTGTTCGTCGGTTTTCTTTAGTTCCAAGCAATTTCTCCTTGATGGAATTGACACTTACCTGATGGCCTTCATTTTCCAACAAATATTTTATGGTGAGAATACGTTGCTTATACTGTAGTAAAAGCGAATTTACCTGGATAGCTTTTTCAGAATTTCCGGTGGCCATTTCCATTTCTTTGTCCCACAATTTTGGATCGATACTTTCTTTGATACCAAACTCGGCACGTTGTAATTCATAGGTAAGCCGCATGAATATTGGCGCTTCTCCGTTCTTAATACGTTTTGTCGTTTTAATAAAAGACAAGATTTTTACTTCTTTTTCGATACTCATAACTTTAAATTTTTAGGTGTAAAACTAAGTTTATGAGCTCTTTTAACCCAACTTAAATACCAGTAATTCAAGGTATTTCGAAGCATCTAGAAATTTTGCAGCGGACTAAAAACGGACCAAAAATCAAAGTCCTCGATTAGTCCACCAAAAATGGCGTATTTTGATGCTTTTATGTGCTTTTAGGGTCGCATAAAAAAACCCTGAAAGTTTTGACTTTCAGGGTAATGCGTTATTTTGCGTTTTTGCTCCGCGGAGAAAGAGGGATTCGAACCCCCGGTACCTTGCGGTACAACGGTTTTCAAGACCGCCGCATTCGACCACTCTGCCATTTCTCCGGGGGCAAAAGTAGATAAATTTTTATTATCTGCAACAAGTGCTCAAAAAAAAATCCTTTCTTTTTTAATGTAAATAAATACCCGTTTCAAAATACATTAACGCTCAATATTTTACCATCCAGCGTAATAATTAATCCAGGCGTTTGCCTGGCATTGTTTCTTCTCTTTCATTCAAAATTTCTATTTTAGGGGTTGTAACCAAAGGTTCCTTACCCATAATGACCAAAATAAACGCTAATGCAAAAAACAAAAGATAACATCACTTCAGTAATAACCGATTTATCGGGTTTAAACGGCTACCTGAAAGAATTTATTTCGACTAAGCGTAAAGCCCTGTTCGAACAAGTTATCCAAAACAGAACCCGCTATATTAGTGTAGCGCTCGAAGATATTTACCAGCCCCACAACGCCAGTGCTGTGTTGCGTACCTGCGACTGTTTTGGTATTCAGGATGTTCATGTTATCGAAAATCAAAACAAATACCAGGTAAACCCTGATGTGGCATTGGGTTCGAGTCAGTGGGTTAATATTGTCAAACACAACAGGCAGGAACACAACACGCTTAATACCATTCAGCATCTTAAAGAAAATGGTTACCGTATTGTTGCCACCACGCCACACACCAACGATGTCACTCTCGATAAGCTAAATCTGGATGAGGGAAAAATAGCCTTATTTTTTGGGACCGAAATGCGCGGACTCAGTCAAACCATGCTCGACCACGCCGATACCTATCTCAAGATTCCCATGTTTGGATTTACCGAGAGTTTTAATATTTCAGTAAGCGCCTCCATAATTCTTCATCATTTAACCCATAAACTGCACCAATCGGAGCTAAACTGGCAACTTAGCGACTTTGAGAAAGAACAGGTTCAACACGAATGGCTCAAACGCACCATTAAAAAAGTAAACCTGATTATTGATGATTATTGCAAAAAAAATCAGATAGATTACTCGAAGATTACTGCGCTATAATTAACTTTTGGCTAAGGCGTTTTTTACCGTTTTCGAGATAAATTAAATACAATCCCGCAGGTAAACCATCCAGTTCAACCTGATGCAGGGGTTTGTGCAACTCCATAGTTTTAACTGCCATTCCCGAACTGTTGTATAAGGTAAAACGGCTTACTAATCCATTGGTATTTTCGATATATAACAGCTTTTCGGCCGGATTGGGATAAATTTTTATTGTAGGGTTTTGTTCCAAAACCACATTTGTTTCGGCGATAAATAGTTTTCGAAGCGCCTCAGCCTGCTGTTCCAGTTCATACTTGCTTTTAGCCGCAATAAGGGCAAAAGCTATGCTAACTGAGTCGTTGGCTTCTACTGAATAAGTTCCCGAGCTAAGCATGCTGGCCACATTAATCGAATCGCCCTCGTTGCCTGCTTTATCGCGATAGGTATTCATGGTAAACCACTTTTGCTCGTTCGAGAAAAAGCCGGTAATATCCATTCCCCCGTTTCCACCGGCAATCAGGTCGAATCCGTACGGCGTTCCGGTGTAGTTATCCAACAAACAAATGCCCGCAAAAAGTACCTGATTGGTATGGGTGTAGGTATAAAATAAGTTTAGCTCCGGATTAAATGCCGTTTCATTTGCTGTTGGGCTGATTAAATCCCAATCGGTATAAAGTGCCATACGCAAACCATCCATCAATTCACCCGAGGTATTGTAAAGCGTATATTTATGTACCAGCGAACCTCCATATTCGGGTGTAGAAAAAGCAAAAGTTTCCTGTTTTACTTCAAGTTTTAAATTGGTCGATTCGTTGGTTTGTAAACGGGCAGTTCCCTTAAGCATCCTCTCACTAACACTTGCTGTATCAACCACCTGCAACGTTTCAAACTGATAGTTGTAAAATAACGCACTGGCCATGGTTTGTATTCCATTAGCAACTATAATTCCGGCATCGTTTAAAAGATTGCCCGCCTGTTCAAACACAAAGCCTTTACCTATTCTATCATAACGATTATGATAAGCAATTTTACCATTGCTGGTTAAGGTAGTAGTAAGGTAAGGTGTCGAAATATCGAAATACGAACGGTTCAGTTGGGTTTTAACTTTTTGGTAATCGTTGTATGAGGCATCTTTGATTTCAAAATCGAAAATCACTTCATGGTCGGCCGGCATGTCTGAAGCCATTTTAAATTGCACCGGTATTTCACTGAAATCTTTATACTCCAGTGCCCCCAAAGCTCCTGTACTCACCATATTTTCGATGGGAATCAGGTATTCCGAATTGCTACTTACCCGAATAACCGTATTTGTTACCTGATGCAAATAATTTTTAGCTGAGAAACTTACCGACAAAGTGTCCCCACGCAATAAAGCCTGATTTTTATCGGTAAAAAATTCAGGTTGCTCTATACGTACCGATGGTTGATTGTCGATGCTTAAAGCGTTTAAGGCATTAATGCGTCCATAGCCCATTTGTTGATAAAAATACTGGTTGTCACCTATCGTGTCAATCACATCGGCTGTAACCCGAATTTGCTCAGCTACCTGCAAGCCTGTCCATTCGGGTTGTTGCGCTTTCACCAAAGCGGCCAGTCCGGCAACTAAGGGAGCTGCATACGAAGTTCCATAACCGCTGGTATATCCGTTGTTTTGTGAGGTAAGCAAAACACCCTCACCCGGTGCACAAACATCGAGTTCAATGCCATAGGTCGATTTGATCCATTTTAAATCTTTGGAATTGGATGCTCCCACGCTAAAAACACCGGGATACGAAGCCGGATAATGAGGGGTATCATCGCCATTATTTCCGGCAGCAGCTATTACCAGGCAATTTCGGTAATTAACTGCATAATCAATTACATCGGCTCCTAATTTTGATGGAAAAGTTCCTCCCCAACTGCAATTAATAATTTGGCATCCCTGATCGGCGGCATAAACAATTCCCTGATAACCTGATTCCAATGAACCCTCAGCATCCATAATCTTTATGGGTAAAAGTTTGGTACGGTAACCCAAACCGGCAATACCCAGCCCATTGCCGGCAACAGCCGAAGCCATTCCGGAAACGCTGGTTCCATGAAAAACACCACTGATTTCGGTATTACTTTCACATTGCGGATCGTTATCGTTATGAGCTACATCCCAACCTTTAAAATTGTCAATATATCCATCCTTGTCGTCATCTATTCCGTTAATGGGATCCTTGTAGTTAAACTTGATATTTCCCTGCAAATCCTCGTGATAAAAATCGATGCCGGTATCTACAATACCAATAACTATATTTGTGTCGCCTTTGGTGATGTCAAAAGCGTCGAAGGCTTTTATCAAGGGAAGGTAGTACTGGGAACCCACGCGGGGATCGTTGGGTACGTCGAACAAAGAAAGCTCGGGCAGCGGTTCAACATAAACCACCCCGGGTAATTCAAGCAGTTCCTGAATCAGGCGCTCGGCATCACTATTCATTACAATTTTAAAAGTAAAAATTTGCGCTAAAGGTGAAGGAGTTTTTGTTGCCTTTGTCAGGTTTTGATGTGCAGGAAAAAGTGGCATCAGTAAATTGGGATCCTTTGTTCCTTTTTTTAGGGAACTAAAAATTGTTTCACTTTTAAGTTTTGCTTCGGCATCGGTATATTTAATAACCCAGTGTTGTGCATCACCTTTACTCATTTGAGCCGGTAAAACCCACCAAAAAAATAAAAGAATCAGTACTGAAGTTACTTTTTTCATAAGCACCCAAAATTAGATTTAACCCGCGCAGCACTGCACTGGATGAAGCTGCAATTTAGTATTAATTTTGCATTAAAGAGTTATTGTTCTACGGCTACCTTTTGCTTTTGGTTGGTTTACTTACATATTTTAACTATTTTTAAAAGCCAACAAATAAGCCTGCTTATTGATAAAATGTTATTTATTAATGGTTATATTTGTAAAATTAGTGATTAACCTCTGGATTTTATGAATTGTATAATAATCGATGACGATCCTCTAAGTCGTAAAATAATTGAAGGATTTATTGAAAAAACAGATGTATTAAACCTGGTGGGTTCTTTTGAAAGCCCGCTGTCAGCATTCAAAGCCTTTGATGGTGACGACCCCATTGACCTTATTTTTCTGGATATTGAGATGCCCGAAATGAGTGGGCTGGAATTTATAAATACCCTGGATTCGCCTCCGATAATAATTATTGTTACCGGCCAGGAAAAATATGCACTGGAAGCCTACGAATACGATGTGGTGGATTACCTGCTTAAGCCATTGGCTCTGCCTCGCTTTTACAAATCGGTAAATAAGGCACAAAAGCGCTTTCAGGATCGCGAATCCATTTCGAAATACCCGGAAGAGATTTTTATCAAGAAAAAGAACTCAACGCTGGTGCGCTTAAAATACGACGATATTTTATGGGTTGAAGCACTGGAGAATTACGTAACCGTGAATACTTTCAAGGAAAAATTTACCATTCATTTTACCATGAAAGCCATCGAAAACAAATTACCCCTGGTTAAATTTAAGCGGGTTCATCGTTCGTATATTGTAAACATCCACCGGATTGAATACATCGAAGACAACAATGTGGTAATTAAAGTTGAAAGTGGGTCCAAGGTAATTCCCATCGGTAAATCGTTTAGGGATAACTTAATGGACGATTTAAACCTGATATCAAGATAATTAGCTTATGATTTCGCAACGCACGCTTTTCTTACAACACGTAGGACAAACTTCGCCATGCCCCATGGGACTTGAAATAGACCGGGCCGAAGGAATCTATTTATACGACATTCAGGGTAAAACCTATATCGATTTGGTATCGGGAGTTTCGGTCAGTAATGTGGGACATTGCCACCCAAAAGTGGTTGATGCTGTTAAAGCACAGGCTGAAAAATACATGCACCTGATGGTTTACGGCGAATTTATTCAACAACCCCAGGTTAACTTTGCCAAAGCCATTATTGATTTATTACCTGAATCGTTTCAAAGCATTTATTTTGTCAGTTCGGGAAGCGAAGCCATTGAAGGAGCTTTAAAGCTGGCCAAACGAGCTACCGGCCGGAAAGAAATCTTAGCTTTTAAAAACGCTTACCACGGAAGTACGCATGGTGCCTTAAGTATTTACGGCGGAACAGAACTTAATAAAGCCGTTCAACCGCTTTTGCCCGGTGTTGCTTTTATGGAGTTTAATAAGCCCGAATCGCTACACTTAATCACTGATAAAACAGCCTGTGTGGTGATGGAGGTAATTCAGGCCGAAGCCGGAATTATTCCAGCCAATCGGGAGTTTTTGGCCGAAGTTCGCGAACGCTGCAATCAAACCGGAACCCTGCTTATTTTTGATGAGGTACAAACCGGTTTTGGTCGCACCGGAAGTATGTTTGCTTTTGAACATTACCAAATTGCCCCCGACATTATTTGTTTTGCCAAAGGAATGGGCGGTGGCATGCCTATAGGCGCTTTTGCATCGTCGAAAGAACTGATGGATACACTAACCAACAACCCGACACTGGGCCATATTACCACATTTGGCGGGCATCCGGTGAGCTGTGCCGCAGGACTGGCAGCTTTGAACATTATCAAAGACGAAAACCTGCACCTTAAAGCGGAAGCAAAAGGAGAACTTTTCAGAAAACTGCTTAAACACAAAGCCATTCAGGAAATTCGCGGCTCAGGTTTGTTTCTGGCTATCGAAATGATTCCTTCGTTTAAACGCGATGTATTCTTTGCCAAATGTCTTGAGAAAGGATTGATATACGATTTCTTTCTGTTTTCCGATTCGGCTTTTCGGATTGCTCCCCCTTTAACCATTACCGAAACTGAAATTGAAAAAGTGGCCGGCATCATACTCCGGGCCATGGATGAAAGTTTATAGAAAAAGCATTTACAGAAGAATCCACCTTACCATGAATAAAAAAATAACGAATAGCAAGCATCTCATTTTATCAGGAATACTGATTGTACTTGTTTCAGTATTTGGAAACACTTTTGCACAGGAATCCAATCCCTTTGATTTTGTAAATGCCGAAAAAGAACTGCTTGTGCTTGCTGATGAATTATTGCAGGTACGGTTCGACGATGAACTACTCGACAGCCTGAACTTAAAACTGGAAAAAAAACTGAAATACACCCTGGAGCAACAAAATGCTTTTGATTATCCCTTTGATTCCCTTTCAGCTATTAGCCAGCTGGTTTCAGACGATAAACTGCTGCGCATTTTTACCTGGCACCGGGTAAAAGCCAACGGCACCCACCACCATTCAGGATTTATCCAATACTATCATAAACCCAAAAAAGAAGTGCTGCTTTTTCAGCTAAACGATTTCTCCGACAGCATTCCCGAGCCGGCCAATCAAACCCTGAGTTACGACTATTGGTTTGGTGCCACCTATTACGATATGGTATCGGTTGAAATAAACGGAGAAACCAATTATACCTTAATAGGCTGGGATGGAAATGATTTGCATTCGAATAAAAAAGTAATTGATTTGCTTTACTTTTCGGCAAACGGGAAACCCCGTTTTGGAAAACCGGTATTTGTAGCCGATCGTTACCGCAGCAAACGTATTGTATTTGAATATTCACGCATGGCCACCATGATGGTGAAATGGGAAGCCGGACGGAAGCAAATTGTTTTTGACCATCTGGCACCAACCGAACCGGTGTATCAGGGGAACCATAAGTTTTACGGACCCGATTTATCGTACGATGCCTTTGAGTTTAGAGAAGGCCTTTGGCATTATGTTTCGGCCATTGATTACAAAATGGAAGCACCAAAAAAAAAATATTTCCGGTAATTTTAAACCATTATCTTTTTTTACTTGTTGATTAACAAATAATTATTTCTTAAATTGTTTGCCATAAAAACAACGTATTGAGCCTTAATTCAAACATAAAACTTTTTCTTGTCGAAGACGACCCGGTTCAGGCGCAGGTTTTGACCGATAAAATGCTGGATTTCAATCCAAAATTCTCAGTCAACTGGTTTAAAAGTGGCGAAGATTTATTGGAAACCCTGGAACAGGGTTACAACCGAAACAAACATTATTATATTATACTCGACTATTTTTTACAGACCACTGAAAACTCCGATGCACTAAATGGCTTGCAAATTATTCGCTTATTGGCCGATAAATACAACCGGGTTTATGTAATTCTTTTTTCGTCGTACGACAGTGACGAAAATCTGGACTTTAAAAAAATAAAAGAAGAACCCAACGTACTCGATTTTATAAAAAAATCGGAGTATGCTTATTCCAGCCTGCAAAACACCATTCGTTTTCATTATAGCAAATTACAGCTCGACGCTAAAAAACGCCGGTTCCAATGGGCGTTGGTCGTATTTGTCGGACTTTTGGTGATATCCACACTGCATTTTATCTTTTCCTTTTTATCGCTTTAGCTGTCTTTTTGTCAAGCTTCTCCGGCAGGCTCTGTGACAGGCTGTCCATTTCACTGGCATGGCACATGCTTTGAAAAGCAGAACCCGAAATTTGTTAACATTAAAAAGTTATAGATATGCAAAAAGGAAAAATTGGTGTTACCAGCGAAAACATCTTTCCCATTATTAAAAAATTCCTCTATTCCGATCATGAAATATTCTTACGCGAGATTGTTTCGAATGCCGTAGATGCCACCCAAAAAATGGCTGCTGTGGTAAGTTCGGGTGAATACAAAAACGAATGGGAAGACCGCACCGTTAGGATTGCCCTCGATAAAAAGAAAAAAACCATTACCATTTCTGACCACGGTATTGGAATGACCGCCGACGAGATTGAGCAATACATCAACCAGATTGCTTTCTCAAGTGCCAACGATTTCCTCGATAAATACAAAGACAACATTGAGGCAATTATCGGGCATTTTGGTCTGGGATTCTACTCGGCATTTATGGTGTCAGAAAAAGTAGAAATCTTAACCAAATCGTACAAAGAAGGTTCTACAGCCGTTCGCTGGAGTTGCGACGGAAGTCCGGAATTTACCATGGAAGATGCCGAAAAAGAACAGTTCGGTACCGACATTATTCTGCACATCGACAAAGAAAACAAGGAATTTCTTGAAGAATCGAAAATTAACGAACTACTGAATAAATACTGCAAGTTTCTTCCCGTGCCCATTGCTTTTGGAAAAGAGCAGGAATGGAAAGAAGACAAAATGGTGGATACCGGTAAAGACAAAATAATTAACAATACCAAACCGGCCTGGACTAAAAAACCGGTTGATTTAAAAGACGAAGATTATAAAGATTTCTACAAGGAATTGTATCCAGTTCATGAAGATCCCTTGTTTCACATCCACCTGAATGTGGATTATCCGTTTAACCTGACCGGTATTCTGTACTTTCCGAAGATTAAAAACAATATCGAGATACAAAAAAACAAGATTCAGCTTTACAGCAATCAGGTTTTTGTTACCGACAGCGTAGAAGGTATTGTGCCTGAATTCCTTACCCTGCTGCATGGAGTTATCGATTCGCCCGATATTCCTTTGAACGTATCGCGAAGCTATTTGCAAAGCGATTCGAATGTGAAAAAAATATCGAGCCACATCAGCAAAAAAGTAGCCGACCGCTTAACTGAAATTTTTAAAGAAGAGCGCAAGGATTTTGAATCGAAATGGGACAGCCTGAAACTGTTTATTGAATACGGTATGCTCTCTGACGAGAAATTCTACGACCGTGCCAAAAAGTTTGCCTTGTTCAAAAATGTGGATGGCAAATACTTTACCCTCGAAGAATACGAGAAACTGATTAAAGAAAACCAAACCGATAAAAACAAATCGCTGGTTTACTTATATGCAACCGACAAAGAGGCCCAATACGCCTACATTGAAGCAGCCAAAGAAAAAGGTTACGATGTATTGCTGATGGATGGCCAGCTCGATGTGCACTGGGTAAATCAACTGGAACAAAAATTTGAAAGCTCGCGCTTTGTACGGGTCGATTCCGATGTTATCAGTAAACTGATTCCTAAAGAAGACGAGAATACCGTTAATTTATCAACTGAAGAGCGTAACGAACTGGTACAGGTATTTAATGCGGTTACCCCAACCAGCGCACATTACCTGATCGAGTTCGAAGATTTGGGCGAAAACGGAAAACCCATGGTAATTACCCAAAGTGAGTTTATGCGCCGCATGAAAGACATGGGCTCCATGAGTGGTATGAATTTTTACGGCGATTTACCCGACAGTTACAACCTGGTGGTAAATCCATCGCATCCGCTGGTTAAAACCGTGCTCGACGACGAAAAATCAACCCTTGGCGAAACGCTTAAAAACATCCGCGATGAAAAACAACCTTTAGCTGAAGAAAAAGCTAGGTTGGAAAAAGAAAAAGCCGAAAAGAAAGAGGAAGAAGTTTCGCAGGAACTTAAAGACAAGCTCGAAGAGGTAACTAAAAAAATAAACGAACTAAGCGACAAAGAAAATGAAACCCTAAAAGCTTATGGTAAAGAAAGCAAGCTGGCCAAGCAACTGGTCGATTTAGCTTTGCTGGCTAACAACATGCTAAAAGGTGAAGATTTGAACCGCTTTGTTGCCCGTAGCATCGAACTGATTAAATAATTGCCTAAGGCTCATAAAAAATCCCCAGATCGGTTTTCCGGTTCTGGGGATTTTTATTTAAAACCGTTTTTATAATTCGAAGCTATTTTTTTGGTTTTATGGAGCAACCCACCGCCTTGGTTAAATCAGGATTGGGTTTATTACCCGCCAAAAGTGCATCAATAGCGTTGGCCAAATAAGCTTCCGTAACCTTGGCCGCATCTTTTGAGTTGTTATCGATAGCACCAATGTATTTTACCACAAATTTTCCGTTTTTGTTTTTTAACAAATACACATGGGGCGTTTTGGTGGCTCCATAAACCGGATACACTTCCTGCTTCTCGTCAATTAAGTAGGGAAAGGTAAAGCCCTTTTCCTTAGCGCGGACTTTCATGTTTTCGAACGAATCTTCGGGATAATCGGTGGGGTCGTTCGGGTTTATGGCCACAACAGGAAAACCTTTCTTTTTGTATTTTTTGTCGAGGGCAACTATTCTATCCTCGTAAGCCACCGAATAGGGGCAATGATTGCAGGTAAAAATTACTACCACGCCTTTTTCATTGGCATAATCGCTCAGCGAAACCATTTTATCGTCAATATTTTTAAGGGTAAAATTCATGGCCTCATCGCCCGTTTTATACCCTTGCGCCGAAACTGCCAACGAGGCAAACAGCGCAACAAGCAGTAAAAAATTCTTCTTCATAATTTATAGTTTTGATTCAACAAGGGTTTTTAATTCCTCATAATTAAGTGTAGTTCCGTGGAACTGTTTTTTATTGTTTTTTATAAGCAGGGTAATGGGAATGCTGCCGTCCCATTCGGGGTTTACCCGGTTTATCCAAACATTATCGTCGTCGTCGAGCAAAACCACTTTGGGTTTTACCTTATTTTTTTCGATAAAAGGAAGCACCCGGGATTCCAGATGCCTGGGAAAATCGAGTGATACCAGAATCATTTTAAAGGCTTTACCTTTAAACGCATCGTTCACTTTGTAAAAATCGGGCAATTCCTCAATGCAGGGTTTACACCAGGTAG
Organism: Salinivirgaceae bacterium; assembly: GCA_050179685.1. GTDB lineage: Bacteria > Bacteroidota > Bacteroidia > Bacteroidales > SZUA-534 > GWE2-40-63. The sequence continues at coordinate 29,931 of JBFXEW010000012.1, forward strand.
CCCAAAAATTAATTACATAAAGTGTATCGGACGAACCGCTCCAAAGTTGCTCCAGTTCATCGTAATTAATTATCGGAACCTGCTGCGATTGTGCGTTAAACGAAATAAAAAAAAGCAAAAGCAATATGAAATAGCGCATGGTGTTTTGTTTTACAGCAACATAAACAGTCCTGCATCTTACTTTGTTCGCTTGCTTGCTGTTAAGGTATTGTTAAATAAATAGGCTCATCCGATAAAACGTAAAAAGTCTTTTGTAAAACATGACATAAATCGTTAGGAATAGACGCATTTGTACGTAGTTTTGCCAGCGAACAGCAAAAATTTACAATTTGCACTTTTATACATAACCAATAAAAAAATACTTTTATGAAAACCAAAATTTTATTACGCCTATCGGTACTTTTTGCCTTGTTAATAGTAATGGCCTCGTGTTCCAAGGACGATCCCATTGAACCGGAACAACTGCCCATTAATCTGCCAGCAGATAACAACTGGATTGACACAAGCCTAACCGTAAATCAAACCCTTTGGTTTAAAGTTACCGATGCGGAAACTTTTACTACCCTTTATGTTGAATGGGCCGAAGCCGATTTCCACGGATCCACAAAAAGCTATTCAGGCGATGCAAAAGTATCAGCCTATGCCATGGACGGTATAACACCCTACTTTCAGGAGGTGAGCAACGGCTACAAAGACGATAAACAGGAAATAGCCCTGAGCTCAGAGAAAGAAATTCTGATAAAAGTGGAACTGGCCGATGTTACCCGTCCCGGAACCTTTGCCATCAGGGTAACCGGCACCGCTACCCTCGATTTGGTTTATAAGAAACTAACTCTCGACGATACCTGGGATGTTGACACCATTGCTGCAGGCGAAACCATTGGCTATTCGGTCGATTGTGGCGATACTCCCCTGGTACAGATTATCTGGGCCGAAGTTGACAGCCCTGAAGGCCCAACAGAAGGATATACCGCTGAAATTATTGGTTCGGTATTTTATAAAGATGGAATTACTCCCTACAAACAATATGGCAAAGCCGACGATTTCTTAAATAAAAACAACAGTCATTCCGATAATCCCAAAGCAGTTGAAGTAGATCAAACCGAAAAGAAAATAAAAATTCATATTGCAGTGGGAACAAAACATGGAACGTATGCCATTAAAGTAATTCCGCTTGTTGAATAAAAACCTGTTAATTTAACTGATTTAATGAAGTATCTACTGGTTGGAATAATTTTAAGTATACATTTTATAAGCTTTGCCCAACTGCACCAAAATATTAAGGAGGTATTGGTTGAAGCCGATGCAGAAAAGAACGCCCTTAAACAACAAAAAGAAGCAGGCGAGTCGAAACTGGTTGTTGGCAGCAAAGATTTAAATAATTTTGGTCACCATGCAGCAGGCGATGTGTTAAAACGCCTGCCGCTGGTGGTTATGCAGGGACCCCCTTCGTTTAGCCGCAACATAATGTTGGCCGGACTCGACAAGCAATTTCAGGCCATTTTAATAAATGGCGAACGTCCGGCTGGTGGCGAAGATTACCGCGACCTGAAACTCGATCGCATTCCAATGGATTTGATTGAAACCATTGAACTGGTTTACAACCCTCCCGCTACTATGGGAGCCGATGCTACCATAGGAGCTGTGAATGTAGTATTAAAGGACACGCCCGATAAAAAAGTTATTGCTGCCGATTTATCGATGGATAACACCTCGACTTTAGCCGGAATTAACCCCGAATTTGCACTCACGCTGGGAAACAAATGGAATAAATGGTCGGCATTGGGCACCTACAGTTTAAATAATTTTCAACGGAAAAATACCATTCTTTTAAGCGACGGCGAAATTTCAGGTACCGAAAACGAAACTTTAGATGTTTGGATTCAGGGCTTTACAGGAACATTGGCCTATAAACCCGACAGCACCCAAACCCTGCAGTATAAAACCTTCTTTTCGCGTTATACCGAAGAACTCGATTTTTTGGCCGATATTAAACGGCGTACCCAGGGTGGTTTAAACCTGACTGCCGATACAGCCAACGACAACAAATTGCGCTTATTGCACATTCATACGCTTTCATACACCCTAAAAAAAGCGAATTTTTCCTGGAAGAATCGCATTGAAATGGCCCAGCATTTCGATTCAAAAGATCGTTGGCGCTGGCGTTCATCGGGTTCAGGAACCGAAGAAAGCTATGAGGACGAATACCAGATAAATACCGATTTTATTGCCAATTCGGAATTAAACAAAAAATACCAGTTCTTAAATTCCCGACACACGCTTAAGGTTGGCATCCGTTTTTCAGCTCTGGATCGCGATTACGACCGTATAACCTACACCAAACTGATTGATCATCTTTTTTGGGATCAGATTGAAGACGGCAGCTATACCTTAAATGAATACCGTTACAGTGCCTACCTGAGCAACGAAATTATGTTGGGTAATTGGTGGATATTACCGGCTTTGCGTTACGATATCGATAAGGGAAATTATACCACAGCCGTGGAACAGGGTAGTGTTTCGTACCAAAGTTTAAACCCGTCGTTGCATGTAAAATATAAAGTGAATTCCGAATTATTTTTAAAAAGCGATCTGGCCCGGCAAATTTCCCGACCGCCATTTAACCTGCTGGTTCCGGTCGATAAAATAAAAAACAAAAAGGAGCTGATTGAACGGGGCAATCCTGAATTGGTTCCGTCAACTGCCTGGAATTTTGGCGTAGGGGCCGAAAAATACTTCGGCGAAAAGAGTTTTGTTTCTGTCCGGGGTTTTTATTCGAACTTACGCGATGTTATCGAAATTCGTGAAATCGGAATCGACGAAACCTATGGCTACCGCATATTTCAATCGGTAAACATCGACTCGGGAAAGGTTTGGGGAGCCGATATCAATACCCGTTTCGATCTTTCGGTACTTTCGCTAAAAGGTTTTGCTTTTAACGGAAATATATCGTGGCTGGGTTCGCAGGTTCGTGATCCGGGAACCTTAAAACTCCGGCGCTTAAACGAACAACCCCGTTGGATTATAAATGCATCGATCGATTACCTGAATACCCGGAAAAAAATTCAGTTATCGTTGGGAGCCAACTATATTGGAGAACGCACTACCGCTGAAACGATTAGCGAAGGGACTCCTATTGAAGCCCTTGTTCAACAACCCATGCTACAAATTGATGCCCGGATAAAATACTTTTTTGCTTCCTGGGGAAGTGTGTATTTAAATGCAATAAATATTTTTGACAGCACTATCGATACAAAGCAAGGAGCGGTTTCAGAATCGGAACTAATTGGGCGCAACTTTGTTGCCGGGATAAGTTTGCATTTTTAAATTTTTACTTATGATTTTTTATGTAGCCTTTGACGATACCGACACCCTGGATTGCGGCCGGGGTACCGGAAAACTGGCCCGCTGGTTTGCCGATGAATTACCAGCAGGATGTAAACAACTCATGGTGGTTAGGCAACAATTGTTGCATGCTCCTGAAATTCCCATGACCTCACACAACAGTTCCCTGTGTTGTATTATTGAAGCACCCGATGCTACTTATGGTCAGGAATTGATAAACCGGGGAATAGCTCATTTAAAAAAGCATTTTTTTGAAGGAAGCGATCCCGGTTTTTGTGTTGCCAAACAAACCGATAAACTGGACTCGATTATTGATTTTGGTATTCGCTGCACCCACACAAAAACATCGCAAAAAGAAGCACTAAACCTGGCAAAACATATTCATCTTTCCGGACATGGAGGAACCAACGACGGAATTATCGGGGCTTTGGCGGCTGTGGGACTTACTCATTATGGGGAGTCGGGACGTATTGTGGATTATGCCGATTTGCGCGAACTCCCGCAATTGGTTACCGCTAAAGATCTGCGTGAGCGAAATATTTTTCCCATGTCGGTGAATCGCCATGCAGAATTTATTCCCGACAATCATTCAATTGATACCCTGGGCTCACTGCGTCCCCATTTATGGGGAAAACGACTGACTGTTCCCTTGATGGCCACCGGAACCAATACCTGGCAGGTAATTGCCGACAAAAAAAACTATGATAATCCACAATAAAAACGAACTCATTTTAATCGGCAATCTTATGGCTTCAAACTCAAAACGCCTGCTTAGCTACATTGCAAAACAAAAACGTTGGATTGGTTATGGTATTTTAGCTACCCTGTTCATGAGTTTAACTGAACTGGCAACGGGTGGTTTGCTTAAGTTTCTTACCAATCAACTGGGAAAGATTCAAAATCAACTCATCGATAAAGCCGATTCTTTAATTAAGCTACCTTTAAAATACAATGTTAAGATACCAATAAGCAACGAAAAAATCACCCTTTTCGATACCACGCTAAAAGGTGCCGATGGTATATTTTGGGGACTAGTGGCTTTGTGTGGCATCTTTTTACTCTTGTACCTGTTCAATTCGCTTTTTAATTATTTGCGTCGTGTTTACATGAATGCCGCTACCCAACGCATACTACAAAATTTTAAAGACGATATTTACCAAAAGCTTTTGCGCCTGCCCCATGCATTTTTTTCGAAAAACCCAACCGGCGATTTGGTCTCGCGAATTACCTACGATGTAACAACCCTGAACGAAATTATTGATTTGCTTATTGAAGTGGCCCGTGCGGCCATTTACATAATGGTATTTATACCGGTAATGTTTTACCTGAGCTGGCAACTTTCGTTATTCACCCTGCTCTTTTTTCCCATATCGGTGGTATTCATCAATCTGATTACCCACCGCATTAAAAGGGTAAGTAAAAACATTACCGACAACGTGGGCGATTATACCGCATTCCTTGAAAAACGCATCAACCAACAAAAGCTGATAAAAACATTTAATAAAGAGAAGACCGAACAAAGCACATTTTCCGCTCTGATTGAAACGAATTTTCAGTACAATTTCAGGCTGATAAAACTGCGTTTCTCACTAAACCCCACCAACGATTTTCTGGGCATGATTCTGCTGGCGGTAGTTTATGTTTTCTTTAGCTATAAAATCACCCATGGCAATACCAGCCTGGGCGATGTGGTATTGTACCTGTATCTGGTAAAAACAGTTTACAAACCGGTAAAAAAAGTAGCCGAAGCCTGGGGAAGATTACATGTAGCGTTGGTAAGTACCCGTAAAATATTCCGCCTGCTCGATGAAACCGAAGAAGATAAGTCGGAGCAGAACAAACAAAGCCTGAGCAGCATTAAAACCATTGAATTCAGGGATCTTTCGTTTACTTATCCGGGTTCGGAGCAAGCCGTTTTCACCTTTTTGAATTTGCAGGTTCAGCAAGGCGACAGGATTTCGGTAAGTGGAAAAACCGGTGTGGGAAAAACTACCCTTTTAAACCTGTTGGCCTCGTTCTATACTCCGGGCCAGGGCAACATTTTCTTAAACAACATGCCCTTATCGGATTATGCCATGAGCGATTTGCGCGCTAACATAATCCTGGTCGATGGCCAGTCGGCTTTTTTTGATGGTTCGGTAATGGATAACCTGACTTACAGTGGTAAAGACATTTCAGCTTCCAGCCTGACCAGCTATGCCGGATTTTTGGGATTCAGCAATGCTTCGGACTTGTATCAGCAAATTGGAAATAAAGGAATCGAACTTTCCATGGGACAGAAACAAAAACTGGCTTATTTAAGGGCTTTGGTTGCCCAACCTCAGGTGTTAATTCTCGATGAAATATTTTCGTCGCTCGATGCAAAGGATATTGAATTTATTTTTTCTTCCTGCAAAACAATTCCCATCGTGTTTATTGTCAGCCGGAACAACAAAGTTTTGGCCTACGCAAACCGTAACTTTACCATGGAGTTTTAATTTCCATTTTAAAAAACCCGGTGAACATAGCAGGGAGTTTGCTGTTTTTATCTTAATTTTAAACAAAAAACAATTAAACAATATAAGCTATGGCATTTAGTGAGAGCGGCGAACGGCTGCGAAAAATGATTCTGAAAGCAATTGATGATGCAGAAATTACACGCGACGAATACGATCAGATTATGGAAATTGCCTGGGAAGACGGGCATCTCGATAACCAGGAAAAAGCCCTGCTGAGTGAATTACAGAATCTGGTTGAGGAAAAGATGGTTAAAATAGTTCACAAATAAGACTTTGCTGTATTTGAATAAAAAAGGGAATCACCGTTTTGTACGGTAGTTCCCTTTTTAAATTGTTAGCTTATAAGTTATTTATACAATTTCTCATCCACGGCTTTAAGTTCCATCTTTTTATTGATACGACCCACCGGATATCGTTTGTAAGTCACCTCAAAATAGGGCGAATTGCGATAAATAAACTGCATCTGTAAATAGGTGTTTTTAGCCATTTTTGGATTTCGGGCAATCTCCTGTTTAAGTTTCTCCCGCAAACCCGGAGTGGTATCCAGTATATTCATGGCGCGTTCTTCAAAGGCAAAAACCGAAAAATATTCGCGGCTTTGCAATATATCGTCGAACATATTCCAGGCAAAGTACGAATCAGGGGCCTGAGGTTCCAGCGCCTGAATAATATAAGCTGTTTCGCGACCTTTTACCGGAACCACATAGTCGCCTTTGTAAAAATCGACCTTCATGGTTTTTGGCGACACCTTAACATCGTAATGCAAATAATGCCCATTGTAGGGAGTTTTTGTGGTCTTATAATCGTCGATGTAATACATTTCCAATTCCAGACTTACATCTTCTGTCAAACGCAGCAAATCCACCTTATTCCAGTCGAGCCGTTTAATGGATTCTTTCCAGGCCTGCGGAATAATATAATACTTAGGTGCATCAACGCTAAGTTCCGGAACCCAATGATTGTAATACTTAACCGCTTTGTTAAAGGGTTTGTTTTGGTCGTAAAACAACAGGGGCTCGCCGGTAAGTTTGCTGGGCGGATACGATGCTTCATAACCACGAAACATTAGTTTTTCGTAATTACTCGAATCAAGTTTCCACTGCAACACAAAGGCATCTTGTTTTTTAAGTTGTTCGGTGGCTTGCTCGCGATACTTTTTAATATCCTCGGCATTTTTGCTGGTAAATTCCAACAAACAATGCATAAAATCGAGGGTCGATTTTACACGATCTTCAAAAGGTTTAAAAATATGATTCTCGGTCATAAACGACAGGGTGTTGAACAGCGAGGTATAACCGGTAGAATACCGGGGCGATTCCATCAGTTGCTCAAAACCATTGTCGGGAATGTCGTTCCAGACCGTAACATAGGGACACATCAGGTAAGAACTTTTTTCCTCCATCATTTTATAAAGAGCGGGCCGCATGGTTTTATCGAGATAGGTTCCCAGCGCCGGCGGCAAATCCTGATGTGCGGTGCTTACCAGGGTTATGGTGTACTGATGGTCGGAGCCGTCGGTGGTGTGCGTATCTAAAAAGACATCCGGTTTCCAGTCGTGAAAAATGTCGGTAAAAGCTTGCGCATTCTCGCTGCGTAAAGCCATAAAATCGCGGTTCAAATCAATATTACGCGCATTTCCTCTAAAACCACAGGCTTCCGGCTCGTCCTGCTGGGCCCGGTGGTAGGGACTCCGGTTCAACATGCCTCCAATATTGTAACTGGGAATAATGCATACCACCGTGTTTTTTAAATAGGCACTGTATTCCGATTTGGGATTCCCAAGTTCGGCTGCAAACTGCAAACTGGCTTCAATTCCAGCCGGTTCGCCCGGATGAATCCCATTATTGATTAAAACAATACGCAGGTTATCGTTCCGGATTACCTTGGGATCGAACTCTTTATAATTCGAAATTACAAACAGGTGCAGGGGATGTCCGGCATCGGTTTTACCGTATTCCAGTAATTTGTAGCGTGGCGATGTTTTGGCCAGGGCCTGATAAGCTTGAATCAATTCCTGATAAGTTAAGGTCTGCTTGTTTTGGTAAACCCGTGGAGGCGTATATTGAGCCGTTAAACTGAGTTGTATGAAGAATACAAAAAGAACCAACAGATAGCGCATAGCATTAATTTTATGATAAGGTGTTAAATTTTAATCGCTAAATTTAGCCAAAAATATAAGATTGCAATCACCTGCTCGCTGTGAGTTTAATTAAATTTTTAGATGAAGAAATACTTTATAATTCTGATTGGTTCCTGGTTTCTGATGAATCCGGGCAACGTATTTTCACAAACTTCTGAAATACCGGCCTTTATAGCCGATAGTTTGGAACAGTACATCAACAAAGCGCTGGAAGCCTGGAACATTCCCGGTGTGGCTGTGGGCATTGTAAAAGACGGACAGGTAATTCTTGAAAAAGGATTTGGTGTAAAACAACTGGGAAGCCCTAACCCTGTTGACGAAAACACCCTTTTTATGATAGGTTCGAACACCAAAGCATTTGTGGGAACAGCCATGGCTTTAATGGAGCACGAAAAAGTATGGAGCCTGAACGACAAGGTTATTCACTGGGTTCCCGAATTCAGGATGGCCGATGCCTGGGTAACACAACAGGCTACTTTAACCGATATCGTAAGCCATCGCATGGGTTTTGAAACCTTTCAGGGCGATTTTATGTATTTCGATTCCGACCTGTCGGATGCACAAATGTTCGACAAAATTGGTTCTGTACCTCCCCTTTACGATTTCCGGGCCAAATGGGGTTATTGCAACGCCGGTTACTTTGTGGCCGGAAAAGCCATTGAAAAAGCTACCGGAAAACCCTGGGACCATTATTTAAAGGAACGCATTTTTTCGCCCCTGCAAATGCACCGAACTTTTACACGGGTTGCTGATATTGCCAACGATGCCAATGCTTCAAAACCCCATTCGTTTGTTAATTACGAGCTGGCAGAAATTCCTTATGGCGGACTCGATTTGCTGGGTCCGGCTGCCAGCATGAGTGCCGGAATTGCTGATCTGAATCGCTGGACTATGGCGCTGCTTGACAGTGGACGGATGGAAGGAAAAACCGTGCTTCCACAAAAAGTAATCGACCGCAGCCGCAAGCCCGAGAGCCTTATCGGGAATGGACGGCATGTATTCAATAAAAACCTGTTCCGTCTATACGCTCTGGGTTGGAACCTGATGGATTACGAAGGCAAAAAAGTGGTTTCGCATACCGGAGCCGTGCATGGCTTTTTATCGTCGGTAACTTTGGTTCCCGAATTGAACCTGGGTGTGGTAGTGGTTACCAATACCGAACAAAACTATTTCTACGAAGCCCTTAAATGGGAAATTGTAGATGCTTTTATGGAACTGCCTTACCGCAATTACAGCGATTTATACCTGAATTTTTTCCTGCGTAATCTGAATAAAGAAAAAGCTGATGTGGAAGCCTGGCGCGACTCAGTAGCTCTCGAACAAAAACCAGCTGTTAAACTTTCAGCATTTACCGGCACTTACCTGAGCCCGGTTTATGGCAAGGGAGTTATTAAAACGCAGGGAAAGCATCTGGAGTTAACACTGGAGCATCACAAAAATTTACAGGTAAAACTGGAACACATGGGTCAGAATCGCTTTTTAGCCACCTACTCCAATCCGCTCGACGGCATTAAGGTGTTTCCCTTTACCCTCGAAAATGGTATGGTAAAATCCTTTGTGCTCAGTGTGAACGAACGCCTCGAATTTACCACTTACACATTTATAAAACAGTAAATAAGATGCCGGATACTTCCACCAGTTAAAAAAAACAAAGCTGTGAGGAGGCTGTATAAAAAGTAAAATATGTAATCCAACTACTTTCAAATAAAAGGAATAAAACGCTCCTGCCGATACAGGTTGGAATTTTTATGCTGGCATAAAGACCGGGAACTGCCGTCTGGCTTTAACAACCCGAAGGGCTGAACAACAATGGCCGTAGGTGTAACCTACGGATGCAACCCCGCACCAATCGCCGAACCCTGAAAGGGTTCAACCGGGAATGTCCTTGGAATTTTTCTTTAACATTTGGGTTCTAATACAGACCTGTAACTGGCGGTGCAAACGAGTTAAGGATTCCATGTCAACCCACTGCTTGCACCGCTTTTATTTTATGCGTCCTAACCCCCGGTTCATACCCGGGGCTATTATTATTGCACCTCTTCGGGGTTTGGCACTGATAAAACACGCTTAGGCTACAAAGGTTTTGCTCGTCTGGGGCTTGTTTTTATTAATGTGGCAGATTGCCAACTGGTGGCTGTTTACTCATTGTTCATTTAATGTCGTTTAGTTAAAGAAATTCACCCCTATAATCCCCTCAAGGGGATACCTGCAACGATAGAACAGAGCTATTCCTTCCGCCGCGGCGGAGGGTGAAGTCTGCTTAACTAAACGACATTGATTGTTCATTACTCATTGCACATTGTTCACTGTTCACCTTGTATATAACATGCGTAAACAAATTTTTCTATCTTTAAAACCAAAAAATAGTACAATGTTTAAACCAATGTTTCTTTACGGATTTCTGGCCCTGACGCTGGGAATCCTTACATCCTGCGAAAGTGTGGAAGAAAAAGCCGCCCGTATCCATAATCAGGTGCTAACCCTCGATTCGCACACCGATACACCGCTTAAGTTTATGAACGATGTGTTCGATATCAGCGAGCGGCACGACCCCGGTGAGGGTGGCAGCAAATACGATATTCCCCGAATGGAAGAAGGCGGTTTGGATGCCGCTTTTTTTGCCGTTTTTATTGGTCAGGGAAAACGCGATTCGGCCAGCTGGCACGAAGCTTTTACTAAGAGTGATGCCATTTTTGATGCCGTGCATCAGACCCTGGAACCCCTGAATCAGAAAGCTGAAATTGCGCTTAATCCTGAGGATGCCTATCGCCTGGAGCAGGATGGAAAACGGGCCATTTATCTGGGCATAGAGAATGGCTATGCCTTAGGAAATCAATTGGAAAACGTAGATTACTTCTACCAGCGCGGTGCCCGCTACATTACCCTGGTACATACCCGAAATAACGGACTGGCCGATTCGTCGACCGATAAAGACGGCCCGGAATTTAATGGCCTGTCGGAGTTTGGTGTACAAGTGGTGGAACGTATGAATCGGTTGGGACTGATGATTGACGTGTCGCATGCCAGCGATAGTGCTTTTTACGACGTATTGCAAACCAGCAAAGCACCTGTAATTGCTTCGCATTCGTGTGCCCGTGCTTTATGCGATAATCCCCGCAACCTAAGCGACGATATGCTGCGTGCCCTGGCAAAAAACGGGGGCGTAATTCAAATGTGTATTTTAAGCGATTACGTGAAAGTAATGCCGAGCTACCCGGAACGGGACAGTGCCAAAGCAGCATTCAGAGAACGCCATACCAACTGGGATAATTACACTCCCGAAGAACGTCGGCAGGGAATACGCGAATGGTACCAGCTCGATGTCGATTTTCCACCAAATTTAGCCACCGTAAGCGATGTGGTCGATCACATCGATCATATGGTAAAGATAGCCGGCATCGACCATGTGGGAATAGGTACCGACTTTGATGGTGGCGGCGGTGTTGAGGGCTGCTTCGATGTTTCTGAAATGGGAAACATTACCCTTGAACTGGTAAAACGGGGTTACTCCGAAAAAGATATTGAAAAAATATGGGGCGGTAATTTTATGCGCGTTTTTAAACAGGTTCAGCAAACCGCCGTGAACCAAACGGAAGTTTAATTGTTCTGTCCTTTGATACTGAAAAAACCGTGTAGTGCACGGTTTTTTTGTTTTTAATACGAATAAACCAGTCCAGCTCAGCTGTTTTTTAGCTGCTTAAACAAAGTTTATCCAATCGAAGTAAAAAATAAAAATAAACCAATGAATTACGTAGAATCACCCTGTATTAATGTTTGCCGCTACGACAGCAAAGGCATGTGTTACGGTTGCAAACGCACCCTCGAAGAAATTGGCCAATGGAGCCGCTATACCAACGAACAAAAGCAGGCCGTACTCGATAAGTTAAGCTCCCGAAGCAACGCTGAAGAAATGCCCGGCTTTGCTTTTTAGCTAAGGCTTCAGCTACCAAAGAAGTTTTATCATTGAGAATCCATGCTAATATTTCGAAGAAGACTGTTCGATTTAGGATTTGGGACATTTATAAAAGTTTACGCCCTGGGGATAAAAGATGCTTTGAAACAATTCAGTGTACACTCCCTTTTTTTTCGGTAATTATTGTACGGAAATTGGTCCGCCAAAAATATTTCCGGTAATTTCCGTATGGAAAAAGCCTGACCAACTATTTTTTTTTGTAATTTCTCTACGGAAAAAGCTTCACCAATAATTTTTGGGGTAATTTCCTTACGGAAAAAGTGTCACCAAAATTTTTTCTTGTAATTATCATACGGAAAAAGCTTCACCAATTCATTCGTCGGGTAATTTCCGTAGGGAAAAAGCTTCAATAAAATTTTTTCCGCTAGTTTTCCGTTTGGAAAAAGCTTTGCCCCGCAAGCTTGTTCTGTTTAAATATAAGCACAAGCCTGTCAGGGTTTGAATCCCTGACAGGGTTTCAATTGACCCCTGTGAATTGCGGCCTGCCACCTTTTGCGGTGCATGACAGACAGATATTTCATGGCAACCAATTTCTTGCACCGCTTTATTCCTTGTATGATTGTATTTCTACCAAGCTTTCGCTCCGCTGGAGCTTGATGTTTGTCTGAAGGCTGGGAACTGCTGTCTGGGGACTGATTGCGACCTGCCGCTTTTCGCGGTGCATGAGAATTCAGCATTTCATGGCAACATACTGCCTGCACCGCACTTGTAGGGGGTAAACTAAACCCCGGGTTCACACCCGGGGCTATTATAATGACACCCCTTCGGGGTTTGCCGATGATTGGGGGTTGCCAATTAATTGCCTTTTTTTACCACTGCCCCTCCGGGACTTTTTGTTAATCTGAAGTTGCCAACAATGGGTTGAGGACTGCACACTGCGAACTAACTGCTGACCTACTCATTTTATTCTTAACAAACTTTTAATCCTTCATATTCACTTCATGTTCAGCACCTAGTTTTGCCGTGTAAGTTTTTAATAAGTAGCAATAGGAAATTAATTTAAAACAGATTACTATGAAAAAAGCAACAAAAAAATTCGGATTAGCAGCACTGGTAGTATTGGGACTATTTATGCTTACCACATCGTGTGACAAAGAAGAGGCTTTGGATACTCCGGAATTAACCGCAAATGTGGATGGTGAATTGTACACCGCCGAAGTGTTCGACGAGATTGCCGAAATTGGCGACGAAGCCCTTGATTTGGCTGAAACCAACCAAACGAATTTAAAAACCGGAGTCGTTTTTGGTTATAGTCGTTTAAGCGAGTGTGTTACGGTTACCAAAGTAATTACCGACACCCTGATTACCACTACAATCGACTTTGGCGAAGTAAATTGTTTGTGTAACGACGGCCGCGAGCGTCGGGGTAAAATAATCATGACTCACGAAGGGCGTTATTGGGATGGAACTGTTTACATCGACTTTGCTTTTGATAATTTCTTTGTCGACGATAATCAGGTTTTGGGCGAAAAACAAGTGATGCAAACCATTAACAACGATGGCAATCGCGAAAGTGTAATAAGTATTAACGGGAGTCTGGTTCTTGCCGACAGAAGTGGAACCATTAGTCTGGTTGCAGAAAGGGTTCGTACCATTGTAGTGGGTTCCGACACAAAAACCAAACGCGACGACACCATCGAAACTACCGGTAGTTCAACCCTCACGCTGGCCGATGGTACGGTAGTTACCACCGAAATATTATCGCCGCTGGTACGCAAACACGAAATGAATTGCTTTATGTACATTGTTCAGGGGGTAATGCAGATTGTTCATGGTGAAGAATCGCCCATCGCTATCGATTACGGTAATGGCGAATGCGATAACCTGGCTACAGTAACTCAGGACGGCGTGTCAGTAGTAGTTGAATTACAACGCAAATGCAATAAAAGCATCTAAACCTTTCCGGGGAAAACCGTTGGTTTGTTTGTTCAAAGGCTGCTTCAATTAAAAAGGAGCAGCCTTTTTTTATGAAACTAAAAAATTTTAAGCGATGAAAAAGTTAATGGGAAGCCTGTTTATAAGTTTGCTTGCACTGAATTTGTCGGCTTCAGATCCGGAACCGGGAATGAATCGTAAGCCGGAATTAAACAAAGAACTGCGACAAAATAGGCAAAAAATAAAAAAGCAAAAACAAATCAGAAAACAGCTCAGCATGCAAAAGCACGCCTATCAAAAAGCCACACGCAACTTTGCCCGAAATTCTGCCGGTTTGCGTCTGATAAAAGTAAGCAGGCCTTGAACTTTCTGAGGTAATGCTTGTTTTTCAACGAACAAACCAACGGTTAAATGAGCTACCTACAAAAAGTTAAAATAATTTCCAATGAACAACTTACTCAACAGGCTTACTTGTTGAGCTTTGCCAAAACAGCATCCTTTCTTCCGGGGCAGATTATTGGTGTTACCAGCCACCCGGACATTCCCTTTCGCTTGTATTCACTTTGTAGCAGTCCCGATTCGGAACTCATGAGCATTTTATTTACCCATAAAGAAGATGGTGTATTAACACCCCGCTTAGCATCGGCAAAACCAGGCGACACGCTTTGGGTGAGCGAGGTTCAGGGAAATTTTTTGTATCAGAACGAGCCCGCCTGGTGGATTGCTACCGGCACAGGCATTGCACCTTTTTATTCCATGTTTTTAAGCGGACAAAAACCGCTTAAGCTGATTCAGGGGGGAAGAAAAGCAAAAGATATTTATTTCAGAACCGACTTTGAACCCTTAGCCGACTATGTAAAATGCTGCTCGCAGGATGCAGGCGAAGGAATTTATGCTGGTCGCTTAAGCACTTATCTTGAATCGCTCGATGTCTTGCCCAAACCAATTAATTACTATCTTTGCGGCAATGCCGAAATGGTGGTCGATGTGCGTAACCTGTTGATTCAAAAAGGAGTTGGATATGCAAACATCCTAACTGAAATCTATTTTTAATAATGAGCAAAGAAAAACTTTACGGAAAAACCCTGAGCGAACTTCAGGAGCTTTGTGCCAATCATAACTTACCGGGTTTTACTGCCAAACAACTGGCTCAATGGCTCTATCAAAAAGAGATTGCTTCGGTGGACGAGATGACCAATATTTCGTTGAAAAACCGGGAAGTACTGGCTCAACACTACGAAGTAGGTTTATCGGCTCCCATAAAGGTTCAGGAAAGTACCGACGGTACAAAAAAGTATTTGTTTAATGCACGGGGCGGTAATTTTATCGAAACCGCCATGATTCCCGATAAAGATCGAAAAACCGTTTGTGTATCGTCGCAGGTGGGATGCAAAATGGGTTGTTTGTTTTGCATGACCGGCCGTCAGGGTTTTCAATCAAATCTTTCGGCGGGCGAAATTCTGAATCAGTACCGGAGCATTGCCGAATGGTCAGACATTTCCAATCTGGTTTACATGGGCATGGGCGAACCGCTCGATAACCTGAACGAGGTGTTGAAAAGTCTCGAGATTTTAACCGCCGATTGGGGTTATGCCCTGAGTCCAAAACGAATTACGGTTTCAACCATTGGAATTATTCCCGGCATGAAGGCTTTTCTTGAAAAAAGCAACTGCCACTTGGCTGTAAGCATGCATACCCCTTTCGACGACGAGCGCAAAAGCCTGATGCCGATAGAACAGGTTTATCCTATTAAAGAAGTATTGCAACACATCAAAGATTTTGATTTCGGATTGCAGCGCCGGGTTTCGTTCGAATACATTATGTTTAAAGATGTAAACGATACGCCTGCCCATGTTAAAGAATTAACACGCTTGCTTAGCGGTATTCGCTGCCGTTTAAACCTGATCCGTTTTCATCCAATACCCGATTCGCCTTTATTGGGCTCCGACGATGCTACCATTATGAAATTTAAAGATGCACTGAATAACAAGGGAATTTTAACCACCCTGCGTGCTTCGCGCGGGCAGGATATTTTTGCCGCTTGTGGTTTATTATCGACCAAAGAACTGGTAAAACGTCAGGATGGAGATTATTAACCCGTTTTTGTTGTGGCTTGTTTCCTGGTTTTAATACAAATTTTCGGATGATTTGTAAAAATAAATTAAAACAAATCGGCTTCCAAAAAATTGCAATCGGAATCGAAGCAATCACTTAGTAAGACCGGGAAGCTGATCCCGCTCTGCGGGAGAAGATCACCCGGCCGCACTTAGTGATTGTAAAGATGTAGATGCTATTTTTTGGTGCCTTGACTTTTTTGCTTCGTTTTTGGGTCGACCGAGCTTGCGAGTTCATGACCGAAGGGAATAACCCAAAAATGAAGAGCCCAGCTGGCTTGAGGCGAAAAAAGTTTAAAATTTTCAAATCTTTGTCAGTTTTGTTCCATATTAAGGAATACAAGCAGGTTTCTTTATATTTTCTTACACTAATCATTGCATTTACTATAAAGTTGACTTAAGTCCCCCATTCGGATTTTTAATTTCTTTCCTATTTTAATAAAACAACTCCGCTACAATCATTTTTTTGCTGAAAACTAATTGTGTTTGCACAGTTATTTTATTACAAATACATTACGCAAACGATTACAAAACAAGTACTTGTAATTTATTCTATGCAAATTTTACGCAACGTTTGCATAAGCAGAACCCACAGTATTCCAGGCACTTGTAAATTACAAATTATGTTAATTACAAGCTATTTTTACAATTCTTTCCAAATACCCATAACATGCAATGGGGTTCAGGCGTAATTTTGTCAGTGAAATGTTTAACTAAAAATTTAAACTATGAACAAAGTAAAAATTAACGAGAAGAACTTGATTAGATCAAGAGCGCTCACCGTATTGTTTAGCATGCTGATAAGTGCATTGCTGTTGTTGCCTTTATTTACGCACGCCAAAGGCCGCGAGAAAAGTAAAAACCCCGGTAAATTGTATATGCAACCGCTAAACAAAGATTACCATGCCACAGTTACCATTGCAAATCTGGCTGAAGGAAAATACACCTTAACCATCGAAAGCGGAAATGGTATGAATGTTTACTACAACACTTTGTTGGAGTCGCCCGAAAGTTTTTCTAAAGTTTTTGATTTTTCAAAACTTTCCGATGGGGATTACACCCTGCGTTTAAACAGTAATCAAGGCTTAATGGAACGATTGTTTACCATCGAAGGTGGAAAAATAAAAGTTTACTACGAGGAAAAAGAGACCCCAACTTTTAAAACAATAGGTCAAAAAGCTGTTTTTGTTCTGCCAAATGCTTTGGGATTGAATTATTCCATTCGTATTTATAATGAGAAGGGTGAAGAACTTTTTTATGGCATCGAAAGTGCAAACAACATTAAAAAACTATTCGATTTTTCTCAGGTGGAAGCTGGTAACTATAAGATTCTGGTTTCGTCGCAAGCCCGTGAGTTCTCCTACAATTTCTCTAATAAACAATAAAACGAACAAGGCTCAACCAGAAACAGCCTCTTACCTCAGTCGGAAACGACAATCAAAAAAGGATTAACCATCGCGAAAGCGATTACTACCTAATCCGAAATTCCAACGTATTGAAAGGATTGCTACTTAATTTTACAATTAAAGCAATCCTTTTTTTATGGCAGTAGCTTACTTTATTCTAAATTAGCATCGTGATAATTTTTGCTTAAAAAAGCAATCGCTGTTGTCCGTTAAATGTAAATTTGAGATTAGAAATAGAATTATAGGGGCATAGTTAATTAATCAAATGATAGAAAAGCCTCAAATCGGCTTCCAAAAAATTGCAATCGGAATCAAAGCAATCACTTAGTAAGACCGGGAAGCTGAGAACTTGTTCGAAGATCACCCGGCCGCACTTAGTGATTGTAAAGATGTAGATGCTATTTTTTGGTGCCTTGACTTTTTTGCTTCGTTTTTGGGTCAAGCCAAAAATGAAGAGCCCAGCCGGCTTGAGGCGAGAAAAAAGTCCTATTTCGTCATGTCATTTTCAATCTCTTTCTAAATACGGAGATCAAGCAATTTTCTTTATTTTTACCGGACACTAATGAAAAGCACTGTATAAAAAAAGTTAACCCCAAATAACTGATGAAAAAAAACTATCAATTTGAACTGGAATTTAAAGTACGCGACTACGAGTGCGATTTGCAGGGCGTGGTAAACAATTCGGTTTATCAAAACTACCTGGAACATACCCGCCATGAGTTTCTTGATAAGGCCGGATTAAATTTTGCCCGGATGTTTGAGCAGGGAATTCTGGCTGTGGTAGCCCGCGCCGATATTCAGTACAAATATCCATTAAAAAGCGGCGATACCTTTGTTTGCCGGCTAAATGCCGCACGCGAAGGAATTAAATACCAGTTTTATCAGGATATTTACCGACTGCCCGACGAAAAATTATGCATTAAAGCCTGCATTACTACCGTAACAAGCGTAGCGGGAAAGCTAAAAGTACTTCCCGAATTCGATAAAGCATTATCAATTTAAGCCTTACAGGAGTTTTATTTTATGAAAGGAAAAGACGGAAAACCACATATTGGCATTTTTGGCCGACGAAACAACGGAAAAAGTTCATTGATAAATTTTTTGGCGCAGCAGGATGTGGCCATCGTTTCTGATGTTGCCGGAACAACAACCGACCCGGTTAAAAAATCGATGGAAATTCCCGGCATTGGTCCGGTTATTTTGGTCGATACCGCAGGAATTGACGATTCCGGTGAGCTGGGAAACAAACGCATTAAAAAGAGTTTTGAAGCCATCCGCACTATCGATTTTGCATTGTTGGTAATTG
Organism: Salinivirgaceae bacterium; assembly: GCA_050179685.1. Taxonomy (GTDB): domain Bacteria; phylum Bacteroidota; class Bacteroidia; order Bacteroidales; family SZUA-534; genus GWE2-40-63. The sequence goes on from JBFXEW010000012.1 coordinate 48,588, forward strand.
CCAACAATAATTTTGGCGAGCCCGAAGAACAAATTATTCGGGAACTGCAACGCTTCGAAGTTCCGTTTTTAACCATTCACAACAAAGCCGACGAAGTTCCCTTTGATACCGATTTGGCCGAAAGGCTGAAACTTGATTTCGGTATTGAATTGCTCAACTTCAGTACCTATAGCGGCTACACTGCCGACGATTTGGTACAACTCATGCGCAGGCGAATTCCTGAATCGGCTTACATGACCAAAACCCTGGTGGGCGATTTAATAAAAGCCAACGATGTGGTTTTGCTTATTACGCCCATCGATTCAGAAGCCCCCGAAGGCCGGATGATTCTGCCCCAGGTGCAGGTATTGCGCGATGTGCTCGACAACGATGCTATTCCGGTTTTTTGCAAAGAAGATCAATTGGAAGATATTTTAAAGAACTTAAAACCGGAACCGGTACTTGCGATTACCGACAGCCAGGTTTTTAAGCTGGCCAATGCTTTGGTTCCGCAACACATTCCGCTTACCAGTTTTAGTACGGTACTGGCGCGTCATAAAGGCGATTTTACCAATTATATAAAAGGAACACCGCACCTTTCAAAACTTAAAGACGGCGATAAAGTACTGATTTTGGAATCGTGCACCCATCATGTAGCCTGCGACGATATTGGCAGGGTAAAAATTCCCCGCTGGCTCACCGAATATTCGGGAAAAAAATTAAGTTTCGAAGTGGTTTCGGGATTAAATACTATTCCGGGCGAAATATGGGAATACGCCATGGTAATTCAGTGTGGCGGTTGTATGATCACCCGCAAACAAATTATCAGTCGACTAAAGCCAGCCGTCGATGCCGGAGTTCCGGTTACCAATTACGGAATGGCCATTGCTTACATGCATGGTATTTACGACAGGGTAGTGGCTCCATTTATTCGGCCGGAAGCTGATTTATAGCATTCATTTTTATCCGAATGGGTTTTAATTAGCCGGAATACTATTCAAACACTAAATCCCAGGTTCCCCGGCGGGTTTCGTTGAGCAAAGCAGCATGCAGCAGATCCAGAAAATCGTCGCGGGATATTTCTTCGGCTCCTAACGACGCCAGGTGCGGATTGGGAATCTGGCAATCGATAAATTGAAAGCCCCAATCGGCAGCCAGCGCACTTAAATAATAAAAGGCAACTTTCGAGGCATCGTTGGCCTTATGAAACATCGATTCTCCAAAAAAGCTGTTCCCAAGCGAAATCCCGTAAAGGCCCCCAACCAATTGCTTGTTTTGCCAGGTTTCAAAAGAGTGGGCCAAACCCATACGATGCAATTCTATATAAGCATCTTCAATATCCTGGGTTATCCAGGTGCCGTTTTGGTCTGAGCGAAAAATGTTACGGCAGTTGGCAATTACCTGCTCAAAAGCGCTGTCGGTCGTAACGGTGTATTTGTGTGAACGCAAGGTTTGTTTCAGGCTTTTTGAGACCTTGAATTTTTCGGGAAACAAAACCATGCGTGGATTGGGCGACCACCATAATATGGGATCTTCGGCACCAAACCAGGGAAAAATACCCGTAGCATAAGCTGCAATCAGACGTTGAGGCGACAAATCGCCGCCAATGGCCAGCAAACCATCGGGTGTTGCTTCGTTGGGATGCGGAAAAATTGGTTCTTTGGGTAGTTGATAAATGGGCACCTTAAAAATATTTTATATTATATAGCATCTAAATTTCACATAAATCACGGTTTTTTGCATCTATAAAATCACATCAATCCGACAGTAGCTTCATTGGGAACGAGATATAATGGCTTATTATTCATGTAATTTATACACAAAAGATAAATCTTTTAACCATTTAGGAATTCTAAAATAAACTGTATATTTAACAGAAAACAAATTTATTAACGGATTCTTGTGTTTATTTAGAATATTTCTAAATTGCGCTCGTCTTGAACAAATGACAGCCTAAAACATTTAAGTATCGAAGAAAGATTAACGGCAAATAAACAGTTTTACATGGAAGAAAACACAAACAAGCACAACTCGAGGCGTGAATTTCTGCAGAAAATGGGTTTAATAGCTTCCGGAACTATAATGGGTGGAGCAGCCATGTATGCGGGTTTTAAATTTGAGAAAGCAAAAAAATCCGAATCAAAAATAAAAGCACTTTCGGCCGAACATCAGTTGATTGAAGTTGACGGACACGGACACCATCCGGTTCAGGATATGTTGACCGAATTGCAGATGCAGGGACGCGAAGGTTTAAAAGGCCGTCGCTGGGTGATGGTAATTGATTTGGCCAAATGCCGTAATGCCCGGCAATGTATGAAGGCCTGCCAGGGAGCGCACGACTTGCGTCCCGAACAACATCATATTAACGTATTGCAAATGCAGGACAGCGAAAATACCGCTCCTTATTATATGCCAAAACCCTGTCAGCATTGCGATAATCCGCCCTGCGTATCGGTTTGCCCGGTCGATGCTACTTTTAAACGTGACGATGGTATCGTATTAATTGATAACGAGCGTTGCATCGGTTGCCGTTTCTGTGTAGCTGCCTGTCCGTATTCGGCCCGTATTTTCCATTGGCACGAACCGCTTAAAAATCAGGAATATGAAGCCGATAAAGAACGTTACAGCCAGTTAATTGCCGAGGGTAATACCGAGGAAGCCAAGGAACTGGAGAAAAAAGTAACCTACGATGTGGAGCTAAATGTTCCGCAGCGCAAGGGAACCATCTCAAAATGTTTGTTTAGTGCCGATCGTTTGCGGGTGGGTAAATTGCCTTACTGCGTATCGGCCTGTCCGAACGGGGTATATTATTTTGGCGATGAAAACGAAGACGCGGTAACCAACGGAACCACCAAGGAAACAGTGCAGCTAAGCTCGCTCCTTCGCGATAATGCCGGATACCGCTTAATGGAAGATTTGGGAACCAAACCGCGGGTTTATTACCTGCCACCAAAAAACCGGCTGTTTCCTTTTCCTGAAGAATCTTTAACCAATACAGAACAACATTCTTAATCCTGAATCACTATGGATAATACCTTAACTGTGGATGCCCAAAAGAGTGCGCTGAAAAAAATTATCGATGATGTTGCCCGTAATATTGGCATCAACAAAAAGTTCCACGCCTGGATGGGATTTCTCACCCTGCTGCTTGTGGCCTGTTTGTATGCTTATTACATACAATTACGCGACGGATTGGGTGTAGCCGGAATCCGTGATTACGTGTCGTGGGGAATGTACATTGCCAACTTTGTATTTTTTGTGGCATCGAGCCTTATCGGGATGCTTATAACTGCCGTACTGGGTCTATCGGGTGTAAAATGGATTACTCCCGTTGCCCGGATAGCCGAGATAATAGCTATTGGTTTTGCTGCCGTAGCCGGATTGGTAATTGTATCGGACATGGGACGCCCCGAACGCTTGGCCTATGTTTTTATGTACGGTCGCATTCAATCGCCCATATTGTGGGATGTTACGGTGGTAACTACCTATGTTTTAATAAGCTTAATTTTATTGTATTTGCCCTTAATTCCCGATTTAAAAATCTTGTCGCGGAACCCCATGTTGCCCAAATGGCTTCAAAAAACTTACGAATTACTAAGTATTAACTGGAAAGGCACGGGCGAGCAATACCAGTTGCTTCACAAGGCCATTAAAATAATGTCGGTGTTAATAGTGCCTGTTGCCCTGGCCATTCATACCGTTACCTCGTGGCTTTTTGCATCCACATCGCGGGTGGGCTGGGACAGTACCATATTTGGACCTTATTTTGTAACCGGCGCTTTTGTAGCGGGAACAGCCTTTCTGATTATTGCCATGTATTTTTTCAGAAAAAACTACAAACTGCACGATTACCTGACCGATTTTCATTTCGATAAATTGGGAAAACTCCTGGTATTGGTGTCGCTGGTTTATTTGTATTTCAATATCAACGAGTTTCTGGTTCCTGCTTACAAGCTAAAAGCTCACGATACCGTGCATTTAAAGGCCTTGTTTAGCGGACATCATGCACCCATGTTTTGGAGTGTGCAATTGCTGGGCTTAATTATTCCCATTATTTTAATGCTGATAAAGAAATTCCGCAAACCGCTGCCTTTAATGATTATCAGTTTGTTTGTAGTGGTAGGATCGTGGTTTAAGCGTTACCTGATTGTTGTTCCTACCCAGGAGCATCCCTTTTTACCCATCCAGAATGTGCCGGATAATTTTATTATCTATAAGCCTACACTTATCGAAACAGCCATCACCGTTGCCTCATTTGTACTGGTGCTGATGATTGTTACCGTACTTTCAAAAGCATTCCCGATTGTTACCATCTGGGAAACAGCGCACGAAAAAGGGATTCATGAACCCGAAAAATTATCCATCGATAAAGCTGAATAACTATGAAAAGAATAAAGATACTTTTTACACTTGCTGCCATCTTTTTAAGCTTTACATTATGGGCTCAGGAAACCCAGCCCTGGGATATTCCCGAAGATCAGGCAAATAAAACGGCTCCGGCTATGTTTACTCCCGATATGGAAAAAGTGGGGAAAGATGTGTATCTGAAAACCTGTACTTCGTGTCATGGCGATCCGGGTAAAAACAATCCGGCCAAGCTGAATCCCATACCATCCGATTTGGCAACACCCGGTGTAGCCAGCCAGAGCGATGGAACCCTGCATTATAAAATTGTTCACGGTAAAGGCCTGATGCCGGCTTTTAAAAATACCCTTTCGGCTACCGATATCTGGAATGTGATAGCTTACATTCGCTCGTTTCATGCCGATTATGTGCAACCCGAACCGCAGGTAATTAAAACATTTGGTGGCAGCCAGCTTAAGCTTACGCTGGAGTATTTAAAAGATGAAGTAAAATTTAAGGTGTTGGCTGTTGGAGTAAAAGATGAAGTTGAAACACCAGCCGAAGGCGTGGAACTGGCTTTATTTACCGACAGGTATTTTGGAAAGCTGCAATTGGGCGACAGTAAAACCACCAATGCCCGGGGCGAAGCCTTTTTTGATGTTCCACAGGAGCTGCCGGGTAACGAAAAAGGTGAATTGTCGCTTCAGGCCAAAGTGGTTGATACCGATACCTATGGCGATGTGCTGACCAACGGGGTTTTTGATGCCGGTGAACCAAATAACAGGCCGGGACTCACCGAACAACGCGCCATGTGGAATGTGGGAAGTAAAGCTCCCTGGTGGATTTCTCTCGCTTATCCTTTAGGAGTTTTGGCCGTACTTGGAACCATTGGGTACATTCTTTTGTTACTAAAAAAGGTTTATTCCCTGGGGAATGATTCATCAGAAAACTAAAATTTACCATATGAACAAGTTAACTTTTTTAGGCCGCATTTTATTTGCATTGCCATTTGCCATTTTTGGTTTGAATCATTTTTTCATGACCGACTTTTTTGGAGGAATGCTCACAACCTTTATTCCGGGTGGTGGTTTTACCATTGTTTTCACCGGGGTTTTGCTCATTGTAATCAGTGCATTAATAATCTTTAAAAAGTTTGTGCGCGAAGCCGCTATGGCCTTAGCCATATTATTGACCCTGTTTATTCTGACCATTCACATTCCTCACCTTGTTAATCCGGCTACCATGGATCCCAACTTTATTTACAACGAGGTTTTGGCCGAAAGTCGCATTAACATGTTTGTATGGATAAACTTATTTAAAGACCTTTCCTTACTCGGAGCTTCGCTGTTTTTGCTGGGAGTTTGCGAAAAAGAAAGCTAATTACTAATTGAATTTTAAATAGATATGAATTACATTAAAACATTTTTGCTTGTACTTTTTCTGTCCCTTGGAATAAGTTCATTTGCCCAGTTCGGAAATTCAAAGCCATCGGAGGTTGGCGTTTTTGAGCATCTCGACGACACCATTCCACTCGAACTAAGCTTTTATAACGAAGAAGGGAACGTGGTAAAACTGGGCGATTACATAAACAAGCCCACCGTGCTTTCCTTTGTTTACTTTGATTGTCCCGGACTTTGTAATCCCCTGCTCGATGGGGTAAACGAAGTAGTTGGTAAAATTGATATGGAACTGGGAGTACATTACGATGTAGTTACCATTAGCTTTAACCCGGGCGATTCACCCGCTAAAGCTGCCGATAAAAAGCGAAATTTTGCCACGGTGTTAACCGATAAAAACCGGCCTTACTGGAATTTCCTGGTGGGCGATACAGCCAATGTTAACGGAATTTTAAATGCGGTAGGTTATAAAATCAAAAAAGTGGGAGTCGATTACCTGCACCCATCGGCCATTATTTTGGTAAGCCCCGAAGGTAAAATTACCCGCTACCTATACGGAACCTATTTTCTGCCTTTCGATTTAAAAATGGCTGTTACCGAAGCTTCAAAAGGAATTTCACGCCCCACCATAAACCGGGTGCTCGAATATTGTTTTAGCTACGATCCACAGGGACAAAAATACAAATTGCAGATAACCAAAGTCAGCGCTACCATTATCATCTTTTTTGCGCTTATTCTGTTCCTTGTTTTATTGCTGAAGCCCAAAAAAAAGAATCAAAATCAGACTAATTAGCGATTATTTATGGAAACCCAAAACAATCAATTGAATTACATTGAAGATACGCAGGGCAGGAAGGGAATTTTTGCCTGGATATTTTCAACCGATCATAAGCGCATAGGAATCCTTTACCTGATTTCTATCACCACGTTTTTTCTTTTAGCTGCTTTAATGGGTGGCTTGATGCGGCTGGAGCTAATTGCTCCGGGCGAAACCATTATGGATGCACAAACTTATAATGGTTTATTTACCGTTCATGGCATTATCATGATTTTCCTTGTGGTAATTCCCGGATTGGGAGCCGTTTTTGGAAACTTCTTTTTACCCATTATGATTGGTGCCCGCGATGTGGCTTTTCCGCGATTAAACCTTTTCTCGTGGTGGATTTATATGGCCGGAGCTATTTTGGCTGTGTATTCACAGTTTGCCGGCGATGGTCCTCCCGATACCGGATGGACTTTTTACGCACCCTATAGTACCGAGAGTGGAACCAATGTGGTTGCTGCTGTATTTGCTGCCTTTGTACTGGGCTTTTCGTCCATCTTAACCGGTTTGAATTTTATTGTTACCATACATCGTATGCGGGCCCCGGGAATGACCTGGTTTAAGATGCCGCTTTTCCCCTGGTCGCTTTATGCTACGGCCTGGATACAGGTACTTGCTACGCCAATTGTGGGCATCACCTTAATGATGATTGTAGCCGAACGCCTTTTTCAGATTGGCTTTTTTGATCCGGCCCTGGGTGGCGACCCCATTTTGTACCAGCACTTGTTCTGGATTTATTCGCATCCGGCAGTTTACATCATGATATTGCCTGCTATGGGGGTAATTACAGAGATTATTCCAACTTTTGCCAAAAAATCTATTTTCGGATATAAAGCCATTGCACTTTCGAGTGTGGCCATTGCAGCCGTAGGTTATTTTGTGTGGGGCCATCACATGTACACTTCGGGAATGAGTGGAACCGCACGCTGGTTTTTCTCCTTCTTAACCTTTATTGTGGCCATACCGAGTGCTATTAAGGTGTTTAACTGGGTGGCAACCATGTACAAAGGTTCCATCGATGCCAGAACACCCTTTTTGTATGCCGCTACCTTTATCTTCTTATTTATGATTGGCGGTTTAACCGGATTGGTATTGGGTTCACTGGCAACCAATGTGCATGTGCACGACACTTCGTTTATTGTTGCACATTTCCATTACATTATTTTTGGCGGTATGGGCTTTGCCTTTTTTGCTGCTATCCATTACTGGTGGCCCAAAATGTTTGGGAAAATGTATAACGAGCGGGTGGCCAACATTGCCTGGCTGATAACCTTTGTTGGATTCAATGTACTTTATTTCCCTTTGTTTATTATAGGAATTCAGGGAATGCCACGACGTTATTTCGATTACCTGCCTGAGTTTCATGCAGGCCACTTTATTTCGACTATAGGTGCATTTATTCTGTTGTTTGGTTTGTTTTTAATGATACTCAATATTTACCGGGCCAAGAAACATGGCACACCGGCGGGCGATAATCCCTGGGGTGGAGTTACCCTGGAGTGGCAGGTTCCCTCGCCACCACCAACCCTAAATTTTGATGAGATACCAACCATCACCAAATCGCCTTATTCTTTTGAAAAATAAACCTAATTTGACGATCGAAAAATAAAACCTATGGAAGAACATAGAGACGATATAGGATCACGGATGGGAATGTGGATTTTCATATTCACTGAACTGCTCCTTTTTGGCGGCCTTTTTTTGGTGTATGCCATTTACCGGGCCGATTATTCTGCCGAATTTCATACCGCAGCCTATGAACTAAATGCTTTTATGGGCGCTTTAAATACAGTTATCCTGCTGGTGAGCAGTGCCACCATTGCCATGTCGATAACCGCTGTTCAAAAGGGAAATAAAAAGCTGGCGCTTACCCTGGTTGCCATAACCTTACTAATGGCGTTGTTTTTCTTGGTGAACAAATACTTTGAATGGGGACATAAAATTCATTTAGGAATTTATCCCGGTTCTGAGTTGTTGACCAAACTGGAACAGGGCGAACTGCTGTTTTTTGGCCTTTACTATTTTATGACCGGCTTGCACGGGTTCCATATTGTTGTGGGAATGATACTGCTAACGGTGGTCTTTTTTAAGATTAAATCGGGGGCTATAGATGCCGATCGTTTTGTTTTATTGGAAAACGGAGGTTTGTACTGGCATTTGGTCGATTTAATCTGGATATTTCTGTTTCCTTTGTTGTACCTACTTACTTAATGCTTTATGGAGAATCACGAACACGAGCATCACGAAAACCACATAACTTCCTATTCCACTTTAGCTAAAGTGCTTATTGGTTTGCTGTTTTTAACCTTTATCACAGTGGCAGTTACCGGAATCCATTTAGGCCCGTTGACCGTTGCAGTGGCACTTTTAATTGCTTGTGTAAAAGGAGGTATTGTATTAACCTGGTTTATGCACTTAAAATTTGAATTACCCGTTTTCAGATACATGGTTTTGGGTGTTTTTCTTTTATTTGCTTTAATAATTATTATTACATTCTTCGATTACGCATTTAGATAAAACTTACACTATGACTATTTTACAGATATTTTCAGGTGCATCGAATTTCGTTGAAGGCGTAGATACCGCTTTTGTACTCATTTTTGGAGTCTCGTTTTTCTTCCTGATTGGCATTACAGCCGTAATGATTTATTTTATTTACCGCTATCACAAGTCGCGAAACCCGGTGGCTACACAAATAGAAGGGAGCAATACACTGGAGGTAATCTGGACCGTTATTCCCCTGATTATTGTGTTGGTAATGTTTTACTATGGCTACAAAGGGTATGCAGTTATGCGTGAGGTTCCTGAGGATGCCATTACCGTTAAAGTAATCTCCTATATGTGGGACTGGGATTTTGAGTACGAGAACGGAAAGTTGTCGAAAGACCTGTATGTGCCGCTAAATAAAGCCGTAAAACTGGAACTAACTTCGCTCGATGTAATTCACAGTTTGTATATTCCTGCTTTTCGGGTTAAAGAAGATGCGGTGCCGGGTGTAACCAATTACATGTGGTTTATTGCCCAACTCGAAGGAAGTTACGATGTGCTTTGCGCCGAATATTGCGGATTGCGTCACTCATACATGGATGCCAAAGCCATTGTGGTTCCTGAAGAAGAATACCTGGCCTGGGTAGCTGATTTCGATCCGGAAGTTAAAGATCCGAAAGGTCTCGAAATAATGCGGGCCAATGCCTGTATGGGTTGTCATTCCTTAGACGGAGCCAAATTGGTTGGGCCATCGTTTAAGGGAGTGTTTGGTACAGAACGTACCGTTATTGTCGATGGTAAAACCACTACAGTTGTTGCCGACGAGGAATATATGAAACGCGCGATTATCGATCCCAATAAAGAAGTGGTCGAAGGTTATCCGCCCAATGTAATGCAAAGTTATAAGAAGATTATTGCCGAAGAAGACATCGATCACATTGTAGACTACTTAAAAACGATTAACTAATTGAGCACCGCTAAACTTATTGATTGGAATAGTTGGCTTGAACTTACCAAGTTCAAGCTTTCTTTTGCTGTGGCCTTATCGCCGGTAGCAGGTTATTTCATGTATGGCGAAATTGAAGCAGCCGGTTTAATCGGTGTTTTTGTAGGAACCTTATTTCTGGCTTTGGGTGTGGCGGCCTTAAATCAATTCCAGGAGCGCCATTCCGATAGCCGGATGGAGCGAACCAGCAGCCGACCAATACCGGCAGGCATCATTTCTGAAGGAAAAGCCCTGCAAAGTGTTTTTGTTTTATTAATTGTTGGCAGCCTGATTCTTTGGTGGTTAACCACGCCGCTTACCCTGTTTTTGGGTTTGTTAAATGTGGTTTGGTACAACGCCATTTATACTCCTTTAAAACGGAAGTCGGCATTTGCAGCTATTCCGGGAGGTGTTTGCGGAGCGCTTCCACCCATGATGGGCTGGACGGCAGCAGGCGGCGATGTGTTTCATCCCAAGATTATTGTGCTGGCACTTTTCTTTTTTGTCTGGCAGATACCACACTTCTGGTTAATTCTGCTAAAATTTGGGGAACAATACAGCAAAGCGGGCTTGCCTTCGATTACCGATATCTGGGATGATCGCCAGTTAAAGGGAATTACCTTTATCTGGATGCTTGCAACCGGCGTTTCGGCCTTGTTACTTCCGGCATTTAATCTGGTTCAGGGTTTGGTATTAAAAATTTTGTTGGTGCTGGTAACCCTTACTTATGTTTACTATGCCTACAAAAGTCTTTACGCTTCGGCTAAAAAGGTAAACTACTTTTTGGCTTTTATGGCCATAAACTTATTTCTGATAGGCATCATGCTTCTTCTGGTAATTCAGCAGTTCTGGACTTAAGCAAAAACAATTTAGACCATTTTCCTTCACCTACTAGTGTTATAAAATCACGATTAGTTGCTAAAATTAAAAAAGCTGCGCAGCTTTTACCGGAAACCTGCGCAGCTTTTGGGTAAAACCTGCGCAGATCTTTGGCAAAACCACAGCAGCTTTTGTGTAAAACCTGCGCGGCTTTTTAGTGAAACCTGCGCAGCTTTTTATAAAAGTCAAATTTTTAACGTAAAGTTACCGCCAAACCTGCCGTATGCATGTTGTATTTTTGCATGCTCAGGGCATAATGGAACACAATGGGTCCTAATTTTAAACGGGCCCCGGCCTGGAAATTAAAATTTGTGAACTTTTGTTCTACTACCAATGGGTCATCCTCAGCGTTGTTTATTGCCAGATTGTTGCTACCATCCACCTCCACAATGGGATAAGTTCCATATAATCCACTTTCAAATTTTCCTGAGTTAAACCCTAAGCCAATGAAAGGCTGGAATACCGGAATACTGGCACCAACTAATAAGGAGCCTGAAAAAGAAGAGGACTTCATACTAAAATTTTGATTCTCCCACATGGTGGTATTATTTGCCAATGAACCATTTGATATGTTTAAAACCTCTGGTGTAATTGCCAAATCACCACCTGAGAACCCTGTATAAAACCTTGAATAGGCAATTAGACCTGAGATTTGCAGGAAAGGAACTTTACTAACCACAGGAATCCACTGTTTAATATCATGTTTTACTCCAATTCCCCAAAGACCTGTTTTTTCTAACGATACATCTGCAGTTTCTGAAAGAATATTGTTTGCAAAATTGCTGACATCAGGAATAAAACGCCCAATTATCTCAGTCCCTTTGGGTAATCCAAAACCAAGCTGTAATTGGGGTGCTGCACTTAATCCCAAACCTATCCCATTAAAAGCATCAAAAGTTAGAGTTGGTAAGCCATTACCAAAATCATAATTAATTTGAGGAGGGGTTCCCCCTGATTCTCCCCGGATTGTTGGTACCTCTTGATTGGCATTTAATCCGGTAAAACTAAAACCAGTAGGTAAGTCAATATCACTGGCTTTAGCAACTCCTTCAGATGATGGAATAAAAACTACCGAAGCTCCTAAGGTAACATCAAATCCCAGGGTACTGTGTACTTTTGCGGTGTGCGCCCAACCTCCGCTCAAGGCAACAGGTACTGATTTTGCAAATGGTGCCGTATAGGCATTAATATAAGAGTTCAGATCACTGACTTGAAATGTCTGTGCTTTTGATGAACTTACTGTAATAGCCATTACAATAATTGAAAGTGTAAAAATCTTCTTCATGGTATATTAATTTTAATTTAGTTACATAATACTACAATCGCAGCGTCTATTGGTTTAGTCAAAAATAATTAAAATCAGTATATACGAGGTGAATTTCAGGGTATTTGGTTGCGTTTGGTTAAAAAAATGTTAATCTTTTGCAGAATGTTTTGGCTTATTGGCCTTGTTTTTATGCTAAAATCTGAATCAAATGCATGGCCAATCATCCGGATTATGTATTTTCGTTTATGCTTCCATGGGTAAACATACATACGCACAAGACCCGGAATTTGGGTATCGAGTTGCTTAATGCAAACATTGGTTCGCCGGTGCTGTCGGGTGTAATCCATAGTTTGGGCTTGCATCCCTGGCAAATTACCGAGCTTAAATTAGAAGCAGCAAGTAAACTATTGGACGACCAAGCCGCAAAGAAAGCAATTTGTGCCATAGGTGAGGTTGGGATTGACCGGGCCATTACCATACCTATTGAAACGCAGGTGCAGGTTTTTAAAGCACAACACCAGATTGCCGAAAAGTACCGGCTGCCTGTTATCATTCATTGTGTACGTGCCTGGAGCGATTTGGCGGCTCTGCATAAACAGTTGAAACCACAGGTTCCCTGGATTTTCCATGGCTTTAACGGAAGCCTGCAAACCGCTCAGCAATTGGTAAAGCTGGGATGCTATCTTTCGTTTGGCCAGGCCCTTTTGCATCACACGAAAGTGAGCGAAGTTTTTAAACAGGTACCAGCAAGCCATTTGTTTTTGGAAACCGACGATTCCGATGAAAAAATTGAAAGCATCTATCAAAAAGCCGCCGAATTGCGCCATATTTGCACCGACGAATTGAAGGACATTGTTTATACGAATTTTGTAAAAGTTTTTGGAACACGATGCACGAAAACTGGTTAGAACGCACCGAATTATTGTTGGGCAAGGAGCAGGTAGCCAAATTGGCTAAAAAAAATGTATTGGTAGTTGGTTTGGGTGGAGTTGGAGCTTATGCCGCTGAAATGATAGTTCGGGCCGGTATTGGCAAGATGACTATTGTGGATGGCGATGTGGTTAATTTAACCAACCTGAACCGGCAGTTACCCGCTGTATTAAGCAATATGGGCAAAAGTAAAGCCGGCTTAATGGGGCAGCGCTTAAAAGATATCAATCCCAAACTGGAATTGACCGTAGTTGATCGCTTTATCCGCGATGAGTTTATGATTGATCTCTTACGCGAAGATTTTGATTACGTGGTGGATGCTATCGATACCTTGTCGCCAAAGATTTACCTGATTTATCATTGCATGCAGCGTGGATTAAAACTGGTAAGTTCCATGGGAGCCGGAGGTAAAATTGATCCGACAATAGTTCATATCGCCGATTTAAGCAAGTCGTACAATTGCAAGCTGGCGCGAATTATACGCAAACGGCTTCGTAAACTTGAGATCCATGGAGGCTTTCCGGTGGTTTATTCTTCGGAGCCGGTGGCCGAAGATGCCGTGGTGGAAACTGAAGGCGAGCAAAACAAAAAATCGATGGTGGGTACCATTAGTTACCTTCCACCGCTATTTGGCATCTTTTGCGCCTCGCAGGTTATCCGCGATTTAATTGCCGAGAACTAAATAACTCTTAAATTTTACACAGAGTTTATATTATTAACTCTTATGTAGCTGTTTTAATAAACTTTACAGTGTTGTGCACCTAATGAACTTTTTTATTGAGAATACCCAGAGGTCACAGAAAAATAAAATCGCTTTGCGATTTTAAACTCCGGGTTCTCTGTGTCTACTCTTAACCAACAATTCAGTCTGACAACAAAACCCTTATTCTCCATTGCATTTGAACAAGGTATTAAGGTCTATCTCTGTGTAAAAAAGTGATTATACTTAACAGTTTCTAACCCTTATTTAGCTTTTCTTTTGTTACAGCATCAATCAGGTACATTACCGATTTGTAGTCGATGCCGCTGTTTTTAGCTAAGCCAATTTCACAGGTCCGGCTGTTTGAATAACCGCTTTGGCATCCGGTAACGGCAGGTTTTAATTTGCGCAAAGCCCAGTCGTTTAGTTGCGGATGCGAAAATCCTTTGTCGCCGGCAAAGCCACAACAACCCACTTCTTCAGGAAAAACAGGCTTACTGGTGCAGGTCTGCGCAACTTTAATGAATTTGTCGGTCAAATCCATTTTGGTGCTGCTGCATGTGACATGGAAGGCCAGCGGCTGGTCCGATTTTTCAAAAGTCAGTTTATCCAAAAGAAAATCGTGGGCAAATTCAACCGGTTCGTAAAGTTTCAGGCGGGGATCCATAACTTTTTTCATGCGGTAGATGCAGGGACTGGTATCGCATAAAACCGGGTACTCTCCGTTGTTCGACGCTTTTAACAGGGCTTTTTCCAATTCATCTGATTTTTGATTGGCCACCTGAATAAAACCCTTACTTTCCCAGGGAGTTCCACAGCAAAGCTGATTCATGGTTTCCGGAAAAAGAACCTGATAGCCGGCCCGCTCCAACACGTCGATGGTTACCTGCATTAAAGGTTTTTGATCGGTATCGCTTCGAGCTGGTCCCATGGTTTGGTTTATACAGCTCGGAAAATAAACTACCTTAGACCGATTATTGTTTGCCTTGCCGGGGCTTACGCTCTTAGTTTTTGCAGCCTGGGGCAGGTAAGGGTTCCAGGCCGGAATGGTGTTAAACGAAGCAGCTCGAACTGTTGATGCAAGCCCTTGCATTACCCGATTACCCAACAGATTTTGCGAAAACGCCACAAAACCCAGTCCTTTCCGCAATACATTCTGGGTGGTATCAAAATTATCGGCAATACGCAAGGCCCATTTTTGTGCCGTTGCCTTGTCGCGGTTTTGTTCGTCGCGTAGCTTTTTTATCAGAATGCCGGTGTCGATGGAAAGCGGGCACGAAGTAGCACAAAGTCCGTCTCCCGCGCAGGTTTCGTTGCCCAGAAACTGAAAGTCTTTTTCTATTGATGCAAGTAATTTGGGGTTTTCCTGCGTTGCTTTCAGGCGATTCACTTCGCGCAATACCACAATACGCTGTCTGGCCGAAAGGGTATACCCGGTCGAAAGGCAGTTGATTTCGCAAAATCCGCATTCAATGCATTTATCTACCGTTTCGTCGACCAGCGGAAGGGGTTTAAAATGCTTCAGGTGCGCTTTGGGATTGTCGTTTATTATTACCCCGGGATTCAAAATATGGTTTGGATCGAAAACCGTTTTAATGGTTTGCATCATGCGGTAAAGTTCGTCGCCCCATTCGTAGCGAACAAAAGGAGCCATATTGATTCCGGTTCCGTGTTCCGCTTTCAGCGAGCCTTTGTATTTATCGATGATGAGATGAACCAATTTTGTAATCAGGTTCTCATAGTTTTCCAATTCGTGCGCATCGGTAAAATCGGGAGCAAAAATAAAATGCAGGTTTCCTTCCAGTGCGTGTCCGTAAATTACCGCATCGGCATAGCCGTTTTCGTCGAGTAAGTGGCGCAAGTCGAGAACAGCCGGGGTCAGGTTTTCCATTTTTACGGCTACATCTTCGATAATAACCGTGGTTCCGTTTTTTCGGGTGCCACCCACCGAGGGAAATACTCCCTTGCGAATTTTCCAGTAAGCGTTTATTTGTTTTATGTCCCGGCTTAGTTCAAAACCGCGAACCAGCTTGAACGATGATAGGGCTTCTTGGGTATTTTGCATCAGCAGTTCCAGTTCATCTTCGCTTGTGGCTTCCAAATCGATAAGCAGTGCGGTAACGCCTTTTTCAAAAGCTTTAAGGTATTCAGGAATTCCACTTTGGTTTTCGACCGAGCGCAGTGCTTCGCGATCGAGCAATTCAATGGCTGAAACCCGGGCCTTTTTTAATTCCGGAACTGCATCGCAGGCATCTTTCAGGGAGTGGAAGTAAATCATGGCTGAAGCCCGGAGCGGCAAAACCGGAACTGTTTTAAATACAGCCTCCGACACAAAACCTAAAGTTCCTTCGGAGCCCACCATCAGATGCAGGATGATATCCATGGGGTCGTCAAAGTCGACTAATGCATTGAGCCCGTAACCCGTGGTGTTCTTTATCTGATATTTTTCCTTAATCTTTGCTTTTAGTTCCGGCTGTGAATCAATTTCTTTTTTCAGATTCAGCAGGCTTTCTACCAGTTCAGGTTTGTTTTTTAAAAACAGGGCGCAACTTTCCGGGTCGGCGGTATCGAGCAAGGTACCATCGGAAAAAATAATGCGTGCGCTTTCGATGGTAGCATAAGTGTTTGCATGTGTTCCGCAGCTCATGCCGCTGGCGTTGTTGGCAATAATTCCTCCTATCAGGGCTGAGTTTATCGATGCGGGGTCGGGGCCAAATTTGCGTTTATAGGGTTTAAGTAGCTGATTGAGTCGGGTGCCTGTAATACCAATTTGTGTTTTTACCCGATGGCCATCATCCAACACCGAAACTTTACTCCAGTTATCGCCACGCGCTTCAAGCAGCACCGAATCGCTGATGGCTTGTCCCGAAAGGCTTGTTCCTGCTGCACGGAATGTTACCGGAATACCCTGGCTGTTTAAATGCGCTAAAACAAAGCGAACTTCCGCTTCATTTTTGCTTTTAATTACCAGCTGAGGAATCTTCTGGTAACAGCCTGCATCGGCTGCAAAGGCTACCCGCAGCAGCGGGCTGGTCAATAATTGTTGCTTACTCAGTTTTTTT
This sequence comes from Salinivirgaceae bacterium, assembly GCA_050179685.1. GTDB lineage: Bacteria > Bacteroidota > Bacteroidia > Bacteroidales > SZUA-534 > GWE2-40-63. The sequence goes on from JBFXEW010000012.1 coordinate 65,441, forward strand.
CGTAAAGCAGTAAATGTATCTTTATGAATTGTTGCTACCATGGCTTGTAAAACTTAAATGTATAATATGTCATACATCTTATAGGCTTGTAAAATTAAATATTATATTTGTTTTCCGAAATAAAATATGGAATCTGTATGAAAAAATTTGCTCTGGTATTGGTGGTTTTTTTATTGGTTCTTGCAGGATGCAAAACCAGCGAAACGGTAGTTTTAACTCCTGAAGAACCGAAACCCGAAGTGCCCTTTTTATTAGGACTCGAAGTGTTACAACGCGACAATTTTTCGATTTTGCAGGGTAAACGCGTGGGATTGGTTACCAACCCCACGGGAGTTGATCGTCAGCTAAAATCGACCATCGATATATTGCACGAAAGTGAGCTGGTAAACCTGGTTTCTCTTTTTGGCCCCGAACATGGCGTACGCGGCAATTTTTCGGCTGGCGATAAAGTAGGCAATCAAACCGATGCCAAAACCGGACTACCTGTTTTTTCACTTTATGGCAAAGACCGCAAGCCCAATGCTGAAGCCATGGCTTTGGTCGATGTTATGGTTTATGATATTCAGGATATTGGCGCACGTTCGTACACATACATCAGCACCATGGGACTGGTAATGGAAGCTGCAGCCGATTTTGGAAAAGAAGTGGTGGTGCTCGATCGTCCGAATCCGTTGGGAGGAGAACGGGTTGAGGGACCTTTGGTGAGCGAAGGTTTTTATTCGTTTGTAAGTCAGTTTAAAATTCCTTATTTGTACGGTCTAACTGCCGGTGAGCTGGCCCGCATGCTGAATTACGAGGGTTTACTCAGCGACGGAAAACAATGCACTTTACAGGTAGTTCCCATGCAGGCATACACTCGCGACATGACTTTTGATGAAACCGGTTTGCAGTGGGTTCCCACATCGCCTCATATTCCGCATTATGAGTCGGCTTTTTATTACGCGGTGAGCGGAATTATCGGGGAGATTGATCCCAACCTGATTGGAATTGGTTACACCCTGCCTTTTCAGACCCTGGCCACCGAAACCATTAATGCCGATAGTCTGGCCGATGCCATGAACGCATTAAATCTGGAAGGGGTGCTATTTCGGCCCATTTATTTTAAGCCCTATTATCAGGCAAAAAAAGGACAGGAGTTGCAAGGTGTTCAGGTGCATATCACCGATTTTAAAAAGGCCAGGCTGACGCAAATACAGTTTTACTTTTTACAGGTAGCCCATCAACTCAATCCCTCGTTCAACATCTTTAAAGATAAGGAAAACCGCTACCGGATGTTCGATTTGGGATGTGGCACCGACACCATCCGTAAAGCCCTGATGGAAGATTTTAATTTTGACCGGATAAAACCCGTTTGGGAACGCGATGCGGAGCAATTTAAAGCCGCATCGGAAAAGTATTACCTGTATTAATGGCAACAGGGGCCAATGGTTTTGGATTGTTTTGGTAATTGGCGTACTTTTAAAGTTTTAAGATTACCATCGGTTTTAAAGTTTTTGTTTTTTATTAATAACCCTAAGTTATGTACCAAAAAGATTACCTTATGAAAATGCTTGAAATGCTGGGTGACTTTATTTCGAGTGTATTGGGTTTTATAAAAAACGGGGAATTTAACCGGGCCAACGAACTGATTGAAGAGGCCTACGCCGATTTTTTAAAACAGGATGCTGCTTATTTTAATGGTTTGCCTGTCGATAAACTGACCCACCACTTGTTAAAAGAACACAATTATACCTACGGGCATTTGGAGGTTCTGGCGGAACTTTTTAATGCGCAGGCGAAGCTTTATTACCGACAGGGGAAAAACAGGGAGAGTCTCGATTATTATGAAAAAGCGTTGGTAGTGCTTAAGTTTGTTGTTAGCGAATCGAAAACTTTTTCGCAGGAAAAAGAACGCCAGCTGGCCGAATTGCAAGAGAAAGTACGCGAATTACGCGCGTTGGAGAAAAACTAATTACTTACCAAACCAGGGTTTTAAAGCCGCGTTTTTTAATCGGCTTACAGTTACCGTTTCTTTAAATGGGTGTGTGCGTTTCAAAACCAGCATGCCGACAGAATAATCATCGAACTTTGGTATTGAATTGCAGCTTACTCTAAGCCGAATTGGTCCGGCCCCGCTATCCATAGGGGTTTCGGCAGTTGGCAAATAGCCTAAGTGTGCTGTTTTGGTCTTTCCGTAGCACTACGAAGGCATCAAATGGAGCGAATTGATGCTTTTGTTTCACTTCTACAGCACCAAATGGTGCGAATTGATGCTTTCGTAGTAGTACGAAGGCACCAAATGGAGTGAATTGACGCTTTCGTAGTGGTACGAAGACAACAAATGGCTCGGATTGACGCTATTGCAGCACTTCTACAGCTCCAAATGGTGCGGATTGATGCTATTGCAGCACTTCTACAGCATCAAATGGAGCGGATTATTGCTTTCGTATCACTTCAACAGCACCAAATGGAGTGAATTGATGCTATTGTTTCACTTCTGCAGCACCAAATGGCGTGGATTATTGCTCGCGTATCACTTCAGTAGCACCAAATGAAAAAATCAGGGCTCACCCGGGGCATCGGTAAACACAAACTAAATTAATTACTTACCAAACCAGGATTTAAAAGCCGTATTTTTTAAACGGCTTACGGTAACTGTTTCTTTAAATGGGGGGCTGAGTTTCAGCGCCAGTTTGCCGCCAAAGTAATCCTCGAATTTTTGCACCGCATTAATATTAACCATAAGTTGCCGGTTGGCCCGGAAAAAAACATCGGGATTCAATTCTTCTTCCAGGGCATCGAGTGTAAAGTCGATGCTGTGCTCTTTTCCCTGAAACATTACGGCAAAGGTGATTTTGTTTTCGCTGTAAAAGTAAGCAATGTCTTTAACTTCTATTTTGTAATAAGCGGTTCCCCCCTGAATTAGAAAACGGGTCCGGTATTTTTTTTCGCCATCTCGAATGGCCTTTAGCAAGTCACTAAAGTTGGTTTCGTGCTGAATAATTTTTTGCTTGCGCTCAAATTTACTGATGGCCTGTTCCAGTTCCAACTCTTTAATGGGCTTTAACAAATAGTGAATGCTGTTTACTTTAAAAGCCTGGATGGCATAATTATCGTAAGCCGTAGTAAAAACAACCGGTTGGTTTATTTCGATGCGTTCAAAAATAGAGAAGCAAATGCCATCGACCAGCTGAATATCCATAAATATCAAATCGGGCTGGTTGTTCTGCAACCATTCTACCGTATCAGCCACGCTATCGGTAATGGCTGCAATGGTCCATTGGGGGCGTAACTGTTTGAGCATCCCCTGGAGCATGCGCTGGTTGTATTGTTCGTCTTCAATAATTAAAATTTTCATGATTACAGCAGAGGTAAGGTTACGGTAAAAAACTGAGTGCTTTGGTTTACCGATATTTCGTTTGGGGTAATCAGTCGGTAACGCATGGCCAGGTTCGAAAGCCCTTTTTGGGTGCTGTAAGTGGTTTCTTTGGGGTTGATGTTATTCTTTACGGTAAGCAAAAAGTTATCGGCAGTAATATCAATTTGCAACGGATTCTTTTTACTGGCCACATTGTGTTTTATGGCGTTTTCAACCAGCAGTTGCAGGGCCAGCGGTGGAATCTCGCGATGGAGCATAAGCGGATTAATATTGAGGTTTACCAGCAGGGTATCGCCAAAGCGTTCTTTGTGAATATCGAGGTAGGCTTTTATAAAATCGATTTCGTCGCTGAGCTTTACGGTAGTCTTGCCATTGCTTTGCAGCACGTAGCGGTACACATCGGTAAAATTCTGGGTAAATTTTACAGCAGCCTGTGGGTCAAAAGTTATCATCGATTTTAATACACTCAGGTTGTTGAACAAAAAATGCGGGTTCAACTGGTCTTGTAGCGAACTATAATCGCTCTTTAGCTTGGCTTGTTTTAGGCGGTCAATCTCTTTTAAACTCCAAATCCATTTTTCGACAATGCGCAGGCTGATGGAAACCATAATGAGGATGAAAATGAATATAAGCCCAAGCACAATAAGCAGCCAGACAATGCGCTGTTTGAGCAGGTTTTCGAAAACACTGATGCGGTCGAAGTAGGCAATGGCCAGTAAGCCCAAGGTAAGACTAATTAGAATATGAATTAAGACCCGTGCTTTAATTTTTTCGGGAATGGGGAAAAAACGCTCGGCCAGGTTATCGAACAAAACATTTACTTCGGCCAGAATGATGAAAGTAAGGATTACCTGCAGGTAAATTTTAAAAGGAATGTTTAGTTCCATTTTAGCCGTTACGTTGGTGGCAAGCACCAAAAAGAAGGCTCCGGTGAGTCCAACCAGCAGAATACGTATTCCGGTGTTTTTTAAATTGTAAGTTGACAGGCGGCTTAGAAAATGCAGGTTGTTCTCGTTCATTGGTGTATAATTAAAGTAGGCTTTGCCTGATTTAAAGGCATCAGAAAAGCGTTTAAATATACGAAATTGTTTGCTCATGATTCTTAGATTCAAAACAGCCCATAGCTCAACTTATCTCTTTGTGAAAAAAGGGTTCGGACTCTGGCGTTTTTTAAGTGCCTGAATCCAAACCCGGTACTAACCAAAACTATTCAGGCATCCTGCCTATGGCCTTTAAATATTGTGTTTCTTTAAATTTATAATCGGTTTTTGCTTCAATAAGCTGACTGTGGGCCTGCTGCCAATGCGTTTGAGCCAGCAGTAAATCGGTCATAAGTTCGGAACCTGCAGCATAGTTGTTTTTACTCAGGCGAAGGTTCTCATCGGCTTGTTCCAGAGCCTTTTCGGCCATCTCGATTCGCAACCAGGCATCCTGAAGGTTCAACTTGGTTTGTTCAATCTGGAGTTGAAGCAGTTGCTTGTTTTTCTGCAGTTCCAGTTCCTTCATGTCGCGGTCAATTTTTGCCGATGCAATCTTATTTTTGCCCTCGCCCCAGTGGAAAATAGGAATCTTTAGCGAACCAATAAGACTTAAGTTATTATTGGCAATGTCGGTACCCGAAAATTCTACGCCTCCAAGGTGCGAATAGCCGGCACTAATTCCAACCATTGGTAAAAAGTCGGCACGGGCAATTTTTATTTGTTCTTCGTTAAGTTTTACCTGCTTGTCCATAAGCTCGTATTCCGGAAGTTGACTTACATCTTCGTTGCCCATTTGCCCAATAAGCTCCGGAGTGCATAAAACGGATGTATCGGTAGCTACAATGGGAGTATTCAACGGCAGGCCAAGCATCCGGCAAAGTGCCATGCGGGTTAGCGCCAGGCCGCTGTTGGCTTTTTGCAAATCGAGTTCTGCCTGATTATACTGAACCTGCACTTTAAGCAATTCGTTGTACTGAACCATCCCCGTAAGGTAGCTGTTGTTAACCCGTTGAACCAAACTATCGAGCAGTTCTGTTGCCAGGCGGGCTAATTTTACTTTTTCGCTAACCGACACAAAAAGCCAATAGCTTTGATCAACTGCTAAAATGGTGTTCAGTTGAACCAGTTCTTTATTGGTTTGTGCCATGGTTTCGCCCAGTTTTGCCATTTGGTTGGCTGCTTTTATTTTTCCTCCGGCAAAAAGTGCCTGCTCCACATTTATACCAGCCAGATAAGCTCCTTTCAAACTCAGTTCCACAGGCATGTATGCATACAGGTTAAAAACCGGATTGCCATCGGCGCCGGTAACGGGCATTCCTAAATCGGGATGTATATACAGGTTGGGTTCCAGTTCACCGGTAGCAAGATTGGGCGTGTAAGTGGGTAGGTACATTTCTTCCGAAATATCTTTTTGCAGATAAAGTACGGTTGCCGAACCTGAAACCGATGGCAGATACCAGGAGCGGGCAGCGGCTTTTTCAGCCCGGGCTTTTTCAAGCGTTTTGTCGGCCATCTTAAGATTTTCGTTTTGCTTCAGCGCCATTTCGCGACATGCCTGCAGCGTCAATTCAGGTTGAGCCTGCAAGCTGCCTGCATACCACACAGCGAATACAAATAGTAGGGTTTTTATTCTTATTGTTTTCATAATACTGCGCTGTTTAAAGGGTTTTGTGAGTCTTTTTTAATGCCGTAAAAAAAGGCGTAAAGAATCGGAATAAAGATGAGGGTTACTACCGTCCCTATTAGCAAACCGCTGATAATGGCAACGGCCATACTGCTGTACATGGGGTCTGTTAAAAGGGGAATCATACCTAGAATGGTTGTAAACGAAGCCATAATTACCGGCCGTGTGCGCATTATGGTTGCATCAATAATTGCCTTGTAGGGGATGTTGCCTTCTTTTATTTGTTTGTCGATTTCGTCGAGCAAAACAATGGCATTTTTAATTAGCATCCCAATTAGGCCAAAGGTTCCGATTATGGCGATAAAAGTGAAGGGTTTACCGCTTATTATAAGTGCCGGTACAATTCCGATAATGGCCATGGGGATGGTTAACAGAACAATGATGGGGCGTTTGTAATCGTTGAACAGCAATATCAGAATAAAAATAATTATCATGAGCGAAATGGGTAAAAAGCGGAAGATATTTCGCAGAGCTGTACTTTGTAATTCGTATTCGCCCATCCAGCGCATGTTGTATCCTTCGGGCAGTTGTAAGTTTTCAACTTGCTGGCGAATGTCGGAACGCAATAAAGCCGGACTGTAACCGTCAATGGGGTCGCATTCAGCCTGAATGGTGCGGTTTCCTCCGGAGCGATGCACCACTTGTTCTTCCCATTGCATGGTAACACCTTTACTAACCGTACTGAGTGGAAACGAGCGGATTACCTCGCTTTTTAAATCATCGAACGAAGTGATTCCATACATCAGGTTTTGAATTTGTTCTTCGTTCACCGCTGTCAAATTAGGAAGCATGTTCCAAACCGGAATGTGATCGAGTTTTTGCAGCGGAGAAAAGTCGGAGTTTTTGAGTTTTAAGCGCATCTCAACCGGGTTTTCTCCATCAAAAATGGTTCCCAGGGGTAATCCTTCGGTGGCTGTAAGCAGGGCATTGCTGATATCGGAGCGCATGGTTCCGTTTCGGCGTGCCGACTCCATGCAATATTGCGCCTGAAGCATTTTGCCCATGGGTTCCCAGTTATCGGCAATGGTATTTTTATCGGCATAAGGACTTTGATGCATTATTTCCTGAACCTGTGAGCTCAACTGTCGCAATATAGCCGGATCGGGACCTGAGAATTCCACTTCGACCAGGTGAGACGATTTTACCGACAGGTTGTATTTGCGGATGCGGGTATAAGCATCGGGATAAGTGTTGCGAAGGTATTTTTCGAATTGGGGTTTCATTCGAATCATGGTTTCGTAATCGGCAAAATCGACGATGAGCTCTCCGTAATTATCGGCCACTTCGCCAAGCGAGCGAACCAGACAATAGCGGGTTGGCGACATTCCCTGACTGGTAACCACCATTTTTACTTCGTTAAACGATAAAAAATGTTGGGTAATAGCGTCCAAATCTTCGCGTACTTTATCGGGCGAAGTTCCATACGGAAGTTTGTATTCGATATAGGCCTGGTTGTAATTAAAATCGGGGAAAAAGGTTTGTTTTACTTTGGTGAATCCAAAAGCGGCAGCAAATAACAATAGCGTAGCCAGGGCTATTGTTGGGGCTTTGTGCTCAAGCAATGTTGAAAGAATACGGCGCACCGCTTTAAACATAAACCCATCGTATGAATTCTTTTGTTTGTTTTTTTTGCCTGTCTTTAAAAAGATGGCCGAAAATAAGGGAACCTGGGTCAGCGCCAGAATCCAGCTAATGAATAATGAAATACATAAAACCAGGAATAGATCGTGAACGTAGGTTCCGGCGGTATCCTGCGATAGCACCGCCGGTAAAAATGCGGCAATGGCAATGAGCGTTGCTCCCAACAAGGGCCATGCGGTGCGTTTGGGCGGATTTACAAAAGCCTGTTTGTAGCGCCTGCCTTTATTCAGATTTACCATGATGCCATCAATAACCACAATGGCATTGTCGACCAGCATTCCCATTGCCACAATAAAGGCTCCCAGTGAAATGCGCTGTAGGGTACCGCCCGCCATCGAAAGAAAAGGAAAGGTGGCTAAAATGGTAAGCAAAAGACCGACGCCAATAATTATTCCGCTACGCAGCCCCATGGTGAGCATCAATACCAGAATAACTATGGCTACCGACATGAGCAGGTTCAAAAGAAAACTGTTGATGGCATGCTCAACCTTTTCGGGTTGGAAAAATACTTTGGTAAACTCAAATCCAAGGGGCATTTCTTTTTCCAGTTCGGCTAATTTTTCATCAACCCTTTTGCCCAGTTCTATTATGTTTTCGCCGCTTTCCATCGAAAGCGAAATACCCAGTGCTTTTTGGTTATTTATATGCAGGGTGTTTCGCAGCGGGTCGTTATATCCCATTCGTAAGGTGGCAATATCGGATAGTTTTATGAGTTCCTGATTCGACCCTTTGATGAGCAGGTTTCCCAAATCGGAGGGCTGTATTATTTTATCGCTCACTGAAACCCTGAGCTGGTTTTCGCCGGCATTGAACACGCCTCCGTAAACCGGACTGTTGTGATCGTTTATGGCTGCGATTACCTGGATGGGCATAATACCCATTTGAGCCATTTTTTCAGGAGTTAAAATAATATCGATGGTCGATTGTTGCAATCCGTAAATGGAAACCTTACGAACGCCGTCGATGGTAAGAAAAGCGCGTTTCATGTAATCGGCCCGCTCAGCCATTTCTTTGTAGGAGTATCCTTCGGCAGTCATTGCGTAGAACATTCCGTACACATCGCCAATATCGTCGAGTACCATAGGTGTTTGCGTACCTTGCGGTAGTTTTGGCAGGGCACTTTGAATTTTGCGACGCAGAAACTCCCAGCGTTGGGGAATTTCTTTCTGGGGAACGGTCATCTTGAGTTCCACATCAATCACAGAAACATTGGCCGACGATTGCGATTTAATACTTTCAATATCGGCCAGTTCGCTAATGGCATCTTCCAATATATTGGTAACCTGCATTTCGACTTCGTGCGCCGATGCTCCCGGATAAACCGTAACCACTTTGGCTATCATCACCACTATTTCGGGATCTTCGAGTTTGCTGATGCTTTGGTACGACATTACGCCGCCAACCAGAATGCAAATCAGCAAAAAGTAGAAGATATTTTTCTTCTTAAAAATAAGCTCCGATAGATGCATTACAAGAGTCCTCCCTGATTGGTTTCCGAAGTTTCCGGAATTACTTTAACCGTATCGTTGTTGTTCAGGTTGTTTACTCCGGCTACAACAATAGTGTGCCCGGGCTTAAGTCCGTTCAATATTTCAATAAAACCATCCTGAATAAGCGCACCGGTTTGTACTTCCTGTGCCTGAATGGTTGAGGTATTTGGGTCGAAAATCCAAACTAGACTTTTACCATTTCTGTTAAATACGGCTTCAACAGGAACTGATAATTGTTGCTCATTTTTGCATGAGCAGCTTATCAAAACAGTTACAGTCATTCCGGCTTGTATCGGGTTCAATTCATCTTTCGATAAGTTGAACTGAAAACGGTATAGCTGGCTTGAATTGGCTTTTTTTAAGTAATTTATCAGGTTTACCCTCACCGGAGCCTGATTCAGAAGATTGCTTTGAACCTGGTATTGGGTTTCCTTATTTATTTGGGCTAACACCGAAGCCGGAATATCACATTCAACTACGAAGGAATTCACATCGATTAGTGTTGCCAGAGGCATACCAGTATTAATCAGTTCGCCTTCGTCAAAATTTATTTTTTGAATGTAACCCGAAAACGGAGCCAGCAGTTTGGTGTCGTTTAGTTGGTGGGTGGCATGATTTAGTTTTTCACTAATCATTTTCTCACCTGCCAGGGCTTTCTGATAATCAACTTCGGTTACACTTTGTTTCTGATACAATTGTTTTACCCTTTGCGTTTCGGTAATTACTTTATCGTACTCGGCTTTGGCCACATTGTACTGCAACTGATAGTCGCGCGGGTCGATGCTTGCAATAACCTGCCCTTTTTTAACAAAAGTTCCTTCGTTAACATTTATCGAATGAACAGGTCCCGCTACGCGAAATGCAAGTTTTACTTCTTTGGCCTGTTCAACCAGACCCGGGAATTCGTGCTGAATTACTTTTGGACTAAGGCTTACTTTTTGGGTCTTTACTTTTGGAATCACTTGTTCGTCAGGCGCTTTCTGTTGAACACAGCCCGCAGCCAGCGCACCAATTAAAACCAGGGTAATCAGATTAAAACGCTTCATTTGAATAAGTTTAAGGAATGATGTGCAAATGAAAATATTTTAATGGATGGGACTACTTGGTTTTTTACTCAAATGTTGTATTTAGTTGCTGAAGTGTAAAAACTATACATAATAAAGTTTACTCTTTTTTGTATTCACAAAAAAAAGTAAGATATTTCCTAAACAAAATATTGCAACTAAAATTCATATACCATGAGAACAAAAGTAACAGCATTAATAGTGCTTATAACATTTATGTTACCGGCTATGGCGCAGGTAACCGACAAAGAAGCCACTTTACGGGAGCAAAAAATTGATACAGTTGACGGCTGGAAGAAAGGCGGCGTACTCAGTTTAAATCTGGCACAAACTTCGTTAACCAACTGGTCGGCCGGAGGACAAAATTCTGTGGCCGTTGGAGGTTTGGTTAGCTTGTTTGCCAATTACACCAAGAAAAATTCCATCTGGGATAATTCGCTCGACTTGGGTTATGGCATTATGCGTCAGGGAAAAGGAACTGATTTTATGAAAACTGATGATAAGATTGATTTTCTTTCAAAATACGGGCAGAAAGCTGGTAAAGGCTGGTATTATTCAGCTTTACTGAATTTCAAAACGCAAATGACCGATGGTAAAGATTACAATAGCGCCGATACAGCCACCATTTCACGATTTTTAGCTCCGGCTTACTTGTTGGGAGCCGTGGGTATGGACTATAAACCCAATGCTTATTTTAGCGCTTTTATTGCTCCGTTTACCGGTAAAATAACCATTGTAAACGACCAGACACTGGCCGATGCGGGAGCTTTTGGAGTTGATCCGGCGGTATATGACGTTAACAATGTTTTAACGGAACATGGAGCCAAAAGTAAAAGTGAATTTGGAGCTTACCTGCGGGCCATTTATTCAAAAAATGATTTTAAACAGGAACTACTTAAAGATGTAGCGTTTACAACTAAAATTGATTTATTTACCAATTATCTGAAAGATCCTCAACGTATAGATGTTAGCTGGGAAACTCAGATTGCGCTTAAAGTAAATAAATACATAACCGTGAATATTAATACCCATTTGCTTTACGATTATGACATTAAAATTGAGAAAGACGAAAACAATAACGATATCATAGAGGCTGATGAAGTACGTGACAGGGTTCAGTTTAAGGAAATACTGGCCGTAGGTTTCGCATATAAGTTTTAATTTTTTTAATCGATTTAAAAAACCAGTTTTTTCATAGCAAGCCAGATCAGGCTAATCTTTATTGGGATTAGCCATCTGGTTTTTTTATTGTGTTTTAAATCAAAATATTAACAGTTCTACATATTTTCATTTTATTCATTATCTTTGCCTCCAGAATTATTTGGATATGAAAGCATACGTAAATCAAAGCTTCGCTTCGGTTATACCCGATGTAGTAGCTAAATATGGAGCTAATGCTGCTTTAAGTTTTGTGGGCGAAAAACCGCTTACTTACACTGAGTTTGGACAGGAAATTCAGGCCGCCATAGCCTTTATGGAGCAGCTTGGCCTTCAGCCGGGAGACAAAGCCGTAATTTACAGCCAAAATATGCCCAACTGGGGAGTAATGTATTTTGCTATGCAATGTATGGGTGTAATTGCTGTTCCTGTTTTGCCCGATTTTAATTCGTTCGAATTAGAGAATGTATTACAGCATTCTGAGTCGAAGGCTATTTTTGTTTCAGAAAGTTTGGAGTACAAGCTAAGCGAAGTAAAAAAGGATTTTGTACAAACAGTAATTCGTTTGGACAACTACGAGGTTTTAGAGGGAGATAAAAACATCGTTTTTCAAAAGCAGGCTAAAAGCAGCAAAACATACAATCCCAATCCCGAAGAACTGTCTGTTCTTTTATACACATCGGGTACTACCGGTGATTCAAAAGGGGTGATGCTATCGCAGAAAAATATAATTTACAATGCCTATCAGTCGGGAATGGTGCAACCCATTGAAGCCAGCGATAAATTTTTATCGGTTTTGCCCTTGTCGCATACCTACGAAAATACCATTGGCCTTATTCTTCCCATTTTAAATGGAGCGAGTGTAACTTACCTGCGTAAACCACCTACACCCAGTGTGCTGTTACCAGCATTAAAACTGGTTAAGCCGGAGTTTATGCTTACGGTACCCATGATTATTGAAAAAGTTTATCGCAACAGCGTATTGCCACAAATACAAAAGAAAGTGCTTACCCGCATTTTGCATGGTTTTAAACCTACTCGTAAACTGCTTTATTACCTTGCCGGGAAAAAGCTTTACCAGACTTTTGGAGGTCACCTGAAATTCTTCGGAATTGGCGGTTCCAAACTCGATGGAGTGGTAGAACAGTTTTTACGCGATGCTAAATTTCCTTATGCCATTGGTTACGGACTTACTGAAACAGCTCCCTTGTTAGCCGGAGCCAATCCTCAGTTTACCCGTTTACAGGCTATTGGCCCCAAAGTAGTCGATTGCGAAGTAATTATTAATAATCCCGATCCTCATACTGGCGAAGGTGAAATTTGGGCCAAAGGGCCAAACGTAATGTTGGGTTACTACAAAAACGAAGAACGAACCCGCGAAGTGCTTACCGAAGACGGCTGGTTTAAAACCGGCGATTTGGGAGTTTACGATAAAGATGGTTGGTTAAGCCACAAAGGACGACTGAAAAATATGATTGTGGGTTCAAATGGTGAAAATATTTATCCTGAAGAAATAGAATCGGTGATTAATAATTTCCGTCACGTAGTGGAATCCATTGTTATTGAGAAGAAAGGCAAACTGGTTGCTTTTGTCCATTTCAACAGAGAAGAATTGGAGCAAAAAGTACGCGATATGCGTGCCGATATTAGTCAAAAAGTGGATGATAAGTTTGAGGAAATATCAAAAAAAGTAGATTCGGTAATCGAGGAATTATCTCGTGAATTGCAGCAATACGTAAATATGAGGGTAAATAAGGTTTCAAAAATACAAAAGTTTATTCCTTATCCTGAGCCTTTCCAGAAAACAGCAACAAAGAAAATAAAGCGGTACCTGTATTTTTAACCGTTTATAGAATAAAAAAAAGCGCTTTCAATCAAATTGAAGGCGCTTTTTTTGATCCTATTTCATAGGGGTTGTATAAAAATTCCCTGACTTATTTCTTTATGTATGTCTGTACAAAAGTTGAAAACTTAGGGTTGAATTACTTCAACAAATAAGCCATAAATACCCCCAGGTAATTTCCAATAGCGTATCCGGCAATTCCAATTATCAGGCCTGATAGAATAACTTCTTTATTTTTTAGAGCTCCGGCAACAACCGGAACAAAAGGAGGGGAGCAAATTAGCGCGCTTCCCGAAATAATTACCGTATCGGCATCAATTTTAAAGAATTTGGCGATAAGTGCATGCAATATGTGCGAACCAAACATGGCCAGTCCAACATACCAGAAAAGTGAAAACGAAATGTTTGCCAGTTGGCTCACATCGGCCATGGATGCTACCACCAAACAAAAAATAAGAATAAGGTACATGCCTCCCTGGAAAGTCTTTTTTATTTGATTGATGCGGGGAATAAATGAAAACCCAATGCTGATTGTGGTAATAAGTAGAATAATGGCAGCGGTTTCAAAATCTTTGGGAAATAGTCTGCTCAATAAAACACTGATTCCAACAATGGCAACCGAAAGTCCGAAAGCTCCCAATAAGGGCCAGAAAACCTTTCGATTACCAATACCCTCGTAGGAACCAAATTCATCTTCAACTTCTCCGTTAAGCACCGTGGGGTCCACTTCGGCCTTTTTGAAAGGTGGAAGGAATTTGAGAAATACTTTTTGCCCTATCGAAAGTATAAAAACCAGATAAACGGCTCCAAATACCAATTCGTAGGTGTGGGTCATAATATATAATTCGTGTTCCACATTTAACGCAGTTTTCATGGCGGCCAGGTTTGGTGTTCCACCGGTATAAATACCAACCAGCATGCCTGATACTTTCCATGCATCGGGAATATCATCACCAAAAATATAAAAACCTACAGCCACCATTAGTATAACCGTAAACAAGCCAATAAGCAACGATACCATAGTTTCGCGGGCATAAGTAAACCAGCGTTTTACATTTATCGAAAACAAAATCAGCGGTAAAGCTAAAGGAATGGTAAGGTTCGACAACAATTCCTGGTAGCGTTGCACACCGTCGGGTAACATATTCAGATTGCCAATAAGCAAACCAATGGCATAGCAAAGCAGCACGGCTCCCACTTTTTTAACAATGTCGTAACGTTTTTCGATGTAAATAACCGCTATGGGGGTTAGTATAAAGAAAAGCAAAAGAATAATGTACTTCAGTTCCATAAAACCAGTTTTAAATTATGCTTCTGTAAAATGTGTTGTTGAGACTTCCCATCCTGCCAAAGATAAAAACATTTTGCAGAATGCAGTATAAGCATAAAGGCTTAGGTTTTTGCCAAATGCTAAAAGAAAGGTGGAAAACAATAATGAAAATGGTGCTTGTTTTCCACCTGAATACTAGTTAATTATTGCACAATAAAGCTTTTTACCACGTTTTGTTTATCGAGATTTAAATGCAAAAAATACATCCCCGATTGTAGGTTTTGCAGATTGATGGAGTGTGAAAACACAGCAGTACCCGGCTGTATTTTGAGTTTTGAATTGTTGATAAGCCGACCTTGCAAGTCGAATACCTTAAGGACCAAGGTGTTTTTTCCGTTGGAATCGAATTCCAGCGTAATTGTTTGCCTTGCCGGATTGGGAAAAATACGCAAGCCTTCAATCAAAGGATTTTCGGGTTTAAGGCTAACCATTATGGGTTCGTGTCCCGGATAGCTGAGCCTGAGATTATCGAGGTAAATTTTTCCTGAGTAAACCTGATTTACAACCCATTCAGGATTTTTCCAGAATTCAATTTTTAGCTGCTGAAACAATAAAGGATATTCATTAAGGGTTTGCTGAGCCACTTCGCCTCCCATAATTCCCCAGTTGGTTCGTTCTTTAATGGGCGAATAGGAAAAAACATTATCAAAACTTTGGGTGGTAAACCGGAACGATGCACGTTGCTCTTTTCCATCGAAGAGCAGATCAATCCAGGCCGAATCGGGCATTCCGGCTGTTTCAATGGTTTTTGAAAGTATAAAAGCAGGAATACGACCGATGTAGGTAAATTTATATTCCACCTCGGTTGAACCGTTACCTTCGGTAAAGTTTTCATTCGTTAACTTTAGAATCACCGTATCCATAAATTCGGTACTGATGTTCCAGCTTTCAGGAGTTTCCATGGGGTCGAGTAAAACCGTACCACGGATTATTTGCACGGTAACTTCGCGGCGGGCACTTACACCGTCAACGCTTGCAATAACTTCGGTAGTGCCGTTTTTTAATCCGGTAAAAACCCCCTCCTGAGTAATGGTTCCAATGGTTTCATCGGCAACCGACCAGCTGATTACTTCGGGAAGAATCTGGTAAGCTGTACTATTTGTGTTTTTCGATTTTGCTGTAAATACCACAGGTTGAATGGAATCGGTAATGCTTCCTTCGGGTTCAATCCATAAACTATCCATGGGAACTATGTTAATGGCAATGCTGTCCCAAAATTTTTGATACGATGCTTTTAAATATCCAGTTTTTGCAGTTCCGTTGGCTTTGAATAACGTTCCGTTTAGTAAGGTTCCGGCATCGTTACTGTAGTGCCAGACAATTTGTGCACTATCCATGTTCATTACATTATCGTAAGGGTTGTAGGCAGTAATGGAAAGAGTCTGGGCAGCACCATATTTAATTCTAAGCGGGTCGGGTTGAAGTTTTATGTAGTTCAGTTCGCCTTCGGGAGCTGTTGAAATGGCTAAAAATGCGTTCGAAACATTTCGTTCGCCCGAAGCATCCGATGGTGAATTTTCTACCTGATGGTTTACCACCATGGTAGTTGAGCCGCCCCCATCGAGATTTATGCCATGGTGGACGCCAATCATCAACATAAATTCCGCCATTTCGTGTAAAGTCATTCCAATGCTTGCCGTTTGCCGGCCATCCACAGTAATCCAATAAAGCAGGGAACTGTCCGCCGAAAAACCAACGGCAGTGCGTGGATGCCTTTCATAACCATGACTCGGCAAATTGGCATCGGTTTTATTTGTGCCATCGGCCACCAAAAGCGGATTTCCGCCAATTAATTGCATAACCTGTGCCGGCGAATTACTTAATTGTAAGATGATAGCCACGGTATCGTCGGTATTTACTACGGATGAAAGAAATGCCGCAGCCGTTCCGTGGCCCGAAAGAACTACATTGCCTTTGGTCAGATTCATATTGCCCACATTTTCTTCTTTTGTTGAAGCAATGCACCAAACCGTGTCGTTCACTGTCCAGTCCGAAATTGGGAGGCAATAAATTTCAGTTCCTATTTCGTTGGTGCTGGTGCTGGCACCCTGGTATGAATTATAAACAATGAGCTGATCGGTATTTCGGGTGGCGTTTACATTGTTGATGGCATGCTCCTGATTTTTACAAATCAGTTTTCCGGTAAACGAAGGCGTGGCAAAGAACGGAGTTTTTGTATCGGCAAAACCAAATGTAATTCGTCCGTTTGGTGTTCGCAATAGCTCTCCGTTAGCCACCTGAACATTGGTAGGCACACCGGTTCCACTAAAAAAATCGCCATTAATGGCACCTACCACTTTACGTTGTGAGGTTTCTTTTCGTAAGGCCATTTTTGAAGTTTGCTCAAGGCCTGCCAGTTTATCGGTGGCTTTTACCGTTTCAAAAGCCAGGTAAGGATTGTTTAAATCAATTGTTAGAACCTGAATAGTCCAGGGTTTTGTAGTTTCGTTAATTTTTGTGAGTACCATTCCCGAGCCGGCTGTTTTTACCAGAACAGTGTCGTAATTGAGTTGAGCCCAGGCTGATGCAAACCAAAAAAGTTGCATGGTCAGCAAACTTAAAACTCTTAGATTTTTCATGATAGCATGTTTTATCGATTTGTACCAAAGAAAAGAAAGAAGCTCATCCTCAATTAGCTGAGGATGAGTTGTAGTATATTTAGGAAATAACTCCTTCCATCGATTTTTCAAGTTCGCGGGCTTCCTGCAAGAATTCTTTAACACTCATCTCGCGATAAAAGATAAGTCCGTGAGTAGTACGTATCCGGGGGCTTTCGTTTTGATAAAAATAGTCTTTACCCAGAATCAACTGAATGTCTTTCAACTGTTCAACCCAGATGTTTTTTGCTAAATCGCTGAATTTTCCGTCGAGCATGTAGCTGGGGAATGATGCATCGACCTGGCTCAGGTAACAGTTGGTAAACGAGGTGTCGAGAACAGCCATGGCGTTTAACGATACCGGAACCATTACATTGGCCTCGGCTGCATGAAATTTAAACCAAACATTGCGGTAACCCCAGATGCGGAGATTCGATAAATCTTCTTCTTTTTCCCAGAGTTTAACCGCATCGGCAATGGCCTGCAATACTTTGTAGTGGGTGTCGGGACCGCTTCCTTCGGGGTCGAGTGCCAGACTTATTACCGTGGGTTTTAAGTCGCGGAATTGTTGTAAAATAGGCTGTACATCGCGTTCGCGTTCGGGTTGTTCGGTAAAAATGTCGCCGGTGTAAAATCCGAGCCTCAGGTGATGCACGTTTTTAACCTGAAATCCAAAATGGGCCCAAACCATTTCTTCTTCAAATTCACGCACCATACCTTTTAGTTTTTGAACTTCCGGCGGGTTTTTTTGTCCGTCGTAGCTGTTGCGCAATACCGAAAGAATGTCGTCAATTTTATCGCGCAGGTCATTCTGGTTTTTTACCTGATAAATGGCCACAATGGCCCGAACAATCCGGTGGCAAAGCCCACGGCGGCGCTCGTGCGGTTCGCCGGCGGCTACTTTATTTAAATAGTGATAAACATCTTTATCCCATTTGTGCTTATAGCCTACTTCAAAAAAGTCAGGATATTTTACCATTTGAATCTGGTCGATGTTCAGAAAGTTTTTGGTGTCTTTCAGTGCATCGATAATAAACTGATTGGTTACCGCTGTAAATCCTGAAGTGAGCACCGAAAAATGAGCATCGTTGGTTTCGTTTCGCGACAAGCGATGCACATGGGGTAAAATCCCCAGCATAATATCGTCGTGATGCGGGCCCGTATGATAATACATTTGGTGGTTTTCGGCTTCGCATCCTTTCAATAGCTTGGCTTCAAGACTTTTTATAACTTCCTTAACTGTATTTAGGCTCAAATTGGGAATCAGCTTACAATAAGGATCGTTTTTCAAGTCGTCGAGGGTAAGGTGATGCGCATATTTACCTAGTTTTTTGCAGCATTCAAGAATGGCCCGTTCACTTTTATCCTGAGTCCATTGACCGGTGGTATAAAAACGTTTAACCGAATCGGTAAGTTTTACTCCGGCACCTTTGGTAATATAAAAGCGACTGTTTTTTAACTTTTTAAGTACCGTAGCCGGATAAATATTGGAAGGATTGTTTTCGAGTGCATCTTTAATAACATCGGCTTTGGCTTCACCAGCCGCAAATATAATGGCTACAGCATCGGGGTTGTAGGCAATAGTTTCAAGTCCGATGGTAATTACCAGCCGGTTTTTCGACACTTCAATTCCTCCCAAATCGCCTGCTGCCTGAGCCTGGGTTTCGAAGTTGGTAGGAGTGAGGCGTGTGGTTGAAAAGCGGTCGGAACCGCGTGTGTTGAAGGCCACGTGACCATCGGGACCAATACCGCCCAAAAAGAATCCGATGCCTCCTTTGGCCCGAATTTTTTCTTCATATTCGGTGCACCAGTCGTCGATCAAAAAAATCGATTTTTGTTGCATGAGTTCCACCGACGATTTGGCTTCGCGGTAACGCAAACTTAAATCGACCCGATTGTCAGGAAAGACTTCGGTGAAATGCCGGTTTTCGAAAAGTGGTATTTTGTCGCTGTTTATCAGCAGGGCATTGGCTGGATCGAGACCAAAACCGTCGATATAAAAATTGTTTACATAATGATAAAAGCTGTTGTGTTGTTTGGAACTGATGGGATAAAACTCATCGATTTGAACAAACGACAAATCTTTTAATACCGGTTTTTTACCAAAGTTAAGACCATAGATGTCTTTGTATTCCGATACTTTTTTACTGGTCCAGTTTTCTAACAAATGCCGGGTCCATTTTATAAAATACTCGGGGGTTTTCCCGGTAGGTAAGCTGATAACTCCATTGGGATTTTCATTTGCCCATTCTAAAAAACGTAAGGCGGTGAAAAATCCAAGTTTTGGAAAGTTATCAACGGTAATATAAGGAATGTTGCTGGTCATGTTGTTTTGACCACTGAGTTCAAAGAACTTTTGTTCAACGCTTGACTCAAATTTCATAACGCTACTATTTAAGTTTTGAGATAATAAATGTTTTTTTTCATAAAATTTTATAGTTTAGTAGTGTTTGTAAAATATTAGTTTGTAGTGTCTTGTGTTATTGCTTTTTTCCCAAATTGGGGATCGATGTTTAAAAAAGGAATTATGATAAAACTTGGGATGGTGCAAAGCATTACCCAAACAAAAAAGTTCTGATAACCGATAATGTCCTGAAGCCATCCGCTTATCATTCCCGGTATCATCATTCCCAAAGCCATAAATGCGGTTGTTATGGCAAAATGTGCGGTTTTGTATTTTCCATCGCTCACATAAATCATGTAAAGCATATAGGCGGTGAACCCAAAGCCGTAACCAAATTGTTCAATAGCTACCGATGCACCTACTATCCAAAGCGACGAGGGCAAGGTAAACGAGAGGTAAACGTACATCAGGTTGGGCAGGTTCATGGCCAATACCATCCACCAAAGCCAGTATTTTAATCCTTTGCGCGATGCGGCAATTCCGCCGATAATTCCACCCAGGGTTAAAGCAACAATGCCAATGGTTCCGTAAATAAGTCCCAAATCGCCGGTGGTGAGTCCAAGTCCGTTTAGTTCGCGGGCATCCAATAAAAAGGGTGAAGCCAATTTTACCAGTTGCGATTCGCCAAGACGGTAAACCAGCAAAAAGAAAAGAATTACACCAATGTTTTTCTTTTTAAAGAATTCCAGAAAGGTGAGTCCGAATTCTTTTAACAGGTTTCCGTTTTCGTTTAAGTTGGGCTGATCGGTTTGGGGTTTGGGTAATATCATGCGGTGATAAATAAAAAACCCGACAAAAACGACGGCAATTATGGCAAAAACAATAGTCCAGGCCAGCGAAATATTTCCCGATAAGCCTACAAATAAAGCCGATGCTTCTTTTTCCAGTTTGGGATCGACAACAAATGCGGCAAATGCGGGTATGTTCCAGTTTTGAGCAGTGAACTCGTAGCGGTAACTTTTTGCCAGCGACAAACTTTTGTCGCCTTTCTCGTGGCTGAAGTTCAGCACCACTTTTTCGTTGGCTGCGGGTTGCCGACTCAGGTAAAAATAGGTGTAACCAATATTTCCGCTTGTACTTAAGTTGAGGTCGGCATTTGGGGTGTTAAATAGTTTGCTCAGACTGGTTTTTAAGGGTAAGGAAACCTTATTTTGCCACCAGCTATGTTTGTTTTTATCGCTGTTTAAGTCAGCATCGGGCTGGTAAAAATTATGGTTCAGGTTCCATTGTTCCAGTCTATCTAAAAACACGACAGCTTGTTTTTTATCAATTTTTTGATGGCTGACTACTACCTGTTCCTGTGAAAAAAAGTAGGTTTTTGATGAATCGCTTTGGATCTCGATTCCCGAAGGATTAAAGTACAGCGAATCGGCAGTGGCCATAGCATTTACCTGAACTTTAACCGGAGGAAGTCCGGATTTTGCTTCAAAATGGCCGGCCAGAATAACCAGCAGGCCTTGTCCGGTAAGCATCGCCATACGGTAAAAGGTACTGCGGATTCCCACAAAAAAGGCCTGATCGTGTTTTGATAGTCCCAGCATATAAAAACCATCGGCAGCAATGTCGTGTGTGGCCGAACTAAAGGCCAATAGCCAGAAAAAAGCCAGGGTATATTGGAAAAAGTTTGGCAGCGGAATGGTAAATGCAACTCCGGCCAGTCCGGCACCAATTAGTAATTGCATGGCGATAATCCAAAACCGTTTGGTTTTTAGTATGTCAACCATGGGGCTCCACAAAGGCTTAATTACCCACGGTAAGTACAACCAACTGGTATATAGTGCAATGTCGGTGTTTGAAATGCCCATGCGTTTGTAGAAGATTACCGAAAGGGTCATCACAATTACATAGGGAATTCCTTCAGCAAAATAAAGCGATGGAACCCAAAACCAGGCTCCTTTGTTATCTGTTTTTTTTGTTTTCGACATGTTTTGTTTTGTTTCCAGTTTTAATAATTTGTATCGTTTACCTTATGATAGGCTATAATCCTAATACTCTTTTTCAATAGTTGCTCCCGGGTAGTAGTGCATTAGAATTTCATCCGGAGTATAACCTTTTTCGCCCATAACTGCGGCTCCAATCTGACACAAGCCCACACCATGCCCCCATCCGGCTCCGCGAATTATAAATTTATCAGCTTTTTTTTCAATGGTTATGGCCGAACTGTAAAGATGCGTTGGGCTTAACCAGCGACGAATCTCCAGTTCTTTTCCTACTACCAGTTCTTTTTTCGTTCCTGTTAGTTTAAGTTTTATTAACCGACCCGAAGTTCCCCGTTCAACCGGAGTTAAATCGGTAAGGGTTCCAAAGTCGATTCCTGATTTTTTGAAAACCAGCTTTGAAAGTTCATCTGTTGTATATTCAATTTTCCATCGAAAAAAACCGTTGTCCGATTGGTCGTAATCGTTTAAAACCTGGCTGAGTATTTTAGCATCGGTGGTGTTACAAAAGGCCTCGGGATTGGAATTGATAAATTCCGCTGCATTTTTTTCGATGCGTAAATCCAATGTGGAAATTTTGTCGGGCTCAGGTGAATCAATAACTGCGCTTAAGTAGGGATGCGAAACGGGTTCCCAGCAGTTTTCAAAAAGTTCGGCAACCCCGCCACACGATTTCGAAAAACGGGCATCACAAATGGCATCCTGGTATTTTAATACCTGGCCCATAGTTTCCTGTACTGCTTTTATTACCTGTGGATTATGAGCCCGGGTAATTCCCTGATAGCGTTGGCAGTGGTCGTCGGCACACACATGGAAATGTGTGTGATCTTCGCGATCGTACCAGCGAATGTATTCAGTTTCGCTTTGTTGGATGGGCTTATAAACGATTTCTTTTTTGCTTAGGTTTTTTTGTTTTTCAATTTGCGCCAACAACCAGCTACGCGATATAATAGCGTGTGCTTTTAACAGATTTAGTGAACTGTTGGCGCTCATTTCCGACGAAATTACACTTACCAGATAATTTTCGATGGGTAAAACATTTATTGCCTGAATGGAGCCATCCATCACCAGTAGTTTTAACGCGCCCTGAAACTTTTGATCTTCTTCCTGCTCCCAATGAAAATCGATTCCAATGGTAACGGCTTTTAATTCAAAATGGTCGGCCGAAAGGTTGCAGGGAACAAAACTTACTTCATTCGTAAACGTTTGGGTTCCGTTTTCAGTAATAAGTTCAATGGCTCCGTTTTTAATGGCGGCCTGGCAAATATTGTAACAATTTTGCCCGGTTTCTGAAATCTTAAATTTTCCGGCCAGCTTAAAGCTCAGTTTATTGCGTTTTACTATGCCTACCTGTATGTTGGGTGACGATTCCATAAGTTTGCATTTAATTTTGTAAGTAAGTTTCAATTTCTTTTTTCCATACCAAATATCCCGCATTATTCAGATGGAGGCCATCGTAGGTGTACATTGGGTTTAAATTTCCATTTCCATTCGAAAAAGCACGGGTCATATCAATATAAAAAGCCTTTGTTTCAGTGGCTAAGGCCGCAATTCCTTCGTTCAGTTTTTCTACATTCTGAGGATAGATGGCTGTATGAGTAAACGATTCGTATTCAACGGGAAGGACACTCAGTAAATGAATTGTTGCCGTTGGCCAGTATTGATGCATTTGGTTTACCAGTGTATTATAATTCATTAGCACCGATGCAACGGGGATTCCATTGGCTAAATCGTTAATTCCAACCATCAAAAAAATGGTTGAGGTTTGCTTTGTTCGGTAAAGCGGCATCCGTTGTATAATGTCGATGGTTTTATCACCGGCAAGACCCAGGTTTTCAATGTCAGATTGTGGAAATAATTCGCTCCAGTTTCCCCATTGCGTAAGGCTATCGCCGATAAAAAGTATGTGTTTATTCATTTTTTAGTTTTTTTTCGTAGCGCCAGAAAACCCTGTCGATAACTGCATTTGCATAATGTGAATAAAAAGCAATGGGGGCAACCCAGGGAATGGTGGCGCTTGCGTGTCCCTGTTGTTTCATATCGGCCAGGCAAAGATAAAGGAGAACACTGCCAACACCTTTTCCGCGTAAGTCGCGATGCGTTCCCATGGGACCAAACCAACCCGTCCCCTGGTTGTTTCCGTCGTAAGCCGAAAAGGCTTTAAGCCGGCCATTTTGCCGGGCAATAAAAATAGCTGCTTGCGCAGATCGGTAAGCCATTTCCAATTCATTTTGCCATAGCATCCAATCTTCTGAAATAAAATCGAATAGTTCTTCTTTGTCGTTTAATGAGGCCCGTTTAATTTCGATGGATTCTTTTTTTAGTTCGGCTATTTTTTCTGATGCATCCCAATCTGTAACCAATAAATCAACCTGCATATTTATAGCATCGCCCGTTTTTTTGAATCCCATTTTTTCTGCAAAGCAAACAGCAGGTGTGTATCGGGGATCGATTCCCGGCATAAAATAATTAAGGGGGACATCGTAAATGCGAATGCTTTCAACAGCTAATTTGGTAAATTGTAAGTGCAAAAGCTCAAAAAGACGCGTTGCAATTCCCTGACGTCGGTATTCAGGATGAACAGCCATTAACTTGATAAAACCCAATTTTGTACCGCGAATGCTGCGGGTAACACCTTGCATAAAACCAATAAGCTTATTTTGGTGCAATGCCAGCCAGGTATGTTCCGGATTCCAGTTTGGATCGTCGTACAGTTTCTCTTTAAGCAAGGGCCCGGTAAAGCTTTCGAAAGGCTTGCTTTGGTTGAGCAAATCCAACACTTGCTGAAAGTAGTTGTCGGTATAGTTTTGCACCGATATCATGTGGCTTATTTAATGTTTGTTTTTAAATAATCGGTAAGTTCTTCAAAATGCTTATCGCTAAGGGTCAATTGTTGCATAATGTCGCTTATATCCTCACGATTTATTTTTGTAAAGTCTTTCTCCATGGGGGTTATCAGGGTTCCCCCAAAATCGACCGATGCCGGACTTAAAAGGATGTTTTTTTCTCCTTCTTCAAAATATTGCCAGGGGCGATGTTTTTCGCGTGGAAAAATAATGACCCGCCAGGCATTGCTGTACCAGCATAGTATGTTTAGCATCGGTTCTTCATTTTGAGCCAGTCTGCTGGTAAATTCATAACAAGGTTCGAAGGTTTTTATCAACGAATGTTTTTCTGCTGATTCCAGCACAAGCATTTTTCGCATTCCATCGTTAATAGAGGTAACTTCAAGACCAGGTTTTTTAATTATTGGTTTTCCGAAGTTTGTTTTAAGTGTCCCGAATTCATCCTCAATGGGTAAAAAACCGGTGTTTCCAGCCTGAAAGTGCAAATGGTCGGGGGCCGATGCTCCGCAATTTGGGGCGTTGTAAAAAAACACTAAATCGGGGAGCGCTTTGCTCAGAGCTAACATATCGGCAAACGAATGCTTTATTTCCTGTGGAATATGTTCTTTGTGAGCTATGGTGTAATGCTCCGGAAAAATAGGAAATGGATTGCACAATATTTCATAGGTGTTTTCAAATGCCACGCTGCGTTGTTCATTGGGGCGGTTTGCCGCACATAAAAAACATTTACGCGCTTCAATCGATGCTTTATCCACTTTTGCTGCCGACGAAGTAATCCGTTTTGGATTGTACTGTACATTTACCTGAAAACCATTGTAGGCAAAAGTTTTTAGCCGTACATTTTTTAAACCTTCGACGTTGGATGTCAGTAGCGGCCAATTGGTTTTTTGCTCCAGAAATAAATTATTTGTTTCGGTTTGGTAGTTCATTGATTGATAAAATGATAAATGCGGTTTTCACAATTGTTTCTTTCCAATGCTTAGGTTATTTGCTCTTATTTAGTTGTATGCGCGCTTTAAGCTCCACCGTGCGTAGTTTATCTTTATAATAATTGTGTTTATTCATTGCTTCAATGCTTAGCGAAGCATCGGAATTGTCTTCCCACCGGCGGCACAGGTAGAGTGAATTGTAAAGGCGTCCAATCTGATAGTGCCGACTAATGGCCAATCCCAAACCATAATCTTCGCCATAACTTGTATTGGGTATTTTGATACTTCGGAATACGGGTGTATAAAAAGCGCGTGGAGCACCCAGTCCGTTAATACGCAGTGCATTGTTTCGTCCGTTGTCGGGGGTCCATTCTTTATGGTCGATTAATCCCGGAGGAATTTCTTCCAACTTAAAGTTGGTCATTTGGTACGAGCCAATTACCATGGCGTAGTCTTCTTTATAAAAAGTATCCACAATTTGTTGCAGGGTGCTATGGTCTTTGTACAAATCGTCGCTATCGAGTTGAACGGCGAATTTTCCACAAAGCTCATGATGAACTGCCAGATTCCAGCAACCACCAATTCCCAAATCGGTGCGCTCAGGAATAATATGAATCAGGTTATTGTATTTTGCTGCATACGACTGAATAATTTCAGTAGTTCCATCGCTTGAATGATTATCGACAATGATTAAGTTGTAGCTAAAGCCCGATTTTTGCTTCATCACCGAATCAATGGCGTCCGCTATGGTTTTTTCGCGGTTACGAACCGGGATAATAACCGAAGCTTCCACCGGAAAATTACCTTCGTTAAGGTTTACGGCTTTAAAATCAGGTTTTAAGTATCCACCGATGGCTTTTAGATGTGTAGTTGCGGCTTTTTCCATTTCAATTTGTACCTGCCGGTTTTTTGGATCAACATAATCGAAAATCTTTTTTCCTGAAGCACGCGTGTCCCATTCAATTTGTGAATAGAGCGGTTCCGGAATGTGAAACAATTCCTGATTTCGGCTAATGGCCAGACGAAGCTGATACAAACCGGCAAAATCAAAGGTCTCGCTAAAACTGTTTACAGCATTCTTAAAAACGTCACTATTAATAAACCAAAGCGGGCCAAAGTTGAAATCGTCGCGCAGGCTACCCACCTGGTAGTCGATTACCGGATGATTGCTTTGTTTACCGTCGGCAACCTGCATATAATCGGAGTAAACCATTCCCGCACCGGTATCTTCAGCCATGCTTAAAAAGCGCTCCAGGGCATATTGACCTATTTTTATTTCGGTTTCTTTGGTAACTAAAAGCACGTAATCGGAATCAGCATAAGCTGCAATTTTTTTTAAGGTATCTGTTTTAATGATGCTTTCTGTTTCCAGTACTTTTGCTTTATTCCATTGGGTTTTTGCATCGGGCTTACCTAATAAATAAATGGTTTTTATGTGATTGTTTTGTTCTAAATCCTTTAAAAAGTTTTCCCAAATTTCGGGAGTCTGGTAGGGAATAAAACAAGTAATGGTTTTCATAGATAGTTCGTTTTTCAGGTTTATTGTTTATTTGTTTCTTTTGTAAACGTGTTAATAATCAATTTCATAAAAGCATCCCTTTCGTTTTGCAGCAGAATGGTTTCAAACGGAAATCCAAAGGCAGCTACCATGTAGTTTTCCGAGTAAAGAACTCCGGCACTCATGTTGTTTTCAGAATAGCGCATAATGGTTTTCGACGAATTGCTGTAAGGTTCAATGGCGTCGGGCGATTCTGTCTTATAAATGAGGGGATGGTAAGCAGTATTAAATTGTAAACCGGCAAGTTGCGAGGAAAACGAGGTGTCGGTAAAATATGTTTTCCCTAAGCGTGATGCATGATTGGTTCTCCATTTGTATTTTAGGATTGTTCCGCTTAAAGAATCCTGCCGGTTGAGCCTTACGTCGGTTCCAATATGCGCTCCGGTGATTAAAAGAGAGCCTCCCTTATTCAGATAACTTTGTAAATTTTTCAGCAATTCATCGGAAAAAAGGGTGAAATGGGCAACAGAATCGTTTTTGGGCAGGTAATGTGTTTTTTCTTCGCCAGCCAAAAAATCTATCATAAAATAAGTTTCAGGTTCTGTTAATGATTCGGTAAACGCTTCATCGCTTGAAGAAACAAAACTATAGCCTGCCTTAAGAATCGATTGTCCATGAATAAAACTATAATCGAAGGTGTTTCCGGGAATGATTTTATCTTCCATTTCGGCTCCCGAAGCACCAAAACCCGGCGAATCGTCGTCGAGCCAGGGAGAATTCCGGTCATAATCGTATTGTGAACCCGTGTAATGAATGGTTGCCTGGTATCCAATGCCTTCGTCCATTCGGTTCATAAAACCTGCCAATCGGGGTTCATCCAGGGCTGCCGGTCCAGCTATGCGGTCAAAAGCATTGACAATAAGAACGATTCCGGTTGCATTTTCAGCAAATCCGGCCGAAAGAATTTCCGAAGGAAAACTTTCGCCTCCTTTATTTACCGCAGTAACTTTAAAGGAATAAATAATTCCCGGTTCCGGATTTGGTATGAGGAACGAAGCTTTATCGGTCCATTGTCCGTTATCGAATCCCTGTCCTTTTTTTCGGGTATAAACCAGGTAACCCTCGGCTTCAGCTGTGGGTTCCAGCGGATCGCTTACGGGTTTCCAGCTTAAAAGAAGCTCGTTGTTGGCAAGGTTTTGAATAGTAAAATGAGAAATTGGTAAGGGTTGAATTACATACGGAAGGTTGTATTGAACCGATAAAAACCGGTGAATTCCTTTATAAATGGCTCGTGAAACGTCGAAACGAAACATGGGTTCCCAGCCAAAGCGGGCATCTAAAAAGTTCTGATGCGATAAAAGTTCGAGTAATATGGTTGGCACATTGGGACGAAAGGCTTCGCTATAAGCTCTGTCCCACAATCCCCGACGAATCCAACTGGTGTCATATTTTTGTCTTAAATCAGTTACCAGTTGGGTTTGAATCAGGTCGGTTAAATCGCGCGATGCCATTTTCGATTCACCATTGGAGAAAGTAGCATTACCCTGGGTTGTGCTGTAAATTCCCAGCGTACCAATCACACTGTCAGAAGGGGCAATTCCTGCATCGGTATGAAAAGCAAGCGCCAAATCAATAGGAATTTGCAATCCGGTAACATCCCTTTTTTTTGTGGGACCTGCCGGAGCGCCCATCAGGTAATTCACCCATTCGCCGCGACTTTGAACATCGTCGCTATAATCCATTGCTTTTTCAGGATTCAAAAACCAAACCAGCGTATCGGGCATGCCCGCATATTGTAAATAGTACCGGGCAGCTTCCTGGTAGCGCGGTCGCCCGCTTGTTTTTCCGTTCCGGCTAACATTTCCCATTCCACCACCAAATCGAGCGGCATCGGCAGTAAGGCTTTGGTTGTTCTTATTTGTTTTTCCCGACAGTACTACTTTTCCGGAGTCTGCATGAATACCCTGATTAAAATGAAAAGTACCCAGATAAATCCAGGTTCCTCCGCCCATTTGCTGGTTCACATGGAATTCGGTAATTCCTCCCGTGTGATGCACCGTATACCGTGCTTCATCAGAATTCTCTTCTTGCTGATGATATGCAACGTAAACCGGATACTCGCCTGATTCGGGAATTTCAGGAATCCATTCAATAAATTCCATCGATTGTTTGTGCGAGGTAAACCGGGTAAAAGTTCCCAGATTAAATGGATTTTCAGTAGTGTAAGGTGGATTCCCTATGGCAAAACCAGTCCCGGAAGTTTTTGATTTTATGTTTTCCCGATAAATACTATTTCCGGTGCTTTCATTGTTATCAACTATAACCTCGTGGGTTTGTATAGAACGTTCGCGGGGAAGAAATACCTGAACTCCCGCATTTTCGAGCATGGGAACCACTCCCTGAAGCACGTAGGCCATGGTACTTAAATCTTCAACGGTTTGAAACAAGCGGGCCCGTTGCCATTCCCACCTGTCGAGTGTGGGCTCGTAATACCAGCCATGACTGTGCCAAAGTGCAATATTAATAGCTTGTAATATGGGGTCAACTTCCTCAGGCTTTGAGTTGTTATGCACCAAAGAATTTGTTTTACGATTGAACTTATGGGGAATTCTGGTTTTGTCGATATCCTTTTTTGAGGTTCTATAGTAGTTGGGAATGTAAGTATCCAACGATTTTTTGTTACTGAAGAATTCAATGTTGTAGTTATCATACAACTCGCCCAATGTTTTTTTTGCTTCAGTTTTAAGCCAGTTTATGGTGGCTGGCCTGAAAGGGGCATTGGCCAGGTTTTTATCGAAATAAACCGCAATAGTTTTCTTTTTTACATCTATTATAATGGTGTCAATTTTTGTGGAATCTTTTTTATAGTATCCGGTTTTATAAGAGAACAAAGTACTGTTGATATACTGGTTGGTAAACGATTCAATTAAAGAATAAGCAGGGCTGCGGTGTGGGAGTGCCGGCATTTGTGCAAAGGCCTTGTTTATAAAAGCTGAGCAAATTATAAGGATACTTATAAAAACAAGGGTTTTTAGTAATCTCATTGCTGAATTTTTATCAAATTTTGCCCTCCAAAAGTAAGGCATATTATTCAAAAATGCAAAATGTGTAATACATATTACATCTTATAAAATATTTTTTGTAATTTAGCAGCGTCAAAAAATTTATAAATCGATTTTGTACACTATTACAGGAAAGATAGGCTTATTTAGGACTAAATTTCAGAAATAGTACGAATATAATTCAAAAATTACGCATGTTTTTAGTAGCAGACGGAGGGTCGACCAAAACCGATTGGCGATTGATAAAGGGTGATTCAACCCTGTCGTTGACCACCATTGGTATAAATCCCTTGTTTTCGGAAAAAGATCAAATAATTCGGGTCTTAACTGAGTCGGATATAAATATGTATAAAAACTCCATCGAGAAAGTTTTCTTTTATGGTGCTGGTTTAGCAAACGATCAGATAAAAGATGGCTTGCTTAAAATATTTATGCAGTTTTTTGGAGAGAACACACAAATATTTATTAACGATGATATGCTTGCGGCTGCCAGAGCACTACTGGGAACTGAGCCGGGAATTGCCTGTATTTTAGGTACCGGATCAAATTCCTGCATGTACGATGGGAAACAATTGGTCGACAAAATACCCGCTTTGGGTTACATTTTAGGTGACGAGGGAAGTGGAGCCTACATGGGAAAGCGTTTTATCAATGCCTTATTAAAGCGCGATTTTTCTCCGGAACTATCTCAAAAACTAAATAAACTGGGTGAATTCGATTTACACACCGTAATCGAAAGCGTGTATAAAAAGCCCTTGCCCAACCGTTACCTGGCATCTTTAACCCGTTTGTTAAAAGCTGAACTGCATGAGCCTGAGATACATGCTCTGGTATATAATTCGCTGCAGGATTTTGTAAGAAAAAACATTATAAAGCTGCCGCATTGCAAGGAACTACCCGTTGTTTTTGCAGGTTCTATAGCTTTTCATTTCAATGAAGTTTTAACCGAGGTTATGTTAGCTAACGGATTTACAAAGCCCAGGGTAGTGCAATCACCCATTGACTATTTGGTGGCCTATCATAAAACCATAAAAAGCAAGAATTAGTAAATTATGATAAATATTACTGAATCATCGTCGCGTTACGATAATCTGGAAAAGATGACGGTTAAGGAATTACTTGAGAATATTAATCGCGAGGATGGTACCGTGCACATGGCAGTGAATAAAATTATTCCCGAAATTGAGCGGGTAGTTGATCAGATTATTCCCCGAATTAAAAAAGGGGGACGATTGTTTTATGTAGGAGCTGGGACCAGTGGTCGTTTGGGCATTGTTGATGCTTCAGAAATTCCGCCAACTTTTGGAGTTCCCTACGATATTGTTATTGGTTTAATAGCTGGTGGCGATCAGGCCATCCGCAAGGCGGTGGAATCAGCTGAAGATGATGATCAGGGAGCCTGGCGCGACATGGCACAATACGAACCCCACGCCAACGACTCGGTTATTGGTATTGCCGCATCGGGGCGAACCCCTTATGTTATTGGTGCTGTTCGCGATGCCCGAAATTCGGGACTTTTTACTGCCTGTATTACCTGTAATCCGGAAACTCAACTGGCAAAAGAGGTTGATATTGCATTAGAAGCTATTGTTGGTCCTGAGTTTGTGACCGGAAGTACCCGCATGAAAGCCGGTACAGCTCAAAAGCTGGTGCTGAATATGATTACCACTTCGGTTATGATTAAGCTGGGTCGCGTAAAGGGAAATAAAATGATTGACATGCAGTTAACCAATAAAAAGCTGATTGAACGCGGTTCCCGAATGATTATGGAAGAATTGGGTTTGAGTATTGATGAATCGCGGCGCTTGCTCTTGCTGCATGGCTCGGTTCGGAATGCCATAGAAAATTATCAGAACATTGAAACCTTGTAAAATGCGTTCCTTTGGGCAGGTATTTAAACAACAGGGGCTCCAATTTGGAGCCCCTGTTGTTTAAAAGAATTTTAAGTGTTTATCGTAAATTTCCTGGGTTCGGTCCAGGTGTTGTTTCATAAGGTCGTAAGTTTCATCCACATCTTTTTTGCGGATGGCTTCAATAATTAGTGCATGTAATTTCACGGTATTTTCTTTTTCGCCTTCAATGTTTCCGTAAATATAATTACGCATGCGCGGAAGCAATGAATATATAGGCTCCATGGTAATCTGCATAATGGGATTGCCCGACGATTTGGCAATTATCAGGTGGAATTTATTATCTAAATCAGCTTCTAACTGCGTATTGTCGTGATTGCATTTTTTAAAGTCAACAAGGTTTTTATCCAGTTCACGAATGTTCTCCTCGGAACGATTTTTAGCTGCCAGCTTGGCAATTTCAGGCTCAAACAATCGGCGAACTTCAATAATTTGGGATAATAAATTATTATCGAATTTGAGGTCGTAATACAGATTTAAGGTGTTAATGGCATCTTCAATCCGAATTTCAGACACATACATGCCGCTGCCTTTTTGAATGTTGATAAGGCCCCGGGCACTTAAACGACGTAAGGCTTCGCGCAGTGCAGTGCGGCTAACTCCAAAAGCCTCACACATCTCACGTTCTGTTGGGAGTTTTGAGCCCACCAAAAGCTTTTTCTCACGAATGGCATTTTCGATGGTACGTTCAATTTTTTGGCTTAAGGTTTGTCTGTTGCCCAGATTCTGAAATATATCGTCCATTTAATTTTACAGTTAGGTTAATTGTTTGTGATGCAAAAATAGAAATAATCTTTTATAATTATCTACGGGTTTTTATTTTTACAAATTGTTGATAAATAATCTATTAGTTTTTTTAGTTGTTGCTGAGGTACTGTTAATTCTGTATTATACATAGGTATTATATCATATAAATATACGCGTTTAAGTTTTATTATAAAACTTTAAACCATTTAAAGTTTGTTTTTTGTTAGTCTAAACCAATAGGATCGCTCAGGGGGCTTTCGTTATTTAACCGGTCGAGTGCACTAATTCGAATAACTCCACCTGAAGGGAGCTTGTTGAATGTGTATTTTGATTCACCGGTGACATAAATTATATACCTGCCATCTTTAACCTGCTTTGTTTGGTTCTTTGGAAAATAGTAAACAACATAAAAGCGGGCTTTATCAAATTCGTTGGTTGCTTTGTTAGCGTTCCATGATAGTGTTGTTCCATTTAATGCCAGGTTTTTCGGGGGTAATGGTGCCTGATTATTAATCCAGGGCATGGCAGGCACAATAGCGGGGGTAGCGCACAATTTGTTTTGCAGTTTTTTGTTTAATTGTGCGAAATCATCCCTAAAAAAATGCTTGCTGCTAAAATATCCAAATCCATCGATGCCTTCAATTTGGCGGAGTAATTCAATTTGTTTTAAAAAGTGTTTGGGTTTTCGCCAAAGTTTGTGCTCCGATTTTTTATCGATTCGGTAAGGAGCTAATCCCAGATATATGGAGCGTCCGTATGAAAAATCGCTCCACCAATAAGCCAAAGTGGTAAAATTAGCTGCCGGGTGATCATCACGCCAATACAATTGTGGCATGGTATAATCGACCCAACCGTTTTGTTGCCATTTAATAATATCAGCATAAAGGGCATCGTAGTTAGTGGTTCCTGCTGAAGTTTCCGATCCAAAGATATCTTGCGAGCGATTTCGCCAAACACCAAAGGGACTTATTCCAAATTTTACCCAGGGTTTTTCGTTTTTTATGGCTGAACTTAGAATTTGAATTATGGTATCTACATTATGGCGACGCCAGGCGTGCAAATTATCTGGATAAAAATTGCCGCCAAAGTTTTTAAATGCTAAGGAGTCGGGAAATTCTTCATTATTCACCTGATAGGGATAAAAATAGTCATCAAAATGAATGGCATCAACATCGTATCGGGCAACTACATCGGTAACAACTTTGCTGATAAAATCCCATACATTCGGATTACCGGGTTCAAAATAGCTTCGACTGCCATACACCCAGCCCCAGTCTGGATTTTGTTTAATGATATGATTTTCTGTCAGTTCGTCGTTTATGTTTTGTTGAATTCGATAAGGATTAAACCAGGCATGGAGTTCCATTGCCCGCTTGTGGGCCTCTTCAATCCAAAATTGTAAAGGATCAAAACCTTGTTCAGGAGCCAGGCCTTGTTTGCCTGACAAATAACGACTCCAGGGCTCCAGTTCTGAAGGGTAAATTGCATCGCTGGTAGGACGAACCTGAAGAATGATAGCGTTGGTTCCCAGGGCTTTTTGCTTGTCAAGGATTCTGATAACTTCTGATTTGAGTTGTTCATTGGTAAGTCCTGTTTTCGATGGCCAGTCAATATTGGCAACCGTAGAAACCCACACGCCTCTAAACTCATATTTTGGAGTTTGTGCCAAAAGATAAATAGAGGTAAAAATGAGTAGAGGGGTTATAAACATTCGTTTCATAAAGCATGTATTTTTTGAATATTAAAACATTTTTCGAAATAAATTGAGGCTTGTATACAACAAAATTATAACAATATAAATAATAGGTCATACATCATTCATAATATAATAGTGTGTTGCATAGCAGGTGAAAATTCACCATGTATTTGTCATACAAATGTAAAAATAGTCTTAATTTTTGTAAATCAGTTAATTGTAAGTAATTGTTTTTGAAATAGAAGAACATTTGTTAACACTATCTTTAATAAATAGTAGGATGTATGATAAAAAAAATGAAAAAATGTTAGGTACTTCACAAAAAAATGTAAATTTGTAATACAAAAATACAAAGCAAAGCTAATGGACCCTAAAAAAGCTAAAATAAACGCTAAAAAGTTTATCCCAATAGCTCAAATAATTGAGGCAGCAACAAAGTCTTTGGTTGCTGGTTTTACAAACAAGCTAATTACTAATCAATAAAACAAAATGATTTATGAAAAAACTAGTACTCTTTGTTTTTATTGTAATCGCTGCATTTTTCACAAAACTATCCGCTCAGGATACGGCTTTTGTTGAAATTTGGGCGCATTACGGAGAAAATGCCCCGGAATGGTTTACCGATGGCTCGGAAGTTGACGATGGTAGTCCGGCCTATGCTGCCGTAGAACGTGGTATTGCATACAGCGAATATTCAGGTCATTTGTATGTATCAAGTCGCCATGCCGAGGATACCGATGATAATGGTGTTTTGGATACCGGGGAGCCGCATGTTTATGTTTTGGATCCCACAACAGGTGAAGTTCCTGCCTTTAGTGTTTCAAAACTTTTAACTACAGGAATAACTTCCAGCGATCAAAATTATGGCGGAGGATATCCTTTAAATAATATAGTTTGTACTGAAGATGGAAGCATCTTCGCATGCAACATGACCTTGGCTACAGGGCCAGATATACCCAACGAAAATGGTTCGGTTACTGTAAAAGCTTTTCGGGTTTACCGCTGGGGTTGGGAACAAGATATGCCTACCATGATAATTAATTACACTGAAGGTGGTTACCGCATGGGAGACAAATTCAGTGTTATTGGTAACTGGGACACCGAAGCTTATATTTATGCTGCTCCGGGCGAAAGCAACAAGGTAATGCGCTGGAAAGTAACCGCTGGCATTGTAGATGCTGCTCCTGAAATTATTACGCTTGCAGATATTGCCAATGCCGGAACTTCGCCTACTGTTGCCGGTGTTCCTGGCAAAGATGACTGGATGTATGTTAGTGGAAAAGGTTTATTGCCAACCCTGTTTACTACAAGTGGTGTAAATCTAACTCAGGTAGCCTTTTCTCCGGGATTATTTCCTTCATCCGTATTGGCAGGACGTACCTTTGAATTTGGAGGCTCACTTTATATGGGAATGTTTAGTGGCGACCAAAGTGCTTTTGTTTTTAATATCTCAAAACACGGCGAAAATGTTACCGATGCCGATGTAATAGGATTCACGCCAACCTTTGGAACAAAATTCGATAATGCTTATGGTGAAGGAGCTGTTGATTTTGGTGTGCTTGATAATCAGTTGCATATTTTTGTTTGTGCCCCTTCAAATGGTATTGCAGCCTATCGCATCGACGGTATTCAGGCAAACTCCATAAAGAGAGAACAAACTTCAGCGTTTAAACTTTCTGCTTTTCCAAATCCTGCAAACGATTACACAAATATTCGTTTTGAATTACCACAAAATGCCAGTGGGGTAGTTTCAGTAAAAGTGTTCGATTTAAGCGGACGTTTTATGGGAATTACAGCCGACAGGGCACTGGGTGGTTCACAGGAAATGGAAATAAATACAGCCGGATTGGCACCAGGTACTTATGTTTATCAGGTGGTTTACGGTAATAAAATAGGTGTCGAAAAACTAATAATAGAATAAGAAGAGCATATTATTTTACCTAAAACAAAACAACATGAAAAGAAAAACTACATTTTTAACAAGTTTGTTGCTTATCATGTTCCTCTTTGGGAACCTGATAGCTCATGCACAACCTTCCGAGGTGTGGAAGAAAACAAATACAGATTACACATGGAATGCCGATCGGTATTATCGTGGAATGGATTTTAACCCCGAAAATAATCATTTGTATGTGGCTGGAACTGAAGGGGCTTATACTGGCGATGGCTCTACAGTTGCTGAAGATAATATGATCCGCATTTTGGATGGTTCCACAGGGGAATTGATCAAAACAATCAGTCCTTCTACAGTGCTGGATCCCGCCTGGGGTTATGGTATTCGTGATGTGGAGGTTGATGATGGAGGAGCATTGTTTGCTACTACTGGTACAAGCAATCAATTTAATCCTGTTCAATTGTATTATTGGGCAGACGAAGATGCAGATCCTGAATTATTATGGAAAGATGCTTCTGGTACAGCTGATGATTTTGGCGGTTCTTTTAGTGTTTTTGGGGATTTTCAAACTGAAGCTTTGATAATTATACCTTTTGTAAATGTTCCCAAGATATACTATTTTGAAGTGGTTAATGGAGTTTTGGGAGATGTTAATACTTTAGATTTAACTGGTTTGGGTACAATAAGGACTCCTTCAGTTCAAGCACTGGGAACTAAAATTACAGATGGTTTCTGGTATAATACTGTGGAACTTGCTGGTCCTGTAAAGTTTAATGGGACCGGTAATATTGTAGCTCAAATTCCGGCTGGAGTTATTACTGGTGTTAATCAGGATGTCAAGGAATTTGCTTCAGGAGATAAAAACTATTTAGTAGTTTCTAACGAGGGTAAAGTCCTTTTAATCGATATAGCAGGTAAAGCATCTGATTTATCTGATGTTACTGTTGCTGATGTGGTTGAAATTGAAGGCACTGCTCCAGTGTTGGAAAGTGTATGGCCTCATGTTTATGGTAATGGACAAGAACAAGTGGTAGTATCTTATCCTTTTACTGATACCTATATTATTTATTCATTATCAGGTGGAAATTACATCAAAGCCCTGGCACCTGAAGCGGCTCCATTGGCAGCCAACCTAATGATGACTGGTTTTGCCATGGTGGGTTCAAACGCTCAGGTGAGCTATACCTATATTGATGTAAATGGTGATGAAGAAGGTGTTTCACAATACAAATGGTATGTTTCTGATGATAATCAGGGAACCAATAAAACACAATTTGCTACCGATGCTGAAATTACAGTTGCTTATGAGCATCTGAATAAATACCTGTCGTTTAGTGTATTGGCTGTAGCAAAAACAGGTACTTTATCAGCCGAAACCAACTGGGTTGAATCGGGTTATTATGGTCCGGTAACTTCTACCGCAGTTAAACCGGTGGCTTCTGACTTGGCTATTGCCGGTGATCCTAATGTTTACGGCTTATTAACCGGATCTTATACCTTTGACGATGCCGACGGTGATACCGAAGCCGAATCAATTCTGAAATGGTGGCGTGCCGACGACGCAGCCGGAACAAATGCAGTTAAAGTGGCTGAAGATACTTTGAAATATATGCCGCTCCCTGCTGACGAAGGTAAGTTTATCTTATTTAGTGTAATTCCTGTTTCAAGTTCTCCAAACTTCTCAACTGGCGATTCTGTTGCTGTAGCAACGGCTACTGCTGTAGTATTCCCGGCTTATGTACCTGAAGCTAAAAATGTAGCTATCTCTGGAATCGAAGAAGTCGGACGTATTTTAACCGGTTCGTATGCTTATTCTGACTTGAATGAAGACGAAGAAGGAAGTACCGTATTAACCTGGTATCGTGCCGATGCAGTGGATGGAACTAAAACTGCCGTTGCGAACGACACGAACAGGTATCAATTAGTGGCAGATGATTTAAATAAATACATCTTCTTTGGTGTATTACCTGTTACAGCAGCTGATGAAAACGGTGTTGAAGCTTTCGATACAACAGGTGTTATTGCCCCAGCTCCACCAGAAGGTGCTCCTGAAGCTCAAGATGTAGCATTTGTAGGTAATCCTGAAGTGGGTGCTGTGGTTTATGGAAAATATACCTATTTCGATTATACCGACGATCCCGAAGGTGCATCATTATTTAAATGGTATGTTGCCGACGATGCAGCCGGAACGAATAAAACAGCCATCGATGGTGCAAGCCATAAAGATTTCTTGGTTACTGATGCCCAAGTTGGTAAATTCCTGATTTTTGAAGTTACTCCGGTAGCTGTTTCAGGAGGTTTATTAACCGGTGAAGCTGTTGAGGCTGTTTCAAGTGCTGCAACCATTGAATCAACTAATGATGGTGACTTTGAACGCGTATGGATGCGTGGAGCAAAGATGGCTGCTGTTCCTTCATATATTGGAACAGGAAGTACCGAGCGTGGATTTGCTTTAGGAACCGATCATATTTATCTGGCCAGCCGTTTGGGTGGTACCAAGCTGGTTGTGCTCGACAAAACCAGTGGTTCTGAGGTAGCTCAGATGAATACCGAGGGAATGGATGCAGGTCTGTTCAAAATTAGCGATGTTGAAGTTTCCGATGATGGTCAGATTTTAGCTTGTCCATTAGTAACCGATGCCAGTGCAGCTCCTTTTGTAATTTATAAATGGACCGATGAA
Organism: Salinivirgaceae bacterium; assembly: GCA_050179685.1. Classification (GTDB taxonomy): domain Bacteria; phylum Bacteroidota; class Bacteroidia; order Bacteroidales; family SZUA-534; genus GWE2-40-63. The sequence continues at coordinate 104,189 of JBFXEW010000012.1, forward strand.
TTGGCAGCACCGGTTAAGTGGATTGAGTTTACGAGCACTGTACCCATGCGTTTGGGCGATAAGTTCACTGTTAAAGGTGATGTTTCGGCCAATGCAGTTATTTTTGCTGCCGCATCAGCCAATAAATATGTGGTTCGTTGGGTGGTTACCGGTGGTATCGTAGGAGATCCAACCGTAATTGAACTTCAAAACACCACTTCAATTGGTTCTACTGCAGCTGCTGCTCCATTCGAAGCCAGTGCCGATTCCAAATTCCTGGTTGACGGACGGGGTATGCAACCTCAAATTTTTGATAAAGACGGTATGTACCTGGGTGCTATTGAAGGTGTTGGAATGACTAATAACCAGTCGAACTCACCCAATATCTTTACTTACAAAGGACGTACGCTGGCTGCTTTCTATCAAAAGAATGATGCAGGCGTATGGAATACCATAGTTAAAGATATTACTACTGCTCCTTATGTAACAGTTGGTGTATCCGAAACCATGTCGACTGCAAATCAGGAATTGGGTGGTGTTCATGTTGAAGCCGATGAAGAATTCTTCCACATGTATATGTTAACTACCAACCAAGGTATTGCCCGCTTTAAAGGATTGTTGGAATTGCCTGTGTTTGAGTATGCTGAAACCAACGATGCGGGAGATAAGATTTTTGTATGGTTTAGCAAAAACATGCCCGATTCTTTAGGTGTTTCTACCGGATGGACCGTGATGGCAGACGATGTTGAAATTGCCATCGATACCCTTTACGGAACAGGAACCGATGCAAATGTGGTAACCTTTGAATTGGCTACAGCAATAACCAATGGCCAGGCTATTACCATTGCTTACGATGGTACAGGTACAACTGCTGCTTTTGATGCCATGCCATTAAGTGCTTTCGAAGCTGAAGAAGTAGTAAATATTGTAGGAGTTGCGGCTCCAACTGCAACCGATGTTGCCATTGTGGGTGATCCAGTTGTTGGAAAAACTCTCGAAGGTTCTTATACTTATGCTGATGCTGATGGTGACCTAGAAGGTGAAAGCAAATACCAATGGTGGTATGCAACCGATGCAGAAGGAACCGATAAGCTGAAAATATTAGGTGCAACTACCGATACCTGGGTTGTCGATGCCGACAGAACAGATATGTATGTTGCCTTTGAAGTAACACCGGTTGCTTTAACAGGCGGTCTCGACTTCCTGGTTGGTGAACCTGTATTGTCAGCGTTTGTGCTTGTTAAGCCTGTTGGTGTTGCCGATAACCTGGCAGCTGCTATTTCAATGTATCCAAACCCGGTTAATAATCAGTTAACCATTAATGGAACTGATAATATAACCAGGATACAGGTAGTTGACTTTACCGGTCGCATAATTATGACTCAGGAAAACACCGGATTAAGCGAAATGAGCTTAAACATGAGTTCATTAAAAGCTGGTGTTTACATGATTCAAGCTGTTGATTTAAATGGCCAATCGGCTGTGAAACGGATTGTTAAAAACTAATCCAGATATTAAAAGAGCAGGTTTTTATAGCCTGCTCTTTTATTCTTTTTTCTTAATTTAATGAAAACTCACAGGAGTTATTTGGGATACAAATTGTATCGTATTTTAAGCGTTTAACTAAGCGTAATTTTAACCTCTTGATGTTTTAACCCGATTTAAAACCTAATACTATGAAAGGTTTAATTCCTTTTTTAATCATCATTTTTCTGAGTTTGGAATTAAATGCTCAGGAAATTAAAGTAACGAAATTAGAGAAACTTGAATTGGAGCATCCGGCCTACTTTCCAAAGTTTGGAAATAGTGCTGAAGTATTGCTGTTTTCAGGTGAACAATATAAAGGCCTGTCAATTTATTATCTGGCCACTCAAAAAGAACATCAAATAACACGGGAAGCCGGCGCAGGTGTTAAAGCCTCGATGCAAGCCGATGGATCGGTTTTATTTAGAACCACTACCTTAAACCAGGGGCGGAAACAAACTGAAGAAAAGAAATACATTAACGGGAAAGTAATTAGTCATAATTCTAAAACAGCAAACGAAATAAAGGTTTCTACCGATGGGAAAATCATTAAAGTATTTGGTGGCGATTTTGCTGAGAAAATACTGGCTCCATTAGGTGAAGTTTATTATTTGTGGGCTTCATTATCACCCGACAAAACTAAAATTGTTTTTACGGCTGCCGGTCGTGGAAGCTATGTAATTGATTTAAAAGGAACTATTCTTACCAATTTGGGTTATTTGAATGCTCCCAAGTGGTTAACTAACCATTGGGTAATTGGGATGAATGACATTGATGATGGTCATCAGATTATTTCATCGAATGTGGTGGCAACTCATGTACCTTCGGGCAAGCGGATAGATCTTACTGAAACTAATGCTTCGCTGATTGCATTGTATCCCGAAGCATCACCCGATGGAAATAGAATCGTTTTTCAATCGCAAAAGGGAGAAATTTATTTACTCAATGTTTCAATTCACGACTAATAAAAATCTTAGCTCATAATTATAAAGCATATGGCTATGAATTACAGATACCTAATTATATTCACCATATTTTTGAGTGCCTTTGGGTATACCAGCGCTCAAACACCCGATTTCACCGGAATTAAAGTAATGATTAATCCGGGTCACGGAGGTCACGATTCCGACGACCGCGGCCAACCCAATGGTTTTTGGGAATCGGAGGGAAACCTGACCAAAGGACTTTGGCTTCGTGATTTATTGGAAGCCAGGGGGTGCGAGGTGGTTATGTCGCGCGTATTAAACCGCACCGAAGACGATTTGCCACTTTCGCAGATTGCTGCCATGGCCAATCAAAACGAGGTCGATTTGTTTATTTCCATCCATTCCAATGCAGCCAATCAGGTTTCAAATTTTCCTTTGACTATTTTTAATGGGAAAAGTGAAACGCCGGCAATTCCTGAGGCAAAAGTATGGGCACAAATTCTTTGGGAGCAGTTAATTACTAATAAGGCTACCCATTGGACCAATACCGCTCCGCATTTTATTGGCGATTTAACGTTAAATCCCAGTTTTACTTATGGTTATGGTGTTCTTTATCCTTTAGAAGTTCCCGGAATTATTTCTGAAGGGAGTTTCCACGATTACCAACCCGAAATGGATCGCTTATTAAATCTGGAATACCGGAAACAGGAAGCCTGGAATATGTATTATGCCATGATAACTTATTTTGGACTAAGTGGGAGTGAGAATTTTGGTCAGATTACCGGAATTATTCGAGATACCTTGTTGGCAAAACCTACTTACAATTTGCCAAATTCAGCCGATAAGTTTGAGGTTGTAAATAATGCACAGGTAAAAGTAATGGAAACAGGTGAGGTTTATCAGGTTGATGCCTATAATACCGGATTCTATTATTTCGATAGTCTTGCTCCGGGAACCTATCATTTGGTATTTTCGGCCGACAAGTATTTTAATGATACTGTGACCTTAACTGTTGAGTCCCATAAATTTACCTATCACAATCATTGGCTTGAGGCCGATAAAACCATGCCGCCTAAAGTATTGTATGCTTCACCGGAGGCAAACAGTACCGTTAATTGTAACGATCCCGTATCGCTTACATTTAGCATGAATATGGATACGGCATCGGTTGCTAAAGCTTTTTCATTAGAGCCTGAAACCGATGGAACGTTTACCTGGGATGAATCTATGATGATTGTGAGTTTCCAGCCTCTTGAGCCCTATGCTACACAAACAAGCTATACAGTTTTGTTGGATAATACGGCTCAACATCAATGGGGAGTTGGTTTGGAAGAAGATTTTACTTTTGAGTTTTTTACGGGCGATCGAAACCGCTACACGGTTGAGAAAACCTTTCCTCATGACCAACAAACTGAAGTGAGTCCTTACCTTCAGTTTCGTTTGGTATTCGACGCTCCTTTGAATAACAGTTCGCTCATTGAAGCAGTAAGCATCGAAGCTAATGATGGAACTGTAATTGGAACAAAAAGCGCCAGCATTTCAACCATCGACAACAAAGGGCATTATTATTTCCGACCGGGCGAAGATTTGAATTTTGCTACGGATTATACCCTGAAACTTGCAGGCAGTATAAAAGATATTGATAATATTCCTTTGGTCGAAAGCCTTTCGATTCCTTTTTCAACCATGCAACCGTTGGACGATTTATCTGTTTTGGACGAAATGGAAAGTGTGGATAACTGGAGTCTTGATTTAGCCAACAGCTCGGGAGTTGATGCCAGTTCATTTTTACTCAAGTGGACCAAAGAATACCGTTTGGGTACGGGTTCCTTAATACTTAGGTATTTGTTTACTTCTGCAGATGGCATTTTACAAATAAAACCCAGTAATCCGATTTCATTGGTCGATGGAATGAGATACATTGGACTTTGGGTATGGGGCGAATTAAGTTTACAACAATTTAACCTGAAATTCGATAATGAAGCAGTTTTGTCGCTGGGTATTATTGATTTTGCCGGATGGAAGTACTGCTATGCCGAAGTTCCGCAGGGAGCTACAGCTGTTACAGGTATTGAAATGGTTCGCGGAAGCGAATCAACCAATAGTGGCGATATTTATCTGGATGCGCTGAGTCAAATGACACCGGTTTCAATAAATAAAAACCAAAGTTCACCATTTATGCTTTATCCAAATCCGGTTACTAATGGACGCGTATTGGTAGATGGTTTACCTGCTGAACAATCAGTTATCTACGAGCTTACCGATTTATCCGGTCGTAAGTTACAGCAGGGGCAATTGAAGACAACTCAGGCAGGTAGTATAATAATTGAAATCGATTCAAACCATGGAAATTCGGTATCACTGCTTACCATTAGTTATAAGCAATACCGCTTTACCAAATTATTGAACCACTAAATAGGATTAATTTTTCTCGAATTAATAGAGTTTTAGTTTAGTAGTAGTAGTGAATGAGTAGTCCGGGCACCTTTTCAATGTAATCTTTTCATCGGCCCGGCTACTTTTTTACAAAAGTGTTTATGAGATTTAGTTTATTGAAAAAATAGAAACTTACATAACAATTACAATAATGAAAAAAACGCTTACCACATTATGGCTGTTCATTTCCTTTATCACGGTTTTTGCCCAGGAGCGAACTGTGGTGGGAACAGTTGTAGATAACGATGGACTTGAGCTAATAGGTGCTACCGTAGTTGTCAAAAACACCTCGCAAGGCACAATTACCGATTTGGACGGAAAATTTTCACTGAGCGTTCCTTCGGGAGCCACTACGCTGGTTGTTTCCTTTATTGGATATGAATCGGTAGAGGTTAACATTTCCGGGAAAAATAGTATTCGGGTTGCTTTAAGCCCATCGGTTCATGAATTGGATGCTGTAGTAGTTACAGCATTGGGTATTAAAAAAGAAAAAAAGGCTTTGGGTTATGCTTTTGCCGATGTGTCGGGAGATGAACTCACTACCAACCGAGATGTGAATTTTATTAATTCCATAAGCAACAAAATCCCCGGGGTAAACATTTCACAAACGGCAGGTGGAGCTGGAACTTCTTCGCGGATTATTATTCGCGGTATTAAATCGATAAGTGGAAATAGCCAGCCTTTAATCGTTGTCGACGGAGTTCCTATGGATAATAGCAACGACGGAGCAACCTGGTTGGGTGGTTTAGACTATGGAAACAACCTGATGAACATTGCTCCCGACGATATTGAAACCATGTCGGTGCTTAAAGGCCCCAATGCAGCAGCGCTTTATGGTTCACGTGCTGCAAACGGAGTAATTATGATTACCACAAAAAAAGGGGCCAAACGCGATCAAATGAAAGTTACCTGGAATTCCAACTTTATGATCGATAAACCCTACATCGTAGCAAAATACCAGAATGAATACGGAGCTGGTTTTGGAGGAGTAATACAAAAAAATAAACTTTCACCCGAAACTTACGAAAGCCTTGCACCTGAGGATCAGCAAAAAGTAATTGTTGAAACTGATAGTATAACCGGCTTACCGGTTTATTCGGCTTACTATAATTACGGAACCGGTAGCTGGGGTCCCAAAATGGATGGCAGTTTCGAAATATTGGACTGGAACAATAAGTTTGCTCCTTATGTGGCTCAGCCCGATAACGTAAAAGACTATTTTAATACGGGATATACCTTTACCAATTCCATTTCGCTCGAAAAGGGCACAGAAGAATTTAACTGGCGCTTGTCGCTTACCGATTTGCAGAATAAAGGCTTAAAGCCCAACAGTACTTATGATCGGACTTCAATTAATTACAACATGTCGTCGAAAATGAATGACTACGTTACCACCAGCTTTAAAGCCAATTACATTCGCGAAGATGCTTTTAATCGGGTTGGGCAAGGCGATTCACGCACCGGTGCCCGTACCTTTATCTGGATGCCGCGAAGCATTAATATGAATACCTTACGCGATTATTATAAAGATGAAAATGGTTTTGAACAAAACTGGTATCCTGACGATCCCTGGCATACCAATCCGTATTGGGAAGCTTACGAAAACTACAACAACGATTTTAAAAATCATTTTACCGGTTATGTAAAGCTCGATTTTACCATAACCCCCTGGTTAAGCGCTTATGTTCGTAGTAGTATGGACACTTATCTTAGCAAACGCTATCAGCGTATTGCCAATAATGCGGTTCGCGCTATTGGGCAGGGGCAATATACCGAACAATGGGTAAACTATAAATCGATGAATCACGACTTTTTTCTGAGTGCAAAAAGGGATCTCAATGAAGATATTAAGCTTTCTGGAAACCTGGGAGGTACTTGGTACGATTATCATGTCGATATACAATCCACAACCATTTTCGGTTTGGCGGTTCCTAACTTTTTTTCGTTGAATAATGCCAAAAACCCCGATGAAACATCGGTGGGTAGTACTATAAAAAACAAGCAGATTCATTCCTTATTTGGTTCGGTACAGATGGAATATAAAAACTGGTGGTTTCTTGAATTAATTGCTCGAAACGACTGGTCATCGACCCTTCCGTTAGATAATAACAGTTATTTTTATCCTTCGGTAAACAGCAGTATTGTTTTTACCGATGCATTGGGAATTGAAAATAACATTCTTAGTTTTGGAAAAATACGGGCTTCTTATGCTTTTGTGGGCAATGATCCCGATCCACATCAATTATCGCGTTCTTATGTGAACCAGCAATATGGCGACATACCAGCAATTTACCTTAGGCCAACTTTAGCCAATAAGAATTTGAAACCAGAGCAAACCAGTTCATGGGAAGTGGGAACCGATTTACGTTTCTTCCAAAACCGTATGAGTGTCGATTTTTCTTATTACAATGAAATTAATCACAACCAGATAGTTCGTGCAGAACTTTCTCGTAGTAGTGGTTTGGCTAGTGTGCTAACCAACGGTGGAAAAGTTGCCAACCGGGGGGTAGAGCTACAGTTTAACGTTACACCCATTGAAACAGCAGATTTTAAATGGAATTTTTTGTTGAATTATGCAAAAAACAAAAACGAAGTGCTTTCCCTGGCCGATGGCTTGCCTTTTATTACGGTTACTGTTGAAAGCCAGGTTGATATTGTGGCGCTTCCGGGGCAACCTTATGGTGATATTATTGGAACGGGTTTAACCAGATATTATAAAACCGATGTTGATGGAAATATTGTGGATGATCCAAACAATGGCCGTCCTTTGATAGATGAACAAGGAATGTATGTTATGTCCGATCGCAAAGTAATTGGAAACGTAATGCCCGATTGGAACGGAGGTATCACCAACAACCTAAAATATAAGAATCTTAGTTTAATGTTTTCTATTGGTGTACAAATTGGTGGCGATATTTTTTCAAAAACCAATAAGTATGGTTTAGATAATGGTCAGTTTACCGAAACACTCGAAGGAAGAGAGTCGTGGTATGCCGCTACCGATGCTGAACGACAGGCAGGAACAGCGGGTTATGTAGCCGACGGAGTGTTGGCCGATGGAAGTGAAAACACCCGGGGAATCGATCCTCAAGTGTATTATCATCAGCATAAATGGGGAGGAATTGCTGAGTTGGATGTGTACGATGCTTCGTATGTTAAACTCCGCGACTTAACCCTGAATTACGATTTTCCGGAATATTGGTTCGATGATTTCTTTGTTAAACAGGCTTCGTTGTCCTTTGTAGCAAAAAATCTTTGGTTAATTTACAGTGGGGTTCCAAACATCGATCCCGAATCGTCGTTTACTTCAAATAACAATGGTTTGGGTCAGGAATATGCTGCCATGCCCCATGCCCGTTCCATTGGTTTTAATCTGAGAGTAGTATTTTAATTAAAAAAACAGAGAAAATGAAATCAAAATATACAATTGCCCTCTTTTTTGGTTTATTCATAAGTGCCTGCACTGCTGATTTTGAGGAAATAAATAAAAATCCGAATGATCCGGCAACTACTGATCCTTCGTATGTTTTTAACTATGTAGTTAAAGAAGGAGCGGGTGAATTTGGTATAGTTACCAGTTACAATTACACCTACATTCAGCGCTGGGTAATGCAAACCGCTGCTGTTTGGGGAAATTCAACCATGCCGCCTTATTCCTTATTCGATCAATACCGCATTCAATTGCTTTGGGAACATTATTACTCTAATGTTTTATTAAATTGTGTGGTATTGGAAGAAATGACTGCCAAAGATTCGCTGGATGTTAACCGGCACCAGGCAGCCCGTATCTGGAAAATTTATAACATGCATAAAGTTACCGATTTGTGGGGCGATGTACCTTATTCCGATGCCTGGCGCATGTTAAACGAGTATAACGAAGAGGCTTTTAAACCCATTTATGATAGTCAGGAGGCTATTTATGCCGATATGTTGAATGAACTAAAGGATGCCGCAACTAAAATCGATCCTTCAAAGTCATTCTATGCAAGTGATTTATTGTTTAATGGTAAGTTAAATCTTTGGGTTAAATTTGCAAATTCTTTACGCTTGCGACTCGCCATGCGCAGTGGAAATCAGGCTGTGATAAACGAACTGATAGCAGAGAATAATTTAATTTCGAGCGAAGGAGAAAGTGCTATATTTACTTATATTGAATCGCAAAGTTGGTGGAATCCGTATTACGAAACCTGGCTGAGCAGCAAAGAATCAACTCCAAAAATCAGTTGGTTATTAAAAGAAAAGTTTGATGCAACCGACGATCCACGTTTGCCCATTTATGCCCAACCGGCCGAGTTCGATGGGGTAACTTACCAAGGCGTTCCAAACTTAATGGATGCCAACAAAAAGGAAAATCAGGCCATGGGCATGGGTGTTTTTAGTACCTCATATATCGGAACAACTTTTGTTAACAATCCTCAGCGGAAAAAACCATTGTTGTCGTATGCTGAAGTATGTTTTATTCGTGCCGAAGCTGCTCAAAGAGGATGGACCGGTGAATCGGCCCAAACCTGGTACGAAGAAGGCGTCCGGGCATCGATGAGTTTTTATGGTGTTGAAACTGTTGACATTGATGAATTTTTAACCAATGGCGATCCTTTTAATAATACCCTGGAGCAAATTATGGAACAAAAATGGATTGCTTTGTTTTTGGATGGATGGGAAGCTTATAACGATTACCGCCGAACCGGCTATCCCCAACTTAAAAAATGGGATCTTACCCTCGATGGAATTAAAATTCTTCAGGCTAATTGGGTCGATGTCCCGCGCGAATATGTTCCGGGCCGATTACGTTATCCCGAGAATGAAATGGAGCTCAATAATACCAATTATCAACAGGCTGTGGAGCAAATGGGAGGCGATTCATACTATCAGCAGGTTTGGTGGGCCGAACAGTTTGGAACGGTTAATTACAGCGAGTAGTTGGAAAACTACCGATTAAATTAAAATTATTAAAAATGGGTGTTTATAGAATGAAAAACCTTATATCGCTTTTTCTGGGTATAATTCTTATTATGCAATCAGGTTTTGCACAGGAGGAATATAAGAACGAATTCCGGGCTACCTGGATAGCTACCGTAGGTAATATTGACTGGCCCAAAAGTGCTACAAGGAATAATCCTGAAGCACAAAAGGCAGAGCTTATTCGTATGCTCGATTTATATGAGTCGATAAATTTGAATGCTGTTTTGCTTCAGGTTCGCACCGAGTGCGATGCCTTTTATAATTCGGCCTATGAGCCCTGGTCAAGGTTTTTGACCTGGAATCAGGGCGATTATCCGGGTTACGATCCGCTTCAGTTTGCTATCGACGAAGCTCACAAACGAGGTGTTGAATTGCATGCCTGGATTAATCCCTACCGCATCAATTATTCGGCCAGCGACGGCGGAACCTATTACGACGAAACGCATATTTACATAGAGCATCCCGAATGGGCCATTGAATATGCTTCGGGTAAGAAAATTCTGAATCCAGGTCGACCTGAAGTAATGTCGTATATTGGTGCAGTAATTCGCGATTTGGTTTCAAATTATGCAGTGGATGGCGTTCACTTCGACGATTATTTTTATTCGTACGATGGAACACCTGCTGAATTGGATGCTGAGCAATACGCTGCTTACGGTGGTGGACTGGATTTGGACGACTGGCGTCGTCAGAATGTAAACCGGATGATTGATACGGTGTATAAAGTTATTCAGGAGGAAAATCCGGCTATTCGTTTTGGCGTTAGTCCATTTGGTATATATAAAAGCGGTGTTCCTTCAGGAATTTCAGGTATGGATGCTTACAGCGTTATTTATTGCGATCCCCTGGCCTGGCTGCAAAATGGTTCAGTCGATTATTTAACCCCGCAACTTTATTGGCCTACCGGTGGTGCTCAGGATTTTGAAACTCTGGCCAATTGGTGGTCGGATCAGGTTTCTATGCACGGCCGGCATTTTTATCCCGGTCACGGAACATACCGTCTGGCCGACAATCCGGCTGTTGCAAAGTCTGCTAATCCCGCTCCTTCGTTTAATTCGCGTATTGTGGAGGCCGACAATTATTATTCAACGCTCGAAATGGGCATTAAGGGAACCAGCGATCCGGTTTCTGCCTGGACACTTAGTGAAGTAGGAAAACAAATTGATATAATGCGTTTAAACCATGCAAAAAATGCCCTGGGAAGTGTTTTTTACAGCTCAAAAGATTTTGACCGGGTAAGTGGTTTGGCACAATATATACTCGATAATAAATACACGCACAAAACCCTATGGCCCGAAATGACCTGGAAAAGCATTACGGCTCCTCAGGCTCCTGCAAATCTGTCATCGCTTGAGCTGGCAGAAGGTTTAGCCTTAACCTGGGATTACAACGGCAACGAAAACGACCGCTTTGCTGTGTATCTTTCAAACAACGCCCTCGATGCGCAGGCAATTGTTGACGATCCGGTTAATTTGGTTAAACTGGTGAGTCAGAATCAGGTTTTGTTTTCCGATTTGGGCATCGCAAGTAATTCCAGAATTGTAGTAACCGCTGTTTCGTTAACCGGAGAAGAAAGTGCTCCCAGTTTGATTTATCAGCCCGATTTATCTTTACCCGAAGTTACTTTACTTGGACCGGCCGAAGGCGCCGTGGTTGCTTTTACTGATGAGCTTAGCTGGGAGTCGAATATTGCAGCAGCCTCTTTTTACCTGCAGATTGCTACCAACGAAAGTTTTGGTAACATTGTTTATAATTCAGGATGGATAGCCGATTCAATAATAAAAATTGAGCATTTACCCCTTAAAGGAGAAACCATTTATTATTGGCGGGCAAAAGCCAAAGATGCAGAAAACGAAGGAGCTTACTCTGTTTATCAGAGCATAGTTACGGGTTTCCCGGCTGTTCCTGAAGTAATTAAACCTTACCATTTGGAACAGGATTTACCGCAGCAACCAGTCATCGAGTGGAATGCTTCGTTGCTGGCTGATCAGATTGAGGTACTAATTTCAGAAGATTACGAGTTTTCTGTTATTACCACTTCTGAAACCTTTGATGTGGCATCACCCCAGGGAACTATCTCGGCAACATTGAATAAAAATACCTGGTATAACCTTAAAATACAAGCCACAAATACGTTTGGAGAAAGTGGTTTTTCTGATGTTATTGTATTTAAAATAGCTGCTGGTGAAAAACCTACAGTTAATCTGGTATCACCGGCTGATGGAAACACCGTAGCTTCGTTCGACGATTTGGTTTGGGAAACTCCCACAACTGAAGGAACCATCACCTTCCAACTGGAGGTGGCTGTCGATGCGGCTTTCAGTTCTATAATTTATAATTCCGGATGGATTTCTGAAACATCCTTGGTTGTTGAGCAAATGGGACTTGAGGGAGATCGCATATATTACTGGAGGGTTAAAGCTAAAAATGAGTTTGGCGAAGGAGCATATTCCGAAACACGGAATTATTTAGCGGGTTATCCTGCCCGACCAGCTATTTCACAACCGGTTCATCTTTCCGAGAATGTCGATATAAATCCGTTGGTAGTTTGGAGTGCTGCTGAAAACAGCGATTCAATAATCATTGAATTTTCTGAAGCCAGTTCCTATAATCCACTGACGTTTACAGGTATGCTCGAGGCTGCTCCCGGTCAGGGTCAGCTTAATAAAAACCTGAAAGCACAAACCTGGTATTATTTGCGCATCAAAGCGCAAAATGAGTTTGGAACCGGTATCTACAGTTCTAATAAGTACTTTAAAACCGGCTCAGGAACCGCAGTAATTGATAAAGGTTTAGTTCGTATCGAATTGTTTCCCAACGTGATTAATCAGGGAACTTCTGAGTTGCGTTTGTCTAATCCCCAACAATCGCAGGTTTCTGTTAAAGTCATAAATCTTTTGGGCCAAACCGTAACCTGGGTTCAGAAACCAGAAATAAAACCAGCCGGTACCGAAAGTTATTTTATCGAAGCAGCCGATTTTAAAGCCAAAGGAGTTTATTACGTGCAGATTTCCATCGATGATACCAGACATATTAAACGTTTAATAGTTTATTAAAAAAGTAATAGGTTAAGAAGGTAAGGTCGCTTTAGCTTTGCTGGAGCGACTTTTTTTATGGGAAACATTTCGTCTGATTTCCTGTTTAAGGATAAAATGCCTTGCCATGACAAAAAAATGTAAAAAAGAAAGCTACGAACCACCCAAAACGCCCAACTATGTCTGCCGCAAATGTGAGCGTTTGGCAAAAAAAGAACAAAAGCTTTGCAAACCAGAAAAACTATAGCTATGATTGCTTTTAAAAGAGTCAGTCAATGAAAGCTATGATATTTGCAGCGGGAGTGGGCTCGCGTTTAAAACCCATCACCGATAACACACCCAAGGCCCTGGTAAAAGTGGGAGGGAAAACTCTGCTTCAGCGTACGGTTGAATCTTTGATGCAATCCGGAATTAGCGAGATGGTTGTCAATGTGCATCATTTTTCACCTATGGTGAAAAGCTATCTGGATGCCAACAATAATTTTGGAGCAAATATCCATATTTCAGACGAGACTGATTGCCTGCTCGATACGGGTGGGGGTCTTATTAAAGCAAGAAGTTATTTTAATCCCGACGATACCATTCTGGCTTTAAATGTTGATGTGGTAAGTAATATCGATTATATAAAAATGTTAAGTTACCACAGAGAAAACAATGCGCTGGCAACATTGGCTGTTCGTAATCGAAAGTCGGGACGGTATTTTTTGTTCGATCGGGAACTGTTGCTTAGCGGATGGAAGAACGCCCGTACCAATCAAAAAGTAACGATGTGCGAAAGGGATGAAATGACCGCCCTGGCCTTTAGTGGGATTCAAATTCTTTCGCCCGGATTTTTTGATTATGCTCCCAAAAAGGAGGTTTTTGGTCTGGTTGAATGGTACCTCGATGCGGCAAAATCGAACCGAATTAAAGCGTTTGTGCACGATTCTGACTATTGGTTCGATGCCGGAACGGTTGAGAAAATTAATAGCATCGAAAAGTTTTTAGAACATTTTAATTAGAACTAATCTTGTTTTGTAATGCTAGAGTTATTATTTTTATAATTCTGAAAATTCAAAGTAAGAGTGGTATTATAGTTTAGCAACGAAAAAATAACCATATGAACGATTTGATAATTAAGGGAGATAAACAGCGTCCCGATTTGTTGTTTTCAGCCACCAACGGGGAGCTTAAAATTGCCGGGCAATCGCTGCCTGAGAATGCTACCATGCTTTATCAACCGGTATTGGAATGGCTCGAGCAATATTGCAAAGCTCCGGTAGCACAAACCGTTCTGTCGTTTAAATTGAAATATTACAATACGGCATCGTCAAAAATGTTTTTTTCTATAATAAAAAAACTAAACCTGCTTTATAAAGGGGGTGCCGACGTGGAAATTGAATGGCATTATCAGGAAGACGACGAAGATATGCTGGATGCCGGCGAATATTTCCGCGATTTGGTTGATATACCATTTAAATTTATTTCGTATTAATATTTTTTTATTTAAAAAAAGATAGGAGCCCCTTACGGGGCTTTTTTTGATTCGTTTAAAGTTTTAATTATGAGTAATAATGAATTGCCTAAAGGTTCGCTGATTAGTTTTATGTCGAATAAAGTTAAATTGCAGGGAGGTATCAATCTTGCTCAGGGCATTCCAGCTTTTGATCCGCCTAAGGAATTGATTGACATCTTACGCTTGATTGCTAACGATAATATTCATCAATACGCTCCCGGCCGTGGGGTATATGCCTTGCTTGAGCAATTGGCAAAATACTATAAGCTTCCGCAGGAGCAGTTTCTTATGGTTAATGGGGCAACCGAAGCCATTTCATTGTTGTTTATCTACCTGCAAAACCTTATAAAAGATAAATTTTCTGTCCTGGCTTTCGATCCGGTGTACGAGAGTTATCTTAATCTGGCGTGTATATTTAATTTGCCATTTGTGGCTTATCCCAATGAACCGGTAATTGATTTTTCTAAAATTGAAGAGGAGATAATATCAAAGAATGTACGGATTATTTTACTTGCATCGCCCGGCAATCCCTTTGGTAAAGTTTATTCCCGGCACGAAATAGAAACCTTAATTGAGCTCTCGCTTAAGCATCAGGTTTATCTGATTTTCGATGCAGTTTATTCCGAATTGTATTTCGATGAAAAACCTTATTTACCTACCGATAAAATTAATCCGTATTTGTTTTATGTAAATGCTTTTTCAAAGCAATTTTCAATTACCGGATGGCGTCTGGGTTATCTTGTTGCCGATGCATCGCATATGGATGCCCTTGCTCATGTGCACGATTACACCGGTTTGTGTGCGCCTTCGCTTTTACAAACAGCCCTGTCGGCTTATCTCGATAAATACAGTTTTGGCCGCGATTATACCGACGAATTACGCGATAAACTAAAAGGAAACTACAACCAGTTAAAAGATGCGCTAAACGAATTGGGTTTTTCAGTTCTACCTGCTCAGGGTGGGTATTTTGTTTGGGCAAAGCTTCCCCCTGCTTTTACCGATGGATTCGATTTCGCCATGGCCTTGTACGATGAACAAAAAGTAGCCACCATTCCCGGAATTCATTTTAGTGAGCAAGGGAAAAACTTTGTTCGTTTTAACATAGCTCGTCATCCATACGAAATTAGTATGGCCATCAGTAAAATTAAAACATTTATTAAGGGAAAAACGGCTTAATCGCTAAGCGAATTTTTAACTTCAAGCAGCATTTGCTTAATGTTCTCAAGCGATTTTACCACCTCAAAATTATTGATGGTATCTTCGCGGTTTTCTTTCATTTTTTTACGGGCGCCGTCTAAAGTCATCCCGCGCTCCTTTACCAGATGAAAGATAATGTAAAAATTCTCAACGTCTTGTTTGGTAAATAAACGGTTGCCTTTCTTGTTCCGTTTGGGTTTAATAATATCAAATTCCTTTTCCCAGAACCTTATTAACGAAGTGTTTACATCAAACATGGCAGCTACTTCGCCAATGGTGTAAAAAAGCTTTTCTATTTTTTGTTCTTTGTAAGGCATAGCTTATTTAATTGCAAGGGAAAGGTATTAAAAAAACTACAACTTTTCAAGCCGTTTTTTTATTGTTCCCTCATCATTTATAATTAGTGGCGATTCGGGAAAATCGGTTTCGGTTAAATACTTAATCAATTTAACTGCTTTTTGACTGGAATCAATCTTTACCCCGCCATTTCCCGGTTGATGCGCTGAGTATATCTGTCCTTCGAGGAATTTACCCAGACTGTCGGTTTTTAGTTCAATTAAGGGAGCAACTCCATTGGGACCTGAAAGATTAAACCTTCCGTAAGTACAAAAATTGCCTAGACTATAGGCAATAAAACGATCTTTATATAAATCAACGGCTCTGGGCACGTGAGGGCCATGTCCAAAAACCACATCGGCTCCGGCATCAATTACCATACGGGCAAATTCGTAGACATTGCCCCGATTTTCGCCGTAAAAAGTTTCGTATTCACGCGTTACGTGCTGGTATTTGCTTCCTTCGGCTCCTCCATGAAAGGTGACAATAACTACATCACAAATTTTATTCAGACTATCAACCAGGTATTGAGCGTAGGCATAGTTATTAATTCCAACGGTTCCTTTGTTAGGGGCAAAAGCTGCTACCCCATAAGTAATGTTGTTTTTTGTAAAGCGACTAATGGGATGCTTAACCCATCCGGCATGATGAATTTGCAGGCTGTCTAAAATAGTAACGGTGGTTTGTCTTCCGGCATCTCCAAAATCACCGGAGTGATTGTTGGCCAGCGTAAGCACATCGAATCCTGCTTCTTTTAAACAAGCACCATACGATTCGGGCATCCTGAAAGCATAACAAATGGTGGTGTCTTTACAGCGTTTCTCTAAAGGGGCATCGTCCGACAGGCATCCTTCCAGATTTCCTACCGTTAAATCAGCTTGTTGTAACCAGGGAAGGGCATCGCTTAAAAGGGCCATACAATCGTTATTTGGCGGCAAATAATTTCGCGACGGAAAGTTGGTTCCCGGCATAATGTCGCCCACGCCAATAATGGTAAGGGTATCATTACAAAGCGAATCGGGAGCAGTTGGTTGCTCTTGTCCGGCTAAGGTAAAATTAAGACACAAAACTCCCCAAAAGAGAAAAGAAAAAGAAAGGATTTTACTCATGTTTTTTTAGTCGAAACTCATGTTCATACGCGACGACACCGTGATTACCTCGTCGTATTGTTCCGGTGTTAAGTCGTTGTAATAATAATTAACCGGATTTTCGGTCTTATTGTTTTTTCGCACTTCGTAGTGGAGGTGAGGTGCTGTTGAACGACCGGTATTACCTACTGCTCCTATTAACTCGCCACGCTTAACTTTTTGGCCTTCCTTCACATAAATATCGTTCAGGTGGGCATATAAAGTTTTGTATCCAAATCCGTGGTCAACAATAATACGTTTGCCATAGCCACCCGGAGTGTAACCGGTTTTAATAATTTTTCCATCGCCCGTGGCGTAAACTTCAGTGCCGGTTGGAGCAGTGAGGTCAATACCCGTGTGCATTTTACGGGTACGGTAAATGGGGTGAATGCGGTAACCATATCCCGATGCAAAACGGGTAAGATCTTTATCGGCAATGGGCGAAATTGCAGGAATGGAAGCCAGAAATACTTCTTTTTCTTTTGCCAGTTCCACCACTTCCTCGTACGATTTCCATTGCACGTCGAGCTGTTTTAATAACTGGTCCAGTTTTTTTGAGGTTTCAATTACCAATTCCGAATTATTATAACCTTCCAGTTCATTATAACGGTTTACTCCTCCAAATCCTGCTTCACGTTGAGCTTTTGAAATGGGTTCGACGCCAAATATTAAACGGTAAATGTTATCGTCGCGTTCTTTTATTTGTTTCATGGTTTGCTCCATCAGTTCCAGTTTTTTATTCAGGAATTCGTATTGAGCAACCAATTGTTTGTTTTCTCTTTTTTGTTGGCGTTCGCCGGGCGTATCAAAAAATATGGATAATACAAACAGCATAATAGCAGCTACCACTGCTATAGAAGCCACTTGCTTCAGAAATTTCAGGAATCTTTGTCCACGGCTTAGTACTATCTTTTCGTAGCTTAAGCGTTCCGGATCAAATTTATATTTCGATTTTGGCATGTTATATCCGCATCTTTTTTATATATAGCGCTACAAATCTAAATGAAATAAATTAATTTTACAACCTTTTATAAAAAGGGTACTTACATTCAAGTTAAATATAGTTGTATGAATTCTAGGGAGATAAGACAAAAGTTTAAGGATTTCTTTGCTACAAAGCAGCATCAGATAGTTGCCAGCGCACCCATGGTAATTAAGGACGATCCAACCTTAATGTTTACCAATGCCGGCATGAACCAGTTTAAAGACATTTTTTTGGGCAACTCGCCCGTTAAAAATCCGAGGATTGCCAATGCGCAAAAATGTTTGCGGGTTTCGGGCAAGCACAACGATTTGGAAGAGGTGGGTCACGACACCTATCACCATACCATGTTCGAGATGTTAGGTAACTGGTCGTTTGGCGATTACTTTAAAGAAGATGCCATTAACTGGGCCTGGGAGCTTTTGGTCGATGAGTTTGGTTTGTCGCCCGACCGGCTTTATGCCACTATTTTTGAAGGCGATGCCGAAGACAAGGTAGCTTTGGATGAAGAAGCTAAAAAACATTGGAGTAAATTCCTGCCCCAGGATAGAATTCTGACCGGAAATAAAAAAGACAATTTTTGGGAGATGGGCAATACAGGACCTTGCGGACCCTGTTCTGAAATTCATGTGGATATTCGTTCCGATGAAGAGCGGGCTAAAGTTGACGGAAAAACCCTGGTAAATAACGATCATCCCCAGGTAATTGAAATTTGGAACCTGGTTTTTATTCAGTACAACCGCAAAGCCGACGGTAAACTGGAATCGTTGCCCAGCAAACACGTAGATACCGGAATGGGATTCGAGCGTTTGTGCATGGCTTTACAAGGCAAACAATCGAATTACGACACCGATGTGTTTCAACCCCTGATTCAAAAAATTGCTGAATTCTCCGGAGTAAAATATGGCGCACAAAAGCAAAGCGATGTGGCCATGCGGGTAATTGCCGATCACATTCGTACCATTGCTTTTGCCATTACCGATGGGCAACTTCCATCGAACAACAAAGCCGGTTATGTAATCCGTCGAATTCTTAGGCGGGCAGTGCGTTATGGATTTACTTTTCTCGACCGGAAAGAACCCTTTATGTTCCGCCTGATTCCCGTGTTAATTGAAACCATGGGCGAAGCGTATCCTGAACTGAAAAGCCAGCAAAACATCATCGAAAAAGTGATTCAGGAAGAAGAAAACTCTTTTTTGCGAACCCTAGCTACGGGCATCAAGCTGCTGGATCAACTTATTGAAAAAACTATTGCCGACGATTATAAAGTGGTTAGCGGAAAAGTAGCTTTTGAACTTTACGACACCTATGGTTTTCCGCTCGATTTAACCCAGCTTATTCTGAAAGAAAACGGTTTGATTGTTAACCGCAAGGAGTTCGACGAAGCCATGAACGAGCAAAAAGAACGTTCACGTTCAGCAGCTACCCTTGAAACCGACGATTGGGTTGAAGTGGCTATTGACGATAAAGCTGAGTTTATTGGTTACGATTATACCGAAGCCGATATTCACATTACCAAATACCGAAAAGTTTCAGCCAAAACCGGCGATTTATACCAGTTGGTTTTCAATATAACTCCTTTTTATGCCGAAGGTGGTGGCCAGGTTGGCGATACCGGCTACATTGAGGCCGATGGAAAAAAATATTCCATTATCGATGTTAAAAAAGAACACAATCAAATCATTCATCTGGTAAAGGAGTTACCTGAAGATACTGGTTTTGCTTTTAAAGCCGTGGTAAGCGCAAACAAACGACTGGCCACCCAGTGCAATCACTCGGCAACGCACTTGTTGCATCATGCGTTGCGTCAGGTACTCGGCAAACATGTGGAGCAAAAAGGTTCGTTGGTAACGCCCGAATACCTGCGCTTCGACTTTAGCCACTTTCAAAAGCTTACGCCTGAAGAACTGGTCGAGGTAGAAAAACGGGTCAATCAAAAGATTCGTGAAAACATAGCCTTGGACGAAAAACGCGAAATTCCTATCGAGAAGGCGCGCGAAATGGGGGCGATGGCTCTTTTTGGAGAAAAATACGGCGATGTGGTACGGGTGATAAAATTTGGTGAATCGGTTGAGCTGTGCGGAGGTACCCATGTGAATGCAACTGGTCAAATTGGCTTGTTTAAGATAACTTCGGAAAGCTCTATTGCAGCCGGTATCCGCCGGATTGAAGCAGTTACTGCTTACGAAGCCGAGAAATATGTAAACACCCGATTAAATACCCTTCAGGGAATTACCGAATTGGTAAAAAGCAACAAGAACCTGCTGGCCGATATCGAGAAACTTATTGCTGAAAACCAGACGTTAAGTAAGCAGGTGGAACAGTTTAGTAAAGATGCAGCTAAAATTGTAAAAGCAGCCCTGAAAGATTCGGTAAAAGAAATCAACGGACTAAATTCCATTTTTGCAAAAGTTGAAGTAGCTTCGGCTGCCGATTTAAAGGATATTGCCTTTCAGTTAAAGGGCGAATTGGACAACCTGTTCCTGGTGCTGGGTGCCGAAATAGATGGTAAAGCCAATCTGGCGGTAATGATTTCAGATAATCTGGTTAGCGAACGTAATTTAAATGCCGGTGCCATTATCCGCGAAATATCGAAAGAGATTCAGGGCGGCGGCGGCGGACAGGCCTTTTATGCAACTGCCGGTGGTAAAAAGCCCGAAGGTATTGATGCGGCTATTGAAAAAGCCAAA
>JBFXEW010000013.1:0-121879 GCA_050179685.1 Salinivirgaceae bacterium
AATTTGTTTAATCCAGACTGCATAAAATGTTCTTGTTTTTCGTGGTAAAATCTGCCTGGTCAATTTAAACCGGTGAAGGTGGTCAGTTTAAATTGGAATTGGGTGGTCAATTTGTTCGGTATTTGCATTCAGCCCTTAAAAATTCTTCATTTACAATTAATTCTTCTATAAAAGCAAAACTTCTATGGTAATCAAGGTAATTAATAGTGGTATTTTGTGAAAAACAAGTTGCAGCTTTTATTAACAATACTAAACACAATAATTTCTTCATAATAGTAGATTACTGGTGATGCGTTAACTTTTAAATTTTAATCTGAACCTCTTGCTATTATTGACATTTCAAACTTTATATAATTTTTTGATTTGAAATAAAACTTCTTACAACTATCATATTAGTTTATGTTATATATTTGATATTCAGCTATATTAGGATTTTCTACTAATATTTTGATATAACAATTAATTTTTAACGCATCAGTAGTAATTGTAGATTAATAACTAATATCGTTTAGTTAAGGTTTTTCACCCTCCGCCCGCTATAGCGGACACCTCTCCGCCGCGGCAGAAGGACTCGCTATTCTGATACTAAAGAAGTATCCCCTGGGAAGAATTACTAACTAAACGGCATTGGATTAATAACTGGTATTTATAATAGAGTCCGCGACTAACACTTTATCTTCTTATTTTTATTGCACTGGACGAGATAATTTATTTGCATCATCTTTTAAAAAGTTACTTATTACAATTGCATGCCACTTATAAACAAAACCCTTTTGTATGACAATATATTATAATTTCAATTCTATAATTTGACTATCAGAAATATGCTTTACAACCCGCCATTTTTTCTTTTTCCTTTCCCATTCTAAAAGATTAACGCCTCCATGCTTATCCGGATTTAAGCGCATTACTTTTTTATTTGACAAAAACCGCTCAATGGCCGGGTGATGATTAAACTTAAAAAAATCCTCATCATTTATTCCCCCATTTGCATGCGCATAATAGTTGGCTATATTTTGTTCAAGCTGGTAAGTACAAAGGTTTATTTCAGCCCTGTTTTGGTTTACTGAATCGATATAGTCAAGGCTCACTTCATTTTCAACATAAACCAATTGCTGAAGCGCTTTATACCGGGCAAGTTCCTCAATACCTTTGGGTAAAGTATCCTTAAAAATATTTATAATTTTAATTCCGGTAAACCCAAATGGATCAGGGTCTTTGTTATAAGCCAGCCCGTCGCGAAGTATATATGGTGAGAACTTTCCCGTTTTAATTAATTTCAATAATTCAAAATAAAAAGAACTATCGTTTTGTACGCTATGGTAAAAATCATGGTGGGGGCTTTCCTTACTTAAATAAATTTCTGCACGATTAAGCATTCCAAAATAATGCCTGATAATTCCCCAGGGTATCGTGCTATAAGTTTTCCTTAAGCCAAATCCAAAAAGCTCTTTCTGAGGTATAATACCTTGTTGAAGCATGTGAGTAATTTCTTTTCCAATTTCATAATAGCCGGAATCCACATAATATTGATTCCTATCGGTTTGAACAGCATAACTTAAATATTGATCCAAACTGTCGAGTCGTGCCAGGTGTTTGTAACTTTCACTGTTTTTATGCTCCAGGTAAATCTGATGCAGTGAATCGGCCCTGCTCTTAATTGCTATCAAAAAGGATTCATTGGTATTTTCATTCTCAATTACTTTAATCAAATCTTTATAGGTGAAGCCTGAAACAAAGCAACTATCTAAAAACTGAACTACCAATTCGTTATTTTCAAGAATTTTAGCGCATAGCACCAAATTATAAAAATCATATGCTCGTCCGCTATTATACTTTTCAAAAGCATTGATATAATTCTTTTGGGCTCTTTTGTACTTTTTATCAATGATGGCCTGTTCCGCATTATTTATATAATCAAAATAAGTAGCATCCTGTGAACAGGAAAACAATAATAACTGGAAACCAATTAATAGAAATCTTGTTAGGTATTTAAAAGAAAAACGGTTCACAGAGTTAAATTGTAGGAAATACTTCATCAATATTTATCTGGTTTTATTGGACTGTCTCTACTATTAATTCCAAAAACGCAAAAACATAATCGCTAATTTTTGAAGATTATTACTTCCTCTAAAATTAAATACCTCTTTTACATAGTATTACAAGGGTAAAAAAAGTTAAATATTTTCTGATGAGTTTTTGCTTATGTTAAATTAACGGGTGGTTTGGGTTAAAATACAAAGTAAAATCTAACGGTCCGATTCAGAATATTCAGCCTAAAAAGTCGGGCTTCTCAGGCAAAAAAGTATCTTCGCAGAAACCAAATCGTTATTTTATGGAAGTACGGATTTCGCCAACCTGGAAAGAGCAATTGCAGCAGGAATTTGATAAGCCTTATTTTCAGCAACTGACTGCTTTTGTAAAATCGGAATATGAAAAACACATTGTTTTTCCACCCGGAAAATTAATTTTCAACGCTTTCGATTTATGTCCCTTTCCCGATATTAAAGTGGTTATAATTGGTCAGGACCCCTACCACGGTCCCGGTCAGGCACACGGTTTGTGTTTTTCGGTTCCCGATGGAATTCCCATTCCTCCCTCGTTGCGAAATATTTACAAAGAGATTGAAAACGATTTAGGAATAGCTGCGCCTGCATCGGGAAATTTGGTTCGCTGGGCTCAACAAGGTGTGTTTTTATTAAACGCTACCTTAACTGTTCGGGCGCATCAGGCCGGTTCGCATCAGAAAAAAGGCTGGGAAATTTTTACTGATGCCGTTATTCAGCGCATCGCCGACCAAAAAGAACATGTGGTTTTTTTACTGTGGGGCGCCTACGCACAAAACAAAACGGCCCTGATTGACCAAAGCAAGCACTTAATTCTTAAAAGTGTTCACCCCTCACCGCTATCGGCATCGCGTGGCTTTTTTGGGAACCACCAGTTCAGTCTGGCAAACAGCTATTTAAAAGAGAACGGATTAGAACCCATTCAATGGTAAAATGTCACCTTATTTTTATTATAAGATACTTCCAATAATAAAAGTTCTTATCTTGTTAAGGTCCTGAATAAAAGTGCTGAATTTTGGTTTCTATTTAACATATATTTTTTCGAGTCAAATTATTTTTATTTTTTTTTATTGCTTGCAAACTACTGTTTTTTTGCAGTTTACAATTTTATATTTATCAATAATGATGCGCAAATGAAATTTTAGGTGATTATGTTTTTCAAATTTTGGAATAAATAAGTGAGATGAGTAATACCCCGGGAGAGAAAAAAGTAATTGAGGAGATACTCAATGGCAATCAAAAAGTTTTAACCACAGTTTATAAAAACGTTTATAAACATATGGAACGATTTAGTGTGAGCATGAACTCGTCGGTGCTTAATGCTAAAGAGGCAGTGCAGGATGCGTTTGAAATTTTTTATCGACAAATTTTAGACGGAAATTTAGAACTAAGCTGCTCGGTTGAAACATACATTATATCAATTGCCAAGCGGGTGTTTCTAAAACAGGAGATTAACTGGAATTACCAGTTTCAGGAACAGGCAAGCGAATTGGAAACGCTGGTTCCGGAAGACGAACAAGAACAATTATTAATTGAAAAAACGATTGAGGAGAAAAAAGATGAATTATTTCAAAAAACATACCGACTACTTCCCCCGGAGTGTCAACAACTGTTATCATTAACCATTGAAGGGTACAGCGCAGCCGATATTGCCCGGATGATGAACCTCTCCAGTGTGGAACACACCCGAAACAAACGGTTGAAATGTAAAAAGTACCTAATTGAAAAAATTAAAGAAAACCCAGATTATGAAAAACTTAGAAACGCAAACCCAAAAGATTTTGAGCTACCTGTACGGCGAAATGAACGCCCAGGAGAAAACAAGTTTTGAAAAAGAATTAGAAACAGACCAAAGCTTAATCAACGAATTGTTGCTTCACCACGAAGTGGATAAAGCCATTGCCAAAGAAACCAAAATTAAAAACTTCAGGCACTCGCTCGACGCCATTCACCAGGAACATGTTGAACCCAGAAAAAACAAAATCGTTAACCTGCAAAACAAATGGTATTGGGCAGCAGCATCTATTACTGTGTTTTCAGGAACCGCTATATATACCTTTTCAAAAAATGCCCAATCTTCGCAAAAGCTTTATAAAAACTATTACGAAGTTTGGCAACCGGGTTTTGTTACCCGCGGAATAGAAACAGAATCAGTTAACGAAGCTATTTTTGCTTTATTCGATGAACAAAACTACACTGCATGCATCGAAAAAATACAACAACTGGATAATGAGGCAAAAATAAGCCCTAAAATTCAACTGATACACGGATGCTCCTTAATGGAACTGGGTAAGTTTAACGAGGCTATTAAAGTATTTAATTATTTTGAATCGCAGGATTATACCATTTATACCGAAACCGCTTTATGGTATAAAGCATTGAGCTACCTCCGCAACGACGACAGGGCAATGGCTAAGGAAAGTCTGCAACAAATTGCCGACAACGAAAATACATATGCCACAGAAGCTAAGGAATTGTTAAAAAAATTAAAATAACACATATTTTTCGCGAATAATTTGTTTTAATTAAAAAAAAATTCGCAACTTGCAGTACTGTTTTTACAAAAGCGTAACTTTAATGTTACCGTTTGTTTAGTTTGACTGAAAGCCGGGATCATCTCCGGCTTTTTTACGTTTATACAACCAGAATCCACTCCCGGCTAATATCAAAAACAATAATACCCCAATTACAAAGGAATACGGAATTCTTTCTTTAGCCTGAGTTTCTATGGGTTTATCGTCCCCAATAGAAATGTAACCGGCCCAAAAAAACGGATGCGCCCACATTCCTTTCGCTTGTTTTACATAATTTCTTTTCGATTCGGTAAGACTGAACGATTTGGTTTGTTGCTTTTCCAATTCGGTATAAAAACCATCGATAATTCGCAAACTGGTTTCGTCGGAAACCGACCAAAGTGTAGCCAGCAAACTTTTGCAACCGGCCTGAAAAAATCCACGGGTTAAGCCTATAATTCCTTCACCCCGGTTTAGTTTTCCAAAACCTGTGTTGCAGGCGCTTAGTACTACCAAATCGGCCCCCAAATCTAAATTGGCTAATTCGTAAGTGTTTAATAAACCATCTTCGTCGGTATCGGCATCGGGCGTAAAAACCAATTTGGAATAAAGCGGATCTTCGTTATTTACCAGCGTATGCATGGCCAAATGTAAAATACCATAATTCCCGGCCTGACTTTTAAATAATTCTTCCGATGCTTCCTGATCAAATACAATTTCACCCTGTAAGCGCTTGCCGACCATTTTAACCTCTTTTTGAGCACCTTTCAACATGCCCAAATTATCGCGGGCATCGCGCAAAGCAATGTACTGTTTGCCTGTATGACCCGCTAATTTTTTATAACCGGGTGCCATGGCAAACACCTGGTGCGATTTGGAATTTTGGGTTTCCGAAGTTTGCTTTTGCATTAAGTTTAACGAATAGGCATACGAAATATCGTGATGGTAAAGCAGGTAATCCAATTCGGCGTAATTAATCTTAGTAATGGGTTTCGAAGTCTTCAATAAAATCTCGAAAGGAATCAGCGATAATTGCTCATCAGGAACAATTAATAAGGGTTTGTCCTTTAATTGTTCTTCAAAGGGCTTGAGGAGAACATTATACAAATTAGCCGACAAATCGGCCAGGGTTTGCAACTCTGCCAGTGAAAAATCAATTTCCTTAATGTTCGAAATCATTTGCTGTAGTTTCTCAATGGAAGCCAAAAAATCCTTATCAAAGTATTCATGCTTAAAATGAATCTTGCCATCGACCACCACAAAAGTGTATAACTTTTCAGAGGAAAGCACATACTCCACCACCGCCTTATGTTTCGACAATTCCATAACGTAATCGAGGTTGGGAGGCTGAACATCATACTTTATCTGGCTGTACATTGCATTTTGCTGCTCCAGTTGCTTCTCCTGCTCACTGATTTCAGAAACCAATTGGTACAATTTCATATTCAAATCAAAAAGTGCCGTATCGTTAATGCGGATGTTTGCCTGTTCCTGAAAACGAAGCGCTTCCACCTCATCCAACTGCTGGTTCAATTCAACCAATTGGGCTACTTTTTCGGCTGGAATACCCGATTGATAAAGGGCTTTATTTCTCTGTACAGAATAAACCAATGCCGAAACTTTTTCCATTTCAGAATAGCGCAGCGCTTTGTATAGCAATGCATCATCGCCAGTAACTTCGTAAATGCGGCTCAGTGCTTCAATAGTTTTGGAGTAAAAAAACTTGTAAATATTATTTAAATAAATTACATCGCTTTCAAAAATCAATTGGCGTTTGTGTTTTTCAAAAGCCAAAATGGAATTTTCGGCATCCTGCAACGAAAGATTCAAATATTGGAGGGAATCAATTCGGCCCCGAGCCATCTCACGATATGCATATGCCCGAGATTGCAATAAATCTGCATACTTAACTATTGAAAAGTTAATATTCTTATCACTTACATTTTTCACCTTGCTATTCTTGTTAACATTAAGAACAACATTAATTGCCTGGTTTATAAAATCCAAGGCTTCAATGTGATTTTTCTGAAGTGTTAAAGTAGATGATATTCTACGACGCGCTTCAATTTGAATATAACTATCCGAGATACTTAAGTTAATGGCTTTTTTAAAGTAAGGTAAGGCTTTTTCTCGTTGACCCAAATATGCCCAGTGAAGCCCTTGGTAAAAATGAATGGTTCCAAAATCTTCGCTGGTACAATAAGCAGACTTCTGCATTGCTGTCAAAGCCAAATCTAAATACTTTAAACCCAAGGAATCCTTATTATCAAAGTAATAACATAAAGCCAGCCAATAATGCGTTTTCCATGTATTAACCGGTATTGAAAAAAATCCCTTCTGGTATAATGAATCATAGAATGAATACCCTTCAGCAAGCAGTCCTGAATTCAATAGGTTTTTAAAATGTTGAAAAAGCAAATCCTGAGATAGTGGATCATGATAATCTACTTCCTCTAATACTGATTTGGTAACAAAAGCATGCAATTCCTTTTGCTGGTTACTATATTTGAATAGGTTTATTTTATTAAAAAGTGTTTTATGCGTAGAATCGGATGCAATTATATTTTCCTCTATAAATGGCAAGTCTGACGCCACCAAAAATTGCATTTTTAGTAAGAGAAAAACAAGTAAAAAACTACATCTAATTAACATAATTATTTTTTAGTGATTTTTTTTTTATTTTTTTTTCTCATTGCCATTCAATACCTTAGAGCGTTTTTTTGTCAATTTTACTAAAATGCAGCGATTATGTTTTTCCGTTTTTGGAATAAATATATAGAAACGATTTTTAAATACATGCTTTATGAAACTCAAAAGTAAAAAAAACAGTCCGGTAAAAGTAAACTTTCAACAGTTTTTTGCATTAAGTACTTCACAATTGCAAACCTTAAAAGGGGGTAACGATGAAACTCCTCCTGATGAAGAAGTTGGCAAAGAAACAAATTAAAAAACACGCAACTTAAAACCTTACTATATGTCCCTCATACAAACCATACCAAAACAGGACCGCCCAGCTGCTGCTACCAGCAACAGCAAATGGCTGCATTTTGCCATGCAGTCGATGAAAGCGGTTGAAAAGGAACAAAGTCGTGAACTTATAAAAAAGGCCGAGCTTTTAGAAGGTATGCTTAAATCGGGATATGAGAAAAAGCAAATTTTAGCCGATTTCGTCCTGATGGGAGGACTGGCAAGCAATACCCATATTGCTTTGTCAACAACTATCGATTTGCTGATTGTATACCGGGGAAACAATAACGAACTTTTTTCTGAAGATTATCAGAACCTTGAAGCAATTATACACTTCAGGGAAAAAACCAAACAATATTTAAACGAATTATTTCCGGAGGCCCAGGTTGACGATTCCCTACCCTTTGCTTTGAAAATGTCCATTCCTTCCTGGTCCTGTACCTTCTGTTTACATTTTGGCTTCTGGCACATTAACAGGACCCCGGCCTCCGGAATTTCTCCTATTGACGGTCGAGTAAAAATTTATAATAAAACCGAAATCGATTTTGCCGACGTGGATCCTTTGCAGGCCATGTTTTTGTTGAACGATAAAAATGTTAAAACAAACGAAAACGCCAAACCATTAATCCGCATCTTAAAAACGCTTAAAGCCCAATCCGAAAACAAGGAACATTTATCAGGATTCGAAATAGCCAGCATTGTATATTCTATGGATGAATATACTTTAAAAAAACAACAGGGACTTTTGCTGTTTCTATTACTGGAATGCAGCTTGTTTCTTAAACGCCTCGAAGACTCTGTATTTTTGCAACGTTCCATCAAAAGTCCCGACATGATGGAATTGTTTAACTTATCGAATGAAGCTTATTTTAAAAAAGGAATTAAAAACTTAAAGGCTGAATTAGACATGCTGATTAAGCATCTGGTTCTTGAAATTGACTTATACACGAACATTTATAATCTTCCCGCTGACATGAAAATATGCTTGTAAAATCCGATGGAATTTCCTGTCCAATTTGAATACTGCTTTGTACCATCGGTAAATAAAAAAAGTGACCCGCCCGGGTCACTTTTTTTCTATTTTAGCAGGTAGCTGTTTTACTTCTTAAACATACCCAGCTCTTTCAATTCAAAATTCTCGATGTAATGCATTCGTTGCTGATTCTCCGATTTTCCATATTTGATAAACAAAATGGCTTGTTTTTCGAACGAATCATCGCGCATGGTATCGTTGAGCAATAAATAACCCATAATAATATGTCCGGCCATTTCAACCAGTCGGCGGGCATGAAAATCGAGGTAATCGTTCGATTCTTCCTGCGTATTTATTTCAGTTACCAGGGTTACTGCTTTTTCGTATTGGTTGGTCATTTCAATTAAATCGCGTCGCAAATAATCCAATTCCGGACGCAGTTCCATTAATTCGTATTCACGAATTTGTTTTAAATACGTGCCGGTGGTAACTCCCCTTATGGCTGCAACTACCTGTAGCTGCGAAGTTCCTTCGTAAATATTGGTAATGCGGGCATCGCGGTACAAACGCTCAATGGGATAATCTTTCATATAACCTGAACCACCGTGAATCTGAAGTGAATCGTAAGCCACCTGATTACAGTATTCGCTCGAAAAGAGTTTAAGCAGCGGCGTAAAAACATCGGCCAGTCTTTGATAGCTTTTCAATTCATTGCGTTCGTCTTTATCCAGGGTACGCTCATTCGAAAGATGCGTGTACGATTTATACACATCGACAAAACGGGTAGTTTCGTATAGTAACGAACGGCTGGCTTTCACTTTCATCTCCATTTGAGTCAGCAACTCGTAAACCGCCGGAAAATGAATAATGGCTTTTCCAAACTGCTCGCGTTCTTTGGCATAACTTAAGCCTTCGCGGTAAGCTGCTTCGGCAATTCCAACCGATTGAGCTCCCACTCCCAAACGCGCTCCGTTCATTAAAGACATTACGTACTTAATAAGTCCTAATTTACGATCGCCCACCAACTGAGCCGGAGCATTGGTAAATACCAGTTCGCAGGTTGGCGAGCCTTTTATCCCCAATTTATTTTCGATGCGGCGAACAATCATTCCACCATCAGCTTTATCGTATACAAAAAGCGATAAACCTCGGCCGTCGGAAGTTCCTTCTTCGGAGCGGGCCAAAACCAGCGAAACTTCAGCATCGCCATTGGTAATAAAACGTTTTACGCCGTTTAAAAGCCAGGTTCCCTTTTTCTCGTCCCAACTGGCTTTCAGCATTACCGCCTGCAAATCGGAACCGGCATCGGGTTCGGTTAAATCCATGGCAGCAGTGGCGCCTTTGTTAAAACGGGGTAAGAAATCATCTTTTTGTTCTTCCGATGCAAATTCATGTAAGGTTTCAGCACAATCCTGCAAACCCCAAATGTTGGCGAATCCTGCATCGGCACGCGAAACCAGTTCGGCAGCCATAACATAAGGCACCATCGAGAAATTTAAGCCTCCGTACTTACGTGGAAGTGACATCCCTACCAATCCGGCATTCGCGAGTGCCTGATGGTTTTCGTGCGTTCCCCGGGCATATTTAACGCGCCCATCGACAACCTGAGGACCTTCATGATCGACCGATTCGGCATTGGGCGCAATAATTTCGCCACAAATATCACCTACAATTTCCAATACCTGATTGTAGCTGTCGAGTGCGTCTTCGAAATCGACCGGAGCGTAATCGTAGGTATCTTTATCCACATAGTTATTTTCCTTTAAGGCAATAATCTTCTTCATTAAAGGATGCTCCAGGTGGAATTTTAAATCGTTATTATCAGTATAAAAATTAGCCATTGTATTAAATTTTAGTTTGGTACTGCGTACTTTCAACCTGATACCGGTTGATTTCCCCTTTTAAAATTATTTGGAATGTTTTTTATAGGCTGCAATTAAGCGGGGAATCACTTCACCCACATCGCCCACTATGGCATAATCGGCAATCTTATTAATTGGAGCACTGGGGTCGGTATTAATAGAAATTATCATGGCCGACTCTTCCATTCCTGCCGTATGCTGTACCTGACCCGATATTCCACAGGCAATATACAGTTTTGGACGTACAGTAACTCCGGTTTGACCCACCTGTCGGGCGTGATCAACATAACCGGCATCGACTGCTGCACGCGATGCACCAACTTCGCCACCCAGTACTTCGGCCAAATCAAATAATTTATCGAAGTTTTCTTTGGAGCCTACGCCGTAGCCACCCGAAACAATTACCTGCGACTTCTTAATGTCCACTTTTCGGGCTTCCATATGGCGCTCGATAATTTCCACTACAAAATCGGCATCGCTGACCACTTTTGAAACATCGATAGTAACTACCTTGCTTTTATGATTCTTGTTGAAAAGTTCCTTTTTCATTACGCCTTCGCGAACAGTTGCCATTTGCGGCCGGCAATCGGGATTGATGATGGTGGCAATAATGTTACCTCCAAAGGCCGGACGAATCTGATAAAGCAGGTTTTCGTAGTTCTTTCCTTCTTTTTTATCTTCGTGAGCACCAATTACCAAACTGGTACAATCGGCAGTGAGCCCTGATTTTAAAGCCGAAGAAACCCGTGGCGCCAAATCGCGACCAATGGAACTGGCTCCAAATAAAGCTATTTGTGGTTGTTCCTTTTTAAATAAATCGACAATAAGGGTAGTGAAAGGCAGCGTTAAATAATGCTCCAGTCGTTTATCGTCGGCAATATAAATAGCATCGGTTCCATAAGGAGCTATTTGGGCTTCAATTCCGGACAATTTGCTGCCAATAACAATGGCTTCGAGTCCGCATTTTAATTCTGTGGCTAAACTGCGTCCTTTGGTAAGCAGTTCGAGGCTGACATCGGCCACTTTTCCTTCGTCTAATTCGCAAAAAACAAATATGTTGTTCATAATTATACCTTTTAAATAGTAAGACCCGACTAAGCTCCCAATGTGTGGTTAGCCATTAATTCTCCCATCAGCCAGTCCATATCTTTTTGATCGGACGTTAATTGTTTGGCATCTTTTGCAGCAAAAACCACATTTTGAATGCTTTTTACCTTGGTGGGCGATCCGGAAAGTCCCAACCAATTCACATCGGCCTGCACATCAGCGACACTCATTTCAGCAATCCGTAAATAAGGACGCATTTCGTGCATCTTAAGGTAATCTTCAGTTTCGCTTTGCAGTTCGGTTACTGTTTTGGCATGTTTGAACTTCATTAAATACTTGGCATTCCGCGGACGACATTCGGGAGCAGAAGCATTTACCGTTATTACACAGGGAATGGGAGATGAAACCGTTTCGACACCCCGCTCCAACCTGCGCTTTATGGTAATTCGGTTTTTTACCACTTTTTCTATCGATTCAGCATAAGTAATCTGAGGTAAACCCAGTTTTTCGGCAACCTGAGGACCCACCTGAGCCGTATCGCCATCAATAGCCTGACGGCCGGCAATAATAATATCGTACTCAATTTTTTTAATGGCGCACGAAATGGCATACGAAGTTGCCAGCGTATCGGAACCGGCAAATGCGCGATCGGTAAGCAGGTAACCATTATCGGCCCCGCGATAAAGCCCTTCGCGCACCACTTCGGCAGCACGCCCCGGTCCCATGGTTAAAATAGTAACGGTAGAGCCCGGATAAGTATCTTTTATGCGTAAGGCTTGTTCCAGCGCATTCAAATCTTCCGGGTTAAATATTGCAGGAAGAGCCGCCCGGTTAACGGTCCCATCTGCTTTCATAGCATCCTTACCAACATTCCGGGTATCGGGTACCTGTTTGGCAAGAACAATGATTTTTAATCCTTTCATAGATAACATTTTTTGAATTGAAACGGAGCAAAGATAAAACTTTTGATGAAAGATAACCGGTGCCTTTAAGCAAAACTGCATACATGGAGCAAAAGTGTGCAATTAAACAAAGCAGACAAATAACAATGTTGTATTAAGCTGGCTTAGTGCTTATTAAAAAAATTTAGTGAAATAAAAAGTACTTTAAAAAGAATAAAACAAAGCTACTATTACCGGATTTGGGAACTTATGGGAACGATAACTTAAAATAAATCTAAATTATATGAGTTGATTTAATGGATGTTAGCTCATATTTAGAACCAATATAAATTGCTAATCCCGGCTCCTTTTATGCATCCGTTTAATGGACCCCAGGTCGGGATAAAACTCAATTTCATAGTTTCCCTGATTCAAATAATCAGCTGGCAGAGGTGCAACCGCACCTCGTTGTGCAATTAACATTTTCTGACTTAGCAGAACTTTATCGGTAAAATTAAGCGACAAATTAACCCAGGCCGGGATACTGTAATAAAGTCCATGCTTTATGACCACAGGCGATTTACCTGAATTATCCATTTGCTGAATGTTCACCTCCGGAGCTTTACCCAGCCGATTGGCATGCATGATTAACGGTTTGAAATCGTTTTTACGCAAATCGGGTTTTACAGCACTAAACCCATTGGTAAGCGAAAACCACCCAACAATTTGCTGTTCGGCCTGCACATCGGCCTCGGGTTCAAAATTGAATTTATAGTTCAAGGTTTGCTGCACCGTTTTCCCTACGAATAATTCCAGATACTTTTGCTCCAGACTTTGCAGTTCGGCAAGCATTGCTTTCATGGCTTCGCCCTCAACCGGAAAGGTTTCATCTTTTAAACCAATCACCAGCTTTAAGCGACGTTTTCGTAGTTTCCGGATAAAATCGGCAGCTTCTTTGGCGTTATGCTCTTCGGTAGTGGGAACCACTTTGGTATGATCGTAGGGAACACGCCGGGGTGTTGAATCGGTCGGAACCATTTTATACAGGGTTTCTGATTTTTCTTCGACAAAAGGAATCACACCCAAATCGGTAAAGAAAGGTGCTTCGGGCTCCTGAACGAGCGGTATTTGATAAGCTTCGGCAGTTTGCTCCCAAACCACATCGTGCGAAACATTACAAGCTTTGATTAAACCATCGGCAGTGAGTTGCAAGGCCGGAAAAGTACCAAAACCCTGATACGAAATTACATATTGCTTCAACGAATCGGGACGGCTAAAACGTCTGAAGTTTGCTTCCTGAATCTCGTAATAAGCTGCATCGGTTAAAATTACACCTTCGGTAATGTTTAAAAACTTTTCGGCATATTTGGCATAAGGTCCGGGAATTTGCACAAAGTGATTAACAGACAACGACACCTCGATGTAGTTTTTTGGCAGGCTATAAATCAATTGAAACCCATCGACCATTACATTTGATGTAACTGGCCGAACGTTGCACGAAAGATTGGTTTCTTTTTGAGCCTGTACCGAAGTCCAAAAGAACAAGAACCCTAAACTTAGTATTAAATACTTCATAATAATCCCGGTTTTGTAATGAATGTTTGCCTGAAAGCACTACAAATAAAAAGGTATTCCGGCAAAATAACAAGATTAAGCCGGGTTAAATTACTTATTAAAACTTAGAAATGCTGCACCTAAGTTAGCAATAATATCAGAGGCAATTAAAGCTTCAAAACCCAACTCCTTCGCTGCTAAATCGCCAGCCAGTCCATGCAGGTAAACACCAAGCAAAGCAGCCTCCAGAGGCTCGTACCGCTGCGCCAACAAACCCAGTAAAATTCCGGTTAGCACATCGCCACTACCGGCAGTGGCCATTCCCGGATTACCCGTAGCGTTAAAATAAACCTGTCCCTGGGGCGTAGCAATTCGGGTGTAAGCTCCTTTTAAAATTACAATCAGTTGATGCTCTCTGGCAAAATCAATCTGACTAAGCAGCCGCTCGTATTCCGAATTATGTTTGCGGGTAAGCCGGTCGAATTCGCCGGGATGTGGTGTTAATAAGGAATTTTTAGGCAGATGAGCCAGCCATTCGGGATGTTCTGCCAGAATATTTAAGGCATCAGCATCGGCAACCAAAGGATGGCTTGCATTTTTTATCAATTTCTCAAAAGCAAGCTGCATCGAAGGTTTTTTTCCAATTCCGGGACCAATACCCAACACATCGTAGTTTTTAAGAATTGCCGATTCGCAATAATTCATTTCCGTTTCGTCAATACAAAGCATGGCTTCGGGAACGGCAGTTTGAATTATGGAATAGGCCGACTGGGGAACATGCACTGTTAAAAGCCCAACTCCGGAACGCAAACAGGCTTTGGCAGCCAAAACTGCTGCCCCGGTTTTCTGATAACTTCCGGCAACCAAAATGGCATGTCCAAAAGTTCCTTTGTGCGAAAATCGCTTCCGCTTTTTTAAGATATGTTGCACCCTGTCGGCTTCCAGAAAGCGATACGGAGTTTCGACCTGCTCAATAAAGCCCCTGTGCAAACCAATATCCAAAACTTCCCAACGACCAACAAACCTTTCGTTCTCGGCAAACATAAACGACAATTTTGGAAATTGCAGGGTAAGTGTCACATCGGCTTTTACAACAGCTCCCATTTGAGCTTGTTCTCCATCGGCAAAAAGCCCTGAAGGAATATCCACAGCAATTATCCGACTGGCCGACTTATTCACGTGTTCAACCAACGAAGCCCAATACGTTGTGATTCCCCGCGACAAACCGGAACCAAACATTCCATCAATCACCACGGTACCTTCAGCAATTTCGGGCAAGGGATCGCCTGATGCAATTTCGGTTATGGGAACTTTATTCTGCTCAATCAGGTACATTCTATTCATAGCACAATCGGCCGATGCGGCAGGAGAAATCTTTAAATACCAAACCTGAAGATTCAAAAAACCGGCTTTTTGCAACTGTCGGGCCATAGCCAATGCATCGCCCCCATTGTTTCCGGGCCCGGCAATAAACAGGAGCGGTTCTTCCAGTCGGTGGTTTAATAAAACCCAGTCTGACATTCGCTGGGCGGCCCGTTCCATTAGATGGATGGAAGCAATGGGTTCATTTTGCAGGGTATAATTATCGGCTGCCCGAATTTGCTCAACACTCAGTATCTTCATAAACGCAACTCCGTTTTTAATAATCAAAATCGTAAAACCCTATAAATTTACAACTATTCCATAGATAATTAAAGGCAGCATTTTAAAATGTTTTGCAATAGCAATTAATTAGTTGACCAGCCAAAAAAGATTTTTATATTTGCCCATCACGAAATTAACGTTAAAATACTAACTTAAAATTATAACTATGTTTAAAGGACATCCCAAAGGCTTAATTGCTGCTGCACTGGCAAATATGGGCGAGCGATTTGGTTTTTACACCATGATGGCTATTCTGGTTCTGTTTTTACAGGCAAAATTTGGTTTAAACGGAACGAATGCTGGTTTAATTTATTCAATTTTCTACTTTTCTATTTACATCTTAGCATTTGCGGGTGGAGTAATTGCTGATAAATTAAGAAACTACAAAGGAACCATTCTGGCTGGTTTGTTTATTATGGCCGCAGGATATGTTCTTATTGCTATTCCAACTCCTACCCCTGTTTCTAATAAAGTTTTATTCCTTGCCATTACCTGTTTTGGCCTGTTTATTATTGCTTTTGGAAACGGTTTATTTAAAGGGAACCTTCAGGCTCTGGTAGGTCAAATGTACGACAACCCAAAATACAGCCATCAGCGTGACTCTGGATTCTCTTTATTCTATATGTTCATTAATATAGGTGCTTTGTTTGCTCCTCTTATGGCAGTTGGTATGCGAAATGGTTGGTTGGCTAAATTCGGTTTTGCTTATAAAGCCAGCTTACCGGAATTATGCCACGCTTACCTTGGAAACACCATTACTCCTGAAGCAACCGAAAGGCTTACAAATCTGGCTAATGAAGTAAGTCAGACTCCTGTTACCGATTTAACGGCCTTTGCAAGTGACTATCTAAATGTATTTACTCAGGGATTCCATTATGCCTTTGCCATTTCGGTTGGAGCTATGGCAATTTCTATTCTTATTTATTTATTAAACAAAAAGATTTTCCCAAATCCTGCTGATAAAGCAAATGCTGACGATAAGACAGCAAAAACAACAGAGATTAGAATGGATGCCAAGGAAGTAAAACAACGCTTATATGCTTTGTTTGCTGTGTTTGCTGTGGTTATTTTCTTTTGGTTCTCATTCCACCAAAACGGACTTACCCTTACTTATTTTGCAAAAGACTATACGGACCTGAGCGGTATCGTAATTAATTTGGGATTTGTAACTATACAAGGTGCTGAGATATTCCAATCGATAAATCCGATATTTATTGTGTTATTGACACCCATAATTATGGCCATTTTTGGCTGGTTACGTGCTAAAAACATGGAACCATCAACTCCTAAAAAGATTGCTATCGGTATGTTTATTGCTGCTCTGGCTTACTTTGTAATGTCTTTGGGTTCATTAAACCTTCCTTTAAAAGCTGATGTGGATGCGATGGGAGGTTTAACTGATTTACAAAGAGTTTCACCCATGCTATTGATAGGAACTTATTTTATTCTCACGGTGGCTGAATTATTTATTAGCCCGCTGGGAATTTCATTTGTGTCGAAAGTTGCCCCTCCTCATTTACAGGGAGTGATGCAAGGAGGCTGGTTAGGAGCAACCGCAATTGGTAACCAGTTATTGTTTATTGGTGCAATTTTATACGATTCTATTCCAATCTGGATGACCTGGAGTGTATTTGTTGTGGCTTGTCTGATTTCGATGGGAACCATGCTTTACATGCTTAAATGGCTCGAGCGCGTAGCTAAATAATTATATCAAAACTTATTATAAAAGGCTGTTCCGCAATGCGGGCAGCCTTTTTTATTTTATACCAATGGTATAAAACGTACAAAACGTTTCTTTTAAACCAAGCCTGAATGCTTTTCGGCTGAGCTATGTAATTTAAAAGCCCAATCAGGCTTAAAAGGATTTTAGTCAATTGTTTCGATAATTTTAATATTTTTGCGCCACAAATAAATACCACTTACTATAGCGGGAAACCGCTTTTTAAAACCGGACAATTAAATTTAAAAGCAATGGCATTACAATGTGGAATCGTGGGGCTGCCGAATGTAGGGAAGTCAACTTTGTTTAACTGTTTGTCGAACGCAAAAGCGCAATCGGCCAATTTTCCGTTCTGTACCATCGAGCCCAACGTGGGCGTGATTACCGTACCCGACGAACGGCTCAACAAACTGGCCGAGATTGACCAGCCAAAAAAAGTGATCCCCACAACGGTTGAGATTGTTGATATTGCCGGTCTGGTTAAAGGAGCCAGCAAAGGCGAAGGATTGGGAAATAAATTTCTGGCCAATATTCGCGAAACCGATGCCATTATTCATGTACTGCGCTGTTTCGACGACGACAACATCACCCATGTCGACGGTTCGGTTGATCCGGTACGCGATAAAGAAATTATTGATACCGAATTGCAGCTGAAAGATTTGGAAACCGTTGAAAGCCGTATGGCCAAGGTTGAAAAAATGGCCAAAACCGGAAACGATAAAAAAGCAGCAAAAACCTTTGAACTGCTGCAAAAATACCGCGATGCCCTGATGCAGGGACAATCGGCACGAGTGGTAAACATGGAACCCCTGGCAAAAAAAGAATACCTGTTCGATTTATTTCTGCTCACCGATAAGCCTATTATGTATGTTTGCAATGTGGACGAGGCATCGGTAAAAACCGGAAACAAATACACCCAGGCCCTTCAGGAGGCAGTAAAAAACGAAAACGCCGAAGTACTTATTATTGGAGCCGGAATTGAGTCGGATATTGCCGAACTCGAAAGCTACGACGAACGCCAGATGTTTCTTGAAGATTTAGGTCTCGAAGAAGCCGGTGTAGCCAAACTCATAAAATCGGCCTACCGACTGCTAAACCTGAAAACCTACTTTACCACAGGCCCCGACGAAACCCGTGCCTGGACTTTCCGCGAAGGCATGAAAGCTCCACAGTGCGCCGGTATTATTCATACCGATTTCGAAAAAGGTTTTATTCGTGCCGAAGTAATAAAATACACCGATTACACCACTTTAGGTTCTGAATCGGCTTGCCGCGATGCCGGGAAAATTGCCATCGAGGGAAAAGAATATGTGGTACAGGACGGCGACATTATGCACTTTAGGTTTAACGTTTAAAAACGTCAACACCAAAGGCATTTTCATCACGGAAATCATTTTAAGAAAAAGCTGCGCAGGTTTCAGTGAAAAGCTGCGCAGGTTTCATCCAAAACCACAGCAGGAATTCCTAAAAAGCTGCGCAGGTTTTGAACAAAACCTAACGTGGTTTTACCCAAAAGCTGCGCAGCTTTTTTAAAAACGTCAGTTTTTGTTAAATACATTGTTTTTTTTGAGATAAATTAAAATAGTTTTTTATTAAAGTTTTTTGCATTAAAATCAAAGTAAAATCGGTTTTTAAAAACCTATTCCCGGGCCAATCGTTTATCTTTGAAGCATTCAAAATTACCTTATGCGTCGAATTGTTGGTATTTACTGTTTGATTTTTAGTTTTGTTTTGGTGGCTAAAGCCCAGCAAGCACCCTTAATAGCATTGCAAAAACGGGGCGAACTGGTTCTTAGTATCGATGAAACTTACTTGCGTCAACTACCCGGCATTGACTCCTGGTCCGTCGATAGAATTAGAAACGGAAAAGCCGAAGTTTATGTGAACCTTGCCCAATACCAAACGCTGCTCGAACTAAATATTCCTTTTATCCCCCTAAAAGCTCCTTCGCTTTTACTTGAACATACAATGGCAGCCAGCATTGGCGAAATGGCTTTGTGGAATGCTTACCCTACTTACCAGACGTATCTTGATCTGATGCAAAAATTTGCTGATGATTATCCCGCTTTGTGCACACCCGATACCATTGGCTACTCGGTGAATGGCCGACTGTTGCTGGCGCTGAAAATTTCAGACAACCCGGATATCAACGAAGCGGAACCCAAGGTTTTTTATACTTCATCGATGCATGGTGACGAATTGACCGGCTATGTTTTGATGCTCCGGCTAATTGATTATTTACTGAAAAATTATTCCAACGAGCGGATAAAAAACCTGGTCGATCAACTCGAAATCTACATCAATCCTTTGGCAAATCCCGATGGCGCCTATAAAACCGGAAACCATACGGTGGATGGTGCAACCCGTACCAACGCAAACGGCGTAGATATAAACCGTAATTTTCCTGCCCCCTCAGCAGGACTTCAACAAGATATGTATTCAGGGCGACAAACAGAAACGCTGGCTATGATGGAATACATGCAAAAGCGAAATTTTTCCTTATCGATGAACCACCACGGAGGTGCCGAGGTATTAAACTACCCGTGGGACGATACATCTAGGATTTCTGACACCCGATTGCGACATCCCGACAACGATTGGTTTAATCTTATTTGCCGTGAATTTGTTGATACGATACATGGTATGGACCCCTACTACATGACTGATTTTAACAACGGAGTTACCATTGGCTGGGAATGGTATCGTATTACCGGTGGCCGCCAGGATTATGTGACTTACTTTTTGCATGGTCGTGAAGTAACCTCAGAACTTAGCACAGTAAAAATCCCCGATGCTGCTACTTTGGCCGCTTATTGGGAAAAAACCTATCGTTCGTTTCTCAATTATTTAAATCAGGCACTTTACGGCATTCAGGGAATGGTTACCGATACATTGGGCAATCCCCTCCAGGCTAAAATAACTTTAGCTGGGCACGATGCCGACAATTCCGAAGTTTATTCCCAAACCAACGGAGCCTTTTACCGCTACCTGAAAGCCGGGAACTACCTGCTGCAGGTTTCGGCCGAAGGATATCAAACCCGCGAAATCTCCCTTCAAATAAACGATTTTGAAGCCATGCCTTTAAACGTGGTGCTTGAACCACTAACCGGAATTGAGCAGCAGCAAACTGCGGCATTTAAATTATTTCCAAATCCAGCCACCAACTACCTTACAATAAGTTACCCACTGGCAACTAACAACCAAACTGCAAACCTAAAAATATACAACACCCTGGGTTCTTTGTTGCACAGCCAATCGGTCGAAAGCCCTGAAACACACATCGATGTTTCAGATTATCCTTCGGGCATTTATTTTATAAGTTTGTCTCAGCCCGGAATTAAACCTGATATACAGAAATTTATAGTGGAATAAAATGAAGCTGATAGTAACCCTGGAGCAATAAAGATTGACTTAAAGCATTTGTACACTTTAACTGGAAAGAATCGCTATAATTTCAATCGAAAACCAAAAACAGGCAGTTGTCCCTGCATAAAATCCAAATCGAGGGAACGGACAAATCCAATTTTTTCGTACATTTTCCAGGCTGTTTGCATGGCTTTGGTGGTATGAATCACCACCTGTTGATTATTGTGAAGCCGGGCTTTTTCGATGCATTCCCGGGTTAATTGATAACCAATACCCAATTCCCTAAAAGCCGGATCGACTGCCAACAAACGAAAACCGGAAGCATTTTTTTCCTGAGTAGCCGTTCCTCCCGAACCATAATACTGCATATCGCTGAAATAAACCACTCCGCCGGCAACAACATCGTGGCTGGTAACAGCTACTAAAAGTTCAGTACAGGGTTTTAAGGTTTGTTGCCCAATGCTTGCCAGCATTTCGTAATAGGCTGGTTGTTCATCGGGTTTGGGAAAACCCTTGAGCTGTGAATATACCTTAACCATCAATTCACCTAAGGTTTCAAATTCATCGGGCCGGGCATTTCGAATCTCAATTTTTTCATTCTTCATACATTGATACCATTAAAAATGTCTTATACAAAATCAATTCACGTTATTACAATCAAAATCAGGTCAGACGAAGCAATAAAAGAAACCCTACAAAACCAGCAAGCCCAATTTACGGAGCTGATTAAACCAGGGTTCTGCCTCCAAATCGACCTGAAACTTTTGTTGAAAAGCTTCCGACCAATCGTTAAACGACTCCATTTTAGCATCAGTTAAACTACATTTTGTCAGGAAATTGACAATCCATTCCGCAGTTTCTTTATCGATTTCAATAGTTGCCGACTGTACCGGGTTATTAATAAACAAGCGCGTTTGTTTTCCATTTTCATTCAGTGAAACATTTCCGCCAATCCATACCAGTTGCCGGTTGCCTGGTTGCGGAGGCAGGTTGTTTTTTAAAAAATTCTTTACAAAACGTGGCGGAATATTGGCTGCAGGAACTTTAAAATCGAACCAACGGTGAGCCGGTTGATCGAAA
Source organism: Salinivirgaceae bacterium (assembly GCA_050179685.1). Lineage (GTDB taxonomy): Bacteria > Bacteroidota > Bacteroidia > Bacteroidales > SZUA-534 > GWE2-40-63. The sequence goes on from JBFXEW010000013.1 coordinate 21,674, forward strand.
CCCATGCCATGCATAAAATTATACGTTGCTTTTGCCAGTCCCGGCCCAAAGTCGGGATGATGCTCCTGAACGGGATCAAAAAAGGCAATTTCGTTATTGGCAAAAGGGTGTTTTTCTGTATCAAGAATGGTAATTCCGTAACGCTCGGGCAATTGAGCCACCGGACTGTGAATGGTAAGTGCAAACCGGTGCCAGTAAGCCGATTGGAACAAGCCGGCTTCAAAGAATTGTTTTACAATTTCGAGCGAATCAAGCGTTTCCTGCTCGGTTTCACCGGGAAAACCAAACATCAGGTAAGCATGCACCATGATGCCGGCTTTGGTAAAATTCCGGGTAACCTGAGCCGCTTTTTCGAGACTAACTCCTTTATTCATCAAGCGTAACAAACGATCCGAGGCCGTTTCAATTCCTCCGGTTACCGCAATACAACCCGAAGCGGCCAGCAATTGACACAAATCGGCTGTAAAAGCTTTTTCGAAACGGATGTTTCCCCACCAGGTAATTTGCAGTTTCTGGCGAATAATTTCGATGGCCATACTTTTCAGTAAACCGGGAGGAGCTGCTTCGTCGGTAAAATGAAAACCGGTACTACCCGTCTGTTTCATAATGGCTTTCAACTTTTCTACAATGGCTTCGGCCGTACCCGACTCGTAGCGTTTAATGTAATCGAGCGTGGTGTCGCAAAAAGCACAATGCGCCCAGTAACAACCATGGGCCAGGGTCACCTTGTTCCAATAACCATCGGTCCACAGTTTGTGCATGGGATTCACCGTTTCAATCAGCGAAATGTAATTATCAAAAGGCAATCCGCTAAAATCGGGGATGCCGGTTTTCACAAAAGGAAGCGGAGCAATAGTTGTATTATTCCGATGAATTAGCTGATCGTTTTTTAAAAATCGGGTGCGAATTAAATCTTCTTCGCCCACTTTGCCCTCAAAATAGTTCAACAACTGAAGAAAAGGCTGTTCGCCATCATCAAAAATAAGGTAATCGATAAAATCAAAAAAACGGGGTTCCTGAATATCGCGCAGTTCGGTATTCACATAGCCTCCACCCATAATAATCTTAACCTCGGGATGATGATTTTTCAAAAACTGAGCACATTTGAGCGCGCCATACAAATTGCCCGGAAACGGAACGGTAAATCCAACCACAGCGGGCTGATACCTCTCAATGTGGGCTGCAAACACATCCATGAGCCTTGCATCAATAAGGTTTGTTTCGCTTGTCAGCAAAGCTTTGTGAATGGGGGCAAAATGGTGTGCCGATTCGGATAAATGCTGTTTGTAACGCACCAGTTCAAAACCCTCGTCAAGATAATTCCGAATTAAATCGGCCAAATCTTCAATGTAAAGGGTGGCCAGATACTTTGCCTGATCGATGGTTCCCATGGTTCCAAACACCCACTCCAAATCGACCAGGTTTTTAAACCGGGGACCTTCGGGCAAATACCTGCGTCCTACAATTTTAATGGCCAGATGCTGATTTCTACCTTGCAAAAAAGCCATTACCGGTTCAATGGTTTCCAGGTAATAGGCTTTCATCGAAAGCACTTTTTTGTGGATTCCGGCTACCTCTTTGCGCTCTATTTCAGAAAAAACCTGCTCCAGTTCTTTGGCAGTAAATAAAGCGTTAATCAATTCTATTCCCAAATCGGCCTGATGCACCACCTTTCCCTGCTCCTGCAAAAATCCTTTCAGCACTGCTGTAGCCGGATAAGGTGTATTTAACTGCGTTAAAGGAGGTGTTATCAATAAAATGGAATCCATAGCTTGTAATTTTTGTAAAAATAGAAAAAGCCCATCATAATTTTAGCTTGTGCGAATAGAAAGCACTTTATAAGCGAAAAATTACAACAGGAACTTCTTGTTAAAGCTGTATCGCAATATGCAGAAACCCGATTTGTGTTTTATATTTTAATCGGATGTATAAAGATATGCTGCTGCATTTTAGCGTTTTTCAATACTATTAACGAGCAAAAAGTATCGATTTATAGAGACCACCTTTGCTATGCAGGCTTTTTGTACAAAAGCTTTCCCGAATTTTGCCATAAATAATTACATTTGCTTGCTTAAAACCTTACGGATATGATTTCACGCATTTTTATACTTATTGGCTCACTCTTATTTATCACTCAATTTTCACTGGCACAAAAACGAAAAGAGATTCCGCCCGAAAAGCCCAAACTAATTGTGGGCATAGTGATTGAAGACATGCGCTACGACTACCTCTACCGTTTCTGGGATAATTTTGGTGAAGAGGGTTTTAAAAAACTGGTAGGCGAAGGAACCTTGTGTAAAAATGCCAATTACAGCTATATGTTAACGCAAACCGCTCCCGGATTTGCAACCATTGCCACCGGATGCGAACCGGCAGTTCACGGGGTTGTTGCCGATCGCTGGTACCAGCGCTTGCAAAACAACCGTACTTATGCGGTTTTCGATGAAAAACAACACTCCATCGGTTCAAAAAACGATGTGTATCCAAACTCCCCCCTTAACCTGTTAACCACCACCTTTACCGACGAGCTGAAGCTTTTCAATAACGGTCGCTCAAAAGTAATCGGGGTGTCGTTTAAGCCCGAAGCGGCAATACTATCGACCGGTCATTTGGCCAATGCGGCGTATTGGTTCGACGATGCATCGGGCAATTGGGTCAGCAGTTCGTACTACATGGATTCGCTCCCTGCCTGGGTTAACGAATTCAACACAAAAAAATTTCCCGATATTTACCTCGAACGCGAATGGAGTCCTTTACTTGCTATCGAAAACTACAGCAATGGAGCCAGGTTAGGTCTCTCAAAAGAAGTTGGGTTTTCGGGCAGTAATAAATTTGCCAAACGGATTTCGTCTTTCGTAAAAAAGGAGCTTCCCTACAGTGTATTAAAAGCCACTCCTTACGGACTTACCTTAACCAAAGACTTTGCCGTATCGGCTATTTTACACGAAGAACTGGGTACTGATGACTTTACTGATTTTTTAAGCATCGGATTTGCTTCAACAGCGCGAATAAGCGAATCGTGCGGGCCCAATTCGGTTGAACTCGAAGATTTGTATTTGCGGCTCGATGCTGAGCTGGCTCATTTTTTACAATTCCTCGACGAACAGTTTGGAAAGCACAATGTGCTGGTTTATCTCACATCGGACCACGGAACATCATACAATCCTGAAGATTTACAGGCCGTAAATATTCCTTCAGGCGAGTTCAACGCTGAGCGTGCAGTAATGCTACTGGGAACCTATTTAAACGCGCTCTACGATAAAGGAAAATGGATTGCCGAATACCACAACAAACAAATTTACCTGAATCACCGCTTAATTGAAGATGCCAAACTTAAGATTGCTGATGTTCAGGATGTGGTTTCGCAATTTATGATTCAATTTTCGGGTGTAGCCAACGCAATTACTGCAACTACTCTGGAACAAACCAATTTCTCGCATGGAGCTTTTGCAGCCATGCAAAATTCGTTCAATCAAAAACGCTCAGGCGATGTGGTTATCAATCTGGAACCAGGATGGATCGAAAAAGGTTCGTACATTTCGAGCGCCAATTCGGCAAACAATTACGACACTCATGTTCCCTTAATCTGGTATGGATGGAAAATTAAACGTGACCGCATTTCCCGGAGCATCTATTTGCACGACATTGCGCCAACTATCTCAAATTTCCTTAATATTCCGTTTCCCAATGGAGCTACAGGCTCGGTAATTGAAGAACTGGAAGAATAGCCATCTTAACTAAGGATTATATTTTATTTTGCTCAGCAAAGTGCGATGCAAACGCCGTAATTATCTGGGGATTTGTTTCAGCAGCGGTTCCAACCACCACCATGTCGGCACCGGCATTCAACACCTTAATTAACTGTTCCAGGGTTTTTATTCCACCGCCTACAACCAAAGGAATGCTTGTATTGTTTTTCACAGCCAATATCATTGCTTCCGATACGGGTTTTTGCGCACCACTTCCGGCTTCCAGATAAATCAATTGCATGCCCAGCATTTCACCAGCCATGGCAGTAGCCACAGCAATATCGGTTTTCTCATAAGGAATTGGAGCCGTATTACTCATGTACGAAACCGAAGTGTTCACGCCCGAATTTATCAGTAAATAACCGGTAGGAATAACTTCCAATCCGGCTTTTCGAATCATGGGAGCTGCCTGCACGTGATTCCCGATTAAAAATTCAGGGTTCCGACCTGATAGTAAAGAAAGTAACAAAATTCCGTCGGCATTTTCAGTTACATGCAGCACACTGCCCGGAAATAAAAACACGGGCGTTTGGGAATGTTGTTTTATAGCTGCAATAATCCCGGCTACACCATTAAATAAAAGGCTTCCTCCCACAAGAATCAGCTCAGGTCCGGGTTTGTTGTTCAAGCCTGCAAATAACTTTTCAATTGATTCCGGGGTGTGTTTATCGGGATCAATCAACAAGGCAAATATTTTTTTGCCTTCAGAAACCTGCCTTTTTAAGTGATGAATCAACATGGAGCCAAGATATGAAATCTTTACGATAATAATAAATCGGGACGCTTCAGGGTATAAGTCAGGATATCGTTTTCGAAAAAGCGGTACTTTATTTTAAAACGTGCCGGCGGATTGGTTTTAATTATTGACGATTCAAACTGGCCTTTATCGGTTTCCAATTGAAAAGGTTCAATTACCATGTCGTGAAAATCGAGTTCGCGCTCAAATATTTTAAATACTGCTTCTTTTGCGCTCCAACAGGCAGTCATTAAGGGTAAACTGCTGCACCAGGCTTGTTCCGTCTCGTTCAAAAATTTATGACGCACATTGGCCACCCGCGCCGAAACATGCTCAATATCGACACCCGGATAATACTGGCTGCTAATAATTATAGCTACAAAATTCCTGGAATGCGAAATACTTAAATTTAACTTACTCCCTTTAATAAATGGTTTACCGTGCGCTGAATAGGAAATAATCCGGCGCTTTTGCAACATTTCGGTCAAAAGCACCCTGGTTGTGAGCCACTCTTTTTGCCGGGTTACGTTCGATATTTTTTCAAAATCAGCTTTTTCTTCACTGCGTAAAGGAAAAACCGATTGCAATAATTCCAGTTCTTCCTCTTTTTTCCAAACCCCCAAAAGAGTCCCCATGGCAATATGTTCCTTAAAAACAAGCGCCATGTTAATTCCACTCAAAAGTTTCAATCAGGTGCACTACATCTTTATTGATAAACTCAAGCACCGGTGCCAGGGAGTCTTTGTTGGGATGCACTTCGAAATACAAAGCCCCGCGAATAAAATGTTTTGTACTGTCGGTTAAAAAAAACTGGGTGTTCGATGCCGCATCACCTTTTATATCGTATAAAATTCCATAAACATTTTTTTCGCCATTCAAATACGGTGTTTCGCCAATAGCATCGGCTTTAACTGTATGCTTGTAAACAAAATTGCGCGAATCGTTCAGGTATTCTTCCAGATTATTGTCGATGGTTTTATAGCTAAGATGTAAGGTGGCCTTGAATTTAGGGAACACCAAATTTATCCAGTACAATTCCTGCTCGGCCTGCCGGTTATTAACCAAAACACTGTATGCCGGATATTCAAAGGCATAAGGAAGCTTTTTCGGCGTTTGTTTATACTCTTTTTCGGGCAAGTCGATTCGGAAATAGCCCCGTGGTTTGGGGGTGTAATCGCTATTGCATGATACACTTAGCAGAAAAAGTGATATAAGTATTACAAAATAATTATGCATGAATCTAAGTTTTCAATTCGCCAAAAATAGCATTTAATTGCATGCCCTCATTACAAATACGGACTTACCTTTTTATGGTAGTTTTAATTTTACGGATGCGTCGTTTATCCACTTCCTCAATGGTAAAGGTAAAGTGCTGGAACTTTATTTTGTCGTACCTCTCGGGAAATTCGCCTTTCAATTCCAGAATAAAACCGGCCAAAGTCTCAGCATCGCCTCTAACTGAATCGAAAATAGTATTCTCTACTTCCACAATTTTGTAAAAATCGTTTAGCAGCGTTTTACCATCGAACAAAAAGTTATTGTCGTTTATTTTCGAGAAATAAGTTTCGTCCTCGTCAAACTCATCGGTAATATCGCCCACTATTTCTTCTATAATATCTTCCATGGTAATAATTCCCGAAGTACCGCCATACTCATCGACAACAACAGCCAGGTGAATTTTATCGGTTTGCAGCTCGTTCAGCAATTCATTAATCTTTTTTCCTTCGGGCACAAAATAAGGCTCACGAAGCAACGACTGCCAGTTAAAATCGTCGGTTTCATTTATGTGCGCGAGCAAGTCTTTTATGTACAAAATGCCTTTCACATCGTCGAAGGTTTTCTCGTAAATGGGAATCCGGGAATAACCGGCATCAACAACTTCTCTAATAATTTTTGTAAAAGGCGTATCAATATCAAGGGCAAGCACATCGACCCGTGGACACATAATTTCAGAGACTTCAATATTCCCGTATTCAATAATTCCCTTTAGAATCTCCTTGTCTTCGTCAACTACATCGGATGTATATTCAAGCACATTCGACAAATCGTTGATTGAAAAAGGTGGCCTTTTATGATAACGATTCTCAAAATATTTCTCTAAACCCGCTACTATTGTGACCAGTGGTTTAAAAAAACGCTGAATTAAAAGCAGGGGAAAAGACATGAGCAGCGCCCATTTATAAGCATGCTGACTGGCATAAATCCGGGGAATAAGTACCCCAAACAAAAAAACTAAAAAGGCAATTACCGATAATTCCAGCAGTAATTGATGCGTGGGAGAGCCATCAAAAATTATCCAGTTTCGGAAAAGAAAAACCAAACCCAATATTGAAATGAGAATAATAACACTTTTCGAAACCAGGATAGTCGCCCAAAGCTCATGAGGTTTTTGAATTAGCTGTTTAGCGGTTTGCACTTTCAGCTTTCCTCCTTTTTGGATGGTATTAATTTCGTCGGCCTGAAGTGAAAAAAAAGCAAGCTCGCTCCCGGTAAGAAAAGCAGCGCTAACAAGTAAAACTAAGGTAAGAACAACTCCCAATGCAATTTGAAGAGTAAATGGTAGAAAGGTAATATTAAGAGCACTTAATATTACCCAACCAGAATAAGGATCACTTTCCAATTTTTCTTAAAATTTTAGCGGTTATTAAAACGGAAGATCGTCGGTTTCCAAAGGCTCATTAACCGAGCTACTATCAGGTGAATCGCTGTTCGATGGTGGTGGCGTACTACCTCCTCCGTCGCCCGACGATTTACGACCCAACATTTGCATATTGTCAACTACTATTTCAGTTACATACCGCTTAACACCGTCTTTATCGTCGTACGAGCGACTACGGATTCTACCTTCGATATAAAGCGGATCTCCTTTTTTCACATATTTTTCAACCACATCGGCTAATCCCCGCCAAAAAACAAGGTTGTGCCATTCGGTTTGGGTTGTTTTATTACCCGATTTGTCTTTATACGTTTCGCTGGTTGCAAGCGGAAGCTGCGCAACGGCTACGCCACTTTCAAGATGCCTTACTTCGGGGTCTTTACCCACGTTGCCTACTAGTATTACTTTATTAATCATATCAGTATATTTTAAAGGGTTAAAATTAGGATTAAAATTACAAACTTTTAATGGAACCCCAAATTTTAGTTTTCATTATTTTCGAAAGCCTTTCATTTAAATAGCGCTCAATAAGTTTGGGGAATGCATAATCACCAATATTACTGATTAATATTGATTTATATCCATTTATTTTAGGCAGATGGGCTAAACCAAACAACAGAAATTTTGAATATATGGTTTGATGACTCAGCTTGTGTAATGCGGGTTCAAAACCATCGAGAAAAACCAAGGGTTCTTTGGGCAGGCTCGCTTTTACTTCGGGTAAATTTAAAAACGCGTCCACTTCCATACTTTTTTCCAACTCAAAAAGAGGCAATTCATACAAGCCTTTCCAAATATCTTCCTTAGCCCGTTTCTGAATTAAAAACTTTTTGCCATCGGTAAGCAAAACATATACAAAATAACGCTGCCTGACTTTTGTGATGGTCGATTTTACCGGACGCTCATCAACCGTACCATTAAGCTTTGCCTGACACTGCGAGGCAAGCGGGCATAAACTACAGGAAGCCTGCCGGGGTGTACACACCATAGCCCCAAAATCCATCAGCGCCTGATTAAAATCACCACAATTTTTCAACGGAAGAAGCTGTTCAACCAAATCACGCACCCTGGTTTTGCCTTTGGCCTTGTCGACAGGTTCCTGAACATCATAGATTCTTGAGATTATCCGGTAAACATTGCCATCGATGGCCGGAACTTTTTCGTCGAAACAAAACGAGGAAATAGCCGCAGCAGTATATTCGCCAACTCCTTTCAACTTTTGCAGTTGTTTGGCCGTTTTGGGAAATACTCCTTTATAATCGCCTACTATGGTTTGGGCTGTCTGATGCATATTCCGGGCACGCGAATAATATCCAAGTCCTTGCCATACCAGCAAAACATCATCAATGGGAGCCCGTGCCAGATGCTCCACCGTTGGAAACTTTTCGATAAAACGATTAAAGTAAGGCAAGCCCTGTGCAATTCGGGTTTGTTGCATAATAATCTCAGAAACCCATATAACATATGGATTTTTCACATGCCTCCAAGGCAGGTCTCGCATATTTTTTTGATACCACGAAGTCAAGAGAGCGCTAGTATTCACTGAAAAACAAGCTTATAAGTGTAATTATTTTTTGGACAAAATTAATGGAATTGTTTTCATATTCAGAATTAAACATTTATATTTGCCAACACTTTTGAAAAAAATTAAATAATTGATATAAAAGGTTTTTAGAAATGACAAAAGCAGATATTGTTAACGAAATCTCAAAGAACACAGGAATTGAGAAAGTAACAGTTCAGAAAACTGTTGAGGCTTTTATGGAAAGCATTAAAACTTCGTTGGAAACTGGTAACAACGTTTACCTAAGAGGTTTTGGTAGTTTTGTAGTTAAGAAAAGAGCTGAAAAGACTGCCAGGAATATATCGAAAAACACCACAATCATTATTCCTGAGCATTTTATCCCATCTTTTAAACCTGCAAAAACATTTGTTAGCAAGGTTAAAAGCAGTGTAAAAAAATAATTAACATCTAAAGTTACGAATTATGCCAAGCGGAAAGAAAAGGAAAAGACATAAGATGGCCACGCATAAGCGTAAAAAAAGGCTACGCAAAAACAGGCATAAAAAGAAGAAATAACAGACTCTTTTTTTTATCAATGAAATTAATAAACCTATAGAGCTTTGCCTCTTTAGGTTTATTATTTTTATAGGTTGTTTTTAAGCTGTGCTATACTAATATCTTCATTGTTAAAGTGATGGAATTGTGAGTAAGGAACTTGTGATAAACTCATCTTCTTCGGAAGTTGTAATTGCACTTTTAGAAGATAAGAACTTAGTTGAATTAAATAAAGAAAAAAATAATACCAACTTTGCTGTTGGTGATATTTATTTAGGAAAAGTTAAAAAGATAATGCCCGGCTTAAATGCGGCATTTATCGATGTTGGTTTTGAGAAAGATGCTTTTTTACACTATTTAGATTTAGGCCACCAGTTTCGGTCGCTCGACAAATACGTGAAACTGGCTATTGAAAGCAAGAACAAAACCTTTCCTGTATCAAAGTTCCATTTGGAGCCTGATATCGACAAAAACGGTAAAATACAACAAGTTCTTTCTGAAGGTCAAACGATTATGGTCCAGGTGGCAAAAGAACCCATTTCGACCAAAGGCCCACGGCTAGCCTCTGAAATCTCCATAGCCGGTCGGAATCTGGTATTGATTCCCTTTTCGGATAAAATATCCATATCCCAAAAAATCAGTGATTTTGAAGAGCGCGATCGCCTGCGTAAGCTGGTGCAAAGTATTAAACCCAAAAACTTTGGTGTAATTGTGCGTACGGTTGCCGAGAATAAGCGTGTAGCCGACCTCGATGCTGAATTACGCGGACTGGTTGAAAAATGGGAAGGAGCTTTTCAAAACCTGAAAAATAAACCACCAAAACTGGTTTTGGGTGAACTAAATCGTACAACAGCCATTCTGCGCGATATGCTGAACGCTGATTTCAACAACGTCTACTTAAACGATAAAGTACTCTTTGCTGAAACCCGCGATTACATTAAGTCGGTTGCTCCCGACCGCGAAAAGATAATAAAACTGTACGACCGCAGTCAACCCATTTTCGAACATTTTGGACTCGAAAAGCAGATAAAAGCTTTGTTCGGAAAAACAGTGGCCATTCAAAAAGGTGCTTACCTGGTTATTGAACACACCGAAGCCCTTCACGTTATCGATGTGAACTCCGGAAACCGCTCTCAGTCGGGAAGTAATCAGGAGGAAAATGCCATTGATGTTAACCTGGTAGCTGCTAAAGAAATTGCACGTCAGTTAAGGTTACGCGATATGGGCGGAATTATTGTCATTGATTTTATCGACATGCACGACCCCGAAAACAAGCAAAAACTCTACGAAAAAATGAAAGAGTTTATGGCTTTAGACCGGGCAAAGCACCATATTTTACCGCTAAGCAAATTTGGGTTGATGCAAATTACCCGTCAAAGGGTACGGCCTGAAATGTCGGTACAAACCGTTGAGCGTTGCCCATCGTGTAATGGCACAGGTGAAGTTTCGCCCAGTATTTTGTTTGTCGACGAGCTTGAAAATCACGTGCGCTGGAGTTTACGAAAATACCGCTACAAAAAAGTGGTTCTTACCCTCCACCCTTACGTGGCCGCTTACCTGAACAAAGGCTTCTTCTCCATTCATTTTAAATGGCGATTAAAGTATTTGTTCCGCCTATCAATAAAAGCATCGAATGCAACCGCTTTTCTCGACTATCATTTTTATGACCAGAAAGGTGACAAAATATTTTTTTAATTTGGTATAATCTTTGATAACAAAGAGGCCGTTTTTAAATATCTAGATATTTCAATATTTGACAAATCGTTAATATAAGGAACCCTGGAATTTTAAAAACGGCTTTTATTAAACACTAAATTATGGGATTTATGAAGAAATTGATGAGGATTTTTTGGACACTTGCTGTGATGGTAACAATGGCTCAAACAGCACATTCACAAGTATTGCAACCTGTTAAATGGAAGTTCGAGACCAAACAAATTTCAGACACTGAATACGAAATCCTTTTTAAAGCCTCAATCGAAAAAAACTGGCACCTTTATGCACAGTGGCTTCCCGAAGGAAATTTCTCACTCCCGACACAATTTATTTTTGAAACAACAACCGATGTTGAATTAATTGACTCGGTAACTTCGCTTTCAACCGTTCACGAAGCTTACGAAGAACTGGCTGGAGCCATGAGCCGCTATTATGACACCGAAGCCATTTTTTATCAAAAAGTAAAAATTACCGGCGACAATCCGCAGGTAACAGGGCTTATCGATTACATGACCTGCGACGATGAACAATGTATAAAACTGGACGAAGAATTTGAATTCAATTTCAACAATACCGCTGTAAGTCAGGCTGAAATTGAAGAAACCACCACCGAACCAGAAACCGGAGGCTCACTTTGGGCTGTAATTATTGAAGCTATTTTATGGGGATTTGCTGCCTTATTAACGCCCTGTGTATTCCCAATGGTTCCGATGACGGTTTCGTTTTTTATGAAGGGAAGTCAAAACAAAGCCAAAGGAAGACTAATGGCCTCAACCTACGGTTTTTCCATTGTATTTTTATATACTTTCCCCATCGCAGTAATGATTGGCATCACTTATTTTATAGGTGGCGAATCTATTGCTATTGATGTATTTAACTGGCTAAGTACCCACTGGATTCCCAATGTACTTTTCTTTATAATATTTATGCTTTTTGCAGCTTCGTTCTTTGGTGCTTTCGAAATTGTTTTGCCCAGTTCGTGGGTAAACAAAGCCGATTCAAAAGTAGATAAAGGCGGACTAATTGGAGCATTTTTTATGGCAGTTACGCTGGTTCTGGTATCATTCTCATGCACCGGCCCCATTGTTAGTTCCGTTATTGTAAAATCGACGCAGGGCGCCATTTGGGAACCCATTATAACCATGTTTGCTTTTTCAGCAGCCTTTGCTTTACCTTTTACCTTATTTGCATTTTTCCCTTCGTGGTTAAACAAACTGCCCAAATCGGGTGGTTGGCTAAATTCGGTAAAAGTAGTTTTAGGATTTATCGAAGTAGCTTTGGGATTCAAGTTCCTGAGTATTGCCGATCAAACTTACCATTGGGGAATTCTCGATCGTGAAGTTTATCTGGCTATCTGGATTGTAACTTTTGCACTTTTAGGCCTATACCTTCTTGGAAAAATAAAATTTGCCCACGACAGCGAGGTTAAATATCTTTCGGTTCCCCGCCTGGCTATGGCAATGGCCGTGTTTGTTTTTGTGGTTTACCTGATTCCCGGCATGTTTGGAGCGCCTTTAAAAGCACTCTCGGGATATTTGCCACCGCAAGCCACACTTGATTTTGACATGGAACGCATTGTACGGGATAATGCCTCCATACAAAACTACAAAGTCGGAGACCAGTTGCAAACCGACAAAAACGAATTATGCGAAAAACCAAAATATGGTGATTTTCTGCATCTGCCTCACGGGCTTAAAGGCTATTTCGATTACGAACAAGGACTGGCCTGTGCAAAAGCGCAAAACAAACCTGTATTTATTGACTTCACCGGACACGGCTGCGTAAACTGCCGCGAAATGGAAGCCCGCGTATGGTCAGACCCTGAAGTGTTGAAACGCCTGAATAACGATTACGTGGTTATTGCTCTTTATGTTGACGACAAAACTAAATTGCCCGAAGACGAATGGGTTACATCGAGTTACGATGGTAAGTTGAAAAAATCGATTGGAAAAAAATATGCCGATTTCCAGATTACCAAATTCAATATTAACGCGCAACCATATTATTGCCTGCTCGATCATGAAGGTGAATTGTTAACAAAACCCAAAGCTTACGACTTAAATATTGATGCCTTTATTGAATTCCTCGACAAAGGAGTTGAAGAGTTTGAAAAAAGAAACCAAAAAGAATCAACCGATAATAAGTTGATATTCAACTTCTAAACATATTAAACATTCAAATAAAGTGAGATGCCGTGGTTAAAAAAACTAAGGCATCTCACTTTTTTTATTAGCTTATTTGTTAGGCTTGTGCGTAATATGACGAAAATTGTTCCTATTTTTAATGTAAAATACATTGTGTAATTTAGCATTAATGAGAAAGCTACTATTTATTTTCTTCTTATCAATAATTACACCGCAATTATACGCGCAAGGTATAGTTGTGGTAAACGAAAACACTTCGGATAAGCAGACTATAAATTTATCGGGAAATTTATTTTATTTAATTGATTCGCTCGACACCTATACATTTAGTCAGGTGCTTCGACCTGATTTTGAAAATCGTTTCACCCAATCGGCTACCAGCACATTTCTTTACAAAAAAAAGAATTACAGTCAGTGGTATAAACTAAGCGTGCTTAACAACTCAGCTGAAGAGCAACAGCTGGTACTCAGCATAAACAATCCGTTGATAAACAACATAACCTTCTTTTCACAAAACGATTCATCGTATTATCACACCGGTTTAAATCACAATTACCACCAACGTCCGGTTAATTTTAAAAACTATTTATTCAATATTACCCTGGCTCCGGGTGAGCAGGCTCTTTATAGTTTCAAAATATCGGGTCAGCTTTTCCCCACTTACATTCCCATAACATTGAGCACAAAAGCTTTTGTTGCAAAGCAGCTGACACACTATGCGTTTTTGCAGGGGGCATTTTATTGTATGGTAATTTTGCTGGTAATACTTTTGCTGCTTCTTTGGCTAACTGAAAAAAACAAGTCGTACCTGTTCCTTTTATTTATTCTGATTTACCTGACTTTATTTATTCTCTGGCGGAACGGTTTGCTTTTCCATTACGTTTTCCCGAATGCTCCCCATTATTATCCCTTTATCCGAAAAGCACTCTTTTCATTGGGTTTACTGCTTATTGCCGTTTTTCAATGGTACTATTTTAATATAGCAAAAAGTCACCAGGCACTTCGGAAGGCATTTCGCATCTATTTTCTTACGGTGATTGCCTATGGATTCTTTCAATTAATTATTCCAAACTACGAGTTTTACCAGTATGGTATTCATCTTGTTACCATTGCACTGGTAATTATTTCGTTACTAAACATCCGACTGGCAATAAAAAGTCAAAAACCGCTGATAAAACCCATTGTACTGATGGTGCTGGTTTTGTTAACCGATGCCATTTTACAGCTTTTCTTTAACTACAGCATTAAAGGGTTTTCATTTATCGACATACAGCTTACATCGTTCACCGCTGTCATAATGTTCGGTATCATTTTCTGGATTTTTATTTTAAAATTCCGCAGTTTCAGAACCGAACTGGTTGAGATGAAGAAAAATCTGGAACACCTGGTCGAAAAAAGAACTTTTCAGATTAATTCACAAAAAGATGAATTAAAATCGCAGCACGAAGAATTGCTATTGCAGAAAGAAACCCTGCAATCGCAGCGCGAAGAGCTTCGTGCACAAAAAGAATTGCTCGAAATTAAAAACCTTGAACTGGCAAAACTATCGCTGGTAGCCAGCAAAACCGATAACCTGATTTATATTTTCAATCCCGATGGGGAACTCGACTGGTTTAACAGTTCGTACAGCCAGACTCTTGGAATATCTTACGACGATTACAAACAACGCGATGAGCGATTGAATATTCTCGATATCAGTACCAACAACAATATTCGCCACGTACTAAACACCTGCCTGCGACAGAAAATTGTTGTGTCGTACGAAACAAAAATGGTTGACGACAACAACAACGAAAGATGGTATCAAACTACCCTTACTCCTATTCTCGACCAGCGCGAAAATGTAAAACATTTAATTGCCATCGATACCGATATTACCAAGCTTAAACAGTACGAGGACGAGCTGGAACAGCAGCAAAAAGACGCTGAGCACCAGAAAAATCTGGCCGTTAACCGGAAAGAAGAATTGGAAGAGCGTCAAATTGAAATTTACGACAGCATTCGCTATGCCAAGCGGATACAAACGGCTATTATGCCCAAAGTAAAACAGATTCAACGCGATTTTTACGACAGTTTTGTACTCTTCTTACCCAAAGATATTGTTAGCGGCGATTTTTACTGGTACCACCGCATCAATAATAAATATTTTATTGCAGCTGTTGATTGCACGGGACACGGGGTTCCCGGGGCATTTATGTCGATTATTGGAACCTACCTGCTAAATTCAATCATAATACACAATGGCATAACCGATCCAGCTGAAATTTTACGACAATTAAACCGGAAAATTAAAATAGCTCTTAAAACCGATAACCATTCGCAAACCAGCGACGGAATGGATTTGGCCCTGGTGGTGATTGATAAAACAGAAAAAACACTGGAATTCTCAAGCGCCTTAAGACCAATGTATCTTTTTAACGGAGGCAATTTTATTGAAGTAAAAGGCGACAAAACACCAATTACAAGCAGCATTTCCGGCACTTCAATTGCGTCGTTCACCAACCACCGTTATTCATTTAACGAAGGCGATTTATTCTACATTTTCTCAGATGGAATTATCGATCAGTTTGGTGGAAAAGTGGGTAAAAAATTCCTGACCAAACGTTTTAAACAATTGCTGTTCGAGATTAATCCCCTTTCGATGAAAGAACAAAAGGACATTATTAAACGCGCTTTTGACGAATGGAAAGGAGAATACGAACAGGTTGACGATGTTCTGGTTATGGGAGTTCGTTTTAACGAACCAATGAATTTCTAATTACTTGCAGATTTCTATAATCAAAGATATCTGTTGCAAAAAAAAGCCCACGAAAGCTTACTCTATTTTCAGGAATCCCTCTTCGTACTTTTTAAATTTATCGGAAAGTTTTGCCAATAAGGCCGATAACTGACTAATGGATTCCGTTGTTTCGGGCGTAACTTCCTGACGTTTCAACTTCAATAAAAAATAAGCATAAATGCTGTCAATAACCGATTGAATTTCGTTTTCAGCATTTTGCTGCTTAGCCATTATTTCATTTAAAACCGGAAGACATTTTTGATACAAGGCTACATAATCCATGTGTTCCTTATCCTGTAAAAGATAGCGGTGAAAATCGTACAGTTCATTAATTTTATTGGTGATAAAGCTCAGGTGTCCCTTTTTGTGCAGTTGTTCATCGTGCATCAGTTCGGCTAATCCAAAGTACCAGTTTTTAATTTCATTTTGCACCTCACCTTCTACCCGATATCGCGAAATCAACTGCTTTTCAAGCAACTCCTTGTCAAGATTACAGGCCCGAATCAAATCCTCGACCTGATACATGTAAATCACATATTCTCCAATATTGGATGTTCGCTTTTCTTTTGCTATAAACATTATTTTCTTAGAATTGAATCAGAAATAATCATATTTTTACCAACTGCCACTGGCCCCACCACCGCCAAAACTTCCACCACCAAAACCGCCAAAGCTGCTGCCACCGCCGCCAAAACTTCCTGAACCTCCCGAGAAATTTCCCCAGCCGGAACTTCTTCCGGAACTGCCACCTAAAAGGAATAAGGTTGTCCACAAAGGCAAATTGCTTTTTGAACCAGTAGTATAGTGTTTGTTCTTTTTAGCGCGACCAAAAGCACTTATAAAGGTGAATATGAAAATGATTAACACAATAATAAAACCGGCAATACTATCGTCCGAAGCTGTTTGCTCCTTGTAACCATCGGCGGTAAATTCGCCTTTGGTTAAGGATATACAAACATCTACAGCTTTGTCGATACCTTGGTAAATGTTCCCATTTTTAAATTCAGGAATCATTTCGATATCAATTATACGGTTGGCTATAGCATCGGGGATTACCGGTTCAATTCCATAGCCGGTTTGTAAGGTAATTCTACCGGGAGTTTCGTCTTTGGGTTTAAAAACGATAACAATTCCGTTATCGAAACCCTTTTGTCCAACACCCCAACCCTCGCCCAGTCGCTGGGCAAAATCGGCCACATCGTAGCCCAATAAATCGTTGGTTGTATAAATTAAAACCTGGGTCGAAGTTTCGTTGCTAAACTGATGCAGTTTTTGCTTTAAGGCCTCTTCTTCCGACTGAGCCAATACCGCTGCATTGTCAATAACCAGTTGCTTTTCTTGTGGTTTCGTAAATATATCGTTGGCCTGGATTGCATTTAAAAATGTAAACAATACAACTAAGCCAGTAAAAAATATTTTTTTCATTTGAGGAATATTTTATCCGAACGAAATCTCGTCCGACAGTTCGTTTTTATCGTCGCTCTTGTAATTAAAATGGGCTTTCAGTTGCTCACCCGCCATAAGTATTCCCTGCTCGAGCCCGCCGGCAAAATCGCCTTTCTTAAAATGAGTCAGCATGGTTTCTTTAATCTGCTCCCAAAAGTTTTCGGGCACTTTCTGATTGATACCTGCATCGCCTAAAATGGCAAACTGCTTGTTTTCGATAGCCAAATAGAAAAGTACACCATTGCGAAGGGCTGTTTTTTGCATCTTTAAAGCATCGAACACCTGGGCTGCCCTGTCCAATACATCAATCCTACAGGTTGTATCAAAATGCACCCTGATTTCGCCCGAAGTATTTAACTCAGCCTGTTTAATGGCATCAGTAATTTGTTTTTTCTGTTCGCTTGTAAAAAAATCTGCTGCTTTCATTGTTCTGGAATTAATACATAGTTAAGGAATAAGGAATAATAGTTACACACCTCAATCCATGGTATCGTTATAAGGGAAAGTACCTCCCTTACTACTGTTAAAAATTAACCTCAGGTGCTTTTTGAGCTTCGGCTGCAGCCTGAAAATAAGCTTTCTTCTCGAATCCGGCCATGTTGGCTAAAAAATTCTTTGGAAACAAGCGAATAAAAGCATTATATGCCTGAACGGTTTCATTGAACTTGCGACGCTCCACCGTTATCCGGTTTTCAGTTCCTTCTAACTGAGCCTGCAAGTCTAAAAAGTTTTGGTTGGCTTTTAAATCAGGATAACGCTCAACTACCACCATAAGGCGCGATAAGGCAGAGCTCAAACCATCCTGTGCAGCCTGAAACTGCTGCATGCTATTGGCGTCTAAATTGGTTGGATCGATGGTTACACTGGTTGCTTTTGAACGGGCTTCGATAACTCCTTCGAGGGTTTCCTGTTCGTGCGAAGCATAACCTTTTACGGTATTTACCAGGTTAGGAATTAAATCAGCCCGACGCTGATACACGTTTTCAACCTGGCTCCAGGTTGCTGTGGTTGCTTCTTCCATAGTAACCATGGTATTATAGGTGTTTTTAAACCACGAAAAAGAAAGAAATACAAAAAGAACAATTACTCCAATAATTATCCACTTGCTGTTTTTTGAGTTCATTTTAATTTAGTTTTAAGTTGTTATTCGGAATTTAGACGAAAGTTCTATCAAATTACATACAAATTGAACGAAGAAAGTGTTTTTAAAAAAATGGCCGCCAAGTTGGCAGCCATAGTATATTTTAGTTTAAGGTTTCTTCGTCCCAAAGCGGCCCCCATTGAATTTCGGTAAGCTCACCGTCTTCGAACCAAAGGTTCATGGCCGATTCCCAAAGCGAAACCAGGGTACTTTTTACACCGTCTTCTTCAGCTTGTTCCTCGATTTCCATTTCACCCAAATCGAATTCCTTAACAAATTCAGTAATTTCGTTGATTGTTAGTCCCATCAGCTTTTTGCCTGCCAACATTACGTCTTCATTACTGATTGCTATGGCCAGCAACATATCATCGTCACCAAATGAGAGCGACATTTCAACATCGTCGAAATGCCAAACAATGGTATTGTCTAATTCAGGATCTTCTTCTTCAAAAACTTCAATTTCGTCGGGATCACCCAAAATTGCTTTAACCTCGTCGCGTTTCATTCCAAACCGGATGGAACCTATTCCGATACCGATTTCAATATTTTCTAATTGCTTGTCCATTGTTATAATCTCCTGAAATAAATTTTAATAAGGCTGCAAGTTACGCCAATTTATGCATAAATAGGAATATCCTGATAATTTTTATTTTATCCGGTAAAATTTACAAACGATAATTTAGAAAAGCTATCAACTAATTTTGATTTTAAAACATTTTGCGCGAATGCGTGTTTGGAACAACAAATAGCAGAAAGAGAATTATGACAATGAAAGCCATCTGGAACGGTGAAATATTAGCAGAAAGTAATGACACTATAATTGTGGAAGGCAACCACTATTTTCCGCCGGAATCGATTAAAAAAGAATACTTTAATCCCAGCGACACTTTTACCTCATGCTATGTTAAAGGAAAAGCCCGCTATTTTAACCTTACTGTAAATGGTCAAATTAATTTTGATGCAGCCTGGCATTATCCAAAACCTTTTGAAAAAGCCGCTCATATAAAAAACTACATCGCTTTCTGGAAAGGTGTTCAAATTGAAATCTAAAAAAAGCTAAGCTATTTTTATTAAATTTACCTCAAAATTGCATCATGGCGAATCATAAATTATTATACGTCGACGACGAATGGGTTAACCTGCAACTGTTTAAATTCAGTTTTCAGGACGATTTTACGGTTTTTTTGGCCAGTTCCGGCCAGGAAGCTCTTGAATTGATAAAGAATGAACAAATTCCGGTTATAATTTCTGATTTACGAATGCCTGAGATGAATGGCATTGAGCTGATTAAACACATTAAAAACGAAAATTCAGCCGCTGTTTGCATGTTACTTTCTGCTTATCGAATTTCAGAAGCTATTGAGATGGGACTCGACGAAGCGCTTATTGAGCGCTATATTGCTAAACCATGGAGTAAAGCTGATTTATTGGAATATTTGAATAGTATTTTTGCTAAGCTTGATTAGTTTAAGTTAAATGTTGAATCCAAAGAAAATCTCCATTCAATAAATTCAGATTGCACAGGCAAATATCCCTGTTGATTTGGCATTTATCCCCGTTGATTAAGCATTTATCCCTGTTGATCAGGCAAAAATCCCTGTTGATCGAGCATTTATCCCTGTTGATCAGGCAAAAATCCCCATTGATCGAGCATTTATCCCCGTTGATCAGGCAAAAATCCCCGTTGATCGAGCATTTATCCCCGTTAATCAGGCAAATATCCCTGTTGATTGGGCAAAAATCCCTAATTGGGGAATCAATTGGAGTATCGTTGAAAATGAACTTATAATATATAATAATTACGCCAAGCGAATCGTACATAGAAATATCCTGACAAATCGATTTAAAATATGGTACTTTAATAAATAAAAGATAATTTTGTACGGCTTTGGTTTTATTGTACTTTAAATAACCTTTGCCACAACAACTTGTTAAAACAACCGAACACGTATTAATATTCATTTTTTGATAAAATCTTAAAAACGATGACTAACACTGCAACAAACAAAGCCGCCGACAACATCAGAATTTTATCGGCCGCCATGGTAGAAAAAGCCAAATCGGGACATCCGGGAGGAGCCATGGGTGGAGCCGACTTTATAAATATTTTGTATAGCGAGTTTCTAAGATACGACCCAAACAACAGGGCATGGCCATTTCGCGATCGCTTTTTTCTCGATCCGGGTCATATGTCACCCATGTTGTATGCGCAACTCACATTAACCGGAGCTTTTGATACCGCCGATTTAGAGCAATTCCGCCAGTGGGGAAGCGTAACACCGGGACACCCTGAACGCGATATTCAAAGAGGAATTGAAAACACTTCAGGCCCGCTGGGCCAGGGACACACCATGGCTGTTGGAGCAGCAATTGCTGAACGCTTTATGGTTGCCCGCTTTGGCGAATGGATGGCCCATAAAACCTATACTTTTATTTCGGACGGAGGAATTCAGGAAGAAATTTCGCAGGGTGCCGGACGTATTGCTGGACACCTGGGGCTTTCGAACCTGATTATGTTTTACGATTCGAACGACATTCAACTTTCAACAAAAACATCGGTAGTTACTTCTGAAGACACCGAAGCAAAATATAAAGCCTGGGGATGGCAAGTAATGACCATCGACGGTAACAATGCCGATGAAATTCGTGCCGCTCTTAAAAAAGCACAGGACGAAAAAGAAAAACCAACCCTGATTATTGGAAAAACAATTATGGGTAAAGGCTGTATTACCGATGCAGAAGAAAACTTTGAAAGACAAACCAAAACGCATGGTCAACCCATCTCAGCAGCAGGGGCTTCGTTTGCCAAAACCATTGTAAACCTGGGTGGAAATCCGGATAATCCGTTTGTAATTTTTGACGAAGTAAAAGAATTATACAAAAAAGTACATACGGAAAAAGAAGCTCAGGTAAAAGCACATCAGCAAACCGAAGCGCAATGGCGTAAAGCTAATCCCGAACTGGCGGCAAAACTCGACCAATACTTAAGTGGAGCAGCACCAGCCATTAATTACGCTGAGATTGTTCAAAAAGAAAACCAGGCCACGCGCGCCGCTTCGGCAAATGTATTGGCTGAGCTTGCCGACAAGGTTGATAATTTAATTGTAGCCTCAGCCGATTTGGCCGATTCTGACAAAACCGAAGCTTACCTGAAAAAAACCAAAGCATTTACCAAAGGCGATTTTACCGGAAAATTCCTGCAAGCCGGTGTTGCCGAACTGACTTTGGCTGCCATTTCGAATGGTATTGCTGCTCATGGTGGCTTGTTTGTTGCCTGCGGAACCTTTTTCGTTTTTTCAGATTATATGAAACCAGCTGTGCGGATGGCCGCACTAATGGAATTGCCGGTAAAATACATCTGGACCCACGATGCATTCCGTGTAGGCGAAGATGGACCAACGCATCAGCCGGTTGAACAGGAAGCACAAATACGCTTAATGGAGCAGTTGCATAACCATTCGGGAATTCCAAGTTTATTGGCTCTGCGTCCGGCCGATGTGAATGAAACCACCGTTGCCTGGAAACTTGCCATGGAAAACACAAAAACACCAACCGCCTTGATTCTTTCGCGTCAAAATATTACCAACCTGCCCGTTGCAGCAGACAAAGCTTTCGAATCGGCTTTACAAGCCGGTAAAGGAGCTTATACGGTACAAGACTGTGAGAATCCGGATATTATTTTGGTAGGTAACGGATCGGAAGTTGCTACTTTGGTTGCCGGAGCAGACCTTTTGCGTCAGGAGAAAAATTTAAACGTTAAAGTGGTTTCGGCCATCTCAGAAGGATTATTCCGCCAACAATCGGCTGAATACCAAAAATCGGTTCTTCCGGCTAAAACTCCAACCATGGGATTAACCGCTGGTTTACCCTCAACTTTGCAAGGTTTGGTAGGAGCTATGGGAACTGTTGTCGGACTAAATCATTTTGGACACTCAGCACCTTATACCGTTTTAGATGTAAAACTGGGATTTACCGCTGAGAATGTTAAAACAAAGGCGTTAGATTATTTAAAACAATTATAAATAGACAGGGAAAAGAGGTTGTGCCAAAAGTAATGTGCATTTACCAAAAACTTACATAATGGAAGTAATCTTCCAAAAAGGAACGCTCCTGCCTGGCCGGCAGACAGGGATGACGCGGATTTTAACCGATTATCGCAGATCAAATCAGCGTAAATCAGTTTTTTCAGCGTTATCCGCGTTCTATCCCTTTTAATTTGAATGCAGCTGGTTTAAATCTTTTTTCTTTTAGACAGCCTCTTCATTTTTTTGAACAAAACTTTTCAACAACCGACTGAATCTTGGATATTAAATAAGGTTTGGTAAGCAACTCATCGAATCCGGCTGAATTAAATTCATCGAAAAAATCGTTGGGATTATGTGCAGTGAGTGCCACAATAGGAATGGCTGCTAAGGATTTATCAGAAAGACTGCGTATATACTTTGTGGTTTCCAATCCATTCATTACCGGCATTTCAATATCCATTAGTACCATATCAAAATGTGCTTGCTCAAGCAAACCAATAGCCTCTTTACCATTGCCGGCCATTTTGAATTCGCAACCAATTTCACGGGCTATTTCGCCCAACAACAAACGGTTAATAAAAATATCGTCGACAATTAACAAAACAGGTTTTGCCATTTTATGAAGTTTAATTATATTGGTTTGCTTGATTTAACTGACTCGTTACACTTGGAAAATTATATACTAAAATAATTATTGTTACATTAAACATTTGTTTCCATTTTAAGTTTATAGTATAAAACAAACACCATGAGCCTACCCGAAAGTAATAATTTAAATGAGTTTTTAAAAAATTTCCCTCGTCAGGAAATAATTGAAACTCTCAACACTATTGACCAAAAGATTGGGTCGTTACATACCATAAGCTCCAAAGATTTTTTATTCTTTAACAAATTGCTTAAAGATTATTACAAGCATATAAAAGAAATTGCAGATAATAATACTTCGATAAGTACTTTCTTTAAAAAAGAATTGAATAATCTGGCAGAGCAACTGAATCAGAAAAATCAGAATCAACAAAAAAACATAGCACAAATAAAAGAAACCGGTAAACAGATTGAAGATATACTTACACTTACCTTTTCGCAACTCGATTTAATTATCGTTCCCTTTAACAATTACAAACAAAACCTGATAACCTTAAAGTATCTGCTGGCCAATTTAAAACTACATTTTACCTACATTAACCTGCCTAATAAAACCGAATTACAAAGCAGTGTAAACACGCTAAGCCAAAGCATTGACACCATTCAGCAAAAATTTGAAGTGGTAGGTTCCGGCTCCGATTCGCTAAACAATCAGATAATAGAATTAAAAGACAATTTATGCATAACCAAAACCCAGGGCATTAAAGAAACAAGCGAGCAACTCCGAAAACTTTCCATTCAGATTAAAAAAATACTATTCGACGAGTTTTGGTCCGAAGATTTTGTTGGTGAGCTAAATCGCAGAACACAAAACTGTTTTGCCAACATGGGCGAAATAATTACCAACATTCAGTACCATGATATCATCAGGCAAAAAATGGAACACATCCAGACTTCGCAAAAGGAATTGATTAAAGGCCTCAGCGATATAAAAACATCAGAAACACCCGACAAAAGTCTGGAGAACCAGCTGGCTTTTATTGCAAAAATTCCTGAGATAACCGACATTCAGGTAGCTCAGCTGCTTTATACCAATAAAGATTATCAAACTTCAATCGAAAAAATAACCAGCAAACTGGTTGAAGTGGGTCGCGAGATGAAAGAACTCAATACTTTGTATAAAACCATTATATCGAACAGCAATCAGTTTGAAGATGGGTTTATTAGCGATGCAAAGGAAGCACAACAACACTATTTTAATTTCATGAGCCAGTCGGAAGAAGACTGGATTCAATCACTCAACAAAATAAACGGACTTTTTGATGTTTACTATTCGCTCAAAAAAGAATTCAGCGAAATATTCATCAGCGAGAAAACCCTGCGCGGAGAAATAAAAAACTTTGAGGGTTTAATTAAAGCCAACGGTAAAAACTTTGGTCATGAACTTATGCGCCGCTTGTTATTGCTGTTATCGGAGCTGCAAATGAATTCCAATTCACTAAAAACCAATCTGAATCAAATCACGCATCATTTTGCCAGTTTGCAGGATTTACTCAGTCCATTCAGCTCAAGTCAAAAAAAGGACATCAGCATTCACGACAACCTTTTGTCGTTAACCAGTGGTTTAAACCACATAAAACAACTATCGCAACAATACGGTAGTTTAAGCTTAAAAATCTCATCTGAAATCACATCAAGCTTTAAAAGCATCGAGTATTACAATTACTTTAAAAATACTATCGAAGAAATTGTAACCTTTTTGAACGAAATCAATAAAAAAGTAAATTACGATAACCTTAAATCATTTATTGGCGACAATAAAGAAATACTTCAACAAATAGAAAAGCTCTATACCATGCAGAGTGAGCGCGACATTCACCAACAAATGGTTGAAACAGGAGGTATTTCAGAAATGAACAGTCAACAAAACAATGACGATTTAAACGATGATATTGAATTATTTTAAATAAATTTAAACGATTAAGTTTCAAAATTTAAGCTTCGACCTATGAAAGAGTTTACGCTTACTGCCACCAAGGACAAAAGTGCAGGCACAACCAACCTGACGCTGCAAGGGAAACTAAATGTTGCCCACATGACTGAGTTGCATAAAGAGCTTCAAAAAGCCACCAAAGGCAGTAAAAAAATCAAAATCACCTTGTCAAAAGTTGAAGAAGCCGATGTGTCGACCATTCAGCTACTCAAAGCTTTTGAAAATACCTGCATAGCAAATAAAATTGAAACTGAGTTTCATTTAAACCTACCTGAAGATATTGAAAACCTGTTTACCAAAGCGGGACTAACGAACCTATTATAATTAACAAACCTAAAATCCATTTTAAAATGGGAAAACGAATTCTGATTGTTGACGATTCCGAAAGTATACGCGAGGTGGTTAGCTTCACCCTCGAAAACGCCGGACATGACGTATTAAAAGGAGTCGACGGGCAAGACGCCCTAAAATTTTTGGACGGCAGTAATCTCGACCTGATTATTACTGATTTGCACATGCCAAATATGGATGGTATTGAGTTCATTAAAAATGTACGCTCAAAACCCGATTACCAATTTGTTCCCATTCTGTTTTTAACCACAGAATCGCAAACGGCAAAAAAAATGGAAGCCAAAGATGCAGGTGCAACCGGTTGGATTATAAAACCTTTTGTTCCTGAAAAATTATTAGCCGCCATACAAAAAGTTGTAAGATAATGGAAAAATTCAGAGAAAAATTCGTTGAAGAGGCAAACGACCTAATTAACGAACTGGAAAAAGTACTTCTTGAGCTCGAAAGCCAGCCCAACAATGCGGAATTAATTCAGCAGATCTTCAGGGTTATGCATTCACTCAAAGGAGGAAGTGCTATGTTTGGGTTCAATAAAATGGACAAGTTTACGCATCATCTCGAAAACATCTACGACTTAATCCGAACCAACAAACTGGCCATAAACAATGATATTCTGAACATTACCCTGGCGTCGGTCGATCATTTGCGCAGCCTGGTTCAGGAAAAAGACGACTCTGAAAACACCAACCGGGTTCAGCACGACCTGCTGCTCAGTAAAATACTTGAAATTATTAACGAAAACGTGATGGGCGAAGAAAACGCAAAAACCATCCAGCCCATGACACCCCGTAACAACAAAGAACACGCTACTTATTACATCAGCTTTAAGCCCCACCCCAATATTTTCAACTTTGGAACCAATCCACTGTACCTTATCGACGAATTGGTTGATTTGGGACACGCTATGGTTTTTCCCCGATTCGACAAACTACCGGGAATTGACGTATTGGAACCCGCTAACTGCTATATTTACTGGGATATATTTTTAGCAACCAACCAGGGGATTAATGCCATTAGCGAAGTTTTTATTTTTGCCGACGATCAGTGCGATTTAACTGTAAAAAAAATATCGGAGCTCAACCTGATTGAAGAAAACTCGTTCATTGGAATTATTGAAAAAGCCGTTCAAAACAAACAGGCTATAAATATTGACGAGTTGGTAAACCTTACCAACGATCTCGAAAAAATTTACGAAAAAGAGAAAGAAACCCAATTGCAGGCTAAAATTGGAGCTACAGCAGCTGACACAAACATCAGCAGTATCAGGGTTTCGTCAGAAAAACTCGACAACCTGATAAACTGGGTAAGCGAATTGGTAACCATACAGGCCCGTTTAAGTTTGTTTGCCCAGGAAACCGAAACCAATGGTTTATTGGCCATATCAGAAGAAGTTGAGAAAATATCGCGCCGCTTACGCGACGATGTTTTTAGCATCCGCCTGATTCCCATCGAAAACATGCTTACCCGCTTTCAGCGTTTGGTGCGCGAACTATCGCAAAACCTCGACAAAGATGTTGTTTTCAAAACCGAAGGAACCGATACAGAACTCGACAAAAACATTATCGAAATGTTATCGGATCCTTTGATGCATATTGTTCGCAACAGCATGGATCATGGAATAGAGTCAAAAGCCGACCGTAAAAAACTGGGAAAACCGGCCAAGGCAACCATTCTGCTAAAAGCTTTTTATTCCGGAACCAATGTTATTATTCAAATATTGGACGATGGAAAAGGTATCGATCCGGAACAAATAAAAAAACACGCTATCAGCAAAGGACTCATAACTGCCGATGTAGAATTATCGAAAAAAGAGGCCCTTGAATTGGTATTTCTACCGGGTTTTAGCACAGCAAAACAAGTTACCAAAGTTTCCGGCCGCGGTGTAGGAATGGATGTGGTAAAACGTAAAATTGCCGAAATTCGTGGTGAAGTTGACCTCGATTCAGAAATAAACAAAGGAACTACCATTACCATCCGATTGCCTTTAACCCTTTCAATAATCGATGGTTTATTGGTACAGATTGGCGAAACCAAATTTGTAATTCCCTTATCATCGGTCGATAAAGTATACGAATTCAAACACGAAGCTTTGCTCAACGCAGTAAATCATCTTATTCGTACCGACAATAGCGAAGTAGCGTACCTGAATCTGAGAGAACTGTTTGAGATTGAAGGAACAGCTCCTGAAACTGAACATGTGATTGTGGTACAATACAGCGATGTGCGCATAGGGCTTTCGGTCGACAATATAATTGGTCAATACCAGGCAGTACTTAAACCTTTGGGTAAAATGTACAAAAATCAACAATCCATTTCTGGTGCCACCATTTTGGGCGATGGAACCGTTGCGCTGGTATTGGACACCAATAAACTAATTACTCAATTTGCAAACAGCGAAATAAAAGTTGGAGGTTAATATGGAAGAAAACGAAATAAAATCAAACGAAAACGTCACCACATTCTTATCGTTTCAGCTGGGAAAAGAATTTTTTGCCGTAAATGTGGCTAAAGTTCTAACCATTCTGGAATTAAAACCCATCACTAAAGTTCCTAATGCACCTGAATTTATGCGGGGAGTAATAAACCTGAGAGGAAACGTGTTGCCGGTAATCGACATGCGTATAAAATTTGGCATGCCTCCCACCGAGTTTACCACAAACACCTGCATTATTGTTTTGAATGTTACCATCGATGAAGAAAATGTACAATTGGGAATTCTGGTTGATGCCGTTGACGAAGTTCTCGAAATTAAAGAACACGAAATTGAGGAATCGCCTTCAATTGGTACAAAATACAAAGTTGAATTCATTCAGGGAATGTACAAACTCGAAGTTGGATTCATCATGCTGTTGAATATCGACTTAATTTTTAATACCCAGGAACTACTGATAGCTAAAGAAGTTGAAAACAAAAGCGAATTGGTTGAAGAAACAAAAACAGATAAAAAATAACCTAAGTACCGGCTATGGATCGCGACATGTTCCAAAATATTTATCGTTCTACACTATCGGATAAAGAGTTCACCCAATTAAGCAATTTTATACAAACAAACTATGGCATTAAAATGCCACCGGCTAAAAAAATTGTGCTACAGGGACGTCTTCAAAAAAGACTTAGAGAACTTCAGATTCCTGACTTTAAAAGCTACGTAGATTACGTATTTAGCAAAGGGGGTGAAAACGAAATAATTCACATGATGGATGTGGTTTCGACCAATAAAACCGACTTTTATCGGGAACCCGTTCATTTTGAATTTCTTGAAAAAGAATTATTACCCCAGCTCATTCAAAACAAAACGCGTAGCGTAACCAAAGTTTGGAGTGCCGGATGTTCGTCGGGTGAAGAACCTTATACCCTGGCTATTGTTTTGCAGGAATTTAAAGAAAAAAATCCGGGTTTCGATTACCACATTCTGGCCACCGATATTTCAACCCAGGTGCTTCAGCAAGGAGCCAATGCGGTTTATAAAGAAGACAAAATAGCTATTGTACCCAACCATTTAAAAAAGAAATATTTTTTACGCTCAAAAAATCGAGAACTATCTCAGGTTAGGGTAGTTAAAAATTTAAGAGACAAAGTGTCGTTTCAACGACTTAATTTTATGGACACTACTTACCATATTAACGACTCCTTCGATATTATTTTTTGCCGGAATGCACTTATTTATTTTGAACGGCCTAACCAGGAAAACGTTATTAACAAACTGGCAAGTAAACTTAAACCCGATGGTTTTTTCTTTTTAGGCCATTCCGAATCGATTACCAATATGGATGTTCCATTAAAAAGTATAAAACCTACCATATTTAGAAAAACTTAATTCGCAGACCCATGCTTTCAGATAAAGAATTAATTGAAGAATTAAAAAAGAGGCTCGAACAAGCGCAGCACAATCAGGAACTGATTGAAGAGCAACGCAAAGAATTGCAGCTGGTAAATGGTAAGTTAGCTGAGTCTGAAGATTTAAAAAGCCACTTTATTTCGAACATAACCAATGAGATAGTAAATCCCTTTGCTTCAATTTTAGGCTTGTCGAAAAACATTATTGCCTCAAAAGACTCCGACATAGCAAAAATTAAAAGCATGGCTGAGTTAATTCATTCTGAAGCCTTTGAACTCGATTTTCAGCTGAAGAATATTTTTACCGCCGCACGTATCGAAGCGGGAGAATCATCGCCCGAATACATAAAAACCGATATTAACCTTTTAATTACAAGCATCATAAGTGCCTACAAATACAAGGCAGAACAAAAACAGTTAAAAATAAATTTCTCTTTTGAACTTGGTAAAGAATTTGAAACCGCGCATTATTTCAGAACCGATCCTGAAAAACTTAAGCTGATACTCTCGAATTTACTGAGTAATGGAATAAAATACAGCAATGCAGCAAACAAAATTGAAGTAAAAGCCTGGGTCGAAAACCGCACCTTAAAAGTTATGGTTAAAGATTATGGCATTGGCATCGATAAAAAAAATCTGGAACTAATTTTCGACCGGTTCAAACGTGTCGACAGCTCAATAAATTCATTAAATCCCGGACACGGACTTGGCTTGTCGGTTACCAAAGCGCTTATCGACCTGATGAATGGCGACATTGAAATTGCCAGTAAACGACACATTGGTTCCATATTCACCATATCCATCCCCGAAAGCGACTCAACCGAAAACGACGGGTACGCATTAGATGGAAACGAATTTATTTTTGGCGAAAGTGATGATGAAGTCTTCTGAAGAAAGCAACATACTTAAATCGCATTACCTGTATCCTGCGGCGCTTTTTGCCGAGCCTGAACCCTATATGGTCGACACCATTTTAGGATCGTGCGTTGCGGTGTGTTTGTACGATCCGGTTAAAAAAATTGGCGGCATCAATCATTTTATGCTCCCTTTTTGGAATGGAACCGGTTTGGCATCGCCAAAATACGGAAACATTGCCATACAAAAATTGTTAGACAAAATGCTGGCCATGGGCTCCGAAAAAAAACACATACAAGCCAAAGTATTTGGAGGTGGCGAGGTAGTGGAAACCAAATCGAACCTGTTCCGGATTGGCGAACGCAACATTGAAATTGCGCTAAAAATGCTACAAGAACAAAAAATAAATATTACCGCAAAAAGTGTAGGCGGAACCCTTGGACGAAAAATCCGTTTCAATACGGAAACCGGGGTTGTATTAATGAAGTTAATTCAAAAACAACACTCCTGAAATTATGTCAGAGAAAATAAAGGTCCTTATAGTTGACGACTCCGCCGTAGTTCGGCAAACTTTAGCAGAAATCTTAAATACCGATCCTACAATTGAAGTGATGGGCGTTGCTGCTGACCCTTATTTTGCAGCATCACGCATTGCGCGCGAAGTTCCCGATGTAATTACGCTCGATATTGAAATGCCGAGAATGGACGGACTTACTTTTCTGCGCAAGATAATGGCCCAACACCCAATTCCTGTGGTTATTATTTCGAGTTTGACCGAAACTGGAACTGAAACAGCCATTAAAGCGCTGGAATATGGAGCGGTTGAGATAATCACAAAACCCAAAATGGGCACAAAAGAATTTATCGAAGAATCGAAAATTCGCTTGCGCGATGCGGTAAAAGCAGCTGCTGCAGCCAAACTTTCGCGTAAAAAAGCTATTGCGCAGCCCAAATCAATCGAAGTTAAACCCAAACTATCGGCCGATGCCATAATGCCCAAAAGCCATACAGGCGACGCGATGATTAAAACCACCGAAAAAGTTATTGTGGTAGGAGCCTCAACCGGAGGAACCGAAGCCCTTCGTGTGTTTCTCGAAGCACTTCCAGCCGACTGCCCGGGTATTGTAATTGTGCAACACATGCCTGAGCATTTTACCCGTTCATTTGCCGAACGCCTCGATCAATTGTGTAAAATATCAGTAAAAGAAGCCTCCAATAACGACACGCTGATACGCGGGAGGGCTTTGATTGCACCCGGTAATCATCACCTGATATTAAAACGAAGCGGTGCCCGCTATTATGTTGAAATTAACGACGGCCCGCTGGTAAACCGTCACCGGCCATCGGTCGATGTACTTTTCCGTTCTACAGCAAAATTTGCGGGAAATAATGCGGTGGGAGTTATTATGACGGGCATGGGCGACGATGGTGCCCGGGGATTATTAGAATTACGCGAGGCCGGGGCGCACACCATTGCTCAGGACGAAAAAACCTGCATTGTTTTTGGTATGCCCAAAGAAGCTATTAAATTAAATGCTGCCGAAACCATTCTCCCACTGGATAAAATAGCTGAGAAAGTACTCAAACTGCAATATTAACCCGCCTGATTGAAAAATATCCCTTAGCTTTTTAAAGATTCAAAAAGCTTAACAGGGTTAATTCTCAGGCAGCTAAAACACCTGATGGCTGGCGCAAACAAAGCATTTCATGAAAATAGTATTTTCCCATGTTTTCTAAAATATTTTAGTAATTTTAGGGTTTCAAGCCATTTGGTATTGTTAAATACATCAAATGCATTATATTTCGTTTCTCAATTATCGCAATAAGGATGGAAAAACAGAATGTACCTAATTATAGTTTCTACTATGCAGCCTTAGGATTTATCCTTGGACTCGTTATAAGCTCCGTGTTATATGGCTTTGCATTGTCATCGAATGACCTGCTGTTCTCGTTTAAAAATATTCTGAATTTACACAGCAACGGGCTCCACTTTATTGTAAACGACCTAATTCCCCTATTTTTAGCAGTTATTGGCTATTTTGCCGGTTTACATCTTATAAAAATTGCCAAAGAACTCGATGCTTTAAAGACAGCCAAAGACAACAAATCGGCTAACATGCTTGAATTTGCCGAAAATCTGGCCAAAGGAAATCTTGAAGTTGAATACGACCCCAGCAACGACAACTCGTTGGGTAAAATTATGGTGAACCTGCGCGACAGTTTGTTAAAAAGTAAAAAAGAAGATCAACAACGAAAAAAAGAAGATGAACAGCGCAACTGGGTAGCCGAGGGTTTGGCAAAATTCGGTGACATACTTCGTCAAAATAACGACAATATTGAAAAGCTATCGTTCGATTTAATCAGCAATCTTTGCCGCTATATTGATGCCGTGCAGGGAGGTTTCTTTGTTTTAAACGACGATTTGGAAGAAGATGCTTATTTTGAATTAACAGCCCACTTTGCTTACAACCGAAAGAAATACAATAAAAAACGCATCGAAATGAGCGAAGGCCTGGTTGGCCGTGCCGCGTTTGAAAAAAGCACCATCTATATCGACGAAGTTCCCGAAGATTATGTTGACATAACTTCAGGTCTGGGAGAAGCCAATCCAAAAGTACTTTTAATTATTCCGCTTCAGGTTAACGAAAAAGTTTACGGAGTTCTTGAAATATCAGCTTTTAATTACTTTGAACCCTATGTAATTGAGTTTGTTGAAAAAGTTGCCGAAAGCATTGCCACTACCTATTCTACCGTTAAAACAAACTTAAAAACGGCTGAATTACTGAATGAATCGCGCGCAGCGGCTGAACGCCTTACGCAACAAGAAGAAGAAATGCGGCAAAATATGGAGGAACTCCAGGCCACTCAAGAAGAAGCTGCAAAACAAGCCGAAGAATTTATAAGTTTTACCAACTCGGTAAACCATACCCTGATAAGGGCAGAATACGATGTAAACGGTATTCTATTATATGCCAACACCAAATTCATTAAAAAGCTAGGTTATTCCAGCAACAGCGAAGTCGAAGGTCATCACATTTCCATTTTTCTTAGCGATAAAGATAAGGCCTGGTTCAACGAATTGTGGGATGGGCTGGCAAAAGGAGGACGCCACTTTGAGGGGTACATGAAACACATTACCAAATCGGGCAAAGATTTGTGGACCATGGCTACTTATACCTGCGTGCGCAACAACATGCAAACCGTCGAAAAAATACTATTCCTGGCTATCGATACCACCGAACACAAAGAACAAAGTCTCGATTTTGAAGGACAAATTGAAGCTATCAACCAATCGAGCATTAAAGTGGAATATGCTCCAAGTGGCCGTATGCTGGAATGCAACCAACGTTTTATCCAAACACTGGGCTATTCAACCGAAAATTTGAAAGACTACAGTGTCTTCAACTTTATGGGCGAAGACGAACAGAGCGATTTCGAAGAAATATGGAATCGGGTTATCAATGGAGAACCGTATCAGGGTCAATCAAAACTGATTTCCCAAACCGGTCAATCAAAATGGTTCGATGTGAATTATACCGCGGTATATAATATGTATGGCGAGGTTTCGAAAATTATCTCCATTGCACACGATATTACCGACCAGAAAGAAATGGAGCTGATTACCAAGCAACAAAACGAACTGCTTAAAAAACAGGAAGAAGAACTGAAAGCCAGTGAGCTGGAACTTCAAAAACGCTTAGAAGAAGCTAAAAAAGAAGTAAAATCGCAGTTCCAGGAAATTGAAAAGGTTAAAATCAGAAACGAAAAAACCCTCGAAGGAGCTCACGATGCCATTTTTACCATTAATCAGGATGGTATGGTTGAATTCTTTAACCGGGCAGCAGAAAACCTGTGGCATTACTCACGTAAAGAAGTTATCGGAAAAAATATAAAAATGTTGTTCCGCGATGTTGCTGACGAGAAAGAAGACGAAATGATATTTACGCTCACCCATCCTGAAAAACGAAAACTGGTTGGAGCCCGAAGAGAAACCACAATCAAAAATAAAAACGGTGAAGAAACTCCGGTAATTATGATATTGGCTGGGGCAAAAGTACAAAACGAATATACCTACACGGCATTCATCCAGAACATTGAAGTTGAATTGTTTTAAAACAATATAATCGAGTTTTAACGAAGCGATTGCAATTTATTGTCAATCGCTTCGTTCGTATAAAAAAACATAAAACATGTTAAAATATCTGTTAGCCCTTCTTATAGCCTTCACGCTTTTGTTTGGATGCACCGACCAATTCAACTTTTCCGATAATCCTAATGCAAAACTTTCATTTTCGACCGATACCGTTCATTTCGATACGGTTTTCACAACCGTTGGGTCAACTACTCTGCAATTTCGCTTTTACAACAACAATAACAATGCGGTAAAAACCACCATTCAACTTGCCGGTGGAAACCAATCCAACTTTAGGCTGAACATCGACGGACTGGCAGCAAATTCACTTAGCGATTACGAAATAAGGGCAAATGACAGCGCCTTTATTTTTGTTGAAGTAAATGTCGATCCACAAAACAGCAATTCACCCATAGTTATCGAAGATTCGGTGTTATTCTTTACCAATGGAAATCAGCAAAACATAAAACTGGTGGCCTACGGACAGGATGTTCACCTTTATAACGACTCGGTGGTGGATACACGCACTTGGGTAAACGATAAACCCTACCTTATTTACAACTCAATATTGGTAGATAAAGATCAAACCCTGAGCATTGAAGCAGGAACCCGCATTCATTTTCACAACGAATCGGCTTTATGGGTTCTGGGAACTTTAAAAGTAAACGGAACAGCCGAAGAACCTGTAATTTTTACGGGTTCACGCATCGACGAATGGTACCGCGATAATCCGGCACAATGGTATGGCGTTTACCGAACCGATAGCTTTGAATACCTTACCGGTGGAATCCATTTTTGGCAGGGAAGCACAAATAATGTTATCGACCACGCCATTATAAAAAATGGAGTTAAAGGAATTCAGGTCGACTTAAGCGACGAAAGCCCTGAACCAACCCTGACTTTAAGTAATTCGACCGTTATGAATATGTCGGCTATTGGCTTATTGGCTCAAAATTCCAAACTTTTGGTATATAACTCAGCCATTGTAAATTGTGGAATATATGCCGTAGCCTTAACCTATGGCGGGCAGTACGAGTTTTATCATACCACCATTGGCAGTTACTATATAAAAGGGGTACGCCGGGAAAACCCGTCGTTGGCTTTAAATAATTATTACACAGCAAACAACGAAGTAACTGTTTTTGATATGGATGCCATTTTTGGCAATTGCATAATTTATGGAACGCTTGAGAATGAATTGCTCATTGACCAATTCGATACCGATTTGGTAACCTTCAATTACTTATTCGACCATTGCCTTATTAAATTAAAGTCAGATTACAATATAAGTAATACCGAACATTTTAAAGCAATAATCAATCATCGCGATTCGTTGCCCAAATTTGTAAATCCCAATGCCGGAGATTTCAGGCTTGATACCCTTTCAGCTGCAAAGGATAAAGGTGCTTTGGAATACAGCGACTTTTACCCTGTCGACATGCTTGGAAATAGCAGAATTGATGATTTAGCCCCCGATTTGGGAGCTTTTGAACGAATTGAATAACAAAAATGAATGCCTGCCGAGTAAGCATAATATTTTTACTGATAAGCAACTGCTTAATTACAGGAAAAATTTTTGCTCAATCCGAAGGTT
The DNA here is from genome assembly GCA_050179685.1 of Salinivirgaceae bacterium. Lineage (GTDB taxonomy): Bacteria > Bacteroidota > Bacteroidia > Bacteroidales > SZUA-534 > GWE2-40-63. Next base: position 57,472 of record JBFXEW010000013.1, read on the forward strand.
TACCGCAGCAGCTTAAAAGCAACATAGAACAAGAACGCCTGCTTCGTATTATGTTTTATAATGTGGAGAATTTATTCGACATCGAAGACGATTCCCTAAAAATGGATGAGGAGTTTTTGCCCGAAGGTACCCGTAACTGGAGCAAATTCCGCTACTTTCAGAAACAAAGTCAGCTAAGCAAAGTTATTACAGCAATTGGCGGCTGGAGTCCTCCCGAGTTGGTTGGCTTGTGCGAAATTGAAAACCGTAGCGTGCTCAATTATTTAACACGCCAATCGCCCTTATACGTTTTTGGCTATCAAATTATTCATCAGGAATCGCCCGATGCTCGCGGTATTGATGTGGCACTGCTTTACCAGCCCAAAAGTTTTCGACCGGTTACCACTGAATTTATTGCAGTTAATTATCCCGTAAACAAGCGTAAAACCCGCGATATTATCTACACCCAGGGAATTTTACCCAATCATGACACCTTACATGTGTTTGTTAACCATTGGCCTTCGCGTTATGGCGGGCAATTGGAGAGTGAAGAAAACCGCATTTATGTTGCCGGACTGCTTAAACAAAAAACGGATTCAATTCTCAAAAATATTCCGCAGGCTTTAATTGTAATTATGGGTGATTTTAACGACGAACCCGACAACACCAGTCTTATTGAAACCTTAAATGCTTTGCCAGCCTACGATTCATTGCAAACCAAACAACTCGTAAACCTGTCGTATGAATTGCGATACAATAAAAACCTGGGTTCGCACAAATACCAGGGGCAATGGACTTTACTCGATCAGGTAATTGTTTCCGGAGCATTGTTGAATAAAAGCCGAAACACGTATACAACTCCCGAAAAACTCACCGTTGTTAAAGCTCCCTTTCTGCTGGAACCCGACGAAGCCTATTTGGGCGATAAGCCTTACCGGACTTATGTGGGCTTTAAATACAATGGAGGTTTTTCCGATCACCTGCCGGTTTTCATCGATTTGCTGAACAAAGAATAAGCGGCTACATTATTTTACCGGATGATGTCCTAAACGGGCTCCTTCGTTCAACATTAATTGATAAGCTGCCTCGTACGAATTTTCAATTACCCCATCCAAAATGGCATCTTTAATGGCTGTTTTTATGGTTCCAATATCTCGACAGGGTTTCAAACCAAATGTGTCCATAATTTCCTCGCCCGAAATAGGAGGCTGCCAGTTTCGGATGCGATCTTTAGCTTCTACCTCTTTCAGCTTCTCTCTTACCAATTGGTAATTATCCAGGTAGCGGGCCACTTTGTCAGGATTCTTCGACGTAATGTCAGCGTCGCAAAGCAACATTAAATCATCAATATCGTCGCCAGCATCAAAAAGCAGTCGTCGTATGGCGCTATCGGTAACCTCTTCCTGTGCCAAAACTACCGGTCGCATATGCAAGCCTACCATTTTTTGCACATATTTCATTTTCTCGTTTAAAGGCAACTTCAGCTTTTTAAAAATGACCGGAATCATTTTTGTCCCGATAAACTCATGTCCATGAAAAGTCCAGCCCTGACCTTCTACAAATTTCTTGGTACGTGGCTTGGCAATATCATGAAGCAGAGCCGACCAGCGCAACCAAAGATCGTCGGTGGTCTTACAAATATTATCGAGTACCTGTAAGGTATGGTAAAAATTATCTTTATGCTTTTTTCCATTAATTTCGTCCACACCTTTTAAAGCATCCAATTCAGGTAAAATAAGTTTAAGCAATCCGGTTTTTTGGAGCAATTTAAAGCCGATACTGGGCTTAGCACACAGCATTATTTTATTTAATTCCACATGTATACGTTCGAACGAAATTATTTCGATGCGTTCTTTGTTTCGTTCAATGGCATCGAGCGATTCCTGTTCAATAGTAAAATTCAACTGATTGGCAAATCGTATGGCGCGCAACATACGCAGGGGATCGTCGGAATAAGTGGTGTCGGGATTAAGCGGTGTACGGATAATGCCATCGTGCAAATCCTGAACTCCATTAAAAGGGTCGGTTAGCTTACCAAACGAGTCGGGATGCAAACTTAAAGCCAATGCATTGATGGTAAAATCGCGCCGGTTCTGGTCATCTTCCAGGGTGCCGTTCTCTACAATTGGTTTTCGTGAATTACGTTGGTACGATTCTTTTCGGGCGCCTACAAACTCAACTTCCCATTCTTTGTAGCGGAACATGGCAGTTCCAAAATTCTTGAAGACCGAAACTTTAATTTTAGGGTTCAATTTATGAGCTACTTTTAAAGCCAAATCGATACCGCTGCCCAGCGTAACTATATCAATGTCGTTCGAAGGTCGCTTTAACAACACATCGCGCACAAAGCCGCCAATTACATAAGCTTCAAGACCCAATTCGCCGCAAACCTCTGAAACGCTGGTAAATATTTTATGATTTAAATGCTGATCCATTAACAGTTGTTTCCATTATTATCGGCTGCAAAATTAAACGTTTTTAATAGTTTGTTGTTATATTCCCAGATATATAACTAAAAAACAATTGGCATCCCTACAAATCAGGCATCCTGTAAAGAAATAATACCCAAAGAAAAAACTGGCATGGTAATTGAAACGTATCTAGATATCTACATATTTAAAAAATAATTTAAAAACAGAATAATCATGATTGAGTACTTGACACAAGAAACTTTTAAAGAAAAAGTCTTCAACTTTGAGCAAAATAAAGAGTGGAAATTTGAAGGTGAATTACCCTGCATTATTGACTTCTACGCCGACTGGTGTGGGCCATGCAAAATGGTAGCTCCAATTTTAGAGGAATTGGCTGAAGAGTATAAAGGTAAAGTTGATGTTTACAAAGTAGATACTGAAGATCAGCGCGAATTATCGGCCATGTTCGGAATTCAAAGCATTCCTTCGTTGCTGTTTGTTCCCAAAGACGGACAACCACAAATGGCTATGGGTGCTTTACCAAAAGATACCTTTAAGAAAGCATTTAAAGATGTATTTAATGTAGAATAATCGTTTGATATGCATAGGTAAAACCCCGACAACCTGCGTTGCCGGGGTTTTTTTATACCCAAACTGACATTATGAACTCCCGGGGTGATTGGTACAGCATTTGCATAATAAGGCGCTAATTAAATAATTATTAACGTGACAACTATCCTAAATTGCTTAAGCCATCTAACACTTTATCTTTTAATGAATCAACTTGCCGCTCAAACTTCAATCCCAGATTCCGCATTCCTGGAACCATCAATATATAAAAACGGACAGTTTCAAAACCAGGAAGAAACGCCCATGATGACCGGCGAAGATTCTCGTTTTAAAATTATGCGTCAGTTTTTTGGAAAGATTCCTAATGGAGTACCCGATAAAATCATTAGTACCTACCCTTTTAATAAGGCTCAATTCAATGAAACGGACCAGCAAGTTGAATACGTTTGGTTTGGGCATTCTACCCTGCTTATTAACTTTAAAGGAATTAAAATCTTAACCGACCCGGTTTTTAGTAAAAATGCTTCACCGGTGCCATTCAGTAACCAATGTTTCGACTACTCGGAGCATTATTCGGTTGAGCAACTTCCAACTATCGATTTGGTTTTAATTTCGCACGACCATTACGATCATCTCGATAAAAAAACCATTAAAAAACTAAAGGATAAAGTCGTACATTTTTATGTACCCTTAAAAGTAAAAAGTCGCCTGGTAAAATGGGGAGTTCCCGAAGAAAAAATTACCGAAGCCGATTGGTGGGATGGCTTTAATCACTCATCGGGAATCCGAATTACTGCTACTCCGGCCCGTCATTTTTCAGGCCGAGGACTTACCAACCGCAACAGTACGCTATGGTGTTCGTGGGCCATAAAAGACCACCAAAACGCTGTTTTCTATAGTGGCGACTCGGGCTACGGCAAGCACTTTAAAGCTATTGGTAAGGAATTAGGGCCCTTCGATTTAACCTTTATTGAGTGCGGACAATACAACCAAAACTGGAGATACATTCATAACATGCCCGAAGAAAGCGTTCAGGCACATATTGATTTAGGTGGAAAAAAAATGGTGCCCATACATTGGGGAAAATTTAAACTGAGTCTGCACCCTTGGACCGAGCCCGTTGAAAGGGCAAAAGCAGCTGCTGAAAAACAAAAGGCCGATTTAAGCGTTCCCGAAGTTGGGAAAATAAATCAACTCAATTAAATCAATCAAAACTCAAAATAAAAACATGCGCATGATGGCACTTATACTATTCATTGCTTTGCTTCTTGTAAGCGATTTCTATTCCTGGATTGGCTTACGTACCAGTCTCCAATTTAGCAATCAAACGCTTTATCATATAATCTACGCTGCAACAACATTAATAAGCTGGCTGGGAATGGGCTTAATTATAGTGGCCTTCTCGAAAACCCACATGACGCAACCCGTATGGATTAACCTGATTTTTGGTCTGGCTTTTTCGCTTATTGTTGCCAAACTAATCATGGGTTCGTTTTTTCTTATCGAAGATATATTGCGCGGTTTTGTCTGGCTTTTCCAGACAGTCGCCAATTTCCGCACTGCCGAACTTACTACGCGTTCGTTTTTTTGGGGATTGAGTGCCTTAACTTTAGGAGGTCTCCTTGCGTTATTCCTGAATTACGGGGTTATTTTCGGAAAATACCATTACAAAGTACATAAGCAAACGCTCTATTTCGACGATTTACCCGATGCCTTTCATGGTTTTAAAATTGTACAACTCTCCGATTTGCATCTGGGAACTTTTGATAATGCAAAAAAAGTAGCCAAAGGACTAAAAATAGTTCAGCAACAAGAACCCGACCTACTGGTTTTTACCGGCGATATGGTAAATAACTATGCCTACGAAGCCCTGCCTTACATCGATGGAATTAAGGAATTACAGGCTCCCTATGGAAAATACACCATTATGGGAAACCACGATTACGGTTCCTATGCCCGATGGAACAGCGAACAGGCAAAAACAGAAAACCTGAAGCAATTGCATCAGATTGAAAAAGAAATGGGCTTAACCTGGCTAAACAATCAACAGGTGGCTTTAACCAGGAATTCCGACACCATATACCTGATTGGAGTCGAAAACTGGGGACTTCCTCCCTTTCCTCAGTATGGGGAGCTCGATTCAGCAGTTCATGGTATTCCTGATGGCAGTTTCGCTATCTTGTTATCGCACGACCCAACCCATTGGCGTCAACAAGTGCTTGATTTTGGCAAACATATTCACCTGACTCTCAGCGGACATACTCATGGAATGCAATTTGGCTTTGAACTGGGTAAATTAAAGTGGAGCCCGGTAAAATACAAATATGCCGAATGGGCTGGTTTGTACGAAACAGCCGGTAAATACCTCAATGTAAACCGCGGATTTGGACATATTGGTTATCCGGGACGCGCGGGCATCAGACCTGAGATTACCGTAATAGAATTGAAAAAACGAAAATTACAAGCGCTTAATTGAAGGTTTTTTTTGACTGATCATTCTGATATAAATGATGTTCGGCCAAATATTTATCCATAGCTTCCGGTATGTATGCACCCTTATTTATCCGGGTTTCGCGAATGGGTTCAGGATTGCACGACTTTATGTCGTCCATATATATAAGCTTTTGGGTTTTAAAGTTCTTTTTTGCTTTTGATTGCTTTTGATTGTGGCTACAAGCATACACAAAGGTAATGCCCTTGGTTTTAAAATAACTGGTGTCCGATTCATTGGTATGACAGGGTAATAACACATAAATTTTTTTACCTCTTCGTTTCAATATGTGCAACATATCGTCGAAGGTAAGGTCATTTTTTGAGCCATGGCACTGCTCAAGCGAAAATCCATATATTTCACTGGCCTCCTGCGGTGTATCTTTAACCAAATCCATCATCCGAAGCCGGTGCCTGAGTTCTTTTAAATCGGTTTCATCGGCATCTTTATTTGGACATACAATCAGGTGATCGATGGGAAGTGCAGCTTTACTGCGGCGAATGAACTCAAGATAACCAAAATGAGCCGGAAGATTGGCTCCGTAGAAAAAAGCAAGGTTTTTACCTTTTAAAGCCAAAAGCTCTTCTATGTCACGAATCAATTTCATAGGTATAATTTTAATTCAGGCTACAGAATCTACTCAAAAGGATAGTTCAAATCAATTTGTTTGCGAATGGCGTCCATCAAACGCATCATTTTTAAGCTGCGTTCCAAAGGCATGGTAGCATTTTCAGTGCGACCCGCCAATAAATCGCTGTTAACAGCCTCTGTTTCCCAGTTATAACCCATGGTTTGGGTAGAATCGGTAAACACCTCATCGGTCGCTCCACTAACCCGCAGAACAGCTTGTTTACTCATCCAGAACAAGGGAATCTGAATGTAACCTTTGGTTCCATAAATAAACGCATCATTAAGCAATTGTGCCCTTATATGGCTTGCCATTTGACCTTTGACTCCATTTTTGTACTGTAACTGGGCTACCACACTTTCATCGACACCAGTTTCAGTAAAGGTAGCTTTTGCGTCAAGTGACTCCAGTTCCGACTGGGCAAACAGCTCAATTATAGTAAGCGGATAAATACCAATATCGAGCAACGCACCACCGGCTAAATCGGGATTAAGCAAACGTTTTGCCGGATCCTGGTTCCCTACTTGTCCAAAATTAGCTTGTATCAATTGTACCTCACCAATTTTTCCTTCATCGACCCATTGTTTGGCCTTTAAAACAGCAGGTAAAAATGGGGTCCACATGGCTTCCATAAAAAACAGCCCGCGTTTACGTGCCTCATTAATCAACTGCTCCAGTTGAAAGGCATTCACCGTTACCGGTTTTTCGCACAATACCTGTTTGTTGTGTTGCAAACAGCGCATGGCCTGTTCAAAATGAAAGTTGTGCGTGGTGGCCACATAAATAACATCAACAGCCGCATCGGTCAATAATTCGGAATAACTGCCGTAAGCTTTGGGAATACCATATTGAGCAGCCAGGTGTTGAGCCGCATCAATTCTTCGGGAACCTACCGCATAAAGTTCACCCTGTTTTACCAAGGTAAAATCGGCTGCAAATTTTCCGGCAATAGAACCGGCTCCCAGAATGCCCCATTTGATTTTCTTTTCCATGCACTGTTTTTGTTGTGTAAAAGCCCTATCGTAAAAACGATAAGGCTTTTTAGTTTTAAACTCTTCTCCTGCTCATACGCATAATTGGAGTTGGGGTTACTTTTACTATTGTTAAAAACAGAAAAATTAAATCAGTTCTTATAAAAGACTAAAGGCAACTGTAACACCCGACATAACAACCGATACCATGGTCATAAGTTTTATCAGGATGTTCAACGAAGGCCCTGAAGTATCTTTAAAAGGATCGCCTACAGTATCGCCAACAACACCGGCTTTATGCGCGTCGCTGCCCTTACCACCATAGTTTCCTTTTTCGATATACTTTTTGGCATTATCCCAGGCACCACCCGCATTATTCAACATCACAGCAAGTGCAAAACCGGTAACCAATCCGCCCATTAGCAAGCCTATCACTCCGCTTACTCCAAAAATTAATCCCACAACAACAGGAACTGCAATGGCAAGTATGGATGGCATCAGCATTTCGCGTTGAGCTCCTTTAGTCGAAATCTCAACACACTTGGCGTATTCAGGAATAGCGGTTCCTTCCAGTATGCCGGGAATCTCACGAAACTGACGACGAACCTCATCAACCATGGCACCGGCGGCACGTCCAACAGCTTTCATAGTCATGGCACAAAATACAAAAGCCATCATGGAACCCAGGAACAAACCGGCAATAAGCAAGGGGTTAAACAGGTTTAAATCGTAAAAATTAATAAAATCGTCGATGGTGGCAGCCGAGAGCGATGTGGCTCCGGTAACCTCAAGAAATTTAGCTCCCAGTTCCGGTATTTTCCCCAGCCACAAACGAACCTCTTCCATATAAGCCACCAAAAGTGCCATAGCCGTTAATGCAGCCGAACCAATGGCAAAACCTTTGCCGGTAGCAGCCGTTGTATTTCCAAGCATATCGAGCGCATCGGTGCGTTCACGAACTTCCTTGGGCAACTCGGCCATCTCGGCATTCCCACCGGCATTATCGGCAATGGGACCAAAGGCATCGGTAGCCAAAGTAATCCCCAATGTAGAGAGCATGCCCACGGCAGCAAAACCAATTCCGTAAACACCCATGCTGAAATCGGTAAAGCCCCCGGCAAAACCATAAGCAGCTATAATACCCATAACTATGGTAACCACCGGAATCCAGGTGGAGTACATACCCACGGCCATTCCTTCGATAATGGTGGTTGCAGGCCCCTGAAGTCCCTGATGGGCAATTCCCCGGGTGGGTTTGTATCCATCAGAAGTATAGTATTCGGTTCCCTGACCAATGACAATTCCGGCAATTAATCCGGCAACTACCGAACCAAAAATACCCCAGCCGAACCAGCCAAAGTATGCCATTACGGCAATAGCCATCAGAATTAAAACCGAACTGCCAGCTGTTCCTATCAATAAAGAATTTAACAGACTTTTTGCCGTAGCAGTTTCTTTGGTTCGTACCATGAATATACCTACAATGGAAAATATAATACCAATGGCAGCAACTATCATGGGTGCCAGAATGGCTTTCTCGTCGAATACGCCATGATTTAGTGAAATGGCGGCTCCCAGCGCTGCTGTTGCCAGAATGGATCCGCAATACGACTCGTAAAGGTCGGCTCCCATACCGGCAACATCGCCCACATTATCGCCCACATTATCGGCAATGGTTGCCGGGTTACGTGGATCGTCTTCAGGAATACCGGCTTCTACTTTACCTACCAGGTCGGCTCCCACATCGGCAGCTTTGGTATAAATACCTCCCCCAACGCGGGCAAACAAAGCCTGGGTTGATGCTCCCATACCAAAGGTTAGCATGGTAGTGGTTATGTGAACCATTTTGGCATGCAACCATTCGGCATTGCCAACAAATGCATCGGACCAACCCACTTCAGCACCACTTAATCCAAGGCCCTGGGCAATTTTTAATCCCAGTCCAAAGATATTGCTGTCGTAAATGTAATTTAGCACCCAATACCAGATGGCAATGTCGAGCAAACCAAAACCAACCACTACCAGACCCATTACAGCTCCGGAGCGGAATGCCACCTGCAATCCTTTGTTTAATGACTGCGAGGCTCCGTGAGCCGTACGTGCCGAAGCAAAGGTGGCCGTTTTCATCCCCAAAAATCCGGAAAGGCCGGAGAAAAAACCTCCGGTTAAAAAGGCAATGGGCACAAAGGGATTTTGAACCCCCATAAAGGCCAGAATTACAAACAAAACAAACAATACAGCAAAAACCAGTGTCACCACCGAATACTGACGTTTTAAATAAGCCATGGCTCCCTCGCGTACATACTGTGCAATTTCTTTCATGCGCGGTGTGCCTTCGGAGTTTTTCATCATGGTTTTAAAGAAATAAAAGGCAAAACCAAGAGCCAAAAGAGAACAGATTGGTATTAACCAAAAAATTGAATTCATATCGTACAAACTTTAATTAACAATTAATTTTTAATGCTATTTAATGGAAACCCATGGTATTTGCTGAACGCCACCAGGGATAATGTTTCTCTTCCAATTCACTTATCGATGGGAAGGGATAATACAGCAACTCATCCTTGTCGCCCACAAAGAATCCGTTTTTGATGGTTCGGTAAAACAAGTCGCGGTTAAAAAAGCGGATGATTGTTTTTTTATCCTTTCCCTCTTCGTTTTTAAGAATCAGGAGACAGTCGCGCAGGTGCGGAATGTTTTGATACGGAAGGTTGGCTGCCTTGCCGTGCTCGGGATCAGTAGCCAAATCGTCCATCTCAAGCTCAACAAAGGCCAGACGGGGAACCGAAACTTTTTCTTTTCCTCCGGTTATCGATTGAACAAACTCAAGCGGGGCCAGGGTACTGGCAATGCGCGGGGTAACCGGACAAAGTTCCTGATACAGGTGAAGTTCCTTTTTCTCTGAAGGAACATAATTTCCCTTGCTGAGTCCCAGAACCCTTCCGTCGTCGGTAACCAGATACAACTTTTGCAGGGCTTTGAGCGGAATGGTTTCTAAAACCCGGTAAATCGACAGGTAAACCGAACTTTTTGGCCTGCCTCCCTCCTGCGGAACACAACGCCGCTCAATGTATTCGAGCGGAAGCTGATCCTTGACCATTTCCTGGTCTACTTCAAAAAACAGGGCTTGCCCACGGGTACGTTTTTTAGTTCCCGTTGCCACATAAATACCAAAATCTTCGGGCGGAAGCATCGATGAAATCAATGCCTCGGGGCTTAACGATAAATAAAGATATCTGTTCATAATATAATTTATTTAATGCATGATTGCCAGACTGTGCGCATCGAAAGCAGGGAACCTGCCCACCTTATAAAGAACCTCTTTCCCCTTGTTCCCGTTTGATGTGTTTTGAAGCCCCAATTTAAGAAATTTCCGGCACTTATTATGCTAAGCAGCATACCAAAAAGAGGGCATTAAATTTCAATTTCCTATTTTTCATTCGCGTATGATTGAAATTTCTAATCGCGGTAAGGCTTTGTGCAATAATTTAGAAAGAAGCTAAATTACGGCACAGGCAAATAATTGTACTTAATAACCTGCTATGAAGATTCGTTCCGTAGGGTTTAAACCAGAAGTAAGCTGTAGATGAGCTGTGAGGCAGTTGAGTTTCTTAAATCCCGTGCAGGTTTCCCAGGAGATTGAATTTATCTTTCACTGGGGCTTTATCAGCCCTGAACAAATTATCACTTTGTTGAATTAACAGAGCTTTTGGCTATTTTTATACAGCACCTCAGGATCAAAATCTGCTTCATTATCCCACTCAATAGAATCGAACCTAATTTTAACGGTTTTAAAAAGATGTATATCTTTCAATTCCTTAAAGATTCCAAATTCAAGATAGGGTTTCATATCAAATTGTCTTTTTTCTCCGTTCTCAAAAGTCAGGAGTAAAAGGTAATCATCCTGTGGAATCACATCTTTAATCGCCAAATACATATCAACTATTTTAATGGATCAATCTGAAAGGGTTTCTCCCCATTTTGGCAAAGCTCCCAATTAGCCAGTAATTCTTCCTGATGTATCTCAATCCATGCCTGAATCAAACGCAATTGCCTTGTTGGCAGATGGCCTTGTAAAATATCTCCATCCTGAATCGAAAGCGTGGATTTATAATCTTGATAATACGCATGAATATGAGGCGGATTATGCTCTTTAGGAGCATAATACATTCGAATAATAATTCCAAAAAACATTGAAATAGTAGGCATATCAAAATTATTTTATACAAAGATACAAATTACTTAATTACCTGCACGTTCTGTAATCTATAAAACCCTGTGGCCTTAACGCAAGCAGTTGCTCAACACCTGATAAAACTTTCCTTTTCCAACAGGGTTTTGTATCTTCCCCAGCTTAACTTTTGAGCAGGCATCTATGGAAAACTACATCACTACATCGCAGGGAAAGATCAGGTTGACGCAATATGCCGGAGATAGCTCCAAACCCACGCTTATTTTTCTTCACGATTCGTTTGGGTGCATTGAACTCTGGCGCGATTTTCCCCAACAACTGGGAGCACTTACCCAATGCCCGGTGCTGGTTTACGATCGTTTGGGTTACGGAAAATCAGATCCCTTTCCTTATGCCACCCGTCCGCTCGATTACCTGGAGCGCGAAGCCCATCTGCTGAATGAAATTATTAATTTATTAGCGCTTGAGCAGGTACTGTTCTTTGGTCACAGCGACGGCGGCAGCATTGCCCTGCTGGCAGCAGCCCACTATCCCCAAAAAATAAAAGGACTGATTATCGTAGGCGCCCATATTTTTGTTGAAGCCCTTACCTTACAGGGCATCCGGGAAGCCGAAAAGGCTTACACCCAGGGAACTTTAAAAAGCAAACTCGAAACCTATCACGGAGCCAAAACCGAAGCCTTGTTCCGTGCCTGGGCCGATACCTGGAACCACCCCGACTATCAAAGCTGGAATATAGAGAACCAACTAGCGAACATTCATTGCCCTGCGCTCATTATTCAGGGCGAACACGACGAATTTGGCAGTGCCGCACAGGTGCAGCGCATGGTTCAGGGAATCAGCGGACCCGCCACTGAACTTATGGTTCCCCATTGCGGACACAATCCTCACAAAGAACAGCCACAACTAATCAGGGAAAAGTCAGCTGCCTTTATTGCCAGTATACCCTGCTAAAAACGAATAAGAAGTTTATTAAAATACAAGACTATTTATCAAATCTTTTAGCAATGTTTTTAACAGTTCATTTTAGTTTATTTAATCTTCTAATATAGTTTTAAGTAAATTGTTTTTATTTCTAAAATATTTAATTGAACTTCTTAAATACACCTTATACTTATACAATTCTTTATTGAAATGTTTAAAGATTGCAATATAATTCTACAAAACTTCCTATAGAAGTTTAAATATCTTAAAAAATATAGGTATAAATTCCATTAAATGCTTTAATTTTGAAAGGCTTTTGGCTATAAAAGCCCGAATCAGGAACCTAAAACTTATGGCCATGCTTCGGTTTATTCCTTTGAACTACCTGCGGAATCAGGAATTTGAGGCATTTTTTAATGAAATGCTCACCTTGTGTCGTGATGCGGGAACGCCAGCTGAACTAAATGAGCCCTTGCAACAGCTCAACGAAGCATTAAGCAGCTTGCATCATAGCATGGGTAAATTCCGACAAAGCCTTATTACCAAAGAACTGGTTCAGCTCAACCGGCAACGCAATGCCTGCCTGCGGGGCATGTACTCTGTTCTTAAGGGTTTCACCCACCATTTTGATGAAGCCTGGGTAAAATCGGCACAACTGCTGCTTAAACGCTTCGATAGTTATGGTGCCCCTTTGGTACAACAAAATTACCAGGCTAAAACCGCCAACGTATGGCACCTGACCGATAATATTGAAAACAGAGCGGAATACCGTGACGCGCTCTTGCTTCTCGGCTTAACTCCGTGGGCAAACCGGCTCAAAGAAATCAACAGCCTGTTCGACAATCGTCAATGGGCCAGGTTAAACGAGCGGGTTGCCCAATCGGGCGATTCAGCTACCAAACTGCGTAAGCAGGTAATTGAAGCCTATGGTAATTTCCGCAGGCATTTGGAGGCAAACAGCATCCTGAACGGCAAAGACAAGTACCAGGAGCTGATTAACCTGCTGAATACCCTGATAAAACAATACCACCAACTTATCCAACAGCGTCGCAGTCGCCGGTCCAAAAAAGATTTAATAAATGATAAGCGTTAACAAGCAAAAAACTAAGCGTGACAGGTCTTAAACCTGATATAAAGTACTTGTTTAAATTTTTCGACGAATCAACTGATAACCTGTTCTAAAGAAATAGGCAAGCGGTAAAACCAACATATGCATTAATTTGGTGTAAGGGAAAATCATAAAGATAATTAATCCGATAGTAATGTGAGTCTTATACATTATGCTATGTCCGGCAATAACAGCGCCTGCATCGGGTTGAAAAGTAATTACTTTTTGCGCCCATTCGCCCAGAGCAGCATATTCGGCCACCGATGAATTGGCAGTGGTTATAACGGAAGCCAATCCCAAAACCATTTCAGCAAACAACAAAATCAGGATGAAATAATCGTGAAAATTACTACTGGCTTTAACCCGTGAATCGGTAGTTCTGCGATTAATTAGCATAGAAAGGCCTACAAAGGCCATCAAACCGAAAAAAGACCCCATCGACAAAGCTATTAATCGTTTGGTTTCGGTAGTCATTACCAGGTGATATAATTCTTCGGGTAAAAACAAGGTGAAATGCCCCAGAAACACCATTATTATTCCATAATGAAACATATTGTTGGCTAATTTTACCTTTTTGTCGGCCAACAATTGAGTCGATTTTGCCTGAATACTTTTATTGGCTAAAACAAAACGGGTAATCAGCCCAAACCAAAAAACGGCCATGGCAATATGCGGCAGGTAAGTGAACAATAAGTTATTGATATAATTTTCCATATCCTTATTTTTTACAATTAACACAAGTATTATTACTACCAAATTCAATGGGTTCTTCATCATATTCCGCATCCAAATCCATTGGCTTTTCATTTTTAATAACAGTTTCTGTGGCCATAATATCAGGTTCTTTGGCCGAAAGTGAAACAACGGCTGCCAGGATGTGATAATAAGGATTGTCCTTTTCCTTTAGTGCCAGAAAAACCCGTTGGATGATGTGCACAGGCTCTGCCAGAAAACCGGCTGCTTTTTCAGCCGGGAGGGTCGATAAAAATTCAAGAAAGGCCGGTATATAATCGGGTAGTTCGTTTGTTGTTAATTCCATACCGTTTTCGCGGTAAAATTCGAGCATATCAACCATAGCCTGTCCCCGGTCTTTAGAATCACCTTTAATGTGCTCAAAAAGATGAAGCGATGCGCTGCGGGAATAATCAAATAGCTGCACATACTCGGCCTGCCAATCCGTTAAATCCTTGTTTACAAATTGGTTCACAAAACAATTTATTCCTTCAATTCTCTCCGTTGGTAGCAAGGATTCAGCTTTTAATTCACTTTCGCTTTCACGAAGAAATGCCTGTAACTGAGCATCAGGGTACGAAAGCAGGAGAGAGAGTATTTTGTAAGTTTTTAACATGCTACATTCCTCCAAACAGGTTCTTGAATTTATCATCTCCACACCCACCATTGTCTGAAAAACCACAGGAAGCCTTGTATCCAAAAGCGTCCTTTGCATATTCCCGTTGTGAAGTAGGAATCACATAACGATCGTCGTAATTGGCGATGGCCATCAATTCATACATCTTTTCGGTTTCTTCGGGAGTAAGACCGGTGTTTTCCAGTACTGTAGTATTTATTTCATTATCGACAGTTTTACTACGCATGTATGCCCGCATGGCCAGCATACGTTTCAGCGCACTTTTTACAGGAAGCACATCGCCGGCTGTAAACAGATTAGCCAGGTATTTATTAGGAATCCTTAAATCGTCAACATCGGGCAACATCCCATTAACCCCAATTTTTCCACTTTCGGCTGCATTAACTACAGGCGACAAGGGTGGAACATACCAAACCATTGGTAGTGTACGGTACTCAGGGTGCAAAGGAAAAGCTATTTTCCAGTCAATAGCCATTTTATAAACCGGGGATTTTTTAGCCGCTTCAAGCACGTTATGTGAAATACCTTGTTTTATAGCTTCTTTAATTACTTCGGGGTCGTTGGGGTCTAAAAAGAGCTTCAGATGTTCGGCATAAAGATCGGTTTCATTTTTACTGGAGGCCGCTTCCAGAATTTTATCGGCATCGTACAAGAGTACTCCGATGTAACGTATACGCCCCACACACGATTCACTGCAAATGGTTGGCTCACCTGCTTCAATACGAGGATAACAGAAAGTGCATTTTTCCGATTTCTGTGTTTCCCAGTTAAAGTATATTTTTTTGTACGGGCAAGCGCTAACACATTGCCTCCAGCCGCGACAACGACTTTGATCGATGAGTACAATTCCGTCTTCTTCACGTTTGTAAATGGCACCCGAGGGGCAGGCTGCCACACAGGTGGGATTCAGACAATGCTCACAAAGGCGTGGCAGGTACATCATGAATGAATTTTCAAATTCTCCATAAATTTCCTTTTGAACTTCATCGAAATTTTTTTCACGACTTCGCTTTTCAAAGCTTCCTCCCAGGTTGTCTTCCCAATTGGCCGATTTTTCAATCTTCTCCATAGGTTTCCCGGTAAGAATTGAGTATGGCCTTGCCGATGGAGGCGTTTTGAATTTGGAGCCTGTGTGTAAAATGGAGTAATTGAAAGTAAAAGGCTCGTAGTAATCGTCAATTAAAGGCATATTCGGATTGGCAAAAATATTTTTCATTATGCCACTCTTTTTGCCCATGCGGGGTGTTAGCTTTTCTTTATCCAGTTTCCACCCCCCCTTCCATTTATCCTGGTTTTCCCAATCATCGGGATAACCAATACCTGGTTTGGTTTCAACATTATTAAACCAGGCATATTCTACACCCTTGCGCGAAGTCCAGACATTTTTACAGGTTACCGAACAGGTATGGCATCCGATGCATTTGTCCAGATTAAGTACCATGGCTATTTGTGCACGTAATTGCATAATTTCTGATTTTTAGTTTTAATCGGACGCTTCGTCCTTCCATTCCACTTTATTTAATTTCCGGATAATCACAAATTCATCACGATTCGAACCGATGGTTCCATAATAATTAAAACTGTAACTCAACTGTGCATAACCTCCAATCATGTGAGTTGGCTTCAAACTAATTCGTTCTACAGAATTATGCACTCCTCCCCGATTACCATTTATTTGATTTACCGGCATATTCACCGTACGCTCCTGATTATGATACATTATCAAAGCATTTTCGGGAACGCGCTGTGAAATAATAAGCCGTGCCACTGTAGCACCGTTGCTATTAAAAACTTCAACCCAATCGTTGTCAATCAGATTAATTTTTGCTGCATCTTTCTCGCTCATCCAGACTACTGGTCCTCCACGCCCAAGAGTCAACATCAAAAGGTTGTCAGACCATGAAGAATGAATAGTCCATTTATTGTGTGGAGTCATCATATTAATAATCAGATATTCGTCTGATTTATTAAGTTTGTTTAACACCTGTTGAACCGATTTGGTATTGATGGGTGGCTTGTAACAAACCATATTCTCTCCAAAGGCAATCATCCAGGGATGATCCTGATAAGTTGTTTGTCGGCCTGTAAGTGTCCTCCAGGGAATAAGTTCATGCACGTTAGTATAGCCTGCATTGTACGAAACCTCTTCTGAATCAACACCACTCCAGATAGGAGAGGTAATAATTTTTCGTGGCTGAGCACGTAAATCTTTGTATCTGATTTTTTCGTCTTCGCGCGATTCAGCCAGGTGACGATGACTACGACCTGTCGATTTCGACAAAGCTTCCCAGGCTTTAACAGCAACTTCACCATTTGTTTCAGGTGCCAGCGTTAAAATAATCTCAGTGGCTTGAATATCCGTTTCAATTCTGGCTAAACCATGCGTTTCACCCTTATTTTCTGAAGTTTTATTGAGTAACTTAAGCAATTCAACTTCTTTCTCAGTATTCCAACTAATTCCTTTTGCACCGTTTCCGGCCTTAGCCATTAATGGACCCAGCGTAGTAAAGCGATGATAGGTTTCGGGATAATTACGAACTATTTCAATAATTTTCGACATATTTTTTCCCGGCTTCAGTTCTGAACCTGTTTCTTTCCAGTCTTCACCATGAGTAGTTTCCGAAAGCTCCATGGGCGAGTCGTGCTGCAAGGGGAGCAAAACAATATCTTTCTCTTCCCCAAGATAATTGGCTGTTAATTCAGAAAAACGTTTGGCCAATCCTTTAAAAATATCCCAGTCGGATCGAGCTTCCCATACCGGATCAACTGCTTTCGAAAAGGGATGAATAAAAGGATGCATGTCGGAAGTGCTCAGGTCGTTCTTTTCGTACCAGGTAGCAGCCGGTAGAATAATATCGGAATGTAGTGTAGTGGTTGACATACGATAATCGATGGTAACCAACAGATCGAGCTTACCTTCGGGTGCCTGGTCGTGCCATTTCACTTCCTGAGGAAGTTGTTGTCCATTGATTTTCAAATCATCACCAAAAACACTATTTT
Organism: Salinivirgaceae bacterium; assembly: GCA_050179685.1. Classification (GTDB taxonomy): domain Bacteria; phylum Bacteroidota; class Bacteroidia; order Bacteroidales; family SZUA-534; genus GWE2-40-63. Next base: position 75,115 of record JBFXEW010000013.1, read on the forward strand.
GCGTTCCCAGTAAATGCTTCATGAAATATTCCATTCCCTTTGCACTGGACCCTAATAAATTCGATCGCCAAACAAACAGGTTGCGCGGGAAGTTCTTTGGATTATCCGGGTCTTCAGAGGCAATATTTAGTTCACCACTCTTGAGCTTTTCAGTAATAAATGTTTCAGCATCTTTACCTTCTCTTTCAGCCTGTCGTGCCAAGTCAAGAGGATTTTCGCTCAATTGAGGACTCGAAGGAAGCCAGCCCATCCGTTCGGCTTTTACATTACAGTCAATCATCGATTTGGCATTCCATTCCTGCTTGTTGGCCAAAGGTGAAATCAACTCCGATAAGCCGACCTTCTCGTAGCGCCATTGGTCGGTGTGCATGTAAAAAAACGAAGTTGTATTCATTTGTCGTGGCGGACGATTCCAGTCGAGGCCAAAAGCCAACGGCAGCCAGCCTGTTTGTGGCCGAAGTTTTTCCTGACCCACATAGTGCGCCCAGCCACCACCCGATTGTCCCACACAACCACAAAACACAAGCATATTAATGGCGCTACGGTAAATCATATCGGTATGGAACCAGTGGTTGACACCTGCACCAATAATAATCATTGATTTACCTTTGGTTTTCGCCGCATTTTCGGCAAACTGACGTGCAGTTGAAATAATTTGTGACGCAGGTACTCCGGTAATTTGCTCTTGCCAGGCAGGTGTGTAGGGCAAATTTTGCTCATAGCTGGATGCTGAATTCTTATCGTCGAAACCACGGGAAATACCATAATTGGCTACCATCAGATCGAAAACGGTGCAATAATGAAACGCGCCATCGGTCGATTTTTTAACCGGAACTTTGCGGGTAATGATATCAGCATGTTCACTGGCATTGAAATGTTCGTGTTTGTACGTGCTTCCTCCAAAGAAAGGAAATGAAACATCGAATACCTCGTCGTGCTTTTCGATTACCGACAAGCGGGGCTGAATATCTTCTCCACTAACTACATCTTTGAGTTCCAGATTCCATTTTTGGCTTTGGTCCCAACGCGAACCAATGGTTCCGTTTGGGATGACAAAGGTGTCCGATTTTTCATCAAGGAGTAATGGTTTCCATTCTGCACTTTTTTCTTCCGAAAGATTGTTTTTCAAATCACTGGCACGAAGCACCCTGCCGGCCACATAACGGCCGTTTTCCTTTTCAATTCTCACCAGAAAAGGCAAGTCGGTGTATTGGCGGGCATATTCCTCAAAATAAGGAATCTTATTTTCCAGGTAAAATTCTTTCAGTATTACATGTCCCATGGCCATTCCCAGGGCAGCATCGGTTCCCTGTTTGGGTTTAATCCAGAGGTCGGCAAACTTGGCCGCATCATTATAATCGGGCGATATATTGATGGTTTTGGTTCCCTTGTAACGAACCTGGGTATAAAAGGGTGAATCGGGTGTTCGGGTGAGGGGTACGTTGGATCCCCAAAGCATCAGGAATGAAGAGTTGTACCAGTCGGCACTTTCAGGCACATCGGTTTGTTCACCCCAGGTTTGCGGCGATGCGGGTGGCAGGTCACAGTAAAAATCATAAAAGCTGAGCATGGTTCCGCCAATCATGCTCAGGTACCTGGCACCGGAAGCGTATGAAACCATTGACATAGCCGGGATGGGTGTAAATCCAACCAGGCGATCGGGCCCGTATTTTTTAATGGTATAAATATTTGCAGCAGCAATAATTTCGTTTACTTCACTCCAATCGGCACGGACCATGCCGCCTAATCCGCGTTCGGCCTTGTATTTTTTCGAAATTTCGGCATTGTTCATAAGGCTTTCCCAGGCCTTTACAGGATCGTTCAGTTCAGCTTTGGCATTGCGATAGGCTTTTACGAGTGCAGCACGAATCATGGGATATTTTACCCGGTTGGCACTATAAAGATACCAGGAATAACTGGCACCACGCGGACAACCCCGTGGTTCGTGATTGGGTAACCCAGGACGAGTTTCAGGATAATCGGTTTGCTGAATTTCCCAGGTTACCAGTCCGTTTTTTACATAGATTTTCCACGAACAGGAACCCGTACAGTTAACGCCATGGGTGGAACGTACCACCTTGTCGAACTGCCAGCGGTTTCGGTAAAAATGTTCCCAGTCGCGGTTTTCATCGGTAAGTACAGAATGTTTATCCTGACTTTTTGTTACATTTTTACTGAAGTAAATAAATTTATTTAAAAGGTTCATAATTGCCGTTTTTTGGTTTTTCTACAAAGTACAAAATTCTAATCAATGCTTGTTGACTGATTCTCTTTTTTATTAATTAGCACGTAAATTATTACAAGATTAACAAGCGAAAGTATTACAAAAACAATAAAACCCCGGGCATAGCCAACCGTTCCGAGTTTTCCGGCAATGGCTCCCATAATAGGAGGTAATGCAAAACCACCGAAAGCTCCAAGGCCGCCAATCCAGCCGGCTGCACCACCTACAGCCTTTGGAACATAGACCGGTACCAGCTTAAAGATGGCAGCATTTGCAATACCCATTCCAATTGCTAACAACACAACAACCAAAATGCTAAACAAGATATTGGATGAAAAAGATAAGACAGCAGCGGTAACCAGAATTGTAAACATGGAAAGTAAGGCTACTTTTTCGCCACCAAATTTATCTGCTAATTTTCCTCCGTAAACCCGCATAAGCGAAGCAAGTATTGAAAAAATCGCAGTGAACAGTCCAGCTTTTATGGGTGAGAAATGTTGAAATTCACTCCAGTAGGTAGGAAACCATGCGGTTAGCGCAATAAACCCACCAAATGTAGTAAAATAAAGAACAATCAGTGCCCAAGTATTCGTGATCTTAATCGAATTTAAAAGACTATCAATAACACCTCCGTTAGGAAATAATTCCTGGCCTTTATCCTGAGCTTTCTTTTTGGCTTCATCAGCTGATAAGCCCTTTTTTCGGTATTGAAAATAATAAGCATTTACCCCGACTACTCCATAAAACACAGTCCCTAAAAGTAAAAACAGAAACCATGCAAAATAAGCGGATATAAAACTATAATAGGCTAAAAAAATGGGTAACACCAACGAAAAAACGCCTGGAGCCAGATTTCCCAGGCCCCCAAAAGTTCCGAGGGCTATACCTTGTTTATTGCGCGGAAACCAATAAGAAGTCTGGCCTATTCCAACTGAGAAAGTAGCAATACCACTTCCACTAAGAAACCCAAAAAACAAAACCAATCCGTACATACCTTCCATTCCATCAGGGTAAGAAGTATGTAAAATTAAAGTTACACCTCCTAAACCTATTAAGCTGAGTAGCATTAAAACGAGAAAAGGTTTTTTTCCTCCGGTTGTTTCAACCCAAGCACCAAAGGGAATTCTAAGCAATGAACCCGAAAGTGCCGGTATGGCAATTAATAATCCCAACATTGCCGGGCTTAAATCCATGGCTTCTTTGAACTTTATGGCTGTTGGACCATAGAGCGCCACTGCTGCAAAGCCAAAAAAGAAACCGAGTGTAGTCCCAACCAGACCTCTTTGACTATTTCCTTTTATTTCCATAAATAAAATTTTTTTTTGTAAAAATACGAAAACAGCTTAGTACTATTGTAACAAATGTTACAAGAATGAATATTTATGTAATATCTAAAATATTTTATCGTATTGTAATGTTTACCACAACATCCTAAGAAACTGATAATAACAGCCACAAATACTTCCTTTGTATTCTATCGGAATACCTGCACTTGTCTTATTTTTCTATTTGAATGAAAACTAATTAGATGTGATGAAATTGAATACATTATTTGCTTCTACTTTAAGCTTGTAGTCTAATTAATCCGGTTTCCTTTTTTCAAAAAACCTTTGGCATTTATAAAAAACCTTTACCTTTGTTTCGAAATTTACAATGGGGGTGCCTTATAATTACGGGCTGAGATCATACCCTTTGAACCTGATACGGGTAATGCCGACGCAGGGAATAAGAAAAATCTCCCATTGCAATAAATTATTTAACCGGCTTTTAAGCTTAGGGTTGCTAAACTATTGCAAATGGAAACACCAAAAGGTGATTCTGTTTGCATGCCTGCCAGCCTGAAGCCCAGGCCTTAAAATTATTGTAATGAACCGGATCAGTACTGCGATTACTTTAACAGACAAACAAACATGTTTTGACAGCTCTGTCCAATCAAGGTCTGATCAAAATCTTTAAAAAGATGAAAAAAACAACAACACTTGTCATGTTACTTGCCTGGGCCATGCTGGCACAGGCGCAGTTTTTAATCAAAGGCACAGTTACCGATGCACAGGGTCTCCCCCTGGTTGGCGCTGCCATACAGATACAGGGAACCCTGGCCGGTACGGTAAGCAATGCCGATGGCGTTTTTCAACTGAAAGGCATCCACAAAGGAACACACGAGCTAAGTGCTTCGTACCTGGGTTACGAAAAACAAAGCCTGAGCCTTAATGTAACAAAGGATACCACAGTAGCCTTTATGCTGCCTGCCTTAGCCATTATGGCCGACGAGGTAATTGTAAAAAGCACCCGCGCCAGCGACCAGGCTCCGGGAACTTACACCAACCTGAGTAAAAACCAAATTAGTGAGCAAAACCTGGGACAGGATTTGCCTTACATCCTGAGCATGAGCCCCTCGGTGGTTGCCAGTTCCGATGCCGGCACAGGCATTGGCTATACCGGATTTCGCATCCGGGGAACCGATGCCAACCGCATTAATGTTACCGTAAACGGAATTCCCCTGAACGATGCCGAATCGCATGGCGTTTTTTGGGTGAACATGCCCGATTTTACCAGCTCTATCGACAACATACAGGTTCAGCGGGGCGTGGGAACATCGACCAACGGGGCAGCGGCTTTTGGCGCAACCATCAACATGCAGACCAACACCCTCAACGAAGAAGCTTACGCAGAAATAGCCTCATCGGCGGGCTCGTTCAGCACTTTTAAAAACACCGTGAAGGTAGGCAGTGGATTGCTTAACGACCACTTTGCCTTTGATGCCCGCTTATCAAAAATCACTTCCGATGGATTTGTTGACCGCGCTTTCAGCGATTTACAATCATATTACCTCTCTGGAGCTTATTATGCTGAAAAGACCCTGATTAAAGTGAATGTGTTTTCGGGAGCCGAAACCACTTACCAGGCCTGGAATGGCGTGCCCAAAGTGCGCCTCGAAAGCGATTATGAAGGCATGCAGCGCTACGAAGACCATGGGTTATACTCGCCTGAGGAGACCCAACAAATGATGGCCTCGGACCCCCGTACCTACAACCTGTACACCTACAAAAACGAAACCGACAACTACCAGCAGGATCACTACCAGCTTTTCTTTTCGCAACAATTAAACCCGAAGCTCAACCTTAATGCGGCCTTACACTACACCTACGGACGGGGTTACTACGAACAATACAAAGCCGACGAGGATTTTGAAGACTATGCCATGCCCCTTGTAATTGTAGTGAACGACACCATTACCAGCAGTAATTTAATCCGTCAAAAATGGCTCGACAACGATTTTTACGGAGCAGTGGCCTCATTGAATTACAAAAGCAGTACACTCGATGCATCGCTGGGAGGCGGCGCCAACCGTTACGACGGACGGCATTACGGAACCATTATCTGGGCACAGCACATGGGCTCGCTCGAAAAAGACTATGAATGGTACCGAAACACCGGAACCAAAACCGACTGGCACACTTATGCCAAAGCCAACCTGCAACTTAACAAGGCCTTTTCACTTTATGTTGATGCACAATACCGCCACATAAGCCACGATATTGTTGGTATAGACGACGATTTACGCGATATTGGACAAAGCCATCAGTTCAGCTTTTTCAATCCCAAAGCCGGAATAAAAATAAAACCGGGAAAACAATCCGAAGCTTATGTGTATTATGCCCGGGCCAGTCGTGAACCCAACCGCAGCGCCTTTACCGACATTGGTCCCGGACAGACCATTCCAAAAGCCGAACACCTGCACGATATCGAAGCCGGATATACCTTCCACAACACCAACATGCAACTGGGGGCTAATATCTATTACATGGCTTACCTCGACCAACTGGTACTTACCGGACAGATTAACGATGTGGGTTCGGCTATTATGACCAACGTTGACCGCAGTTACCGCCGGGGTATTGAACTTATGGGAAAACTTACCCTTACCGAATTCTTTAGCTGGGACCTGAACCTGAGTCTGAGTGAGAATAAAATCCTCGATTTTACCGAATACATCGACAATTGGGACACCTGGAGTCAGGAAAGCATTAACCGGGGCAAAACCGATATTGCTTTTTCGCCCAATGTGGTTTTTAACAGTCTGCTCCGGGTTTCGCCCGTCAAGAACCTGACCCTGGGACTGTCGAGTCAATATGTGGGCAGGCAATACATCGACAACACCCAAAGCACCGACCGCATGCTCGATGCTTATCTGGTAAACAACCTGCAAATACACTATACGCTTAAGCCGGCTTTTGCCGATGCGCTTACCTTCAGTTTACTGATAAACAACCTGGATAATTATCACTACGAAACCAATGCCTGGGTTTACAGTTATTTACTTGGTGGGGAGCGGTATGCCATGGATGGCTATTTTCCGCAGGCGGGAACTCACTTTTTAGCGGGTGTAACCTTGCGGTTCTAGAAAAAACATAAAAGAAACACCGGCATAAAACTTCACGGTTTATTGCCGGTGTTTTTCTTCCTAAAACGGAACTCAATCCTTGTTTCTTCCGCTATAACGCATGCGGAATTTCACCGGCGTGATGCCGTTCTCCTTTTTAAAGCATTTGATAAAGTAATTGCCGTCGCCAAAGCCGGTATCACCGGCAATTTCAGACACCGACAAGTCGGTTTCGCGCAAAAGTTTACGCGATTTTTGCAGGCGAATCTGCATCAGGTAATTGCTGGGCGATGAACCCACCGCTTTTTTAAAGATGCGTTGAAAATTACGGGTGCTCATAAAAGCCATATCGGCCAACTCATCGAGGTAGATTTTATCGGCAAAATTCAGTTCCATAAAATCAATTACTTTACCGATGCGAACCAAGGCCTTGGCTTCAGTAGCATCGAGGCTTGAATAGTGACGCGAAAGCAGAATAATCAATTCTTCGAGCCGGTTCTTAAGAATGAGCCGGTAGCCTTCCTGCTGCTTATTGAATTCGAGTATCATGGAATTGAGCAGAATCTCAATCTTAGCCAGCTCGCTACGCACCAAATGCAGCTTATTCTTAAAGTGATGCCAGGCGCGGTATTGCGATTCGAGGAAAAACAAGGCGCGGTAGCCCTCAAGCAAACGAACTTCGTTCGATATCAGCGGATTGTTTTTGCGATCGCTATACATTACATTCACAATCTCCACCCCTTCGGTATCTTTGAAAAAATGTTTCTGGTGCCCCTGCAATACAAAAACATCGCCGGCCGAAACAGCGTATTCCTGCTCTTCGATAACCTGGGTTCCTTTTCCTTTTACAATAAAAGCAATTTCAGTAAAGTCGTGGTAATGTTCAATCTCCGTTAAATCGTCGGCATGCGAAATATTTTGAAACTTATCGACCCGACGAATGCCCAAAGGAAAGTCGTCGTGTAAAAAATAATTGGAACCAAGTGCTTTAACGGCCATGCTTTACTTTTTATGTTTCGATAAATCTACAAAAATAAACACGAAACCCTTGCTCCTGATTTATGATTACCCGATTTATTAAAAAGAAAATGCCTGCTGGCGCAGGCACTTTCCACTAAACCTAAACCAAATAAATTAAAGAAAAAACTTGGTGAATGCTGGGTTTACGCAACTTACAGCCTACCTTTAATCTAAAATTTATCTAAAACCTATTGAGAAAAACCTATTATTTTTTCCAAAACTGTTCAATTTCCTCCAGTGTTTTTCCTTTGGGCTCGGGAACCATCTTCCACACAAACAGGAACGACAGCACACTCATTAAGCCATAAAAACTGTAGGTTAATCCGCCACTAAACTCCATCATCGACGGATAAGTTGACGATATAAAATAGTTGGCTGCCCATTGTGCAGCAACAGCCACTGCTACTGCTTTACCCCGTATTTTATTGGGGAAAATCTCAGAAATAAGCACCCAACAAATGGGTCCCCACGACATCATAAACGAAGCAGTGTAAATAATGATAAAAACCAGGGTGCTGGTTCCCACAATATTCATAAACGACAAGGCTCCAATGGCAAACATACCAATAGCCATACCCACCGAACCAATCATCAGCAGTGGTTTACGCCCCAGTTTGTCGACGGTTAAGATGGCAAACACGGTAAATACCACATTTACCAAACCCATTACAACAGTTTGCATCATGGAGGCATCTTTACCTGCTCCCATGCTTTCAAAAATACGGGGTGCGTAGTATAGAGCCACATTAATTCCTACAAACTGCTGAAATACCGAAAGCAAAATTCCGATAATTATTACTGTTTTCCCATACGACCACAGGTTGCCCGAATGATTTTGAATGGTACTTTTTATTTCACTCAGAATGCTTTGCGCCCTTTGTTGACCATTAATGCGGGTCAGAATGGTAAGGGCTTTATCATCTTTATCGTTTAGCGACAGGTAACGGGGTGTTTCAGGGACAAAAAACAGCAAAATGCCAAACAAACCGGCGGGAATTGCTTCTGAAAGAAACATACGGCGCCATCCAATGGAATTAATCCATTCAAGGCTTTGCCCGTTGGCTATGCCCCAGTTTACAAAATAAACCACCAGCATTCCAAAGATTATGGCAAACTGGTTTAACGACACCAGCCTTCCTCGAATATTTGCCGGAGCAATTTCGCCAATATACATGGGCACCACGGCTGAGGCCAGGCCTACACCAATTCCACCGATAATACGGTACAAATTAAAAGTAAGCAATAAACCCATGGTTGGTTCACCGTAGGTAAAGAATAAAGTTTCGGGGAAAGCAGAACCCAGAGCCGAAAAGAAAAACAAAGCAGCTGCCAGCATCAGTGAATTTCGCCGACCGTAGCGCCGTGCTAACAGGCCAGAAATTGCTCCTCCGATTATGCAGCCTATTAAGGCGCTCGATGTAGTGGCTCCATGAACCAGGGTACTTAGGTTAAGCCCTTCGATAAGATAAGCCTGGATGGATTTTTCAGCCCCTGATATTACAGCGGTATCGTAACCGAAAAGCAAACCCCCCAGCGTAGCAACCAAAGTAATTCCAAACACATAGAACTTGCTTCCTTCTGAACTATTTTTGATCATTATTTGTGGGTTTAAATAATTACAAAAAAGATACAAAATGCAGTATTGGAACCTCTTACTTTAACCTAAAACGGCTGACTGGATTAAGAAACCCCAACACTGCACATTAACTATACTATTTGTTAACCTAAACCTAAACCGACCTTTTTGCTACGCTCCAGAAAATAACAAAAAAAGCCCATCAAATTATCTATTGTTAAAGAAACAGTGAAACCTTCGGGTCTTTTACATCCCGAAGGTTTTGTACAAAATGATGCAATGAACGTTGGCTTTACGCCAGGTATATTTTAAATGTACATATTCAACAAGGCCTCGTACAATTCCTGCTTACCGCTAATTTGAGCGGGCTCACCAGCAGCTGCGGCAATATTGCGTAAGTCTTCGAGCGAAAGTTTTCCCTGCTCAAAGTCTTTACCTTTTCCACTATCGAAACTGGCATAACGTTGGGTACGCAGTTTTTTGTAATCAGAATTTGCTAAAATATTATCGGCCACAATTAATGAACGGGCAAAAGCATCCATTCCGGCAATGTGTGCAATAAACAAATCATCCAGATCAGTAGAGTTTCTTCTGATTTTAGCATCGAAGTTAATACCTCCGTATTTAAATCCTCCTGCTTCCTGAATAACCAGCATGGACTCAACCAATTCATAAACATTAATCGGGAATTGGTCGGTATCCCAACCGTTTTGGTAATCGCCCCTGTTGGCATCAATACTGCCCAACAAACCGGCATCGGCAGCTACCTGCAACTCGTGCTGGAAGGTGTGCTGTGCCAGGGTAGCATGGTTCACTTCAACATTTAAGGCAAAATCGTCCATCAGGTCGTACTGACGCAGGAATCCCAAAACGGTAGCACTATCAAAATCGTACTGATGTTTCGAAGGTTCCATAGGCTTGGGCTCGATAAAGAATTTACCGGTAAAACCATTTTTACGGGCATAATCTTTAGCCATGTGTAAGAAACGGGCCAGGTGTTCCAGTTCGCGTTTCATGTTGGTGTTTAACAAACTCATATAGCCTTCGCGACCGCCCCAGAAAACATATCCGGTTCCACCTAAGGCAATGGTTGCATCGAGTGCTGCCTTAACCTGTGAGCCGGCATAGGCCACTACATTAAAATCGGGATTGGTTGCTGCACCGTTCATATAACGGGGATTAGAGAACGCATTGGCCGTTCCCCAAAGAAGCTTTACTCCTGATTCCTTTTGTTTCTGACTGGCATATTCCACAATGGTTTGCAGCCTTTTTTCCGATTCAGCAACCGAACTGCCTTCGCTAACCAAATCGAAATCGTGGAAACAATAAAACGGGTTCCCCAGCTTGGTAAAGAATTCAAAAGCGGCATCCATTTTATTTTTTGCTGCTGCTATGGGATCGCCGGCACCTTTCCAGGGCATCGGACGGGTTGCATTGCCAAAAGGATCGCCTCCATCGCCAACAAACGAGTGCCAGTAAGCCACCGCAAAACGCAGGTGTTCCTTCATGGTTTTACCGCCAATTTTGCGATTCTCGTCGTAATATCGAAAAGCCATCGGGTTTTTCGATTCCACGCCTTCGAACTGAATTTTTCCAATTCCTTTAAAGAATTCTTTTTCGCCTAAAACTATACTCATGATTCTTTATTTTTAAGTTGTATTATATTCGTTTTACTAATAACTCTTACAATAATTCATTAAGGCGCTTTTTCCAGGCCTGATAAGCTGTTTTGTATTGTTGTTGTTCTGATTCCGGGATTTTAATCTGCTCTAGCTTTTTCAGATGGGTAAACGCTTCGCTAAACGATTTATAATAGCCGGCTCCCACACCAGCTCCCCGTGCTGCACCCAGCGAACCATCGGTTTCGTACATTTCGATAGTGGCGCCGGTAGTTCCGGCCAGGGTGTCCCTGAACAAAGGACTCAAAAACATATTGGCCTTGGCTGCTTTAATAACCCGGGTTTCGATACCGGTTTCTTCCATAATTTCCATTCCGTACACCAACGAAAACACGATGCCTTCCTGAGCTGCCCGCAACACATGAGCTTTGGAATGAATATTAAAGTTTAGGCCCTCGAGTCGAGCACCCAAATCTTTGTTTTCCAAAACCCGCTCAGCTCCGTTTCCAAAAGGAAAGAACATTAATCCTTCGGAACCTACCGGAATTTTTGCAGCCAGCTCGTTCATTTGCTCATAGCTATCGGTAGCGCTCATCACATTTTTACGCAGCCAGGAGTTTAATATACCGGTTGAATTCAGGCAAAGCAATACACCCAAGCGTTGTTCTCCGGTAGAATCGTTCACATGAAGAAAGGTATTCACCCGCGATTTGGGATCGAATTTTACCTGATCGCTTACCCCGTAAACCACTCCCGAAGTTCCCGCTGTAGCAGCAATCTCACCCGGATTCAGCACATTCAGCGAAAAGGCATTGTTAGGCTGGTCGCCGGCACGATAAGCTACCGGAATACCCTCAGGAAGTCCGAATGCTTTGGCTGCCTCGGCATTCACTGTACCCTGAACCGAGAAAGTGTCAACCAGTTCAGGTAAAACTGAAGCATCGATGCCGTAGAAATCGAGCAGCTTTTGTGCTACCCTGTTTTCTTTGAAATCCCACATAATGCCTTCGGATAATCCACTACGTGTAGTTTTCATGGCTCCGGTAAGGCGGTAGGCAAAGTAATCGCCCGGTAACATGGCGCGATAAACCTGTTTGTAAATATCCTTTTCGTTCGCCTCGACCCATTTTAATTTAGAGGCCGTAAAATTGCCGGGAGAATTCAACAAATGACTTAAGCAGTACGCCGAACCCAATTCCTGATTGGCTAATTCACCAATTTTCACGGCACGGCTATCGCACCAGATAATGGATGGACGAAGCACTATGCCGTTTTTATCGACCAACACCAGGCCGTGCATCTGGTACGAAATACCAATGGCTTTAATGGCTGAAAAATCGATTGCAGTTGATGCCTTAATTTTTTGAAGTGCATTTTTTGCATTTTCGACCCATTTCTCCGGATCCTGCTCGGCCCATCCGGGCTTTTGAGCAATCATTTCCATTTCAGAATCGGGGCTAAATGCAGAACCCACGGCTTGCCCGGTTTTAATGTCGAGTAAACTGGCTTTTACTGATGAACTTCCTATATCGAATCCAAGTAAATACATAATTCTTGTTTAGTTAGGTCAAAGGTACACTATCAACCAGGTAACAAGGGTAATTATTCAGCCATATAGTAGTATTATTGCGCCAAATTTAATTTTATAGATGCTTTCATCCCCACCATTGCGTCAGGATAGTTTGATTTTTATAAGATGTGTTTTAGCAGGTGTCAATTGGCGTGAGAGGCTTGCCTTTGGCATGGTAATGAAAAGAAAATTATGTATTCTAAGCCTTAAAGAGAACACAAAACATCTAAAAGCACACCGATAAATGAAGTTAAAAAAAAGAGGCTGTCTAAAAAGCAAAAGATTTAAACCATCTTCTTTCAAATTAAAAGAGATATAACGCTGAAAAAACTGATTTACGCTGATTAGATCTGCGAAAATCAGTCAAAATCCGCGTCATCAGCGTCCCTTTTTTGAAGATTACTTCCATTTTGTAAGTTTTTGGCAAATGCACCTTCCTTTTGGGACAACCTCTTTGTTTTATAGAAGTAAAAAAGTTTTAAAGCACTATCCGCAATGCAGGAAACGTTGAACCAGTTTCATGGTTTCTTCAGGATTACCTTCCAGATTTTTTCGTAAATCCTGGTCGTTGTATTCCCGTAGTTTGCGGGCAACGCCCTGAATCAAAGCATCGGTAAAAACTCCTTGCTGTTTAAACACATCAGCCTTATCGATGAGCGCCTGTGCTGCTTCGAAACACGAGGCGGGCAATTGCGAAAGGCTTTGTTGCCGGGCTTTATGCTTTTCGTCGAAAATATTTACATCGACATGGGTTTTATCGGCAAATTCAATTCCGTTGGGCATTTCAAAACCATGGCGTGCCCCTACACAGATACCTGCCAGCAACAAATAAATATCGGCAGCGCCATCGGGACTGCGTAATTCAAAAGTTTGCTTACCGGAGAAATCGCGATTCATGGGCTCTTCCAGCGGATTGGCTTTGGCTATCATATCGTTGGCTCCTACCCAACCCAGGGGAACACGAATCAGGGTAGAGCGGTTCCGTTCGCCCCAGCACACGTTGGTTGGTGCTTCCTGATGGGGAACCAAACGGTAATAACTGGTTGGAATCGGGTTTCCAAATGCCGACAAAGCCGGCGCAATATCCAGAATACCTCCAATTACTTTTTTAGCCACATCGCTTAATTTACCATCGACCAGGGTAACATTTTTTCCATCTTTAACCGGACGCATGTGAATATGCATTCCACTTCCGGCTTTTCCGGCCGTAATTTTTGGAGCCAGACTCACCGTAACGCCGTAGCGGTATCCCACTTCGCGCAAAATCCATTTGGCAATTATCAATTGATCGGCAGCATCTTCGACCTGAGTTGGCAAAAACTCAATTTCGTTCTGTTCATAATCGAAGCGTTCATCACAAAAATTACCCACTTCAGAATGGCCATATTTAAGTTCTGCACCGGTTTGGGCAATGGCCAGCAAGGCATCGGTACGTAATTTTTCCCATTTAACAAAGGGAGCCGACTCGTGGTAACCCCGCTGATCGGTGGCCCGGTACATATCGTCTTTTGGGCTGATTACATAATATTCTATTTCGCCCATTACTTCGAGCTGGTAACCGGTGGATTCAAAAAACGCCCGATGGGCTTTACGCATGATGTTTCCGGGAGCACTTTCGAGCGGATTGCCCGTTTTGTCGAAGAAAGCACACAAGATATCCACAGCAGGAATCTCAGAAAAAGGATTTAAAAAAGCAGTTTTGAACCGGGGAACCACATACAAATCGCTCGAACCGGTTTCGAGAAAATTAAACAGACTGCTACCATCGACCCGCTCACCGGTCGATAATATCTGCTCCAGGTGTTCGCGGCTTTGAATTACAAAATTCAGTGCTTTTAAACGTCCGTCGTCACCCACATAGCGGAAATTAATCATTTCGATACCCTGAGCTTCCACATAATTAATGATATCGGCTTTGGTAAATTCCCTTTTGGGTTTCTGCAGAAAGCGAACCAGGGGATCAGGACTTAAATTGAAATCTCTATTCTTCATAGTATACCTATTTTAAAATGGTGAAACCAGAAGTATTTGCTGATTCGAATCCGACACCTTCGAAATACTGCGCCGGAAAAACTGAAGTTTACTTTCGAGGTTAAGCAAATTTAAAAAACTCAGACTTTGAAAATATTTCTGCTGATTTTTTGGCTGATTCCCCGCCTAAACATTCCGAATTGCTTAGTTATTCTGGTTTATGCGTTCCAAAGCTAGAAAAAAAACAAGCGTTATTTGCTGCCTTTTGTCATGGGTTTGGGTTTTGCAATGCATCCGTCTTGTTTTGACCATGCAACACACTGTACACAACCCGATTGCAAGCAATTATGTTATATAAAATACCGGAGGAGGAACGGCTTACTTTCCCAATTGAAGAATGCGGTACGCGCCACGGGCCACCACAATAAATACCAACATCCCGATAAGCAAATCGGGGAAAGGTGACTGAAAAACAAATACCAGAATACCGGCCACAATTACTCCGGCATTGATAAGGATATCGTTCGAAGTAAATATCCTGCTTGCCTGCATATGGGCTTCCTTACTTTTGCTTTTCTGAAGCAGGTACAAACAAAGCACATTAGCTCCCAAAGCCAGCAGGGAAACACCAATCATGGTGGTGAATTCAGGCAAGGGTGCTGTACCGAAAAAACGCCGAAGCACCTCAACCAAACCAAGTACAGCCAACAGTAACTGCATATATCCGGCTAAGCGGGCTACCTGTTTTTTCCTAAGAACACTTCCGCCAACAGCCCAAAGTGACAAGCCATAAACCATGCTATCGGCTAACATATCGAGGCTGTCGGCCACTAAGCCCATCGACCCAAAAAGAAATCCGGTAAGTGACTCTATAGCAAAAAAAGCAAAATTAATGAGTAAAACTGCCCAAAGAATGCTTCGTTCCCCGCTTTGCTCATCGCCGGAAATTTCTTCATACAGCACAGGTTCCGAGGCAAGTTCCGAGGTATCGTATTTTAAGGTTTCGAGCCGGGAAAGAATCTCTTTACTGTCGCCCTGGTGAACAACCTGTAATTTCCGGCCGGGAATATCGAAGTGTAAGGATTTAATCTGTGGCAAACCGTCCAATTTCATCCGAATCATCTGCTCCTCCGACGGACAGTCCATTTTTGCTATGTTATAGGTCGTTCTTTGCATATTCCTTTTAAAAACAATTAGTGAACTGCTTATTTTCAGGATGCAAAATCAAAACTTACGCCGGTAAGCTCTTCGGAAACCTTCCATAATTTACGGGCCAGTTCTGTATGGTGCGATTTGGGTGTTGACTTTACCCGAACCGGATGCCCACTAATCTCGAACCATCCCCGGGGGCCAAAAAATTCAGATCCCGTCAAGGCGTCTTCAGTAGCCGCCCGCAAAACCGGCAATGCTCCCCATGATGCTTTTTGACCAATCAACGAACTAAAAAATTCGACCAGACTGCCTGAAGAGCGAAACAGGTTGGTGGCCGATAAGCCGGGATGCGCAGCTGTTGCAATAGCATTGATGTTATGTGCCTTAAACAACCGGTCCAATTCATAAGTAAATAAAAGGTTTGCCAGTTTGCTTTGGGCATAGAACTTCATTTTTTGATAATTCTTTTCACCCTGCAAATCGTCGAAGTGAATGTCGCCCATCATTTTATGGGCCATACTGCTCTGGCTTACCACACGGGAGCCGGGGCTTGTTTTAAACATTTTTAACAGCAAACCTGTAAGGGCAAAGTGCCCCAGATGATTGATGGCGAACTGAATCTCGAATCCCTGCTTGCTCAATTCCCTTTTAGGCGGGAACATGACACCGGCATTGTTTATAAGTACATCGAGTTGCGAATACTTTTCCTGAAATTCGCTGGCAAACGCGTGAACCGAATCCAAATCGGCCAAATCCAAAGGAATAAGATCAAGACTTGCCTGGGGATGCTGCTTTTTGATTTCCTGAATGGCCTTTTCGCCTTTGTCGCGATTACGCACCGCCATTATAACTGTCGCTCCTTTTAAACTCAGTTGCCTTGATGCTTCCAACCCAAGTCCGCTATTGGCACCGGTTATTATGATTGTTTTTCCTGTTAAATCGGGGATTGATTCTGTGGTCCAGTTCATGTTTTTATTTTTAGTTGTAATGCAACAACAGATTGCACCACCGTAGTGTTTAAACAATTCGTGCCTTGACTAATGCAAATGCTTCGCTAACCTGCGCTGATGACTGGTTGGATATTGGAAATTCCAAAGGGCCCAACGAAGTTTATTCGATTGCCAAAATTTAATTATGAGATTTTCTTTCCTGCCAAAGGTCCGGGTTTCAGGCTGTGAATTTCTTCGATATGAACTTTAATAACTGCTTTTGGTTTGGGCATTCCGGCTTTTATCGACAATTCGGCCGATTTTTCGTACAATTCGCCTTCGGTAATTACTTCAGGAGTTCCAACAAAGCGATACCCATCCATTACCTCGCGGTTTACCACAGCTACCACCACTTTTGAGCCGTCGAGGATGTTGCGGTAGGTGGTTCCGCCTACTCCCTCGTTAAAAACCAGGGTGGCATCGTCGAGAACGCGAGTGGAACGTTTGGGCGCAATGTTGGGTAATCCGTCTTTGCTGACTGTAGCATGAAAACACTGATGGTTTGCTACCAAAGCCTTCATTTCGGAAGTTAATTGTATCATAGCTGTAGTTTTAAATATTTTTATGTTTCGCTTTCAAAGATATCCAGATTCCTACTTACTTCAAGATTATTCACCAATTAATTGAATACTCTTTTGTTCTGCCAGGGTTTTAATCACGCGTTTGAGTTCCTGAATGTCGTCATAATTAAGTTTTACCAAACTGAGTTTAACGCGCTCTCCATTTTTCAACCCAAACTCATAGCGACTGGGTTTATAATCCAATTTACCGAGCTCTTCCCAGGGAATGCGTCGCTCCTTATCAAAAATTCCGGATTTAAGTATAATTTCCTGATCGTTTAATTTTAGATAGGCCTTACCAAATATTCGTTCCAGCGACTTCCCTTTTCCGGCCATAATTAAAGCCATGCCATTAAATAAAAAAACAAGGGTAAAAACCCCGTCAAAACCACTCAGACTGTTTTTCTCAAACCATTGAACAGGCAGCCAGGCAAGTGCCAATAAAAGACTTAGCACACCAATAAAACCCGCCCATTTGGGCTTTTGGGTTGTTTGCAACAAATCTTTACTGTATCCCATGACGCTTTCAATTAATTATAAAAAAAAAATGAATGTTAAAATTACGTATTTTTGTATAGAAGTCCATTGGCAAGTATCTATTTTTCACAAAAGACTAATCGCAACCATGGCAACACAATTCATTGCTTTTGGCTTTTTCAAACGCTTCCCTGCCCTCTAAAAAGGCAAACCAGGCAATACCCAGGGAACCGGCAATATCGAACCATACGATGCCAAAAAGTTCATACAGACCACTTGATACAAGCAAAATAAACGATAAGTAAAAACATGTTTTGGTGCAGTTGGCATCGGCAATAATGGCATCGGAATTCAACTGCTTCCCTACCTTCATTTTCCAGGTCATTAAGAAATACATTGTAAGGAGAGATAATACCGCAATGATAATCCCCACCCTGGTTGTTTCGGGAGTAGTCCTGGTAATCCAGTTAATTACCGAACCGGCAACCAGACCAACTACGAGGATGTAGAAACTGACTCCTGTAATTTTAAGGGCCTGCCGTTCGAATTTATCGCGGGAGGTGATGTCGTTGTTGCCATTTTTTTTCATCCGGTAAATCAGGTGTAAAATACCCAAACCTGATAAAACTTCAACAAAGCTGTCGACACCGAATCCCAGCAAGGCAAGAGAATCATCGCTTATTCCATAACTAAGCGACACCAGACCTTCGCCTATATTATAGAGAATTGTGGCTATGGCCAGAAACAGAATGGTTTGAATTAGTTTTTGCCTGGGAGTATTTTCCATACATAATTTTTGTAAGCAGAAGGCCATCGCGATTAATTTGTAATCGCAATGGCCTTAACCGTTGATTAATGCTTATGACCTTCGTGGCCGTTCATTTCCATTTTTGAGTCTGTTCGCTCATACTTGCAGCACCCGGGAAGGTTTCCGTAGACTTCATCGCTGGCTTTGTGCATGGGCGTATCATGACCCACCCTGGCAATTGCCATTTGTATCTTGTGTACCGATGTTTTGGATTCATCAAAGGAAAGCTCCAGTATTTTAGTCTCTTTGTTCCAGTCAGCTGTGGTAACCCCATCAACTGATTTGGCCGCTTTTTCGATGCGGTTTTCGCACATGCCGCAGTTGCCCTTTACTTCAAATTTATCGGTTTTTGCCTGTGCAAATACCATACTTGTCCCCAAAAGGAACATACCTACTAAACTTAAGACTTTTGTTTTCATATTATTAGTTTAAAGAATTAAAAATAATTACTGCTTTATACCCTGAAAATGCAAATCATCCGAGGAATCATTTCTGTTCATCTGAAAGGTGTATGAAAAGCTGTGATTTACCCTATTAAAACCGCCAAAGTGTTCATCACCTTCTTTATGTTCTTCACTCTTGTGGTGCATCCATTCTGTTTCACCCTTATGCATATCATCCATCATTCCACCCATATGTCCGTCTCCGAGCATGTGTCCATACATGTCGTCAAAGTCATCACCGGTGTAGCACACGTAAGCACTATCGTTGTGATGGTAATAATTCATTACAAAGGTGGTATCGAAATTTTCTGAATAACAATGCACCTGAATTTCATTTTCGCCCGATATGGTAATTTCAGAAGAAGCAGCTATACTTTCTGAATTTTCCGTGGTGCTTTTAACTATTAAACCTGTCAAAGTGCCTTGATAAATACCTTCAATGTTTGATTCATTGGTTTCTTCTTTTCCACAGGCTGTAAACAGAACCAATAATGCTACTGCAATACCTGAAAATCTTATTAAATACTTCATAATTATAGTTTTAAATATTACACGTTGATTCTTACAATTATTAATCACCTATTAAAGTGAGGCGATAACCCGCTCAAGTTTTGCTTTAATGTCTCCGGCAATACCGGCAAGCTTTCCATTATCAACAGCCATCATCGATGCTGTAGGATCGACGGCAGCCACTTCCACCTGGTTATCACCAGTTTCCTGCACAATTACATTGCATGGGAGCATGGTACCAATTTTATCTTCGTGCTGAAGTGCTTTGTAGGCGTTAGGTGGATTACATGCGCCAAGAATTTTATATTTCCTGAAATCAACATTGAGTTTTTCTTTTAATTTTTCCTGAATATCAATTTCGGATAATATTCCAAAACCTTCTTTTTCCAATGCGTTTGATACAAGCTCAACAGTAGTGTCAAAATCTGCTGCTATTGTTTTGTTTATGTAGTATTTCATGATTGTCAAATTTTTAAGTTTAATAAAATGATTACTTAATTTCTTTGGTAACTTCTCCGCAAGTAAGCATCGAACTTCCAAAGTAGGGGTTTCTGATTTCCTTTTCCGAGCTTAACCAGTCGGCCCCTTTGTTGTTATCGGCCATGGGGCAATGCTGGACGTAAATGGTATTGCCAAGGGGAGTGAATGTGACGGTCATTTCAATCATCGTAACAGAAACTGATTGAAAGGCTTTTCGCAGTTTTTCAATATCGGAATAATGCTGAACATGCGCTAAACTATTGTTTAGCTTGCCCTGAAAGGACATCCATGCATTGTGAGCATCGCCTTTAAACAGGTTCATGTTGATTTTTTTCAATTCTGACTTCATCTCTGCTGCATTTTTTTGAGCTTCTTTGAAATCGTCGTTGGTCAAGGCATCTTTCCATTCCAGGTATGCAATATATATAGGTTGTAAAGCCTTTTTTGCCTGCCTGTTAATGGACAAAGATTTTGGTGCTTCAGCCCGTGGTTTTTCCTCTTGTACTTCGTGTGTAGTGCTTCCTTCTGTAGCCGCGCCCCCATGATTGTGTCCTAACATCACTTGTCCTCCGCCACCGGACGGACTCATCATACTGGGTTTTCCCGCCAATTGAGCGGCGGCATCGATGCTGAATGTGCCGTTTACCGCAATTTCTTCGCCTTCCATTAAACCACTTTCAATGATATAACTTTCTCCCAAAGCGGCACCCAAAGTCACTTCACGCATGATAAAACTAACCCCTTGTTCAGAACTTGATTTAATGTAAACAACAGAGCGTTTACCCGTCCACATTACGGCTGTTTTTGGCACAACAAGTAATTTTGACTTCCCTTTCAATTCGGCTTCAACCACGCCCGAAGCAAACATTTCCGGTTTTAGTTTTCCGTTTGCATTGTTGTATTCAACTCTTGCTTTTGCCACTCGTGTTTTTGGGTCAATCACGGGATCGAGATAAGTTATAGTATTTATAAATGACTCGCCAGGCAAAGAGGCTACAGTAAAATCTACTTTATTTCCTTTTTTTACCCATGCCAGGTCCGATTCATAAACATCAAATAAAACCCATACTTTGGAAAGGTCGGTTATTTCATAAATTGCTTCTCCCCCACGAATATAATCGCCCGGATTTATCATTTTTTTTGTTACATAACCTGAAACATCGGCTTGAACCGGAAATTTCTCTTGTATCTTACCTGAAGTCAGCATGGCATCAATTTGCTTGTCAGACAACTTCCAGTTTTTTAACTTTTCTTTTACCGATGCAAATAATTGAGGCTGTGGTTCAGCAATTTTCTCCGCTTCGAACAATTCCTCCTGTGCCGTTACCAAATCGGGGGAATACACATAGGCAATGGTTTGCCCTTTATTCACATATTCACCGGTAAAATTCACCAGCAATTTTTCAATTCTACCCGGAATATGCGATGATTGCGAATAAACCAAACGTTCGTCGGCCTGCACTTTACCATTTAAACGAACTTGTTTAACCGGATGTATTGAGCCAACAATTGCTGTACTTACGTTAGCCAGTTGCATTGCCGTAGGCGACATACTTATAGCCTTGGGATCAACCCCGGCATTTTGATCATCTTCCAGTGGGATTAAGTCCATTCCGCAAATGGGGCAATCGCCCTGCTCGCTTTGTCGGATTTGTGGATGCATGGAGCAGGTCCATACTTTTTCTCCGTTTATTTCCGTTTCAATGTGTTCGTGGTCATCATGAGAATTACTTTTGTTCCCTCCAAATATCAACCATCCTGCCAGTAAACCAAGAACAAATATTACTGCGGCAATTATTATTGTTTTTTTATCTGGTGCTTTCATTTTAATGCGATTTTGATGTTAAATAATTGATTTTTGCCAGGGCTAGCTGGTATTGAGTCAAAGCTGTTGCACTCATTTTCTGATATTTTAGTAACTGCTGCTGCATTCGCAATACTTCTTCGAACTCCTTACCGGAATTGCCATACGAAGTAAAAAGCAGGTTTAACGATTGCTCAGAGGTTTGTACTTGTTGTTTGTAAAGTGATACTAATTGCAATTGCTGTTGAACCTGAAACCAGGCCATTTCATATTCAGAAATGAGTGTATTCGCTACTTCTTGTTTCTGAAACGCATAGCTTTCCTGCAACAAACGAGCTTCTTTTACTGAAGCTTTGTACTTGCCTCTGAAAACAGGGATGCTAACACTTATCATGGGCATAATAACATCTTTGCCATTATCGGTCGATGTAATATCGTTGCGTTCGCCAACCAGCACATAATCGAGTCCCAACCCAAATTTTGGCAGGCCCTGTTTATGAGCCGCAAGTTCCGTGGCCTTTACTGCCTGTAATTTTAAATCCAGCGCTTTTAATTTTGGGTTTGATGCAATCAACGAATCTTTTCTGTAGCTATCGGCCAGAATTGCCGGTATTATTGAGTCGCTGATGTGCACTATTTCATTTTCCGGCCGGTTTAAAAGCTTATTGAAAGTAGTTAATAAGGGCTTTTCCTTATCGCTCAAAATATCCAAATTGATTTGAGCATCTTTTAGCATAATATCCACCCGTAAAACATCGACCAGGGTTCCTTTTCCGTTTTTGAAATTCTGATTTGCAATGGTTTTGTAGGATTCCAAAATACTTATATTCTCCTGTTCAATGCGAATCCATTCATTTAATTCATACAAAGGATAATAAGCGGAAGCCACTTGCAAATAAAGTTTGTTCCGTGCATCAATAAAGCTTTGGAATTTTGATTCTGCCATTAAGGCTGCGGCATCACCCTGCGCTTTTAATGTACCAAACCACGGGAACATTTGTGTAAGGGAAAACTTTGCCTGTTGCGGCCCAACTCTGGTTTCAACCGGTGAAATAAAATAACCGAAAGAAAAAGTTGGGTCGGGCAAAGCGTTTACCTGCGGCGCTTTTTGCAAGGCTGCCTCATACTCTTTATACATTGCCTGTAAGCCGGGATTGTTTTCAGCAGCTATTTTAAAATAATCGTCGAGTGTTTGAGCAAAATTCATCGTACTATACAATAGCATTGCAAATAACATATATAGCTTCATAATTATGATTTTTTTAGTTTATTCTCTTCACGCATGCAGTAAAGCGTGGGAACAATATAATACGTAATGGCTGCCACAATCATTCCACCAAAAGCCGGGATCGCCATTGGCACCATAATGTCGGCCCCACGTCCGGTTGAAGTCAGTACCGGCAGCAAGGCAATTATGGTAGTTGTGGTTGTCATTACAGCAGGCCTTATTCTTCGCTCTCCGGCTTCTACAACAGCAGCCCTGATTTCCTTAATGGTTTTAGTCCGGTTTCGTTCAAAGCTTTGGTCAAGATAGGTTCCCATCAACACTCCGTCGTCAGTGGCCAATCCAAAGAGGGCAATAAAACCCACCCAAACGGCAACACTCAGGTTGACGGTGCCCATTTGAAAAAGCTCGCGGATATTTGTTCCAAAAACCGTAAAATCGGCAAACCAACCCTGGCTATAAAGCCAGAGCATAATGAAACCTCCGCTAAAAGCCATGGCCACTCCGGTAAAAATCATGAGCGAAGTGGTTACCGACTTGAATTGAAAGTAAAGTATCAGGAAGATGATTAAAAAAACAAGGGGAACAATAATGCTCAAGCGTTTTTCGGCACGAACCTGGTTCTCGTAACTGCCTGAGAATTTATAATTCACCCCTGCCGGAACAAGCAATTCCCCGGCATCAATTTTTTGTTGAATCATTTCCTGTGCATCGTTCACAACGCCTACCTCAGAAAAGCCTTCCCTTTTATCAAACAGCACATAGCCTACCAGAAAAGTATTCTCACTTTTTATGGCCTGTGGCCCGCGTACATATTCAATAGTTACCAACTGATTCAGCGGGATTTGTGCTCCGGTGGGTGTTGGGATAAGAATTTTTCCAAGCGATTCCGGGTCGTCCCTTAACTCCCTCGGATAACGGACCCGTATAGGAAAACGCTCACGTCCTTCAACGGAAGATGAAATTTTCATTCCCCCAACAGCCGTTTCAATGGTTTGCTGCACATCCTCAATGTTTAAGCCATAGCGGGAAATTTCTTCGCGGTTTATGTTCAGGTGAATGTAGGGTTTCCCCACAATTCGATCGGCAAAGGCAGCTTCGGCTTTTACCGAGGGTACTTCTTTAAGAATGCCTTCCAGCTTTAATCCAAATTCCTCAATGGTTTTAAGGTCGGGACCAAAAACTTTGATACCCATAGGAGCCCTCATTCCGGTTTGCAACATAACCAAACGCGTTTCGATGGGCTGTAGCTTTGGCGCCGAGGTCACACCCGGTATTTTTGTTACGGCCACTATTTCTTTCCAAATGTCATCGGATGATTTTATGTGTTTACGCCAGTTTCTGAAATAATTTCCCTGCTTATCCGGTATCAATTCTTCTAAAGAAATACCACGCGACAACAGATCCTCGTTGGTTAAAGCGTCTCCACTGGTCAATACAAAACGGCCATTCTTATCGGTTTTAAAGCGCATACGATGCCCTTTGTCATCGAGAGCATACTCTGGTTTGTAATTGATTACATTTTCGTACATGGAAACCGGTGCCGGGTCGAGTGCCGATTCTACCCTGCCTGACTTACCCACGGAAAGTTCCACTTCAGGGATATTTGTCAGCAACATATCTAACTGTCCAACTATTTTCCGGTTGTACTCAACCCCCGAATGTGGCATAGCGGTTGGCATGAGCAAAAAGCTGCCTTCATCGAGCGAGGGCATAAACTCTTTTCCCATTCCAGGGAAGGCATGGTTCAATCCTGACCAAACAGAAGTTGTTCGAATGTTCCAACCCATTTTGTCCGTTCCGTTTGCCAGGAATCCGAAAATAGTTGAGAATCCCATCCAAACATTCACTGCTAACAGCATCACCAGGGTCGGAATCAGTAAAAACGTCACTTTGTGGTTCAAACACCAGCGTAAAATTCTTTTATAGGAAAATTGGAGTAAACTAAAGGCCCCTAAAATAAAGCCAACCAAAAGTGCAACAAAAACAAAGTTGAGCAGCACACTTTTACCAGCCCCAAGTGGCAACCAGTATTTTGCCAAAAGCCATACAACCCCTACTACCACTAAAACCAATTCAATGTTTTCAAGGGCTGTGCGGAAAAATGCTTTCTTAAATAGTTTTTTATCAGCGATTAGCGGTTTAAGAAATGGAATACTTCCAAATAATATCAGCAAGATTCCCGCCCAGGCAAGCCCATAGAATAATCCAAAAACACCCGTTGCTATAAGTAAATTATTGACCCACTTATTGTGACGGGGGCTCTTTATTTTAAAACCAAAGAACCAGTGAGCCAACGTAGGTAAAATAAATAGCGAAACAAGCAAAGCCGCTACCAAAGCAAAGGTTTTGGTAAATGCCAGCGGCCCGAATAATTTACCCTCGGCGGCCTGCATGGTAAAAACCGGGATAAAACTTACAATGGTGGTAGAAACTGCGGTTAGAATAGCGGAACTAACTTCTGCCGAACCATTGTATATGGTTGTGATTAGCTTTTGTCCGGGTGGTGCTTCATCAACATGTTTGACAATGTTCTCCGAGAGAATTATTCCTAAATCGACCATGGTACCAATGGCAATGGCAATTCCGGATAGCGCCACAATATTGGCATCGACACCAAAATACCGCATGGCAATAAAAACCATGAGCACCGCAATGGGCAATAAGCTTGAAATAAGCACTGATGCCCGCAAGTTATAAATCATTACAATGATAACCAGTATGGTGATAAGAATCTGAAGTGAAAGGGCTTCCTCCAGTGTACCAAGAGTTTCATAAATTAATTCCGAACGGTCGTAAAATGGAACAATAGTGAGTTGGCTTACCGTACCGTTGGCCAATGTTTTTTTCGGCAAGCCGGGTGAAATCTCCGTAATTTTTTCTTTTACATTGTTAATCACCTGCAATGGATTAGCCCCATACCGTGCTACCACCACACCGCCTACTACTTCTGCGCCGTCTTTATCGAGTGCACCCCTTCGTGTTGCCGGACCAAGTGTTACTACACCTATGTCTCTAATCCGAATGGGAACGTTTTCCTGAACAGCCACTACGGCTTTCTCAATATCTTCGGTCTTTTTCACATAACCTAAACCACGGACAAGGTATTCAGCCTGATTTATCTCGATGGTTTTAGCCCCCACATCACGATTCGATTTCTGTACCGCCTGCATCACCTTGTGTAAAGGAATATTGTAAGCTTTTAATGCATCGGGATTTACATCTATTTGGTATTCTTGCACATACCCACCAATGGATGCTACTTCCGATACACCTTCGGTTGCATTTAGTCCATATTTTACATAAAAATCCTGAACGGTGCGTATTTCGTGTAAATCCCAGCCCCCAGTCGGGTTTCCATCCTTATCACGCCCTTCGAGCGTGTACCAGTAAACCTGCCCCAAAGCAGTTGCATCTGGACCCAATGTGGGTTGCACACCATCGGGCAATAGTCCGGAGGGGAGTGAACTTAACTTTTCCAATATTCGTGAGCGTGACCAGTAAAATTCTATATCTTCATCAAAAATGATGTAGATACTGGAAAAACCAAAAATAGATGAACTACGAATGGTTTTCACTCCGGGAATACCCAAAAGATAGGTTGTTAACGGATAGGAAATCTGGTCTTCGATGTCTTGTGGCGACCGTCCGTTCCAGGGGGTAAAAACAATCTGCTGGTTTTCACCAATGTCTGGAATGGCATCGACCGGAACCGGGTCGGATGGTAAAGCACCCACCTGCCACCCGAAAGGAGCGGTAACAATACCCCATGCTACCATACCTGTGAGAAGTAGTACAGTAACCAACTTATTCTCTAAAAAGTACTTTATGGCTTTATTGAGCATAGAAAATGATTTTAAATGAATTATGACTTAGCTAATTTGCTGATGCGTTGATGTGCTGATGCGTTGATGTGCTGATGCGTTGATGTGCTGATGTGCTGATGTGCTGATGTGCTGATTGCTATTTGTCTGTTATCAAATTTTACGGAACTCCGGTTAACCCAAATGGAAAAGCACAACGCCAAAAGCCACACTACGCTTGCAGCATGGTATTAATCATTCTTTAAAAAATCAAATTAAGAAAGTTTGAAAAAGAACCTGAAGGTCTTGTTCAAGGGGAGGTGGGGAATAATCGGTAAAGGATTGAGGAGCGATACCAGCATACAACCCGAAATTTGCCGTGGCATAAATAAATGCTAAGGCAAAATCGACCGAAAATTTAAACGAAGTGGCATCTTTTACGAATTCATCGGTAACCTGAATGGTTTGGTATTGGTTTTCGCAACAGGGAACGTTTTCGATGGTGACTTTGTGGGTGTTTGTTTCGTCTGTTACGCTGCATGATAACATCCCATCGGACATGCCACAACCCAAATGGGTTTCACCCAACATTAACTTTGACTCCACGGTTTTACCACCGCAATAGTGGGTGCCCACGATAAAGCTCATGTGGCTTACCAGGAGGATAAAAGATAATGTTATGGCAAAAACTTTTTTCATCACTTTAGTAAAACGCAAAAATACAATAAATGTTTCTGTTTAATTGTTAAGAGTATGTTAAGCAGGATAATTGTTTCGGCAACTGGTTGACGAATGCTTTGGTACCGTATGTTTTTTTAACTGATAGCCCTATGTACTGAATCTGCCCCAAATAATGTAATTTTTGTTTTACGAAGGCTAACAAACAAAAACTGCCCGGGTCGAAAGCTAAGCGGGCAGCTTTTATGGCAGGCTTAAACCGCAATGAGTTACTATTAGACCTGCTCCTAATTATACAAAGGGGTTGGGCTTTGTTCTTAGCTTTTTACTGTAATGCCCAAAGCTTCTAAAAGCTGTGGTTTATCTTCTAAACCAATGCGAGCCACCGCATAAAACTCGCTCATCCAATAGCCCATAGTTGCCAT
This sequence comes from Salinivirgaceae bacterium, assembly GCA_050179685.1. Classification (GTDB taxonomy): domain Bacteria; phylum Bacteroidota; class Bacteroidia; order Bacteroidales; family SZUA-534; genus GWE2-40-63. Next base: position 102,833 of record JBFXEW010000013.1, read on the forward strand.
GGCGGCATCTTTGGCTTTAGTGGCATTTTGCGATTCTCCCACTTCTTTTAAATATACTGTTCTTGCGTCTTCGATTTCAGTAATTAAGGTGTTTGCTTCCGCAAGCGATTCGGGAGTAATAGCCAAACGGGAAAGTTTGGTTTGGATATCGGTATCGGAGGTTGCCAGACTGTAAAATTTTTTAACCCCCTCGAACCAGTTGATGTAAGTATCGGGCATCTCGCCGGTAATTGCCAATTTGTTAGCAGTTAAACTATCGTCACGGAAAACCACTTTGGCTTTTTTCCGATGTGTCTTATAGATTTTAGTCAGAGCCGCTTTTTTGCTGGAAAAAACAGCGTAAGCAGCTGAGGTTTCGTCATCCTCGGTTTTGTTGAGGTCGTAAACGGAACGGGTTTGGGCCAACAGGTTTTTGCCTTCGGTGATTTTTGCCGGGTTATAACCCAGTTCAGCCATAGCGGTAGCAATTTCGGGCTGGTTTTCGGCATTTTCCAAAGAAACGCGGTAACGCTCCAATGAAACGGTTTCGGAGTTTTTAGGTCGTGTTGCCATAATTACTAAATTTTAGGTTATAAAAAATACTAATTGTGTTGCTTCGACTCTTATTTGCCTTGCTTCGGCATGCAGTTCCATTGCTTCGTGCCAGGTTTGGGCTGCTTTGTGTTGCTGTTGTTCTGCTAATGCTCCTGATTGGCTTGCTTTGTGAACCGTTTTTCTTGCTTCGTCTTACCTTTGGATTGCTCCCTTATACCTCTGGTTTGCTACGAAACCCAAGTGCTTAAAAAGGCCCATTACACCCTGATTATTAGAACTGAGTGATAAAATTACGAAATATTTTAATTGATGATCGGAATTTTTTATTAAAATTTATTGTTGTCTGAAAAGAACCGCTCTGCTGGTAGCTGACAAGTTCAAACAAAAAAGGAGTTACCATAAGTAACTCCTTGTCTGTTCGGGTAATAACCTATAATTACCTGTTATTATGGTTTTGTAAGCGCATTGCCATCGAGCACAACGGCAGTTTGAGCCAACAAACGTCCGTTTAAAGTAGCCCCTGTTTGAAACGTAATGCTTGTCATCGATAAGATTACTCCTTCGAAATGTGCACCTGTTCCCACAGTTGCCTGTCCGGCTACTTGCCAGAAAATGTTACCAGCCTGAGCTCCGCCACTTAAAGTAATGTTCGTTGCAGTACTCATGGTAAGGTCTCCGGCTATTTGAAAAATCCAAATATCGGTATCGTTTCCTGAAATAACTACGTCGGTAGGAATGGTAACCGTAGTTGTCCATTTGTAAATACCAGGAGCAAGGGTTTTGCCACCTATGTTGCCTGTTCCCAAATCAAGAAAGTCGACTGAAGAACGACCGGCTGCATCGTTGTATGCCGTAATCATATTCTCAACAGCAGTGGTAAGGGTAATGGGTGTTGGGTCGGCCATGTCGGCAGCAAATACCTGTCCGGTAACCTGAGCCGAAGTTGCGTAACCTGTAAAATCGGTTAAAGCAAGCCCTGTAATGTAAGAAGTAGCTGCTGGGCTAAGACCTAAGTCGCCAGTAAGTGCAGAAGTACCGCTGTTGTTAATGGCTGCTTTAGCCAGTATCAGGTAATTAGCCGATGCTCCCAAATTAACCGCATCAATACCTGATGCATTTCCGCCGCTAGTAAAACTCCATTCGTAATTGTTCTCGAGGAACATACCTGCACTGCTTTTTGCAGCTGTTGTTAAGGTAGCTGTAAATATTTCAGCTGCATTTAAGGTTGACGTAGGAGTAAATGTAGCCACCATACCGGTATAAGTTACCTCACCGGCGATTGTTGTTGCTCCCTGCTTAAGGGTAAACGAAGTGCTGTTTATGCTTGCTGCATCCATAGCTTCGCTAAAAGTTGCCGTAATTACTATATTGCGTTCAGCGTTAAGGGCATCGTTTTGTGGTGATGTTGACTCGACCACAGGATTTACATTTACATCTTTATCGTCGTCGGCATCATCATCTTTATTACAACTTGTAATTATGGCAACCGGTAATAACAGGGCTGCAATTAAAAACATGTTTTTAAATTTAATCATCTTTGTTTTTTTAAGTAAAAATTTACTAATTATCAATTACTTCTATTACTATAGAAGGGTATTAAAATATATAGCGGATTGAAAGGGCTCCGCCATCGCCCCAAAAGCCTGAATAACCGTAAAAGTTAAAAGCAGGTTTCCAGTCGATACTCAGGTTTATGGGTACTTCCACAAAATTGTATTCCAATCCAAGGATTCCATCGAGGCCAACAACCGTATATGATTCGCCGGGGTCGCCCCAATTGGCATCATCACCATTCCAAAAGCCCACGTGAGCTCCAAAACCAATGTACCAATTCAATCTGTCGACATGAAAAGCCTGGTTATGAAATTCATAAAGTCCGGTAAGTTCAAGTCCGCGCCAGCGACTGGCTATTATACCTTCGAGTGCTGCATTGGAGCCCACAAAATGTTTAATGGTTAAGCCATTGGCAAAGCCTCCTCTTAATCCAATACCCGTTTTGTAATCCTGAGCCTGGCTGAATGAGAATAAAAATGCTACCAGAAGCATGGTAAAACCTAATTTTTTCATAGCTAAATTAATGTTAATAAGACCTACTCATTTGGCTTTTCGGTTTCGCCTCCGCTTTTTTAAATCCTGAACGGTACCAGCTAACTTTTTACTGCTGTGTCAGACAGCCATGGTTTTATTCTTTTGGGTGATGCAAAGATACTTCCGGTGTATTATTATATTGCTACACAATTAAATATAAGACTTACACAATTCACTGATCCCGGATCTTTATAACTTGCTGGTATATGCACCATATTATGATATGCAAAAAAGGCCCTGTTTACTCAACATAGCCTAAGGAAAATGCAGGTATTACGATATAGTATTTCGGGTACCAGTAGCTTAATCTACGGTATTAGAACCCTTAAACGCAAAGCCATCGGGTGATGGTTTTGCGTTTAAGGTGTATTGTAAATTCTTTGAATTGGCTAAAAAATCTTTCTTCCTTGAATAATCCGGAACAAAACTGCAATTAAAGCAATTACAAGTAAGATATGAATAAGGCCACCGGCATGATAGCCCATAAAACCTACAGCCCAAAGAATTATTAAGATTACTGCGGCAAAATAAAGGAGGTTTCCCATGATATTAAGTTTTAAAGATGAATACTTTATTTACCCGAATTTATTAAGTAAGCGTTGTAACTTCGGGTTAGCGTTACAGTTATCGCATGGATTCATTATGATAAAATTCGCGCCTTGGTTGAAATACCCACACGAAAAACACTAATTTGCCGGTTAAAATGGATGTTGTAATAATCCTGCCCATAATAATACTGAACAAAAATATTTACATCGTTAAGAAAGGTTGGCTTAACAGACAAGGTGTAATTAAACATTAAGCGATGGATATCGATGTTTTTAGTGTTATTAAGGTCCCCGGCAATCCAACCCAGACGCAAGGATTGATTAACAGCATATTTCCTGTTTTTATCCTTAGGGGTAACAATAATTCTAAAAGCGTCGGAAAGCTTAATCGTGCTTTTTAACTGAACAAATAAACGCAGGTGCCCATAAATACCAGCCAGTTCAGGTTCCTGACTGTAATTGTACTTGGCATACACTTTAATGTAATTGGTATTAAAAAGCAAGTGATCGTTTGGTCGCGACAGAAACAAACCAGCCTCGACCCAATTGCTTGAAAAACTTCCTGAAAGGGTATTTATGGTTGTGCTGTCGGTGTTGTAAAAACTGCCTTCCTGCCCATTGGAATGATGCATAAAGGAGATGTATGTAAATAAATCACGTTTTCCGTTTTCTTTATCAAGAAACTGATAAAAAAAGGTTGCCCTGGGCTTGAACGATGGGGTGCGAACGGGATACGATTCCTCATTATACATTCGAATTATAATTCGTGGCGAAAGTTCCAAACCCCATTTAACCCGTTTGCTCACGCTTATTATAAAATAAGGAATAAGATCTCCTTCAAATATCAACGGTTCCAAAGTTCCCAAACCACTTCCGAATAAGATATAGCTGGGCTCGCGATACATATTGAAGGTAGAAATGGCGTTTTTGGTACCAGCCAACTCTTGCCGGGTTGGAATAATGCTAGCTGTATCCTGTTGGGCATGGGCCAGGGTCAGTCCAAAACAAAACAAAAGGACGGTAAGGTTTATCTTTTTTATCATTTATACACTTCCTGTTTTTAATGGCTGCGCCTTTTTGGCAAATTCCTTATAAGGCATAAAAACCAAGAATTTACTTGATTTCATGACTCCAAATGAGCCTTATACCTATTTGAACCTTACAAAGGTGCAACCATCAGGAAGGAAAAACATTACACAAATTAGTGAAAGAGTTACATAAATCACAGATTTTAAAAGGAAAGTTCGACAGCATATTGAGGGGTTAATCAACTTAACCATTGTTTATCGGCTTCTTAGCTTTTCCCAATCTCTGTAAAGCAAAGCATAAATCAGATCATCGACCCAACGACCCTTAATGTAGCAGCTTTCCACAAAATGGGCTTCTTTTCTAAAGCCCAAGCGCTCTATCAGGCGAATTGAATTTGAATTAGCGGGATCGACGGATGCAATTATGCGATGCTTTTTCAGATCGATAAACGCATAATCGATTATCCTGGTTAGTGCTTCGGTAGCATAACCCTGGTTTTGATAGTTTTTACTCAGGGTACAACCCAGTTCCATCTGTTTGTTTTCGGGTCCAAAAAAATGAAGACCTATATCACCAATTAATTTTTGTGATTTTTGCTCAATAATAGCGCATTGAAACCAGGTTTCGGGTAGGTTAATTTGCTTGGAAGTTTTTGCCATAAAAGCTCCTACATCGTCCAGGGTTTGGGGAATCCATCCCTGATATTTATTGCTTTCGGCATCGGAGCGATAAGCGAACAACTCTTTTGCATCGCTTAAAGTAAGAGGACGAAGAAATAAGCGTCCGGTTTTCAGATTCAAGTCCATTTGTTGCACAATTATTGAAATTATAAGTTACCTGGCTTATGGTGATTCCAGACAATTAACGGGTATGAAACCCCAAAACATCCCGATAATATCGGTATTGGAAACTTATTGTTCAGATGATTACTCCTTTTTAAAAGTGAACAGAGTTCCACCTTGTCTGAGTAGCATCGTATTTTCGTCCGGATTAAATTCCATTTCGATGCCTGCCTGTTCGAACTTAAACTTGTCTTTGGCTGTTGCTTCGAGCGGAAATGCAGCTTGCCCTGTTGCCTGAGCCATTAAAGCAAGCTTGTTTTTTGAAATGGTAATTTTCAAAGGAACTTGTTCCGAAACATAGGTTCCCACATAATTGTCGAGTGCTTCAGGACTTACATCAAAACTCAAAAATTCAGGAATATCGTAGGGCTTGTTATAAACCGCACTTAATACAGCAATTGAAATATTGTTGTTATTATAGTTTGTTCCGTTCGATGTTAAAGCATAGGAAACTGATCCATCGGGAAAGTATGTAAATACGGAACTAAACCCGTCGATGCCGCCGGTATGCCCATATCCTTTATTGTCGTAAAAAGGAAATTGAAATAAGCCAATTCCATATTGATCTTTTATGGTTTTCATTAAGCTAAGGCTTTCGGGTTTTAATAGTTTACCGCCAAACAAAGCGTCGGAAAAAGTTACCAGATCGCCGGGAGTAGAAACAATTCCTCCGGCACCCAGGGGAACTGACATATCGGTTTCCGGTGCTTCCTGCCAGGTTTCACCCAGGGTATAGGAACGGCTCTCGTTGTTTGCCGTATTTATTTTCCCGCCAAAGTAAGTGTTTTTAAGACCCAGTGGTTTGGTAATGTAGGTTTGCAGTAATTCTGCATAGGCTTTTTTAAAACTTTTTTCAAGTATATAGCTTAGCAATACATAATTTGAATTGCTGTATTGCGCTTTGCTGTTGGGTTCAAAATCGCTGCCTGCGGCTGCAATAATAGCCAGCATTTCTTTTTCCGTTTTGGCCTTTGTGTTCCAGGTCAGGTAGTCCGGGTCATCGGTAAAATTATGTATTCCGCTTCGGTGACTGAGTAAGTGTTTAAGGGTAATTTTTTCGGCATTTTTCACCGAAGGGAAATAAATTTCGATGGTTTGATTCAAATCGAGGAGCTTTTCTTCTACAGCTTTTAAAACCAGAACCGCGGTAAATGTTTTTGAAATGGAACCAATCCTGTATTTTGAATTTGCATCGGCTTTTATTTTGTTTTCAAAGTCGATGAATCCAAGCGAGCGGGAATAAATAATTTTTCCATCTTTCGAGACGGCCACACTTCCCATAAACTTATTGTTAGCTTCGAGTGCGTCGAAATAGCTGTCAAGCTTTGCTTTGTCAAAGCTTTGTGCTAAGGTAACCTGGCACAAAAGGCCAAGTAATAGCGCGGTAAAAAGGTTCTTTTTCATTTGTTTATCGTTTAGTTTTTTGTTTCCATAAGAAGTTTCAAATCACGTAATTCATTCGTTTCGCCATATTTATTCTTCATAGCATTATATTCGCTTTCCATAAAATAGCAATCGCCATTTCTTAAACAATCTTCGATATAGATTCTTAAAATGGCAATATTCGTTTCGTATTTATCCGGATTTAAGTGGTAGGCCTTATAAGCAAAATGTTTGGCAGTTTTCAAACTATAGCCATCCAGGGCTTTGTAAGCATTATTCAATAATCGTAGAACTTCGTCATTCAACTTTTGCTCTTCGACTAACTTTTTTTGTTCATATCTTTCCATTAATTCACCTAAGTGCTCATTTATGAATTTGCTGCCAAGATAATCCACAGCAATTTTTACATAATAGTCGCAAAGACCGCATTCTTTATCGTTTTGCACACAATCAAGCAGATAGGCTTTAACAGTTCCTAACAGCGTACTTTTATTTTTATTATCAATAATATAAGCCTTGTTAAAAACATTTTTGGCACTTTCATAATCGCCCTCGCTTAATAAAAACTCGCCCCTTTCAATAAGATTAGCTAATCTCTGATTTCTTTCTTCTTCTTTAATTAATTCCTTTTGTTTTAGATCTTCGTTCGCTGCTTTAATAATAATCTTTGTTTTTCCGGAAAGAAAGAATAAACCAGCTATAAAAACCGATGCAACCAGAAAAGTTATTATTAATGATGCTATTAATCTCGTTTTTGACTGATGACTAAGCTTACTACGAATAGTTGTTTTGATTTTTTCAAGTTCTTGTTGAGAAATTTGTTTTTCTTTTAAGGGGGTTTTTGAATGAATTTTTCTGGTATCAAACCTATCCTCATACCTTCGCTTTGGACGGGCGTTGTTTTTGAGCGACGTAATCATTGCCATTACTGAACCACCAAAAGACATAGCGTTTTTTTTCTGTTAAGACATTTTTTCGTTCAATAAGTTACTTTCCCGACAAAATTTCCCGGGTCTTCGTTCCACTTCGCCCGGGATGACATGGGGTCTTCGTTCCACTTCGCCCGGGATAACAGTGGGTCTTCGTTTTTGAGCTCCCGCATCTTGCTTTTTTCAATGACTTTGAGCTCCCGCATCTTCGCTATCGCTGCGTGCGGGATGACTGTTCCCAGGTCAAGCCTGGGATGATATCTCGCTGTAGTTGTCATTCCAGTTATATATTGAAGGGCTTCCCGCTTTCGCGGGAATGACACGCCCGGGATGACAAGGAATCTTTAGATTTCATCGTAAAGGTCCATCCAATCTTTATTCATTTTTTCAATCAATTCAATTTTCCACTGTCTTTTCCATTTCTTCAATTGTTTTTCGCGGTGTATGGCTTCCACTATGTCATTAAAATGCTCTAAATAAACCAGTTTATTGACATTATATTTTGATGTAAAGCTTTTTACTAATTTTTCTTTATGCTCATGCATCCGGCGCTTTATGTTGTTTGTGACTCCTGTATAAAGTACCGTGTTATTTTTGTTGGTGGCTATATACACATAGTAGTCCTTCATTTTCTTCTTATTGTCATTCCGCACTTGATGCGGAATCTGCTTAATTTTTAGTTTTATTGTTCCCGGGTCTTCGTTTTGAGCTCCCGCATCTTCGCTATCGCTGCGTGCGGGATGACAATACTTCGCCCGGGATGACAAAGGGTCGTTATTTTACCTCCCATGCTTTTTCTGAAGAAATTCAATGGTCGACAGCATCAGTTTTTTAAGTGCTTCCTGGTTGATGTCGGATAGTTTTTTTACGTAAATACAGCCCTTACCCATTTTAAATTTCCCTAAATCTTTTAGTAATTCCTCCTGACCGGAACAGCCCGAATAAACATAAAGGGAGATGGCTGTTTTTCGGGGCGAAAAACCTACCAGCGGCCAATCGCCTTCCTGACGGCTTCGCTCCGATTTGTAATGGTACTGCCCAAACCCGATGATGGATGCGCCCCACATCTTTGGTTCAAAACCGGTAAGATCCTGCATCAGCTTTAGCAATTCGAAACTGTCTTCTTTCTTTTGATCCGTATCGGCAAAAGCCTTGATAAACTCCCGCACGTCGGCATCGTTTGGTTTTGTTTTTAATTCAGCCATATCCTAAACTTTAAGTAATCGTTTAATTTTAACACAGAGCCTATGGTTTTATTCTTATGCTACTGTTGTTTACCCTTTTATTATTGTGCACCAAATAATCTTTTCTATTGAGAATCATTAGTGTCCGGTTAATAAAAGATAAATTTACTTTCATTCATTACACAGCATTTAATTAGGTGTGGTGTAACAAAAACAAGCATATTTTTCGCCTCAAGCCGGCTGGGCTCTTCATTTTTGGGTTATTCCCTTCGGTCATGAACTCTCAAGCTCGGTCGACCCAAAAACGAAGCAAAAAAGTCAAGGCACCAAAAAATAGCATCTTCATCTAAGCAATCACTAAGTGCGGCCGGGTGATCTTCGAACAAGTTCTCAGCTTCCCGGTCTTACTAAGTGATTATTTCGATTCCAATTGCCATTTTTTGGAAGCCACTCTTAGTTTGCTCAAACATTTAGTGTTATTAATTCAATAATAATCCTATAAATATAGTCTTCTCAATCTATAAACTATTTTCACTTAAAATTTTCCGGACAATTATGAATGAGAATACACAGAGAAGCAAAATCGCTTTGCCATTTTTAACTCCGTGTTCTCAGTGTCTACTCTTAACCAACGGTTCCGCTTGAAATCCATTCTTTTAACTTTTTTTTGTTTTTAAATGGGGCATTAACCAATATCTGTGTTTAATACTTTTGATTCCTTTTTTAAAGAGATCCTAAATGAATTATTTTTGACGCTTTACCATTTCGTTTATCCAGATGGGTGCAAATGGCGAAGTACAGCCTTTTGATACGGGATAATCGCGGTAAATTCCCAGTTTCTCGCCAAGAGCCAAAGCCTGGTTTCGGTATTCCGGATAATGAATCCCCAGTTGAGCTAAAGCCGTGTTCATGGTCCATTGCACCTGGGGCGCTGCTTTGGGCATTTCATTTTCAATTCGCGTAAGCAGTTCTTTACCATTTATATCCGCTGATTTTTTGGTAAGCTGTTCCGCCAGCAAACTCCACCCCGAGCGGGCAAGCCAAATATTTGCTGCGCTCATCCACTCGTGAGTGAACTGTTCGTTTTGGGGAAATTTTTTCAATACATAAGCATTGAACCAGTCGGCTACCTGAACAAAATCGAGTGTTTTTGCCAGGTCTTCCATTTGTATTGCACTTAAACTTTTGGGTTCCATTAAAAGTATGGCTATAAGGCGGGCTTCCAGATAAAAGGTTTTCCAAAGCTCCAGAGCCAGCTCATTTGATGCTTTTAGCTTTTTCGCCAGGGTTCTTACATCGCCCAGTTTTACGCCAAACTGGTTGTTGCTGTTTGCACCGTCTTTCAGGTTATGAGCAAAAGTACTTTTGTTGTGCAGGGCTTTTAGCTGCGATAAAATGTCATTTACGGTCATGGTTGCATTTTTTAAGGATTTAACTTCCATATTTTATCGGAAAAAGGCAAATACTCAGGCAATGCAGCGGAACCGTACCAGTTGTATATTTCATAAGCAAGCAAGTGGTTTTTAATGGCCGGGTCGGTTTCCAACAAGGTTTCGGCCTCGGCCAGCGATGCAATGTTATGCAGAATAAAAATTCCCCGGTAACTGTTTTCGTTCTTACCCAAAGGTCCGGCCACTATAAGTTTGCCCTCCTTAACCAAACGGTTAATATTATCGAGATGCCCCCGGAAACTTTCGCCAATAAATGCCTTGTCGGTGGTGGTGTTGGTTCCTGTTTTCAGGATAACCAGGAAATAGCTTTTCATGCCATAATCGTCGGCTCCCAGTTTTTCGGCCAAGGCCTTATCGTAATTGGGGTTCGATGTGCTGGTATCTTTTTCAGCCATCGGGCCGGTTTGCTTTGTCATCCGGTAAGCCAAAGGCCCTTGTTTATCACCCGAAATCTGAACCAACAGCTCCTTATCGGAACGTTTTTTATAAACAATCTTTTTCGGAAAGTCGTGCCGGGGATTCACAAAAGTATAAGCACTGTCGGACTGCGTCAGTTTAAATTCGATGGCTGTCCCCTGATTTTGATTGAGCACCGTTGCGGTATAAATTAGTCCGTCATTTTTTTGAACTATTTCGAGGTATTCCGAAACTGTCATTTGACCATCAGCTATTTTGTATGAAAAACCTTTTAAGGTGTGCTCATTTACTTTATCCCAACGCTCGTAAACCTCGTTGTTTTCCATCTTCCAGGTTCCCTGTAAAAAATCGGGAAAAATTGCCTGCCCAAAAGCCAGATGGGTAATAAGCAAGGCTATAAAAGTTAAGCTAATTTTCATGATAGTTTTGATTTAAATTTATTGAATAAGGGCAAATTGTTTGTTGACAAGCTGAATTATCATTGTTCCGATTGAAATTCAATATCTTCTCCACGCGCTCTCGCTTCCTTAACCATTTCTTGCAATTCAGCTGGCAAATTATTCAATGGCACAATAAATCCGTCAACCATAACCAAATTATTAAATGGATTGTCTGCAGTCATTTTTTTTGTCGAAAATTCCGGGCTATAGTGCCACAAATCAAACATCTCTTTAATCTGTCCGGCTTTATTCGACACCGTCGAGTTTTTCGTTCCAAAATATTCACTAATCTGTTCTGCTGGTATATAAGGTTCAAAAGACTTGTCGAACAAGAAATTAATCGAACCAATTGCATAAACAACAGCAGCAGCCCAAATTTCCAGCTTACCTCTCTGAAAAGGAACATCCTTCTTTCTGCCTAGTTTTTTAATTAACTTTTCACATAGTTGAGAATATTCATCATCTAACTGCAGTGAACAAAAAGTTCCTGTAATTTCAAGCAGCTTTTCTTCTTTTTGTTTGATCTCCTGTTTAGTCATAATGTCGATTTTCTATGGGAATTTTCTTAATCTTTTCAATATTCTTGATAATTTTTTGAAGTGTCGCATTCAATTTATCTGTATCCGGAGGATTGCCCCAAAACAAATCGTCGAGTTCCCAAGCCTCCACTTGCAATAGTTCTCTGCTAAGCTTTTCGGCCTTTGTAAGATAATCAGCTTCATTTTTACAATCACTTGCCAATAATCCATAATGTAAGGACAAATCATGCGTTAATTTCTCAGCTTCAATTAAAACACCCTCATAAGCTTCTATTGATAAATCATCGGTATCCATAATAACTAGATTTCTTTTTGGCGCTATATCCACTTGCGCTGTTTGTTTTTTACTCCATGTAAAAATTAAAAGTAATTTGAAAATACCACATTTCCAAGTCGCACAGAAAGCGGTAATAGGTAAGCGTGTGGTTTATGCCTGATTATTCTTCTTCAAAGTATTTTTTAATAATGCTTAAACTTTCTTCGGTTTTTTCGCCAAACATGGTATGACCGGCGCCATTAATAACTACCATCTCAGCATGATTGAAATATTTCATATGGCCTTCCTGAAAATCTTTTCCGATTACTTTATTACATGACCCAGCTATAAACAACACCTTATTTGTATAATTTTCAAGTCCTGATACCAAGTCAATCTGGATGTTGCCCTTTTCATCCATCCCTTTCTTCATAATTGATTGTGAAGCAACACCACTTAAGCGCCAGTAAGGCAGATAGCCATTTGCAACACGTTCACCACAAAAGTATTTTCTCATAGGATTTCCTACCATATCAAGGCTTCCAATTTTTCCAAAGATATAATCAATCCGGGCCTGTTTATCATCACTTTTTACATGAAGACTTTCGAATGCAATGGTAGTTATTGCTTTAATTACCTGCCAGTTGAATTCCACTTTAAATTTCTGCATATACTCCATAGCTTTTTCACTGGTTAACATTCCCGGTTCAGCAAGAATTACCTTCCTTACTTTTTCGGGTTTTCGTGCAATGTATCCCGATGCGAGCATGGCACCCCAGGAATGTCCTATTAAATATACCGGCTGGTGTGGTGAATAGTAATTAATGATGTTATCTAAATCGCTAAGCGAGTTTTCAAGCGACTGCTCTTCTGCATCAACTCTTGGCGACAAACCGGTTCCCCGTTGGTCGTAAAAGACAACAAAATATTTATCGGCCAATGCTTTTAATGGAAGAAGGTATTTGTAATCGTTTCCCGGTCCTCCATGAATAATAATCACGGTTTGGTTTGTATCGCTTCCAAATGTTTCGGAATGAAAAATCACCTTATCAATTTCGATATGAGGTATTGTTGTATCTTCGGTAACTGTATTGGGAACAGCGTATTCACCACTGGTAATAAAGTACATTGAGATTGAAAAGACAAGTAATAAAACAAAAAGCCCAATCAAAATAGTTGCTGTTATTTTTATTATTCTTTTCATCGTTACAAGTTTTTTTAGCTGGTTTGTGGGTTAAGACTCGACCTTTACTTGCAATATATTATGCCCTGGCATTTATTATTAATGCCATCCATAGCCGGTGTTTTCTAAAGGATCAATATTTTTGAAATCATCAAAATCCTTATCCTTATTGTTCTCCCACCAATCATAATAAGCATCGGCAGCAATTTTATGCGATATACTATCTGAAACCAATTCCAATCCATCAGAATCTTTAAGTACCGGGTTTTGAGAAGGAAATCGCATAATCAAATATTCACTATTTATGGATACCGCCCTGATGGATTCAATTGTCCATAAAACATAAATCCCTAGTTTGCATTCAGACTCCCACAAAGAAGAAATCGGATTGTGTGGAAAATCAGTTATCAACTGATTTTCATTTCTATATTGAAGTAATTCGGGTATGTCATTATATGTAAATTCAGGAAGGTTTAATGAATCGTACTGATTCGATTTTAGCAAGTCAATATAAGTTTCGACATCAAGATTTTCAGTTGCTTCCTGGTGGTTTTTATCACAAGCCATTAAACCAATTATAAAAACCAGTATGATGATGTAATTCAACGTTTTCATTTATCGTTTTTTATTATTAAACCTGTTTATAGAGCCTCAATTCCTTTTATTCTTTCATTATTTGAGCATATCGTTTTATCCAGGGTGCAGTTTCAATTCAAGATAGTTTGGTTTCAGCTAACCAAATTTAAAGCTTTTTTCTATAGCTGTATGCTTTGGTGATGATTTTTATTTCCGGATAGTAGGGGAAACGAAAGGGTACACTGATCTTTATGAAAATAACTGATTTTTTAAGATAAACTCTGCGATACTCTGTGTCCTCCGCGGTTTAATTATTTATAACCGCAGAGGCGCGGAGACACGCTGAGTTTTTTACTCAATTATCTGTGGAAATCTGTGATAATTTGTGGTGAATACAAAGGTCTTCTACTTTTTAGTATTTGAGTTTTTAGCTTTTGATTAATTGGTATTAGTTCTTTGCTGGCTGTGGACAGCCTGGTGTGGCCTGATTAATTAATAAAGCCAACTATTGTATGTACGCAATTCATTAGTTTACAAATTATTCAAATTTAATGTCCCATTCAATCTTAGCATAAAATTCTGTAAAATAATTATTTCCAAAATGAATATTCACCGGCATAATATTAAGTGCCGTTCTTTTATCCGGCGAATTAATCCTGAATCCTCCTCCCAGATATCCACCCACATGAAAATTGCTGAAATATTCCGATGTTTGGGGTTCTGTACTTCCATCCGGATATCCTCCGGTACCTATCAATCCTCTTGAATTATTTACCAAACCACCACAAGCAAAAACCAGGGAGAACGATTTTATTCGTATCACATCCAAATAAAGATTTGTTTCAAGGTTTATTGAGTTAAAATATTGGTCACGGGCATCCATAACAAATCTTGAACTGAAATGCCCGATACTAAAGTTGGGGTTAATGCGTAACCTGTCGTTCCAAACCCCTTTTTGGTAACCAAGGGAATAAACAAAGCCTCCGCCATCGGTAGCACTTCCCATTGATGCCCCTATTCCAAGCCCAAGTTTCATACTGTTATCAGAAAATTCCTGGGCTTGTATATAAACACTATGGCTAAACAAAATGGCTAATAGAATCAAGCCTGTTTTATAGTTGACTTTCATTTGTTTTTCTTTATTAATTAAAACTGGTAATACCTTGGTTTTGTATCTATATTTTATGGCGGAGAAAACAAACATTCATCCGAAATTGGCTAAAACCCTCAACTGTATCGGGATTTTTGCGAAGATGGCAACTGTTGTTTTATTATTCTTTTATAAGTCTGATACTTAATCCATAGTTTTTTGGAAGCGCACTTATTGAATAGCCACTTTCATCAATTTTGCTTGGATTATAAGGACTTAAATCCAATACATAGATATGTGTACTATCTTTATTTCCACTATTTGTATTACTCCAAAACATAGTCCATGATTGTTTACCATAAAAGTCTACTGAATCGTCAGATACAAGAGCTAAATAACCCGTTGGTAAAGCTTTAAAACCTAATAGATCGAGACCATTGGCATCAATGTCCTGATGTTCATTTATCCAACCTGAATAAGACCTAAGCGCATCGCATTCATTGGGAACCTGAAGCACACTATCAATATAATTTAATAAGGTTTTCCAATCATCAGCTGTGGGAATGCGCCAGCCATCAGGACATAATTTTCCGGATTCAATAGCATAATAATTATACAAAAGTCCGAATGTATCGCTATAATGACTTTCGTTTTGATAGCTGCAATAGGCTCCTTCAAGCGATTTTGCCCATGCTGCACCTGACTGGATATTTGTTATAGGGGTGCCATCATTGTATTTCGAACTTTTAAAATTTTCCTTCATCCAGTATTGATTTCCAATTTTAACTGTGCGGTAACTATTACCATCAATATCGTTTAATAATCCTATTTCCGGTTCATTGGAATTTGGCGGTAGTTCATTGTTATCAATTACGCTGTCTTCGGTACATGAAAACATTCCACTAAGCGTAAGGGCTAATACTAAAACAATTGTGTTTGATTTCATAGCTATTTAATTTTGGTTATGTTTTATAATTAAGAAGATTCAAGGTCTCAATTGGGTCCAGATACTGATGACCCCAGCCTCAATGCCAATCTTTCTTCTACTGTTGGAGTAAGAGTTTTTCAATATGCAGTTTGGATTCACAGTAATCTGGTTTCAGTTTACCAAATTTAAAGCTTTTTTCTATAGCTGTACGCTTTGGTGATGATTTTTATTTCCGGATAGTAGGGGAAACGAAAGGGTACACTGATTTTTATGAAAATAACTGATTCTTTAAGATAAACTCTGCGGTACTCTGTGTTCTCCGCGGTTTAATTATTTTTAACCGCAGAGGCGCGGAGAGACGCTGAGCTTTTTACTCAATTAACCGGACAAAGAGATTTCAGTTTACGTTCCGTGAGGACTTCGTCGTTTTTGATTACGTTCCGTGAGGACTTCGCCATTTTTGTTTTTTTTTACCGCTAAGGCGCTAAGACGCTAAGAAAGTGCTTCGAATTTTAAACTATTATCAGCAAACAGGCCTGCCCATCCGTTCAGGCGGGTTCGTGTTAATTCGTGTTAACCTGCCCGTCCGTTCAGGCGGGTTTGTGGATAAAGAAATTTTTGGTATTTGCTATTTGATTTTTTTTACCGCTAAGGCGCAAAGGGAATGCCTTGCAATTTAAACGGCATGCTGCGCTTTTGCTTCTTCATTTATTTTTCTCGTTTTCGACCAACTCAATGGTATGCACCAATAGTTCAGCACCACCAAAGTCTCCGTGTCCCGGAATAACTGTTTTAATCACAGGATATTCTTTCAGTATTCGGGCAATTGTGCTATCCCATGCAGGAACCACGGCATCCGATAAGTTTCCCAGACCTCTTGCATCCATCGACCTAACAAGACAACCGCCAAAAAGAATCTTCTTCCCGGGAATCCAGACGGTGATATTATCGAAAGAATGTCCCGCTCCAAAATACCGGCAATCAATTTGTTCTCCGTTAAAATCAAAGGTTAAGGAATCGGTAAAGGAAGTCGATGGAACAGGCAAGCCAATTTCCTTACATTTTTCAAGCGTCATTGCATTAGCAATTGACTCAACTCCCCTGCTTTGCAGATAGCTCAATCCGCCCAGGCAATCATCATGAAAATGACCAATTATCAATTTTAGCACATCAACCGACAGGGAATCCTTTAAATAAGCTGTTAAACGCTCCGTCTTTTCATTATCCATGGGAGTGTCAATCATCAAAGCCTGTCCGTTTTTTATCAGCAACAGTCCGTTTGATGAAAATCGCCCAAAATTGTCGAGCTGATGCCAGTTTATATGAACAAAAATTGAATCCTGAAGATGAACCAATTGAAGGTCCTTGTCAATTACATGCCTGTTCACCGGTTGTGCCTGCAAGCCAATCAGGCTGGTTAATGCGAATACAAGCAATAAAATATAAGTTTTAATCATGCTGTTTTTTGCTTTGTGAGAGCCGGTGGCTTTAATTCTTTTAAATGCTATGTCCCTTGTTTTACTTATTGTAATATTCCGGATAATCCACTTTTAAGAGGTATTCGTAATCCTTTTCACCATAAACGTACTTATATCTTTCCGTTTCAAGCTTAAACCAAAGCTCTTTCTTATCCGGGTCTTTCAAATAGTTTTCATAAGCTTCAATGTATCCCGGATAATTCCGATACTGAATTTTTATCACGGTCATTTCGTTGGTGTTTAAAATTATCAACCCCAATCCGCCAACCAATAAAAACCTTAGCACAATTCTCTTATAGAAGTCTTTTTTTGTTTGAAAAAATCGGATGCCGGCAATCAGGAATACTATGGCACTGGCAATAAGCCCGGAAATTATATTTATTTCGGCTTCCGGTAAGTGTAATAATTTAAAAAGTATTCCCACTACCAATGCTGAAAGCCCAAAGCCAAACCAAATTGTTCCAATAATTCTCCAGGTAGTCAGTCCTTTATAAGATTCCTTTTTGAAGATTCTTTTTAACGGAATTTCATTGAATAACACAAAGCTTAGAAAACAATAAACATAAGCTAAGAGCAATCCAGAAATTGTAGCTAGCAAGCTATTACCGGGTACATTTAATAGACGAAGAATAAGCGCAAGAAAAAATATTAGTCCCAGAATCTTTTCTGTTTTTTTCATAGGGTATCAAAAAAATATTTAACTATTAAAGAACATCACAACATAGGCACCCACTCTCTTTAGCTTGCTATTTTGAAAGGCATCAGATAGCAGTTTGCGTTTACTTTATTATACCCGTGTTTTCACCTTAGTTGGTTTCAGTTTACCAAATTTAAAGCTTTTTTTATAAAACCGTAAGCTGGATGAAGAATTATATTTCAGATTATGCTTGGTGAGCACTACGCTGTTGTAGCTATTAGACAAAAGACTCAAGACTCAAGACTCAAGACTCAAGACTGGTTACTGGAAACTGGAATTTAGATTGTTAGAACTTAGAATTTAGACTAAAGAAAGGGTACACTGATTTTTATGATAGTTACTGATTTTTTAAGATACTCTGTGTGACTCTGTGGAAACTCTGCGCTACTCTGTGTAACTTTTTTTTCGCAAATGAAATGCTTCGTTTCGTATCTGCTTTAAAAGCTATAACACAGAGCAACACAATGGAACCACAGCGTAACACAGAGAACCGCAGCCCCGAAAACTTTCGGGGACACAAGGCTGACTGCCAACTGAAGACTGGAGCCTGTGGGCTGATTACTCATTGCTAATTGTTAATTGCTAATTGCTAATTGTCTTTGTGGACTATTTTCTGCAAATTATCTGAATGAAGCTCCCCGCTGCAAGCAGACGGGGTATCTACAAAAAAAAAAATTTCTTCCCAAAACTCAGTCATGTTTTTCTTCTTTTAGCGATGTGTTATGTGTTCTTTTAACTTGTGGCTAAGTCCTTTCCTTATTCGCCTTAACAGCGTTAACTAAGCTGCTAATTCCCCGGGCACTTTAAATTATAGCAAATATTTTTAAGCGATCTGCTGCTTTATTTTAATTCCGCAGCATTATCATAGTCTTCATTAGTGATTGAATAAGTGTAAATATGCTCAGTAGTAACTCCATTTCTATATTCCCAACTACTCAGATCCAGAATATTTCTTAGATGACCATCTTTTCTCCTATATATGATTTGTCTTCCTTCAGTAAACTTTATTAGGGCTGAATCTGCTGGTTCCAACAGCAGCTGTTTATTAGAAGACAAATAAAAATAACTTATTCCTTCAGTGGCAGGTAATAAAAATGTAAGATTCTTGAGCGATTGATCAGGTATTCCTGCATTGAAAAGAGTTACTTCTACATGATGAGATGAAATATTATGTATAGCATATTCTGTATCAGGAACTTCAGGCTCCGGTTCACATGTATAAACCATAATAGCAGTAAGTATTAAAACCACAATGTTTCTCATTTTTATGTAAGCACCCGGGCACATACATATTGATTAGCCGGCTTTGAGTTTTTAGCTTCGCTGCCATGAAATCAAATGAGAAATTAAAAACCCAGATGTATAGCTTTATAGCTCGCTGGGAACATAGCGGCTTAAGTCAGAAAGAATTTTGTAAAGCTGAAGGCATCAATTATTATAAATTCAAGTATTGGA
>JBFXEW010000014.1:0-121773 GCA_050179685.1 Salinivirgaceae bacterium
CTAAGGTGCTCTTTGCAGCTATCCTCATCAGGAAACTGCTCGATAAATTTGATTATATTCACATCAAAAGTTTTTTGATAAGATAAACATTTATTCTTTACTGGCATAATCGTGACGAATCAAATAATAATTTACACTATGAAAAAATTATCTTTTTTAATTATACTAATCTTGATTTTTCCTTTTATAATCGAAGCTCAGGAAGAGAAAGAAAAGCTAACTTATACTGTTAGTGGTTATATTGGCTATGAAACTTATTTTGACACGTATAAATCGGTGAGCACCAGAGATGGTGAAATTTATTTATATCCATTAAATGATGACTTAGATTTAGATGGAAATGACATTAATAAGAATCTTCAATTTCAAATGCTATCAGTTCAGTCAAGAACACGATTAACTGTCGGAAATGCAAAGGCTTTTGGTGCAAATATTAAAGGAGTTATAGAAGGTGATTTTTTAGGAACTGCAGATGCATATGTTAGAATGATAAGATTACGTCATGCTTTTATTCAAATGGACTGGAATAAAACACAACTACTTATTGGGCAAACCTGGCATCCAATGTTTGATACGGAATCATTCCCCTATGTATTTTCTTTTGGTGCTGGACTTCCTTTTCATCCATTTAACAGATCCCCACAAATAAGATTTACATACAATCCTATTCCTGAAATAAGTCTCCGTGGTGTATTGTTAAGCCAAGGTTACCATAAAAGTGTTGGACCAACCTTATCACAAAAAAATTCAGGATTACCTGAAGTACAATTCCAAATCAAATATAAAAATGAAATTTTTTTAGCCGGAATTACTGCAGGATATTTGACCTTGAAGCCACGAACAGAAACTGATGCAGGCTATATTACTGATGAAACTATAGGAAGTTTTAGTTTACAAGCATTTAGTAAGATCACTTTGAAACCCTTAACTATTAAACTTGAAGGAGTTTACGGGCAAAACTTAACTCACTTAATTATGATTGGAGGATATGGAGCAGCTGAAGATCCTAATTTTGTTGATGATTATTCCTATACAAATATTAATACGATAACATTCTGGACAGAGCTACACACGAATTTTAACAAATTAAATTTAGGTATCTTTACGGGTTACTCTACTAATTTAAACGCAAAAGGAGATTATTATCCTATTAGTTACTCAAGAGGAGAAAGTGCTACTACTGATGAAAATATTAGTTCAATTTATAGAGTATCACCAAGATTAACTCTTACATCGGGTAAATTAACATTTATATTAGAGTACATGTTAACAGGAGCTACCTATGGAGCATTAGATATTGCAAATGCAAAATTTGCATTTACTGATACTTATGATACAAATATAAATCATAGAATAATTTTAGGCGCTAAATTTACTTTTTAAATTATAAATCCAAAGATAAGATGAATGCTTTAATGATATGGTTTAAATATAATTTCGCTATTTTTGTTATAATTGTTTTAAACATAGACCAAAAATGACTAGTACCTTTCATATAAAAAATATGGTTTGCCCACGTTGTATTGAAGCTGTTCAAGATATTTTTTCTAATCAAAAAATAAACATAATTCATATTGAACTTGGTAAAGTTGAAACCGAAACTGTTGTTAGTGAAAATCAACTGATAATCATTCAGGAGATGCTAGATCAAAAAGGATTTGAACTTATTAAGGATAAAAACCAAAAATTAATAGATCAAATTAAATCTCTAATTATCAAAGTAATTCATCATAATGAAAAAGAATTATACAATTTTAGTTTCACAGAATATTTAGCTGGAGAACTAAATACAGAATATAAACGGTTAAGTACACTTTTTTCTAAAATTGAGGGTTTTACTATTGAAAAATTTATTATTCTACAAAAAATTGAAAAAGTAAAAGAATTAATTAGTTACAACGAATTAACGTTTAGCGAAATAGCGTATAAGCTAGGCTATAGTAGTGTTCATTATTTATCAAATCAATTCAAAAAGGTAACAGGATTTACGCCAAGTCAATTTGCTAATTTAGAATTAAACAAACGTAAGACCTTAGACAATATTCAGGGACAATAAGAATTTCAGAAAATTTTATACATTAAAAAGAAAATTTTGTAAAACTTCCGAACATATACTTCATACATTTGTTTAGATATTTAGAAGTAAACTCATGTTAAGAAAACTTAGTCATATTACACTTATTCTTATACTGTTAATCTCAACTGTAGGGTTTACTATTAATTTACATTATTGCAACGACAGAATATATGACTTAGGTATCTATTCTGAAGCAACAAGTTGTTGCATTGATGGAGTTCATGAACGTAACTCTAAAGATGAACATCATCATGATTGCAGTTCAGATACTCATAAAAGGGATTGTAAAGATGAAACATTAAAATTCAAATCACTTGATAATTTTATAAACACATCTAGCAATTTCGATATTAGTAATATATCAACAATAGATTTATTCATCATATCAGAATTAGTAACAGATATGTTAATACTTTCTGATAATGATACTGAAGAAATTCCACATTATAACGTCCCGCCACCGAAGACATCAATTGTATTGGCATTTAATCAGTCATACCTTTTATGATAAAATAAGGGTGGTTTTCCAACATTACTCACAAATAGTCTTTAAATCAATTTTATGGGTTAAAAGGGAGTGTATATTATAATAATACACGCTAATTTAGATAGTTTTAAAGATATCTCAGCAACTTCGGATAAAACCACCTTTTTTTCTTTAATTAATAGTTGTAACTTTCTATAAATTAATTAAATAATTAAGGTATGTTAAATAAAATAATAAAGTTTTTTCTTGAGAATAAGCTTGTAACCTATTTGGTTCTGATTATTTTCATTAGTTGGGGAATTGTAAATTCACCTTTTGGTTGGGATACAGGAATTCTTCCATCCGATCCGGTTCCTGTTGATGCTATACCAGACATTGGTGAAAACCAACAAATTGTTTATACCGAGTGGCCTGGCCGTTCACCACAGGATATTGAAGATCAGATTTCTTATCCCTTAACCACTTCATTGTTGGGAATTCCAGGTGTAAAAACAATTCGAAGCAACTCCATATTTGGGGTATCCAGCATTTACATCATTTTTGATGAAGATATTGAATTTTACTGGAGTCGTACCAGGATATTAGAGAAACTAAATTCGTTACCAGCCGGAACGCTACCCGAAGATGTTTCTCCAACATTGGGGCCGGATGCAACAGCTCTTGGTCAAATCTACTGGTATACTTTGGAAGGTAGAGATAAAGATGGTAATCCTGCCGGAGGTTGGGATCCACATGAGTTAAGAACAATACAGGATTTCTATGTACGCTATTCATTGACATCTGCAGCAGGTGTTGCTGAAGTTGCTTCCGTAGGTGGTTTTGTCAAGGAATATCAAATTGACATTGACCCAAATGCGATGAAGGCACATGGTGTTAATGTTGCTCAAATTATGTCAGCAGTTAAAAATAGTAACCTGGATATTGGAGCTCGTACCATTGAGTTTAATCGAGCTGAATATTTGGTAAGAGCATTGGGTTACATAAAAAATCTTGAAGATCTGGAAAAGAGTGTAGTCACTGTTCGTGACAATGTTCCTATCCGATTAAAAGATGTAGCTAAAATTAACTTTGGTCCGGCAACCCGACGTGGTGGTTTGGACAAAGGGGGTGCTGAAGCGGTAGGCGGAGTGGTTGTTGCACGATATGGCGCTAATCCACTTGAAGCCATTGAAAATGTTAAAGTAAAAATTGCAGAAATTGAACCAGGCTTACCTTCCAAAACATTAGATGATGGAACAGTTTCCAAAGTAACTATTGTTCCATTTTATGATCGGACAGGATTAATTAAAGAAACTTTGGGAACACTGGAAGAAGCCATAACACTTGAATTATTCATAAGTATTCTGGTTGTAATTGTTTTAGTTCTTAATTTACGGGCATCATTTCTTATTTCCAGTTTATTACCTATTGGAGTATTGATTACATTTATTACCATGCGTCGATTTGGTGTCGATGCCAATATTGTAGCTTTATCGGGAATTGCAATCGCAATTGGAGTTATGGTTGATGTTGGTGTTGTATTTACCGAAAATATAATACGACATATCGATCTGCCCCAAAACATTGGAGCACGGGGAAAACAATTGCTCAATGTAATATACGAAGCCACGATTGAAGTGGCAGGTGCAGTTATAACCGCTCTATCAACAACTATTATAAGTTTTCTTCCCGTATTTGCCATGGAAGCAGCCGAAGGAAAACTATTTAAACCTTTAGCATTTACAAAGAGTTTTACTATGCTTTCTGCTTTGTTAATTGGTTTAATCATCATTCCAACTCTGGCGCACCTGGTTTTCTCCATTCGATTTGATAAAAATAAATACAAAAAAATCGGAAGTATAATTTTAATGATAGCTGGTTTAGCTTTATCTATTTTTTCAGGTAATTACATTGCTTTAGCTTTAACAGCTTATGGGTTAAATAGTCTTGCAACTGACTTATGGCCCGATATAATAAATAAATCAAGAGCAAATATTATAAATATTGGTATTACCATTGTTGTGGTAGTATTTTTCCTTACCAAAGCATGGTTACCCTTAGGAGCTCAAAACTCCCTATTTGCAAACTTTTTATTTGTTATTGCAATAGTTGGTTTTGTTTTGGGAGCAATGAGTTTAGTTGTTCTCTTTTATCAGAAAATTCTAAGATGGTGTTTAGAGAATAAATGGAAATTTTTATCTGTTCCAATAATTATTGTTGTATTTGGAATAACCACCTGGCAAGGTTTTGATAAACTATTTGGTTTTATGCCTGAGTTTATTAAAAAAACAGGGATTTATCAAAGCTTAAACGCATCTCTGCCAGGGATCGGTAAAGAATTTATGCCTTCCTTGGATGAAGGATCATTTTTACTGATGCCAACCACCATGCCACATTCCGGAATAGAAGAAAATCTGGAAGTAATCCGTATACTGGATAAAAAATTAAATAATATCCCCGAAGTAGAAAGTGTTGTGGGTAAATGGGGCCGTGTAAATTCTGCACTTGACCCTGCACCGACTTCAATGTACGAAAACGTGATTAATTATAAGTCGGAGTACATGTTGAATGAAGATGGACACCGAATGCGTTTTAAGGTAAATAAACAAGGGGCTTATATTTTAAAAGATGGAGGTACCTATCATCCAAAAGAAGAAGGTTTCCGCTTAATCAGTAAAGAAAATCTAACAGAATATAAAAATGGTGAATATTTCAGGCAATGGCGTGATGAAATTAAATCACCGGACGATATTTGGGATGAAATTATTAAGCAATCTACGATTCCTGGATTAACATCAGCCCCAAAATTGCAACCTATACAAACCCGATTGGTTATGTTGCAAACGGGAATGCGAGCACCTATGGGAATAAAAGTATTTGGTCCTACGCTTGAATCTATTGAAAAGGTTGGCTACGAAATTGAAAAACATTTAAAACAAGTGGAAGGTGTGCAAGCCATGTCAGTTTTTGCCGATCGAGTGGTAGGTAAACCATATCTGGAAATGGAAATTAACCGGGATGCGATTGCACGATACGGATTATCAGTAAAAAATCTGCAAGATGTATTAAGTAGTGCAATTGGTGGTATGAAACTCACCACAACGGTCGAGGGACGTGAAAGATTTCCTGTGCGATTAAGATATGCCAGAGAATACAGGGATAATCCCGAAGATTTGAAAAAAATCCTAATTCCAACTCCAGCAGGAAATCAAATTCCATTGGGCGAATTAGTTACTATCCATTACACGCGGGGCCCTCAATTAATTAAAAGTGAGAATACCTTTTTAGTGGGATATGTCATATTTGATAAAAAAGAAGGATTTGCCGAAGTTAATGTGGTTGAAAATGCACAAGCCTATTTAAAAGACAAGATAGATCAAGGTGAGTTTATTGTACCTGCCGGAGTAAGTTATATTTTCACCGGAAATTATGAAAACCAGATTAGAGCTACTAAGCGATTATTAGTTGTTGTACCCATTTCGCTCCTAATCATTTTTCTTATCCTGTATTTCCAGTTTCGTTCAGTTATTTCCACTTCGCTAATTTTCACAGGTATTATAGTGGCTTTATCCGGCGGCTTTATCATGTTGTGGCTCTATGGACAACCTTGGTTTATGAACGGATCATTGGCAGGAATAGAACTTCGGAATTTATTTCAAGTTCAAACGATAAACTTAAGCGTGGCTGTTTGGGTTGGATTTATTGCTTTGTTTGGAGTAGCAACCGATGATGGTGTTTTAATTAGCACTTACATCATGCAATTACAGGACAAACTTAAACCTAAAACCATAAAAGAAGTACGAGCTTTGGTTCTGGAAGCTGGATCAAAAAGGGTTCGTCCTGCTATAATGACTACAGCAACAACTGTAATTGCCTTACTCCCAATTTTAACATCGACAGGAAAAGGTTCTGATATTATGGTTCCAATGGCTATCCCATTATTTGGAGGTATGACCATTGAAGTATTAACCATGTTTGTTGTACCGGTACTCTATAGTATGTGGCAAGAGAGTAAGATTAAAAGAGAGCTAAAAGATAAAAATGCATAAAGCTATGAAAAGATATAAAATCATAATAGGAGTCTTCTTGTTGTTCGTTTCTTCAATAGTTTCGGCGCAAGACGATTTGGGCAGGTATTTACAAACTGCTGCAGAAAACAATCCAGGACTTAAAATGAAATTTAATGAGTACATGGCTGCTTTGGAAGTTGCACCACAGGTAAAAGCCTTACCCGATCCGATATTAGCATTTGGATACTTTGTTCAACCAGTAGAAACACGCAACGGACCTCAGGAATTTAAAATTTCTGCATCACAAATGTTTCCCTGGTTTGGTACACTTAAAACTAAGGAAAACCTTGCTATTCAATCGGCAAAGGCAAAATATGAAGCTTTTGAAGAAGCTAAATCCAGGCTTTTTAATGAGGTTCGGTCTACTTATTTTGATCTGTATTTTAATGATAAAGCCATTGCAATTACGTATGAAAACATCGAAATTTTAAATGTATTTCGACAATTGGCCTATATTAAAGTAGAAGCTGGTTTAGTTTCCGCTGTAGATGAATATAGAATTGAAATGGAAATTGGTGATTTAGAAAACCAGTTAGCCCTTTTAAAAGATAAACAGTATGTTTTGCAAGTGATGTTTAATAATTTATTAAATACTGATGATGATGAAACACTTGTATTTCCTGAAGTTTTATGGACAAGTGATATCGGCCTTTCAAAACAAGTCATACTGGATTCAATCCGAACAAAGAATCACCAGTTACTGAGCATAGATTTTCAAACCGAAGCTTTACGTTATCGAAAAGACCTTGCCAAAAAGAACGGTAAACCAAATTTTAACATTGGTTTAGATTACACCTTCATTGGTAAAGGCGATAACAATATGTCCGGCACCGATGCATTCATGTTTCCAACTATTGGGATTACCATTCCACTCTATCGGAATAAGTACAAGGCCATGGTACAGGAAGTGCTTTATCTGGAAATTGCTAAAGAAAACGAAAAAGTTGATAAAACCAATGTTCTGGAAACGCTTTTGGAGAATGGATGGAAAGATTACTTAGACGCAGATCGCAGAATTAGTTTGTTTAACTCACAATTGAATTTGGCTCAAAAATCACTTAAAATGCTAGAGACAGATTATTCAACAGGCAATAAAAATTTCGAAGAAGTTCTTAGAATGGAACGTAGATTATTAAAATATAATCTGGAACTTGAAAAATCACGAGCCGATAAACAAGCAGCTATATCATTCATCAACTATTTAATGGGAAATTAAAATTTATTAACATGAAAAAAATAATTCAAAATATAAAAGAAAACTACAAATTAGTAATTGGAGTTCTAATTGTAGGAATACTGATTGGATGGGTATTCTTTCACTCATCAAGTGAAACAGTTACACAACAAACTAAAATAGAAGGACATGAAGGTCATGATCATGAATCAGAAGATCCAACTACCTGGACATGTTCCATGCACCCGCAAATAAAACAAGATAAACCAGGTAAATGCCCTATTTGTGCTATGGATTTAATCCCCTTAACTACTATGAGTTCTGGTGGAGATGATGTAAATCCAAACGAAATTGTAATGACCGAATCAGCAGCAAAATTAGCATCGATTCAAACCATTACAGTTACAAAAGGAATTCCCAATAAAACAATTTATTTGCAAGGCAAAATTCAACCCGATGAACGAAATATTGCTGAGCTAACCGCTCGATTTGGTGGGCGTATTGAAAAACTGTTTGTTAATTTCACAGGACAGAATGTGACCAAAGGTGAAAAACTGGCAACCATCTATTCTCCCGGATTAGTGACCGCTCAACGAGAATTATTGGAGGCTGTGTCATTTAAGGATAGTCGTCCTTCGTTATACACCGCCGCAAAAGGGAAACTTAAACTTTGGGATTTAACGGATAAGCAAATTTCTGATATTGAAGAAAAAGGTGAGCCACTGGTTTATTTTGATGTTTTATCGCCAATAACAGGTACTGTTATGATGCGCCATGTAGCCATAGGCGATTATGTTAAGGAAGGTTCGGCTTTATTTAAAGTAGTAGATTTAACAAAGGTTTGGGCTATGTTCGATGCTTACGAAAGCGATTTGCCCTGGATTAAGTTAGGCGACCAACTGAATTTTACAGTTCAGGCGTTACCAGGCAAAAATTTCACAGCAAAAGTAAGTTACATTGATCCATTTATTAATGGACAAACACGGGTTGCTAAGGTTCGAGTGGAAATACCAAATCCAAAAATGACATTAAAACCTGAAATGTTTACTGCGGGTCTACTTGAATCAAAATTTGCAGAATCAAGCAATGAGGTTCTTGTTCCTAAAACAGCTATATTATGGACTGGTAAACGTGCCATTGTATATATAAAAGTTCCTAATAGGGAAACACCTTCATTCTTATATCGAGAAATTATATTAGGTCCTGAGGCCGGAGCATTCTTTGTTGTTAACGAAGGCCTTAATGAAGGTGAAGAAATAGCAATAAATGGAGTATTCAAGATTGATGCTGCAGCTCAATTGATTGGATTACCAAGTATGATGAATCCTGAAGGAGGTAAAGTTCCTACAGGACATGATCATGGAGATGTTGAAAAGGACGGTTCAAATACAAGCAGAAATCAGGAAGATCATTTAAAAATGGATATGAGCAATAAAGTTATGGTTGTTTCCAAAGATTTTAAACAACAATTAACACAGGTTTATCATGCATATTTACCAATGAAAGACGCTTTTATAGCTTCAGATGCAAATGTTGTAAGCAAAGAGGCCAAGAAAGTAAAACAAACCTTGAAAGCAGCAGACATGAGTTTACTTAAAGGAGATGCTCATATGGTTTGGATGGAACATCTTGAAGTTCTAAATAAAACTCTTGGTTTTATCAGCAAATCATCAGATATAGAAAATCAACGACAGGAATTTGCCACTTTCAATTTAACATTCTATAAAAGCTTAAAAGCATTTGGTTTATCAAATGTTACAACATATTTCCAGTATTGCCCGATGGCAAATAGAGATAAGGGAGCATATTGGTTCAGTAGTTCTAAAGAAATTCGCAATCCATATTTTGGTGATGCAATGTTAGGTTGTGGAGAAACCAGAGAAACTATTGAATAGTTTGATTAAGCATGAGGGAAGTTAAACCTTCCCTCATATATACTCACTAGTTAAATAAAAAGTAATGATTAGTACAAAAGTCACATATCAGGTTTTCAGTAATAAAATGGTAATTATTCACTCATTTGCCGGTTTATTAATTGGATATTTTGTACTTCATCCAATAAGCATGGTAATTTATTGGTTTGAGCTAAATGATTCATCTTTTAATTGGCAAAAACTGGGATCCGTTTTCCTTGATAGTTTCATGCATTCTTTTAGTTTGCACATGATGCCAATGTCCATATCATTTGCAATCTTAGGATTAGTAGGAGGAATTATTTCAGGTCTTTTTTATAAATCCATAAAAGATAAAAACGTTAAGCTTTATGGCAAAAAACAATTTCTTAAACAAAGTTTACCCTCTCTAATAGTAAATGGCGAAAATGAATTTGTAGAATTTAAATCATCCTTACGGCACGATTACAGGCAAGTAAAAACAGATAAAAATCTTGAACAAGTAATACTTAAATCTATTGCAGGATTTTTAAATGCAAATGGAGGAACTTTAATAATTGGGGTGAATGATAACGGTGAACTTTTAGGATTAGCTAATGACTACTTTTCTTTAAAAAAGAAAAATAAAGATGGATTTCAGCAAAGAGTCATATTAATCGTATCAAATACTTTTGGGAGAAATGTTTGTTCCAAAATTCACATTTCATTTCACAATATTGAAGATAAAGAAATCTGTACCATAATAATTGAACCATCTATTCGCCCAATTTATTTCAATGAAGGAAATCGAACTATTTTCTTTCTAAGAACCGGGAACGTAACCAATCCATTAACTACAAGTGAAACTGTAGAATATTTACAAACTAGAATATTAACTAAAACATAAAGATCATGAAAACAAAAACACTAATTTTTATATTGTTTGTATTTTTTTCAATCGACTCATTTGCTCAATTAAAATTTGATGGCAAAATTGATTCTAAATTCAAAACTTTTCAATTAGACGATGGCTCTTATAAGTATGTAAAATACAATAAAAAGGAGCAGGTTCTTTTTATTTATAATATTGACAACTCGCTTTGGCGAGAAGTGAAGATGCCACTTCCAAAATATCATGTATTGGATGAACTAAAGCATATTTCAATTCATACATTTAACCAGGATAACCTGGTTGAATTGATATACTCCTGTGCTGTTTATTCACCAAACAGTAATTATCAAGATCCAAACGAAGATTTCTTTAGTGTTAATTTCACCCTAAATATTATTAACGAGTTGGGAGAATCTATTCTTAAGGTTCAGGATAGTAATGAAATGGAAATTATTGATTCAAATGGAGAAAAAAAAATCATTGTTTATAAGCACATTGGCAATGGATATAAAGCCAAAGACGAAACTCTCATTTATTCTTTTTAAATGAACTTAATAAATGAATACATTACTAATATAAAAAAGGAGGTTGCTATGAAAGATTTTGATAAAATAATAAAATACAGATTTAACAAATCGTTAAACGAATCAGAAATCTCGAAACTTCGACAACAACTCAAAGAAGTTGAAGGAATTGATTCTTTCGAAATATCAAGCAAATATATTTGTATTGAATACCTGCCATTTAAACTCTCTAAAGAATCTATACAAGAAACATTAAATAATATAGGATATCCGGTTAAAATTGAGAAAAAGAAGAAGAAAGGATTATTTGCCCGCTTTATAGATAAACTGGCAAAAAGTAATAAAGAAACATTTGGCAACCAAAAACTGGATTGCTGTGATTTAAAAAAGAATAATTAATAAACTAAAACTAAATATTATGAAAAATAAAAATTATTTAAAAAGACTGATTACTCAAAAAGTACTATCAGAAAAAGAGCAAAAAGAGTTTCGATTAAAGCTTAAAGGATTTTCCAATATTAATGGAATTGAGAGCATTTGTCTGGAAGCGGAAGAACTATTTATTGAGTATAATCCACTAAAACTTAGTGAAAGAATTATCAATAGTGAATTAAGCAAAATTAATTTCCCGGCAAATAGCAAACAAATACATCAAGCTGCTTAAGGAAAGGTTGAATATGAAACTAACTTTTAAGTAAAACAAAATAACGAATAAGATGTGCTATGTTTTTGAAAATGTTGATTATAACAATTATCCTGGTTGCTATCATTATGTTAGCACTGGGAGTTAAGCTTCTTTTTAATAAAGATGCAGAATTTACTTCCCATTCATGTAGCATTCATGAAAGCACCAATAATGAAGATGAGGATAGTGCTTGTTCTATTTGTCAGTTAAAGGATATAGCAGATTGTCCTGAAATTAAAGAAAATTAATTTTTTTATAATTTAAAAACTAAAACTATGAAACTCATAAAAGCATATATAAGACAAAGAAAAATGGAAGAGGTGTATCGCGCTTTAAAATCTGATGGATTTTGCTGCATGACAATGGCTGAGTGCGAAGGCACAGGTCGCTATTCCGACCATGAAAAAGAACATGTAAGTGTAAAATATCCTTATGCAGATGCATACCGGGTAATTAAGCTGGAAATACTCGTAGCAGACGAACATGTTAAACCAGTTGTAACCTTGATTAGAAAAAATGGAAGAACAGGTTATCGTGGCGATGGAATGATTATAATTTCTCCTGTTGATGAAGTGTATAAAGTTAGAAATGACGAAAACGGAATTTTAGCAGTTTAAATAAAAAATATAAAAATATTCAATAACAACCAGTTGCTATGCAATGCTGTGATAAAATAAACTGTTTTGAAAAAGGACATTTATGTGTGCCGGAGTCAAACCTTCCCCGGATAATAATTGTAGGAGGGGGATTTGCCGGATTAAATCTGGTTAAATCTTTGAAAAATATGAAGGTTCAGCTTGTGTTATTGGATAAAAACAATTTTCATCAGTTTATTCCATTACTTTATCAGGTTGCCACAAGTGGAATTGAGCCTGACAATATTATTTTTCCCTTTAGGAAAGTATTTAATGACTACAAGAATGTTGTATATCGAATGACTGAGGTTCTAAGCATTAACTCAACTACTAATATATTAAATACAACAGTTGGTTCAATTAGTTATGATTTTCTGGTAGTTGCATGTGGCAGCGAAACAAACTTTTACGGAAATAAGGGGTTTGAAAATTTTGGCCAGGGGTTAAAATCAATTACTGATGCACTGAATATTCGTAGCCAACTGCTGAAAAACCTGGAAAAAGCTACGGTTACCTGTTTAAAAGAAGAAAAGGAAACTTTAAGTAGTATAGCCGTAATTGGAGGTGGCCCGGCAGGAGTTGAGATAGCAGGAGCACTGGCAGAGTTTAAAAGATATGTATTACCAAAGGATTACCCTGAGTTACAAAACATTGAAGTGAAAATATTTCTGTTAGAAGCAACCGATAGGCTCTTGCAATGGATGCCAGGGAAGCTTTCAGAAAAAACACTGAAATACCTAACTGATTTGAAGGTAAATGTTAGGCTTAACTCTCCAATAAAATCATACGACGGGATTCAGGTAACGTTAGAAAACGGAGAAAAATTAAAGGCTGCAAGTTTTATATGGACAGCCGGTGTAAAAGGCACAAATATGCAAGGATTACCTTCAAACATAAAAAGTAAACAAAATCGATTAATTGTAGATGAATTTAATCGGATTCATTCCCTGAAAAATGTGTTTGCGATCGGCGATATTGCCATGATGAACACTGAAGAGTATCCTTCTGGTCATCCGATGGTTGCACAAGTAGCTATTCAGCAGGGAAAAGCTTTGGCAGCAAATCTGATGAGAATGATTCATCATGAATCTTTAATACCGTTTAAGTACAGGGATAAAGGCTCCATGGCCACAATTGGGAAGAAAAAGGCTGTTGCAACAATTAAAAATCTGGAATTCGGTGGTTTTTTTGCCTGGTTAATCTGGTCATTTATTCATTTAATGTCCATAATGGGTGTACGAAATAAAGTATTGGTTGCAGTAAACTGGCTTTGGAGTTATTTTAATTATGATAAAGGCGACAGGGTGATTATTGATAGATGCAAGGATGATTACAAAACAGAACAACAGGAAGTAATTATTAATTAAAATATTAAAAATATGCATGGAATAGATTATGGAGGTTTTGCGTATGGTTTATGGACAATAGTAATGTTCAGTATTCTAATTACTTTATTTCTTATATTTAGTTATGTAAAACCTAAAAATAAATTTGAATGGCGTTCAATGGGTGCTTTTATTGGCTTCATTGCCGCGTTATTTACCGAAATGTATGGAATTCCTCTTACCATATATTTCCTTACAGGATGGTTAGGAACCAAATACCCTGTAATTGATCCATTCTCACACTCAAGCGGTCATTTGGTACTTGTTTTTTTGGGTTTATCTCATAGTTCCTGGGCAATGGCCATACTGCACATCATTACCAATGCCATCATATTTTTTGGTTTCTGCATAGTGTATAAAGGATGGCAGAAAATTCATGCGGCAAAAAGCGATGAACTTGTAATAGATGGAATTTATAAATATATCAGACATCCTCAATATGTTGGCATGTGGCTTATTACTGTAGGTTTTTTAATACAATGGCCTACCTTGATTACTTTGATATTTATGTGGCCTATACTTATGATATTGTACCATCGACTTTCTAAAAGGGAAGAAAAATTATTGTATGAGAAATTTGGAAAAAAGTTTGAACGGTATAAGAAGAAAGTGCCAGCATATATACCAAGAATTGTATACAAATAAATATAATTATTATGAAATACAACAAACATAAGCTCTGGATGATAATCGGCTGTGTATTACCACTACTCTTCATCTTCTTGGCACCATCACTGGGAATTAAAAACAATATTTCAATATTCATTTTTATATCAGTCATGTTTGTCTTTCATCTCTTAATGCCTCATGATCATGGAGGTAATCACCATGAACAAAACAATAAAGGTATACAATCTAATGACAAAACCTTAAATATTAAAAATCATGAAAACCATTAATATTAGACGATTAGGTCTTGCTTTCGGATTAACAGGTACACTCTTATATCTTGGATGTGTTATTTTAATGACAACTGTAGGCCGGGATGCTAGTGTCCAATTTTTTAACAGCTTATTGCATGGAATTGATACTTCTTCAATAATTAGAATGAATGTGCCTTTGTGGGAAGTACTCATTGGAATTATAGAAACTTTTATTTTAGGTTGGCTCATTGGGGCATGCATAGCTGCTTTTTATAATCTCACTGCAAAAAATAAAGTATAAATATTAATTATAAATAAACCATGAAAATAAAAAAACAATTCTTACAGTTAAGTGTGTTTTCTACTTTTCTATTGTTTACTGCTTGTGGAGGTAACAGTCAGCAAAAAACAAGCGAACAGAATCCACTAAATAATGAAAATGAACCTATGAATATGCAAGACCAGAATAAAAGCACGACTGACATGCATAAGAAACATTTTGGTCTCGCAAATAATTTTACACACAAAGACATCGTAGTTCTTGAGCATAAGTATAAGCTTGATAAATCATCCAAATCGGAAATGAAACAAGTAATTAATTCCTATTTACAAATAAATAAAGCATTATTTATTGATGACGAGAATGCTACAAACTTAGCTATTGCGTTGATGACTGAAAAGGTAGGGGCAGTCACTGCTAAAGATTTTAAGGGAGAAGGTCTCGTTGCATGGGGAAATCATAAAACTTTATATCTAAGCAAACTGAAGGAAATGCTTCATATTAAAGGGTTGGATAACAAACGTTCCTATTTCAGCCATATCTCCGAAATCATGTATTGCACAATAAAAAGTTTTGAACTAGATACAAGTGAACTTTATGCAGTTTATTGTCCAATGGCATTCGATAATAACGGGGCATACTGGATCAGCAATACCAAAAATATTATGAATCCCTATTTTGGTGCAGAAATGCCAAAGTGTGGAGAAATAAAAGAAGAATTATAAACATTAAATAAAAAAAAGCAATGAAAAAAACAATAATTATGTTATGCCTGGCTTTAGTAAGCTGGGGAGCAAATGCCCAACACGATCATTCAAAAATGAGTCATTCAGAAAATAAAAATTCTGAAATGATGGATAACTCTTCTCTTTCATCTTCAATAAAAGTTGGTTTTTCAAGGTCAGTAACTTCAATAGTGGATAACTACCTGGCTTTAAAAAATGCATTAATAGAAGATAATAGCAAGAAAGCAGCAGATTCAGGTAAAATGTTGTATCAGGCGATTGTGAATTTCAATTCTCCAGAACAGTCAGAATCTCAAAAAAATGAAATAAAAGATATTCTGGAAGATGCAAAAGAACATGCAGAACATATTTCCGAAAACAGAAACGATATCGGTCATCAAAGGGAACACTTTGAAATTTTAAGTAAGGATATTAAAGATTTAGTTCTAATTACCGGAGCTGACAGAACTTTATATCAGATATTTTGCCCAATGTATAACAAAGGTGCTATATGGTTAAGCGAATCTAACGAGATAAGGAATCCTTTTTTTGGTAGTAAAATGATGAAATGCGGTGAAGTACAACAAAAAATCACAGTTAAATGAAACTTCTTAAACGGATAATAATCGCAATATTGATTATTCTGGTGGGTTTGCAATTTATACCCACCAGAACTAATCAAAGCAATGAAAAATTATCATCAGCCTTTGAAAAAGCATACCATGTTACGGAAGATGCGAAATTGATCTTGATTAACTCTTGCTATAACTGTCATAGCAATAACACTAACTATCCCTGGTATAGCAGAGTGCAGCCAATTGGTTTGTTCCTGGAAAATCATATAAATAAAGGTAAGGAACAATTAAATTTTAGCGAATTCGGAACATACTCGATTAGAAAACAAAAAAGCAAACTAACATCAATGGTATATCAAATTGAGAACGGAAGTATGCCCCTGGCCTCATACACCTTTATCCATCGCGATGCACAATTAAATCAAAAAGATAAAAATGTTCTAATAGTTTATTTGAATAATTTAAAAGATAGTTTACAATAAAAATATTTGTAATGAAAATTTTCATCAAAAACATGGTCTGTAACAGATGCATACTTTCTGTTAATCGAATATTTAAAAATAACGGCATTATAGATATAAATGTTAAGCTAGGCCTTGTTGAAATTGAGCAAACAGTTTCAGAAAATCAGTTAAAAAAAATCTCAAATGATCTTAAAAAAGTTGGATTCGAAATTATTAGTGATAACAAAAGCCGATTGATTGAACAGATAAAAAATATCACCATAGATTTTGTTTATAATCAGCATGAAAATATTAAAGGAAACTTTTCTGATTATTTATCAGATAAACTAACTATGGACTATAACTATATAAGTGCGCTTTTTTCATCTGTAGAAGGAATCACTATTGAAAAATACATAATAAACCTTAAAACTGAGCGAGTGAAAGAACTACTAGTTTATGATGAAAAAACATTAAGTGAAATTGCTTACGAAATGGGGTACAGCAGTATAGCACATTTATCGGGGCAGTTTAAAAAAGTAACAGGTTTTACTCCAACATATTTTAAAAACCTGAGTGAACAAAAAAGAAAATTTATTGATAATGTTTGAATACATGAAATTATATAAAAGAATCAATGAATTATATAACGCAATCATTAATAGCGTGTTGTATCTTTGAACTATAGTAAATCAATAAAAAAACACTATTATGAAAAACTTTAATAAAATATTTACTGGATCAGGCTCAAAAAAAGAAGCCCCACAATCTCACTCATGTTGTAGTGGCCCTGAACATAGAAAACAACATGGCAACAATTCCTTAAAAACAGAAAAACACCAATGCCCTATGAAATGTGAAGGAGATAAAACGTATGATTCTAAAGGGAATTGCCCTGTTTGTAATATGCACCTTGTATTATTAGATGCATAAAACGATCATCAATTACTAATATTAGTCACAAATATTTATAAAAATAATGTAAAACAAAATTAAAATTTATTATTATGAAAACACTAACAATTTTATTCTCAATGTTAACACTATTGACTTTCAGTAGTTACAGTCAAAATGCAGATGTAAAAAAACTGCTTGATAATCATGAAACACGAACTGAAATTTTCAATTCTATTGTTGGAAGTCATGAACTTATGACAGAATTTATGAATGTTATGAGAAATGATGAACATGCCGCTATGATGATGAAAAATGAACAGCATCAAATGGGCGAAATGAAATCAGATCAGGATATGATGAAAATGAAAAGCACTCATGAGATGATGAATGACGAAAATATGATGAAGATGATGGAGATGATTAAAAGCAATCCTGAAATGATGCAAAAAATGATGGGTAATATGATGGAAATGTCCAAGAAGGATTCTACCATGAGCCATAAAATGGCTGATATGATGACTGCGCACCCTGAAATGATGAAAATGTGCATGCAAAAAATGAAAGAAAAAGGAATAATGGGTGCTGATGGAAAAATGAAAATGATGGATACTGAAAATCAATCAGAGAAAAAAGAACACAATCATCAACATTAAAATCACAGCTATGAATTATTACATAAATAAAACAATTAAATCAGAGTTTGAACAAGCCAATTAGTATGTAACAGAAGCATTGAAAAAAGAGGGATTTGGAGTGCTTTCGGAGATAGATATTAAAGAAAAACTGAAAGAAAAACTGGATGTTGATTTTCGAAAATACACTATTCTTGGAGCATGCAACCCTCCAAATGCTTATAAGGCTTTACAACAGGAAGATAAAATTGGAACTATGCTTCCCTGCAATGTAATCCTGCAGGAATTGGATGATAACCAAATTGAAGTGGCTGCTGTTAATCAGGTAGCCTCTATGATGGCAGTTGAAAATCCAAACTTGAAAGAAATTGCAGATGAAATTAAAGAAAAACTCAAGCGTGTTATAAATTCATTGTAACATATTGTTGTAAACTAACAATTATTATTAACTAGTTAAAAAGGAGAAACATTATGCATGGATTTGAAGGAATGGGCTGGGGAATGGGCTGGACCTGGATTGTCGGCTTACTTGGCCTTATAGCAGTAGTTATTTTCACTCTTAGAGCATCAAATAAGCAAGGAGGAAAATCAGCACTGGATATTTTAAAGGACAGATATGCTAAAGGAGAAATTAGTAAAACTGAATTTGAAGAAAAGAAAAAAGATATCTCCTAATATCTGATTTTAACCAGTCTCTTATAAATACTCTTTAACACATAAAATCTACTATTTTAAGTGTTCATGTTGATAATATTGTCCAATAACTGAAGAAATAATTAAAATATTTTACTATGCACAAAGATCCTGTTTGTGGAATGTCGGTTGAAAGTTCAGAATTCACTTTTGAATCTGAAGGTAAAAAGCATTATTTCTGTTCTGAAGGTTGTTTAAAAAAGTTCATTGAATCAAATCATAAACAATCCAAAGAACACATTTATGATCTTATAATAATTGGAGGAGGCCCTGCAGGGTTAACTGCTGCAGTGTACGCCTCCATTTCAAAAATGAACACTTTTCTTATAGCGAGCGAAATAGGCGGGCAGGCAATTGACAGTTCAAAAATTAAAAACTATATGGGTTTTGATTTTATTACAGGTGAAGAGCTTACAAATAAATTTAAAGATCAATTCTTAAATGAACATTATCTATCACACAAAATAGATGACGTTATTGAAATAAAACATAACGACAATAAGTTTGAAGTTATTACTAAAGGCCGGGATCAAT
Source organism: Salinivirgaceae bacterium (assembly GCA_050179685.1). Classification (GTDB taxonomy): domain Bacteria; phylum Bacteroidota; class Bacteroidia; order Bacteroidales; family SZUA-534; genus GWE2-40-63. Next base: position 19,422 of record JBFXEW010000014.1, read on the forward strand.
TTTTTTCTCATTCAGTTATAATAGCAACAGGGATGAAAAAAAGAAAATTGGGAATTCCGGGCGAAGACCGCCTGCAACGTAAAGGTATATTATATAATACTGTACAGGACATAGGATTATTTTCAGGATTAGATGTTATAGTTATTGGTGGAGGAAATTCGGGAGCTCAAACTGCTAACGATCTAAATAATATTGGTTGTAAAGTTATTCTTGTTACAAAAGGGAAAATGATAGCTGATCCCAAAGATATAGAAAAACTAAAAGGGAAAGATAACATTCAAATCATTGAAGAACATGACATTATCGAAATACTGGGAGCTAATGGCGTAAAAGGAGCAATTATTCAGTCTGAAAAAACATTGGAAATTAAGAAAATAGATTGTAAAGGTGTGTTTATTCAGGTAGGGTTTCTTCCAAATACTGAGTTTTGCAAAAATCTTGTAGATCTAAATAAAAAGGGAGAAATAATTATTAATTCCGACTGTTCAACAAGCACCAAAGGTTTATTTGCTTGTGGTGATGTGACAAATGCATTTGGAAAACGAATTATAATTGCTTCTGGAGAAGGAGCTAAAGCTGCCTTAAGCACTAAAAAATATCTTTCTGAAAAAAAGATAACTACCACAAATAAACCCGGAACAATTAAATAAAATTAGTAAAAATATTAGTTATGAAAAATGATGAAAAATATCAATGCCCTATGAAATGTGAGGGTGATAAAAGCTACAATGAACCTGGAAATTGTCCTGTTTGTAATATGCAGCTCACTTTGGTGCAGGGCCAAAACCCGGGAAAGCACCAGAATCATCAGGTAACTGAAGATAATCAGCATAAGCACGATCATCATGATCACAAAGAAACCGGGAAATCTGAAAAAAGAGGCAGCTATTACTGCCCAATGCATTGCGAAGGCGATAAAACCTATGAAAATCCGGGAGATTGCCCTGTATGCGGCATGCAATTAAATAAAGAAGAAAGTATATCTGACTCAAAAACAGTTTATACATGTCCGATGCACCCTGAAGTAAGGCAAAACAAACCAGGAACCTGTCCAAAATGTGGCATGAACCTGGTACCCGAAAAGGGAGAAGAAACCAGTGAAGAAGAAAAAGCTTACAAAAAAATGGCAAAAAAATTCTGGATTGCTTTGGTGTTAAGTATCCCTGTTTTTGTAATTGCCATGTCGGAATTTTTTAGTTTTCTTCAATTGGAAAATATTGCATCAAAAAAGGTTTGGGGTTGGATAGAATTTATTTTAGCCACTCCTGTAGTTTTTTATTCGAGTTGGGACTTTTTTAAACGAGGTTGGAGTTCTATCCGCAGATGGTCACCCAATATGTGGACCCTTATCTCAATAGGCGTAGGTGCAGCATACATATTCAGTATTTTTGCCCTTGTTGCTCCACAAATTTTCCCCGCACAATTTAAAGATGCACAGGGCAATGCTCACTTATACTTTGAAGCTGCAGCAGTAATATTAACGTTAGTGCTCCTGGGTCAGGTACTAGAGTTACGGGCACATAGTAAAACGAATTCTGCTATTAAGGCTTTGCTCGATCTTGTACCACCGGTTGCAAGGCTTATCCAAAATGGAGAGGAAAAGGAAATACCCCTTGAAGAAGTTCAGGAAGGAGATGTATTGCGTGTTAAGCCCGGAGAAAAAATTCCGGTTGACGGTATTATAACCGATGGTTCTGCTGTTATTGATGAAAGCATGATTACAGGTGAATCTATTCCGGCAGATAAATCCAACGGAGATAAAGTTACAGGCGGAACCATAAATGGAAAAACATCATTTGAAATGAAAGCTGAAAAAGTAGGTTCTGATACGCTACTTTCACAAATCATTGAGATGGTTAACAAGGCCAGCCGTTCGAGAGCTCCTATACAAAAGTTAGCAGATATAGTAGCCAAATACTTTGTACAAATTGTAATTGCTATAGCTCTAATAACTTTCACCATTTGGGCAATTTGGGGGCCTGAGCCGGCATATGTATATGCTTTTGTTAATGCTGTATCGGTACTCATTATAGCCTGTCCCTGTGCCCTTGGACTGGCAACCCCGATGTCGATCATGGTAGGAACAGGCCGTGGTGCTCAATCGGGTGTGTTAGTAAAAGATGCCCGTGCCATTGAGGAAATGAATAAAGTAACCACTCTGATTATTGATAAAACAGGAACCATTACAGAAGGAAAACCCAGCCTTAAATCGTTCAAATCATTTGGTAATATGGATGATGCCGATGTTTTGCAAATGGCAGCATCGGTTGATTATCACAGTGAACACCCTATTGCTGAAGCTATTGTTAGAGATGCCAAAAAATTGTATGGATTAAAACCGGAAAAACTTGAAAATTTTGAATCTATTACAGGTAAAGGAGTTCAGGCTATTTATAATAATCAAAAAGTTGCTTTGGGAAATCATAGGTTATTAATTGATTTCAATGCTTCTATTAGTGATTCCAATGCCGGTTTAGTAAAGGAATGGCAATCCAATGGACAAACTGTTATGTATCTTATTATCGATAATAAAGTGGAAGGCATTGTAAGTGTTGCCGATACCATTAAAGCAACTTCGGCTAAAGCAATTAAAGCTTTGCAAGAATTGGATGTAAAAGTTTATATGCTTACAGGAGATAATGAATATACAGCAAAAGCTGTAGCAGAAGAACTAAATCTGGATGGTTACCAGGCTGATTGTTTACCGAACGACAAATATGATAAAGTAAAAGAATTACAAGATCAGGGCCACATTGTAGCTATGGCCGGAGATGGAATAAACGATGCTCCCGCTTTGGAACAAGCCAATGTGGGAATTGCCATGGGAACCGGAACCGATATTGCTATGCAAAGTGCCGAGATAACCCTTGTGAAAGGTGATTTAAGCGGGATTGTACGTGCCAGAGATTTAAGCCACAAGGTAATGCGCAACATTAAACAAAACTTGTTCTTCGCCTTTATCTATAATGCTCTTGGTGTTCCTGTTGCTGCCGGTATATTGTTCCCTTTCTTTGGAATCTTGCTAAGCCCTATAATTGCAGCTGCTGCTATGAGTTTTAGCTCTGTTTCTGTGATCACTAATGCGTTGCGTTTAAGAAAAAAATAAAGAAAGGAATGAAAAATGAAAACTTTAAAGAAATGTAAATCCTATATAATAATATTTGTAACAATATTATTATCTGCTTGTGGAAGATTTATTCCATATAGCGTACCATCTCAGTTTGGATTAGATGATGGTGCTAGTAAAAAACTACCAAACTATAAGAATTATTATGAATTTGTTAGTCAATATGATCCTTTCAACTGGCAAGCCTATGGATCAGCATATTATGTTTTTGATGATTATCTTTTTCATGAATATAACAGTTATAATATAACCACTCAAAACAATGCCCTTGGATTACAAGCATTTCGACAAATACAATATTAACAACAAATAAAAAAATATAAAAATGGAATATTATATAAGCAAAAAAACAGGATTCAAATTTAACGAAGCCGTTTCAAAGGTTACCGAATCTTTAAAGAACGAAGGATTTGGAGTTTTAACAGAAATCAATATTCACGATAAGTTTAAAGAAAAACTAAATGTTGATTTTAGAAAGTATAAGATTCTCGGAGCTTGTAATCCGGCATTTGCTTTGAAAGCATTACTTGCAGAAGATAAGATTGGTACCATGTTACCTTGTAATGTTATTATTCAGGAAATATCAAAAGGTATTGTTGAAGTTGCCGCTGTTGATCCTATGGCTTCCATGATGGCAATTGAAAACGGCTCACTTGTTGAGATTGCAGCGGAAGTTAAAGAAAAATTAACAAGGGTAATCGATTCTTTATAACTATTTGTTTAACACATTAAATTAAATTTTATGATACCATTACATCCAATTATAGTTCATTTTCCAGTTGCTCTTATAATAAGTGCATTATTATTTGCTGTTTTAGCATTAGTAATTAAAACCAATGGTGAAAAATTTAAGGAGGTTTTTAAATGGAACTTATTCCTTGGTTCATTCGCTTCTGTAATTGCAATTATGACTGGTTTATTAGAAGAAAAAACGCTTGTACACAACGATGCAATTCATGAAATACTAAAAGTACATGAATTACTGGGATATATTACTACCGGCATTTTTGTTGTCTTGTCTCTCTGGCTAATTATTAGGAATTCAGCACTTAAAGGAATTGAGATAAAATTAATCATTTTGATTTTATTTTCTAGTGTTGTAATAATGGCTTACTCAGCTCATCTTGGTGGTAAAATGGTTTATGAACAAGGAGCGGGTGTAGTTCCAATGGAGGAAATTATTAATGATCAGACTCATGATCATAATCACGATGATCACAGCCATACTACACAGAAAAGTCATGATAATCACAATCACTAAAATTAAAAATCATGAATAAGAAAAGCATCCCCAATAGAAGAACCAGAAATCAAAAATTAACATGGAGTATTACGGAAAAGAGAGTATTTATGATTATTGGTTTGGCTTTTATATTAATCGCTTTGGTAATTTTTAGAAACAATGCTAAGGATGATTTAAAAAAGCAAAACGCATATAAAGCTTTCATTGGTAAAGAAGTTCCGGATAGTATGGTCTGTATGGTAAGTGGAGTTGTAAAGTATAAAGCTATACACCCCGTTGAAGTGAAAGGTGAAGTGTACTGGGGGTGTTGTGATAGATGTTTACATAAACTGTCTTACAATGTGGATAATGTTTTATTTACTAAAGATCCAATCTCAAAAAAATTAATAAGCAAATCAAAAGCAGTAATTCGGTTAGATCCAAATAATCAAAAACTTGCCATGTACTTTGAATCAGTTGAAACATATAATCAATATACTCAGTCAATTAAAGTGAATAATATAAGTTATTAATTATAAACAATAAGTTATGAAAATAAAAATCAAATTCTTATTTACGATTGCTGTGATGGCTGTTGCATTAACCGCAATATCCTGCTCAAGTAGTAATAAAAAGTCAAATGAATCAACACATACGCATCAGCATGAAGCTAAACAATATACCTGCTCGATGCATCCTGAGGTTATCGAGGACAAGCCAGGAAATTGTCCTGAATGTGGAATGGAATTAATTGAAAAAAAGGAACATGGTCATGAAGATCATGATCATGACCACAATCAGTAGTATTAATCAATAAAAATTAAGTAAAATGAAAAAAACAATTTTATTAAGTATGTTATTTATTGCGGGTATCAGTATATCATCTATTGCCCAAAATATTAAAAAAGAAAAGTTTAAAGTTTATGGCAATTGTGGTATGTGTGAAACGAGAATTGAAAAAGCCGCTAAAGCTGTTGATGGAGTTTCAGTAGCCGATTGGGACAAAGAAACAAAGATGATTGAAGTAAGTTTTGATGAATCAAAAACTGACGTGCATAAAATACACATGGCAATTGCTAAAGCTGGCCATGATACAGAAATGCACAAAGCATCTGATGAAGTGTACAAAGGTTTGCCCGGCTGTTGTCAGTATGAACGCGCTGCATCTAAGCAAAGTCATGATCACAGTAAAGGACATGATCATTCAAGTTGTACTAGAGATAAAAGTGCTAGTGCAGCTTCTTGCTGTAGTAAAGGTAATTAAGGGCTAGGATTAATAGTTCTGAACGATTGGTATGAGTTTTAAAATTAGGTGTAAAATGTTTCATTTTCTTAGGTTTATCATACCGATCGTTCTTTTCCAATTACTTATCTTCTTGAATCATTTCTATTAAGCAATTTGAAATATTATTTGAAACAAAGTGGTACCTGATATAAAAATATTAATTATTGGTGGTTACGGAAATGTGGGAAGTAAAATTGTTTCTATTCTTGATTCAATGCAACTTTTCTCAATAACCATTGCAGGTAGGAATTTAGATAAAGCACATAAGCTCGCAAAACAATATAGTAAAAATGTTCACAGTTGTAAATTTGATGCTCAAGACTTCTTACAAAAGAAACTATATATAAAAAACAATGATATTATTATTTCTTGTATTGATTTATCAGATGACAAATTGGCAAAATTTATATTAGAAAATGGCAAAATCTATATCGATCTTACTGCTAGTTATGAATACATTCAAAAAGTTGAACAAATAAATGATATAGCCTTAATTAATAAAGGATTAGCTGTTTTAAGCGTAGGACTTGTACCAGGTCTTTCAAATTTAATGATAAAGCACTTGCAGCAAATTAGTAAACGCTTGAATCATTTTGAAAAAGCCGAGATATTTGTACAACTTGGATTAGGAGATACCAATGGAAAGGCTGCTGTTCAGTGGATACTAAATAATGTGAATAGGGAGTATATTGTTAAAAACAAAAACCAGGATTTCAGTTACAAGCCATTAACGAAAGGTAAGTATGAAGAGATTTTTGGCAAGAGGGTGTTATTTTATCCCTTCAACTTCTCCGATCAACATGTCGTATGCAATACATTAAATATTAACAGGGTTGTAAGTTATTTGGGATTCAATTCCAATTTGATATCAATCCTTTTTTCTTTTCTTAAAAAGATCGGATTTTTTAATCTGTTAAAAATTAAAAGTGTTAATAATCTTCTTCTTAAAGCTTTTACAAAGATTCGAATTGGGAATGACTTATTCTCGTTAAATACCAAATTATATACTACAGATGAAAAAGTATATTCATTGTCTGTTTTAGGTAAAGAAGAAGCTGTTACCACTGCTAGGATTGTATGTAATTTAATAAGATGGATTCACTTCAGTTATAACAGTTTACCTGTTGGAGTAAACCATATTGAGCAACTCTTTTCTTATGAAGAAGCAATGAAGGACTTAAATTTCAAGATACAACTACAAATAGAGGGTTAAATCTTATTCAATTATGGATTATTTAAATAAAAAGGACTTATCAAGATACCACCGTCAGATTATATTACCACAAGTAGGTGAATCTGGACAAGAAAAACTACAAAATGCTAAGGTGCTGGTTATTGGAGCTGGTGGATTAGGGTCACCAGTTTTATTGTATCTTACAGCTGCTGGCATAGGTACAATTGGAGTAATAGACTTTGACAAAGTTGATTTAAGCAATCTACATCGTCAAATTTTATTTAACACAAACGATTTGGGTAAAGATAAAATTGAAATTGCTGCGGAGCGTTTGAGTCAGTTGAATCCGGCAATAAAGATCATCCCCTATAATTTCAAATTAACTAAAGACAATGTCTTAAATATTTTTAAAGATTATGATATTATAGTAGATGGCTCCGACAACTTTCCAACAAGATATATGGTAAGTGATGCAACAGTTATTTTAAATAAACCGTTAGTTTATGGAGCTGTACATCAATTTATCGGACAGGCGTCTGTATTTAATTATAAGGATGGGCCAACTTATCGCTGCTTGTTTCCGGAACAACCTAAACATGGTGAAACATTATCGTGTTCAACCGCCGGAGTTTTAGGAGTACTACCGGGAATTATCGGCTCTATTCAGGCTAATGAAACAATCAAAATTATATTAGACATTGGTGATACTTTATCCGGAAGATTGTTTCAAATTAATAGTTTAGATTTCTCAATTGATTTAATAGATGTTGCCCCTGATCCCATCTATAAAAACATTAATAAATTAGGTAATTATGATTTTGAATGTAATACATCAATAAATAACATTAACTGCATTGATTTGCATAAAGAATTAAAACACAATTCAGGAATTGAAATCTTTGATTTAAGAGATTTAACCGATTTTGGCAAATTTAACATTGGTGGTCAAAATATTTCAGCACATGAGTTATTAAATAATATTGATCTGATTCCTAAGAATAAAAAAGTCATTATTATTTGTGAATGTGGAGAACAAAGCTCGGCTATAGTTGAATATTTACAAGAAAAACACAAATTCAATAATATTTATAACCTGGAAGGCGGTATTAATGAATGGTTAAGAACAATATAATAAAACAGTGTAATATTAAAAAATCCTACAAGTTTACTATCAAATAAAGAGCAATTATTATGAAATCAATAAAACAATTAATTATTAATAATTTCAACCGATTCTCATTTGTGTTATTAATTCTAACTGCACCTGGTGTTTCTGGTCAAATTAACCCGGAAGAAAGTAAGGTGTTCAATGTATCAACTGACGAATTTTATACGCTTATTAATGAAGTTAATGGAAATATTATTGATGTTAGGACATTAGATGAATATAACTCTGGACATATAGAAAACGCTATGCTTATTGATTATTACCGTGGTGATCTTCAGCATAGGTTGGACTCCTTAGATAAATCAGTTCCAGTATTAATTTATTGCCGTTCAGGAAATAGAAGTGCTACTGCTACCAATATAATGGAGTTCCTTGGGTTTAGACTAATTTATAATCTTGAAAATGGTATTATTAGTTGGAAAGAAGCTAATTTTGAACTAATCACCGAATGATAATTTGTGTGTGTAAACAAACAGAACCATTTCGAGTTTATTATCATTGTTAAATTGCCTTTACTTCTATCACTAAGCATAATATTGCTAAATTTGTAACTGACATGAAAAAAGAGACTGAAGAACACTTACAATCTAAGAATATTAAACCTACTGCAATGAGAATCTTGGTATATGATGTTCTTAGCAATCAAAAAAAAGCTTTAAGCTTAATCGAAATTGAACAGCAATTTGAAAATGTTGAACGCTCTACAATTTATAGAACCCTTAAAACATTTCAGGACAATTTACTAATTCATAGTGTAGATGATGGAACAGGTTCTATTAGATATGCTTTATGCGATGATGATTGTACTTGTTCTTTAGATGATTTGCATTATCATTTTTTTTGCACTAAGTGTGGACAAACACATTGTTTAAAAGATATTCCTATTCCTAAAGTTAATTTACCTGAGGGCTTTCGTTTCGAAAATGCAAATTATGTGATTAAAGGGACTTGTGCAAATTGTAAAAAGTAACTTTGCAATCTGGTTGCATTAACTTTTTAATATTTTTGTTGTTATTATTTTAAAGTAACATTTTATGAAAATATTAGCACTCATATTATCCGTTTATGTCATAGCCCTGACTGCTATGCCATGTTCTGATGATGGAGTTGTTGATAATAAATCTTTAAATATCGAAGTTGTTCAACAAAGTCAAACTCATTCCGAAGATATTGATTTGTGTTCACCATTTTGTTTTTGTAATTGTTGCCAAACACTTGCTCAACCTGCTTTATATAGCATTTCCCAGATTGCTATTCTTTCCGATAAATTAACGTTACCTTCTATGATTCAGAATGAAAAAGAAGGCATAATTTCTTTCTGGCGACCTCCAAAATACATTTAAATCCTTATACATCTTAGTATTAGGCTATAAAGCCTATAGCTTAAATGTAATTTCACTCCATAATTCATTTTTTTACTGTGTTTTCAATTTATTCAGAATAGTTAAGTTCTTCTGGAAATTGTATCACGCAAAACTAATTAGAATGAAATCAAGGATTAAAATTCAGGGTAGATTTCGATTTCTCCATTATGACCTTTTGATATTAATTTATCACTTAGCATATATGATAAAAAAAGGATTTCGTAAATCTTATACAAGGATTAAGAAACAACACATTTATGATAAAATTTAAACTTTATATGATATGATAAACAGAATTATATCTTTTTCAATAAAAAACAAGGCACTGGTCGGACTGATGATAGTCGGCCTGATTTTGGGCGGCATTTATTCAATGACCAAAGTACCACTTGATGCAGTACCTGATATTACAAATAATCAGGTGCTGGTAATTACAACTGCCCCTAATTTAGGGACGGAGGACATTGAACAATTTGTTACTTACCAAGTAGAGCTTGGAGTTGCAAACCTTCCCGGGGTTGAAGAAATCCGCTCCGTTTCAAGGTTTGGTCTTTCCGTAGTAACTATAGTATTTGAAGATAATATGGGTGCTTATCTTCCCAGACAGTTAGTGAGTGAAGCCTTGTCAGAAATAAAGGAAAAAATTCCTGAAGGTTTTGCAGAACCATTTATGGCTCCTATTAGTACAGGTCTGGGTGAAATTTACCAGTACACCCTCGAAGTACAACCTGGGTACGATACAGTTTATAATGACATGGAACTACGGACCATGCAAGAATGGATTGTAAAAAGACAAATGGCTATGCTCCCGGGTGTAGTTGAAGTAAACTCCTTTGGAGGTCGAGGCAAGCAATACGAAGTTTCTGTTAATCCGGATAAACTCAAAAGCATGGATATAACCATTGCAGACGTTTTTGACGCCTTAGAGAAAAACAACCAAAATACGGGAGGAGCTTATATTGAGAAAAACTTTCAAGCAAATTTTATTCGCGGTGAGGGTTTGATGCGTTCTTTAGACGATATTAAAAATACACTTGTTGCCAATAAAGATGGTCAGCCAATTTTCATTAGGGATGTAGCCGATGTTAAGTATGGCAGTTTTGTTCGTTATGGCACTTTCACACAAAACGGTAAAGGAGATGCTGTTGGTGGTATTGTAATGATGTTAAAAGGTGCAAATTCCAACGATGTCATTAAACTGGTTAAGGAACGTGTAGAACTAATCCAAAAGTCGTTACCAGAAGGTGTTGAAATCAAACCATTCCTTGACAGGAGCAAATTAATAAAAAGCACCACTTCAACGGTTGCCGAAAACCTTTCTCTTGGAGCTTTAATTGTAATATTTGTTTTGGTTATTTTCTTAGGGAATCTTCGAGGTGGACTTATCGTCGCTTCGACAATTCCACTGGCCTTACTTTTCTCGTTTATAATGATGCACCAGTTTGGAGTATGGGCAAACCTGATGAGTTTAGGAGCTATTGACTTTGGTATCCTAATAGATGGAGCGGTCATCATTATTGAAAGTATGATTTTCTATCTCCATAAAAAGGAACTTATAGGTACAAAGTTAGACAAGCCTAAACGCAATGAAATTGCTTACAATTCAGCAAGCAAGATGATGAATTCTGCTTTCTTCGGACAGCTAATCATACTTATTGTTTTTGTACCCGTTTTGGCATTACAAGGTGTAGAAGGAAAAATGTTTATTCCTATGGCTATGACCTTTGGTTTTGCAATACTTGGAGTAGTTTTGCTTTGCTTAACATACATTCCTATGATGGCATCTTTATTTCTTCAACCACCAAAAACAGATAAAAAAACTTGGGGAGAAAAAGTTATAGGAAAGTTAGAAAGAATGTATGAACCTGCTATTCATTGGGCTTTAAAGAGAACAAAACTGGTTCTAATATCTGCAATAATATTGTTAATTTCCGGTTGGTTTGTATTTTCACGATTGGGAGCTGAATTTACTCCCCAACTTGACGAAGGTGATTTTGCTTTTCAGGCATTTTTGAAGCCAGGAACATCCCTTTCTGAGGTTCAAAAAGCTTCAACCCGTCTCGAACAAATTGTTCTTGAAAACTTCCCGGATGAAGTTGAATCAATTCAGTCACGAATAGGTGTAGCCGAATTACCAATGGACCCGATGCCCTTGGATATCGCAGATATTTTTGTAATTCTTAAACCTAAAGATGAATGGACAAAAGCAGATTCAAAGCAAGAACTTATAGAGCAGGTTGAAGAAAAAGTAAGGGAACTGCCGGGTATAAACTATGCTTTTACGCAACCCATTGAAATGCGGTTTAACGAATTACTTACCGGTATTCGTGAGGATGTTGCCATAAAACTTTACGGTTCTGACTTGAATGTTTTAGCAGAAAAAGCCCAAGAAATAAAAGGGCTTATATCCGGTATTGAAGGTATTGCAGGAATTAAAGCAGAAGCAACCAAAGGTTTGCCACAAATTACCATCAACTATAACAGAAGTAAGCTTGGTAGATATGGACTAAGCATAAATGAGTTAAATACAATTGTTGAAACAGCTTTTAGTGGTGGAATTGCAGGAGTAATTTACGAAGGGGAGCGAATGTTTGATTTAGTGGTTCGCCTTGATGAAGAACATCGAAAAAGCATTGAAGATATTAAAAACTTATATGTAAATCTACCTGATGGAAATCAAATTCCTTTTAAGGAAGTAGCAGATATAAGTTATCAACCCGGCCCAATGCAAATTGGTAGGGACAATACCAATAGAAGGACTTATGTTGGTATAAACGTTGAAGGCAGAGATGTAAAATCTTTGGTTGAAGAAATACAACAAACATTAGACGATAAACTAGTACTTCCAACAGGGTATTATATCAGATATGGTGGAGCATTTGAAAACCTCGAAAGAGCGAGTGAACGACTTGCTTTGGTAGTGCCTCTAGCTTTAGCCCTTATTTTTATGTTAGTGTTTTTTGCGGTGAAATCACTAAAACAAACACTTATGATATATATCGCTGTACCTTTTGCAGCTGTAGGCGGTATAATTTCTCTTTATTTACGAGGTATGCCTTTTAGTATCTCTGCCGGTGTTGGCTTCATTGTACTTTTTGGAGTTGCTGTTTTAAACGGACTTGTACTTATTAGTGGATTTAATGAAATGAAAAGTGAAGGAAAGTTTAGCCTTTCTGAAATAATTACTAAAGGCTCAATACGCCGGATTCGCCCAATTTTATTGACAGCTTCTACTGATATTCTTGGTTTTTTACCAATGGCTATATCAACGTCTGCAGGTGCTGAGGTTCAAAGACCATTAGCTACTGTAGTTATAGGCGGTATGTTAACTTCAACACTCCTAACCTTAGTAGTACTGCCAGTTTTATATAATCTTGTTGAATCAGGAAAAAGTAAGATTAAAGCTCCTAAATTAAATACAGCCGTTATCACTGTTTTATTTGTTTTTGTTGGCTTAGGAATTACAAATACTTCAAAGGGACAGGATGTAAACTCAATATCATTACAACAGGCCATTGACAGGGCAAAAGAAAATTACCCGTCTTTAAAGGCAGCATCTCTGGAAATTGATAAGCAAAATGCTTTAAAAGCCACTTCTTACGATTTTGGTGGTACCTCAATATATACAGGAAAAGAGGAAGTAGGGAACGGTTTTACTGGTGTCCAAAATCAGTTAGGAATTGCGCAATCAGATATTGATATATTTGGCATTCCAGCAAAAAGTAAATTAAGTAATGCCAATACCCAATTAGCAATTTCAAAATTAGAATTAACTGAAAATGCATTGATAAGGGATGTAAGTATAGCTTGGTATAAGTCTTATGCAGCTAAAAAACAATGGCAACTATACCTTCAGCTTGATAGTATTTATGCTAACTTTTTAAAAGCTGCCGAATTGCGCTTTAAAACCCAGCAAACGTCTAAAGTTGAATATTTATCGGCATCTGCTAAGTACAAAGAACTTGTGGTTAACCTGAAACAGGCCAATAGTAAATATAAAGCTTCGCTTCAGATATTGAACCAATACCTGATGTTGCCCGAAGAGTTTGGTATAAATGAAAGTGGCACAGAAGATGAAAGTGACTATAAATCTATGCAGATAATGGATTCAATAACTAACTCACCATTGTTAGGTTACTATCAAAAACAGGTGGATGTTTCGAACGCTTCATGGAAAGTTGAACGTTCCAATTTTCTACCGAAACTCGATTTGGGATATTCCAAACAGATAGTTGATAATCAGTCGGGCTTTTACGCATGGCAGGCAGGAATTTCAATACCCTTATTGTTTTTCTCTCAATCGGGAAAAACGAAAGCTGCAAAGATAAATTATGAAATTGCAGGACAGAGTTATAAGCAAAAACAACTAGAGTTAAATGCCACGTTCAAAGAACTGTACAGTCGATACCTGACAATGCTTGAGGTTCTGGAGTATTACAACAGTGAGGCTCTCCCTTTGGCAGATGAACAAATCGAGGCAGCTAATTTAGGCTACAAGTTGGGTAGTCTTGATTACATCCAGTTTATTCAAAATGTGGAGCTGGCTATTAAAACCAAACAGGAGTATTTATTCAATCTGTCAGAATATTATAATATAAAAGAGCAATTAGAATATATATCTGGTCAATAATTAAAAAAATATAGAAAAATGAAATCAAAAATATTTATAATGTTTATTGCATTTGCCACTTTAATATCATGCAACGTGCAAAACCGAAGTGAACAAGAAGAAGAAAATGAAGAACATGGTCAGGAAGGTGTAGTTATTCTGAATGAAAAACAACGTGAAGCCTTAAAGTTGGAATTAGGCACATTCCAAATGCGTAACCTAACAACTTTAGTAAAAACTAATGGAGAATTAGAAGTACCACCTGCAAGTATTGCAGATATTACAGCAATTATTGGGGGTAATGTGAAGGAAATTAAAGTTTTTCATGGAGACAAGGTAAAAAAAGGTCAAGTATTGGCAATCCTTGAACATCCCGATTATATATCATTACAGGAAGAATATTCAGAAATGGCTAATAAATTGGAATATCTTGAAAAAGAATACAACCGCCAGAAAGAATTATTTGAGAATAATGTTGGAGCAGGGAAAGATTATCAACAGGTAAAATCAGAATACAATACGGCTAAATCCCGATATGCAGGATTGAAATCACGCCTTATACTTTTAAATCTTTCTCCAGAAGATGTTAAAAACGGTTCAATATCAAATACAATAAGGATTCTTTCCCCAATTAATGGTTATGTAAATGAGATAAATATAAATGTTGGAACGTATGTTGACTCAAAAGATAAGCTCATGGAAGTAACAGATAATAGCAATATACATGCCGATTTTATGGTTTTCGAAAAAGATGTATACTTAATAAAAATAGGGCAAAAGGTTGATTTTATCGTATCTAACAGACCGGGTGAAGAACTTTCTTCCACGATTTTTGCAATTGGTAAAGAATTTGAAAACAATACCAGATCGGTACAAATACATGCAAAACTTAATAAACCTCATACTAAATTAATTCCTGGTATGTATATATCAGGACTTATCCATACGGACGAAAACTACACACGAGCTTTACCTGACAATGCCATCGTATCAGAAGGCACAAAGTCTTTTATTTTCATTTTAGACCAAAATGCTTTAAAGGAACTTGAAGAAGGAAAAGAGGAACATGAAGGCGAAGAGGAAAACACTGAGGAAAAAATAGAAATAGGTGAAGATGCGATGGCTTTTAGAATGATTGAAGTATTTACAGGGCAAAAAGATGGTGGATATACAGAAATTAAATTGCTTGATTCATTGCCTGAAAATACACAAATTGTAATGAACGCAGCATATTATCTACTGTCTGATTTGAAAAAAGACGAAGCTGGTGACGATGATTAATAAAACTTCTAAAAACTATGATATGAAAGAAATAAAAGCATTTATTCGACCCAATAAAGTGAACGATGTTGTGCATCACTTAAAGGATGCAGGATTTGAGAACATTACAATTTCGTCCGCTGAGGGGACAGGGAAATTTCAGGATGAAAACGCCTTTGTTTCCCAAAAGTTTTCAATAACCGATAGCGAAGTGGCAAAGCTTGAGGTCGTTGTAAAAAAGGAAAAAGTTGATACTATAGTGAGTATAATCTGTAAATATGGCTGTACGCTTAATCCTGGTGACGGATTTATTTATGTATCCAATGTTGAAAAGGCATACCGTGTAAAAACAGGATTAGAAAACGGTAAGTAGTTTACTTAAGTTGGTAGCTTGTAATAACAAAGCAAGCTACTAATTTTTATATTGAAGAAAGTTGTAAATGTTAGTTATTTAATCGACTATAATGACAACTCAGTTAAAAGTACAGGAAAGAATAACTAAAATGCTAAAGAAACTTTATGCCATTTCTTCGAGTTACGGTGGAAAATGCCTTTCTAACGATTATGAAAATATCAGACAAAAACTTTTATGGGAATGTAAGAAAGGTCATAAATGGTATGCATCAGCTAACAGCATTTTGTATTCCGGTAGTTGGTGTCCGTACTGCGCAGGAAGCTATAAACTATCACTAATAGAGTTGCGAAGGCTTGCAGAACAAAAAGACGGTAAGTGTCTTGCATCTGAATATGTAAATTCAAAAACCAAAATGCTGTGGCAGTGTAAAGAAGGACACCAATGGTTCGCAACTGCTTTTAGCATAAAAACAAGGAAAAGCTGGTGTCCGTCATGTTATAAAACTCATTTTAAAAAAGAAAAATTATGAAAACAATAAAAATTATTAGCTTGATTGCTGTCTCAGCAATTATACTTAGCGGTTGTGCTGTAATTCGCCCAGGCGAAGTAGCTTTAAAAGTTAAGTATGGTAAAATTAAACCTGGCATTTTGATGCCTGGAATGTATGGTAGAAGTATTATAGGAACTCGAATAGAGCGTTTTGACACTCGCGTTATTGAATACTCTAAAAAACTTGGATTTCATAGCAAAGAAGGTATAGAAGTAACTTCTGACATAACATTGCTTTATCATTTAGTACCGGATTCTGCGCAAAGTATTTATCAGAAATTCGACGGTTATTATCAGAACACCCTTATTGTTAATAATCTTATTACTGCAGCGCGACAAGAGGGGCTTAACCATAATGCCATCGAACTTATTACAAAGCGGGCCGAGATAGAAAATTCCATAAAAGAAAAACTCATCACTACAATTGGCCAGTATGGTTTTGCGATAGATTTAGTGCTTATCAAAGACATCGACCTGCCAGTAGCTGTAACGCAAACCATTCAGTCGAAATTAAATGCCGAACAAGTTTCCAAGAGAACCGAGATTGATTTGGAAATACTAAGAAAAAACCTTGATTACCAAATTGAAAAAGAGAAGAAAGAAGCTGAACTTGAGGTTGTAAAGCAACGTATAGCACTTGATTTTGTTATTGAGAAGCAAAAGAAAGAATCTGAACGCCTGATTATAGAATCAGAAGCCATTAAAAAATCGCAAGACATTCTGAATTCTTCTCTCTCTGACAAGTTGATTAAGTTTAAAGCACTGGAAATTACCAGAGATTTAGTTTCATCTCCTAATGCAAAAATCATTATAACAGATGGAAAATCACCGGTAATACTGAATGATAAATAAAAGCTGTTATTGGTAGAATACATTCAGTTTTTTATTTCTGAAAATCGAGAAAGGATTGGAGCTATCACTTAACTAATTAAGATAATAAAGAAAGTAGATAAATTAAAGAATTTAAAGTATGGGGTATTTAAAGATTTCATTTTTTATTATTTTTCATTTTCATTTAGGTTGTGAATGAATGATATTCTTTAAATACCCTTTTTAAATTGCAATTAGTAAAACAAATGAAATATAAAGTTATATATATTCTTTTTATGTTACTGTCTTTCTGTTTTCAATCAAAAGGACAGGTATCAGATACTTCCAAAATTTTTCATTCGGATTCAGTTCAGCAGAAGCTTTTAAATGAGATTCCGGACGATGCCATTATTCTTGAAATACAAAGAATTCATGGTCAAATTATAAGTAATCAAAATTACCTGTTGGGATATCTGTATGAAGAACAGAAAAGAATTGAAGCTAAATTGGATTCTGTGTTAAATGCCATACAGCTTGAAAAAATAAACGCTATTAAAAAACGTGGGAAAAGCAAAACAAAGCAAAAAAATAGGAAGATGTTATGAGTTTTTAAAATCTAATATTAAATAATAAATTATAATAATATGGGAATGTATCTATTAATATTTTACTGTATTTTTTTGATAGCCTTGTTTGTTATTCCAAGCTATCTTACCTTTAAACGAACAGGTATAAATCCTTTTCAATTCAGTAAGGAAGAGACTGCTATAAATTATGTTGGGAAAGTCTATAAAATCATTTCTTTACTAGCATTTATTACTATTTGTATCAATGCATTTATACCGAAATTAATGACTTATTTAAACCCAATAGAATATTTGCAAATAACCAATTTAACATGGGTTGGTTTTGCTCTTTTAAATATTTCATTTATATGGATATTCATAGCCCAACGCAATATGGCAAATGAATGGCGTATTGGCATTGATGCCAAAAATAAGGTAACCCTTGTTACAAACGGGCTATTCAAAATATCTCGAAATCCAATCTTTTTAGGAGTTATACTGGTTTTTATCGGGCTATTTCTGATAATTCCCAATACCATAACAGCTATAATTCTTTTTACTGGTATACTTGTTATTCAAGTACAAGTAAGACTTGAAGAAGAGTTTCTTTTAAAAGAACTCGGCGAAGATTATAAATATTACATGAAGAAAACAAAAAGGTGGTTATTATGAAAAAATATAAATTAAAAAACTTGGATTGTGCCTCTTGCGCTGCAAAAATTGAAGGCAGCCTGGCAAAACTGGAAGAAGTAAAATTTGTAAGTGTAAATTTCGCCACTTCTTCAATAACAGTAGATACTGACAACCTTGAAAAGGTGAAAAGTAAAATAAAAGAGATAGAACCGGAAGTTGAAATTGAAGATAGCGATAATGAAAAAAAAATAGTTTCGTCAAGTGAACTTGTTGAAAACAAATGGACAATTATAAAAGCAGTTACCGGTATTCTTCTATTAGTAGCAGGGCTAATTTTTGAAGAGGAAATTCACAATACACCTTTTCACATTGCGGAATATTTGGTATTTGTAACAGCATACCTGATTGTGGGTTGGAAAGTTATTACATTGGCCGTAAAAAACATCATTAGAGGTCAGGTTTTTAACGAACATTTTTTGATGACTATTGCAACCTTGGGTGCTTTCGCGATAGCAGAAATGCCTGAAGCGGTAGCGGTTATGTTGTTTTATGTTGTTGGTGAATTATTTCAGGATTTAGCGGTAAACCGATCTCGAAAATCGATAAAATCTCTTCTTGAAATAAAACCTGATTATGCAAATCTTAAAGACAATGGTAATACAATAAAGGTTTCTCCGGAAGATGTAAACATTGGAGATGAGATAGTAGTAAGAGCCGGCGAAAAAATTCCGTTGGACGGCTTGGTAATCGAAGGCAATTCTTTTGTTGATACTTCAGCACTTACAGGGGAAAGTGTCCCACGAAAAATAAAACCAAATGATGAAGTATTAGCTGGGATGATAAATCAATCTGGATTAATCACCATCAAAGTCACCCGGCTTTTTGGTGAATCTTCGATCTCGAAAATCCTTGAGATGGTCGAAAATGCGACATCCAAAAAAGCAGAAACCGAAAAGTTCATCACCACTTTTGCTAAATACTATACACCTGTAGTAGTGTTTGGTGCCCTTCTGATTGCTGTTGTACCTCCGCTTTTAATAAGTGGGGCAACTTTTAGCGATTGGATTTACCGGGCGTTAGTGGTACTGGTTATTTCATGCCCCTGTGCACTGGTAATCAGTATTCCGCTCGGATACTTTGGCGGTATCGGTGGTGCTTCAAGAAAAGGAATTCTAATAAAAGGCTCAAATTTTTTGGATGCTCTGACACAGGTGAGAACCGTAGTATTTGATAAAACCGGAACCCTGACAAAAGGAGAGTTTAAAGTTTCTGAGATTGTTGTTGCCAATGGTTTTTCTAAAGAAGAGATCCTGGAATATGCCTCTTATGCCGAAACCAATTCAAACCACCCTGTTGCCAAATCAATATCAGAAGCTTTTGGTAATAAGAGAGATAATGCACGAATTAAACAAGTTGAAGAAATTTCAGGACATGGCGTCAAAGCTGTTATTGACAGTAAAACAATACTTGCAGGTAATGATAAACTTTTGCATAAAGAAAATATTGAGCACCCTGTTTGCAACGTGGAAGGAACTGTTGTACATGTAGCAATAGATACAATTTATGCTGGATATATAATTATTTCAGACAGCCTGAAAGATGATTCCATTGAAGCCATAGAAAAATTAAATGAAAAAAATATCCAAACGGTAATGCTAACAGGGGACAATAAATTTGCCGCAGCAGCTTTTGCCAAAAAATTAAAGATAGACAAATTCTTTTCTGAACTCTTGCCTGAAGATAAAGTAAAACATATCGAGATTTTAATGGCAGAAAACAAAGGAGGAAAAGTTGCTTTTGTTGGTGATGGGATAAATGATGCTCCTGTAATAGCACGTGCTGATGTAGGAATTGCTATGGGTGCACTCGGTTCCGATGCTGCAATTGAAACTGCGGATGTAGTTTTAATGACTGATTCTCCGTTAAAAGTTGCCACATCAATTGAAGTTGCAAATAAAACAAGGAAAATAGTGTGGCAAAACATCATTTTTGCTCTTGGTGTTAAACTGCTTTTCATTGCTTTAGGAGTATTAGGGATTGCTACCATGTGGGAGGCCGTATTTGGTGATATGGGGGTCGCTTTGATAGCGATACTAAATGCTATCAGGGTATTAAAAATCAAAAACTAGTCTTGATAATAAAGTAACATCTGGAAAGTTTGTAGGATGCTTAAAATAGTGATAAATATAATTTTTGCCCTGTGCTTCATCCTTACTACATCAGGATTAACCATTCAGCAGAATTATTGTTACAATAAACTGCTTTCTGTCAATATTGCTAAAACGTCAGACAATTGCTGCGACAATCCGTGTTCCGGCTGTCATACAAAGGTTATTTCATTAAAAGTTACCGATAGCTTTATCAAATCTGCGAAGATTGCAAAAGACAGAAAGAAGCTGGCCTCCGATAAATGCTTTGACCTGTTTTGTGCCAAAACTCATTTTAACTTAAATATAAGTCGAAATTATTTACATGATTATATAAGTTCGTTTCCAAAACATACACTTTCGCCAAGTAGAGCGCAGCTACAAGTGTATTTGTGTTGAGATAATATTAAAACTTTTAAAAGTTCAATTTCGAATCAGTAATTCAAGTTTTAATTAAATATTATCATTATGAAAACAAATAAAATAAGCATAATAGTAGCAGTAATTTTTGCTGTAGTTGGTTTAAATGCCAAAGCACAAGAGTGTGGAATTTATAAAACCTATGATGATTACACCAATGGCAAAATGGATGTATCAATAGATTGCGCCAATAAAGATGGTAAAATAAAGCCAAACGATTATTTTGGTAAGGATTATATAACAGTAATAAAAGCAGGTAGTAAGACCGATATAAAAAAAGATGAAATTTTCGGTTATCAACTTTGTAATGGCGAGTTTTATCGATTTCTAAACAATGACCGCCTAACCCTGGCTGATAAAAGCAGTTTATGGATTTACACGAAAGAAGAAAAAGTGTCTTATTCTCCATTTACTGGTACCAAAACAGTGACGAAATATTATTTCAGTGAAGAAGGTCATAAGGAAATAAAAAGCCTGACATTTAATAATCTAAAGGAGGCTTTACCTGACAACAAAGTTCTTTATTCTGAAATGGAATTGTTATTCAGTTCAAATTCTGCACTACACGCATATAATCAATCAAGTGGTTCTTTTAAAATAAACTCCTTCCTGAATAGTAAGGGGTTATAAATATTTATAGATTAAACCTACAAGTCGGGGTGCAACTTATTCAAGGCTGGCACTTAATTCTCCACCTTCATGAATTGCCCCCTGACTTTAATTATTATCAAATATGTATAAAAATGGACAATAATGAAATAAGCAAAAAACTGGAATCAAAAAAAATTAAACCAACGGCTATGCGTAATTTAGTTTACAAAACCCTTTATGAATCGGGCAAAGCGTTGAGTTTAGTTGATTTAGAGCTAAAATTTGAAAAGGTTGAACGTTCAACTGTGTTTCGCACATTAAAAACATTCGAGGACAATTTCATTATTCATGCAATTGATGATGGTACTGGTTCTGTTAAATATGCAGTATGTGAAAATGAATGCACATGCGGTTTAAACGATTTGCATGTTCACTTCTATTGTACACGCTGTGGAAGAACACGATGCATGAAGGAGATACCTATTCCTGAAATTAAGCTGCAAAATGGATTTACCTACGAGAGTGCGCAATTCATAGTCAACGGTGTGTGTCCTAATTGTGATTAAACTTTGCAATTCAGTTGCATAGATTTCACCGTATCTTTGTTAAAGAGAATTTGATATTGTTGACAAATTGGTATCATTATGAAAGAAAATAGATTTATTAAAACATTTGCATTATCTGCTGTTGCATTTCTATTTATATTGATAGTTCAGTTAAGTTTTTGCAATCGGGCAAAAGCAATTGATGACAAGAATCAATCAACTAAAAAGAGTTGTAATACTTTTCTGGTTAGTGAAATAATTAAACCTTCCCACTATCATTACAAATCGCATTTAAACAAAAATTTCGAAAAACATTTTAATCAACCTACTTGGTCAACAAGTGCAACTACAATCAATCAGAGTAGTCTGGTTTTTATAACAGGATATATTAAATATTCTTATTATAAGAAAAGAATTAAACATCCATTAAGCAGAGCGCAATTGCAGGTTTATTTATGTTGAGATAATATTTATAGAACTTTCATTATCCCAGGGCATAAGAGAATCGCCCGATTTAAGGAATAACACAGTTTTTTAACTATAAATAATATCAAGATGATAACAAATAAGATTAAAATAATACTAGCGTTTGTGTTTGCATTAGCCGGACTAAATTCAAATGCTCAGGAGACAAAAAAAGTGCTTGGTACAGTCGGCAATGAAAAGTTGGGTGATGACAGAATTGTAATCTGCGTTTTAGGAACACAGGCTTGTATGCCAGTTAATATCGATAAAACGATGACTGTTGAATACCAAGGAGAAGACACAAAACTTACAGATTTACCCTTCGCCATTTATTTAGAAGCAAATATTGATAATAACAATAAAATCACGTCAATAAGCATTGACGAAAAGAAAACAGTTATCTGTTTTGCGGAGCATAAAAAGGGTCATGATGAGAAACTCACTCGCTTATTAAAAGAAATAAATGGTGTTGAAAATTTCAAGTTGTACCCGAAATCAAATCAGGTGTATATTGAATACAATCCAACCGAAATTGCCTATGCGAGTTTAGAAGGAAAAGTAAAAAGTGCAGGATTTATATTAGAATAAAAAATGGAGGATAAAAAAATGAAACGAAATAAAACAATAATAGTTATTGCTATTGCAATATTAGGTGTGTTTACATTAACAACCAGTGTGCTTTCCCAAAATTGTTGTAACAAGTCTATGAGGTCAGTAAATTCCGATGCAGGGTGGTGGAATTATAATACCCCTAGTGAATATGCATTAACATCAGACCAAATATCAAAGATTACAAATATTAGAGAGGAAAGTAACAAGAAATCACTTCCCCTTGAGAATGAACTTCGTATACTAAAAAATGATTATAGAATTGAAAATTCTAAAGCAGATTTAGATGTTAAAAAAGTAAAATCATTGAGAAATGATATTCGTAATCATGAAGAAAAAATAGAAGACATAAATTTAGATACACGAGTTCAAATTAAAAAGATTCTTAATAAGAAACAGTTGGAATATTTTAATAACGACCATTACAGCTGGTGGGATATGGCAGAAAATTGTTGGTATACTGGAGACATGAATATGCACTCCGGAAGTAAGCACATGATGTCTGCAAATCGAGGATGTTGGTAGTTAGTATAAAAAATAAAATCACTAAAGCTACTGGTAGAATTATTAGCCAGTAAGGCTTTAGTGATTAAAAACATAATTTCTAAAGAAAATATTATGCAATACTATTTTAATAAAACAACAAATTACTCTTTCGATGAAGCTATTGAAAAGGTAACCGAAGAACTTCAAAAAGAAGGATTTGGAGTATTAACAGAAATTGATGTTACGGCAACTTTAAAAAAGAAGCTTGGTGTTGATTTTAAAAAGTATCGAATTTTGGGTGCTTGCAATCCGCCATATGCCTTAAAAGCATTAAGTGCGGAAGACAAAATAGGCACAATGTTACCATGCAATGTAATTGTACAACAAATTTCAGAATCTCAAGTTGAAATTGCAGCAATTAATCCTATGGCATCCATGCAAGCTGTAGAAAATAGCGACCTTGAAGAGGTGGCATTTGAAATAACAAGAAAACTAGATAAAGTAATTTGCAATCTATAAAATCTATAAAAATGAAAAACTTAAACGTGTTTTTTTTAGTAGCAGCAACATTAAGTGTATTAATATTTTCTTCATGTGAAGAAGCAGACCCTGTGGTGACCGAAACAGATACTGTATTGGCATCTGAGGTTATAGGCACCTATATAGGAACTCTAAAAAGCTCTCAAACAAATCAAATAAAGGAAGCAACTATTACTGTAACTATGCAAAACGACAGTTTGGTTATGATGCATTGCATGGCTGAAAATTTCGATTCAACTTTTATAATGCAGCTATACCAAAACCATGATAGTATAATGGTTTGTTATACAGGACAAGATTTTTATAATGAGTACGGACATAACACCAATAACTATGATTTTTGTAATAACCAGCCATCTGGTTGGACAAATGATAACTGGATGAATGATGATAATTGTTGGGGAAACAACAATACTAATTGGGGAAATAGTGCATGGGCTGGAAATGACCAATGGAATGCATGGACAAATCATATGAATACACAGCACAACCAAAACGATTCTCATTATGGTGGATTTGACCCAACAAAGAACTCATGCTTTTATGAATTTTCAATGTACAATAACAATACTGAATATTTTGAACTATTTGAAGGAGTAAAACAGTAGAAAGAGATGAAAAAATTTAAATTCTTATTAGGTCTAATAATGGTATTGAGTATACAACCTCTATTAGCACAAGAACAAGATAAACAATATTTCTCAACCACTGTTCATGGCTCATTTGAAGAAATTGTTGAGAAAGTGACAGATAATTTATTTGAGCAAGGCTTTGGCATAGTAACTGAAATTGATTTGGCCGATAGAATTAAGGATAAACTTGGTGATGTTAGTATGAAACCATATAAAATTTTAGGACCGTGTATCGCAAAATATGCATATGAAGCATACAAGGTTGAAGAAAACATTGGGTTTATATTACCATGTCGAGTCATAATTAAAGATTTA
Organism: Salinivirgaceae bacterium; assembly: GCA_050179685.1. Lineage (GTDB taxonomy): Bacteria > Bacteroidota > Bacteroidia > Bacteroidales > SZUA-534 > GWE2-40-63. The sequence continues at coordinate 44,294 of JBFXEW010000014.1, forward strand.
GGAAATAATAAGGTTGAAGTCATGATGGAAAATCCAACTAAGCTAATGTTGGTTAAAGAAAATCCTGAACTAATGAAAATTACAACTGATGTAAAATTAAAGTATTTGGCGGTGTTAGATGCTTTGTAAATTATTAAGTAGGCCTATGTAAGTAGCGCCTACTTTTCTTAAAATTGATTGCAGTACCATTAAAATTTTCAAATTAGATAGTTGAAATTAAATTACCTGAAGAGGCGGTAACTGATATTATAAGAAAATTAAATAAGTAATTATAAACATTTGAATTAAAGGTTATGAATAAAATAAAGGTCATTTCGATAATATTAATGATTTTTTCTCTACAATCATTAATTGCTCAGGAACAAGAGACATTTTATTACTCAAAAACAATAGAAGGAACTTTTGAAGAAGTAGTTGACAAATCTAAACACGCATTTAAGGAACAAGGATTTGGTGTAATTACCGAGGTTGACATGGATGTGAAGCTAAAAGAAAAATTAGACAACGTGGATATAAAACCATATAAAATTCTTGGTATTTGTAATCCTGGTTTTGCCTACAAAACACTCCAAATTGAAGAAAACATTGGTATTTTTCTTCCTTGCAAGGCAATAGTAAAAGATATTGGCGAAGGTAAAATTGAGGTTATTGTAGTTAACCCGGCAGCTTTAATGGGAATGCTAAATAAACCGGAACTGGTTTCTATTGCAAATGAAGTATCAGATAAATTTCAGAAAGCATTAAATAAACTTTAGTTAACTGCCACATTATCAGTTATAATAGTATCAAAATGTAAAGTAATGAGAAAACAATTTTTATTATTAGCATTAGTATTTGTGGGTGTATTCGCAGCTAATGCTCAAGATGGCGGAAAGTTAAAAGTAATCACAGGTGTTAGAGTAAATCCTCTATTAATTTACGATTTAGAAGGTGGTGTAAAAGAAAAAGTATTGCTACATGGCGAGTTAGGAGCTTTGTTCAATAAACGTATATATACTTCAATAGGTTATACTGCTGCAATGAATGCTGTATATAATTTTAACGAATATTGGTTTATTGGTTTTGACAAAAAAGTGCCTGTGTCGTGGGTAATTGCCGAAGAGTATAATTTAAACAATAACAAATTTTATATACAGACTGGCCCGAATATAAAGCTTAATGAAATTGGGAATGTATTTGCTTTTTTATTTACACCAACAGATCAATTTAAACTGGGCTTAAAAGTTGGTGTATTTATACCGCTAAATGTAGTTCTGTATAAAAAATAGAAAAGTAAAAATTTCGTTAATGTAAACATTTCTAATTTTTTAGAGTTTTCTTGCTAGTACCATAAACTTCAAAACCTATTTATATGTACCTATTTATCTTTTATTGCGTGTTTTTGGTTGCTTTATTTGTAGTCCCAAGCTATATCACATTTAAGCGCACAGGAATTAATCCTTTTAAGTTTAGCAAGGAAGAAACGGCAATAAATTATGTAGGAAAAGCTTATAAAATTATATCAGCAATAGCATTTATTATTATTGCCCTAAACGCTTTCCTACCTTCAGCAATGCAATATTTGGTATCAATAGAGTACTTAAAATCAGACTTTGCAGTTTGGATTGGCTTAGGTCTTATACATCTCTCATTTTTAATAATATTCATTGCACAACGCAATATGGAAAATGAATGGCGCATTGGCATCGACAATGAGAATAAAGTTAACCTTATTACAAAAGGACTTTTTGGAATATCAAGAAACCCAATCTTTTTTGGAGTAATATTGGTTTTTATTGGATTGTTCCTGATTATTCCGAATGTTGTTACAGCTATGATATTAGTTTCTGGTGTAATAATTATTCAGGTTCAGGTAAGACTGGAAGAAGAGTTTCTTTTAAAGCAACTAGGAGATAAATATAAAGATTATATGAAAAATGTTAAAAGATGGTTCCTATGAAAAAATCACAATATCACATATCAAAAATGGATTGCCCATCTGAAGAAAACATGATCCGCATGAAGTTAGATGGATTACAAACCATCAAGAAATTGGATTTCGATATCGAAAACCGCAATCTTACGGTTTACCATTCAGAGGAAGATAAAGAAATATTTATCAGGTTAGAATCACTTAATTTTGGAGCGAAACTTTCATATACAAAGTCGATTGATGAAAATGAACTAACTATAGAAAGTTCCGAAGTTCAATCAAAATTGTTGTGGTCTGTATTGATAATCAATTTTGGTTTCTTTATAATAGAAATGACAACAGGGGTGATTTCCAAATCTATGGGTTTGGTAGCTGATTCATTGGATATGTTAGCTGATTCCTTTGTATATGGATTAAGCCTTTGGGCTGTTGGTTCAACTGTGTTGAGAAAAAAGAAAGTTGCTCGTTGGAGTGGTTATTTTCAATTAACACTAGCTCTGTTAGGTATAATAGAAGTTGTAAGGCGTTTTATTGGCTCAGAAGCTATGCCTGATTATAGAGTAATGATAGGTGTATCAATATTAGCGTTAATAGCTAATGGGGTTTGTTTGTATCTACTCCAAAAATCCAAAAGCAATGAGGCTCACATGAAGGCAAGTATGATTTTCACTTCTAATGATGTGATTATTAATACGGGGGTCATTCTTGCTGGTGTATTGGTATTACTTACACAATCAAAATATCCTGATTTGATTATTGGTGCAATAGTGTTTTTAATTGTGGTACGTGGAGCATTTAGAATTCTAAAACTTGGGAAATAATGAAAAAAGTTAAGTTAGAATCTATCATAACATGCCCTGAATGTGGATTTAAGAAAGAAGAAGAAATGTCAACAGATGCATGCCAGTTCTTTTATGAATGTGAAAATTGCAAAACTTTATTAATACCTAAAAAAGGTGATTGTTGTGTGTTTTGTTCATTCGGCTCAGTTAAATGTCCCTCAATTCAAAAGAGCAGCAGCTGTTGCTAAAAAAACTTTTTTATGAAAAGCCTAAAAATGACCTTTTTTCCAAATGACTTGTCCTTAAAAATGAGACACTTTATTTATAAGATTACTTTGTCATATTAATGCTTGTTCTTAAAAGCTGTTAATTTTGCAGCAAATTCTTTTTTAACATCATCTTCGAAAATATTCAGGTAATTTTTAGTTGCTCTTAATTTTTTTTATTAAAAAATCATCTTCCCAAAACGCTTCACCTATGTTTCACCAAAATAGATTAATGATACGTAAAATGAAGAAAAACAGATATGTAAAAATGTAAAACGACGTCCTGCTACCCCGACCGATAAAAGGAGATTCGTAAAGGGTCTCCTTTTTTTGTTTTAGTAGTGGTTACAGGATGAGAACCAGGTTCGAACGGCGCAGCCTTCGTGACCGAAGGGAACAATCCTGCTACCCCGACCGATAAAAGGAGATTCGTAAAGGGTCTCCTTTTTTTGAAAGAATGTTTCATCTTAGATGATTTTATAAAAAAAGCCGGTTTTTTATTAAACCGGCTTTTTCTGTTTGGGTTAAAGTTTTTACTTGCATCCACAATCAACGGCATCAAGCAGTTGTTGACGGACGGCGTTAAACTCTTCATAGCTTTTAAGATTGTCTTCGCACATAACTTCGGCGAGCTCGGTTGCTGCATCACTACAATCGGCACCATTGCAGTCAAAAGTCCGGCCATCGTAAACATACCAGCAATTTGCCCCGTCGCCATCGCAACAGGCGGTAAAGGTTCCGCAGGCTCCGGTTGATTCTTCACACACATCATCGAGACTGCAAGCATAAAATGCAAAAGCCAGGGTTCCTGTAAAAAGCGCTGGCAAAAGCCATTTCTTCATAATTGTCTTCATTTGTTTAGTTTTTAATTGGTTAAAATTAAAATTGAGCATATTTATTTGTTTTCAAAATAGAAGCTTCTTTTTTTAGGGTCAATTTTAATAGCTTAGTTATCCGACATTTTATATTCCATATGGCTGCGGTAGATTTCTTGCTTTACCTCACCAAGCGTATTTCGCATTACTTCTTCCATTGGGTTTGTTTTTTGAGGATCGTTTTTAAAGCGAGCACGTCCAATCTGTTTCGAAAAACGGTAGAGACCAAACATTACTGATTGTTTAGAATCGCTGGTTTGGCTGCTTCCTAACAATTGATTGCTTGAATCGTACAAACTGGCATTGTATTGAATACTATATTTTGGGAATCCTGTGGGTAAGCCCGTATAAGCGGGAATGACACCATAAACATACATGATAAAGTGATTGTTACGAGCTACCACATCATTTATCTCAATAAGCAATTTGTAATCTGCTTCGTTCATGTTATCAGTTAGGTTAGGATACAAACTGGCACGCAAATCGGTGCGGATAAGTTCCTGAATGTGCGACGATAAATCCTGAATGGCAATTATCTTTTTTCGAACTTTAGTATTGAATCTTATTTCGACATAAACCTTATCGGCGATGGGTGTAATTTGGTTTTCTTCAATATAGTAATTTGCAGTTAAATGTTCTTTCCCGGCCATTCGAAAACCGTGTTTAAGCTCCTTTGGAGAACTTCCGAGTACCTGTGAATAATATGTTTCTTTTTGTTTTAAATGATTCAGGTATTCACGTGTAGTGAGTTCAGGAAGGGGTTGGCTTAAATCGTTTTGAAAGGTTTCGTTAGTTAGGCTTGCCGATGTTGCGTTAATTTGATAAGGATTTGAATTGGACAGCTGAGCAGGGACATAGCCCGGATTTTCTAAATTTTGATTTGGGTTTGCTGATGCCATCAGGTTCGACGGTGGGGCCTTTGGCGGATGGTGTTCGTGGGTGTTAAACCAAATAAAGTGATTTTTTTCTGCTTCAACGTTTATCTGGTGAACCAATTCCCTGGTTTTGTTTCCCTGACCGGAAGCCTTAAAGGTAATATTATTTAATCCGGGCGATAAACTTAACCGGGTATAATAGATACTGTTGGGTAAGGTTCCCCAGTGTCTTAAATCGGCTTTCTCGGTGGCTTTTGCAACAGCATCGAGTCCTTTGTCGGCAAGACCTTTTAATGAGCCCAATCCAACCTGATCCAAGCCTTTTCCCAATAGTTTTTTAGCTCCTGCTTTACCCGCTTGTTTTACGGCAAAACGGGTTAGCATTTCTGCCATTTCTTTATTTTTACGAGCCTGTAACGACTTTATAGAAAGCGAATTCACATCTTCGCAGGGAGCTAACGTGTAAGTATTGTTATCAACAAGAATAGTTCCATTTTCAAAAAATTCACTTCGTTTGTAATATTGCGGATAAGCCATTTTTACACTTCCCCCTTTGCTTAAAAGACTGGCAGCTCCGGCAACCGCGCTGGCGGCAAGTGGAAAATTCTCTCCGGTACTGTGGTTTACAAAACGAATACCTCCGCCTTGTGTACTCATGCTAAAGTTTAATGTAAGTTCTTCTTTTACCGGACCAAGTCCATTGTTCCAAAACGCAATAATATTTCCGGCTTCTTTAATTTGATCGTAAGTAAATCCAAATTCCGATTCAAATTTTTCCAATTGCTTAGTTGCATTTGCCAAAAAGGCTGTTCGTACCAGGTCTTTTTTCAAGGGTGTGGGTACTTCCATTACATTTTTATAATTGTAAGTGTAGCAATCGTAAGCCTGGTGATAATTGCTGAAAGCTTGCTGGTAATCAGCTTCTGTATCGTATATTAATCCTTTTAGCAGGTAAATCAGGGCAATCTTATTCAGACCATTATCTTTATCCATCCCTTCAGTCATCAGGCCGTTAAGAATGGATTCCATTTTATCGAGCTCTGTGAGTGCCGTACTTTTATCGCCAAGGTATAAATAGTTAAAAACTTTGTAATATTGAATCATCAGTAATTCAACATCTTCGCCCCGGTATTCACGTTTGGTTGGATTCAACATATAGGACAAGGCTTCGTTTCCCATATTTAGCTTAATCTCATCGAAATAGTGTTGAGCCTGGGTAAAATACTCATTGCTCAAGTCATAATTGCCGGCATAGGAATTAACCACACCATTGTTTAGCAACCAGATTAAGCGGTCTTTTCCTTCGCGATGCTCTGTAAAAGCATTCATATAATCAATGCAGTTCTGGTACTGGTAATTGTTAAACGAGGCATAAAAACCATCGAGATTGAGTCCCGATTGGGCATAAATACTTAAGGGTACCAGCATAAGCAGGTACAGTAATCTTTTTCTCATAATGGGTTGTTTTTGTTATTTCTGTTTACAAAACAATCAAAAATAAGTAAAAAAGATATAAATATCCAAATAAACTGTTAATTTTTTAACTCTTTTGTATTAGTCTGGATGTTGAAATAACAGCCGGGTAACGGTTTAGTGGCCGATTAAGCAGGTTTGCAGAATATAAAAATATGTTGCTGGTACTTTACTAATGGAAATGGTGCTCTTGATAAACTTGGTGTAATTGTTATAGAAATAATCAGCCTGGGGGATTAACATTTATTGAAATACCAACAATAAATAAACAGGTAATTTTTGCTAAAAATCATACCTAGCGATGCAGATGATTCTATTTTAATAACTCATCGTGTTAAAAAACAAAAGTACCTCTTATGCCAACGCCATGAAATTCTGAACCTTTAAAACCAACAAAAACCCCAAGTTCACCAGCAAACATAATTTGTCCGAGCGAATATCCGGCCTCGTAATAGGGACTGTGTTTATCGACCCAAAGGGTGTTTAAGTAAAGATTTTCGGTCCAGTACTGATTGCTGATTATGGGCAAACGTTTTAGAATCAGAAATTGGGTAGTATATCGGAATTGCGTTTCCAGATAATGCGTTGCGGTGCTGTACTCGTAATTATTTAACAAGAAAAAGCCATCCCGAAAATTCTGGATGGTAAAAAATTCCGAAATGGTTTTAAAATGTTTGAACGAAGAAAAATGCATGTGTTCTTTATTAAAAAACACTCCGGCATTTGCCCGATAATAAATCGACGAAACGGAATAATAATCGATGGTTTGTTGCAGGCCAAATTCCAGTTGATGATAAGCCGAAAATCCTGTAGTTAATGGAATTGCCCAATTGTACGAAGTTTCAAATGTTGGCCATTTTGAATGTAAATTACGTTTTCGGCCATTACTGATTTCGAAATATTGCTTGGGGGTATAACTAATGGTATTGCTGATACGAAATAGTTCCGACTGATCGAGGTTGGCTTGACTGATGGTTTTATTTATTGGACTATTGGCAGCAAATGTTTTGTTGGGATATAAAAATGAAAAATTGGTGTTGTTTTGCAACTCGCTTGTTTGCTGATATTTGGTTTTAATTCGCCATTTCATTCCGTGTATTAGCTCTGTTTCATGGGTTAATTCAATAAAAGCATCGTTGTAGAACTTTATGTAATTTTCTTTTAGAAAAAGATTGTAAACCGAACTCATAAATTCGGGGGTACCGGTATAGTTATTAAAATCGTTGGCCAGGTAGCCGCCATCAAGAACTAAAATCCGGTTCTTTAACCGGTTGTACCAAAGTGTAAGCTGGCCTTTTCCGAATAAACTTTCGCGTGCGAAAGCGTAACCAGCCATTCCTTTTATTTGTAATGCGCGAATGCTATCCAGTTTACTGTAAATTTTAAACGATTGGTTAAACGACCAACCATCAACCGGACTAAACCGATAGTTTCGCAGGTTTAACAGTCCCGGATAATACAGGTGGAATTTTTTGCTGCGTTCCCATTCGTAATTTCCGAATAGGGCTATTTTAGCAGCTTTCGATGCCCACGATGCCGAATCTTCTTTAGCTTTCTTTTCTTCAAGTTTTTTATAACTTATTTTTTCTTCGGGAGATGCAGGCACCGGTCTCACGGAATCCCAGTATACGGAATCGCGCTTCAGAGCATCTTTATTTACAATTTGCTTGTAGTTTGAAGTAAGTTCCAGGGGATTATCTTTTTTTTCTTCTTCGAGCAGTGTGGCTTTTTTTGCCATTAGTTTTTGCATCTCCATCATTTCGCGATTGCTTAATTCGTCGCGGGTATAGAGTTCTTCAAGCTTTGTCTCAATTTCCTGTACTTTGGGGTTTTTAGGAACTTCTTCCTCTTCCACCGGTTCCTTTGCCTGGCTTATTGCCCTGCTAATTTTATCCTGGCTAAAGGCGGGGTTTATAACAACGGAATCGTATTTAATGGTTGTGGTATAAGTGGCTTCAGCCTTAATGCCCATAAAAGCCAATTTAGCTTCAACAAAAAGGTTAACCGGAAAATAATTGTTGCCTTTTACCGGCCCGTAATGCTGTTTTATGTTTAATTCGGCGTAGGGTGGATTTAAAATCATGTCGTAACTATAAAGGCACCAAAGATCTTCAACAATATAAACATAGCCTTCCATCAGTAATTTGCTTTTTCGCTTTGGAGTAACCTTAATTTTATCGATAAACCAGGCACCATCCTGCAACAGTCCTTCGTAACTATAGTTGTAATGTGAAAATGCATTTGGGGCAAAAGGAGAAATATAAAAATCGGGTTGCGATTCGTAAATGCTGTTCGATATTAAACCAATAACCGGAACATTTTCGTCGGCCATGGGGAAGGAGTTGTTTACCGAAATAACTTCCTGTACATAATTATCAGGAGCCTTAAATCGCATCCGGTTTAACGATTCATTCACATAAACCTGTCCAACCTGGGGTTGTTCGCCGTTAACCTCCATTCGCTTTTGAAGCACTTTAGGAATTTTTGTTGCCACGGCAGAACCTTTTATATAAACCTCAGAGGTGAATGATTCAGCCTGTTTCACAAATCCCGGAGCGCGGGCTATGGCTTTTCGCATTATGGAATATGCGGGATCTTCCGCATCGGCCCGAACGGTAACTCCGGCTAAAATGTACGATTGCATTGGTAAAACAATTTGCAGTTCAACTGAAGCCGTAGTAATTTCAATTTCTTTACTTATTGGCGAATAACCCATCGACCGGAAGTTAACATGGTAGGTTCCGGGAGAAACTTTTATGGTAAATTTCCCCAGATGATTAGCGCTGGTACCCGTTTGCAGTTCATCGATATATATGGTTGCGTAGGCAATAGGATTTCCGGCATCGTTGCTAATGGTTCCTCTAATTTCCTGTAAGTAAGCGTTTAAAGGAATCAGAAATAAAAAAAGAAAGAATAATTTAAAAGCCATGGTAAAAACAGTTAACTTTGAAAATCGGCATTTTTGTTTGCAAAAGGTACAGTTTTTTTATGTATCGATTACAAACTTAATTGACGGAGCAATAAATAAAAAAGTTGTTTTAAGCTGTAACCTTTTTAAGATTTATTTGTCTAAGAGGTACTTTTAAAATGTTGATTATGATAATTTTTATTTTAATAGCCATTATTTCCTTTGTATCGTCGTTTCTGATTGTAGGAAGATAGCCATTGTATTCGAGTAGTATTTAAGAATAATTGCCTGTTTTATAGCTGTTTCAACTTCGGTTGAAATGGCTTTTTTATTGTTTTTCCCTGAGATGTTTTATCAAGTCCGGTTTGTTGTTAGGCTCCATATGTATGGTTGCTTCAATGTTCATTTGCTCACGAATGGTTTCTTCAATTATATTGGCTTTTCTGTGTGCTTCTTCCAGGGTAATGTGAGGCGATAATAAAATATGAAAAGTCATTTCGATATGATCGCCGTATTTATGCATATGAAAATGATGCGGGCAAACATCCAGATACAGTTCCTGAGTTATTTTATTTATTTGCTGAATCATTTTATCGTCGGGAATTTCGCCCATTAAACGATCGATTGATTCTTTCAGAATTTCGTAAGCAGCATAGAAAATTAAGAGCGCTACAATAATCCCCAGAAATCCGTCGATCCACCAATAGAAACGGCCCAGTATAATTCCAATTAGCACTACAATCGACGAAAGAGCATCGGTGCGGTGGTGCCAACCGTCGGCTTTTAAAATGGGCGAATTGGTTTTTCGGGCAGCCCAAAAAGCGTATTGCGCCATTCCTTCTTTCACCAAAATAGAAATTATAGTAACAACAATGGCTAAAGTTCCGAAATTTACCCCGGTTCCCGACTTGAGTTGCTCTATCGATTTCAGAATAAATTCAAAGCCTATCATTATTAAAAGCATCCCAATAATTATGGAGCTAACCAAATCGGCCCGTCCATGTCCAAAGGGGTGGTCTTTGTCGGCTGGTTTATTACTGACGTAAGCGCTTATAATTACAACAAGGGAACTTACCGAGTCGGTTAAGGTATGCCAGGCATCAGCAATTAAAGCAACAGAACCGGTAACTATACCGGCCCAATATTTTAAAGCAAAGAGAATTATATTACCAATAATCGATATCCAACCTTCAATAAAGGAATAGTTTTTCTTCATTTTCTGGAATTTATGGTTAGTTGAGCAAATGAATCAATAAATTTCGGTTAATTATTTGAATTTCCCTACGATTAACAACAATCATTTTTTCTCTTTCCAGGTCACCGAGCGCTCTTGCCAGCGATGGGCGTGTTACTCCAAAGAATTCGGCCAGTTCTTTTTGTGATAAGGGAAGCTTAACCTGGTTTTTATCGGGGGTTGCCAAACTGAGAATGTATTGTGCCAACTTTCCTTTAATGGTTTTAAACGAAAGAAACCAAATTCGCTCGCTCAGGAATTGTGCCCGGTTCGAAATGGCACTTAAATAATTACTTAGGAAATCTTTATTTAATTGAAAGAGCTGCAAAACTGAATCCTTAGGAATGATTAGCATAGTGGAATCCTCATTGCTGATTACATCGACAGGATAACGATTGTTTTGACCAAACATAAATGCCGAAGCTATGGGGCGTGGTGCATAAATATCTTCTACTTTTAGCACCTTTCCTGAGAAGTCGAGCATTTCGCCGCGCACACTTCCCTCGATAATAATGGAAAGACTTTTAACTTCGTCGAAACGGTGAGCCAAAATCTGATTGGCTTCAATTTGTTTAATCTGAAAAGGCACTTTACTTAAAAGCTGTTCAATTTGGTCTGGTGCAATTCCTTTAAAGATTGGGCTGTTTGCTAAGCGCTGATACATTGATGATTATAATGGTTTGTGTTTTTAATTTTAAATGTATTTTTATAATTGGTGGTAAAAATATAAAAAACAGGTGTTAATGTAACAAATGATACAAAATAAAATACCAAAAAGTCTGAAATTTGCCGCATAAAATTGATAAAGTAAAAATTTAAGATATGAAACGCGAAATAGTAAAAATTGACAGGGATTTATGCAACGGATGTGGTATTTGTATTCCCAATTGCCACGAAGGTGCTTTGCAGATGATTGACGGGAAAGCTACGCTGGTAAGCGAACTTATGTGCGACGGACTGGGAGCCTGTATTGGGCATTGTCCCGAAGGAGCCATAACTATTGAGGAGCGTGAAGCTGAAGCCTACGACGAAGTTTTAACCATGAAAGAAATGGTAAAAGCCGGAAGAAACACGGTACTGGCTCACTTAAAACACCTAAAAGATTACAACGAAAAAACCTATATCCACCAGGCTTTCGATTATTTAAAAGCCCATGCGTCCAGCATTCCGTTTAATGTCGATGAATTATTGCACGAGGTTCAACAACATGGAAAAAAGAAAGAACCACAAACCAATCCGTATTTGCAAAATCTGGTTGTTAACAAAAGCGAAGCAGCTGCTGGTTGTGGTTGCAGTGGTTCTGCTTCCAGTTCGTTTATTCCTGAACCGGTGGCCGTTGAAAAAACCGAATCACCTTCGCAATTGAGTCATTGGCCGGTACAATTACATCTTGTAAATCCCAATGCGCCTTTCTTTCAGGATGCCGATTTACTTTTTTCCGCCGATTGTGTAGCTTATGCGCTCGGTAATTTCCATACCAAATACCTGAAAGGGAAAAAACTGGCAATTGCCTGTCCAAAACTCGACAGCAATAAAGAAGTGTATGTTCAAAAGCTGGCACATCTTATCGAACACGCAAATATCAACACCATTACTTTAATGAAAATGGAGGTTCCCTGCTGTGGCGGACTTACACAGTTGGTACAGGCTGCCATGCAACAAACCACCCGAAAAGTTCCCATAAAACTTATTACGGTAAGTTCAAAAGGAGACATTCTGGAAGATCGCTGGTTGTAAGCGTTTACCTCATTTACACTACAAAAAAGGTTTTACAATGGCATTACCTTCTGCATTGTGCGGGAGAACTATGCCTATTGACCAAATTCAAATATAAAATCATAAAATTTCAGAAAAAACTATGAGCATGTTTTGTTATCAGTGCCAGGAGGCCGCTAAAGGAACAGGTTGCACCGTTGCCGGTGTGTGTGGAAAAGAACCTCAAACAGCAGGTTTACAGGATTTACTTATTTATGTTGCAAAAGGTGTGTCGCTTGTTCGGCAGGAAGCTAAAAAGCAGGGGTTAAATGTGAATGATGCCGATCATTTTGTAATGGAAAGTCTTTTTATGACCATTACCAATGCAAATTTCGATGACGAAAAAATTACCCGTCAGATTACCCGTGGAATTGAACTGCGTGATGCACTTAAAACACAGGTTTCTTTTTTCGATTGGCCATCAGTAACGAATTGGAAAGCCTCGGAATCAGAATATGCTGCAAAAGCTTTAATGGTGGGAATCCTGCTTACAGAAAATGAAGATATTCGCTCATTACGTGAATTATTAGTTTATGGAATAAAGGGAATGGCTGCCTATGCGCACCATGCCTGGATGCTGGGTGAAACCGACGAATCGGTTTTGGATTTTATGCATAAAGGCCTTGTTGCTACCACAAACAATAAACTTTCGGCAGAGGACTACACTGCGCTGGTGCTTGAATGTGGAAAATACGGCGTAGCTGTTATGGCCTTGCTCGATAAAGCAAATACCAGTTCCTATGGTAATCCCGAAATTACCAGTGTAAATATTGGTGTGCGTAATAATCCGGCAATTTTAATTAGCGGGCACGACCTAAAAGACATGGAAGAGTTACTAAAGCAAACCGAAGGAACCGGAGTTGATGTTTACACCCACAGTGAAATGTTACCGGCAAATTACTATCCGGCATTTAAAAAGTACGCGCATTTTGTGGGCAATTACGGAAATGCCTGGTGGAAACAAAACGAAGAATTTGAGTCGTTTAACGGACCTATTCTAATGACAACCAATTGTATTGTGCCTCCAAAAGAAACTTATATTGATAGAATTTATACTACCGGAGCAACAGGTTTTTCAGGTGTAAAACACATAGCCGACCGTGAAGATGGTGAGTCTAAAGATTTTTCGTTACTTATTGAACAGGCAAAAAGATGTGCATCGCCAGTTGAAATTGAAACAGGCGAAATTGTTGGCGGTTTTGCTCATAACCAGGTGATGCAACTGGCCGATAAAGTTGTTGATGCGGTTAAAACCGGCGCCATTAAGCAGTTTTTTGTTATGGCTGGTTGCGATGGACGCATGAAAAGCCGGGACTATTATACCGAATTTGCCAATGAACTGCCTGACAATACTGTAATCTTAACAGCTGGCTGTGCTAAATACCGCTACAACAAATTGCCTTTGGGAACTATTGGTGGTATTCCTCGCGTTCTGGATGCCGGACAGTGCAACGACTCGTATTCATTGGCCGTGATTGCTTTAAAGTTAAAAGAAGTCTTTGAACTAAACGATATTAACGAATTACCCATTGCGTACAATATAGCATGGTATGAGCAAAAAGCCGTTATTGTTTTGTTGGCACTTTTACATTTAGGCGTTAAAAACATTCATTTGGGACCCACTCTTCCGGCATTTTTATCGCCCAATGTGGCAAAGATATTGGTTGAGAATTTTGGTATTGGTGGAATTACCAGTGTTAGCAGCGATTTGGCTATGTTTATGGAAGATAAAAACATTCCGGTGAACTAATTTTTAAAAGCACCCTACATTAAAAACGGTTGGGTGCTTTTTTAAGTTCTTAATTGTTAGTAAGTTTTTTCATATTGTTTGTCATTGAAAATGTAGCGATTATCACTTTTAGTTTATGTCAATAAGGGTCAGATTGAACCACTTTTATTGAAAATTGTTATTTATACAGCACACAATGGAAAGGCAAAGCAATAACTAATTTTTTATAAGGTGGTTTTATGAATCAGATAATTCGCACAAATAGTAATGGTCAACTTTTGTACAACGCTTTACAAAAGGAATTTACTGTGGAATTTGGGAACGTTTATTTCAAATTGCCCGAAGAAGATTATCTGTTATTCGAGAAACAATTGAATAACCTATCGAACGATTATTCCATGTATAGTTCGGGACAAAAAATAATGGTTCCGGTTGCCAAAACCGAAATAAATCTGATGCTTACACCTGAAGAATTGATTAGCTTAAAAAATCTTTTTGGAATGGAAATAGAACAATTAAAAGCATTTAAATTAAAGATAAATTATTCAATGAATTAAAGCCTTTGGCGAGGTTAATTTTTATGGGTTTATTTAATGTGTTTGTTTAAGAGCTGGTTTTAACCGGCTCTTTTTCTTTTTATTACAACACTGTTTTGGTGTAAGTTGTCATTTGATAATAAAAAAATTGTACAATTTCAATTGCGCAGTTACCATACCAACACCCTATTTTTCTTAAACGGGTTTTAAAGGAATGTATCTTTGCATCGTTAATAATAAAACAAAAATAGCGATGACTAAAGTGGCAATTCCTATCGAAAAAGATTGTTTAAGCACACATTTTGGAATGTGTAGCCACTACGCAGTTTTTACCATCGAAAAATCGAAAGTGGTTGATAAAACTAAGGTAAAACCTGATTTTACCGCTATCGAAGAATTTCCACAATGGCTTAAAAGTATGGGTGTAACCGATGTGGTAACCTATAAAATAAATCCGGTATTAATTCCCGAGTTTATTAAAAGCAAAATCAATGTTTTTGTAGGAACCAATCAGATTGCCCCCGATTTGTTGATAGCCGATTACATTAATGGCAAGTTAAAATCGAACGAAGACATTTTAAATAGTTAACATATATTTATTAATTTAAAACTAAAATAACCATGCAGTTACAAACCAATTTAACACATTTGATTACAGCCGCTGATCACAAAAAAACATTAGAAGAAAACGAGAATGTAATGGTATGCTGTGGACGTATGGGTCCAATGTGTATCCCAGTTTACGAAGCTATGGAGGAACTTGAAGACGAATATACCAATGTAAAATTTGCCGATATGTTGTTTGATAGCCCCGAAGCTCACGTTATCCGCAATGCTCCTGAATGCTCTGGCTTTATGGGATTACCTTTTGTAGTATATTACAAAAACGGAAAAGCCGTTCACGCATCGAGCAGCATTTTAACTCCCGAGCAAATTAAGCAGGTGCTCGACTCTAAATTATCGTAATCCAACTTTTATCGACATAAGTAGAATGCAGTTAGCCAAACTTTGCAGGTTTCAATTTGGAACCTGCAAAGGACTGCAACTTTTTTAGTCAATAAAAATCCAAGCATTGAACTATGAATAATCAAATATACGATGTTATAGTTCTGGGAGCTGGTCCGGCCGGATTGGCAGCAGGCATTTATGCGTCGCGTGCTAAGCTAAGCACTTTAATAATAAACGAGGGCGCTGTGGGTGGACAGTTAACCCTGACTGAAGAAATTGCCAATTATCCCGGTGTAGAAACAACCAGTGGATACCAATTGGTTACCACCATGAAAAAACAGGCCAAAGAGTTTGGTTGTGTAATAAAAAGCAATCGTTCCATAACAAAAATGGAACTTGAGGGCGATATAAAATCGGTTACCGTAAACGATACGGAAACTTTTCAGGGCAAAAGCATTGTTTTAGCCACGGGCGGTACTCCACGAAATCTTGGAATTCCCGGCGAAGTAAAGTTTAAAGGACGCGGCGTATCGTATTGTGCTACCTGCGACGGTGATTTTTTTACCGGAAAAGAAGTAGTGGTGGTTGGTGGAGGAAACTCAGCACTGGAAGAAGCTGTTGCGCTCACCAAATATGCAACCAAAGTAACCATTGTTCATCAGTTCGATCATTTTCAGGCTTTTGAATATGCCATTCAGGAAGCTAAAGCCAATCCTAAAATTGAATTTGTGATGGAGTCGGAACCGCGTGAGATTATTGGCGATGAATCGGTCGAAGGGATTCGCGTGGAACATTTGCCCAGCGGAAAAACTACCGATATTAAAACCGACGGAATTTTTGTATTTATTGGCTATGTTCCCAATACGGAGAAAGTGAAATCGTTGGTTGACACCAACGACCGGGGCGAAATTTTAGCCGATGCTGAAATGAAAACGAATATTCCCGGCGTATTTGCTGCCGGCGACAGCATTCAAAAACGCTTTCGCCAGGTTACCACAGCAGTAGCCGATGGAACCATTGCGGCCCTTTCGGCAGCAGCTTATATAAGGAATTAATAACAAACCATATAGTGTGTCGGATTCTTATCCGGCATTTCATTAAGGGTACAATGGCTTTGAGGGTTAGCCGTTGTGCTCTTTTTTATTTATCTGCTTATTAAACAACTAATATATAATTACTGAGCGAGTTCGCCATTTTTTTGCTGAAAACCATTATTTTTGCATCACTAAAATAAATGAATTAACATAATAAATATACAATGGGACGCGCGTTTGAATATAGAAAAGCAGCAAAGATGAAGCGTTGGGATAAGATGTCGAAGATATTCCCAAAACTAGGTAAAGCAATTACAGTAGCAGCAAAAGAGGGTGGACCCGATCCGGAAACAAATCCTAAATTGCGTACAGCAATTCAAAATGCCAAGGCACAGAATATGCCGAAAGACAATATTGAAAATGCCATTAAACGTGCTGCAGGAAAAGATGGTGCCGTTTATATTGAAATGAGTATCGAGGGTAAAGGCCCGCATGGGGTATTGGTTTTTGTTGATTGCATGACCGATAATACGACCCGCACCACAGCCAATGTGAAATCGTATTTTAACAAAGCCGGAGGAAGCCAGTCGCCCAATGGTTCGCTTGAGTTTATGTTTAACCGAAAAACGGTAATTGAATTTGAGAAACCTGAAGGAATGGATCTTGAGGAATTGGAATTAGAATTGATTGATGCTGGTTTGGAAGAGGTTGACGAAAACGAAGGTACGGTTTACGTTTATGGTGATTACACCAACTTTGGTTCGTTAACTCATGCTTTTGAACAAAAAGGATTGGAGGTAAAAGCTACTTTGCAGCGGATTCCAACTTCGCCGGTTGAGTTTACTGAAGAACAACTGGAAGACATTGAAAAGTTTCTTGACCGGATGGAAGACGACGACGATGTACAAGCGGTTTATACCAATATTGCATAATATTCTTTAAGAAAATTTTCAGAGGCCTGGATTTTTCCGGGCCTTTTATTTTTCCTGCTCAGGATTTATTGGAATGGTAAAATAAAAGGTAGAACCCATTCCCGGAACCGACTGTACCCAGATATTTCCACCCATCATAGTTATCAGGTTTTTAGCTATGGCTAAACCTAAACCACCACCACGGTAAGGGTTTGTGTCGCTATTGTCGGCTTTATAAAAGCGGTCGAAGATTTGTTCAATTTGTTTTGGTTCAATACCAATTCCGGTGTCGTTTACGGTAAAAATCACATAATTCTGATCTTTTTTAAACGATAAGGTAACCTGGCCAACACGCGTGTATTTGATGCCATTATCAATTAAATGGGCAATAATTTGTTTGAGTCGTAAGGAATCGGTACGAATGGTTAGCTCTTTATCAAGTTCGCTGTCGTTTAAATACAATTTTACCTGAGGTTTTTCATTAAGCTGTTTGTGCTCCTGAAAATCGGTGTAAATTGATTGAATTATTTCGCAGGCATTTACCTCATCATAGTTTAATTCAATTTTACCTGTTTCAATCATCGAGATTTCAATAATATCGTTAAGCAGTAGTAATAAACTGTTACCATTATTGTAAATGAGTTTCAGATACTCTTTTCGATCTTTTTCATCCAACAGGTTTTGCATCAGGATTTCTGAAAACCCAATAATTGCGTTTAAGGGTGTGCGAATTTCGTGGCTCATATTGGCTAGGAAAGCCGATTTGAGTCGGTCCGATTCCTCAGCTTTTTCTTTTGCTTCGCGGTATTGTTCGGTTCGTTTTTGAACTTTTCGTTCCAGTTCAACGGCAAAACGTTCAATTTTTGTTTTTTGAACACTTATTCTATCACGCTGGGTTTTTAGTTCTTCGTTTTGGGCATGTACTTCCTCGGTCCGTTCATTAACCAACTGTTCCAGTTTTATATTAGTCTTTTTAATGCGTTGGGTTCGTTGCCTGATATACCATAAAATCAGGATGATTAGCAGTAGTGATTCAAGTAGGTAGAACCAGGTTTGTTGATGGATGGGTGGATAAATGCGGATACACAATTCAATGGTATTATCGGCCCAGGCCATTTCATTGTTGGTTGACCGAACCTGAAGCTTGTATTTACCGGGACGTAAATTGGTGAGTGTAACCGAGTTTTGGTTTTTAAGCGGAATCCACTCCGGGGTGTTTGGTAAAATGCGGTAGGCATACCTTATTTTGCTGGCCGACAAGTAGTCGATGGCTGAGAATTCCAACTGAATGTGCTTCTCGTGATGACTAAGTTTTAAACTTTTGGTTTCAGAGACAGGTAATTTTATTGGAACTCTTTTGTAACGTTCTGCATGGGGTTTTACTAATTGCCCGTTTAAATAAAGTTTGGTAAAGTAAATTTGTGGAGCCTGGGCGTAGCCAGCCAAAGCATCAGGGTCAAAAACTGTAATGCCATTTACTCCACCAAAAACAAATTTTCCATCGTGGGTTTCAAGTCTTGCGGGATTAAACTCATTGCTTTGCAGTCCATCGTTTACGTTGTAAATGGCTAAATCAAAAGTATGTTTGTTTAAGCGGCACATTCCTTTGTTGGTGGTAAACCATAGGTTATCTTCATGTTCAAGTATGGAATAGATAACCGAATTGGGCAAGCCATCCTTGGTATCGAAAAGTAAAGCTTTTTCGGTTTGAATGTTGAAACGAATTAATCCTTTGGGAGTAGCCAGCCATAGGTAGCCTTCGCTATCCTCATGTATTTGGTTTATTTCCGTATTTAAAAGCAGGTGTTCTGAGGTGTCATTAGTAGGATATCTGTAAAAGAGTGCTTTTTCATAATCAAAACGGAATAATCCCCTTCCGGTTCCAACCCATAATTGTTTTTTTGAATCGGAAAAAATATCCCAAACCACGTCCTGATTAAACGATGTGGCGCTATCTGCAACATTGTTGGTGTATTGTTTGAATTGTTTTTTTGTGTAATCGTAGGTTGTCAGTCCTCCGTAGCAGCCCACCCAAATTTGACCGTTTTTATCTTTTTCGAAAGCTAATACCTCGTTGCTGGGCAAGGTTGTGGAATCGTTTGGCCGATGATAAAAGGTGCTAAAAGTGCCCGATTCATAATCGTAAACACTGGCACCGTTGGCAAAACCCAGCCACATAAATCCGTTGTTGTCGTAAAATAAACTCCAGATGCGGTTTTCAGCAATGGTTTTATTACCGGGTCCGGCTTTAAAATTTTCAAACTCTTGTGTTTCTGGTTTAAAAACCGATAATCCGTCAAGAGTTCCAATCCAAAGGTGTTTGTTGTGATCTTCGGCTAAACCATAAACTTCATTTCCTATTAGTGAATTTTTGTTTTTGTTATGAAAGTAATGATAAAAGCGGGTTGGAGCATCAGAAAAATAAGCAAATCCCTTGCTGTAAAACCCCAACCAAATGTTTTCCTGCCTATCTTCGAATATGGTGTAAATACGATCTTCGGGCAAGCTGTTTTTTACCAGACTATTTGCTTTAATAGTTTCCTTATTTCCTTTGTCATCTATTTTAATCAGGCCTTCGGTTATGGTGGCAATCCAAATATCGTTCGACTTATCTTTCATTAAATATGTTGCCGGAGTTAGTATATCCTGATACAAACTAAAACTTGAATCAGGAATATGAAAACGATAAACCCCTCCGGCAGTTGCCAGCAATAAGTTGTCTTTGTCAATGGTTTTTATGTGGTTAATAATGTTGTGGGTGTAATCATCGCTTTTGTTTAGCTTATTATAGAAGGTGCTAAAGGTTTTGGTGTTTTCATTAAAACGGCTTATGCCACCGCCATAGGTTCCAAACCAGATATGCCCCAGAGAATCTTCCTCAACACAAAGTGCAGAATAATAGGGAAACGATTTGTTTGTTTCCTTGGTACTGGGATAGCTGTCGAATGTTTTACTTTCGGGATAAAATCGGCTTACCCCGTTTAAGGCAGCAATCCAAATGGTGCTGTCGCTGCTGGTAAAAACATAGTTTAATGCATCGCCCACTATACCTGCAGAATCGCTATTGTTTGAAGTATAATATTCAAAAAGTTCTGTTTTTTGATTGTACACGTTTAGCCCGCCGCCACTGGTAGCAAAGTAGAGGTTGTCGTTATAATCGCCACATATTTTATAAACGGTTCCTTTATTTAGGGTGTATTGATTATTGGTTTCAGCAATAAAGGTGGTCAGGTTCTTACCATCGAAGCGTGAAACACCATCGAACGAACTGAGCCAGATAAAACCTTTGTTGTCCTGGTAAATGCTTAGAACACTACTTTGAGGCAGACCTTCGTCAATAGTCAGGTTATAAAATTTAATAGCCTGAGCCTGACTTGCTAATACCGCCAATAGCAAAAAAATTAAAATTTGTACCTGCTTAATCATGTATATAAAATATCACCCCTATTTACGGTAAACGCATTAAATAGTTTACGCTTTAATGAAAATCAGTTTTTTATATGTTTTGAATCCGTAACAAAACTAAAATTGATTGGTGAATATACAGGGTATTTTTGCGAAATAAAACAGAAAAGTGTTAAAATATTTCCGATTGTAATATGTTAAAAGGCTTACGAATAAGTGGAAGAGGAGCTTTTTGTGTTGTAAAATAGGTCGCAGTATTTCTATTTGTAAGCAAAGTGAACGAAAATAATTCCATTCAAGTGTTTAAATGTGTAAAGGAAGTTCGTGCTTTAGTTCAATGGAGTTGGGTGTAACTTTTGCCTGAATAGCAATTACTTCAACGCCATTATTAATAGCCAGTTCAAGGGCTAATGCATAATCAGGGTCAATATTACGGGCTGGGGCAAAACCAATCACATCGCTGCGCTGAATAATGTATAGCATTACTGCCCGGTAGCCTTGCTTTTTAACTTCGATAAGGGTTTTCAAATGCTTTTGTCCACGGGTGGTTACTGCATCGGGGAAACGGGCCAGATCGCCATCTTTTAAAGTAACGTTTTTAACTTCGACAAAACATTTCTCCTGTTGGTTTTCGCAATAAATGTCGAAGCGGCTATCGTCGAATTTAACTTCGCGTTTAACCAGTGAATATCCTTTAAGTTTTTCAATTTCCTGGTTTTTAATAGCTTCATAAGCCAAAACATTGGGCCAACTGGTATTTACCCCAACCCAGTTTTGGTTTATTCGAATCATCTCCCAGGTAAATTTGGTTTTGCGTTTGGGATCGTTTACCGGAGTCAGATAAACATCGGCTCCTGGTTCGAGACAGCTTAACATGGTTCCTGAATTGGTGCAATGGGCAACTACAGTTTCACCATTATCGAGCTGCACATCGGCTAAAAAGCGCTTGTAGCGTTTTATTAATTTTCCATGAATAAGTGGGTTGCTAAACCGCATGGTTTACCACGACAGTTTTTCCCATCCCACCCGGTCGAGGAACGATTGAATGCTGTATTCCAACTCTTTCAACGATTCAGGAGCCCCGTAATAATCCTTTACTTTCTTTTCTTTCCCATCTTTAAAAAAGTAAACATAGCGGGTTAATAATTCGGGAGTGTCGCTGGTATATTCGTCGTTAAAATCGAAAAAGTTTGCTTCGTTAAACGATTGTATTAGGCTGTTAAACTCTTTATCAGTTAAGGTACGCATGTATTTCCCGGTTTTATCGAGATTGCGTATTCCGTTGAGGTACATTTGTTTGTTTGAGTAGAGTTCGATGGAATATTCGGGTTCTGTGGTACTGTTTTCGGCAGATTGGGAATACGAAATAAGCAGGGTAGCTTTTTCGTTACTGTCGGCCGAAGTGCTTTTATTTGTAGTTCCGCACGAAACCATGAACTGCACTAAGAGTAATACAAAAACTATTTTCTTAATCATTTTAGTTGAGTTTATTATAATGCTCAAAGATGCAGAATAAAAATTTTATTCACAACAGGTTTTCCGGCAGGTTGCGCAACTACGCATAAGCTTGTTGTGTGTTGGTTTTTATAAAACCTTGCTTCGATTTTGCTTTTAGTTTGCCAAGGGAGCCCTGGCGTACCGTATATTTTATGAATACAAAAAAGAGCATGGTGAATTTTTGAAAGTTGGAGATGCGTATTCGTTGGTATTTAAGTTTTTCGGCGGGAGTACGCTTTATTTTTTTTAAGAGTTGCCAATAATACGAATAGGCCAGAAAAACCCCGAACCTTGAATTTAAAGGCAGATTGGCAATTCCTTGAAGCGCCTGATTAAAGTCGGAATCAATGTCGGTTTCAATGTGTTTTTTATCGGTTTCAGTAAACAATTTGAAATCAATCGATGGAAAATAGGTTCGTCCGCGTTCATCGTAATCGACTTCAATGTCGCGTAAGAAATTCACTTTTTGAAAAGCTTCGCCCAATTTGCGGGCCGGATGTTCCAAATCGGCGTATAACTCAGGTTTTTCGTGACAAAACACGCGCAAGCACATTAAACCCACCACTTCGGCTGAACCATAGATATAGTTTTTGTATTCGTTTTCGTTAAAGCGGGTTTTACTTAAATCGACCGCCATGCTGTCTAAAAACGAGTCGATTAAATGATGCTCAATTTTGTAGGTGTTAACAGCCCACTGAAAACTATGAATAATAGGATTGGTACTAATGCCCTGTTCAATAGCCTGAAAGGTGTCGTTTCTGAATTGTTTCAGCATCATTTCCTGGTTGTGATCGAAAAAGGTATCCACAATTTCGTCAGCAAAGCGCACAAAACCATAAATGGCGTATATGGCCCGGCGAATCGATTTATCGAGTAAACCAACGCCCAAAGAAAAAGACGTACTGTAATTATTTGTGGTTTCCTTACTGCATTGCAGTGCATTTTCAAGATACAGATCCATAGTTTTTAAGAATTTGTTCAACGGTTAGCTTTGCACTAATCATGGCCATGGGTAATCCGGTTCCGGGAATGGTTGAGGCACCGGTATAAAATACGTTGGCGAATTTTTCGTCGTGATTTTTTGGGCGGAACCAGGCCATTTGCTTTAAGCTGTGGCCGAGTCCTAATCCGCTTCCTTTGTATAAATTAAAGCTGGTTTCCCATTCATCGGGAGCTATTATGGTACGCGTTCGTATGCTCGATTTAATTTTGTATCCAGTAATTTCTTCAAAATCGTCGATAATGGCATCGGCAAATTGTTCTTTGTTGCTCCAGTCGGGGCGCATTCTGAGATCGGGAACCGGACAAAGAAAAAACAAGGCTTCGCCATCGGCCGGGGCAGCATCGGAATTGTTTTTCGACGGGATGTTTACATAATAGTAAGGTTTATCGGTTTCAAAATGTTCGGTGTAAACCTTATTGGCGTATTCTTTAAAATTATTTCCTAAAAAGTAATTGTGTTGCCCCAGTTTGTCCAGTTTTCCTTCAATACCCACATACATAGTAAATGGAGCCATGGTCCATTGCATTTTGTCGAGTTTTGGTTCCGCAAACTGCTTTCGCTTAAAGATGGAACCTCTGAAATGGGCTGCATCGCTGTTAATAACAAATACATCGGACTGCCATTTCTTGCCTGTAGTATCGGTAAGAAACTCCAACTGATTGTTTTCGTTGGTGTGGTATCCTACAATTTCAGTGTTGTAATGAAATTTCACCCCTTTTTCGGTAAGATAGTTCACCAAACCTTCAACAATGTTGTACATGCCGCCTTTAACGTTGTGGTAGCCATCGTGAATAAACTCGGTGTATGATAACAGGGTGTAAATTGCGGGTGTGTTAAAGGGCGTGCCTCCAAGGAAAAAAGCTACCAGCGATAATATTTCTTTTACTTCATTACTGGTGAAATGCTTTTCGAGTTCCTGCCAGAAGGTGCGGAAAAGCTTTGGAAGGTGTTTGGGCGGAACACGCATCATGGCCCAAACATAGCTGTAAAAATTATTAAAATTGCGTTTTACAATGCTGTCGATGGTGTCGTGAAAAAGCTCGCCGGCACCTTCAATATAGTTTTTAAATTTTTGTTCAAAGTTTGGTTCTATTTCATTAAACTGTTCGGCCAGTTTTTCGGGTTCCCGGAATAATTGGTATTGTTTTTTGGTATCCCTGAAGAAAACATGGTACAACGGATTAAGTTCCTGAAACTCAAAAAGTGGTTTAATGTTACAGTCGCGCAGCAGTTCATTAAACTCATAGCTCATACTAAAAAAGGTTGGCGCCAAATCGAAGGTGTACCCCGCTGATTTTAACTGATTCAACCTTCCGCCTGGTTGATGGTATTTTTCAACCATCTCAACTTTATAACCCTGATTAACAAGCCTTACGGCTGACGACAAACCTGCAAGACCAGTACCAACTATGAGTATTTTTTTTTCCATTCGTTTATTTTATGAATAAATTCATGTTTGTTAAAACCAAAAGCACTTTAAAATGTTTAATAAAAATAAAAAAAAATTAAACAAAAACAACAAACATGCAAAAAATCATCGTTATCGGGGCTGGAATAGGAGGACTGGCATCGGCAATACGAATGGCGGTTAAAGGTTTTCAGGTTACGGTCCTTGAAACATCCGATAAGCCCGGTGGTAAAATTAGCGAAATCAGACAAGGGGATTATCGCTGGGATACAGGGCCATCGTTATTAACCTTGCCCGAATTGGCTCGTGAACTATTTACACTTGCCGGCGAAAACCCTGACGATTATTTCCAGGTTGAGCAAGTCGATCCGATTTGTACTTATTTCTATCCCGATGGGACAAATTTTAACGCGCATGCCAATGCGGAGGATTTTGCATCAGAAATGGAACAGAAAACGGGAGAGTCGGCATCGCGCATTTTAAAATTTTTGGCCAGGTATCGTCGTTTGTTTGAAATTGCTGCCCCTGTATTTTTGTTTAATTCGTTTCATAAAATAAAAAACTTTAACAAGCCTGAGTTTAAACGCACCTTGTTGCATTTGCATAAACTTGATGCCTGGCTTACCATGAATTCACGCAACAGCAAATGGTTTAAAACCGTATATGCGCGGCAATTGTTTAACCGCTATGCTACTTACAATGGTTCCAACCCGTTCGAAACCCCGGCAACTTTAAATATGATAGCCCATTTGGAGCATAATTTGGGCGGCTACTTACCTAAAAAAGGAATGTATCAATTGGTTGAGGCAGTTTACCGGCTGGCTTTAAAACTTGGGGTTTCTTTCCATTTTAACACAAAAGTTACGCGTATTTTGTATGAGGGGAAACAGGTTAAAGGTGTTGAAAGTAACCAGCAAAACTGGCTGGCCGATGTAGTAATTTCAAATACCGATGCAAGAAGTTTTTATCACCATTTGATGCCCGGGGTAGCAAAGCCGAATGCTGTTAAAGCAAAGCCTTTGTCGAGTTCGGGGATAATTTTTTATTGGGGAGTTACTAAACTATCGCCCAGGCTGGGAGTTCATAATATTTTGTTTAGCGATAATTACGAAGCTGAATTCGATGCAATTTTTAAGGAAAAGAATCTGTATTCCGATCCAACCATTTATATATATATCAGTTCGAAACAAATACCTGGCGATGCGCCTACGGGTTCCGAAAATTGGTTTGTAATGATTAATACACCAGCCGATTATGGGCAGAATTGGAACGATTTATTAGCCATTGCCCGGCAACGGGTAATTTCAAAAATTAATAAACAGTTTCAGATTCAAATTGAAAACTACATTGTTTCGGAGCATGTTGCCACGCCATTAACCATTGAGCAGAAAACCGGTTCGTGGCAGGGTTCACTTTATGGCAATGCATCGAATGGATTGTTCAGTGCATTTAACCGGCATGCAAACTTTAGTCGTAAGTTTAAAAACCTTTATTTTGTTGGTGGCAGTGTTCATCCCGGAGGTGGAATTCCTTTGTGTTTATGCAGCGCAAAAATTGTAGATGATTTAATTGCTGATGCACGAACCTGATTTTTACGTAACTTACCCAGGTAAACACTATTTGTTAATTAATACATAATGGCATGAAATTGATTCCGGCAGTGAATAAAGTACAGCGGTTTCTGATAATTTTCTATTTAATTGGCTCTTTAGGATTTATGCTGCCTTTTACCAGCTCTTTTTTTATTCAGCTTATTCCCCTGGCGCTTTTGCTAAATGTTTTTTTACTGGTTTATTTTCATAAGCCGCAACGTTTACAAAACTATGCTGTTATGATTCTGGTAGCTGTATTGGGTTTTGCTATTGAAGTAGTTGGAGTTAAAACCGGTGTTCTGTTTGGTAATTATTACTACGGAACGGCATTGGGACCAAAACTAATGGGAGTTCCTTTACTAATTGGAGTTAATTGGTTTTTTTTAACCTATGCAGCCACTTTAATTGCAGGCAAAATAGTTGGGAATACCATTGTTAAAATACTCTTAGCTTCCGCAATGGTGGTAGTTTATGATTTTGTTATGGAGCCGGTGGCCGTTTATACCGGAATGTGGTATTGGACCGAGGGAAAAATTCCGACGCAAAACTACCTGATGTGGTTTATTACGGCAGCTTTTTTTGTTTTTTTATTTTCAAGGTTTGCCAAAGGCAGTCGAAACCCATTGGCCTTGCCCATTTTGGTTTTGCAGTTTTTGTTTTTTGCAGCCTTGCATTTATTCATTGCCTATTATTAAGGTATGTTAGCTCCAAAACATAGTGCCTGGTGCATAAAACTACTTAATTGGTACAGTGCCAGTGCCATAAAACGGCATTTTACCGACGTTAAACTCATTGGCGAAATTCTAAACCCAAACCGGTCGCTATTAGTTATCGGTAATCACACCAGTTGGTGGGACGGGTTTTGGATGCTTCATCTGAATAAAAAGATTTTACACAAAAAGTTTCATTTAATGATGCTTGAAAAAGAACTGGAAAAGCGGAAGTTTTTTAACTACTGTGGGGCTTATTCCATTAATCCGGGGCATTTTTCTATAAGGCAATCGTTAAGTACAACCCACGAATTGCTTTCCGCTAATGAAAACCTGGTTGTTTTTTATCCCGAAGGAAAAATAAACGCATCGACAAGCGTTCCCAAAAAATTTCAACCCGGAATTGGAACTTTACTAAAACAGGCTCCGGCCCAGGCCCAAATTCTTTTTACCGTTTGTTTAACCGATTATTTCAGTCAACAAAAACCAACGCTATATATTTATTTTAAAGAAGTTTCTTTTAAGGAAGTTGAAACGCTGGAAACATTGGAGGAGCGTTACAATAGTTTTTATAATGCCAGTGTTCAAACCCAAAATAAATGGAGCACATGATTTATTTGGCTTTCATCTATCTGGTTTTTTTGGTTTTGCGTTTGATAGTTTTAGCCGTCAATTTTTTTTGGAGACCTTACCTTAAGAAAGCTACCTATACCGGAACAAAAACCGTAAGCGTGCTTATTCCGGCACGCAACGAGGCTGTAACCTTGCCGCTGCTGTTTGGAAAATTATTGGCACAAACCCATGCTCCAGTGGAAATTCTGGTTTACGACGATGATTCGGACGATAACACCTGGGAAGTACTGCAATTATTTGCATCTATCTCAAAAGTTATTAAACCCATAAAAGGTGAAAAACTGCCCGCTGGCTGGCTGGGCAAGAATCATGCATGTTATCAATTGGCAAAGCAGGCCAGGGGCAATTACTTTTTGTTTTTAGATGCTGATGTAACTCCCGAACCCGAATTAATTGAACGTGCTTTAGTTTTTGCTGAAAAAAAGCAACTGGCTTTATTAAGCCTGTTTCCCGAACAAGAAACACTGACCCTGGGCGAGAAAGTTACGGTTCCCATTATGTTGCAGATTCTTTTAAGTTTGCTGCCTTTACCCTTAGTTTATTTTAGTCACAAACCCTCACTGGCTGCGGCAAATGGTCAGTTTATGCTTTTCGATGCCGGTGTGTACCGGAAATTGCAACCCCACGCCTGGGTTAAGAAAAGTCCGGTGGAGGATATTCAGATTATCCGTTTTTATAAAAAGCTTCACCTAAGAGTCGCTACCTTATTGGGAAACGGTACTATTAAATGCCGGATGTACAGCATTTACCACGAAGCGCTCCGGGGTTTTTCGAAAAATTTCACTGCATTTTTCGGGTACAGCAACCTTTTTTTAATACTGTATTTATTCATCACAACTTTTGGATGGATAGCTTTGTTTTGGCTTCCACCAGTGGGTTTAGCACTTGGTTTGGCCGGAATACTATTGCTGGTGATGCTTCGTAACCGAATTACAAAAAGCCCCTGGCAGCACTTGTTCTTAGTTCCGCTTCAACAACTAAATTACTGGGTTATGGCTTATTATTCGCTGTGGGGGAAGAAAAAAAATCTTTTAACATGGAAAAACAGGAAAATATAAACCTATTCTGGTTTCGTCGCGATTTACGTTTGACAGATAATACCGGGCTTTACCAAGCGCTAAAATCAGCAAACAAGGTACAGCCACTTTTTATTTTTGATTCAGATATTCTTGATGATTTAAGCGAAAAGCACGACAGAAGAGTCAGCTTTATTTATGAAACTATCGCCGGTTTAAAAAAGGAGTTGGTAGCCTTGGGAAGCGATTTGTGGGTTTTTTATGGAAAACCCCGGGAGGTTTTTGAAAAACTGATGCATGAGCACCAAATAACTTCGGTTTTTGTTAACCACGATTACGAGCCTTATGCCATTAAGCGTGATACTCAAATAAAGGAATTATGTGAAATACAGGGTGCATCTTTTTTAAGTTTTAAAGATCAGGTAATTTTTGAAAAAGATGAGGTAGTTAAAGCCGACAACAAACCGTATACCGTTTTTACGCCTTACATGCGACAATGGAAAATTAAGCTGACTGCCATTCCAATAATGGAAACGAATCCTGCCAATTTTTTTTCCTCTTTGAATCGTGTAAAGCAGGTGCAAAACCTGATACCCATGGCTGCGCTTGGTTTTCAGTTAACAGCCCATGGGGTAGGATTTCCCTTAACCGATGAAACAAGCATAAAAAATTACCACCTAACCCGTAACGATTTGTCGCTCGAAGCCGGAACAACGCAGGTGTCGGTACATTTACGCTTTGGAACTCTAAGCATCAGGCAACTGGTAAAAAAAGCATTGGCCTGGAACGAGACTTATTTAAACGAATTAATTTGGCGCGAGTTTTACATGCAAATTCTCTGGCATTTTCCGCAGGTGGTAACGCAAAGTTTTAAACCAGCTTACGACAACATTCCTTGGAATACCAGTTCAGCTGATTTTGAAAAATGGTGTCAGGCAAAAACGGGCTATCCGATTGTTGATGCGGCCATGAACCAGCTTTTGCAAACCGGGCAAATGCACAATCGGGCGCGAATGATTGTGGCCAGTTTTTTAACCAAGCATTTATTGATAGACTGGCGTAAGGGAGAAGCTTTTTTTGGTCAGCATTTAACCGATTATGATCTTAGCAGTAATAACGGAGGTTGGCAGTGGGCTGCTGGTTCAGGTTGCGATGCGGCTCCTTATTTTCGTATTTTCAATCCTTATACCCAGGCCGAGAAGTTCGATGCACAGGTAATTTATATCAATCGCTGGGGCGGAAACCAGGGCCTGGAGCCTATGATTGCGCATCAACAAGCATGCGAGCGGTGTTTAAATGTTTATAAAAAAGCACTCAACCAGTAAAATATTTACCCCGATTTAATTGTAAAAGGTCCAAACCAGTCCGTAACGCAGCGTGCTTGGATTGGCCGGGTAACTGGGAGCTAAAAAGTAGTTGGTTTCCATCAGCTGGTAATTTAGGTGCTCATACCTGATGTAAAAACGCATGCGTTTAATTTCAACATTCCAAAAAGCGCCAACAAACGGGTAGTTTCCGATCAATTGCTCGTTTTGGTTGTGAAACATGGCTAAAGCCGGCGAATAGGCCTGTCCGTAGTAACTGGTCCAGTAATATACATCGGCTCCCAACTGAAACCGCATACGACCATCGGTATCTTTAAAATATACATCGGGAGCAAAATACAAAGCAAAATAGCCCGACAATTCAGGTAAAGGAAGTACACGGTCGTTGGTGGTTTTCTGGTAATTTATCCGTGTTACGGTTCCAAATTTCCAGAACTCAAACTGATTGTTTAAATAAATATCGAAAGCCGAAAACGCATTGGAATATTGTTCCGGAAGTGCGTCGTTATTCATATAAATGTAATTGCTTAACACCGAAAAACGGCCTCCCAGCTTGGTTTTATGATGCGGCAAATTCATGCTGAATTTCAGATTGGTTCGGAATTGAGCATCAAAATTATTGTTCCAGCGGTAATGATTCGAATAATATTTTTGCATCAGATAGTCGGGTGTTTCACGCAGCTGACTTCCTTCAGCTTTAAACACCAATTCTTTTTTTCCTTTTCCAAATTGCTGGCTTATAAAACCATCTAATATAAAATCGTTTTGTCGGTAGCCCGATACAAACAAGGTGTAATTGGCGGCAAATTTGAATTTTTTTCCTTTTACGCGATAAATTCCGGCTTCAAAATATTGACTTTTGTTATTGGTGTTGTTCGAATAGTTGAACAGGGTGTCTTTATTAAAGTAAGCGTATTCATTTTTATCCCATCCCACACCAAAAAAGGCACCAACAAAAGGATAGCTTTTGGGGTTTTCCTCAAGATTAATTCGCAGGAACTGTTTTTTACTGCGGTAGAAGGTCGAATCGAAGCTGGCTGCATTAGAATAGTTGTTGGCGTAAAGATGCAACTGTTCCAAATCGTTATTAATATAAGTGTCGTCAGTGTCTTCGTACACTTTCATGCTTTTATGCGACTGGTAATTATACTGCAAACTAAACCAGTAAGCGCCACGTTCGGCAGTATCGGGGACATTGGTTTTAAAAAAGCCCACTTTTTGATCGAAAAACAATTGCCGGTCTTTAAAATAAGTTGAACCTCCGGTAAGCCGGGTGCTAATTTCGTTGGTCGATCCAAAAGTTGTATCGGTAATAAAATACGTATCACCAACGCCGCCATTTTCCATTGAACTGATGCGGCTAAACACATAATTTGCATGTGTAGCAAACCTTCCCTGGTTGTACGATCCTCCAAAGATTCCTGTATTATTGCGGGTGCTTTGTTGAATATATTGTCCGTCGCCGGTATAATTCTTAAAATGAATAAAGGCGTTCAGGTATTTATTGATGTTTTGGGTATGCAGCAAATCAATATTTTGTTCATCCTTTGGGCCCATATCAACCCGGAATTTGGTAAACGGAACCTGAACCTTATAGTAATTGGCATTGGCCGACTGAAAAATATAAGGAGTGAAGGCTTGTAAGAAAACAAAACCGGTTTCGGGATTGGGTTCAAAAAATAAATTCGATTTTACAGCATTTCCGGTGTTTCCCAAATACGAATTATTAAAACTGTTTCGGTAAGCCGGATGAAAAATATGCAAATCAGTTAAACTCGAGTCGTAAGCATGCAATTCCAGCTCATGCGTTTGGTGTTTATAATTCCAGTATTCAATGCGTATGGTGTCATCAACCTCAAGCAAGTGACCGTAAAACGAAAAGTAAGTCGAATCGTTTCCCCCCTTTAAAAAATTCCATTTGCCTGGTGTAGTAGCCAGGGTATCTGTGGTGGGTATGCTGTCAGCAGATACCGTATCGTTCTGTATAGCTAAACTGTCAACAACTTCAACAGCAAGCGTATCCGGAGTGTAAATGGGGGCCGGTATTTTTACCGAATCAGTTATTGCGGTTTGTGCCACAACACCGGTTACAGCCAGAATAACTATAAATGCAGTAAGTAAACTATGTGTAAGCGTTTTTGTCATTGGGGGCAAAGATAGATAAAAATTAAGCCGAGGCACACACCTAACAAAAATTTTGCCCTTTTCATGGCCAAACGCTTTTTTACTGCGCTTTTATCCATTATTTCAGGCCTTACATTCATGCAATCAGGCACTTTCAGCCGTCAATAAAAATTAAAATTTCCATCGGGCCTGTACTTTTATTTCGCTGCGCATAGTTCCGGCTATCCGATCCATTCCCGAACCCAGTTCCGTTTTATGGCTATACCAGCTTTGCGCATACCTGAGCCATAAAGTCAAATTTTCAGCACTTTGATACCGGGCCATCACATAAAAACGCGTTCCTTTATCGTAAAGCGCCGGAATTGAAAAAGCATACAACACATCCGATTCATAAGTATAAATCCGCGAATTATATGAATCTGTATCGAACAAAGCATAGCGAAGCGAGAGGGTTAAAGGAAAGCGAAACGGTGTGCTGCTTACATCCTGATAAAGAACAAAACCCGATTCAGCCGATTCTGTTCCTTTCTGATAACGGCTAAATTCCACCCGGTTTTTAAATTGCCATTGGCTGTTAATCTGATAGTTGATGTGGTAACGCACATTCCATTGGTCAACATCAACCAAATCAGTTATTCCAATCGTTTCGTCCGATGCGTTACGCTGCTTAACCTCACGTTTTGCGCGCCAGTACATACTCAAATTTTGTTTGGGAACATAATCGGCCTGCACCAGATAATCGGTTCCTTTTGAGGGAGCATCGGTACTGCCGGTAAGCCAGGGAAACTGATAAAAATCGTAATAAGCAGCTAGTTTCCAGTTTTTTATGGGATGCATTTGCAAACCCAGGTAAACGCCTTTTTCGTTTTGGGTTTTTGAACCTTCGGCAAAACCACCGGCATAAAAAGCCTGATAATCTTTTGCATAGTTACGGTAAAGAACCGATGCACTGAGTTGTGGCGCCAGTTTCATAAGGGCTCCGGCCAAAAAAGCTTTGCCTGAATTTGCCGATACGGCTCCTTCAGCAAATACATGCAGGTCTTTAAATAAAAACTCTACATCGGCCGACAGGTTGTAATTTTGGTTGCCGTTAAATTCAAACCGATTCTCTGGTGTTTCAGCTTTAATAATCGGCTCGCTGTAAGTATAAGTGAGTCCTGAAAGCCCAAGCGAAAACTTGTTTTTTTGAAAGTTAAGATTAGCTCCTGCCAGTGTTTCCTGAATAGCATTTTTATCGGCCAATTGTGCAGGAGTAGCGTGAATTCCGGAGTTTAGCAACGAGCTTGCATAGGTTTCGTCAACAACAAGGGAATCGGCAGTTTGCAGGTTGGCATCAATGCTTTTGTGTGATGCAAAAAGGCTTGTATTAAAATTTCCCAGGTTTATGGTTATTCCTGCTCCACGCATGTAACGATTTTCATCGGTCGATGCGTAACGACTCAAAACCGGAGCGCGTTTGCGTACGTCCATTACATAAACCGATTTGCCGGTGCTCATGCCTGACCACAGTATTAATCCCTGACCTATTTTTGCCTGAAAATCGCCCAAAACCAATTTTTCAATTTTGCCCACATCACTTAATTCAAAATGAATGGAATAATAATCGAAGCCTTGTTTTTGTGTGCCCGTAAAAAATTCTTCACCCGGATCTTTTTCAGTTGTTACACCAAATCTAAGGTGGTTTTTATAACGGAACTGATAGCGGGAGAATAAGCGTATTCGGTTTCCCGGATAGTATTTGTTTGAATCCAGAGCCCAATCAGCCGATGAAAACTCGCGGTAACCATCAGCTTTTTCAATAAGACCCGATGCCCGGGCAAAGAGTTCATTCCGGCCATATTTGAACGCTTTTTTCCAATCAAAGGATTCGGAGTCGGTCACCGGTTGAATAGCCACAAAAGGCAACAGCCGTTGAATGCTAAGCTGGTCGAGTCCCGGCACCAATTGCAATTCGTAAACGGTGTGAATTCCTTGATTGTATTTCAGGTAAGCCAGTAAACTTTTTATCTGAAAATCGGTAAGCATGTGCAGGCGATTCAGTTCTTCGTGCGTTGCTTTGTTTAAATTGATTGGGTTTTCAATAAAATAGTAAAGCTCTTCGGTTATTTGGGTATAATCGAGTTCTGCATCACTACCCGATGCAATTTCTTCAATCAAATCTTCGATGGAATGATTGCGATCGGGAGTTTCCTGAGCCTGAATTACCAACGGAATCAGACTGGAATAAACAACGATTAAGCCCCAACGAATCATCAGCCAAAAGGATGAAACACCTTACGATACCGCACCAGCGTATAAACATTCAACAACAAATACGCGCTTACAAAAAACAAGGCCGAAAGCACCACAGCCAGCGTAAAAACTCCCGAACTCATGCTTATATAACCGCTTATACCCGCCACCGACGAACTTAAATCGACATTAAAAAATAAGCCAATGCTGTTAATTACCACAAGTAAAACAGCAATCGATAACAGGCCCGAACCGGCTCCTTTTAAATCGGGTAAACTCAATTCCATATGCGAGGCCACCGAAACAGCCACATATAAAAACACCCAAAACTGCCAGCTTTGCATATTTGCCCGGGTAAACAGTGCGGGAGTAACCGCAAGCCCCGTGTGATACAACTGTACAAACTGGTTTTTTACTGCTTCCAGCGAATCAATAGCCGAACCTTTTGTAGTTACCAGCGCCAGCAAATCACCATTATTTGGAACCAGGTATTTTATTAGCAGAAAAAGTACCAGTGAACCCATTAAAACAGGTCCAATTCCAATAAAGAAATTCCCTATCTGGTGCCAGAAATTATTTGGATTGTAAGCGTGGTTCACATAACCCAGACTGCCATCACCTGAATTTGGGCTATACAGCCGCATCTCGGTTATCCGGTGCCCAAACGGAATGCAAAGCAGCGCATGTCCCAGTTCGTGAACCGGGGTTCCCAGCCAGCCGGTAAAATACACATCGAACTTATAGCCAATGCTTTTTACAAAGGTAGTGCGCGTAAACCGGGCTAAAAAATAAAGCAACACGCCAAAAAAGAAAAAAATTCCCAGCAGTGAAATCATTTGAGTAAATGCATTTAAGAGAACAATTTGAATAAAATCCCAGACTGTAGTAAGTGTTTCCATAATTAAAATTTATAGGTTATTGCTATTTGTGACGATAAGGGTAAATTTTCGTGGCTAACAAAGGCCAGGTCGGTTGTAAAGTTTTTTATCCGGTAACCCATTCCGGCAGTAAACGAGTTGGGTTGGGTCATAAGACCGGTTCTTAAAAAAAGAGATTTTACCGGTTCGTATTGCAATCCACATTTAAACCGTGCTTTTTGTTCCACGCTTTTTTCTGTTTCAACCGAAAACAAAACCCACGGACTAAAAGAATAAGCCAAACCAAAACTCATAATGGTAGGAACGCGTTCGTCGGCATAATCGGCTAACTTAACCCGGGTGGGGTTGTACAGATGTAAGCCAACAGAGAAATCAGGATTTATTTGTGCAATGATTCCCGTTTCAAAAAGAAACGCTCCCCGCTTGCCATAATCTTCCGATTGATGGAAAAACAGGTAATCAAATTGTAACGACGCAGAAATTACTTCGCCCAGTTTTCGGGAATAAGCCAGTCCCAGGTTGTTTTCAGAATACAAAACATAGCCATAGCGTTGGAATGCCAACGAAAAATTTCCGCTGCGCGTGGGCAAAACAAAAGCACCACTATGGGTTCCCGTTTCGCTGAGCCAGAAATGATTGTAATAATCGAAACCTAAAGTTGGGCTCTCGATGGTTGCCAGCCCGGCCTGATTCGAAAAAGCAGCCCAAAAATCATGAAGCATTACCGATGCATTGCCCATTCCGGCAAACGAAGCGCTTTGTGCCAAGGTACTAAGGTTTAAAAGCAGAAATAAACCTACGACTGTATTTTTGACTGTCAGGTTCAATGGCTTTTAATTTGATGGTTGAAAAAACAGTTAAATATACAAATCTCTATACAGTTAACCTTACTTCAACACTTAAAATTTTAGCTTAATATCCCGGCCTATACATTACCCGGTTGCTGTAGAAGATTATTAAAACATCCGGTGTTTTTACGCCACAGAAAAATTGAAAGGAAAGGGGATAACATC
Organism: Salinivirgaceae bacterium; assembly: GCA_050179685.1. Lineage (GTDB taxonomy): Bacteria > Bacteroidota > Bacteroidia > Bacteroidales > SZUA-534 > GWE2-40-63. The sequence continues at coordinate 80,368 of JBFXEW010000014.1, forward strand.
CAATAAATTATGTATTTTTGGATTAATAATAACAAATTATTACCCAATAATAACCAACATGAAACCTATTTATACGCTTTTCATTTTGCTTGCCCTATGTTTTCATGCCGTGTTAGCTCAGGTTCCGGAGCCTGTTTTTCCCAATGTTGCTTACCAGGTTTTTTCGCCCAAAATAAGCAGCGATGGCAGCAGTATGGTTTATGCATCGAATATCAACGGTACGATGGAACTTTTTCTTTGCAAAAATCAGGGAACAAAAGAGAATCCGATTTGGGGAGTGCCTGAAGCTTTGATTTTTGAAGGCGGTCCGTTGGGAATAGGCGTACAATTAAGTCATCCCTGTTTAAATGCTACCGGCGATGTCCTGTTTTTTACTTCGGTATTGCAGGAAAGCCTGGGAGGAACCGATATTTATTTTTCGAGGTGGACTAATGGAAAATGGCAACAGCCTCAAAATATTTCGAATGTAAACTCCATGTTCGATGAAGAAGCCCCTATGATATCGGTAGACAATCGTTATTTATTTTTCTCGCGAAAGCATCCGGGAGAGAAAAGCGGAGAATTTGCTTCGAAAATATATTATGCCAAACGACTCGAAGACGGCACTTGGGGAGTCCCGGTAATGCTTCCTTCAAACATTAACTATGCGGATGAAAACTATCCTTTTTTATCGGCTGATAACAAATTAATGTTCTTTGCATCGCGGCGTAAAAGCGATTTGGATGGCTATAATTTGTATGTTTCAAAGCGCTTTGCCGAAAACTTATGGGGCGATCCCGAACTGTTGCCCGGCGTTAATACCGACTACGACGATATAAGCCCTTCATTGGCAGTAAACAGTCAATTAATGTATTACAATCAACTTCAGTTAAAAAAGAAAGAATGGCTGGGTACGGCATATCAATTGTCTGTACCGGAGCAATACAAGGTGAATCCGGTTTTTGAATTTGAGGGTAAAGTACTCGATAAAAACAGTCAGATTCCGCTTGATGCTACCCTTTTATTGCGCTACACCGATACCCGCGAACAGTTTTTATCCTTGGCAACTACCATGCCCGAAGGAGCTTATCGCTTTTACCTTACACCGGGGCGCGAATTTGAGATGGAAGTTTTCTGTCCTTATTATTCGCATCAATTCCTCACTTTCGATGCCAGCTTTAAAACCACCATTCCCAAAGAACCGGTGATAAATCATTTTGAATTATTCAACCAGGTTGTGCTGATATTAAATGTTTTTGACCGTGAAATATTTGAACCGCTGCAGGGAATTATTAAGTTTTTGGGCGAAGCCAATTCGGGGACTTTAGATTATTTGGGTAACGGGCGTTATCAGATCGAATTAAACGTGGGAAAACTACACGAACTGGAGATTCTGGTTCCGAATTACGAACCTTATATCTTTACGTTCGATTTAAGCAGTGCAATTCTGTTTAATGAGTTTGAACGCGATGTGGAGCTGGAACCTTCAAAAACACAATTCGAGATTAACATTGCCGACATGGAAACCGACGAAGCAATTAACGAAGTCGAAATTGTGATTACCAACCTCGAGAAAAACGAAACCATTGTTAAGAAGGTACGAAAAGACGAAAATGGAAAATTTGTGGTCGATTTAAGGGCTGGCGATAAATACGAGATCGATGTAAACGGACCCAAGGGTTACGCTTTTTACAACACCAAAGTCGATATGAGCGATACCGAAAACAAAAAGCTCGATGTTAAGCTTAAACCGCTAAAAGCCAAAACCAAACTGGTACTTAACGACATTACCTTTGAAACCAACTCGGCCGATTTGAATACCAGTTCGTACGAGGAACTGGATAGGGTAATAAAGCTACTCATCGATAATCCGGATATTAAAATTGAAATTTCGGCTCATTCCGACAACGTGGGAAGCGATGCCTACAACATGAAACTTTCGTCGAAAAGAGCCCAGTCGGTAGTCGATTACCTGATAAGCGGGCAACTTCCCCTTGAAAGGCTTATTGCCAAAGGTTATGGTGAATCGATGCCAATAGCTTCGAACGACACGGAAGAAAACCGGGCCAAAAACCGCAGGGTGGAACTTAAAATTATTGATGTAAATGAGAACGAAAATTCGCAGGAAAATGAATAAGCTCTGTTTTTTAATCTTGTTATTTAGCCTGATAAATTTATCGGGCAGCTTTGCACAAACAGAAAACCTTAAATACAAAGATGTTTTTAATACGGTGGTGAATGATTCGGAAGAAAAATCGTACGAAATGTTGCAAAAACATCAAAAGCAGGACCCTTATCACATAAACACCTATTACCAGCTGGGGCGCATTGCGCAAAAATGGATAATGGATTACGATCCGCTTACCGAGTACGACAATTTCAGCTTTTTTGCCTATCACGCCAACCTGTATTATTCTCTCTGCAAGAACTACCTCGACGAAAAAGAAACCCGGAAAAATACCGACTGGTATCAGGATGTTAAACCTGCCGAAGGGAGCAAAAAAGTGGAACATCAACAAATTGTTGACGATTTGGATCAGAAAATTGCCGCGGTTAAAACCACGGTTGAAAAAGTGAATAAAATCAGGGAATATTATTTTAATACGGTACGTAGTTATTCCAAGAGTCTGAATGGTTTTACGGCTATTGTTGAAAAAAACGCCAAATTAAAAGACATTTACCTGACTGCCGACGAAAAATTAAAAACCGATATTAAAGATATTGGACTAAATTTCGACTCTACCCTGTATTATTTCGAAAAGTATAAGGAAGCCCTGGCCGATTTCCCCATAAAGAATTACAACCAGGAAGTAACCTTAAAAAACATTGAGACTTATCGGCTTGAGGGTTTAATCAAATCAAATTTTTTAAAGAATCAGATAGCGCTTTGGGACTATAAAACCTGGGCAACACAGGTGTTGGCTGTTATCGACGGCGACATAAGCACTTTACGTTACGAGATTGATGCCGAAAACAAAAAAATAGAATCGCTGACCCACGTTATCGAGCTTACCAATGGTTTTACCAATACTTTTGCTTATTATCTGCTCGACGAAAAGCTGGCTTACCGGATTGGCCGTTTCGATTTTCAACCCCTGATTCTCGATTTATTCAATTACAAAGTTTCGAAACTAAATTTTCTGATTGATTCCCGAAAACAGGCCAATAATCCACTTGGTTTTAACCTGAGTAAGCGCAATAAATTGCTTTTTTACAAAGAACTGGTTGAACGCAAACAGCAAACCGACCAATTGCTTCAAGGCCTGGAGCAAAAAGCTACCGATTTCAACATGCAGAAATACAGTGCTTTTATTGCATCGAATTATAAGAATGCTTTGGGATTAAAGACCTACCTTACCGGTGAACCCGAAACACTGGAAACAACGCTCCACCGCTCGATGGAACACCTGAAACTCTGGTTGGTGGCCAGCGACAGCATCGAAAAACACAATCCGCAAACCATTGCTTTAAAAAAAGGACAAATATCGCTGAATCAACCTGATGATGCGCTTACCGGCGACAGCATCGACGTATATTATACTTCAACAAGTAAAGTAACAGCTAAGGGGAATCGTTATGTAGCCGGGTATTATCAACCGAAAGGGAGAAATACCCGGGCTTTTATTGCCCTTTGCGACAGTTTATACCAGCTTAGCTGGATAAAGGAGTTTGATTTTTCGGATAAAAAAACCAAACTGCAAAACTATGCCTGTCAGCTGAGTGTTTATGACAGTGGATGCGTTGTAGCTGTTCACAGTCGCGACACCGCGCAGACCCCCTGGTTGGTAAAAAACACCCTGCTTAAACTCAATTCCAATGGACAAGAATTGGAAAAATATGAAACAAAGGAGCGGCGTGTGCCGCGAAAAATTTATTACGACGATATCAACACTACCTTATTGGTGATGTATAAGGGAACCCGGCTTAGTGAAAAAAGTACGCAGCCTGACACCCTGGTGGTGCAGCAACTCGATTCGCTGGGAACTGAACTTTGGCAGACATCCCTGGTTTTCGACGGAATGCCGGTGGCCATGCTTCGTTCCAACGAGAAATTTCTAATTACCGGAACCTTTTCAAATTTGTTTTCCGATCTTAAACAGGTTAACCTGCCTTTAGGGCGCCAGGCTTCGTTTATGGCATTTTTAAATCCCCAGGGAAAAATGGAGCAACTTGAAATCTACAACGAAGACTATAGCTACCATTTAATGGATGCCGTCAAAATAGACAGCGAATCCATTGGTTTGGTTGGGCAGAGAGATTCGGAACCGGCAAATGGAAAAACTATGGTTTATTTCCACCTGCTTAACCCCGGTGGAAAAACCATTTACAAATACTGATTATTTTAAAGCAAAACCCTACAGTTCAATGCCGGCAATTAATTGATTTACCTGGCTTTCTTCTACATTTCCGTAAATGTCGAACACATACTGCAACAGGTATGCTTTAATCTCGTCGGCTGGTAAGCCCTGCGATTTTACAATGGGGACAATGGTTTCCAGTTCTTTTTTCAACACATCGGCATCGATAAAGCACAGGTTGATTTCCGTTATCAGTTCGGAACTTTCGGTAGCCGGTTGGTACTTGTAAACACTTAGCTTAGGAATGGTATCGCTGTGCAGCGTATCGCCATTGCTAACCAAAAGTTTGTTACGCTCAATCCGAAGCGTTTGATTGTTAAAGGCAACTTTTTTCGACACTTTACGATCGTTGATGGTGTAGTGGAATACAAAAAAGTCCTCGTTGCTTAAGGGGTACATGCCCGAATCCATTCTGATTTCGAGCTCCGGTCCTATAACATTAAAATTATCGATGCCCAGATAGGTTTTAAAATCCTTCACCCCGGTTTCGCTCATGGCTGCACGAGTGCTCAATTGCCCCCGACTCCTGATTGGACTGAGCGCCAGTTCGGCGTTGGCAAAAATATCGCCGTCGGCCGATTCAATATTGGGGGTGCGCAGCATGTATTTTTTTTGCGCGTTGGAAATTACGTAGGCAAAAGCATTGCTTTTAAAATTCAGTTCATCCTGAGCATAGAGTGAATTACCCTGACTCATTTGCTGGCTTTGGGTTACATTAAAAATTTCGCCATTTACTTTTATCACGTTGTAAGTACTGCTTTGGGCCCAGGCCATTGTGCCTGAAAGAATTAACCCAATTAAAACGAAGCATTTCATGTTGTTGTTTTTTAAATAAATCGAACTTTAGCCTTAGCGGCTGTATAACAGGAATTCGCCGCCTTCGTTTCCGCTGATCTTCAGTGGACGGCCAATGGGCGTTTGTACAGCCGAATTCCGCACTTTAAATTTTACATACGAAATGAGTTCCGTAACCGCAATGTATTCGCGTTGATTCTCTTTCAACGCCTCTACCAGATATTGGGCAAACGGACTTCCTTCGCCTTGCGCTCCGTCGGCAACGTATTCAATGTTGCCCGAGGTAAATCCCCAACGCGATTTAATTTTATCGTTGTTGGGTTTGTAGGTCATTTCATCGTCGTTAACAAACAGCGATCCTGAAAAACAGGCATCGGCAATTAAAAAAGTATGCCGGGTATCGAGTGCATTTAAAAAGTTAAGCAGGGTGGTGTTGTCGAGGTACTGGTTGTCGGCATTCAGTTCGGCATCATATGGAATCCAGGCTCCCTCGTCGGTTTGTGGATTGTAATCGCCATGTCCGGCATAATAAATAATCAGGTTGTCCTGCGGGCTTAATTCGCCTTTAATTTTAATCAGCTCGTTAATCATGTTGTTTTTGGTAGCATGCGCATCGTACAACTCAAAAACATTTTCGGCTTCCACCTCATATTTTTGCAGAAGCACTTGTTTTACAAATTGCGCATCGCTCACCGCATTGGATAGTTTGGGCCAGTGGGTGTAATTGTTTATGCCGATAACCAACAGCAGGTTTTTTGCCCGGGCATTGGGTGTAAAGTCAATATCAATAGTTTCGGAATAGTTTTGGCTGTTGCCCGATGCCAGCAATTGTGCTTTACCCATGATAAGGGCAATTTCTTTTAAATCGGTATATTTTTCATCGGGGCCGGTAATAAAGAAACGAACAAGGTTTCGAGCACCTTCGGCTTTTTCCATCCCCACCGTAGCCGGATTGTTCAGCAGGTAATCAAAAGGTATAGAAAGGGTGGTGTCGCTTTTTGCTGCCAGCGAATCAATCGGGTAACTTTGCTTAAAGTTTAACATGGGATTCACAAAAGGTTGAAAAAGTCGGATTTGTAAATTACGTAGTTCCTTATCGGAAGTATTGCTTATTTGTACCTTTAGTTGGCCCTTCTGCCCCTTGCTTAAATAGTTTTGTTGTTCGGGGTAGAGGAATTCAAACGACAGTAATTCGTAATCGGGGTAAACCTTATGTTTATCTTCGTTTTCTAAATCGGTAAAATACGGATTGGTCAGTTCCCGGGTTTCTGCAATATTATTTAGCAGTACGTTTATGGTATTTAAATTTTCAAAAGCTCCCAGTTCATTGGTGTTAAGCTGAATGGCTTTCTCGAAATAAGGTTTGGCTGCCTCGAGGTACGATTTGGCTGCATCTTCAATTTCACGTCCCTGAGCCTGATACGTGTACTGGTAGGGAGTCATTTTGGTAAGGGCCTGGTTGTATTGCAGTCCGCGATGGTAGTAAAAGGTACCCACGTTAAATATGGCTTCCAGAAAATCTGGGTTTAGTTCAATGGCTTTTGATGCCAGCGCCACCGATTGTTCGTAATCGCCTTTATTGTGCATAATTAGGGAAAGGTTGTAATAATGTTTGGCATCGTCGGGATTTAACTCAATGAGCCGGCGGAATTTTTTTTCAGCAGCATCCATTTGCTGGGTTTCTATGTAAATGTTGACTTCTTTCTTAGGAAACTCCGGGTCGTCGGGGAAGCGCTGCTGGGCTGTTTCGAGCAGTTTAATGGCTTCAGTATAATCTTTTTTTACGTCCAGCGCTATCGAAATTAAAAGATTCAGTGCGCGTTTGTCGTTGGGGAACTGTTCAACAAAGGGTTGCAGGCGGGCTTTTGCAGCTTCAAAGTCGCCGTATTTGTAGTAAAGCATGATGTCGGCCATGCGGATTTGCGGGTTATCGGCAAATTTTTGTTTGGCCGCTTCGGCGTATTGAACCGCTTTTTGGTAATCCTTTTCAATCTCAACACAGGCTTGAATGGCCAGGTAGTAGTTTCGGACCGATTCGTGGCCCAATATCATCAGCTTATCGAAACTCTTAAAAAGCACCGGGGCATTTTGTGTTTTGTAGGCACAGTCGATCAGGTAAATATAAGCAGTAGTGTCGGTCGGAACCAGATTCGAAGCATTGGTAAAATGCTTTAAGGCGGTAAAATAGTCGTTTACTGCGTAGGCCTCCACCCCAAGATTCAACTGATTGAGCCAGCGGGAGTTTAGCGACTGGCTTTGAGCAAACTGGAACAGCAGCAGGATCAGCAACAGGTTGAGTGCTTTTTTCATAAGTAGGACCTTGTTTGGGTTAAACAATCAAATGTATTCAATTTTTTGATAAAACGAAAAACCTTTTGTAAAGCAAACGCTTCGAGCGCATTAAACCTTTGTATAAATTAACAATGGGCAATTAGCAATGAACAATTAGAAATGAGTAAAGAGTGATGAGTAATCAATAATCAGTCTGCCGTGGCAGTTCACAGTCTACAGCCAAACAGCATTGAACAATGGACAATGAACAGTTAATAATAAATAAGCCCGGAGGGCTTAAAGGTCGGTAGAACAAAATCCACACAGAAAATGCGGTGCAAGCAATTGGTTGCCATGAAATACAAGCACACCACGCACCGCAATAGCCGAAAGCTCACCGTTTGCAAAAACAAATTAACAATGGGCAATGTATAATTATCAATGTTTAACCAATAGATTACAGCCGGCAGTTTCCAGTCCACAGTTGGCAATTTGCAATTATTAATTAAGCCCGGTACTTTGCACTCATGTTTTTAACTGAAAAGAACCCATTTCTACTCCAGCCAAAGGGGATCACAACCCGCAAGTATGACCTTTTTCTTGAAAAAGACCACTTATTCGTTGGCATGATGGGGTAAATCTACAGAATTGACCCTTATTCGTTGGTAAAAGGGGTCGATTCTGGAAAATATACCCCTTGTTCCAGGTCAATATGTCCTTTTACTGGGGAGAAAGTCGATATTTGCCGGTTGTGAAGTCCTTATTTTCGAGAATTAATACATTCCTCCGGCGGATAAACCCCTAAAAACTCCAGAAGTTGCCTTATTTCAGGGATTTACAAGCTTCGCTATTCTAAATCTGTTTCGGCAAAGTTTTCGTACCGTTTGTCCGTTTAAAAATGCCAGGGTGTAGCTATTGGAGGAGATTTTTTTGTATTCTGTAAACTGAATTAGCTTGCGCAGAATAAAACCTATTGTATTCAATATTCATTCTTGGCTCAGAATTAAATATCAATAATCAAATAGCAACTATCAAAAATCAGATTTTAATTAACCGAGTCTTCCAGCTTTGGTTGCTATGCTCTAATGTCATAGTTCCGGCTTCCAGCCTAAAGTCCAACAGCAAAACGTAGCGTAAAAAGGTTTAATCCCATCCGGCTACTCCACCCGAAACAGCAAACTTCATTACATCGGCTGCGGGTATGTCAACGGGCGTAACCTGATTGGAGGGAACAATAAACATCTCACCCGAAAAATTATAGGAATGCGGAAAGTATACCGAAACAAAATCGGTAAGACCCAGTCGTGATAAGTCGGTCTCGGTAACAAAGCCCAGCTTATGGAGTTCCGATATGTGATTTACCTTAACCAATACCGGGCGGTTAAACTTCTTTTCTTTTCCGGCAAAAGCCGAAAACAAATCGTTAAATGCCGAATAGATTACTTTTAAAAGGGGAACTTTTTCGAGCAACTGTTTAAAAAGCTTTTTTATTGGCCGGGCAAGAATGGTTTGCCCCGCGTATCCCAAAAAAGTTAATAAAACAAAGAGCACTACAATGCCCAAACCGGGGATTCGGATTCCTACAAAAGCTTCGAGAAACTGCTGAATGGTACCATCGACCACATTAAAAACCAGGTAAACGATGTAAATGGTAACAGCAATGGGGGCAATATAAACCAGGCCCTGCAAAAAATAGGCGACTAATCGTTTCACGGTACTAAAGTTTTAAAAATTCATGCTAAGTTATACAAATAAACCCACTGCGGGGTTTATAGCAGAAGAAAAAAGGATCAGTAAAAATTTAACAGACTAGGTTAAGGCTGCCAGCAATGTTTTTACATTTAAATCGATACCGTTTACAATAACACAGGCCCTGCGATAATAAGGTTCGCGCACCAGCAGGGCTTTTTCGATAAAAGCCAGTTGCTCTGCTTCGCTTTTATCTTTAAGTAAGGGACGCTTTGTTGCTGCGTTTTTAAGCCGGTCGGCCAAAGCTTTTGCCGAAAGTTCAATGTACACCGTTACCCCATTGGCCCGCATTTTATCCATATTATCGGCATAGGCTGCGGCACCTCCTCCGGTTGCAATTACCGCATCTTCAAGTTCAAAAGTTTGGTAAAGGGCTTGCTGCTCAAGTTTCCTGAAAACTTCTTCTCCATCCTGTTCAAACAGGTCAACAATAGTTTTTCCGGCCTGTTGTTCAATGTGTTCATCAAGGTCGATAAAAGGAATGCCCAGCGTTTTAGCCAGTTTTTTTCCTATGGTCGACTTTCCACATCCCATATATCCTAACAGGTAAATACGCATTTGCTTCCTTTATTTTTCTCTCAAAAACCGATTTGCTGTATTCCTTTTATTAATCGAAACCCAGGGACATTTGTTCGCCATCACCTTCGGGTAAGTCAGAATCTATTTCATCAGACAAATCCTCAACTTCGGCATCCTCAATTTCAGGCTCCGGTTCAGGAGCTTCTTTTTGCAAGGGTTCAATTTCAACTACTTTTTTAAGTTCGTAGGTCGAAAGCCGCTTACCGCGGGCTTTATAGCTTTTAACGGCAATAAAATCATCCACATCAATTACATCTTCGGGGCGGCCTTCGTTTTTACCTCCATAAGTTAAACACACCTGAGGCCAACGCTCGTCGGTGAGTAATACCAGTTTTGAATCCTTATGTTCGCCAATAAACGAGGTGTATTTGTTGGTATCTTCAAACTCAAAACGCTTCAGGTAATAAAACTCCTGTTCGCCATCGTAAAACACGGCTGAAAATACTTTACCGCCTTTGTACTTTTCGATGCGTAAAATATCATCGGGGTAATGGTTGCTGATATCGAAATTGGTCATGTGGTACTGGCCGTCTTTGGTAACCACCAAAATTTTATCGTTTCCTTTAAACTCGCCCAGGTATTGGCCGCGTTCATCGGTGTTGAGCCGGAAAACCACATCGTCGAACCAGATTTTTAATCCGCCCAGGGTTGAAACGCCCGATTCCTTAAGTACAATGCGGTGTACCTGATGGCGCGTCAGGATGTTCCCCATACTTTGGCGTCCTTTAATGGCCAGTTCGCTGAAATTAAGCTCAAAGATTAATTTTTTCAACTTGGGCCTGGGCTTCAGATAAATTTTAATGGTTTCGGCCTCACCATTGGGGTTGGCGCTAAAATACAACATGCGCGAACCTTCGGTGCCCTTGGTTACATCGTATTCTTTGTCGCGCGTAATTCCCTTAACCGGGAAACGCTTCATATAGGTTTGTCCGTATTTTCCATCGCGATAAATCACATTGTAAATGGTACGATCGTCGTTGCGTTTAAACACGCCGGCATATTGTATGTCTTTGCCCACAAACACCTTATCGGATGCTTTGGTAATGATGTATTTCCCATCTTTACGGAAAACAATAATATCGTCGATATCGGAACATTCGCACACATATTCTTCTTTACGCATGGATGCACCAATTCCGATAAAACCTTCCTGGTAGTTGCAATACAGTTTTTCATTGGCAACCACAACTTTGGCGGCTTCAATATTTTCGAAACTACGCAGTTCCGTTTTACGTTCCCGCCCTTTGCCATACTTTTTCTTAATCTGGCGGAAATAGTTGATGGCATATTCCACTATGTTATCGAGGTGGTTTTTAACCTCAGTCATTTCCTCTTCCAAACGGAGCAATAAGTCTTCGGCTTCTTTAGTCGAGAATTTCAGGATGCGGCGCATTTTTATCTCGAAAAGTTTCTTCACATCCTCGTCGGTAATTTCCCGTACAAATTGTTTTTTAAAGGGCTCAAAACGTTTGTGAATGTGAGTAATAACCGATTCATAGTCGGTTCCTTCTTCGTATGCTTTATCTTTATAGATGCGCTCCTCAATAAAGAGTTTCTCGAGCGAGGCCATATGCCACTGTTCTTCGAGTTCGCCCAGACGAATCAGCAATTCCTGTCGAAGAAATTCTTTGGTAGAATCGGCATTGTGTCGCAGAATTTCGCTAACTCCGATAAAACGGGGTTTATCGTCCTCAATAATACAACTGTTGGGCGATATGGACAATTCGCAATCGGTAAAGGCAAAAAGCGCATCAATGGTTTTGTCGGGCGATACGCCGGGTGTCAGATGCACCAGAATCTCGACATTAGCTGCGGTATTGTCGTCAATTTTCTTGATTTTTATTTTTCCCTTTTCATTGGCTTTTAAGATGGATTCGATAAGGGTCCCGCTATTTTTTCCAAAGGGAATGTCTTTAATTACCAGGGTTTTTTTATCGAGTTTCTCGATGCGTGATCGTATCCGTACATTTCCTCCACGCAGACCGTCGTTATATTTTGAGCAGTCGGCCAGACCACCGGTTGGAAAATCGGGATACAGCTCAAAAGTTTTTCCCTGCAAATGAGCAATGCAGGCATCAATCAGCTCATTAAAATTATGCGGAAGAATTTTTGATGCCAGACCAACGGCAATCCCCTCAACACCCTGAGCCAATAATAGAGGAAATTTAACGGGCAAAGTTACCGGTTCCTGGTTCCTTCCGTCGTACGACGATTTCCATTCGGTAATTTTGGGGCTAAACACCACATCGAGGGCGAATTTTGTCAGTCGTGCCTCAATATAACGCGGGGCAGCAGCTCCATCGCCGGTATGAATGTTTCCCCAGTTTCCCTGACAATCGATGAGCATGTCTTTTTGTCCGAGCTGAACCAGCGCATCGCCAATGGAAGCATCACCGTGCGGGTGAAACTGCATGGTGTTTCCAATGATGTTGGCCACCTTGTTGTAACGACCGTCGTCGAGCCGTTTCATGGAGTGTAAAATACGGCGCTGTACCGGCTTTAAGCCATCGTTTATGTGCGGCACGGCGCGTTCCAGTATTACGTACGATGCATAATCGAGAAACCAGCTTTGATACATGCCGCTAATGTGCGAAATGTGTTGCAGGTTGTCGGTTTTAACATCCTCAGGCGTATGTGACTGCCCGTTTCCCGGCTTTGCTCCTTGTTGTTCTAATTCTTCGGACATATTTGTATTTCTAACTTCGTTCTTTTTTTTGAGTTACAGAATTTATATAATTCTGCGTTTAAAGTTCTTCCTCAATGCGCAGGTTCTCGATAATAAACTGCTGCCTGTCGGGGGTGTTTTTTCCCATATAAAACTCCAGCAAATCATTAATAGAATCGCCCTTTTTAATATTTACCGGATCGAGGCGGATATCTTTCCCGATAAAATGAACAAACTCATCGGGCGATATTTCTCCCAAACCTTTAAAGCGGGTAATTTCAGGATTGGTTCCCAGCTCTTTCATGGCCGCTTCGCGTTCCTCTTCGGAGTAGCAATAAATGGTTTTCTTTTTATTTCGCACCCTGAATAGCGGGGTTTGAAGAATATAAAGGTGTTTGTTTTTAATTAAATCGGGGAAAAACTGCAGGAAGAAAGTAATTATCAGCAGGCGAATGTGCATGCCGTCCACGTCGGCATCGGTAGCTATAATTACGTTGTTGTAACGCAATTCTTCCATATCTTCTTCAATGTTAAGCGCCGCCTGAAGCAAGTTAAACTCCTCGTTCTCGTACACAATTTTTTTGGTTAAGCCGTAGCAATTCAGCGGCTTTCCTTTCAGGCTAAAAACAGCCTGAGTGTCCACATCGCGGCTTTTGGTAATGGAACCACTGGCCGAATCACCCTCGGTAATAAAAATGGAGGTTTCGAGCTTGCGGTCGTGGCTCGAGTTGTAATGAATGCGGCAATCGCGTAATTTCTTATTGTGCAGGTTCGATTTTTTTGCCCGTTCACGAGCCAGCTTTTGAATTCCCGAAATGGCTTTCCGTTCTTTTTCCGAATCCTGAATACGGTGCAATAAAATATCAGCAACATCGGCATGTTTATGCAGGTAATCGTCGAGGTGTTTTTTCAGGAAATCAGTAATAAACTGACGCACCGAAGGGCCATTGGGGCCAATATCTTTTGAACCCAGTTTGGTTTTTGTCTGCGATTCAAAAACCGGTTCCTCAACTTTAATGCTGATAGCCGCTGAAATAGCAGAACGGATATCGGAAGGATCGAAATCTTTTTTATAAAACTCGCGGATAGTTTTAACATAGGCCTCGCGAAAAGCAACCAGATGGGTTCCTCCCTGGGTGGTATGCTGACCATTTACAAACGAATAATATTCTTCGCCGTATTGGCGTCCGTGCGTCACAGCCAGTTCAATGTCTTCATCCTTTAAATGAATTATCGGGTATAAGCCCGGAGCGCTCATGTATTCATCGAGCAAATCGACCAGTCCGTTGCGTGAAATGTATTTTTCGCCGTTCAGGGTAATGGTTAGTCCCGAATTCAGAAAGGTGTAGTTACGCAAGAGTGTAATTACATACTCGGCAATATAGCGGTAATTACCAAACAATTCCTCGTCGGGAAAAAAGGTTGTTAAAACTCCGTTGGGCTCGGTAGTTGCTTCGATGGGATAATCGGTAATGATTTCGCCCCGCGAAAAGTCAACGGCTTTAACCTGACCATCGCGAAACGATTTAATGTTGAAGCGACTCGAAAGGGCGTTTACGGCTTTAATACCCACCCCATTCAAACCTACGGACTTTTTAAATACCTTGGAATCGTATTTGGCTCCCGTATTCATTTTTGAAGCCACATCGACCAGTTTCCCCAAAGGAATTCCACGTCCGTGGTCACGAACCGAGACTTCGTTTTCGTTTATGGTAATTTCAATCTGCCTTCCATTCCCCATCATAAATTCGTCGATGGAGTTATCGAGCACCTCTTTCAACAAAATATAAATACCATCGTCGCGCGACGAACCATCGCCCAGCTTACCGATATACATACCCGGACGGCGCCGGATGTGTTCTTTCCAATCGAGCGTTTTTATCGCGTCTTCTGAATAATTAGCAGACATATCCTAAATTTTGGACAAATATAGTTATTTGAACCTGCGAATTAAATACGATTTATCAACAGCCTGTTAATAAACTGCCCGAAAAAATACAATTCAACTTTCTGATTTATTGTGTCTTAATAAAGGTGAAGTAAGGCTAAAAAACAAAAAAATGAATATTTATACAACTCTTTTAATGGTCTGTATGTTAATGCTATCTTTACGCCCTAAAAAATTAGATACCAATGGCTGTTTACGATTTGTCGAAAAAAAGCTGGCAGTGGGTAACCCTGCTTACCCTAGCACTAATATGGGGTTCCTCATTTATTTTAATGAAAAAGGGACTCCGTTCGTTCGATTACATGCAGGTTGCTGCGTTTCGAATATTTTTCGGTTTTATGATTCTGGCTCCAACCTTTTTCAGGTTTTACAAGAAGATTACCCGAACCAACTGGATTCACATTTTAATTACGGGATATGCCGGCATCTTTTTTCCGGCTTTTTTGTTTACCAAGGCACAAACCCAGATTAACAGCTCTCTGGCAGGAATGATTAACAGTCTGGCGCCTTTTTTTGCTTTGATAACCGGAATACTTATCTATAAAAATCGACCCGGGCGTTGGCAAATCATGGGAATTCTTTTGGGGCTTGTGGGCGCTGTGGGCTTAATAAGTCAGGGAAATATTCTGGAATCGATACAAAACATAAACGGCTATGCGCTTTATGTGGTAATTGCCACCATTGGTTACGGAATTAATGCCAATGAAATACGCTTTAAACTAAAAGATTTATCGGGGGTTGAAATTACTTCGCTGGCTTTTTTATTTGTGGGCCCGCCAGCCGGTATTTACCTGCTCTTTTCCGATTTAAGCCCTGCTTTCGAAACCGAGCAATGGGCACTGAATATGGGATTCATTTTTATTCTGTCCTTATTTGGTTCGGTTCTTTCGTTGTTCTTTTTTAATAGCCTGGTCCATTATACTTCGGCACTTTTTGCCACTTCGGTTACTTATATCATTCCATTCTTTGCTATTCTTTGGGGAATATTTGATGGCGAAACCATTACCTGGCTCCAGTTCGGTAGCATCTGCCTGGCATTGGTTGGTGTTTGGCTGGTAAATAAAAAGAAAAAGCTTAAAACCTGATTTGCAGTTTGCCAAAAATACCAAAGTTCTTAATGTCGGTTTTGTCTTTATAGGTTAAGCGCCAAACGGCATCGATGCGGATAAATTTAAACAGGTTCTCGATTCCGGCACTGGCTTCCATATAAGGTTTGCTTAATACATCGAGGTTTTCGGGAAACATAATGGAACCGGGTATGCGTTCCGATAATTCGCCGCCCAGTATTTTCAATCCGGTTACTTCGCGAAGTTTTAAGCGCCGGAACAAGGGAACCCGGTTCAGGAAAAAGCCGTTAAAATGGTGCTCCAGCATAAGACTCACATACTGATTGCTGACAAATTCATAATAATTCATCAGGTTAAAGGCATAATCGTCGTAAGCGTAGGTTTGGTTGCCTTCGTGCAATTGCAAAAAAGGATAGGGTGCACTTCCAAATATTTTTCCGGCATCAATTACATATTTAAAATCGCCAAAGGGACTGATGGGGAATTTGTGCTCTATACTAAAATTCAGTTTGTAGTATTCGTAATCGCTATCGAAAATTCCCTGTACTCCGGTAGTAAAATTCAGGTTCAAAATGGGGTAACGCGTTCCCAGGCTCATGCGTTCAAACTCACCGTAAACAAACTTTTCGTTAAAAGCCAGTCGGGTGTTCAGCTTTATTTCGGTAGTGACCAAACTATTGTACGATAAGGTGTCGTTCAATTCGTTTACATGCATAAAAGGCACATTTACCGATGAAAAAATGCGCTTGTTTCGCAGCGTTATTGTGTTTGAAAAGCCTTGAAACCACTCGTGTTCGTAGTAGGTCGATATATCGTTAACTTCAGTAAGCTTGTCGTTAATTTCGCGACTAAAAATCGAAGCCAGAAAATTATCGCTTAAAAAAGCATTCTCAGTTACACCCAATTGTTCGTAGTCGAGTTTGTATTGCAAGCCTACCCGTCGGCGCGGGTTTTTATTAAAATCGTAAAGCACGCCGGCTCCGTATTTTAATTTGTTATCGCGGGTTCCGTAAGCCAGGTGGCCGTTGTACATTACTTTGGTACTAAAACTATTGCTGGTCCGGAAACCAAACTTAAACCGTTGCCCTTCGATGGGATTAAAACTGTAGAGCGTATAATACGGGCCAATCTCAATAGGGCCTTTCACCCAATAGCCGGTAATAACCGTATTAATAACATCGATAATGGAATTGAACAAGGGAACTTCCTTAATGGAATCGACCATCTGGTAAATGTCCTGTTCCCGCTGCGAAAGTTCCTCAGGACGCAATTTTTGCCATTGCTCAATGCTGAATTCCAGCGCATCTTCTTCTATAATGGTTTCCTCGGCCAATTGTTTCGAGAAAAATTTCTCGTCGAGGCCGGGATAAAGTTTAATGTTTTGAAACGAAGTGGTTTTGCGCCCAAAGAAACCGTAATCCTTATTTGTTACGGCAAAATCGATAAATAATTCCTGCTTCATGGGGAACCAAACGGAATCTTCGACCAGCGTGTAGGTTTGCTCAGCCACAAAATCGTCAACAAAGTTGATGTTCACATCGTCGGCCAGCCTGATTTTGTAATTCTGGATGGCAAACGTGGTATCCTGTACCCAGAAATAACCATTAAAGGTAGGCTCCATTCGGCGTTTGGGCCGGAACGAAACCTGATAACACCAATGATTGTCGCGGTAGGCGCTGTCGATTAAATAGTATTTATAGTACATCAACCCAAAATTGGCAATGGGACTTACCATTTCGAGTCCCATAATGGGCACAAAATTGTCGTAAATGTTAAAATCGAGATACATTTGTCCGGTAAATTCCGACACCTTATCGCTATCGATACCGCTGATGTTGTTTGCCTTAATTACTTCCTTTTTTTTGGGCGGATCTTTCTGATAATAATAATCACTCAGTGTTTCCACGATAAAAACCGGTAAAAATGTTTTTCCGGTTATAGCCGACGTGTCGATGTAATCGAAAATAAATTGAAACTGCCTGAAAACCCGCTGGTTTTTATACTCCTCGGTCAGGTTGTTTATGTCGAGTTCCATTTTATTGTAAATCTCGTACTGATAACTGGCAATACGGGCCGGGTCGTTTTGTTTTTTGTTATCGATAATCTTTCTTAAAATGCGGTGTGCCGGATTCTCGCCCGGAGTAACCACTATTTCATCGAGTTCAATATTTTCAGCTTCAAGCCTTATTTCAAGTTCCTGAAAAGTACCCGGAGTAACCGGAATACGCTGCATGTGGTAACCAATGTACGAAGCAACTATGTTTTTGGGTTGTAAGCGGGTCTCCAGAAAAAAATCGCCGTTAAAGTCGGTAATGGTTCCAATGGTAGTTCCTTCGAGGCTGATGTTAACAAAAGGCAAGGGTTCGCTGGTTTGTTGGTCGAGCACTTTGCCGCGTATACGCGTAACCTGGGCAGTAAGCATTGCCTGCAATCCAAGGGTTAAGCCAATAATCAGTATTATACTCCGGTATGCGGAACGTTTTTTCATCGGTTTATAGCATGAAACACCCTACACTATTTTACAAACTTGCACTATGAAACGGGACAAACCTGTTTCAAAAAATTATTTTAAACAATGTAGCGTAATACACTGGAGTGGTTCATGACATTAAGTAAATATATAACTTCATTAGTAAACTCCACTAAATTTCAGTTAAGCGAATATAATAAAAAGATCAAATGCGCAATTCAAAATTTTTACCCAGGTAAACATTTCTTACCTGCTCGTCTTCCGATAAATCGTAAGCGGTACCTGCCTTCAGAATTTTCCCTTCAAACAAAAGGTAAGCCCTGTCGGTAATGGAAAGGGTTTCGTGCACGTTATGGTCGGTAATTAAAATACCAATATTTTTTTCCTTCAATTTGCGAACTATTCCCTGAATGTCTTCAACAGCAATAGGGTCAACACCCGCAAACGGTTCGTCGAGCAAAATAAAATTCGGATCAATAGCCAGTGCACGGGCAATTTCGGTACGGCGCCGTTCACCTCCCGACAATTGAATTCCCAGACTTTTACGAATGTGCTGCAGGCCAAATTCGTTTAATAACGATTCCAGCTTTTCAGCTTGTTCCTGTTTTGTCAGGGGAGTCATCTCCAGAATGGTTTTGATGTTATCCTCAACGCTCAGTTTCCTGAAAACAGAAGCTTCCTGTGCCAGGTAGCCAATGCCCCGCTTGGCCCTTTTATAAATAGGTTCGCTGGTGATATCCACATCGTCGAGAAAAATTTTTCCCTCGTTCGGAGTAATCAAGCCCACTATCATATAAAACGAAGTGGTTTTCCCGGCCCCATTGGGCCCAAGTAAACCAACAATTTCTCCTTTTTCTACTTCGAATGAAACGCCTTTAACTACTGTGCGCGAACCGTATTTTTTTATAAGATGCTCTGTCCTTAACTTCATGCTGTAACTATTTGTCTGAAAAATTGCTGCAATTTACGCTTTAAAATGCCTTGTTGCTAGCAAACGATAAAAATAGTGGATTCTTATAAAATTCGTGCCAAAATAAATTAAGTTTGTTCTGATATTTAACACAACTTTTACAACTAACTTTTATAAACATCCGCTGTATGCAACTACCCAGCCTGCAAAACATAAAAACGGCTCATGCTTTAATTAAACCGTTTATTCACGAAACTCCCGTGATGCATTCAGAACTGCTAAATCGTAAACTGGGCTGCCAACTGCTTTTTAAGTGCGAAAACTTTCAGAAAGTGGGCGCATTTAAATTCCGAGGTGCAAGCCATGCGGTATTGCAACTTAGCCCCGACGAAAAAAAACGGGGGGTTGCCACCCATTCGTCGGGAAATCATGCAGCAGCATTGGCTAAAGCAGCCACAATGAATGGAATTAAAGCCCACATTGTAATGCCCGAAAATGCTCCGGCGGTAAAGGTTGAAGCGGTAAAAGCGTATGGCGGACTAATAACTTTTTGTGAACCCACTTTAGCTGCCCGCGAAACCACCCTGCAAAAAGTTATGGATGCAAGCGGGGCTGTTTTGGTCCATCCGTACGATAATTACCATGTAATTTGTGGCCAGGGAACAGCTTGTCTCGAGTTGGTTTCACAAATTCCCGAACCTGATGTAATAATGGCCCCCGTGGGTGGTGGTGGTTTAATGAGTGGAACCAGCATTGCCGCTAAAAACAGCTGGAAAAAAACCCAAATTGTTGGGGCAGAACCTGCGCAAGCCAATGATGCTTTTTTGTCGTTTCAGGCCAACCAGTTAATTCCGGCAGACAATCCGAAAACCATTGCCGATGGTTTGCGTACTTCGCTGGCGCCCATTACTTTCAAGATTATTAACAGCCACCTGGACGAGTTGCTTACCTGTTCTGAACTGGCCATTGTAGAGGCCATGGAACTGATTTACAAATACCTGAAAATTGTTATTGAACCCTCGTCGGCAGTTCCACTGGCTGTGATTCTGGAACATCGCGAAAAGTTTAGCGGAAAAACCGTAGCTATAATTCTCTCGGGCGGAAACGTTGATTTAAAAAACCTGCCTTTTTAACCTCCGACGTTCAAAATAAAAGGTCAGCAGGTGAAATAATAAGGTCTGACCATCAAATAATGAGGTCGGACAACAGAAAAAAGAGGTCTGCTGTTCGCGAAACAAGGTCCGACGGTACCAAAATGAGGTCGGACGTTCGCGAAACAAGGTCCGACGGTGCCAGAATGAGGTCGGACGTTCGCGAAACAAGGTTCAAGCCTTGCGGAAAGAGGTCCGAGGTTCACGGAACAAGGTTCGCGATTCACGGAATGAGGTCCGAGGGTTACGGAACAAGGTTCGCGGTTCACGGAATGAGGTTCGAACCTTGCGGAATAAGGTTTGAGGTTAACGGAATAAAGTTCGATGCTTGCGGAACAAGGTAGGAGCTTTGCGGAATAAGGTACGATGGTTCCAAAAAGAGGTCTGACACCTCCAGAATAAGGTTCGAACATTGAAAAATATGGTATGAACTTGAAATACTCGTTGAATTTGAAATAATAGGGTATCCAGTTGAAATAATAAAGTTTGAAAACATTAGTGTCCAGTAAAAATAAAAAAACAACTTTAACTTCCAATTTAGAAAGGGATTGGTAATAAAACGGCGATAAAGAGTTTATTTTTCGCCTCAAGCCGGCTGGGCTCTTCATTTTTGGGTTATTCCCTTCGGTCATGAACTCGCAAGCTCGGTCGACCCAAAAACGAAGCAAAAAAGTCAAGGCACCAAAAAATAGCATCTACACCTAAGCAATCACTAAGTGCGGCCGGGTGATCTTCGAACAAGTTCTCAGCTTCCCGGTCTTACTAAGTGATTGCTTCGATTCTGATAGCTATTTTTTGGAAGCCGATTTTTTATTTGGTTATTATTTAGTTTAATTAATTCACCATTCTTCCTGAAAGATTACATTCTTAATTTTATTGTCTAATTCCACATAAAATTGAATATCCCGACCATAATGGTTTGAAAAGGAAAAAACAACAAATGATTTTAAGAACGACAGCAGCCTGCTTAGGTTTACACCGCTCTTTTTCCCGGCAAACTTTCGAACCAGGGCAAATCGGGCTCCGAAGGCCTGAATGCATTGGGGTTTACTATTTTCCCATCGGGACCAATAATTATAAAGTGCGGAATGGTTTTTATGATATAGTCGCTTAAAAACTGTTTTGCATCGACAGCCCAAAATTGCGGGTATTGGGTAGGTCGTACGGTTAAATATTCCTTCCAGTCGTCTTGTTTTTCATCGACCGAAATGGCCATAAAGGTGATGTTTTTGTGCCCATATTTTTTTCGTAAATCTTCGAAATAAGGCGCTTCTTTTTTACAGGGCAGGCACCAGGTAGCCCAAACATCGATGTAGATATAACTACCGGCAAAATCGGCCAGGGTAAATTGTTTGCCCTGGGCATCGATGAGTTTTACCTGGGGAGCGTCGGCATGCTGCTTTAAGGCCAGGTAATTTTGATAAGGGGCCAATACTTCCTGTTTTAGGACTTCGTCGCTGCAATTCATTTCAAATATTTGAAATAAGGTCTCCGTATTTTTATAGCCAAAATAATTCACCTGTTCCTTTATTACCGAGGTCAGCAGGTAATCTTTAACCCTGGCGTTTGTAATCAGTCGGTTAATCTGCTGCATCCGGATAAGCGAAACTTCGTGGGTTTCGAGGTTCCATTTTCCGGAAGCCTGCATTTGCTGATGGGTATAATGCGCAATGTAGGCATTCAAAAACATGCGGTATTCGTAAATGTCGAGGTAGCGGGGCTCGTTTACCGATGTTTTGTTCAAAAATTTAAAATATTGGTCTTTATCGATGGTGGCATTTACCTGGTTTAAACGGGGGTATTCCATCAGTTTATTGGCCCAATCGTATAAAAGAGCCGCTTGTTCCCGTTCAACAAATGCGGGATCAATACCGGGATTTCGTTCAACATAATCGGCCAAATAAAGTTTTTCCACCACGTAAAGCGAGTCAACCAAATAACGAAATGCTTTGGGTTGAATTTCGAAGGCGTGCGAACCGCTAAAAGCATGCTCCAAAAGGAGTTGATACTTTTGCTTCAGAAAAGTATTTTCAAGGCTTCCGTCTCCATCCAGGGTTAACGATTCGTACACATCGCCTGCATCGAAGGTAAGTTCAAGCTTATTGCCCGGACTTAAATATACGCGCAGGTTTTTGCCGCTGTTGTGAACTACAAAATAACCAGCCCGGTTAAGACTTAACACAAATTCAAACTGATTTTGGCTGTTGGCTTCCACGGTGTCTGAAATACCCGGCGCAGAAACAACAACAATGGGATCGGTAGAATTGTACAAGGTTCCCTTTAGCCGGGTTTCAACAAAAGGTTTATTGGAGTCTTCGTTTTCCGAATCCGCGAAAGTATTTTCTTGTTTCTTTGTTCCGTTTTGGCAGGCCTGAATGGCAAAAACAAAAAAGGCTATCAGTGCTACGCTGGAAATGAGCCGGGCAATTTGCTTTATCATGATAAGTCAGTTTATCGATTCGTTCTGTTTTAATAAGCTGTCAGATGTCAACATCAGGCAATTAGTTGCCTTTTAAGTTGACACAAAACACCTACAGAACGAATAAAGCAGCTTAAATGTTGCTCAAAAAATTATTCGGGAAGCAATTGAAAAGTTATGATTTTAGGTAATAGCGTTAATTCTCCTGATGCCGGCTGAGGTAAAGGGTGGTTTCGTTATTAAAAACATCGATCGCTTTAACCGTAATGGTATCGATGGGTAGGCCGGTAAGCCGGATTGAAAACCCGGGATTTAAAACCGATTTATTAAAGCTTACACTGCGTTCATTTATCCAGATTTCCTTAATGTGACTCGAATCAAGAATCCAGCCTTCAATTTTTAGTTCATTGGCCTGATTGTCGATATGGAAAGCTCCCCGGGAATCGATTTCGGGATAACGTATTTTTACTTTGGGACTGTCTTTTTCCAGTAAAACTAAATCGTAGCTAAGTTCAGTCCGGTTGTTGTAAACATCATCAGCAATAAATTCAATCTGGGAAATGTCTTTTAATGAAATTTGACAGACAAACTGCGCTCCAGGCAATAGTTTAACCGGCTGCTTGTTTATAAAAAGCTGCTTTATTCCACTTCTGTCAGTAAGTTGCCCCCGCACCTCAAGGCTATCGGTAAAGTTCTCTACGGCCAGCTTGTTATCGTTAACAAGCAAGGGATGTAAAATGGTAATTTGAGGAGCTACGGTTTCACGATTCAAAACAAACAGGCGCTGCTGTGCATCGTTATACCAGCCTGTATTACTTACCGAAGTTGTGCTTAAAAACTGCTCATAATCGTTGCGGGCCAAATCCAATTCCATCAGTTCCTCGTTTGACCGGGCACGCCAGTACAAGGCCGTGCTGTGTTCGGGGTTTTTATACAAAACCTGGGTAAAGTCGGACTTGGCATTCTGGAACTGCTCAAACTCAAAGTAATATTTACCGCGGGTACATAAAATGGGAACTAAATCGTTGGTCAGGGTTTCCAGTTTCGACAGGTCGTTTATTGCATGAAACAACTCCCGGCGCTGGTAGTAAACCAAACTACGCACTTTATAAGCTTCGGCATCGTAAGGAAAAAGTTGAGTGGCCCGTTGCGCAAAGGTCAAGGCCTCGTCTAATTGCTTGTTATTAAGCAACGAGCGAATCAAATCGTAATAAATATTGGCCTGGCCCGAATTCAATTCAAGAGCCTGGCGGTAACTCTCAATGGCCTGGGGATATTTTTTCAGACTGTCGTAAGCCAGCGCACGAACATAATAATGCTCGTAGGATACTTCGTCGCGCAAAGCAGTTTCAACAGCTACCAATGCTTTAACAAACTCTTTGTTTGCCAGGTAGGCTTTTGCTTTAAAAAGCAGCAATTCCGGATATTTAGCTTCGAGCGTTGAAGCATGATTCAAAAAGATAATAGCCCGCTGATAGTTTTCGGAAAGAAAATACAGCCTTCCGGTATGAAAAAACCAGGCTGCCTGAGCAGAATTTAAGGAAGCAACTTTTTCATAGTTGGCTGCTGCCTGCTCATAGTTTCCCAGCTTTTCAAATGCTTCAGCCCGTAAAAGGTAAGCATCGTTAAATGTTTTATTTAATTCAATGGCCTGGTTCAATTTGTTAATTCCCGCCTGATATTGCCCCGCCTCAACCAATTTTTTTGCTGTCCGAAATTGTTTTTTTGCATTTTGTGCACTTAGTGCAAAAACCAGTAAAAAATAAACCGCTGTTAGTAAAACCCTTCTCATCGTGTACTTCGCTCCCTGTGCTTCTTCAAAAATCTTAACCCGCTAATTTTAAGTGCGCAAAGATAAAAATTAAATAGAAGCCTGAAAATTTTAAAAACTGTTTATGAATACCTTTTTCAAATTGTATTTTAGCGATAATGATTGGAAATATAGCACAATGGTTGCCTTTGTCCATCAATTTTGAGAAGCCGTTATATTCGCTATTTTTGTACTGATTTTTTAATTAAACTGTTAAAACAAGCCTTATGAAACGAGCCAGAGGTTTTGCCAGCGACAACAACGCCGGAGTACACCAAGCCATATTTAATGCCATGCAGGAAGCCAACCAAAATCATGCAATTGCCTACGGCGATGATGATTTTACGCGGAAAGCCATTCAGGAATTTCATCATTTATTCGGAAATGATACCACCGTTCATTTTGTTTTAACAGGAACCGGAGCGAATATTCTTGGGCTTAACACTATGGGACAATCCATTCATTCGGTAATCTGTCCCGAAACGGCTCATATTAACGTAGATGAATGCGGAGCGCCTGAGAAATTTACCGGAATGAAAGTGCTGACTGTTGCAACACCCGATGGCAAACTTACCATCGAAAACATTCAGAAACACATGCACGGCTTTGGTTTTGAGCACCACAGCCAGCCTAAAATACTATCGATAACCCAGCCAACGGAACTTGGAACCCTTTACACGGTTGACGAAATTAAAAAACTGGCAGCTTACGCCCACCAAAACCAGATGTATTTACATATGGATGGTGCACGTATCTCGAATGCGGTAGCGGCTCTTAATATTCCCGTAAGAGAATTTACCAAAGATGCCGGGGTTGATGTACTATCGTTTGGCGGAACCAAAAACGGTATGATGTATGGCGAAGCGGTGCTGATTTTTAATCCCGCCTTAACAGAAAACTTTAAGTACTTCAGGAAACAGGGCATGCAACTGGCCTCGAAAATGCGTTACATCGGAGCACAGTTTACCGCCTTTTTTGCCAATAAGCTTTGGCTGCAAAGTGCCACCCACGCAAACCAAATGGCGCAATTACTATACACCAGTGTTAAAGACATTCCCGGAGTTGAGGTAACCCAAAAGGTTGAAGTAAATGGTGTTTTTGCCAAAATTCCCGCTGCCATTATTCCAAAACTTCAGGAAGAATACTTTTTTTATGTTTGGGACGAACACACGCACGAAGTTCGCTGGATGTGCTCTTTCGATACCACTAAAGAAGATATTCTGGAGTTTGCCCAAATCTTAAAAACCCTGGTGGCAAAGCAATAATCATGGAAAAAACTTTTCCCTGGGGGCATTCCCGACCTTACAACGATTATCCAACTTATATCAAACAGAAATTTGGGGGGCGCGTTCAAAAAATTTCGATAAATGTTGGGTTTAGTTGTCCCAACCGCGATGGAACTAAAGGAACCGGAGGATGCATTTACTGCGACAACACCACCTTTAAGCCGGGTTATTGCGGGCCTGAAAAAACCGTGTCGGCTCAGGTTCAACGGGGCGTTGAGTTTTTTGAGGATAAATATCCCGACATGCGGTTTATGGCTTATTTTCAATCGTACACCAACACCTACGCACCCGTCGACGATTTACGGAGTCTTTACCTCGAGGCGCTGGAGCATCCCAAAGTAAGCGGTTTAATTATTGGCACCCGTCCCGATTGCATTTCGACTGAGATTGTTCAAATGCTGGCCGAATTAAAGCTTAAAGTACCCGTTACGGTTGAGTTTGGTCTCGAAAGCACCCGAAACCTTACCTTACAGCGAATAAACCGCTGCCATACCTGGGAAGAATCGCTGGCAGCCATTGAACTTTGCAGGCAACAGGGTATTGAAACCGGGGGGCATTTAATTCTGGGCTTACCCGGTGAAACAGAGGAAATGATGCTGGACCATGCCCGGATAATTTCAAAGCTGCCTTTAAAAACCTTAAAACTACACCAGCTCCAGATAATTAAAAACACGCCCCTGGCCAGGCAATATCAAGCCAATCCTGACCTGGTTTCACTTTTTACTTTCGAATCGTACCTCGATTTGCTTATCCGTTTTTTAGAAGTGCTGAACCCGGAAATTATTCTGGAACGTTTTGTTAGTTCGTCGCCTGTTGAAAAGCTGATTGCGCCCAAATGGAATAAGATTAAAAACTTTGAAGTGGTTGCTCAGGTAGAAAAAGAAATGAAAAAGCGGGAAACCTGGCAAGGCCGCCTTTTTCAACAAAACCCATAAATTAAAAAGTTGAATCCGGTAGTTTTAATTAATTAAGTCTTTGGTTTTTGCCATATACATGATTAACTCTACGGTTTGGTTAATGGAAAAATGTTTGCGGTTCAGGCTTGCATCGAATAAATAATCGAGATTACCCGGGCGCTTTTCCAAAAAAGTATAAAACAGTTTAAACCGGTTTTCATCGGTTTCAATGGCCCATTCTTCAGCCGCTTCGAGGGTCACGCTTTTGTTTTTTAAAATACTGTCGATACGCCATCCAAAAGGAGCGGTTAAACGGATATTCAGGGTGTTGGGCTTGTCTTGCAAAATAGCCGCAGCAGCACGTCCCACCAGAACCAGATGCCCTTGGCGGCAAAGTGAAAGCAGTACATCTTTTAGTGTTTTTTTAATCGTTACATCGTTTACATGGCTTTTGCTAAAGGCGGCAAACACATCTACAAATTTGTTGTTTTCATGTCCTTTCAGAAAATGTTCAATTTTAGCCGGCGAAAGATTTAACTCCCGGGCCGCTTCGGTCAACAATTCCTTATCGACACAGTGCCACTTTTTTTGTGCCTGATTTTTATTGAGCTCACGCACCAGCAAATCGCCAATTTTCCGGGCCTCGCAACCAGCTTGTCGCGAAAGGGTAATTACCGGGCCAAATGATGGGTTTGGATTCAGGCTGTTGGAAGCGTCTTTATACCTGTTTTCGAAGTATTTAAATAGAATGTTTTCCATAATAACCTCCGCTTTTCGACTTTTAAAAAACAGTAGGAAATTACTAAATTTTAGCTTAATAATCAAGCCTTTGCAGCTATATTTTTAAAGCAGTCGGGTACACAGGGCTTCGGCCCGATTGGTGCTAAATCGGAAAAAGAATAAAGTTATCTTTGTCGTTAAAATTACAGGCTTGATTGAAATGAATAATAAGGTGCTTTTGGGAATGAGTGGTGGCATCGATAGCTCGGTAGCTGCCATTTTATTGCAGGAACAGGGTTATGAAGTAGTTGGTGTTACGCTACGCTTGTGGTCCGAAACGGATGGTTTCCACAATCAAAACCTGCCCGCTTATGCCGAAGAAGCAAGAGCGCTGGCTCAAAAACTGGGCATTCAGCACAAACTAATTGATGCCCGCAAACCTTTTTACGAAGAAGTTATCAGCTATTTTAAAAACGAATACCAGGCCGGACGAACTCCCAATCCCTGTGCCAAATGCAATGTAGTACTCAAATGGAAATTATTGAACCAGGCTGCTGAAGCGCAGGGCTGCGGCTACATTGCCACGGGGCATTATGCAAATAAAGAAAGTCACAATAAGTTGCACTATTTAAGTAAAGGTGCTGACCCCGATAAGGAGCAGTCGTTTTTTTTGTGGGGACTGAATCAGGCGATGCTTCAAAAAACATTGTTTCCCTTGGGAAAACTAAGCAAACAAGAGGTGCGAAACCTTGCCAAAGAAAGGGGTTTTACCCAATTGGAAGCCAAAAAAGAAAGCATCGGAGCCTGCTTTATCAAAAGCAATAATTATCATGGTTTATTAAAACAGTTGCTGGCAGGCGAAGGAATTGAATTGGCTCCTGGAACGTTTATCGATGGTAACGGAAAACAGCTGGGACAACATCAGGGTTATCCGTTTTATACCGTGGGCCAGCGGCGGGGTTTGGGACTTTCGCCCAACGAACCCTGGTATGTTACTAAAATAATTCCCGATACCAATCAGGTGGTTTTGGGTAAACGCGACGATTTGTATCAAACACAAATGCTTGTGAAAGATTATCACCTGATTAACCCTGAAGATTTTAAGCAGGAAGTAATTACACGCATCCGCTACCGGAAACAAGCGGCACCCAGTCGTATTGAAATTCTCGATAAGCAGTTCCTAAAAGTATATTTCACCACTAGGGAATGGAGCATTGCCCCCGGACAAACTGCCGCCTTTTATCAAGGCAACAGGCTGCTGGGCGGAGGATTTATTGTTAGCTAATGCAGGTTAACTGCTTATTGCCTTGCCAACTAAAAAAAAATAAAAATACAGTGCTTTTAAAAAGTTTTTTGAATATATGTTTTAATATTCAGGGTAATACGTATCTTCGCAATCTGCAAATAATTGGGTGTCCTATTATTTTTAGCAAAATTATTAACGAAACAACAAGTATAAATTTTAAATAGTAAAAGAATGAAAATCAGAATTGGCGTATTGTCCCTATTGGTAGGATTAAGTATTATTTCATGCACAAACAATGCTTCAAAATTAGCCATCGAAAACAATGTTGACTCAGTAAGTTATGTTATGGGTGTGCTCGACGGAGAGCGTTTGAGTCAGTCGTTTGCTCAGGCCGGCCTAGAAGGAGTTATTGATGTTGAAGTTTACATTGATGCCCTTATGGATGCTGCAAACGAAAAAGAGTTGCGCTTGAATCCCGACTCAAACAAAATGGTGGTTCAGAATTTTTTCAGAGAATTCCAAACCAACCAAATGATGGGTCTTCAGGACACTTCAGGCATGGCTCCGGCTTTTGAACCTGCTGCTTCGTACATCGATTCAGTAAGTTATTTAATGGGAGCCGGCGACGGAAAAGGCCTGTTATCGAGCTTTACCCGTTCAGGTTTAGACACGATGGTTCGGGTTGATATTTATCTGGACGCATTGGCAGCTTCGGCCAAAAAACTCGAAGTTAAAATTGAAGGCCAGGCAAACATGCAAATGGTTAACGACTTTTTTGAAAGTTTTAAAGAAAAAGAGTTGATGGATAAATTTGGGGCAAACAAAGCTGCCGGCGAAGAATTTTTAGCAAAAAACAAAGCACTTGAAAGCGTTACTGAAACTGCCAGTGGTTTACAGTACGAGATTATAACCGAAGGCAACGGACCACGTCCGGCTTTTAACGACAAAGTAAAAGTTCATTACACCGGAACCTTGCTCGACGGAACTGTTTTCGACAGCAGCGTTGAACGTGGTGAACCAGCAGAATTTGGTGTTGGACAGGTTATTAAAGGTTGGACTGAGGCTTTACAATTAATGCCCGTTGGTTCAAAATGGAAGCTTTACATTCCTTATGATATTGCCTACGGTACCCGCGACATGGGCGAAATTAAACCTTATTCCATGTTAATTTTTGAAGTTGAATTACTCGAAATCGTAAAATAATTTCACTTTATATTCCAATTAGAAAAGCCGGTTGACTCATCAACCGGCTTTTTTATTGCTGATTCCGGAATTGCAATTGAATACTGAAACACAAGTTGCTGCCAAACCAACAGCCTTTAAAGAATAATTTCAGTGCAGCATTGAATAAATAAAACCTACGCACTGTATAAAGGTGCTTCCCTTTGCTTTGTTCTGTGAGCTAATCCGGGCATATTGCAAACAAGTATAATTTATCATCGCTGTTAATTAATTGTTAAGAATAGTTTTATCGCAAATAAACTGTATCTTTGGCAAAATCAATTATTTAATAATTAGCAGTAGTATTAAAGATCTTGCTGCAACAGTAAGGCTTTTCAGGTTGGCCCGACTAAATAGTTAAATCATTTAAAAACCGTGCATTGAAATAATGAAATGAAAAAATCGATGTAAGTAATTAAGGATTGCATCGGTAGAATTATAAACAAAAGTAGGTTAGCCAAGGGCTTAACTGTAAATCTTTTAAAAAAACACTTTGAATGCGGCAACTCACCATCTCGAAACAAATTACTCAGCGTACCGATGCGTCTATTAGCCGCTATTTTCAGGAGATAAACCGATACCCCATGATTTCGGCCGAAGAAGAGGTCGAACTTTCCGTCAGAATTAAACAAGGCGATACCGATGCACTTGAAAAACTGGTGCTGGCTAACCTGCGTTTTGTGATTTCGGTAGCCAAACAATACCTGAATCAGGGTTTATCGTTTTCCGATTTAATTAACGAGGGCAACGTGGGCCTGGTAAAAGCAGCCCAGAAATTTGACGAAACCCGGGGCTTTAAATTTATTTCGTATGCCGTTTGGTGGATTCGCCAATCCATAATTCAGGCCATTTCGGAACAAACACGTACGGTTCGTTTGCCCTTAAACCGCTTGTCGTCGATAAATAAAGTTGCCAAGGCCATGGCACATCTCGAGCAGCAGTTCCAGCGTGAACCTACCGAGGAAGAAGTGGCCGGTTACCTCGAAGTGTCGCACGAAGAAGTTAAAATAGCCAATAACATTAAAAACAGGCAATTATCGTTCGATATGCCAATGAATTCTGACAGCGACAGCGACTTTAATTTGTACGATGTGGTTTTGTCAGGAAATATTCCGCCGCCCGACAGCATTTTAATGCAGGAATCAACGGCAACCAACATACACAGGGCTTTAGAGAAACTATCGAAACGTGAAGCCATGGTGTTAACCTTATCGTTTGGACTGAATAATACACAAATTCATTCCTTACACGACATTGCCGTTAAATTCGACATGTCGTCAGAGCGCGTTCGTCAAATCAGGGGAAAAGGCTTAACCAAGCTCAAAAACCTGCTTCGTGGAAACGATGCTTTTTTCGAAAAATAACAGTACTTTTACAAACTTTAACCAGTATCAAATTTATTTATGGGTAGATCACAAGAAACTTTTAACAAAAAAGAAGTTAGAAACAAAAAAGAGAAAAAACGGAAAGAGAAAGAAAAGAAACGTCTGGCTAAAAAAGACGAGGATAAAAAAACCGGCTTAGACGATATGATTGCTTATGTTGATGAAAATGGAATGTTAACATCAACGCCTCCCGATCCCTCAAAAAAAACGGAAATTAAAGCCGAAGATATTAAGATAAACACAACCCGCTCCGACGATGTTGAAATGGACCCCATCCGTAAAGGCGTGGTTACCTTTTTTAACGAAGCAAAAGGATTTGGCTTTATCCGCGATTCGGAAACCAAAGAAGATGTGTTTGTACACGTAAACAATGTGCTCGAAGCTATTAAGGAAAACAACCTGGTTAGTTTTGAAGTTGAAATGGGACCTAAAGGCCCAACCGCAGTACAGGTAAAACTCATTAAATAATTTCGCTGGCCGGAATAAGGTTTTGTATTTTACTAGCCTTTGAAACCAGCTTAAAAAAAATGGAAAAAGAAAATAAGCCTAAAGGTTTATTCTTTTTCCATCTTTTTATTTCTTTATTCCCCAAAATTTTATCAAAAGTAAAACTGCTTCACGGCAAGCTCGAAAACCTGCTGGCTGGTTTTACTTTAAATTAAAATAGTTAGGCCCGCCCCAGTTGCTTTAACATGCGGGCATGCTCCCACACAGCTTTTAAAAATCCAGGTTGCACATAATAAGGCAATTCATATTTTTCGGCTTTTTCTTTTACAATAGCTGCAATTTTATGATAATGCACATGGCTAATCCCGGGAAACAAATGATGCTCCACCTGATAATTTAAGCCACCGATAAACCACGACAGTGCCCGGTTACGCGGTGCAAAATCGGAGGTATTGTACAACTGATGAATAGCAAAACTGTTTTCGATGGTTCCGCTCTCGTTGGGTACCGGAAATTCTGAGGTGGGCACTACGTGAGCTGTTTGAAAAACCGTTCCCAATATAAATCCACTGATAAAGTGCATGGTTAAAAAGAACATTAACACCCAATACCATGCCACCGGCAAGGTAAGCAAAGGAATAACAAGAAAAACAACATAGTACAAAATCTTGCCCAGAATCATATAAGTAAATAATTTGGTATAGCTCTGTTTGTGGCTTAAAGGCAAACCTTCTTTTTTATAGCGTATCAGTTGCTTAAAATCTTTTGTTGTAATCCATAAAATTGTCATCAAACCATACAAAAACCAGGCGTAAAAATGCTGGTAGCGATGAATCTTTTTCAAGGGTTTGTGTGGCGAAAAACGCAAAATTGCAGCCGGTTCAATATCTTCATCCTTACCGTCGATATTAGTAAACCCATGATGGTTGGTGTTGTGCTGGCGTTGCCAGTTGGGCGGAAAACCACCCAGGAGATACAAACTCTTTCCCATCCATTTGTTCACTTTCTGGTTTTTTGAGTAGGTTCGGTGATTGGCATCGTGCATAACACCCATGCCAACGCCGGCTTTTCCTAATCCCATCAGAATCCAACAGGCGTAAACCCCAATCCATGATTCTATAATTCCACCCACCATCAAAAGGTAGGGAACAAAATAAAGCGAAAACATAAATACGGTTTTAAACACAATTTTTCCGTTCCCGAATTTCGACAGGTTGTGTGTTTTGAAGTATTGAGCCACTTCATCTTTCAGCTCTTTTATAAATTCAGTTTTATAATTGGGCAAATAGCTGATTTTTTGTTGTTCCATAAGTGTTTAATCGTTAAATATTAAAATAGTTTTTTCTTCTCACGCCAAAATCGCATGAAAGTAACTGTTGCTAACCAGCATTATTGCTGAAGGATGTAATGAGCTATACCTTGGTACTACAGGTTACTGAAGTGTAGGGCAAGCATCCCGGGTGCATTAATTGCCAATTCTTACAATGGTCACGCTTAAAACAGGTAAAGCAGGACTATTGTTCTCAGATAATTGCTTTACCGGAGTTCTTGTTTTGAATTTAGCCCTGCAATTCCAAATAGAATGATACCTTTGGCGAAAAATAATAGTACCTATTCTGCTTTTTATTATGAGTTTAGAAAAAGAATTGCATGCCCGTAGTAATTCACAATGTGAATTATGTGGCGCTTCTGGCGAAATGAAAGTTTATGAAGTTCCTCCAGCCAAAAATAAAAATCTTTACGAGTGCATTTTAATTTGTAATACCTGTTTCGATCAGATTAACGATGCCTCAAAAGTTGATGCCAACCACTGGCGCTGTCTTAACGACAGCATGTGGAGTACCGTTCCTGCCGTGCAGGTAGTAGCCTGGCGCATGCTTAACCGCTTGCGTGCTGAAATCTGGCCTGTTGATTTGCTCGAAATGCTTTATCTGGATGAAGAAAACCTGGCCTGGGCTAAATCGACCGGAGAAGGCGATACTACCGAAGGTTTACCAAAACATACCGACAGTAATGGTTTTGAACTGCAACAGGGCGATACAGTAATTTTAACCAAAGATTTGAATGTTAAAGGCTCAAGCCTGATAGCCAAGCGAGGCACTGCGGTACGCAACATTTCGCTGGTAGCCGATAATCCGGAACAGATTGAAGGACGGGTTAACGGACAAATGATAGTGATTCTGACTCAATTTGTCAAGAAATCGAATTAAGAAGATCGTTGTGTTTTGAATATACCCATAAGACGGCCGACATAGGTTGGCACTCTTATGGGTTTTTGGCTTAACTAATTCCCTTCGACGGAAATAAAGCGGGCAATATTCCGCGACATTTCAATCCGGTTATAGATTGATTGCATTATCTTCAGGTAAAGTTCCTCTTTCAGAAAACCGTCTTCGATACCCGCATCAATATTAGGATTGTCGTTTACTTCAATCACATAGGCTTTATCGCCCACCATTTTCAAATCGACACCGTAAAGTCCGTCGCCCATAAGCCCCGCAGCTTTGGTTGCTGCTTTTATTATGGCTGGCGGAACCTGTTCGATGGGCATGGTTTCCACGGCTCCAAAATCGTTTTCCTCGTTACTGTTCCAGTTTACAATTTGCCAGTGATCTTTGGCCATAAAATATTTACAGGCATACAGCGGTTTTTGATCGAGCATGCCTATGCGCCAATCGAAATCGGAAGGAAGAAACTCCTGTGCAATCACCAAATCCGATTTTTTAAGCAGTTCTTTCAGCGAGTGGCTCATTTCATCGGCATTGGTAACCTTGGTAACTCCCAACGAAAAAGCACTATCGGGTTGTTTTAGCACCAACGGAAACGGAAGCTCTGCCAAATGATTCTTTTTTAACACATCGCGCGTTAAAATCCAGGTAAGCGGGGTAAGTATTTTATTCTGCCGCATGCGTTCGTCCAAAAATATTTTGTTCGAACAGCGCAGTATCGACCAGGGATCGTCAATCACCACCAAACCTTCGGCGTAAGCCGTACGCGAAAAATGATAGGTATAATTATTTACACTGGTTGTTTCACGAATAAACAAAGCATCGAACTCACTCAGTCGGTCGTAATCGTCTTTGGTAATAAACTCGGTATAAAAACCAATTTTTCGGGCGGCTTCTTTAAAATGTTGCAAGGCATCGGGACATGAGGGCGGATTTTTTTCGTCGGGATTAACCAATATGGCCAAATCGTATTTGTAATTGTGGAAGCGCTGTCGCTGGAATCTTTTTCGCGTAAAATATTCGCGGGCAAAATGATGAATGTACTCAAAATCGGCCGGTTCAATTTTATCCATGCTCAGTGGGCTTACCTTTTGAATAACCCAGCGTTCGTTTTTGGAAAACTGCACATGCATAAGTGGCGTTTCGAACAGCCGGTAAAGCTGCTGCCCCAGATGCCGGTAGGTTTTATCGATGGTTTGACCAAAATATATATTGAATCCCAGATGGTTTTGTGTGTGCTTTTCCAGTGTCTTTTGTAAAAGTTCGTCAATATCCTGGGCAATGGTTCGAATAATTGAAACGTTCCGAAAATCGCGAATGGTGGTTACGTTGGGTATTGCCCGATGCTCGCGGGCCGATGCCAGCAGCGAAACATAATAGCCAATGCTCTGGTAGCGATACGAGCTCGACAAATTAAATATGCGGGCATTTTTCATGGACTGAAATTCCGGATCCGACAAATAACTTTTTGATGAAATTACACGGAGTCCTTCAATATCGAGCGTCCACTTTTTGGGATTATCAACCACAATAAGGTTGGCAATGGTGTTTCTGTCTTTAGGGTCGGCCAGATTTAAAACCATGCGTACGGCATCAATTCCGTCGTGGTAATAATTGGGTAAGGTTTCGGTAACTGAATAACCTGCTTTTTTATACCAGGCTATCAGCTTTTCGTCGGTTTTCAAAGCTTCCAACGAAAGCTTTTCAAATCCTTTCGATAACCCAAGTTTTTTCACATGGTTTAACAGACTTTCGCCTACTCCCTGCCCTTGTGCCGCAGGTAAAACTCCAATGGAATAGATGCGCAGGGTGCGTTGGTAAAGGTTGGCAATCAGGGATCCAACCGGTGTTTGTTTCTTTTTATTTCCCATTTCGGCAATAAATACCAACTGAAATGGAGACGATAAACTATTCCTCAGGGAACGTCGGGAGCTTTGCTGAAACTTGGGAAAACAGGTTTGTTCAATGGTTTCCAAAAAAAGCAAATCAGAAGGTTCTGATTTTCTAATGCTTACATTCATGCTTTATGCAGTTTTTAAAACTCAAATTTACTATTAAAAACAAACCAAAATCCTTTTTCGTTCTTTTTTTCAAGTGCTTGTTAATAAAAACTCAAGTATGGGAATATTAAGGAAATAAGGTGCTCGTTTGTAATACAAAAAGCAGAAACGAATGTTATTTCTCTTCCTGATAAGGTAATTCAATGCGGATGAGCACGCCCGGCATTCCCTGGCGTAATTCCTTATCAATAATCTCAAAACGGCATTTACGCCGGGTAATGGCTTGCAGGTTTTGCATCCGTTGACGGGTAATTTTTGTTGCCATTGAGATGTGTCCCTTGTTTTTATTGTTGGCTTCCTGTTCTTTTATGCCTCGTCCATTATCATCAACCTCAACTACAAGCAAATTGCCCGACTTATTAAACCGGGTAATTATAATTCCCTGCCAGTCGATATCGCGCACTCCGTGTTCAATGGCATTCTCAATAAAGGGTTGCAACAACATGGGTGGCAGCAGGCAAACTTTCGGATCGACTTCGTCACCCAGTTCAAAAAAGTAATCAAATTTTCCCTGAAACCTTAACTGTTGCAGTTTTAGGTAGTCGTCCAACACTTCGAGTTCATTCCCAAGCAATACAAAATCGCTTCCTGAGCTCATAAGAATATTCCGCATCAAACGCGAAAAGTTCACCAGATAGTCGGTGGCGGCTTTTTTGTCGTTACGCATGATAAAATTCTGAACAGCAGCCAGAGAATTGAATATAAAATGCGGATTAAGCTGAGCCCTGAGCAGCTTTTGTTCCAGTCCAATTTCGTTAATCTTGCTTTTCAGGCGCTTTTGGCGGAACATGAAAATGGTAATCAAAATACCTATAAATAAGGCACTGGCAATGCTGAAAAAGAGGTATTTCTGCCGGCTCATTTTAAGTTCGGCCAGTTCGGCATCCTGCTTCAGTATTAAAATTTCCCGTTCCTGACGCTCGGCACGATAAAGCACGTTCATTGCTTCAGAATTCTGAGTCTTTAAATCGATGGTTATGGAATCTTTATACGCCAGAGCCATTTGGCTGTATTTGTACGACTGATTGGTACGACCCGTTTCGTGGTACAGATGCGCCAGCTCAATAGCCGCATCGAGTGCGAAGTTTTTACTTCCGATATTACTGGCTATTTGCAACGATTTCTTTAAAATACTGTCGGCTTTCTGATATTGATGCAAAGCAATGTATGATTTGCCCAGGTTATTCAGACACATGCTTTGGTAGAATAAATCGCCGGTACGCTCATAAAGATCCAGGGCCTGCAAATAGTAATTTACAGCATTGGCATATTCTTCTTTTTCGTGATAAACCAAACCTATTCCGTTGTTACAAATAGCTTGTCCCAGTTCGGAACCCAATTCCACGTTAATGCGGTAACTGCGATCGAGGTAAATTAAGGCTGAATCGGTATTGCCCAGAAACAACCACGATTCGCCCAGCAAATTGGTGTTAATGGCTTCGCCCAACAGGTTACGTTTGCTTGCCAGATAGCTCATCGACTGATGAAAATAGGAGATGGCTTTATGGTAATCCTGGTAATCGAAATACACATTACCGATACCATTTAGTGAACAGTGTATTAAAAACGTATCTTTTGCATTCTCTGACCATTCCAGGGCTTTAATATGAAACTTTAAAGCCTGGGCATTGTCGTCGATGCGGCGGAAAATAACCGCCATTTCGTGGGTGGCATAGGCTCTTAATTCGTCGTCGTCAATCTCATTGGCCAGCACCTGAGCCATTTGAGCCATCTCAAGGGCAGGGCTGTATTTGGCTGCATCGCGATAGCGCTTAGCCAACAAAGTATAAATATCGAAAAGTCCCTTTTTGTTATCACTGTTTTTAGCTATCTCAACCGATTCTTTCAGAAAGTGGTCGAAAGGTTCCGTAGCAACACCCTCATACCGATACGCTTTTTTCGATTGTTTAACCAGGCTGTCAATTACCTGAGCACTAACCGAGTAGTAGTTAGGCAGTGGAGTGGGCGTTTTTTTAACGCAAGCTGAAACCACCAGAATGGCCCATATAAATACTAAAAATCTCAATGCAGGTAATTTTGCTAAAAATAGCAAGATTTTTAGAATTGTGGGTGAAATCCGTCAAAAATTATCCCCTTTTGCTGATATCGTTCAGCACATCGGGCTTGCTGATAGAAATGTCTTTGCCACTCAGCTCAATAATTCCTTCCGATTCAAATTCCTTGAGCAGTTTTACCGTGCTTTCGAGCGAAATTCCGGCAAACTCGGCCAAGTCTTTACGCGATAATTGCTGAAACACCTGGTAAGCGCTGAACGCTTCCGACGACAAGTAAATCAGCGCCGATGCCAGCTTGCCGGGCATTTGTTTGGTAGTAGCTGTTTTAATTATCTCGTAAAGGTTACTCTCGCTTTTACAGTTGTCTGAAATTACCCGCCAGGCAAGTTCTACATTGTCTTTCAGCATCTTTTTCAAGCCTTCTTTATCGATTAAACAAATGCGGGCATCGGTTAAGGCAACGGCCGAATAATTATAAACCTGCTGATTCAACACACTCTGAAAGCTAACAAATTCACCACAGCGAATAAGCCGTAAATTAATGTTTTTACCGTTTCCGGTTTCCAGATATACCTTAATCAAACCTTCGTAAACATACATTACATAAGGAGCAAAAGCACCCTGCTTGCAAACATTCTCACCTTTGCTGTAGCTTAATTGTTGCTTTTTATTGTTGAAATATTCCGAATCGTCGGGAAATAAATGATGGAAGCATGTTCCCTCATCGTTGCATCCTTTACAGTTTACCGGTTTTATATCGTTAGCCATACGTTTGCTTTAAAAGCACAAAAATAACATTATTTTCGCAGCACTTCATGTTAATTTATAAGAGATGCAAGCGCTAAAAGCAGCAGGCTGGCCATTAAAAACTTTTTTTTGAACTACTTAAAGCCGACTGTGGTTTTAATTTATCACAGAATGTTGTACTTTAGTCTGGCTTATAAAATTCCTTATTCAACTACAGTAAATGTTAACTCATGTTCAGGTACAAAATAACTTTGGGAATACTGTTCCTTAGTAACTATTCCCTGATTTTTGGAGCAGCTGACTCGCTGAATCAAGAAGCACAACACCAGGTATTTATGCTTGCTGAATCGCCTGCTCAACAAATTCAGGAATGCTTAAAGCGGTCGCAGGAACTCCTCGAAACCGATTTAAACCAGGCGGAACAATGCCTCTTGCTGGCCGATTCGGTAATGCAGACAAACCACTTAAATAAATTCAACAGCCAAATTAGTTACCTGAAAGCCGAAGTGGAGTTTTCAAAAGGGAACCTGCGCCAGGCACTTAGCGGTTTTCTTGAGGCCGAGTTGTTGTTCCTTGACGAAAATAATGCACCGGGTCTGGCTAATACTTACAACAAACTGGGATTAATTAATATATCGCAGGCCGATTTTCCTACGGCCCTCGATTACTTTATTAAAAGTTTAACCCTTAAAGAGCAAAACAACGATACCCTGGGCATAGCTGACACCTACAGCAATATAGGCAACGCCCTATTCGAGTTAAACGATACCGACCAGGCTTTAAACTACTACTTTAAGAGCCTTGAGATGGACAAAAAACAGCTGAACGAAAGCGGCATGGCAAAAACGCTGATGAACGTGGGGCTGGTTTACAAAGAAAATTTTGAATACGAAAAAGCCATGGATTACTACAATCAGAGCCTGACCATCCATAAAAAGAATAACAACCAGCACGAAATTGCCACCTGCTATTCGAACCTGGCCCTGATTTACCAGGAAACCGGCAACGATACCAAAGCCCTTGAGTTTTATAAGCTGGCCCTTGACATCTATGAACAAACCGGGGCCAAAATGGGAATTGCCTCGGTACTCTCGAACCTGGGTTATTTGTATTCGCTGAACGAAGACTATTCTACGGCTATTTCGTATTTAAAAGATGCCATGCGCATAGCCCAGGAAATTAACGCCATTCCGCTGATTGAGATTATAAGCCAGTCGCTGAGCGATGCCTACCAGCGCATTGGGAACTACCGCGAGGCCTACAACTACCATCTGTTGTATAAAGCCATGTACGACAAATTAAACAACGACGAGAATGCCCGGCAGTTTACCCAAATGGAAATGACCTACGAATTTGAACAACAAAAAAAGGAACTGGAATTCCGGCAACAACAAAAAGAACTGGAACATCAGGCCGAACTCAAAAGGCAGCGGCTGATTCTCCAGTTTAGTCTGGCTGGCGCATTTTTTCTGGCGGTGTTTTTGGTTTTTGTGTATCGAAGCTACCAGCAAAAACAACGCGACAACAAGCTTTTACAGGAACAGAAAAAAGCCATTGAGGAACAACGCGATAAAATTGACAAACAGAACCAGGACATTACCGACAGCATTCATTATGCCAGGCGGATACAGACTGCCTTGCTGCCCCCCGATAATCTTCTCGACAAATTGTTACCCGAATACTTTATTCTGTACAAACCTCGCGATATTGTGAGTGGCGATTATTATTGGGCGTCGGAAAAGAACGGAAAAACGGTGCTGGTAGCAGCCGACTGCACCGGCCACGGCGTTCCGGGAGCTTTTATGAGCATGCTGGGCATCTCGTTCCTGAACGAGATTATACAACGCGAAACAGAACTATCGTGCAGCAATATTCTGAATAAACTACGCGAAAATGTGATTATCTCGCTCAGGCAAACCGGAAAAGTGGGCGAAGCCAAAGACGGTATGGATTTAACCATTATTATTATCGATAAAAACACACAAACGCTTCAGTACGCAGGCGCATACAATCCGCTACTGTTAATCCGCCAGGGAGAACTGGTACAATACAAAGCCGACAAAATGCCCATTGGCATTTCCGACAAAAGAGAAAGCACTTTCACCAATCAGGAAATTCAACTGCAGAAAAATGATACCCTCTACATGTTTTCCGATGGCTATGTGGACCAGTTTGGCGGCCCCGACAACAGCAAATTCAAATCGAAACCCTTTAAAGAGCTTTTGCTGAGCATTCAGTCAAAAAGCATGGAAGAACAACAGCTGGTGCTCGACCAAACCATCGAAGGCTGGAAAGGAAATACCGAACAGATTGACGATATATTGGTGGTGGGTATCCGAATTTAGAGTATAGAGGTTAGAACTTAGACTTTAGATACTAGACTTTAGACCGAAGACTCAAGACTTAAGGACTGGAATCGAACTTTATTCGTAAGGCTCATATTTCAGGAGTGAGCGAACTGAATTTTTTTTAGCCAAACAACTAAGCGAAGCGTTCTCATGAGCGGAGCGAGTAACTAAGCGAAGCGTTCTCATGAATAACCCCGTTGATGTCGGAGGGTATAATTGGCTTTACCGAGCTCCGCTTTGCTCCGGTTCCCTGCAACCCCGCCTTATCATTGGGCAGTGCTGCTGCGGAATAAGTTTCCGATTCCGATAATAAGCGGAATGCTTTGGGATTTAATACCCGTTGATTTAATGTCGTTTAGTTAAAGAAATTCACCCCTATAATCCCCTCAAGGGGATACCTGCAACGATGGAACAGAGCTAGTCCTCCCTAAGGGAGGTGCCCGAAGGGCGGAGGGTGAAGTCTGCTTAACTAAACGACATTGATTGCTAATTGTTCATTGTTCATTGCCCATTGCTAATTGTCTTTTGTTCATTGCAATTTACTGCTTACTTCCCAATAATGCTTATCAGGGAATGGTCCTTCGATTCGAGCACCGACGATCCGGTCAGGTAAGTGTCAATGGCATAGGCAGCCTC
>JBFXEW010000015.1:0-117992 GCA_050179685.1 Salinivirgaceae bacterium
ATTTTAAGTGTTTGTATTTTTGAAAAAGTACCAGTAAATCAATTATTTGAAAACAATAATTACAAAAACAAAGCTACCGAAAGTTATAACCAATTGAATTTGTTTGACTTATAACCGGACAGTAGTGGTACCTTTTTATTTTGTAGCCATGCAAAAGGGTCAATTCGAATACCATTTCTCGAAGTATTTAACTTTTCAATGATTAATTTTGAGACTGTTAATTAGGGCCCCGAAAGCTTTCGGGGTTGGTTCATGTTTATTCGGAAAGTTTTCTGAAAGGGGAGTCCAGTAAAATAAAGCACTTGTAAATTATTGTAGGTGCCTTTTTATTTTGTAGCCATGCAAAAGGGTCAATTCGAATACCATTTCTCGAAATATATAACTTTTCAATGATTAATTTTGAGACTGTTAATCAGGGCCCCGAAAGCTCCTAAAATCCGCATGTCTTGTTT
This sequence comes from Salinivirgaceae bacterium, assembly GCA_050179685.1. GTDB lineage: Bacteria > Bacteroidota > Bacteroidia > Bacteroidales > SZUA-534 > GWE2-40-63. Next base: position 453 of record JBFXEW010000015.1, read on the forward strand.
TAGATTATTGATAGTCACGGTGTGAGTATTTTACCAACATCACCAAAACTATCAATCTAAACTACTACTATCCAACAACTCACACCGTGACTTACGGAATCAAGGAGCTTTCGGGGTTGGTTCAAGTCCCTTCGGAGAGCCTTCAGAAGGGGGAGCTCAACAAAATAAAAGTAATTACAAATTATTGTAGGTGCTTTTTTATTTTGTAGTCATACAAAAGGGTCAATTTGGATACTATAACTCCAGATATTTATCTTTTTAATGATTAATTTTGAAAATGTTAATCGGGGTACCGAAAGCTTTCGGGGTCGGTTCAAGTCCCTTCCGAAAGGCTTCGGAAGGGGAGCCCGATAAAATAAAGCCTTTGCAGATTTTTTGCAAAGGCTTTATTATTTTATGACAATAAGAAGGTTCGATCCAAATACTGTTTGGGCTGTTAATCTTGTTCTCAAAAGGGCATTAATAAAAACCCGATCTTTTTTAAAATGATCGGGACTTTGTAAAAAATGATCGGGTTCTTATAAAATAAAGTCGTGATCTTGTAAATAAAGATCGTGACATTGTAAAATAAAGTCCCGACTTTGTAAAAAATAAACGAGACCTTTTTGCAAAAAGATCGGGACTTGTTTGCAAAAAGATCCCGACCTTTTCGAAGAAAGATCGGGACTTTGTTGGCCAACCAACCGGTTTATTAAAGGAAGCCTTTTGTATTCCGCCTTTGTTTCTATTTTTTTAGTTTTTCTTTTATTCGTTCCAGATTGGCTTTATACAAGGCGGTATTTGGATGATTGGTTAGTTTGCCCAGGGTGTAGGCTTTTTCAAAACAATCGCGGGCACTATCTAATGCATTGTTTTGCTCGTAGGCTTCGCCCAGACTGTCGAACACGTTCGATGAGCCGGGATAGCGTTTGCTGTTTTCAATAAAGGTAGTAAGGGCCGTTTTCATATCTCCGGCTTGCAGGTAGCGGTAACCTAACATATTAATAATGTTCTCGGGAGTGTGAATGGGATATCCGTATTTTTTCGACAACGCAGCATAGTAGGCATCCATGGCGGCCAAATCTTTTTGTTGAAATTCCTGCGGTAAGTGCCAATCGGCAAAAACAAAGCGCAAACCCCGGTATAAACTCACGTAAGGAATGCTGCCGTGATTTTCGTCGGGCATTTTAAGGTATCGATAACTTACGGTGGTATTCTGTTTCATCAGCGAATCGAAAACCTGATGCGCTTCAAAATAATTGGGCTCGTTTCCTACAGTCATGTAAAAGCTTTTCTGCATTTTATCTTCTCTGGTTGCCGATGCCCGCGCCAGATTCAATAAGTAGCTGTTGTCGTAATGTATTACCGGACTAATGGCCAGGTAAGCGTCAAAAAGTTCGGCTTGCGTTAAAAAAGTAAAAGCAGCAAACGTTCCCCCAAACGAGTGTCCCATCAGGATGCGGTATGGTGTCGCCCGGTATTCTTTTTCAATGCGGGGAATCAGTTCTTCACGGAAAAACTGTTGAAATTTTTTGGCTTCGCCTGATGTGGGGATTGCATCGGTATGTGTTGGTAAAAAATTACGGTTTCGATCGGTATTGGTAATGGCTACAACAATCATCGGAGGAATTTCGCCCAGACGGTTCAGGTAGTCGGTGGCAGCCACGGCATGTTGAAAATGGGCATTTCCATCGAGTAAAAAAAGCACCGGGTAACTAACCTCATTCGAGGCATATCCTTCAGGTAATTGTACCAGCATTAAACGTTCTTCGTTCAATACTTTTGACTGAATGCGGAGTGTCTGGCCTGCTTCGTCGTTGTTTTGCCCCATGCAGGAATAGGTTCCGGACAGGATACCCAAAATTAAAAACAGGGCTAACAATAGTGTTTTGTTCATATTCAGAAGTTTTAAAGGTTTGGTAATTTATTAACGGCTATGGGTCGAAAAATAACTTCTGAAGTTACACTTTTGTTATTGTTTAATAATCGCCCCAATGGACAGCTATCTCATCTAAAATAGAATGAATCGTGTCGGGATTGGTTTCCGTAACCAGGCGTATGCGGGTTTCTTTAAAGTTAGGCAGTCCTTTAAAATAGTTCGAAAAATGCTGACGCATTTCAAATACGCCGGTAATATCGCCTTTCCACTCGAGTGAATATCCCAGATGCCGTTTGGCCAGTTCTACTTTTTCAGGAACAGTAATGGGCGGGAGCAGCTCGCTGGTTTGCAGGTAGTGTTTCACTTCTTTAAAAAGCCAGGGTTTTCCAATGGCAGCACGTCCAATCATAATGGCATCAACACCGTAATTGGTAAACTTTTGCAGGGCAATTTCGGGACTGCTAACATCGCCGTTTCCGATGATGGGAATGGTCATGCGGGGATTTTCTTTTATGGCTCCAATCAGGGTCCAGTCGGCTTCGCCTTTATACATTTGTTTACGGGTACGCCCGTGAACGGTGAGTGCGGCAATGCCCACATCCTGTAATTGTTCGGCCAGACTAACAATGGGCAGGTTGTTTTCGTCCCAACCCAGGCGGGTTTTTACCGTTACCGGAAGTTTAACTGCTTTTACCACTTTGGCGGTAATTTCGAGCATCAACGGAATGTTTTGCAATAAACCGGCTCCGGCTCCTTTGCCGGCAACCCGTTTTACGGGACAGCCAAAATTCAGGTCGATTAAATCGGGTTGGGCTTCTTCGCAGCGTAAGGCAGCTTCAACCATGGCGGCAGGATCTTTTCCGTAAATCTGAATCCCCACAGGGCGCTCGTAATCGGCAATATCGAGCTTGCGTACGCTTTTTTCTGCATCGCGAATAAGGCCATCGGACGATATGAACTCGGTGTACATCATGTCGGCGCCAAATTCTTTGCAAAGCCTGCGAAACGAAGGATCACTCACATCTTCCATGGGTGCAAAAAACACCGGCCGCTCGCCCAAATCAATAGTCCCAATTTTCATACGCATCAGTTTTCGGCCACAAAAATACATTACCCGAATCTATTTCTAAAATTTAAGGCTACTTTTGCATTATGGCAACAAAAATTACCATGTATACCGATGGTGCTGCAAGCGGAAATCCCGGTCCGGGTGGATACGGAGTAGTACTGATTTCGGGAAACCACCGCAAAGATTTGTCGGAAGGTTACCGCATGACCACCAATAACCGGATGGAACTCCTGGCTGTAATAGTGGGTTTGGAGGCTTTAAAAACCCCCGGCTGTGAGGTTACCATTTATTCCGATTCAAAATATGTGATTGATGCTGTTGAAAAAGGCTGGTTGCAAAATTGGGTAAAAACTTCGTTTAAAAAGAAAAAAAATCCTGATTTGTGGAAACGCTTTTTGCTGGTTTATAAAAAGCACAAAGTGGTTTTCAGCTGGATAAAAGGCCATGCAGGAAATCCGGGAAATGAGCGCTGTGACTATCTGGCCGTGGAAGCTTCGAAAAAAAATAGTTTGCAGATTGATCAGGCTTACGAAAGCGGCGAAGCTGAAGGAATCCTGTTTTAAAGTATTTTGTATCTTTGATGGGTTAAAACTCAAGCTTATCTGAATACTTGCTCATGATTAAAATTGCACTTTTTGCCTCCGGTTCGGGAACCAATGTTGAAAATATAGCCCGTTATTTTTCAAGCCATGCTGCTATCGAGGTAGCGGCAGTATTCTCGAACAATGCCAATGCCTACGTTCTGGAACGGGCCAAAAAGCTGGAACTTCCGTCGGTGGTTTTTAACCGAAGCCAGTTTTACGATTCCGATTGGGTGTTGAAGCAACTAAACGATTTTGAAATAGATTGGATTGTGCTGGCCGGATTTTTATGGCTGGTTCCCCATCATTTGATTCAGGCCTTTTCCAATCGGATAATTAATATTCATCCGGCTTTGCTTCCTAAATTTGGCGGCAAAGGCATGTATGGCGATCGAGTGCATCAGGCTGTGGTGGCCAATGGTGAAAATGAAACGGGTATTACGGTTCATTTTGTAAATGATATTTATGATCAGGGAGCTATTATTGAACAAAAAAAGGTGCCGGTTTTGCTAACCGACACCTCTGAAATGGTAGCTCAAAAAGTTCATGCGCTCGAGTATGAGTTTTTTCCTTCAATAATAGAGCGCACCGTACTTTCAGAATAATTACTGTTTTATTTTGATTAATGCTTCGTCAACTGCTGTTAAAATGGGCTCGTTCGAAATAACATTGCCCGTAGCCTGTTTTATCCAGGTTTGCGGAGTAAGTCGTCCCAGACTGAACATCCGTTCTACCTCAGTTGCTAGATCTTTTCCTTTTAAATACTGTTCAATCTGAAAGTCGATTAAATGGCCAAATGAATAAGCCGACAAGTACAGCGGATAAGCAATCATGTGTGAGTAGATAGCCAGAATGGGCTCATCTTTTAAACCAAAAACTTCGGCATAATAGCTATTCCACACCTCGTTGGCAATGGCAAGGCTTGCATTTTTCAGTTGTTCGGCATCGGCATTGGGATTGGCGTAAAGCCATTTCCAAACTTTCATGTCAACCATACTTACGCCCATAATCTCATAAATGCTCCAGAACGTATCCAGGGTTTTTAAGGCATCTTTATCCGGATTGGGGTCGTTCATATCGAGCAGTTTTAAGTCGCGGCTTTGGAAAATAAAAGCCAGGGCCTCGGTAAATGCCGTATTGGGAACTCCGTGTAGCATATAATATGGAACACTGTGCAGCGAAATGGTTTGTTCCACATTGTGTCCAAATTCATGAACGGCAATGTTGTATCCCTTGTAATTCATCCCGGTTTCAGGAACACGGGTACGCAGGTACGAATACATGTCGTGCATTTCAGCACCCAGGGCATGACCTGAACCACGGGCCGCCTGAACGGTTATTTTCGAAGCCAGAAAGGCTGCCCGCTCTTTGTCCCATCCCAGTTTAACCAGCATGTTTAGCATGTCGGCTTCAAAAGCTTTGGCATCGGGGTATTTTTTTTGCGTTTTATTGTTGAGCACGTCGGCCGAAATGCTGCTACGGACTTTAAATCCGTCGTACCAAATGTCGTAAGCCTGCAAATCACGTCCCAGGCGGGATTTAATTAATTCAGCCACCTTTTTTACCTGGGGAGCGCTTAAGAATTCATGAAACAATTGTTCAACCTCAAGTTGGGCAATTTCCATATTCCCCGAAAAACTACGGTCGATATAAGTGTCCATTACCGGGTAATAAGCATCCATGGCTTGTAGGGCCTTAAAACTGTTAATTATTTGCTGGTAGCGGTCGGTATTTTCTGCAGTTGCTGAAATTGGTTGACCCTGGTCAGAAACCTTGTTTTCGTAAGGGTTCCATTGGTATTTTCCTGAGTTTATAACTTCGCGGGGAATGCTTTGGTCGATAATCCGCTTCATTACCTGGTAAACCATTTGTTGTTTTTCATAACCCTTTTGCACATCGGCGTAGTTCGATTTTATTTCGTCGCGCAGGTTCCAATGGCTAAGTAAAATCATGTCGTCGGAAAATAACTGCTCATTTTCGGCATTACGCAAACTTCCCATATAAATGTTGTAAGCCGAAATATAAATATCGGCATTGGTGTTTGCATTGGAATATTGTTGATTCAGGTGAGCAGGAACACGGGCTGCAAACATGTCGCCCAATCGGGCCCATGCCCATTGTTCGTTGTTCCATTCGGTTCCCAGGGTTTCTTTTTCGCTTAAAGTGAAATAGGGAAAATTCAGGGCAATTACAAAGGCAATTTTGTTTGCATATAAATCATCGCTCAGGTGGGCGCTGGGATTGTATGCACCAAACATTTTATCGATTTCGTGCAGCGGGCCATTATCTAAAGTCAGGTTCAGGTTCAGGGCCACACCCATTTTGGTATAATTACCCAATAAGTTTTCGAAGTAATGTTCAAGTTTTGAGAATACCAGCGATTTTTCTTCGTAGGTTTTCAGGTAATTGTCGAGGCAAAACTGCTGAAAGCCTGCTTCGTCGCCATCGGTTTGGCGCCATAACGATGCCGCATGTTTTACCCCTTTTGCTATGAGTTGGGCATCGCCCTTGGCGTTGGCTTGTTGCAAAAGTTCAATGGTTTGGTCAACAGCTGCTGCTGAAATGTTGGCCACCTCACCCGGGTTTTTTTCAGTTGATGGATTGCAGGCTGCAAAAAGCATCAGTACGAGGGTGGCAATTCCAATTTTTTTCATCTCTTTTGAATTTATGTTAATGAATTTTTGCCTGCGGATAAATGTAATTTAACGGCAGACTTTTTTCTCCTATTTTTTTATTGGCTATAAAAGTAGCAGCTATTTTCAGAGAAAAGGAAAAAATACATGAGCTAAAAAACATACCGCTTTGATTGGTTTGCAATACCCAATGGAAGTATGTAAATTTGTGGCGCTGCGGAATTAAAACAGTTGGTGATTTACGGGCTGTTTTTCAATCACTTAATTTTATAGCTATGGTATTTGACCGATTACGAATGAGACAGGAAAAGATGACACGCGAAATTGAACGCAAGTTTTTAGTACAGGGCGATTTTCGGTCGATGGCTGCAGGAAAATTTGAGATTAAACAAGGTTATCTTTCAATTGATCCGGAGCGAACCGTGCGGATACGCATTGCTTCAAAAAAAGGATTTCTTACCATAAAAGGGCCCAGTGATGCTTCGGGCATGAGTCGTTTTGAGTGGGAACAGGAAATTTCGCTGGGCGATGCTGAAGGCTTGTTGAAACTTTGCCTTCCTCACCTTATTGAAAAAACCCGTTATGTGGTCGATTACGAAGATCATGTTTTTGAAATCGATGAATTCCATGGAGCCAATCAGGGTCTTTTGCTTGCCGAAGTTGAACTTTCATCAACAGCCGAAGAATGCTCCCTGCCCGATTGGATTGGACAGGAAGTGACCAAGGACCCGCGCTATTACAATTCCTATTTAAGTAACCATCCGTTTAGTACCTGGAAGTAAAACCGGGTTAATTGCTAAAAACAAGTAGTTTACCCTGTTTAGTTCCGCTTTATTTTATACTTTTGCCCTCCTGATTTTGACGCATCTGATATGAAGGGATACGAATATTATACTTTAGCCAATGGCATTCGGCTGATACACCAACAAAGTGCCGGCAAGGTCGCTCATCTGGGGATTATCATCAATACGGGTTCGCGCGACGAAGCTGCGAATCAGCATGGAATTGCCCATTTTATTGAGCATGTTATTTTTAAAGGAACACACAAGCGGAAGGCGTATCATGTAATTAGCCGACTCGAAGATGTGGGGGGCGAAATTGACGCCTACACTACAAAAGAAGAAACCTGCATCTACGCATCGTTTCTAAAGGAGTACACCAGCCGAACCATGGAACTTTTTGCTGACATTGTCTTTAATGCATCGTTTCCGGTAAAGGAACTTGAAAAAGAAAAAGAGGTAATTCTCGACGAAATAAATTCCTATAAGGATAGTCCGGCCGAACTTATTTTCGACGATTTTGAAGAGCAGATTTTTGACGGCCATCCCATCGGACGGAATATTCTGGGCGAACCCACACTGTTGAACACTTACAAACAAGCCGACTTACTGCGCTTTATTACCGATAATTACCATACCGACCAAATGGTTATTTGCTCGGTGGGCGATATCAATTTCAACTTATTGAAACGTTGGGCCGAGAAATATTTTGGTACCGTTAAAGCCAATCTCAGGAAAGAACGACGCCTGGTGCTTAATGGCTATAAAGCAGAGCAAAAAGTAATTAAAAAAGATACCTTTCAGGCTCATTGCATCACCGGTAACCGGGCTTATTCCATCGATCACAAGAACAGGCTGCCACTGGAACTGCTAAATAATATTCTGGGCGGTCCGGGTATGAATTCGCGTTTGAACCTGGCTTTGCGTGAGCGCCATGGCTATACCTATAATGTGGAATCGTTTTATAATCCATACAGCGACACCGGAATTGTGGGTATCTATTTTGGAACCGAACCCGAAAAAGTGGAGAAAAGCCTGAAAATAATTAAATCGGAAATTCAAAAGCTGCAAACCACCCAACTGGGGATTTTGCAGTTGGAACGGGCCAAGAAGCAAATGATTGGGCAAATGGCCATTGGTGCCGAAAACCTGTCGGGATTAATGCTAAACATTGGGCGAAGCTACCTGCTTTTTGGTAAGGTAGATCCTTTGGATGCCGTTTACGAAAAAATTCAGCAGCTTACTGCCCAACAATTGATTGAAGTAGCCAATGAGGTTTACGATTACCGGCAGCTTTCAACCTTAACCTATATTTAATAGTCGGTCAACCCTGCGGGAGTAGCTTGTGCTGCAAGAATCGCGAAAAAAAAAGCCTGAATGCTTATTTCAGGCTTTAAAAAGAGTTGCTTTGTCCGGTTTATTTCTTAATCCAGGCTTTGCCCATTTTTAGTATTTCTTTACCGGCTACTTCGTTAATAATAACTACGGCCATCATATACCAGGCTGCCAGTGCACAGAATATCAATTCGTATCCGGCAATTTTATTCATCAGAGGGAAGCCAAAATGACCCAAATCCAAAAGAATAAAACCAATCAGCAATAAGGTAAAAGTAACAGCCATGGCCGTATGAATAAACCACGAAGCCACCCAGAATATCAGGGTTAAAAGCGTCCAGGCAACCAGGTAATAGCCTACATCGGTAGTCGACGATTGGTAAATACCCTGGTGGTTAAATATCCAGATAAGTCCCAGGCCAATCCAGAATGCCCCGTAACTTGAAAAGGCGGCAAAGCCAAAATTATTACCGGTTTTTTGTTCCATAAAGCCAGCCACCAGTTGGGCAAATCCGCCAAAAACAAAACCCATGGCTACCACCGGACCCAGTCCCATAAGGCCGATGTTATGCAGTTGAAGCAACAGGGTTGTTAGCCCAAATCCTGCCAATCCAACAACTGCAGGGTTTCCAATTTTTCCGTTTGTCATAATGTTTACTATTTATTTTTTTGAGGCTGCAAAACTAATCGAATTTTTAGCACTTGATTCCCCGGACGAATGGTTGGGATAAAATATTTTTTACTTAAGTGAGAAAAGCTGAGAAATGGGAATCAATTAGCCGCTTGTTTATTTTTAGATTGGTCTGTTGTTGTTGCTGGTTTCTGAACTTAGGAAATGCTTTCGGCTTGGCTGGGCATATTCTTTTTATAAAAAAAGAGCTTGTCCCAAAAGTAAGGTGCATTTACTAAAAACTTACAAAATGGAAGTAATCTTCAAAAAAGGGACGCTGATGACGCAGATTTTGACTGATTTTCGCAGATCTAATCAGCGTAAATCAGTTTTTTTAGCGTTATCAGCGTTCTATCCCTTTTAATTTGAAAGAAGATGGTATAAATCTTTTGCTTTTTAGACAGCCTCTTTCTCTTATGAAATTGTATTGTTTTAATGCATTTTCCGCGGGCGAATCATGTTCTCAGGAGTAAGAATATTATCCAATTCCTCTTTCGAGAGCAGGTTTTGTTCCAACACCAGGTCGTAAACGCTGCGGTTGTTTTTTAAGGCTTCTTTGGCCAGCTTGCTGCACACCTCGTAGCCCAAAGCAGGATTCAGTGCGGTTACCAAACCTATGCTGTTTTGTACCAGTTCGCGGCAGCGTTCTTCGTTGGCAGTTATGCCGTCGATGCAACGGAAACGTAATACTTCCATACCGTTTTTAAGCATCTCAACACTTTCAAAGATACTTTGTGTAATAACCGGTTCCATCACGTTCAATTCCAGCTGTCCGGCTTCGGAGGCCAGGGTTACCGTGAGGTCGTTGCCAATTACTTTAAAAGCAATTTGGTTAACCACTTCGGGAATTACCGGGTTTACTTTTCCGGGCATTATCGATGAGCCGGGCTGCATAGGTGGTAGGTTTATCTCGTTAAATCCGGTACGTGGCCCCGATGACAGCAGGCGCAGGTCGTTGCTGATTTTTGAAAGTTTTACTGCCAGGCGTTTAATGGCCGACGAATACATGATAAAAGCTCCGGTATCCTGGGTGGCTTCAATCAGGTTTCCGGCCAGTTTAATGTCGAGTCCGGTAACTTCTTTAAGATGTTTGATGCAAAGTTCGCTGTAGCCGGGTTCAGAATTAATTCCCGTGCCAATGGCTGTGGCGCCCATGTTCACTTCAAGAAATAGCTGAACGTTTTGTTCCAGCCGTTCAATTTCTTCCGAAAGAGTTACTGCATAGGCTTCAAATGCCTGTCCAAGCGTCATGGGAACAGCATCCTGCAATTGGGTGCGGCCCATTTTAATAACGTCGCGGAAATCGCGCGCCTTGTTATTAAACGATTCAATAAGGTCTTTAAGTACTTCGATAAAACGAGCATTATTTAAGATTAGTGCAATTTTTACCGCAGTGGGATAAGCATCGTTGGTCGATTGGCTCAGGTTTACGTGATTGTTGGGGTGGCAATACTGGTATTCGCCCTTTTTGTGTCCCAGAATTTCCAGAGCGCGGTTGGCAATTACCTCGTTAGCGGCCATGTTGGTCGAGGTTCCGGCGCCACCCTGTATCATATCAACTGCAAAGTTCTTGTGGAATTTTCCTTTAATAATCTCGTCGCAGGCAGCAACTATGGCATCGGTAATGGTATCATTTAAAAGGCCCAGTTCGTTGTTTGCTTTGGCAGCGGCCAGTTTCACCATGGCCAGTGCCTGTACAAAAACCGGATAAAAATTCAGGGTTACTCCGCTGATGTTGAAGTTTTCCATGGCACGCAGGGTTTGCACACCATAGTAAGCTTCAGCTGGCACATCGCGATCGCCCAATAGGTCGTGTTCACTGCGGGTACGTCCCGAAACATATTGGGCTCCGGCGTTGGTTAGGTGGGCGTTGGCCTGATTCATGCGGCGGGCAACCAGTTTGGCCAGGTAGCGATAAACTTTAGCAGCCAGTTCTTTATTATCGTCGAACAGTTCCTGCATGGTTTTCCGGCTCAGCGACAACACCGTTACTTCGGTCATTGCCCTTGCTGTGGTTGAGTGAGGTGAATTATCGATTAAGGAACCCTCGCCAATAAAATCGTATTTCTGGAAGAACGATAAACGGCGTTCTTCTCCGAAAGGGGTGCGTGTAAAGAGCTCTACTTCGCCTTCGTAAATTACAAAGATGGCTTCGCGTTCTGAACCTTCTTTAAAAAGGTAGGCACCTTGTTTAATGGCTTTTTCGCTGAACTTGGCGGCCAATAGATCTATTTCGTCGGTGTTGAGTGAGTCAAACAGCTGAACTTCAGTAATAAAGTTCGATATCTTTTGCTTGTCCATAATGTTGATGTTTTTACTTTTTGTAGGGCGAATGTGAATATATTTTTAAAACTGCCCAAGCAAAAGTATCATATAAAAATGTACTTTACAACACATATTTATTGCCTTTTTATGGGGTTTTGGAGGCTGATATTTTTTGCTGATAGTATATCGTACTGCTTTAATTTTTCTACTTTTGAGCAAATTTTTACGGAATGATTCAATCACATCTTGGGGAGCTGATAGCTTTGGGTACAGCAGTTTGCTGGACAGTAACCGGACTTGCTTTTCAGCAGGCCACGCGCCGAACGGGTTCTTTATCGGTAAACCTTATCCGTTTGCTGATGGCTTTTGTAATTTACGCGGTAGTTTCGTGGTTCCTGCGCGGGCGTTTTTTTCCGACCGATGCTTCCGGTTTCAACTGGATTTGGTTAAGCATTTCGGGTTTGGTGGGATTTGTATTTGGCGATTATTTTTTGTTTAAGAGTTACGAATACATCAGCGCCCGCATCTCTATGCTGATTATGTCGCTGAGCCCGCCCTTTGCCGCTTTTATAAGCTGGATTGCGCTGGGCGAAACCCTGAATTTTCAATCGATGGTGGCTATGGCAGTTACTCTTTCGGGGATTGTGCTGGTAGTAACCGAGAAGAAAAAACTGGATGATGAGAAACTGGGAAAGAAAAAAGGCTTACAGTTTTCGTTTTCGCCCAAAGGCCTGGTGTTTGCCTTGTTGGGCACCATTGGTCAGGCCAGCGGACTGGTGTTAAGCAAATACGGCATGGGCGACTACAATGTGTTTGCCGCTACTCACATTCGGGTAATAACCGGAAGTGTGGGTTTTGTAATTCTAATTACCATAATAAACCGGTGGCCACGCGTTACCGCTGCCGTTAAAGACGGTAAGGCCCTTCGCTTTATGGCAATTGGTGCCGTATTTGGTCCTTTTATCGGGGTTTACCTGTCGTTGCTGTCGGTTAAATTTACTTCGGTAGGTATTGCGTCAACCATTATGTCAATTATCCCGGTTTTGATTATTCCTCCGGCCATACTGCTGTATAAGGAAAAGGTTACCTTAAAAGAAATTATTGGTGCGGTAATAACCGTGGGAGGCGTGGCCCTGTTTTTTATATAAGGCATCTTGCAGGAACTAATTCAGACGATTGCAGCTACAGTGCTTTATGCTTTTAAAACATCACGCTTACTTTTAGCCAAAAAGCTTGAGGTTTGTAGCTCATTTTTTGTAGTTTTGCCCGATTGTAAGCCAAAGTTAAAAATCTATGTACGAATACATACAGGGTACCATAGCAGAACTTACTCCTGCCACCGTAGTTATTGATAACCAGGGGGTCGGTTATCACATTCAGATTTCGTTAAACACCTATTCGGCCTTATCGGGAAAAGAGCAGGCCGTTGTTTTTGTGCATCAGGTAGTGCGCGACGATGCACATTTGTTGTATGGTTTTTTTAATAAAAGCGAGCGCGAAATTTTCCGTCAGTTAATTTCTGTTTCAGGTATTGGTTCAAACACGGCACGAATGATTCTTTCGTCGCTTAGCCCCGACGAGATTAAAGAAGCCATTCTTTCCGGCAATGTTAAACTCCTGAACAATATAAAAGGCGTAGGGGCCAAAACGGCGCAGCGTATTATTGTCGATTTAAAAGATAAAGTAGGGAAATCGAATCTTACGGGAGAATTTTTCCAGACACAAAGCAATACAAACCGCGAAGAAGCGTTATCTGCATTAGTGATGTTGGGTTTTGTAAAGAGTAGTGTCGAAAAAATACTCGACAAGCTGTTGCAGGCAAATCCCAACGCCAGTGTTGAGGAGCTGGTGAAACAAGCTTTAAAATCGTTTTAATTAACTGTTACCATTGCCTTGAAAAGACAATACCTAAGCATAGCAATAACACTTTTTTTTGCCGGGAACTTTTTAAATGGTTGGGCACAAACCCAAGCCGATTCCATAAAGTTGCCTTATTCCCTTACACCACAAAGTCAAAACCCTTACGATACCAGGAGGCCTTCGTCGAATATCGACTTTAAAACCGACGAACTGATTACCACCGAGATTGTGTACGATGAGAAAACCAATCAATACGTGGTTCAGAAAAAAATTGGAAACGTTGTTTTGGGGGCTCCTTATACCATGAATTTTGAGGAGTTTCAGCAATACAATGTACAGCAAAACCTAAAAAAGTACTGGGATCAGCGCTATAAAAGTGAATCATTTGAGCATCAGTCGTCGCTTATTCCCAAAATCAATGTGGGGAGCGAAGCTTTCGAAACCATCTTCGGGAGCAACACCATCGACATTAAGCCCAGTGGTTCTGCCGCATTAAAATTCGGAATAAAAATCACCAATTCTGAAAACCCCAACCAGCATGTCGATTTGAGACGAAATACCACCTTCGATTTTAAAGAAGAGATTCAGATGAGTGTGGTGGGTAAAATTGGCGACAACCTGGAGATGCGGGTTAGTTACGATACCGAGAGCCAGTTCGATTTCGATAACACCATGAACCTGCGTTATCAGGGTAAAGAAGACGATATTCTGCAAAAAATTGAAGCGGGTGATGTAAGCATGCCGCTTTCTACCTCTCTGATATCGGGGAGCCAAAGTTTGTTCGGTATATTAACCGAGATGAAGTTTGGGAACCTCTACATTACCAGTATTTTTTCGCAGCAGGAAGGCGAAACCAAAACCATTATGGTTGAAGGCGGAGCCCAAAAAAGCAGCTACAACCTTTCGGCCATTGATTATGACAGAAACCGACACTTCTTTTTATCGCATTATTTCCGAACCCATTACGATGAGTGGCTGGCCAACCTGCCCATGATAAATTCGCCCATCAACATCACAAAAATTGAAGTCTGGGTGACCAATTCCAAAAAAGAAACCTCGGGGGCACGAAACATTATGGCCTTTATGGATTTGGGCGAAGAAAAAGCAACGCAAGTTTTTTATAATAACAACGAATTTGTGTTGCTCGATCCTGCTATAACTACTTACAATAGCAAGTTCCCCACAAATAAAGCCAACAGTTTGTACCAGCAGGTTGCCGACACCCAGGCAAATCCTGGTATCCGAAACATAAACATGGTTTCGCGAATATTAAACAGTCTAAATTTTGAGGGCGGAAAACACTACGAAAAGGTAGAATACGCACGTAAGCTGGGGCCCAACGAATTTACCCTTAACGAACGGCTGGGTTACATTTCGCTGAATTTGTCGCTAAACAGCGATGAGGTTTTGGCCGTTGCTTATGAATACACCGCCAATGGCGATACTTATAAAGTGGGTGAGTTTTCGCAGGATGGTATCATTCATCCCGATATTTTGGTAACTAAACTTTTAAAGGGTACCAATTTTAATCCCCTGCTGCCCAACTGGAAACTGATGATGAAAAACGTGTATTCTATTGGCGGATACCAGCTGAGTCAGGAAGATTTTCGTTTTGAAGTGGAGTATTACGACGACAACATTGGAACACGGCTTTTAAATATTCCTGATCGGAAACGCGTACTTTCCGATTCCATGCGGAACGAAAAATTTATCCGCCACATGAATCTCGATAATCTGAATTCGCAGGGTAATTTTATAGAAACAGGAGATGGAGTATTCGATTTTGTGGAAGGGGTAACCATTTTATCGCAAACCGGGCGAATTATTTTTCCCGTAGTGGAACCTTTTGGCCGTTACCTGTATCAACTTATTGATGACAATGATTTAGCAGAAAGACTGGCTTACCAGGCATTGTACGATTCTACCCAGTTCAAAGCCAAACAAATTACTTCAAAAAATAAATTCTTTCTGAGTGGCGATTACAAATCGTCGGGAGGGTCCGAAATATTTTTAAATTCATTTAATATTCCCCAGGGCTCGGTAAAAGTAACCGCCGGGGGTATTGTGCTGCAGGAGAATCTCGATTATTCGGTCGATTACAATCTGGGTCGGGTAAAAATTCTGAACGAGAGTTACCTGGCTTCGGGTACACCCTTAAAAATATCACTCGAAAGCAATGCCCTGTTTAGCATTCAAAGCAAAACCCTGATGGGAACCCATTTCGATTACCGTTTTAACAGCGATTTTAATCTGGGTGCTACCGTTATGAATCTTACCGAGCGGCCACTTACTCAAAAAGTGAATATGGGCGACGAACCCATAAACAATACCATTTGGGGATTAAACGGTTCGTACCGTACCGATGTTCCTTTTCTTACCCGGATGATTGACCGCCTGCCTTTTCTTGAAACCAAAGAAATGTCGTCGATTACAGTTGAAGGCGAGTTTGCCCATTTGATACCGGGACACAACAAAGCCATTGGAGCCAATGGTAATGCTTTTATCGACGATTTTGAAGGCAGTGAATCCAGTATCGATTTACGCAGCCGGGTGGGCTGGGTTTTATCCAGTATTCCGCACGATAAAGAAGTTTTTCCTGAATCGGACGATTTTAGCGGATTAAGTTCGGGTTACAACCGGGCGCTTCTGGCCTGGTATCAGATTGATCCCATATTTTTTCGTTCCACTTCAACAGAAAACGTAAATGACGAACAACTTTCCAGTTTGCAGGTTTACCGGGTGAACGAACGGGAGATTTATCCAAATCGTGATACGCCCAGCGGGCAGCCGACCGAAATTACTACCCTCGATTTGGCTTTTTATCCTGAAGAAAGAGGGCCATACAACTTTGATACCGAAGCAACGGTTCATTCTGCGGGTATAAATAACGAAGGAAAATTGAACAATCCGGAAACGCGGTGGGCAGGAATTATGCGGGAATTAAATACCAAGGATTTTGAAGCGCAAAATGTGGAATACATCATGTTTTGGATGATGGATCCTTTTGTGGAAGGCGACACCCTGAATCCGGGAGGAAAACTCAACTTTAACCTGGGAAATATATCGGAAGATATTTTAAAAGACGGCCGGAAAAGCTATGAAAATGGCCTGCCAACTGGAAATCCTCCTGCCGCTGACTCATACATCGAAACGCAATGGGGAAGGGTTCCTGCATTTCAGGCAGTAACTACCGAATTTGTTCAGGATGCCGACCTGCGTATTCGCCAGGATGTAGGTTTCGACGGGCTGAGTGGAACGATAATCAACGAAGCTACAGGCATGACTGACGAGCAGGAGTTTCATGCAGTTTATCTGAATTACATCAGTCAAAATGTAAGTGACGAAGCGCAAAAGGCCAAAATACTGGCCGACCCCGCTGCCGATGATTTTCGTTATTTTCGTGGTGCCGCGTACGATTCAGAAGAACCCGATCTGTTGGAGCGCTACAAAAAATTCAGCAATTCCGAAGGCAATACGCCGGCAAACGATAACGCCGGTGTGGAATACACCACCACGGGGCAGGTGAATCCCGATGTGGAAGATATTAACGGCGACTTTACCCTAAGCGAAGGGGAATCGTATTTTCATTATACCATCGATTTGAGAAAAGAAAACCTTAAAGTAGGTAGCGGTTTTGTAACCGATGCACTTACCTCGACCGTTGAGATGGAAAACGACACGCGCAAAGAAGTTACCTGGTATCAGTTTAAAATTCCCATTAATAGTCCCGATTTTAAAGTGGGAACCATTCAGGATTTTAAATCCATCCGATTTATTCGTATGTTTTTGAATGAATGGAGCGAAGATGTGGTGCTGCGTTTTGGTGCGTTGGAACTGGTGCGCAGCGAATGGCGAAAATACGATTATGCCATTAAAGAGGGAGGCGAATCGATTGGCGGTGGCGACGAAAGTCATGATCCAAACAACATTCCGTTTACCGTTTCAACCGTTAATATTGAAGAAAACGGCAACCGTGCACCCGTTCCTTATGTGCTTCCGCCCGGTGTCGACCGGCAGCAGGATCCTTCAAACCCACAACTGCAAAAACTGAATGAGCAATCCATGGCCCTTAAAGTTACCGGCCTTGAAGATGGTTATGCCAAAGCTGTTTACAAAACCCTGAACATGGATATGCGCGATTACGGCAAATTGCAAATGTATGTTCATGCCGAAAGCATGTTCGACGATTTCCGCGCTGTAAATGATTACGATGTTTCGTGTTTTGTGCGTTTAGGCGCCGACTTTACCGACAATTATTATGAGTACGAAGTTCCCTTGCGGATGACTCCCTGGGGAAGTAGGAGCCGTGAAGATGTCTGGCCTGCTGAAAATAACCTGGAAATTGATTTTGAAGAACTGGTAAATGCAAAACTCGACCGGAATAAAGCCATGCGCAGAGGAAATTCAGAGGTTTCCTATGTGGATGCATACACTTATTATACGCAATCAGGCAAACGTATTATTGTGAAAGGAAATCCAAACCTGGCTAATGTGAATACCCTGATGATAGGTATAAAAAACCCCAAAGCCAAGTTCAATAACCTGGTTGACGACCGGAGTGAAAAATCGGTTGAAGTTTGGGTGAATGAATTGCGTTTGACCGATTTTGATGAAAAAGGCGGTTGGGCTGCAACGGGACGAGTAAGCGCCCGTCTGGCCGATTTTGGAACTTTATCGGTTGCCGGAAGTACCACCCAACCCGGATTCGGAAGCATTGAGCAGAGCGGGCAGGAACGTGCTAAAGAGGAAACCAATCAGATTGATGTGGCTACCAATCTGGAACTGGGTAAATTTTTCCCCAAAGAAGCCAATGTGCGTATCCCGATGTTTTTGGGTTATTCACGTACGGCTATAAATCCTGAATACAATCCGCTGGACCAGGATGTGAAACTTGAAACAACCCTGAAAGACGAAAGCTTAACGAAAGCTGAAAAAGAAGAATTGGTTAAACAGGTACAGGACTTAACCGAACGCAAGAGCTTAAACTTTACCAATGTGGGTATTGGCCGCTCAGGAAAAGGCAAAACGCGTTTTTATTCTCCTTCGAATCTTAGTGCAACTTATGCATACAGCGAGCTGGCTCACCGCGACGTTGGGGTTAAATACAATACCATAAAAACCTACATGGGTGCATTGAATTATGTTTATAACAATCAGCCCAAAAACTACGTGCCCTTTAAAAAAGTGAAGCTTTTAAATAAACCAAGCTTTAAACTCATCGGCGATTTTAATTTTTATCTGGCTCCCCAGCAGCTCTCATTCCGATCGACCATGAACCGGAAATACAGCGAAACCCAATTGAGGAACCTGAATAATCCGGAACAGATTTTTACTCCTACCTACGATAAAAATTTTTATTGGACCAATCAGTTCGACATTAAATACAATTTTTCGAGGGGATTGAAATTTACCTTTACCACAAACACCAACGCGCTTATTGAAGAAAATGAAGGACTAATTTTAAAAGAAACATACGACGAACACAAAAAGAAAGTATGGCAGTCGATCCGGAGTTTTGGCTTACCCAATACTTACAATCAAAAGTTTGATGCCACCTACACTTTACCCATAAATAAAATTCCGCTGCTCGATTTTGTTTCGGCTAACGCCCGCTATGCAGCTACTTACGATTGGAAAGTTGGCGCAACGCTTAAGGAAGGCGATTTGGGAAACACCATAAAAAATACCCAGCAAATTACCCTGAACGGGCAGTTTAACATGGATCGGCTTTACAACAAAGTGGGTTTTATCGATAAGATTGACAAAAAATACAAACGCCCAAAGCAGCAACGTAAAAAACCTACCATCGAAGATGTAAAATATGTTCAGGAAGGGGTTCGTTTTAAGGGCGGTACCGCACGACGCATTAGCCACAACCTGGGAACTCAGGATAATATTGTGGTTAAAGCCAAAGTAGCCGGCGGAAAAGAGGTTAAAGCCGATGTTGAAATTCTAAGCGAAAACCGGGTGTCGGTTACGCTGGAACGCGATGCCGAAGATGTAACCATTGAAGTTACCGGAAAAAAAGAGAAACACGATAACCTGTTTGTACTTGGTTTGGAGCATATTGTTTTGGGAGTAACCGGCGTTAAGCAGGTTTCCGGAACGTTTACCCAAACCCGGGGAACGGCACTTTATGGTTATACCAGGGATCATAGTTTTGGTTCGCTTTATAAAGATCCCGGATTGCCCTTTATTTTTGGATGGCAGGACGAGGGCTTTGGCATAAAGGCTGCTAAAAACGACGGGATAATTAACGATGCCCGTTTGGTTTCGCCTTATACCATGACCGATAATATAGCCTGGAATTTTAAAACTACTTACCAGCCGGTTCGCGATTTGCGCATTGACTTTACCGGTCAGCGAAGCGAAACCGAAATTATGTCAGAATATTATTTACCTCAAGGAGAGAGCGATCCGTTGCGTCAGGACCGGATGCAAAGCGGCTCGTACAATACCAATATCTGGATGCTGGGTTCGGCCTTTTCCAAAAAACCCGATTTGGATAATTTGCAATCGGAGGCATTTTTGCAATATAAAAAGAACCTTTATGCAGTGGCTAATCGCCTGGCTGCCGGGAGGGTGCAAAATAACATGGAGAATAATTTGGGCTATGATTATGCTCCGGTTTATTCTGATTCTGTTTTTCCCCTGGGTTTCAACAGTACCAATCCCGATGTGGCCTTGCCTGCATTTCTGGCGGCCTATACCAATGTGAATGCATCAAATGTTAAATTAAACTTTTATTCCTGGGCCTTTTTCCGTCCATCATGGCGGGTGAAATACGACGGATTAAAGAACATTGATTTTCTGGCCAAATATTTTAAAAACATTTCCTTGTCGCATGGGTATAATGCAGCTTTTACCGTTGGCGGATTTAAAACCAACCTGGCCTATAATTTTGAGGATGCAAATAATCCGGACATTGGAATGTCGTGGGCTGTTGGCGGGACCGATTCGGCTTTGTTTGTTTCGCAATACGATATTTCGAGTTTTGCAGCTACCGAGCAGTTTATTCCTTTATTTGGTATCGATGTTACCTGGAAGAATAACATTTTAACCCGCTTTGAATACAAAAAAACCCGTAACCTGACCATGAGTCTGGTAAATAACCAGATGGTTGAGGTTTACACCTGGGAATATACCATCGGGAGCGGTTATCGTTTCGATAAACTTAAAATAATTGTAAATCAGAAGCCCATTGTCAGCGATTTGAATCTCCGGGCCGATGTAAGTATCCGCGATAACATCAGCATTACGCACGATTTGTCGCAGAATAATCCCCAGGCAACGCAGGGACAAAAGGTGGTAACCACAAAAATATCGGCCGATTACCGCCTGAGCGACAATCTGAACTTTCAGGCCTATTACGACCGGACACTTACCAATCCTAAGGTTGGTTCGTTTAAAACTGTAGTTACCGAATTTGGATTCCGTTTCCAGTTTACCCTGGCAAATTTGTAGTTGATGCTTAAAAACAAGTTGAAAATAAGGGGTATTCTGGTAGCAGACCCTCGTTTATTGCAAAAAACCATTAATTTTGTAACTATTAAATAAAACCAAACAGCTAAAATAATATCGATATGAATGTTCCCGAAAATTTAAAGTACACTGAAGATCACGAATGGATCAAAGTTAATGGTGATGAAGCGTTTATAGGTATAACAGAGTACGCACAACAACAATTGGGCGATGTGGTTTTTGTTGAAATTGAAACCGAAGGTGAATCGTTGGCCAAAGGTGACACTTTTGGAACCATTGAGGCCGTTAAAACTGTTTCTGATTTGTTTATGCCAGTTAACGGTGAAGTGCTTGAAGTAAACCCAAAATTGGAATCAACCCCGGAAATTGTAAATAGCGATCCTTACGGCGACGGATGGATGATTAAAATTAAGATTGAGAATCAGGCCGATTTGGATGAATTGTTATCGGCTGCTGCCTATAAAGAAACTATTGGTTAGTTTTAATATCGAAAAAAATTCGGAAGCCGGGCACAGTCCGGCTTTTTTTATGTTATTCAAAGCCTTCCATCAATTCTTTGTTGGGGTCCCAGAATATTTCCTGAAAATTGGTAATGGTATCGTCAAAAACAGCAATTCCTTCGCTTGCTAAAAGTTCCTGCATGGTGTTTGGCCCGCCAAAGAAATGTTTTCCGGTAAGCATTCCCTTACGGTTTACCACCCGATGAGCCGGAACATAAACCGACTGAGCATGCGAACTGTTCATGGCATAACCTACCATGCGCGACGATTGTGCTGAACCCAAAAACCGGGCTATGGCACCGTATGAAGTTACCCGACCGGGAGGAATCAGCCGTACAACCTGATAAACCCGCTCAAAAAAATCGTTTTCAAGCTTCGCCATGGAATTCCGGTTCAATTAAATCCTTATGCTTTGGTAATTCAAACACAATATAATTGATGCGGTCGCCCTCGTCGATATGAATTTGTTCATAATGTGTTTGAATCGACAGCATTTGATCGGTCCACGATTCTCCATATAAATTGGGCGTGTTTTTTATCACCTTTAACTGGTTTACCCGCACTACTTCGTTGGTATATTCATACAAAAAAGTACTGTCGGTTTTTAAATGAACCAGCGCGTTGTTTTTTATAAATTTTTGGTATCGGGCCAAAAATCCCGATGAAGTAAGCCGCTTTTTGGCACGTCGTTTTTTCATCTGCGGATCGGGAAAGGTTATCCAAATTTCATCGACCTCGTCGGGAGCAAAAAACGAATTAATAACTTCAATTCGGGTGCGAAGGAAGGCCACGTTTTTTAATCCTTCTTCAAAACTTGTTTTTGCGCCTTTCCAGATGCGCGCTCCCTTTATATCGACTCCGATAAAGTTTTTTTTGGGAAACATTCGGGCCTGACCTACCGAGTACTCGCCTTTTCCGCATCCCAATTCAAGCACTAAAG
This sequence comes from Salinivirgaceae bacterium, assembly GCA_050179685.1. GTDB lineage: Bacteria > Bacteroidota > Bacteroidia > Bacteroidales > SZUA-534 > GWE2-40-63. The sequence goes on from JBFXEW010000015.1 coordinate 22,425, forward strand.
GCTGTTTGTTTTTAAAAAATGTAGTGTTCCAGTTTCCCTTTAAGTCATGGTCGCTGGCTACATGACCTTTTACTTCAGGTTCAATTACATGCTCAAAACGTGCATTGTCCTGAAATTTTTTCAGTTTTCCTTTTCCCACAATCAGTAATTGTTATTTTGCTCTTTCAATGCGTATTCCGGCGCTTGCAACGTGTTTAAGTTCTTCGTCGCGCATGGCCTGTTCCAAATAAAAGGTGTATTTCCCCGAGTAGGGAAATTTTATGTTTTTACGATAGGGTATTTTGTTCGACCAGATATTTCCGAATCCTTTGCCCAGCCATTTTCCGTTAGGTTCGGCCAGAATGCATTCCAGGGTATCGCGAAGGGTGTGGTTGTATGGTAAGTCGGTGCTTATAAAAAAGAACATGTTGCTGTATTTGTATTGCCCGCTAATTCGATTGTTTATGTACACATTGTAAATGGCCGTTGAATCGGTAATTTCCACATTGAATTGTAAAACACTGTCTTTGTGCCAGGTTTCGTTGGTAAAATCAACATTCTGCTCATACAGCCGATTGCTGTCGCAGGCTATGGCCAAAACAACCAAAATCAGAACAGCAATTATATTAAGAGTTTTCATTGGTGCCAATTAATTCAATTTGATATAATAATTTATTTGTTAGCCTGATTATCGCGGCGTTTAAAGGGTTTTTTGCGTCGGTTCGATTTTTTATTTTTCACTTTACCTTTATCAAAACGGGTAAGGCTTTCCTGTCCCACTACATTTGAAAAATCGAGACTGGTTGGATCGACCGGTGCCTGGGTTTTAATTATGGTTACTTCAGCGGTTTTTCCGTTTTTATTTTGTTCAATAATCTCATGAATTTTTTCTACTGCCAAAGGGATAATTCCATTGCCTCCTTCGAGTGCGTACCACATGATATGGCGAAATACATCGGTTTTTACATAGTTTGCCCGGCCTAAGTTCGTGTTTAATGTAACTTCGGTTGGAGGGAAATCTTTACGTTCGTCCATGTACGAATCAATTTCGTAATTCAGGCAACATTTGAGTTTGCCGCATTGTCCGGCCAGTTTTTGCGGGTTTAACGACAGTTCCTGGTAGCGGGCTGCATTGGTGGTAACCGAAATAAAATTGCTTATCCAGGTTGAACAGCAAAGTTCACGTCCGCAGGAACCAATGCCGCCTATGCGCCCGGCTTCCTGGCGTGCTCCAATCTGGCGCATTTCAACCCGAATTTTAAAGCGGTCGGCCAGTACTTTTATTAATTGTCTGAAATCGACCCGTTCGTCGGCAATGTAATAGAAAATGGCTTTGGTTTTATCGCCCTGATATTCCACATCGCCAATCTTCATCTCAAGCTTTAAGTCGCTGCTTATCTGGCGCGAAGCAATCATGGTTTCCTCTTCCATTTCAATGGCCTCTTTCCATTTTTCAATGTCGTTGGGTTTTGCTTTACGATAAATAACCTTAAAGGCTTCGTCGGGCGAAATACGCAGTTTCTTCAATTGATACAATACCAGGGGACCTTTTAACGAGATGATTCCAATATCGTGTCCCGGCGATGCTTCAACGGCAACAATATCGCCAGTGTTTAATCGCAAATCGCTTGAATTGTAGAAATAACCTTTTCGGGTGTTTTTAAAGCGTACTTCGTACAGTTCTTCCTTTTTAATTCCCTTGGGAATATCATTAAGCCAGTTAAAGATGTTGAGCTTTCCTGAATAGGCAATTTTTAGGTTCGACGTTATTTCCGGATCAATATATTTTAATGGGCATCCTCTGGTATAATTATCGTGCATTCTTTCGAAATATTTAATTCTTAGATGGTTTGTTTGCTGAAAAACAATGGGTAAAGATAATAAAATATTATATGCTAAGAAGCGGGCCTTTGCCGTAGCATTATTTTTTGTACTTATTTATATCAAGTCTACGCTGTGTTTTTAATTTTTAAATCCAGCTTTACTTCTAAAGTCTTATGGCAGCGGTAGCGAAAAAAAGAATGAACTGCCACTTCCCTCAACGCTTGAGCACCAGATTTTACCTCCGTGCATTTCAACAAATTCTTTGCAGAGGATTAATCCCAGGCCATTTCCTTTTTCTTTTTCGGTTCCAATGGTTGTGTAGTTTTCTTCAATTTTAAACAATTTGCCTTGTTTTTCCAGGGGAATCCCAACACCGGTGTCGCTTATGCTAATTACCGCAAAAGGTGTTTTGTTGTATAGCTTAATGCTTGTTTTTATTGTAACATAACCTGATTTATGGGTGTATTTTATGGAATTGGAAATTAAATTTCGCAAAATAGTTAATAGCATGTTTGCATCAGCTTTAACATATAGGTCTTCAGGGCTGTTGTCGATAAGGTTTATTTGTTTGTTTTTGGCGGCCAGCGATTGAACCTCAATAACATCGGTAATAAAGCTTTTAACATTTAAGTTTTGCGGATTAAATTCAATGCGTCCGGTTTGGGTTCGTGCCCAGGCAAGAAGGTTTTCAACCAGTTTCAATACCTGGTGGCTTGAGCTTGAAAGCAAACCGAGGTAGTTTTCCAGGGTGTTTTGATCGAGCTCTTTAAAATCGTGATGAAGCATATCGGCTAAGCCGACTAAACCTGAAAACGGCGAGCGAAGATCGTGGGCAATTATCGAAAAAAACTTGTCTTTTTGTGCATTGAGTTTTATGAGTGTTTGTTCCGAATCTTCTATTTTTTTCAGGTTTTGTTTTTGTTTGGTAATGTCTTCTTTTATCGAAATAAAATGGGTAATAGTTCCATCGTCAGAGAAAATGGGCGCTATTCGAGCTTTTTCACAATAAATTGTTCCATCCTTTTTCTTGTTTTGTAATTCCCCCATCCACACTTTTCCGCTTAAAATGGTATTCCAAAGTTCTGTGAAGGTTTCGGCCGGGGTATTTCCTGATTTTAATATGCGTGGGTTTTTACCAAGTGCTTCGGCTTCGGAGTATCCCGTTACCTGACAAAAATATGGATTCACATATTCTATAATGCCTCTTTTGTTTGTAATTACAATACTCATGGGAGTATTAATAATTCCGGCCGAAAGTTGGTTAAGTTTTAATTCTTTGTTCTTACGGTCGGTAATATCGCTGCCTATAACCAAAACAGCTTTTTGCCCTTCATAGTTCATAAGTGCTGCCGAAACATCGAGCCATTTTTCCTGTTTGTTTTTGCAAATTATCTGCATCAGGTAATTCGATGGCGATGCTTCGTCGAGTAAACGTTTTTCAGAATATTCGGTAATGCTTTTTCTGTTATCAGAATGCAGCAAGTCTGCCGGATTCATGGTCAGACTCTCTTCAGCAGAATAACCCGTAATTTTTTCCCAGGCATCATTTACCAATAAAAAGCGTTTGCTGGTTTGTATGCTTATGGCTGCGTTTGAATGCTGAAAAATATTTTGAAATTTTTCCTGGCTAAAGTAGAGCGATTTTACCAGGTGTTTTTGTTGTAAAACAAGGCTGATTAAATTCGCATACGAAACAATAAAGCTGGAATCGTCAAGCTGCATCCCTTTTGTTCCGATTAGTTGAAGAACAGCGTACAGATGATCATCCTGCTTTAAGCCAATGGTGTAAACCTGGCTAATCTGGTATTGCTTATTCAGTTCATCGATTCGTTCTTTTTTTATGTCGGGGGTTATAAAATCGAACAGGCCATTTTCAAAATGTGTGAATTTTCCGGTTTTGAGCAACTCAATAGTTTTCTGAGGTAATTTTTGAATGGTATTGGTTAATTCGAAACCCAGAATTGATTCAATGTTTTTTCTGCTTTCTTCTGAAATCCCCGCTATGCTTACTAAGTTTATTGCGCTGGCTGGAGCGTCTAGTTTAAGAGACAACACAATGGCATTATCTAGTTTGGCTTGTAAGTTTTGAGTTATGTAATTAAGTATTTGTTCTTCCGATTTTAATTGCAATAATTCAATGGATGCTTTGCTTAAAAACTTAAAGCGCTGTTCACTCTCCAAAATGTTTTTTTCACTGATTATTTGTTGGGTGATATCTTGCGACAGGCAACTTACACCAATTGTTTGGCCTTCTTTTACTATTGGGTTAAAGTAGGTTTTGGTAAAACGGGGAACTCCTTTGTAATTAAACTCATCGACCAGTGAAAATTTTTCGCCGTTTAGCGCTCTTTGGTAACGAGCTTTCCATATTTTTTGTTGATCTGAAGGAACATTTTTGATGGCATAAATGCCTTTTGCCAGGTTTACATTAAAAGCTTGCTTGTAGTCGTTGGCAAAGTTGGTGTTTACCATAATAATGTTCAGATCGGAATCGACCGACCAAATACGGGCTTCAGTATTCTCAAGCAAGGCTCTTTGGTTGGCTTCGTTTTCACTTAGATGGATTTCAGCCAGCGTTTGCTGGGTAACATCTCTTGAGAAGATAGCAACTCCCACTACTTTTTTTTCAAGCAGAATGGGATTAAAACGAATTTCGACATATTGTGCTACATTTTCAAAATCGAAATGTTCGGTAACCGTAAAACTTTCGCCTTTAAGCGCCCGGTCGTAGCGTTCCTTCCACATGGAACGTAGGTTCTCAGGAACGCAACCTATAATTTCGGAACCAATTTTTAAATCGACCCCATAAGCAATCTTAAATTGTTGTTTAAAGTTGTTATTCAGGGTCTTAATTCGGTAATTGGTATCTATCGACCAAATAATATCTGAAGTGTTATTGATTTGAGCATTCAAACTGGCTTCGTGCTCACTTAATTGCCGCTCAAAGTTTTTTCGTTCGGTTATGTTGCGCGAGACTCCTACAATTCCCTCAAAATTGCCATCGTCAGAAAAGTAAGGAGTTGTAATTGTTTCAAGAGTTACGATAGCTCCCATGCTATTGAAAACCTCAAACTCCCATCTTTTTTCCGTTTTATCGTTTACGTCGGCAGTCCGTTTATCGATGGCTTTTCGAATTAAATCGAGGGTAGTTGACGGGCAAAACGAGGGAAGCGATTTTTTTATCAGCATTTTGTCGGTAAAGCCTAAAATGTTATTTACCGAAGGGCTAATCCAGGTAATGTCAAATTGCTTATTCATTACCCAAATAAAATCGTTGATATGATTTAGTAGATGTGCATATTTTTGGTTCGACTCCGAAAGAGTTTCAATGGTTTCCATTGCTTGAGCCAGTTGCTGTTTAAGATTATACAGCTCCTTCGATGAGTCACTCATGGTGTTGAATAGATTACCTTTGTCCCTGAATTTTTTAGATGCTTGCTTCCTGTAAATATAAAACGAAATTAGCTAAGTTTTATCACAATAAAAAATATTCTTGTTAAGTAACGGTAATGGACTTATGACGCATTTAAGTTTTTCTTCTTTTTGTTTTGAATCAGCCTTGTTCGCTTTGTTTGTCCTAAGTATAATCCTAACAAAACAACTAAAATTCCAAGGAGCTTGTATGTTGTTAGGGTTTCTCCAAACTTTAGGTAAGCAAACAATGCCGTAAACAGGGGGATGGTGTTTGTAAATAAACTGGCTTTGGTAATTCCAATGGTTTTAATGGAATAAGTAAACAAAACATAGGCAAGCGAAGATCCGAAAAATCCCAGGTAAATAAGATTTAATATAATGGTTTGGCTGAATGGGGCGGTTACAAAATGTTTGTAATCGAATATAAAAAAGAAGGGTAAAAAGTAGAAAAAGCCAAACAGGTTTTGCCAGCTGATAATGGTAAACGCATTGTACTTATCGGTTAATCGCACAATAATTGCAGCATAGCCAAGGGCTGAAAGCACTGCGCCAACTAATATCATCAGACCCAAAACCGAACCCTCGAATATAAAATTCTTGCCCAGCAAAACCATAATTACTCCGATAAATGAAATAAGGATGCCCCAAAAATTATATATGCTAATGGTTTGGCGAAAAAACAGGTAAGCTATCAGCGGAGTAAAAACCGGTATGGTCGATATTATAACTGCTGCAACCGTAGGCGAAACCATGCTTACGCCATAACTCTCGGCCAGGAAATATAAAAATGGTTGAAACAACGACAGCAAAAGTAACCAGCCAAAATCTTTCCGATTGGGAATTTGCAGTTTTTTAATAAGTGTTGAAAAAATCAATAAAAACATTGAAGAAAACAGCAGACGAATGGTCATTACTGAAATTGGCCTGAGGGCTTCAAATACAACCTTATACCAAATATATGTGGCGCTCCAAAAAAGCATGGCAAGTATAACTATGCCATACACCATGTATTTTTTAAGTAACATTCGTTTTTTCTGTTTTATTTTTGCTTTTTTACGGGTGCAAATATGGCATTAAAAATTTGATGATTGCAAAAATTATTAGCTAATGGAAACGGATATTCAGCATTTAATAAATATAAGACAAACCTTACATCAAAATCCTGAACTATCGGGTTTCGAAGAATATACGGCCGAAGCTTTAAAGCGAACCATTATTAGGTATCAGCCCGATGAGATTATTGATAATTTGGGCGGTTTTGGTCTTGCTTTTGTTTTTAAAGGATCGGAACCTGGGCCAACCGTATTATTTAGGGCCGATATGGATGCGCTTCCCATAAAAGAAATAAATATAATTGATTATGCTTCGCGGGCTCATGGTGTTGGGCATCAATGCGGACACGACGGCCACATGGCTATTTTGGTGGGTTTGGCTGCGCAAATCAGCAAAAACCGTCCGCAAAAGGGTAAAGTGGTTTTGCTGTTTCAACCCGCCGAAGAAACAGGCGAAGGAGCTTTAGCAGTAATTAACGATCCAAATTTTCACCGAATTACTCCCGAATATTGCTACGCTTTACATAACATTCCGGGGTTCCCAAAAGGAAGCATTCTTTTAAAGAACAACACTTTTACAGCAGCTTCGCAAGGCATTACTGTTAAACTGTTTGGCAAAACTTCGCATGCGGCTGAACCGGAAAAAGGAATTAGCCCGGCGCTGGCCCTTTCAAAAATTATCGAAGCCATTACCTTGTTGCCGGGTAAAAAAGATTTGTTTTCTGATTATGTTTTGGCAACCATTGTTCACGCCCAACTTGGCGAACGTACTTTTGGAACCACTCCCGGACAGGCTGAAGTACTAATAACTTTGCGTTCATTTGAGGATTCCGATATGGATGTGTTGATTCAACAGGTTGAAAAATCAATAAAAGAAATTGCTGAGAGCCATGGTTTGAAATCGGAACTTAGTTTTACCGATATTTACCCGAGTACGCAAAATAATCCACCCTTGGTACAGCAGGTAAAAGAAGGTGCTGAGGAATTGGGCTATAAGGTTGTTTATCTTGATAAACCCATGCCCTGGGCCGAAGATTTTTCACAATTCTCAAAATTGTTTAAAAGTGTGTTTTTTGGTTTGGGAGCAGGCGAGGAGCATCCCAAACTGCATAATCCCGATTACAATTTCCCCGACGATATTATTTCTTATGGCGTAGGCTTGTTTTACAAAATTTATGAGCAACACTTTACTATCCGTTAGTTTTATGTAAAGCCAGCTCAATAAAATTGTTGAATAAATAAGTTCCGGCATTTTTAGCCAATTCATTTTGCTCCGTATTTCCGCAAGTTCCTATCCGGCCATTTCGTCGCCAGTATTCCTGGGCAACATTCCGGTTAAATTCCGGATGGAATTGTACGCCCCAGCAATTGGAACTATAACACACCAAATGATTGTTGTCTTTGTTGCTATATGCCAATGATTTAGCACCGGGCGGAAGTTCCAATACTGTTTGATTGTGCGATGCATAAGTATAAATAAATGGAGTTTGAAAAAATGATGGGTTTTCAGATAAATCCTTGTTCCGGTGAACTTCAATCAAACCAAACTCCCCTCCTTTAGGGTTATCACCCACTTTGCCTCCCAGAGCTTCTGCAATTATTTGATGCCCAAAACAAATCCCCAAAAGCGGGATGTTTTTCTTGAATAGTTGACGAATCCAGTGTATCAGGTAAATCATCCAGGCTGCATTATCGGTAACATCATCATGTGCACCGGTAATAATTACCGCTCCAACCGATTTGGGCTTTGGTAATGGTGGTTGATGCTGAATGGCGATGCTTTCGGTTGTAAAGGCACGATTGGGAAGTTGTTTTTTTATAAGGTCGTCAAAATCGCCATATTTATTCTTAATCGATGCATGGGTGCATCCCGATTTGATAATGATTACCCTCATTTTATACGGACAATGTGGTTTAAATAGTAAAGTCCAAAATACAGCAAGGCTAAAAGTAATTAAAGCCTTGCTGATTATGGATCTTCACGAATCTTTTTTCATGCAGTCGCTTGTTTAATCCGCGACCCCGCATGAATTTGTTGTTTAGTTGTTGTTGTTAATCAAGTGTAAATTGCATCAAAAAAAAGTTTTATACAAATATTTTTTTGAGATCGTTTAAAATAAATCGGGGGATTTGCAATTTGAAATCGATTTAAATGAATCAAAATGAGTGAGTTGGCGCTCTTAATGGCTGGTTGTGTTTTTTTTCCTGTGCTGCAGCCTGCTTTGGTATTAAAATGCAAAACCCGCCCAGCCAAATAAATTTTAGTTGAAATAGTAATTAATTGCTTTGTTCAGCCGACTAAATTTCCGGTCCCTGATTTTTGATGCAGCGAACCGAAATGGCATTTTGTTTTGGTTCGTGGTATTTAAATGCTTTCGATAAGCTTTTATGGAAATATATTTTCCAGGCATTGTCGCCTGCTTCGCCCGAAGTCCAGAAACTAACCGATACATCGGTGTTTTGTAAGCCGTTATTATAAAAACCCGGAAAAGTAAGTGATAGTTCTTTTACCAGATTGGGGATTTCTTTATCAACGGTAGAAATATTGTCGATAAGCAGTTCCCAATCGTCGTTGGTAGGTACATGCCATCCATCGGGGCAAATGCCCTGTGAACCCGGTTCAGTACTTTTATTCATGGCTTCGCTCCAGGTATACAGGCGTCCGTATTTTTCAAGCGATTCTAAACTGTCGCTTATTTCTACAGTTTTTATGGGCTCTCCCTGTGGGTTAATGGTAGTTCGTAAGTTTTGCATCATCCAGATACGTCCCCCAATTTGTGCTGTTTTGTAACTGTTTCCTTCATAGTCGATGCAAACAGGCCAGGGTGGTTGGTTAACCACAATGGTATCGATATGCCAGCTTTTTCCGGCATCGTTTACCGTAACATAATAGGTTCCTGCAGCTAAACCGGTAAGTACGGTGTCGGTCGACGGAACTGACCAGGTTAACCTATAGGGTTGTTTACCTCCGGAAATCGTAAGATTTATGGAGCCATCGTGGCTTTCAAAATCGGTCAGGTGTTGCACCTTTACCTGAGTAGTTAAGGGTTCTTTTTTACACTGGACAAATACTAAAACGCTCATTAAAAGGCCCAGATAAAACAGTTTTTTTATCATAATGGGATTTTGCATATAAACTTTTTTTGTGTCAGGTACCCGAAAAATCGGAAAAATCGACCGTACTAAATTAATAAATTCTTAAATTGAATCACTATAAATCAAAAAATTATGCAAAATATCTGGTTTGTGGCCTTGTTTTTATGCTTTGCTTTACCGTTAAAGGCACAGTTTGTTAATCCCGACACCATTCAGCTTAGCGGGGTGGTATTAGGTGCGGATAGTTTAACCGCTTTGCCCAATGTACATATAGTTTCGCACCGGAACCGGGGAGCTTTGACTGATGTTGATGGTCAGTTTTCGCTTAAAATTAATGCTTCCGACACCTTAAAATTTACTTACCTGGGATATAAACCCTACGTTTATGTTGTTCCCGACACTTTATTTTTGAAGCATTACATTGCCGGAATTGTATTGCGACCTGACACCATACTGTTATCGGAGGTTATTATTCTGCCCTTTATGAACCGAGCACAATTTAAACAGTCGTTCCTTAATAATCAGCCCGATTTGGAAACCCAGAATGCCACGCGTAACCTTAATATTATGAGCCTGCAATCGCGTCAGGCCAGTCAATGGCCATCGTCGAAAATGATGATTGATGTGCAACTGAAAAAATACAGCACCGATGTGGAATACCGGGGAATGATTGGACCCGATGAACAACTAAATATTGTAGGACTGGCTACTTTGTTAATTTATTATTCGCATCAACAACTTACCAAAGAAGAAAAAAACCAACGGATAAAAGCCGAATTGCAGCAGTATTTAAGAGAAAATTATCATAAGTAAGGTTCCCGAAAAATATTTATCCGGTGTAAGTTTTTCTTTATTTTGCTGAACGGGGCGTTTAGCTGGATTGTTTTTTGTGCCCCGATGGTTTCCGAAAATTTTTCCGCTTGTTCCCTTTCGATTTTGAATAATTTCTATTTCCACCTCTTGTTTTGCCGGGCTCATATGCTGGACCATCGCCGATTGATTCGGGATTGGGAGCTTTGTAGATGTTTGCTTCAATTAATTTTTCGATGCGTGCAAAGCGTTGAATATCGGTTTCGTTTATAAACGTCAGTGCTACTCCGGTTGAACTGGCCCGTGCGGTTCTTCCTACGCGGTGCACATAATCTTCAGCATCGTGGGGAACGTCGTAATTCACTATCAGGCCAATATTATCAATATCAATTCCCCGCGAAACAATATCGGTTGCTACCAAAATGGGAAATTTGCGGTTTCGGAAATCGCGCATTACCGATTCCCGCTCCGATTGTTCCAAATCGGAATGAATAGCTTTAGCAGCAAATCCGGCTTTTACCAAATCACCAACCAGCGATTTAACCTTTTGCTTGGTCGATGAAAATATGATAACACTATCCAACTCTTTTTCGGCCAAAAGATGGGTAATAAGTTTATTTTTTTGACTGTCGTAAACCAGGTAAGCAGCCTGTAAAACGCCTTCGGCAGGTTTTGATACGGCAATGTTTATTTCCTCGGGTCTTTTACAAACTTTATTGGCCAGGGTTCTTATTTTTGGTGGCATGGTAGCCGAAAAAAGCAAGGTTTGTCTTTTATCGGGTATGTAGCTGATAATTTTAATCAAATCGTCAACAAAACCCATGTCGAGCATTTTGTCGGCTTCGTCCAGAATTAAAAATTCAAGTTCTTTTAAATCGACATAGCCCAGATTCAAATGCGACAACAAACGGCCGGGCGAAGCAATTAAAACATTGCATCCCCGTTCAATGGCTACGCGTTGTTGTTCCCAAACCGACGAATCGTTTCCGCCATAAATGGCAATCGATTCCAATCCGGTGTAATAGGCAAAACCCTGAAATTGTTGGTCAATCTGTAAAACCAACTCGCGTGTTGGAGCCAGAATAAGTCCTTTTATTTTACTTGACCGGTTGATGCTTAAATGATGCATTAATGGCAGAAGGTAAGCGGCTGTTTTACCTGTTCCGGTCTGCGCGCAGGCAATTAAATCTTTTCCTTGTATGGCTATGGGAATTACCAGTTGCTGTACCGGGGAGGGTTCCTCAAATCCCATGGCTTCTACTCCTTCAAAAACATTCTGATGGAGGTTAAAATCGATAAATTTCAATATATTATATTTTTCTAAATAACTGGTGTAAAAGTAATAACAAACTTGGATATAAAAAATTTTATAGTTTGGCAAAAATCAGCTTCCCGGGTCTTATTTTAGAAGTATGATTTAATGAAAAACAAAACCCCGGGAAACTATCCGGGGCTTATGCTATTATAATAAGTAGTTTGCTTAATTAATCATTCCCGCAGCCACAGTTTCGTTGGTGCCTTCGTCAATCAGAATTAAACTTCCGGTGATGCGGCTTTTCCGGTACGAATCAAAGTACATGGGTTTTGCTGTAGTAAGGGTAATGTTGGCAATTTCGTTCATTCGAATGGTCACATCTTCAAAATCTTTTTCGTAGGTGTTGATGTTTGTTCTGAAGTTTACTCCTTTAATCATGCATTTTAATTCGTTGGTGGTGTGTCGCAGAATATATTTCTTGCTTGTGTCGAGCGGGCGTTCGTTGAACCAGCAAATATCGGCATCGAACGAAGTGCTTTCATTGGGTTCGTTGCCTTCGTGTACAATCATTCCACCACGGCTAATGTCAATTTCATCGCTTAAGCGGATGGTCACCGATTGCTGCGGTAGAGCTTCATCAATTTCTTCGTTATAAAAATCGATGGCTTTTATGGTGGTTGTGAGCCCCGATGGATAAACTTTTACCTTATCGCCCGGACGGAAAATACCACTGGCAACTCTACCGGCGTATCCCCGGTAGTCAATAAAATCTTTTTGTTGAGGCCTGATAACATATTGTACCGGGAATCGGCCATCGTTCATGTTACGATCTTCGTTAATTTCGATGGTTTCGAGCAAATGCAATAAGGTTGTTCCCTGATACCATTTCATGTTTTCCGATTCGTCAACTACGTTATCACCATATTTTGCTGAGATGGGAATGTAATGCGCATCGCGTAACTTTAGTTTTTGGGTAAGTCCTTCCAATTCTGTTTTAATTTCATCGTAGGTTTCCTGACCATAATTTATCAGGTCCATTTTGTTGATGCAAAAAACAACATGTGGAATGTTCAGTAAGTGAGCAATGTAGGTGTGGCGGAGCGTTTGTTCCAGCACGCCATGACGGGCATCGACCAAAATAATGGCCAGATTAGCCGTTGATGCTCCGGTAACCATATTTCGGGTATACTGAATGTGTCCGGGCGTGTCGGCAATAATAAATTTACGCTTGGGTGTGGCAAAATAACGGTAAGCCACATCGATGGTGATGCCTTGCTCGCGTTCTGCCCGCAAACCGTCGGTTAAAAGAGCTAAGTCAACATCTTCCTGTCCTTTGCGTTTGCTTGTTTCTGTTATAGCCGATAGTTGATCTTCAAAAATCGATTTGCTATCGTATAACAATCGGCCAATCAGGGTGCTTTTTCCGTCGTCAACGCTCCCCGCGGTGGTGAACCTTAAAAGGCTCATATCTAAATATGCTTTGCTGTCCATTGTAAAAAATTTCGTTTTATATTTTTTTTAAAACTGGGAATAGGATCTTTTATACTGCGATTAAAAGTATCCTTCTTTTTTCCGGTCTTCCATTGCGGCTTCGGAGCGTTTGTCGTCAGCACGTCCGCCTCGTTCGGTAACGCGCGATGCAGCAACTTCTTTAACAATATCCTCCAGGTTGTTGGCGTTCGATAAGGTAAGTCCGGTACAGCTGATATCACCGATTGTACGACAACGCACATCGAGTTCAAGTATTTCTTCACCTTCTTTAAGATCCATAAAAGGAGCTTCGGCCAACCAGACTCCATCGCGTTGGAAAACCCTGCGCTTGTGGGTGTAATAAAGGTTTGGCATTTCGATGTTTTCCATTAAAATATACTGCCAAACATCCATCTCAGTCCAATTGCTTATGGGGAAAACCCGAAAATGTTCGCCTACATTTTTTCGGCCATTAAACAGGTTCCAAAGTTCCGGGCGTTGGTTTTTTGGGTCCCATTGTCCAAACGCATCGCGGTGCGAGAAGAAGCGTTCTTTGGCCCGGGCTTTTTCCTCGTCGCGTCGGCCACCACCAATGGCAGCGTCGGCTTTAAGTTCTTCTAAAGTGTCGAGCAGGGTGATGGTTTGCAGCTTATTACGACTGGCACCAACGCCCGTTTCTTCAACTGCGCGTCCCTTGTTAATGGAATCCTGAACAGAACCTACATAAAGTTTTGCACCCACTTTTTCAACCAGCGTATCGCGGTAATCCAGGGTTTCCTGAAAATTATGTCCGGTATCGATGTGCAATAAAGGAAAAGGAATCCGCGAAGGATAAAAAGCTTTAACTGCCAGGTGCACCAGTACTATAGAGTCTTTTCCTCCTGAGAACAGCAGTACAGGACGCTCAAACTGAGCGGCAATTTCGCGCATAATAAAAATGGCTTCACTCTCCAGCTCCCTCAAGTGGTTCCTGTTGATAGCTCTTGTCATATCTTGTAATTTTGATTAGTTACGATTTATTGAATATAGTATGTTTAATGTGTGTGTAGTCCACATTCTTTTTTCGAGTTGTTTTCCCACCACCAGCGTCCGGCTCTAAAATCGTCGCCGGGTTTAATGGCACGGGTACATGGTTCGCAACCAATGCTGACAAAACCGGCATCGTGCAAAACATTGTAAGGTATGTTGTTTTGTTTTACAAAGGTTTTTACCTCTTCAAAAGTCCAGTTTAGCAAGGGGTTGTATTTAATAATTTGTCGGGGTTCATCCAGTTCAAAAAAGGTCATTCCTTTTCGGTTGGGTGATTGTTCAGCCCTGATGCCGGTAATCCACATTTCAACTCCCTGCAAAGCCCGGTTCAGCGGTTCTACTTTGCGAATGTGGCAACATTCCAAACGATTCTCAACTGATTCGTAAAAGCTGAAAGGACCTTTCTGGCTAAGCATTTTTTCAACTGCATCGCCTTTAGGAAAATACACTTTTATTTGCTTTTTATAAGTGTCGAGGGTTTGACTAAACACCTTATAAGTTTCTTTAAAAAGTCGCCCGGTGTCGAGTGTTACTACTTCGATAGGAATATTGTTTTTAAAAATAAGATGGGTAATTACCTGATCTTCGTAACCAAAACTGGTAGTAAAAACTATTTTACCCCGATATGCTTCGGCTAAAAAACGTAAAGCCCCGACCGTATCGAGACTTTTAACCTCCTGGTTTAATTCATTAACTTTATTGACAAGCATTTTTTAAGCTCTTTTTAGAATAATACGTTGAATTGATCGTCTTGAACGACGCGTGTTTCTTCTGATAACTACCATCATACGCCCCCAGCGCAGTTGTGCATAAGCCCTTTCATGGAAAAAATACAGAACCATTTTAATAAGACTCTCTGCAATAGCAACACCTGTAGCTTTTTGAGCAGCTAAAGGATCAGAACCAAAAAAAAGCATGGCTAAAAGAAAAGTTGTGGTTGATGCAATAATACGCCAGGTTATGGCTTTTACCACACTTTTTATAGGCCGGTCTCTGGTAACCTTAATTTTTTCTTCGGCTTTGGCCGTGTTGTCTTGCTTAAGCATCTGGTTATCAATTGAATTTAATTTATAGGCCGGTCTCCCTTTTTGCCCAAACAAAGGTGCGGATTCTTGTTGCGTGTATCAATGGGTGTTTTTAAGTATTTTTACTACTACCTTTTAACACCTTTGAGTGGTTATGTTAATTGATGTAGTCGGTTAATAGGTTTATTTTTAGTTTGCAGATAGTAAGCCGAATGGTACTAATGTTAATCGGTTGGTTGCGTTTGCTAATTGATTCGTAAGGTCTGGTTTTTAATTGCTTATTTTATATGGCTAAGTATGATTACAGTATTGGTAAACAAAATAAATTATTTAAAAACAGGAGGTTATTATGAAGAAATTTCTAACAATGGTGTTATTGCTGATGGTAATTGGATTTACAAGTAATGCGCAATTATTTCCACTAGTTAAAAAGCCGGCTTCGCCCGATGCAAGTATGTTGGTTGTGCAGTTTGCACACGACGACAACGGAACCATGCGCCTGATGTCGAACATGAATTTTACCGGATGGGCACCCGCAGTTAAAGGCCCCGATGGTGCAGTTGTTCCGTTTCGGACTTTTGATGCCGGTGCTGATATTACTAATATTTATTATTCTGAGAACTTAACTCCCGGAGTTTATACTCTAATTGGCTTTTATCACGACTATACCGATTACAGTAAGCTCGAAGAATATCGTAAAATTAAAGGACCTAATTACCTTGCCGAATACGGACCCTTTAAAGGGTTGCCTTATCATATAAAACAACTGATACCTTTGGAGCAACCCGTTGAAGTTACGCTTGAAGCCAATAAAATGCAAACCTTTGGAAGTTATGCCATTGCTTATAGATGGTTAAGTGGGGCAGCAGGAACCACTGACGACCGTTGGAAAGTAGTTGAAGAAGAAACAAAATTTACCTTGATAGACACAGAAAGTGATTATTTGTTGCGCTACATGAAAAGTTGGGCAACTCCGGCATGGAAAAAATGGAATGCAAAAAATAATGTTCAGCCTTTAGAGTAAGCAAAAGTTGATTTGTAGTTTTAAAGCCGCTTTAACAAAAGGTTAGGGCGGCTTTTTTATTAGTCGCGATTTTTTGAATCGATGATAATAGTTACGGGGCCATCGTTAATTAGCTGAACCTGCATCATGGCACCAAACTCACCTGTTTGAACTTTGGTAAGAAGTTTTTCTTGTAATGATTCAATAAATTTTTGGTAGAGAGGAATTGCTGTTTCGGGCCGTGCTGCTTTTATGTAGGAGGGGCGGTTTCCTTTTTTTGTGGAAGCATGAAGCGTGAATTGGCTTACTACCAGCATTTCGCCTCCGGTTTCGAGTATCGACCGGTTCATTACACCGTTTTCATCGTCAAATATTCTCAGATTAATAACTTTTTTTACCAGCCATTCCACATCCTCAAGATTGTCGGCATCTTCGATGCCCAGCAGTATAAGCATACCGGAGCCTACTTTTGAAATTGTTTGGTTGTTGATAGAAACTGCTGCTTCTGAAATCCTTTGTAATACGATTCGCATGAGAAATATTTTTTGTTGGCTTTAAAAATAAGAAATTCGGTTAACTTTGCACCCAATTAAGAAATTCTATAAGTTATAATGATATGAGTAAAAAAATACTATTATTTGTTCAGTTTGTAGTTTTAAGTACTACTATCTTATTTAGCCAGATTCCAACTGGATATTATGATGGTGCTGAAGGATTAACTGGAACCGACCTGGAATTATTTTTAAGAGAGGTTGTCACCGATGGATATAATGGAATTAGCTACGGCGACTCAAGATATATTCTTGATGAAACCGATCAGGATCCTAATAATGAAAATAATGTGATTTTAGTTTATTTAGGCACTTCCGTATCGGGTACTTGGGATGCTGGAGCCACATGGAACAGAGAACATGTTTGGCCACAATCACTTTTGGGGGTTGATGTTTCTAATGCTTCAATTAACGAAGGCTCTGATTTGCATAATCTTAAGCCAGCCAATCCCAGTGAAAATTCCTCACGAAGCAATGATTATTTTGATAATTACAGAACATCAGATACTTATGAGCCAAGAGATGAAGTAAAGGGCGATGTGGCACGTATTCTTTTTTATATGACCGTGCGGTATTCAAATCTGGAATTAGTAAATAATGCTCCGTCAACCTATCAGATGGCATTGTTGGATGTGTTGCTTGATTGGCACCAGGAAGATCCGGTTGATGATTTTGAACGAAATCGCAACGAAGTAATTTATTCGTATCAAAATAACCGAAATCCGTTTATCGATCATCCGGAGTTTGTTTCCAGCATTTGGAATCCAACAGCGGTAAACTTGTCACTTGCCGAAAATATTCGCGTTTTTCCAAACCCTGCAACCAGTACATTGTATGTTGACGGATTGAAAGATGCTACCTACTCAATAATTAATATTTTAGGTCGCCAGGTTCAGCAAGGAAAACTGGGAAGTGAAGCCGTTGACATTTCTGTATTGCCCCAGGGAAAATATATCATCCTGATTGAAGATAAGGCATCGGTAATTGCCAAATCATTTGTAAAGCTACCCTAATAAACTATGAGTAGTATTGGGAACGAAAACCTGATGCTTCTCATAGTTTACCTCCCCAAAAGCACTTATTTTTAAGCGGTTATTTTAGGAGCCGTTTTTCTTAAAAATACACCCATCGTTTTGGTTTGATGTAAAATTTTAAAATGGCATCAGAACATTTTAACGTATTTAGTTATCTAAATATTTGTGTGTTTAATAAAAAAGTGGCTATTTTGCTAAAGTAAAGTATATTATCGTCGAAACAAGAAAAGATAAATTAGCTGTGGAAAAAATAGGAACCAAAGTAATGAACTTTCAGGAGCTTGACATTGATAAGCTGGAAAGTGTTGCCAATATGTTAAAAGCCATTGCTCACCCCATGCGTATTGCTATTTTGGGTTTATTGGAAAATGGGGGAAAGCTAACGGTAAGCGAGATTCATCAAAAACTGGGAATTGAGCAGTCGAGCACTTCGCATCACCTGGGAATTCTAAAAGATAAAGGCGTGCTTTGTTCAAAGCGGGAGGGAAAGAATACCTTTTATTCGCTGCGTCACGAGAATTTTGCCAAAATTATTGAGTGCGTTGGCAATTGCCCCTTGCACTAATTCAGCTGTTTTGTAGCCCGTAACATTTCGCGTTTCCCGGGCGGACCGTCAATGCGTTCCACTTTAAATCCGGCATTTTTCATATTACGGCGCACTTGTCCTTTTGCGGAATAAGTTGTTACTATTCCTCCCCAATTCATTCGCTCAAAGATTGTTTTAAATACATCTTCGGTCCATAAATCAGGTTGTTTATCGGGACCAAACGCATCAAAATAAACCAAATCAAAAGTTTTATCAACATGCAGATGCAACAAGTCCTGTTGTAGTTTTACGAGTGTGAATTTTGAATCAATTGTTGTTGGTTTTTCCCACGGAGCATCGTGTAAGCGGTAAAGCAAATCGCTGGGATAATCGTTTAAAATACTTGCGTAGTTCAGCTGCATGAATTCCTCTTTTATCAAAGGATATTTTTCAATGGTATAATAATCAATTAATTGTTGGTTGTTTTTGCTTTGAATGTAAGTCAACAGGGCGTTGAGTCCGGTGCCAAAGCCAATCTCAAGAATTGACAGTTTGGATGCATGAGCCAATTGATTAAACCCGGCCTGTATAAAAACATGCATCGATTCCTGAACGGCTCCATGAATGGAATGATAATGTTCGTTTAGTTCGGGTATTATTAGCGTGTGCGAACCATCTTCGGTTATAACAATTTGCCGGCTTAAATGCTTTTTTGGATTCATTAAAACAGTTGTTGCATAAATTCATTAAATGCTATCGGAAGTTCTTTGTTTTGAAAAAACCGACTTAGTACTTCCTTAAGCTTTGGGTAGTGGTGCGGCAATCCTTCAATCGAATTAATTAATTCCGGATTTTCAATTTGGTTTATGCATATTCTCGCGTTCTCAATAATTCCTTTGTTTACCTGGAACGAAACAGCCAGTTCTTTTCCGTTAATATTTTGTTTTTTTTGAAACTGATACTGTGGCGAGTAAGCAAAATTCCAATCCCAGGTGCTGTATTTTTCATTAACCAGCAATTCGATGGCCTTTTTATCGGCGACGGTCATTTCAAACAGGTTTATATCGGGCAATTGATTAAACACGGTTTCTTTAAGTTTAGAAATAAATGCTTCCAAACTGAGTTTCTCGTTTAAATGATCGCGAATATTAGTGACTGTACTTCGATTCGACCGTACGGCTTTGTCGGTGAATTTATTCCAATCGGCTTTTATGGCTTCGTTTAATTTTCCCAGTTCCGACTGGTACAGCAGCGTTCCGTGGTGCAAAACTTTGTTCCGATAAACATGTTCGGCATTGCCCGAGAATTTTAAATCGTCGATAACCAAATCGCTTTTTCCTTTTAAATAGGCATTTACTCCGAGGTTTTGTAAAGTATCTAAAATAGGCTGGCTGTATTTTTTGAAATTTACCAGATTTCCCGGTGCTCCTTTTTGAATAAAGCAGAAATTTATGTTTCCCTTATCGTGAAAAACAGTTCCTCCTCCCGATAAACGACGCACTACTTTCAGTTGATTTTCCATTGCATAGGGAACATTAATTTCGGCCATTGTATTCTGGTGTTTACCAACTACAATGCTGGGCTCGTTAATGTAGATGTAAAAAAAATCGTCATTGAATTGTTTAAGCAAATACTCTTCAGTGGCGATGTTAAAATACGGATTGTTGGTTTGCGAATGATAAAAATACATAGTGCTTGTTTTGTGCCTTTAACGCGCGGGTAAAAGTAATGTTTATTCGTGAAACTAAATTTTCACAAGTGTTAGTGAAGTGAAAATTATAAGTTGAACGAATCCCGATAGCATAGCGAATCGGGATAAATGAGTTCAATACTCCGATGCTTGCACCGAAAGAACATAAATCTCTAAATTGATACCTCGTCAGCCGTGCTGAGATGTAGTTCATTTGTCAAATTCGAATTGTTTGAGCAAGTAAATTCCTTTTGAATTGTATTTTCCGGTGCATTTCGAAAAAAGCATTTTCTTTGTGACGCTAATTTAAATATCAACAATGAAAAAACATTATCCGACAAAATATTACATCCGATTTATCACCTATCTTTTTTTTATCGTTTTTTCAAAGTTCTACCGGATAAAAAAAATAATGCCAGCCGAAGTAAAAAAATTAAAACCGCCCTATTTGGTGTTAAGTAATCATGTGGGTTTTTGGGATCCTTTTGTGGTGGGCAATTTCCTGCCTCATTTTGTTCATTTTGTATCTTCCGATGCCGCTTTTCGGAATAAATTACAGCGCTTTTTTCTAACCCGACTAGGAACCATTCCCAAAAAGAAAAACATGCGCGATACAAAAGTTATCCGCGATATTTTGAATGTAATTGCTCAGGGCGAAAGCGTCGGTATTTTTCCTGAAGCGGTTCGTAATTGGTCCGGCTCATCGTTTCCTATGGATCCGTCGATTGCCAAGCTGATAAAACTTTTAAAGGTGCCGGTGGTAGTTCCCATTATGAAAGGAATGAATCTTTTTCATCCGCGATGGTCGGGTAAAATAAGGCGAACAAAAGTTGAAGTTTCTTATCAATTGCTGTTTACAAAAGCGCAGGTCGATGAATTAACTGAAAAGCAGTTGTTTGCTTTGCTTTCAGCGGCAATAAACCACGACGAAGTGGCCTGGCAAAAGCAGGTAATGAACCCCATTCGTTCTAAACATAAAGCCGAATTCATTAATCACGCCCTTTATGTTTGTCCTCATTGTCAGGCTATTGATTCTTTTTATGCTGCTGGAAACGAATTTTCCTGCTCCGAATGTAATTACGACTTGCATATAAACGATTATGGTTTTTTTGAACGAAAAAGCCCGGGTGAATTGTATTTCGATAATTTACGCGATTGGTATAATTATGAAGAACAGTGGTTGTATAATTGGGTGAGCCAAAAACTTAACGGCAATCCCGACACCTTATTATTCGAAGATAAAGCTTCGTCAGTTTATTACAGTTCAAGTGGTCACGATTTGAAATTCATAGGTAAAGCCGATGTTCGACTCTACACCAATCGAATTGAATTGGTATTTCTCGATAAATCGAAAATTATTACACTTGATTTCGAGGTTTTACAAACCATTAATCCGCAGGTTAAAGAGATGCTCGAGATTTACTATAATGGGGATGCTTATCGTGTGATTGGAAATCGTTCGGGTATTTCGGCGCTTAAATGGGAAGTTGCTGTAAATGCCATCTGGAAAAATATGGGACAAAACGTCAAACTGTCGCCGTATATTTTACCAAATTTCAGGTAAATTAAAAGCAGCGATTACCTGAGTGAGGGCAAACGCTGCTTAATACAAAATAATTAACTATTGAACAATTAGCACTAATTTATTAATGGTGTTGTTTTTATTGTCGCTTATTCTGACTATTACGGCACTGTTTTGCAAATTTAGACTCGTGGTGTTCAATTGAAACTCTTGGGTATCTCCATCCGGTTTATAGTTACTTAACAAGCGTCCCGACAAATCGTATAAAGCTACTTGCTTTATAGAATTTTGTGTCGAAATAATAGTTATTGTTCCATGGCTTGGATTTGGGAATATGGAAATACTGCTTTTTAATTCTTCTGAACTAATGGCTGTGTTAATGGCTGATATGGTCATTTCAGCGGGCGAACTTTGCGAAATGCCATCGCTTACAATAAGTTCCACCACATAGCTTCCTTCGGCATCAACCCGAAGAATTGAAGTAGGATCAGTTAGCTGGTAGAAGTTACCTTTGCTTTCTTCAGGGTACGAAACCAGTCTCCAGTTGTAGCTAAGCGGGTCACCATCGGGGTCATAACTTTTTGTACCATCAATATAAAAGTATGATGATTCCATACTTATGGTGGTATCGCTGACCAACACAGCAACCGGCTGACTTGAAACGGTTATGGTTATTACATCGGGAACACTGCTTTGTTCGCCATCGTTAACAATCAGGCTTATTTTATAAATCCCACTTACATCGGGGACAATGGTTAAGGCTTCGTCAGTTGAATTTGAAATTACCAGATTGCTGTTGTCTGGTTTTTGATCAATTGCCCAGGTATAAACTAGTTCATTTTCTGTTAGGCCAATGCTTTGAGCACCGCTTAACTGAATTGAAGTTCCGGGTGAAACGGTAGTATCGTTACCCGCCAGGGCAATGGGTTTGGTGTAGGCCGATGCAAATTTTATTTTGTAAGCCATTCCTTTATTAAAAACAGGTAAGCTTATTTTATTCGTCAGTTTTATTAAGGGAATGTTTTCGATGCTTTCTGTTTTTCCTGATTCAGACAGGTAAAAAATAAGGTTGTAATTGGCGAAAGGAATATTTTTCAGAACCAATTCAGCTTCGCTGATGCTGTTTCCATTATTGGGGTCGAACAGGTAGCCATAAAAGTTTTGTTTTGCCGATAACCCGTAATTTGAAAAAGTTTTCACCGGATGAGAAACTGAGAAGTTGAAATCTGTCAGATCCTCATAGCTGGCAAAATCTTCGTCTTGCAGGTATTGGGCCGGCATAGTAAATAAGGCTGCCCACGAAAGGTCGAGATAATGTTCCCAAATCCACATGTAGCGGGGGACCTGTGTCATTATTCCATTCCAAATTGCATGGCGTTGCATGTCGATGGGAACATCGGCTGCCTGATTTGTTCCGTATTCTCCGTTAATTATTGATTTGTTTTCCAGGTTATTTCTAAATGAAAAATCGAGTTCTGCCTGTTGGTTTAATAAATTGCCTGAGTATAAGTGGTATTGCAAAACATCGAGTTCGGGAATGGTGTCTAAATCGAACAATTGTGAGTTCTCAGCGCTGGTGGTTTGTATATGATTAAAGGGATCGATTTCAGCAATATAATTGCTCATTTCGCTGTGCCAGCTAAGCACACCTGGATACCAGGCTGCTGTTTGACTGTTGTGGATACCGGTAAACTGTACTTCGTTAAAAAATTCCCAGGCGAAAAGATTCTTTGAATATCCCCAGCGAGCCACAATATACCGTAACAGTTTTTTAGTTTGTTTTTTACAGTCTTCATTGTAAAAATATTCTTCGGCCCGGTCAATATAGCCACCATTTATTTTATTGTATGGATTATTGGCCCACATTTCGTCTACATTTTCCGAAAACATACCGTGCTGAAAAATGGCCAGTTGCATATAAAAATCGTTGGCCTCACATAAATTCAATAAGGAATCGCTCATGGCTGAAGCCTGCTGACTATAAAACCCTAAGCCATCGTAAAAAGCTGTTTCTTTCCATTCGAGCGCCTGATTGGCAAAAGGTGTATGCCAATAACGGAATATATTGGCTTTTCCCTGTGTCAGGTTATTAATTGTAGTAGTGTAGTTTTCAATGTTGTTCCAGCCAATGTTTATTCCCAACGGATAAAAGGGTTCTCCGGTACTGTGTCGGTAATATTGATTATTTGCCGCATCGTTCCGGATAATTCCTTTGGTATCGCCAGCTGCAATAGTAATTTCAAAGTCGTTTGTGGTTTGTATTCCTTCGGCATCGGTAAGTATAAGTTTTACCTTATGCAGGCCCGATTGATCGCTTATAAAACGTACCATCCATGCTTTGTAGCTTTCGTTGCTTACCCATGTGGTGTTTTCAAATTTTTGATTAACATAATAAAATGTCGGAATCGTAAATAGTTCTCCATCGGGTTTTGTTATTTCGGCGTCGACAGCAACTTCGTCGGGATCGTAAACATTTGTATAACTTTTATTGATTTGAAAAATAGCTTCAACCTTTTTATGGGTTGCTGCATTTTTTGTTACAAAGGTTAAACGGCTTATTTTTTCAGTTTCGGAGAATACAAAAATGTAAGTGCTGGCCGATGCTTTTTTTTCCTCATTATCGGTAAGTGTTAGTTTTACCTCAAAAACACTGTCAGTAGCATAGGCATAGCCAACTTTGGTTCCTGTGCGGGTTGAACCATCTCCAAAATCCCATAAATATTCGCTTATCTCTCCATCGTAATCAAACGATTCTGATGCATCAAAAAAAATGGAATCGCCAATTAATGAGGTATTGTCAGAAACAGTAAACAAGGCTTTAGGTTCTCCCGAACCGACATCGGGGTTCGATAATTTCACATCGTCAAAATATACCTGTGCAATTTCTTCATTATCTACTGCTGCAGCCAACTCCAACTTGGTGAAATTTTTTCCCATGGCCGGAGTTAAGTCCATCTTACATTCAGTCCATGTGTTGGGCAAGGGTTTGAATTCGTAAGTGGGTGCCCATTCTTCAATAAGAATTTGATCGTTGATCCAGAATTTGGCAAAGATGCGCCCTTGCGTGCTGCATCGTAACTTAAAAGTAAGTGTATTGTTGTAGCCAATATTAACTGAATCGGGGAAATGCATGGTAACATAATGCCAGTTTCCTGCAATTTTTTCATAATAGCCAACTTTCTCGCTGGGATTTATACCACTTTTATCCGGGTTGTCGACCACAGCGGTTGTTCCTTCGGCTGTAAAAACAGGGGTGGTTTCTGCAGTTTCAAAATTGGCCAGCATTTGCGCTGTTAGGGTTGTGTTTAAATAGAGAAGACTGAATAAGAGGTAGAATAGTTTTTTCATAGTTGTAAAATAGTTCGGATTGATTGTCTCAAAGTTAATTTAAGAAAGCGGTGCGGTGTTTATGATATGTATCCTACAATTTAAACTATGTACTATTATTTGACAGGTTTGTTAAAAGCCGAATGCTTAAGATTCAGTTTATCAGCATTTTGATTTTTTGATGTTGTAAAATACCTGATTGGGCTCTAATTTTTTATTTTCCTGATCGCCAAAAGTATATTGTAGAGCATGTAAATTCCATTCACCCGAAGCAGATGCGCAGGATTCTTGTTTAATAGACAAAGTTGAATTGTAGATTAAAATATTGCTCAGATTAAAACATGACAAATGTCATCTATTTGCTAATTAACAGTAGTACAGCCAATTGAAAAATTTTGATTTTGAATATTTTGCTTGAAAAAGGGGGGTTTCGGGTAGTTTGGGACCAACTTTGAAAAATACTCCCCCAATACAAATATAAATTTATGTAGCATAAAAACAAGTTAATGTTACGCAGTATTTTTTTTGTTACTCGCTCAAGGCATATTTTTGCTTTAACACTAAACCTAAATTCAAACATTTTATGAAAAAGAAAACTTTACTACTTGGGCTGATGGCTCTACTACCTTTCCTGACTAAAGCCAGTGAGGCCGATTTGGTAATTCCGGACCTGAGCGAGGGACGGTCATTATTACTCTGGGGCTTGATTGTAATTTTATTTGGTGTCTTTTTTGGTATCTGGCAATTTTTGCGTATCAAAAAACTTCCAGCTCACCAATCGATGCTGGATGTGGCTCAAATTATTTATGAAACCTGTAAAACCTACCTGTTTCAACAAGGGCGTTTTATTACCGTTTTGTTTCTGATTATTGGTTCGGCTATTGTTTATTACTTTTTAGGTTTAGCCGATATGGGGTTCAGTAAGGTGCTGTTGATTTTGTTATGGACTGTGTTGGGAATTGCAGGATCCTATGGGGTTGCCTGGTTTGGTATTCGTATCAATACGCTGGCAAATGCCCGAACATCGTTTGCTTCGCTTCGTGGAAAACCGTGGGAAGTGGTAAATATTCCCTTGCAGGCGGGAATGAGTGTTGGCGTTTTACTCATTACGGTTGAGCTACTGATGATGCTTATCATCTTGCTTTTTGTGCCGGGTGAGTATGCCGGAGCAAGTTTTGTAGGATTTGCCATTGGTGAATCACTGGGTGCTTCAGCCTTAAGGATTGCTGGTGGTATTTTTACCAAGATAGCCGATATTGGTGCCGATTTAATGAAAATTGTCTTTAATATTGGTGAAGACGATCCGCGTAACCCGGGAGTTATTGCCGATTGTACCGGTGATA
Source organism: Salinivirgaceae bacterium (assembly GCA_050179685.1). Lineage (GTDB taxonomy): Bacteria > Bacteroidota > Bacteroidia > Bacteroidales > SZUA-534 > GWE2-40-63. Next base: position 48,375 of record JBFXEW010000015.1, read on the forward strand.
ATGCAGGCGATTCCGTTGGGCCAACAGCCGATGGTTTCGAAACTTATGGTGTTACCGGTGTAGCGCTTATTTCGTTTATTGTTTTGGCTGTTACCGGTGTTGAATTTCAGGCGTCGTTTATTGTTTGGATTTTTGTAATGCGCCTGTTGATGGTAATTACTTCCATTCTGTCGTATGTTATCAATAATCAGATTTCAATTGCGAAATATAAGAATGCTGAAAAATTTAATTTTGAAAATCCGCTCACTTCATTGGTTTGGATTACCAGTATTGTTTCAATAATTGCCACCTTTTTAGCCAGTTATTTTCTTTTGCCTGAACTGGGCGGAGGTTTATGGTGGAAACTGGCAACCATTATTAGTTGTGGTACTTTAGCTGCTGCCATTATTCCTGAGTTTACCAAAGCTTTCACCAGTTCAAAATCGCGGCATGTGCAGGAGATTGTAATTGCATCGCGCGAAGGGGGAGCTTCGTTAAATATCTTATCGGGAATAGTAGCCGGAAATTTTAGCGCTTTCTGGAAAGGATTTATAATAGTGGTACTTATGTTTATCTCCTATCTGGTAAGTGGATACGGATTGGATGGCTATATGATTTATCCCTCAATTTTTGCTTTTGGTTTGGTAGCCTTCGGCTTTTTAGGAATGGGGCCGGTTACCATTGCTGTTGACAGTTACGGACCGGTAACTGATAATGCCCAATCGGTTTTTGAATTGAGTAGAATTGAGAAAATTGAAGGAATTAGTCAGGAAATTGAACGCGATTTTGGTTTTACCCCCGATTTTGCCCGTGGAAAAGAAAACCTGGAAGCAAACGATTCTGCCGGAAACACCTTTAAAGCAACGGCCAAACCCGTATTGATTGGAACGGCAGTTATTGGTGCAACTACAATGATTTTCTCCATAATCCTAATCCTGAAAAAAGCAGGAATGTTGAGTATTGAATTAACTGATGCTCCGGTTCTCTTAGGGTTTATTACCGGAGGGGCTGTCATTTACTGGTTTTCGGGAGCTTCAATTCAGGCAGTTACCACCGGAGCTTATCGTGCGGTAGAATTCATTAAAAAAAATATCAATCTTGATAAAGAAACTGCCGATATTAATGATTCAAAGAGTGTGGTACGCATCTGTACGCAGTACGCGCAGCAGGGAATGTGGAATATTTTCTTTGTATTGTTGGCGCTTACTTTAGCTTTTGCTTTTATCGATCCCAACTTTTTTGTTGCCTACCTGATTAGTATCGCCGTGTTTGGTTTGTTCCAGGCTATGTATATGGCAAATGCCGGTGGAGCCTGGGATAATGCCAAAAAAGTGGTTGAGGTTGATTTAAAAGAACGCAATACGCCATTACACGAAGCCGCTGTGGTTGGTGATACCGTTGGCGATCCGTATAAAGATACGGCATCGGTTGCTTTGAATCCAATTATTAAATTCTCGACCTTGTTTGGCTTATTGGCTGCTGAAATTTCCATTGAATTAATTGCACACGGAAATGCCATGCTGGCCCGGTACATAGGTTTTGCTTTTCTGGCCGTTGGACTTTACTTTGTTTACCGTTCGTTCTATGGCATGCGAATACCCGTAAAATAAATTCATATCAACACAAACAAACGAAGGGCGTCCGAATTTTTGGGCGCTCTTTTTTTTGTGCAACGATATTGTATTGATTAAATGGCAATTTTAGTTTAAATTCGTTGATCAATAAATTTAATTGTTCCGAAAATGATGGGTAATACAGAGGGTTCGGGTTTTCCCCTGCGTAACCAGCAGTTGATGCCTCAGGAAGAAATGCTGGAAATAGGGAAAAAGAAAAAAAATCTAAGAATTGCTGTGGCCAAAGAATCGGCAGCCGACGAAAACAGGGTTGCCCTTGCTCCCCATGCGGTTGAGCTTTTGGTAAATCACGGGCACGATGTAATTGTGGAAAAAGGAGCCGGAAGGCAGGCAAACTTCGACGATTTAATGTACAGCGAAGTAGGTGGGAGAATTGTCAGCAGCAAAAAGGAAATTTATGCTTCGGATGTAATTTTAAAAGTTGCCGCCTTAAGTAACGAAGAGATTGACCTGTTGAAAGGTAATCAGGTAATTATTTCAACTTTTCAAATAGGTACACAAACCAGGGAAATGGTACAAAAGCTCCAGGAGAAAAAAGTTACCGCTTTGGGTTATGAATTTCTGATGGATCAACACGACAGCGTGTATCCGGTTGTGCAAAGCATGATGGAAATATCGGGAACCACTTCGGTGTTGATTGCTGCTGAATACCTGAGTAACGTGAATAATGGTAAAGGCGAAATGTTAGGCGGAATCAGTGGAATTAGTCCTACCGATGTGGTTATTCTGGGCGCCGGAACTGCGGGCGAATTTGCTGCCCGGACAGCATTGGGTCTGGGTGCATTTGTCAAAGTTTTCGATTTATCGATGAATCGCTTACGCGATGTGCAGCAGCGCCTGGGAACACGCATATTTACTTCGGTAATGCAACCCAGGGTGGTGGCTAAAGCTTTGCGAACGGCCGATGTGGTAATCGGAGCTATTCCGTTGGAGCATGGCGAGCATCCATTTATTGTAAGCGAAGACACCGTAAAGCAAATGAAACCCTATTCGGTAATTATCGATTTGCGGATTGACCAGGGAGGCTGTTTTGAAACTTCTGAAATGACCAGTTTTAAGAATCCGGTTTACCGCAAACACGGAGTGGTGCATTATTGTGTGCCCAATATTCCATCGCGGGTGGCACGAACCGCCAGTTATGCGCTGAGCAATATATTGGGCCAAATTCTTATTGAACTGGGCGATGCGGGTGGAATAAATCAGATTATTAAAGAAAATTTCGGCGTGCGTACAGGCATATATGTGTACAATGGCGTATTGACAAAAGAAAGTATTGGTCGTAAATTCGGTTTGCCGTTTCAGGATATTAATTTATTAACCATTGCCTTTTAAACCATTTGGGTTTATGGTTGTTCATACCACAGGAGGGGAGACAAACGCTGTCTCCTCTTTTTTTAAGATTCAAATACAATAACCATGGATAAAAACGAAAGAAGTTATACAAACGGTGAAATTACCGTTCATTGGAAGCCTCGCGAATGTGTGCATGCCGGAACTTGTTTCAGGGAGTTGCGCAGTGTTTTTGATCCCTCGCGAAGACCCTGGATTGACATGAGTCAGGCATCGACCGATGCAATAATTGATATTGTTGAACGCTGCCCAACCGATGCACTTACTTACGAAAGAAACACTTCAGGTAGCGCAATTGAAGGCCAGACATCGACCAAACCACCACAGGCCGAAAAAGTGAGTTTTAATATTATGCGCAATGGCCCTATTTTGGCCGAAGGAAGCTTAACCGTGGTGAAACCCGATGGTACAACTCAGGAAATTAAGAGTATTACCTCGTTTTGCCGCTGTGGGCTAAGTAAAAAACAACCCTTTTGCGATGGAACCCACAACAAGGCGGGTTTTGCTCCCGATAATTAATAAAATTTAACTTTATGAGTAATCCGGAAAATAAAACCAAAGTTACCGCATTCGAAAATGGACCCTTAATGATTGAAGGCAACTTTACGGTAAAAGGTGTTGATGGGGTACTGCTGTCGACTATGGACAAAGTATATTTATGCCGCTGTGGAAAATCGGCCAACAAACCTTTTTGCGACGGTTCGCATAAGAAATAACTGGCAAGTCAGACTTTAGGGTTGCTTGGTATTTGAATAAACCAATTCGCCTCCAATCCAGGTTTGTTCAATCTTAAGATGTGGAATTTCCAATTCGGGAATCGACATAATATCTTGTTCCGTAACAACAAAATCAGCAAATTTTCCTTTTTCGATGCTGCCTTTCACTGCTTCTTCAAATTGTCCCTGGGCGGCCCAGATGGTCATGCCTTTAAGGGCCTGAACGCGTGAAAGCTTTTGTTTGGGATAAAATCCGCCTTTGGGATTTCCGTCAAAATCGGTTCGCGCAATTGCCGAAAAGAATCCGTAAAGGGGATTTATGTCCTCAATGGGAAAATCGGAGCCATTTATCAACCAATTGTTTTGATTGAGTAAATCCTGCCAGATGTAAGCATCGGTAATGCGCTCCGGACCCAGGCGCTCAGGAGCCCAGCTCATGTCCGATGTGCAATGTGTGGTTTGGATGCTGGGAATTATCTGGTACTGTTTGAATAGTTTTACATCGGCTTTATTTACAACCTGTGCATGTTCAATGCGCCAGCGCTGGTCATTTTTTCCTTTAAGTATATCGCCATAAATGTTCAGCATGATTCGGTTGGCCGAATCGCCAATGCAATGAGTGTTTACCTGATAATTGTATTGATGCGCTAAATTACACCAGGCTTTGAGGGAATCGATGGGTTCAACAATAATTCCCGAATTTTCCGGATCGTCGGTATATGGTTTTAGTAAAGCGGCCCCTCTCGATCCCAAAGCGCCATCGGCATAAAGTTTTATGGAACGTACGTGAAGCCGATTGGTTTGGTAAAAGCCCTTTTTTACAAAATGTTCAATATTTTCATGACTGGGTTCCAGCATGGCGTAAATACGCGTCTTTAAGCGATTGCTTTTATTCAGTTCGTCGATTAACAATACCGTTTCTTTAGGCAAACCGGCATCGCCAACCGATGTAAGGCCCACAGCAAAACAATTTTGCTGAGCTGCTAACAATCCCGAGGTTTCTTCTTCCGAGGTAGGTTCCGGAACAAACGACAATACCAAATCAACCATCTTATCGATTAAGAGACCGCTGGGTTCGTTGTTTTTTATAAGCTGACTGCCTCCATGAATTTTAGTTGTGGCATCGATTCCTGCAATTTTGAGTGCGGCTGAATTGGCAATGGCAGCGTGTCCGTCAATCCGACGCAACAAAACCGGAATGTCGGGAAATAACTGGTCGAGCAACGCTTTGTCGGGGAATTCTTTGGTTTCCCAAAGGTTCTGATCCCAGCCCCGTCCGGTAATCCATTTGCCTCCGTAAGTTTCGTAATGTTTCTGGCAGCGTTCAGCCACTTCCTTATACGATTGGCTTCCCCGCAAATCGACCTGGGTAAGGGTCATACCATAACCATAAAAATGACAGTGTGGATCAATAAAACCCGGATAAACATATTTGCCCTTTAAATTGATTACTTTATCGGAATAATATTGCGCATTAATTGTGGCATCGGGCCCAACGGCAACAAAAATGCCATCGACAATAGCCGCTCCCTGCACCACCGTGAAATTATTATCGACGGTATATATTTTTGCGTTTTTAATAATTACGTCAGCTTCTTGTTTTAAGCTACACGAAGTTGATATCAGGCTTGTAAGCATCATGGTAACAATAATTGTTTTATTCAGGTTCACGGTTCAATAGTTTTAAAGGTATGCAACAAATTTTTGGCAACGAATAAAATTGATAAGCAAAGTAATTAAATTTACCGAATCGTATCGATTAACAAAGATGCAGATAATAACAAAACCCAACAAGTGGTGTTTTTGCTTATTGATAAATCAGCGGCTTTTAGCCCGAAAATCTTACAAGCTATGAATATTGAAGCCATTCGGACGTATTGCCTGAAAAAGAAAGGAACTGAGGAAGCGATGCCTTTTGGCGATGATACCCTGGTTTTTAAAGTTATGGGTAAAATGTTTGCACTTGCCAATCTGGAAGGTGCGTTAAACCTAAATTTAAAATGCGATCCGGAGCTTGCGCTGGAACTACGCGAAAGATATCCCGCTGTTTTACCCGGTTACCACATGAACAAACAGCATTGGAATACCATTGTTATGGATGGTTCGGTTTCAGGAAAACAGGTTTGTGAATGGATTGATCATAGTTATGATTTGGTGGTAAGTTCGCTCACAAAGAAGTTGCGCGAAGCATTGGATGGTTTATAGTTGCGGCTAAAAACAAAAAAGGCCCGATAAAATCGAGCCTTTTTAGAGGTGGTGCCACTCGGAATCGAACCAAGGACACATGGATTTTCAGTCCATTGCTCTACCAACTGAGCTATGGCACCCCGTTTGCTAAAGAGCGATGCAAAAGTAGCGAAAAATCTTTTCCATCCAAATATTATTTCGAAAAAAAGCGACATTTTTTTGCGCTCTAAATAGAACCCGAATGTATTTATGCAAAAAACCCTGAATACTAAGCTGTTTCAGGGTTTTGGAGTTTTGTTTATGCTGTTTTAGTCGAGCTTAAGAACAGCTAAAAATGCTTTTTGGGGAACTTCAACGTTACCAATTTGACGCATGCGTTTTTTACCCTTCTTTTGTTTCTCCAAAAGCTTACGTTTTCGGGTAATATCACCGCCATAACATTTGGCCGTAACATCTTTACGAACAGCCTTTACTGTTTCGCGGGCAATAATTTTTGCTCCAATTGCTGCTTGTATGGCTATGTCGAATTGTTGACGTGGAATGAGTTCTTTTAATTTTTCGCATATTTTTCGGCCAAAATCGTAGGCATGATCTACATGTATCAGTGCCGAAAGCGCATCCACACTTTCACCATTCAGCAGAATGTCGAGCTTAATTAGTTTTGCCCGTTTAAACCCGGTGCGGTAGTAATCGAAAGATGCGTATCCTTTGGAGATGCTTTTAAGTTTATCGTAAAAATCGAATACAATTTCTGAAAGAGGCATCTCGAACGAAACTTCGACCCGGTTCGACGAAGTATAAACCTGGCTTTGCAGTTCGCCCCTTTTGTCGATGCAAAGTTTCATAATGGGGCCAATGTAGTCGGCTACGGTAATTATCTGCGCTTTAATGTAGGGCTCCTCAATATAATCAATCAGGTTTTCTTTGGGTAAACCCGATGGGTTATGGACTTCAATTTTCTCACCTTTTTTGGTGTAGCAGGTAAACGAAACGTTGGGCACGGTGGTAATTACATCCATGTCGAATTCCCGGTCGAGGCGTTCCTGAACAATTTCCATGTGGAGCAGCCCCAGAAATCCGCAGCGGAAACCAAAGCCGAGGGCTAACGACGATTCGGGCTCAAAAGTTAAGGAGGCGTCATTCAGTTGTAATTTCTCGAGCGATGCCCGTAAATCTTCATATTGGTCGGCATCAACCGGATAAACTCCGGCAAAAACCATGGGTTTTACATCTTCGAAACCAGCAACAGCACGGGTGCATGGATTTTTTACATGCGTTATGGTGTCGCCCACCTTCACCTCTTTTGAGGTTTTGATTCCGGAAATAATATAGCCCACATCGCCGGTTCGTAATACTTCGCGGGGTTCGGGTTTCAGTCGCAAAACGCCCACTTCATCGGCATTGTATTCTTTTCCGGTATTCACAAATTTTACCAGGTCGCCTTTGCGTATTTCGCCATGATTTACTTTAAAGTAGGCAATAATTCCACGGAATGAGTTAAACACCGAATCAAAAATCAGGGCCTGTAAGGGGGCATCTTTTTCGCCACTGGGAGCTGGAATCTTTGTTATGATGGCTTCCAGAATATCCTGAACACCCTGGCCGGTTTTACCACTGGCTTCAATAATTTCCGATTCGTCGCAACCAATCAATTCAATAATCTGATCTTTTACCTCTTCGGGCATGGCATTGGGCAAGTCCATTTTATTTAAAATGGGAATAATTTCAAGGTTGTGCTCAATGGCCAGGTAAAGGTTCGATATGGTTTGGGCCTGAATTCCCTGTGTAGCGTCAATAATTAGCAGCGCACCTTCGCAGGCTGCAATGGAACGCGACACTTCGTACGAGAAATCGACGTGTCCCGGAGTGTCAATTAAATTGAGTACATATTTTTGCTTATTCCACTCATAATCCATCTGAATGGCGTGGCTTTTTATGGTAATGCCCCGCTCGCGTTCGAGGTCCATGTCGTCAAGAACCTGAGCCTGCAAGTCACGCTCGCTAATTGTATTGGTAACCTGCAATAAGCGGTCGGCCAAAGTACTTTTCCCATGGTCGATATGGGCAATGATGCAAAAGTTACGAATATTCTCCATCTATCAATCAGTCAATAATTTTGGCTGCAAAGATAATCAAAGAATTGAGTTTACCATCTTTGGTAAATTAACAAAGGAACGATTTTGTTGGTTTTTAATTGAATGAAAATGTCTTAGTTGGAAAATTAATAAAACTTAGTATTTTTGATAACTTACAAAGAACCATTTTTACCATTTATCATGAAAAAAGAATTTCTTTTATTTTTATTTATTTTAGCTGTAATTAAGTTATTGGCTCAGGATGTTGTAAAAAATAATCAGATTGGGAACTATTTTGATATCAACGGACAGCCCATTTTTGGTTTTTACGATAATGATTATATCCCTGAAAAGTCATTACAAGTTTCACATTATATAGGAGCAGATTATACTCCTGGTTATTACTATGATTTAAATAGCAATAAAATTGAAGGATTTATTAAGTATTCACAATATGCTGGAAATTTTGAATTTAAGCCGGATATGGTTTCAAAAAAAGTGACTTTAAATCCGAAAAATTGCTTAAGTTTCGTTATTAGGAAAGATTCCATCGTTTCTATTCAGAATTTTGCCGTGCAACTTAAATCCGGAACGCTTACTAAAACAAAGCCTGAGTTTGCTGTAGTTTTAGATGTTTTTGATGGAATGACATTTTACAAACACACCACAAACGGATCTCAAAATCCTTTAGAAACCTTTCTATTAAAATATGATGGAGCTTATGATTATAAAAGCTTCCCCAAAAAGGATAAAAAATTCATTAAATATGCAACTCAGGTTTTCAAGGACTATCCCTTCTTGGTACAAAGTATCAGTAATGGAACCCTGGTGGAGAAAGATATGCCTTCTATCATAAAAATTTTAAAATATGCGGGTTATTTCGAGAAGCATAAACCGATTTGTTTTAATAGTTCATGGGATGAAGTAGAAGCAAGCGAAAACTATAGTTATTTTGCAGAAATTCAATCTTTTAAGGATTCCGTATTTCACCTGAAATATTTTTTGAAAGATTCCACTCCTTTATTTGAAGGTGATTTTACTGGTTTTTATCCGCATCGTCAAAAAAATAAATTTGTTTATTACTACCCCAATGGAACCATCAGAAAAACCATTGAATATCGCAACAATAATCAAAATAGAATTCAATTATTTTATAAAACCGGAAATCTTCAATTCCAGTATAGCTATTTCGAAAACACCTTATTTATTGAAAAAGCCCTTACTGAAAATGGCGAAGAAAAATTGGATTCCCATAAAAGTGGAGCGATTGAAATTTTAGATGGCTTGAATCAGCGAACAATAAATTATTCCTTCGTCCAGGGAAAATTGAATGCCGTTTATTATTTGGATACTAAAGGTAGAAAGATTTATCAGTATTGTCAGCAATCGGCTGAAATTAAAAACTTCAAATCTGTTCAAAACAAATTAAATTTGCCGGAAGTAAATACGGATAATGCGCTCGTTGCAATAGAATCATTTAGTTCAAAGCCTGCTTTATCCGAAAAATTTAGGTATCCAAAGGCCGCTGTTGATGCCGACATTCATGGTTTTGTTTTGGTAAAATGCCTCGTTGAGACCGATGGTAGAATTTCAGATTATAAATTAGTAAAAGGAATTTCCACTGAAAGTGATGCGGAGATAGTAAATAAACTTTCCGATTTAATTGGAGAGCTTAAATGGCGGTCGGCAAAAGTAGATGATGTGGAAGTCCCACAAGAAGTAATTTTGCCCATTGATTTTTCAATTGTTGGATTTTCGCGTTATAGAACCAATTATTATGGCAATCGAAATTATTTTTGGAATCCAGCTATGAATCGGCCATACATTCCTGCCATGAAACCCCCAACAATGGCTCCAGCATTTAGATTCTAGAAATTAATTTTATGAGAAACATAAATAAAAGGAACATTGATTAATCTGCAAAAAATAGAGTTCTTTTTCTTTTGATTGTCATTACTTATTTGCTGATCTGAATATAACGAATCGTTTATGTATTGTTCCAGGGATTGCAATGGATGGGTTTCTTCATCCAGAATTAAAATGGTTTTTATTTTACCGGCCGGGGAAGGCTATTCTTTGGTTATTTATTCTAAGTGATTGGTTTCTGTGTGTTGCCTCCAGATTCTGGTTTGGAGCGACGGCCAAATGCTTTACTGCCAGTTACTGCGATAAAGTATTTTCGCAGGGGTAAACGGATTATAATCCGCTTGTTTTGGCGTTTCCGCAGGACTACGAAGGCGTCTCCTGTCGTCATTTGGTGCTTCCGAAGTAGTACGGAGGAGCCAAATGGCGTGAATTGGTGCTTCTGAAGTGGTACGAAAGCACCAAATGGCTTGAATTGATGCTTCTGAAGTGATACACGGGCATCAATCCGACTGATTTGGCTCTTTTGTAGTGCTACGGAAGTATCAGCCGGAGTGAATTATTGCTTATGTGCTGCTACGGAAGCATCCTTTGGAAAAAAATTCAGAGGTTTTTAATTCACCGAAAATGCCAATCTTCGAGTCTGTGCAGTCCACAGCCGGCAGTCTTTCGAGAGTCTAAAATCTAGTATCTAAAGTCTAACTTCTTCAATCAATTGTGTTATAGTGAAAAGTTCTTAAGTCATAAGTCTTGGGTTTTGTGCCTAAAGTCTAAATGTCTAACAGCTATTTGCTTTTCAGGAATTCGTCGGCGGCAATTTCCAATTGCTTGTACCACTCGGCTCCGTATTTACGGATTAAAGGGTTTTTTACAAACTTGTAAATGGGTACGCCCAGCTTTTCGCCATGGATTCGGGCAGGGATGCAAAGCTTGTTGCGTTCATAATTCAAGGCTTCGAACTCGGTAAATTTGCTAATTCTTATGGGGTATAAATGGCAACTCAGGGGTTTTTGAAAATCGATTTCGCCATTCAGATACGCTTTTTCGATGGCGCAAAATACAATGCCTTTTTCATCACGATAAGTGTAGGCGCATTCCCGGTTATTAACCAATGGGGTTACCTTATCGCCATCGGCATCGATTACCCATTTGCCTTGTTTTTCAACTTCGGCAATGCCTTCGGGAGTCATGTGTTTTTTTACCGTCTCAAAAATTTCTTCCAGTTTTTGCGTTTCGTTAGCTTCCAAAGGGGCGCCGGAGTCACCTTCAACACAGCAGGCTCCTTTGCAGGCTCCCAAATCGCACACAAAAGTTTTTTCAAGAATATCTAAACTAATCAGGGTATTGTCGATCTGTAACATAGTTTGTATTTTATGGCTGCGAAATTACATGAAAGAAAAATGATGCGCAAATACGAATTAATAGTTAATTTCGGCATTTTACTACGGGAATATTTGAATAAAGTATGAATATTAAATACCTAAAGCATAAGGCTATTGATAAAAACCGATGGGATGCTTGTATTAACAAGGCTCCCAATGGACTGGTCTATGGCCTGAGCTGGTATCTCGATGTGGTTTGTCCGGGCTGGGATGCGCTGGTTGCTGACGACTATTCGGCGGTTATGCCTTTACCCTGGAAACAAAAACTGGGAATTAAATATATATATCACCCTTTGTTTGCCCAGCAATTGGGGGTGTTTGGTTCCAGCGATTATACACAAACACCTGCAACTTTTTTAAAAAATGTACCCAAATCTTTTATGAGAACGGAGTTTTCATTGAATCACCAGATTCGGGTTGACAGTTCTTTAGCTTCGGTTCGGAAAAATTATCTGTTAAATCTTAATTATCCTTACAAAACGCTTACAAAGGGTTTTAATGAAAACACTAAACGAAACATTGGCAAAAGTCGCAAAAGTGATATTAAATTAGTCGGGCAGGTTTCGCAACGAGCATTTATGGAATTAAAGCGCTCTAATCCGGTAAATGATTTAAAAGAAGCTGAATATCAAACAATGGGTAATTTGATTGCGGTTCTTATCGATAAAAAGCTGGGTCAGCTAATAGGATGCTCCGATGCAAAGGGGAATTTAATTGCTGCGGCTTTGTTTGTAAAATTCAAGAACAGGCTTATTTATATGTTTTCCGCCTCGGCAAATGAGGGAAAAAACAGCCGGGCTATGTTTTTAATTCTTGATGAAGTTGTAAAAAATAACGCAGGAACCAACACCTTGCTTGATTTTGAAGGTTCGATGATTGACGGCGTTGCCCGTTTTTTTTCCGGGTTTGGAGCACAAGCTGAACACTATACCCGGATAAAATACCTGAACCTGCGTAGGTTTCGGCTTCCTTAAGTTAAGTCGATTCCATATTCGCGTTTCATTTGTTCGAGATCGCTTTTAAAGTAGTTCATAGCAGTCTCTTTTTCGCTTGGGGTAAGGGCTGCATAAGGTTGTTCTTTTCGGTTAATATCGTGCAACTTATCAATTACTTTACTTTTAAAAATCAGGTTGCGAATAAAAACCGGGGTAGTTTTCCGAATTAGTTTTCGTAACAGGTTATCCCGGTTCAAAAGCAATTGTTCAAAACCTTTAAATCGCGGAACGGCATGTGCGTTCAGCTTTTTGCTATCTGGTAATTCAATGGTTATGTCGGTTCCAAGAAAATTAGTAAGCTGGTTTGCTACAAATGTTCTGTTTTTTATAAAATCATCGAGTTTAATAAGCAGGAATTGATTCTTGGGAAATTTCGACATCCAAACCGATAGATGTTGATAATAAAGACTTCCGTAGAAATGGCCCAAATTATTCCGGGTAACTATGTGGGATTCCTGAGCTATGTTTTCTTCTTTTTTGATGGATGATAAAAATGAAGGATAGGCCTTATGATGACCATAGTGAACGGAATAGTTGTACGATGAATAAGCCCTGTCGACCGGATTGCGTAACATAATTATAAACTTCATCTGGGGATTATAGGCATAAATGCGTTCTATGGCCAGGTAATCCATAAGTAAATAAGTGTCGGCCGAAGCAACGACCGGTTCGCTACAGTAGTGGTCGAAAAAGGAATGATAGTAATCTTCGCCTCTCTTGTATTGATCGCTTATCGAAAAGTACGCTATTTCTTTAATAGTTGAAAAACAAACCCGGGGTTGTTGACTTAAAAAGTCGCATAGTGAAGTGGTTCCGGCGCGTCCGGCTCCTATTACCAGGGTGTTAACTTTTGTATCCATTTGTTGTGTTCATTAGGCTTTAAAAGTATAAATTTCTTTTGGCACCACCTATTTTCAAATACTGATGCTTTTAATGAGGTTTTTGGCTTAGTAGAAAAAACATTTTCTATTTCATTTCATTATTCTTTTGGCAAATTACTTTCAACACCCAATCAAATTCGTATTTTTATCCTTCTATTGTAAAGCAATACCCTTTGATTAAGCAACTTTTTAAAAACTGGATTTGGACTATTGTGGTTGTGCTAATGGGAATTACCATTGGACATTTTGCGCAGTACCGCATGTTCGACAAATACCTGGGAAGCCTCATGTCAGACACCAACCAGCTTTTGGCCGACGGGCAAAAGGTTTATTTTGTCGATGTGGATAAGGATGGCAATTCCGAAGAATTTATTTATTATCATATTTTCGATAGCAGGCAGCCGGTAATTAATCAATATAGTTCCAGCGGTGAGTTTGAGCGGGTGTGGTACCTTGAGGGCGAGATTGTTGAAAATTTTGATGTGTTTGCCGGCGATTACAACCACGACAGCATAAGTGAAGTATTTGTGTTTTCGAAAATCGAAAATGCAATTTATTTATACGGCCTCGATAATTCCGATGAAAATAAGTTTGTGTTTGAAAAGCAATTGGTTTGTGAAGTGCCAGCGAATTTTGAGAACCGGCATCTGGTAATTCATTCGGGAGGAATGTCCGATTTGAACAAAGATGGTTTTAAGGAATTAATCTTTTCGGTAAACAGCCGGTTCAGCGCCTCGCCCCGTGCTGTTTTTTCATTCGACATTGAGAACCGGCAATTGACAAAAGCTCCGGAATTAGGTGTTCAATTGGTGGGCTCTCCCATATTGTACGATTTGGATGCGGATGGAAGTACTGAAATATTTTTATCGACCCTAAACAGTTCCAACCAAACCTGGACAGGTGGAAAAGAAAAAAGCCGTTTTTCAGCAGCAATTATTTTGCGCTCAAACCTGTTGTATTATACCGTACCCTTGCTTTTTCAAAGCCCCATGGGTGTTACCAGTACTTTTCCTGTAAAAAACGATAAAGGAACGTTTATTGGAATTCTTAGCTGGCCCTTACGCGATAACGAACAATCGAAATTAATGTTGCTGGGAACCAAAGGTGAGATACTAAAGCAGCTTGAATTAAGCAACCAGAATTTTGTATTCGATCCCATTCGTTCCAATTGGAATCAGATACTAACCTTTTCGCGCGATGGCTTAATTCAGGTTTTTAATACGGAATTGGAACCGGTAAAGACCATAAAGATTGACGGGGCGATAAACCAGGTGGCATTTATCGATGTGGACAACGATCTTAACGAGGAATTAGTTGTGGTGCAAACCAATCGGCTGATAATTTATCGTCGCGATTTTACAAATCCTGTTTTTATCGATATTCCCGGACTGAGTGTTCAGAAGACGTATTTTTCGGTAAAGATGCAGCAGTCGAAAGAGAATTTGCTTTCGGTACAAAATGAGAACCACCAGTACCTGGTAAGTTATTCAAAAAATAAATGGTTTTGGTTGCGTTTTGTCGTTGTTTTTGGTGTTGCTTTGCTTGCTTACCTTATTTTTTGGACGATTAGAAAAATTCAGCACTTACAGGTCGAGCGCATTAAGTTCGATAACGAACGTTTCTATAAAATGCAACTCGACCTGATACGTAACCAATTGGATCCGCACTTTTTATTTAATGCCTTAAATTCCATTGCTTTTTCAATCAATAAAGAAGATCGAAAAACCGCCTATTCAAACCTTGGCCTGTTTTCAAAGTTTATGCGCGAAGCTATTGTCAGTATCGACGAATTTTCGCGTACGCTGGAAGAGGAGCTCGATTATGTACAGAACTACCTGATTCTTGAAAAATTTCGGTTTAAAGAAAAATTCAGCTACGATTTTATGGTTTCGCCCGGAATTAATAAAAGCATTAAGGTTCCCAAATTAATTATTTTTAGTTTTACTGAAAGTGCGCTAAAAAAGGGAATCCTTTCGGGAGTATCTACCGGAAAAATTTCAATTACTATTGACGATGCCAATAAACAGGGTGTATATATATCAATTATCGATGATGGCATGCACCGTAACCTTTCGAATTCAAAACAGGCCTATTCAAAAAACATGGTGATGATGGAACAGGTGGTGGCTTATTTTAACACCTTTAATACAAAACACATCAGCATTCAGGTTCTCGATAATGGAACAGAGCTGGAACCTATGGGCAGTAAAGTTGAAATATTTATTCCGGCTGAATACAATTATCAGCTTTAAAGCTCTTCCTACTTTTCTTTATAGAAAAAAGAGGGTGTGCCAAAAGTAATATGCATTTACCAAAAACTTACAAAACGGAAGTAATCTTCTAAAAAGGAACGCTCCTGCCTGGCCGGCAGACAGGGATGACGCGGATTTTGACTGATTTTCACAGATCTTATCAGCGTAAATCAGTTTTTTCAGCGTTATCCGCGTTCTATCCCTTTTAATTTGAAAGCAGATGGTTTAAATCTTTTGCTTTTTAGACAGCCTCTTTACTCGTTAAAATTTTATATTAAGCGTTTTTCGACGATTGTTTCGCCCAATCGTCTTTCAGGGTTACCGTACGGTTAAATATGATGGATTCGTCGCTTGAATCCAAATCGACACAAAAATATCCCTGACGCTGAAACTGCACCCTATCCTGTTTTTTCAGGTTTCTTATTGCCGGTTCTGCCACACAATGGGTTAAAGTTTTGAGGGATTCTGCATTTAAATAATTTTTAAAATCATCATCCTGGCCGCCCGGATCTTCGTGGTTGAATAAGCGATCGTATTGACGCACTACAATGGGAACCGCCCGGCTTGCCTCAACCCAATGAATGGTGGCTTTTACCTTGCGTTTACTGGCTTCAGAACCACTTCCACTTCGCGATTCGGGATCGTAAGTACACTGAATTTCGGTAATTTTGCCTTCAGCATCTTTAATTACGCGTTCGGCTTTGATAATGTAGGCTCCTTTTAAGCGAACTTCTTTCCCGATGGTCAGGCGGAAAAATTTACTGGGAGCATCTTCCATAAAGTCAGATCGTTCAATAAAAATTTCTCTTCCAAAGGGCATTTCACGGCTTCCCCGGCTTTCGTCTTCCGGATTATTTTCAACCGAAACCATTTCTGTTTTTCCTTCCGGATAATTTTCGATAACCAATTTTATTGGATCGATAACAGCCATCAGTCGGTCGGCTTTTTTATTCAAATCTTCGCGAACACAAAATTCTAAAAGCGAAACATCGATTACATTATCCCGTTTTGCAACACCAATCCGGTCGGCAAAGTCGCGGATGGCTTCTGGCGTGTAGCCTCTGCGGCGCATTCCCGAAACGGTAGGCATGCGGGGATCGTCCCAGCCGCTCACGTATTTGTTTTGAACCAGCTCCAGAAGTTTTCGCTTACTCATTACGGTGTAACTCAGGTTCAAGCGGGCAAATTCAATTTGTTGTGGGCGGTATTCGGTTTCAATCAGCTGATCCAAATACCAGTTGTATAAGGGGCGGTGAACTTCGAATTCCAGGGTGCAAACCGAATGGGTTATTCCCTCAATATAATCCGACTGGCCATGGGTAAAATCGTACATGGGGTAAATACACCATTTGTTTCCGGTGCGGTGATGTTCTTTGTGAATGATGCGGTACATAATCGGGTCGCGCATGTGCATGTTCGATGATGCCATGTCAATTTTTGCCCGAAGTATTTTTTCCCCGTCTTTAAATTCACCAGCTTTCATTTTCCGGAATAGTTCCAGGTTTTCCTGTGGAGTTCGGTTCCTGAACGGACTTTCTTTTCCGGGAACAGTAGGAGTTCCTTTTTGTGATGCAATTTGTTCCGATGATTGGTCGTCAACATAAGCTTTTCCGTCCATAATCATTTTTTCAGCCCATAGATAAAGTTGATCAAAATAATCAGAAGCATAGTGAACATCGCCATCCCACTCAAAACCCAGCCAGCGAACATCTTCCATTATAGAATCTACATATTCAACTTCTTCTTTGGTAGGGTTGGTGTCGTCGAATCTCAGGTTGCATTTGCCGCCAAAACGTTTGGCCAGACCAAAGTTCAGGCAAATTGACTTGGCATGCCCAATGTGCAAATATCCATTGGGCTCAGGTGGAAAGCGGGTGTGTACCCGTTTTTCGTTTTTATTGTTTTTTATATCGTTTTCAATAATGCTCTCGATAAAATTTAGCGAGTTGGTTTTTTCCTCAACCTGATCTTTTGTTGTCATTCTATAGTAGCTTTTTAATTTTCAGGCTACAAAAATAGCCTGATTTATAAGATTAATTTACAATCGGGCTATTTTTTTCGATTCTACCCATGAATTTTGATTGAGAATGCGCGATAATCTTTGTAAGTTAGCTGTGTTTCGCTTAAAAACAGATATTGCCTAGTAAGAATAGCAGATCATATTTAATATAGCAACTTATTACATATTAGTAAATGAATTTTGATTGATAGGTAGTCGGAATAATTCTTTATCTTAGCGCCCCAAAAAATATTGTAATGGGGATTATCGAAATAGAAGGAATGGAGTTTTATTCCTACCACGGTTGTTTTTCCGAAGAGCAAATTGTTGGTAACAAATTTTTGGTCGATTTGCTTTTAGAAGCCGATTGTAAAAAAGCTGCTGCCAGCGACGATATTCATGATGCGGTAAATTACCAGGTTGCCTATCAAATTATAAAAGAACAAATGGATATTAAATCGCATTTGTTGGAGCATATTGCCAACCGAATTACCACTGAATTATTCACAAAACTTGCCGAAGTGAGCAGAATTAAAGTGAAAGTAAAGAAAATTAATCCCCCAATGGGAGGTAAAATAGAGCATGTAAGCGTCACTTTAGAAAAAACACGCGCTGAATATCAGCGTGATAGATAAAAAACCAGAATTGATTTGATTCTATAGAAAATTATTTTATAAATTTGCACCGCACTAAAAAATTGGTCTCGTGGCCGAGTGGCTAGGCATCGGTCTGCAAAACCGGGTACAGCGGTTCGAATCCGCTCGAGACCTCAAGAGCAATGGCTCTTAATGAGAGGGTGTTTCACCCATTAAATTTATTGTTAACTAAAAATTTAGAATTATGTCAGACATTGCATCAAGAGTTAAAGCAATTATCGTTGACAAACTAGGCGTTGATGAAAACGAAGTTACTCCAGAAGCCAGCTTCACAAATGATTTAGGAGCAGACTCTCTTGACACTGTGGAATTGATCATGGAGTTCGAAAAGGAATTTAACATTGCTATTCCCGACGATCAAGCAGAAAAAATTGCTACGGTAGGTGAAGCAATAGCACATATCGAAGAAAACGTTAAGTAATTAACATTTTTTTATTGAAGTTTTAAATTTAGACACATTATGGAGCTTAAAAGAGTTGTAGTAACCGGATTAGGAACAATTAACCCATTGGGTAAGAACCTGAGTGAAACTTGGGAAAACCTAAAAAATGGGGTTTGTGGTTCCGACCTTATTACCCGTTTCGATGCGTCTAAATTTAAAACTCAATTTGCTTGTGAAGTTAAAAACTACGACCCATCGGTTTATTTCGACAGGAAAGAAGCCAGAAAGCTTGACCTTTATGCGCAGTTTGCTTTAATTGCTGCCGACGAAGCTATAGCTGATGCTAATTTCCCTGAGAACATCGATAAAAACAGGGTCGGAGTTATTCATGCTTCCGGCATCGGTGGGCTTATTACTTTCTCTGAAGAAGTAGCCTCTTTTTCCGGTGGAGATGGAACCCCTCGTTTTAATCCATTCTTCATCCCTAAAATGATTTCTGATATTGCCGCAGGACAAATTTCCATAAAATATGGTTTTCACGGACCCAATTTCGGAACCGTTTCTGCATGTGCCTCTTCAACAAACGCTATTGCTGACGCTTTTAATTACATTCGTTTAGGAAAAGCTGATGCTATAATAACCGGAGGCTCTGAAGCAACCATATACCCGGCAGGTATAGGTGGATTTAACTCCATGCAGGCTTTATCAACAAATAACGAGGAATATAAAACAGCTTCACGTCCGTTTTGTAATACCCGCGATGGGTTTGTTATGGGCGAAGGTGGCGCTGTGTTAGTTTTAGAAGAGCTGGAACATGCAAAAGCACGGGGAGCCAAAATTTATGCTGAATTGGGCGGTTGTGGCTTGTCGGCCGATGCTTACCATTTGACAGCAACGCATCCCGAAGGAATTGGAGCGGCCATGTGCATGAACCTGGCAATAGAAGAAGCTCAAATGAAACCCGAAGACATTGACTATGTGAATGTTCACGGTACAGCAACTCCTGTGGGCGATATTCCTGAAACTTTGGCCATTCAAAAAGTTTTTGGGGACCATGCTTTTAAATTAAATATAAGCTCTACCAAATCGATGACCGGCCACTTGCTTGGTGCCGCCGGAGCCATTGAGGCCATTGCTTCAATAATGGCAATAAACCATGGAATTATTCCACCAACCATTAACCACAAAGAGGCCGACCCAAATATCAACCCAAACTTAAATTTAACATTGCATAAAGCTCAAACCCGAGAAGTAAAAGCCGTGTTAAGTAATACCTTTGGCTTTGGAGGCCATAATGCTTCTGTAGTGTTTAAAAAATTTGAGTAATACATTTTGATAAAGGGATTTTTTGCTTTTCACTTTAAGCGCCTTTTAAGTACCAATAAGGATTTTTACGACGAACTTCGACGTATTACCGGATTATTCCCCGGCAACGAGGAATTATACAAACTTGCCTTTATCCATAAATCAGCCTCTTTACGTTTGCACGATGGCATGGTTATTAATAACGAGCGACTCGAGTTTTTAGGCGATGCCATTCTCGATGCGGTTGTTGCTGAATACCTTTACACCCGTTTCCCCGATAAAAACGAAGGTTTTTTGACACAGACCCGCTCAAAAATTGTAAATGGTGATTACCTGGGCCAATTGGCTATTCAACTGGGACTCGATAAGTTTATTATTTCGCACGCTCACAATTATTATTCAAACAAGCATATTTTGGGTGATGCCTTTGAAGCCTTGATTGGTGCAATTTATCTCGATCATGGGTATAAGGCTGTCCGGAATTTTGTATTTAAGCAACTCCTTAAAAAGCATATCGATTTAAGCCAATTGCTTAATACCGAAACCAATTATAAAAGCCGCTTAATAGAATGGGCTCAAAAAGACCGGAAAGAAATCTCTTTTCAAACCGATTTGGAAGCGGTCGACGCATTTATCCCTGAGTTTATAAGCAAAGTTATTGTCGACGACAAAGTAATTGCAAAAGGAAAGGGGCTGTCGAAAAAAGAGGCCGAACAAAATGCGGCTAAAGCAACCCTCAAAGCTTTGGTCGAATAGCATTTTTCAATTCGGCTTTGTTTTAAAAATCATTTTGTTAGTTTTACGCTGTAAAAATTTTAGCTATGAGCAAAGCTGTAAAGCTTGAAATTACCGATGATTTTAATTTTCCGCTGATTGGTATTGTAACAACGGAACCCATTTACCGCCTTGGATTTCTTATAAACGAAGCGCTAAGGTATAGCTTAAAAGAAAACCGCCCGCTAAAAGTATATCACACAAAACGCCAACTGGTTCAGGAATTCCCTTTGTTTAGCGAATACAGCGACGAATGCTGTGCTGTAGTGCACTTAATTCAAAATAAATGCTTGCAGGGTGTTTTAATTGAGGAACAAAAACAGGTCGATTTTTGGTTAAAATGGGAGCATACTCCAATTGAACCAAACCGTATTCTTGAAGCACTTAAGGAAATAAAAAGCATAAACCTGGCTTTTGAAGTAAAACCAGGTTCATTAAAATCGAAAAATCGTTTGTTATTTACAACAGAACAACAAGATTAGGCTTTAACCCAGGTTTGTGTCCGGAATAAAAACCCAATATATCCGCGTACCTGAAGTTTACCGTCTTCAACCCAAATTTTACAGTCGTATAACTTGCCGTTTTCCGGATCTAAAATTCCATCGTCGCCTTCCCAAACTGAATCATCTTGTTTAAGTCCCGATATGATTTCCATTCCCACAATCTTTTTACCTTTTCTATGATCGGTACATTCGGTACATACTTTATTGGGATCGCTGTCGGGGCTTAAGGCAATTATGGTACCGTAAAGCTTGCCGTTTTTAACTTTAAGTTCAACAATCGACTTCATTTTTCCGGTTTCATCGTCAATGGTTTTCCACTTTCCCTCAACATTTGATTGAGCCTGGCTTAATGCGATGAGCGAAAAAAAGGCAATCAGAAGTGTCAGATACTTTTTCATACTTAGTGTTTTATTGGTTATACAATAGTAAATTATAAATCAGCATTGATGATTTATCGTGTTATTAGGTAGCACAAAATAGTAAATAATTGAATTGGTGAAACATTTATAAAGAAAAAAGGCTAAAGATCCCGGGGAGAGATGCTTTAGCCTGACTGAAATTAGCCCAAATGAATCTTACAAGTGATAAGCATTAATAAAAAAGTAAGTGAGTCTCTCTGTAATGCTTATTTTCGTTTGACTGAAATCCTTTATTGTTTCATTCATACCAAAAGTATTAAATATTTTAATAGATGAAGCAGTGATTTGGTTAGCAAAAGGATAACAGCCATGTGCTATCCAAAAAAATGGCCGGAAAACCCGGGAAGTTTTTCCGACCATAAAACTTAGCTTCTGCTAAGCCGAACGAACTTTAAACCTTTGAAATAGATTTTGCACCCTCCATTTCATTTTGTGCTTTGCACTTTTTTAAACCTCTATTAACTTAAATCAACAAACAATATCATTAATACGCCATTTTATTTGGCGAGTTCATCCGTATAGGTTAGCAAAAGGTTAATGCATTTTTGGTAAAGTTTTGTAACTAGGTTTTAGAATGAACATTTTAATGAATAATTCCTTTTATTGTTCAAGATGCTATTATCCCGTTTACTAATTTTATTACTATGAAAAAAAGTATTGTTTTTTCTTTTTTGACATTGACTTTTTTGGCTGTTTCAGCATTTACCTTAAAGTCAAATTTTGGCTGGTTTTCTGAAAAGAAAAATTCAAACCGTGTTGAAATGCGAAATCCGGCAGAGATATATCAAAATTTTTGTGCCGGTTGTCATGGAAATCAAATGGAGGAATTTATTGATCGTAAATGGAAGTATGGGGAAAAGCCGGTTCAAATTGAAAATGCAATTGCTAATGGTATTCCCGATGAAGGAATGCCCGGCTTTAAGGATGCATTTACTTTTGAAGAAATAAAGGCCTTAACCGAATATATTTTAGCCGAAAGCAGAACACGGGTTTTAAAAGAAGCAGCCGAATCTCAGAATGCTTCAGGAGTTTACGGAACCGATGTAAAGTATAAAGTAGAAACGCTTGTTGATGGTTTGGAGATTCCCTGGGGGCTGGAGTTTTTGCCAAATGGCGACATGTTAATTGCAGAGCGGAATGGAACCTTATCGCGGTTTACTAAAGATAAAAAGCTGGTTCAAATTACCGGCTTGCCGCCGGTTTTGGTAGCCGGGCAGGGGGGATTGATGGAAGTTAAAAAGCATCCTGACTATGAGAACAATGGATATTTGTATTTTGCTTACAGTTATTTTAGCGAGAAAAATAAAAGCGAAGGGAATACGGCAATAATCAGGGGAAAGTTAAATGGGAATAAATTAACAGCAATTGAAACTATTT
The DNA here is from genome assembly GCA_050179685.1 of Salinivirgaceae bacterium. Lineage (GTDB taxonomy): Bacteria > Bacteroidota > Bacteroidia > Bacteroidales > SZUA-534 > GWE2-40-63. Next base: position 71,104 of record JBFXEW010000015.1, read on the forward strand.
TTAAAGGGACACCGCTGGTTACTACCCGGCATCATTTCGGTAGCCGGATTGCTTTTGATAACGAAGGGCATCTTTATTTTTCCATTGGCGACCGGGGTAAACACAACGAATTTGCTCAATCACTCGACAATTCGAACGGAAAAATACATCGTTTAAACGACGACGGAACCATACCCGCCGATAATCCTTTTGTTAATACAGCGGGAGCACAGCCTTCAATATTTTCCTACGGGCACCGGAATCCGCAGGGAGTTGTCCGGCATCCGGTAACGGGCGATATCTGGACTCATGAGCATGGCCCCCGTGGTGGTGATGAAATTAATATTATTGGAAAAGGAAAAAATTATGGCTGGCCACTTATAACTTTTGGAATAAATTATAACGGAACCATTATTACTACTGATACCGCAATGGCCGGAATGGAACAACCGCTTTATTATTACGTGCCTTCAATTGCACCCTGCGGGATGGATTTTGTTACCGGCAGTCGATATAAAGGCTGGGAAAATAGTTTGTTAATAGGTTCTTTGCGGTTTGAATACCTGGAGCGCGTTGAGATTAAAAACAATAAAGTGATAAAGCGCGAGACACTGCTTCCCGGAATAGGACGGGTCAGGAATGTGCAGGTAAGCCCCGATGGCTATATTTATGTTGGTGTCGAAAATCCGGGAAGGATTCTTAAGTTGGTTCCTGTTGATGAATAAGCTGTATAGTTAATGGTTTTCCGCTTTTCCGTATTTTTCTTTTTTCTTGTACTTAGTATTTCTGGTTTTGGACAGATAAAAGGCCGGGTTTTGGATGCTTATAATCGGCATCCCATATCAAATGTTCATGTTGTTCATCAATCCGGGCAAACCACTACAAACGATAGTGGCTATTTTGAGCTCCCTGTTCAATCGGGTATTCTTAAGTTGACGCATTTGGCTTATGTAAGCCAACAGCTTAAAGTTTCTGCTCTACCTGCAAAGCCAGAAATTCTGCTGGTTCCCGTGTCGCTTCCTCTGGAAACAGTTACAGTAAGTTCGGAATTGTTGCGTCACGAGGTTTTTTCTACACCGGCAAGTATTGGTATTATTCAGCAAAACCGATTGGAACAATCGTCGGGAATTACTTTTGTTGACCATTTGAACACGGTTCCAGGAGTTTTTGTGTCGCAGGGAGCAATAAATACCAATAAAATAACCATAAGGGGAATGGGCTCGCGAAATCCCTATGGAACCAACCGGATAAAAGCCTATTACAAAGGAATTCCCATTACCGGGGGCGATGGAACAACTGAAATTGAAGATTTAAATAGTTCAGACATTCATCAGATTGAGATTATTAAAGGAGCAAAATCAGCTTTTTATGGTTCCGGCATGGGAGGCGTTATTTTACTTTCAGGAATTAAGCCTGCCACGGAAGGCTTTGCTACCCGATTTTCACTTGAAGCGGGTTTATATAATTCTTATAAGCCTGAACTCTTATTGCAGTTTAAACAGGCCAATTGGACTTTTCAACTGAATTATGCCTACTCAACTTCCGATGGCTGGCGGCAAAACAGTGCTTATCAACGGAACAACCTGAATTTTGATGGTACTTATTCGGGGAAAAACGCAGCAATTGATTTGGTTTTTCAGTTTATTGATGCAGATGCTCAAATACCCAGTTCGCTGAACGAAAGAACTTTTGCTCATTCGCCCGATAGTGCAGCGGCAAATTGGCTTGCCATAAATGGATTTGAGAATTATCGCAAAACTTTACTGGGACTAATACACAAATACCGCTTCTCAAAAACAATTGAAAATGAACTGGTAGTTTTTGGTAATCTTTATAAAGGGTACGAATCGCGACCGTTCAATATCCTGGTCGATGATTCAAAAAAAATAGGAATCCGGGAAACCGCAACGCTTAATTTTCAAAGAACTGCCATTCACGGAGGTTTTGAGCTTCTGAAAGAACAATACACCTGGTCAATTTTTGAAACCATACAAGGCGAACAGGGAGAGGAACTTAATCGTTTTAAGGAATTGCGGACACCTGTCAGCTTGTTTATCCAGTCGTCGCATACATTTAATCAGGGAATACTTTTTGAACTTGGATTAAGTTACAATTGGTTGCAATATGAATTAACCCGACTTTTACCCGATTCGCTGAATCAAACTGAAAATTTCCGGTATCAACCGGTTTGGTCTCCATTTTTGGGAATTAGTTTTCCGATAAGGAAAAAGGGTGTTTTGTATGTTTCGGCCGGACATGGTTTTTCAGCCCCTTCGGTCGAAGAAACTTTAATGCCCGAAGGGGAGATTAATCCCGGGTTGAAACCGGAAAGCGGTTATAATACGGAGCTGGGATTCCGGTGGAAAGGTTGGCAAAACAAGCTGTTTGTTGATGCTGCGCTTTATTATTTATGGGCAACAAACCTGTTGGTTACCGAACGAATCAGCGAGTCGGTTTTTTTTGGAAAAAATGCCGGCTCAACCCGACATGCCGGTCTTGAACTTAGCGCTGCTATTAAACTAAACCAAAGCAAACAAAACCGAATGCCTGCTGTCGATTTTAATACATCGTATAGCTTTGCACGCCACCAGTTTAAAAACTACACCGATAATGGAGTGGTGTTTAATGGAAATTACCTGGCAGGAATACCCAACCATCAGTTGTGGGCCTTGCTCGAAATGCAGTTTAAAAGAAATTGGTACACACAATTTAATTTTCAGTGGGTAGGAAGCCAGTACCTTAGCGATCAGAACGATCAGAAACAAGGCTCGTATCAGCTAGTACACCTTAAAATTGGTCAGGAATTCAATTGGTTTGCACAATCAAAAATTAACTGGTCAATTGGAGTAAACAATTTGTTTAATCAGGCTTATGCTTCAATGATTCTTATCAATGCTCCATCGATAAATGGACAATTACCCAGGTATTTTTATCCGGGCACACCGCAAAATATTTATGGTCGGGTTTCTTTTTCGTTTTAAACCAGGGCAGTATTCACAGAATTTAGTTCATTTTGCTCATTTGCTAAGGCTTTTCAAAAAAAAAAGCGCATATTTATAACAACACTTTATTACTTTTGATGAAGTATTAGGAAATGTAATTTTTTACTATAAACAGCAGGGTAAAGCGCCTGTTATATTACTGGTAATCATGGGATAAATGACTGTATTCTGAGGTTTTTAGAAAACCGGTTTATGGAAAGTATCCCGTTTGGGTTTTCAGTTTTGATTGTTTATTTCAAATAGGTTTATGGTGCATTTTACCAAAACAGCTGTTAATTTTAAATAAATTCTTATGAAAATAAGACTTAGGTTAAGCATTCGGATGTTGTTATCCATTTTAGTTGTTGCAGGGGCTGTGTTCTATGTTACCCTTGAAATAATTGGACATAATTTTAAATCGAACGCTTCTGTTGAAACACGTCAGCTTAACGATATTCTGGTTCAAAAATATGCGGCATCGTTTAAATTGCTTTTTGACGATGGATTAAATCAAATCCGTTATTTTACTCAATTGGCTGAAAATCATCGAAGCAATCAACCCATGCTCGATCAAACCATGAGGGAACTTATCGACGCCAACGCAGCATATATGGCCTTATGGGAATCGCGACATTTAGCGGTGACTGATTCCTTATGGGAAAAATCGCACGGACGCGTTTTAACTGCTTTCTATAAAAATGAGCAGGGCCAATGGGAAAATTGGGTCGACACGCTTAATCGTTATGGTGCAGGTAACGATTGGTATAGTTCACTTGCCGAATTGGAACAGGAAACGGTTTCGGGAATCTACAATCACGACTGGCCGGCTTATACCAGTCAACCCAAAGTGTTTAGTTTGTTAACTCCCATAAAATGGAAAAACCAGTTTGCCGGTTATGCCGGAATCGATTTTAATCTCTCTGTTATTCAGCAAAAGATTGATTCTTTAGCTCATGGACAATCGTTTGATTTGGTTTTGTTTTCCGCTCAGGGTATTAACCTGGCCCATTCGAATCCGGAACTGTCGGGAAAACTCATTACCGAAACAGACACCCTATTGGCCAACCAGTACCAAATTATAGAGCGTATTCAATCAGGAACGCATTCGAATTTCACCATTACCGATGCTCAGGGTAACGACAGCACCTATTGTACTTTAGTATCATTTTCCATCGGACAAACCAATACCAACTGGGCATTAATGATTGAGGCTCCTTTGGATTCAATAAGCAATAAGGTTGATGCTACCATTGTTACTGTGCATAAAATTGAATTGGCCGGTTTAATTATTATGGCTTTAATTATTCTGGTTTTTTCGCTGTCAATTACCATTCCGCTTAAAAAAGCACGCAGGGTATTAAAACGCCTGGCTTTGGGAAACATGCATGGCATTGCCCGGCTAAAAATTAAACGCGACGACGAAATTGGTGATATTGCACAGTCGGTGAACGAAGTTGTTGATGGCCTGGAACGTGTTACGGAATTTGCCGAGAATATTGGCAAAGGAAATTATGAATATGAGTTTATTCCCCTGGGCAAAAACGATATTTTGGGAAATGCGGTAATCGACATGCGTGACAGTCTTAAAAAGGCAAAGATAGAAGAACTAAGTCGTGAAGAAGAAGAGAAACACCTGGAATGGACTTCGCAGGGAATTAATCTTTTCAACCGCGTGCTGCGTGTCGATAATCAGAATATTAAAGGCTTGACTTATGAAGTAATAAAAGCCATTACCCTGTATATGGAGGCTCATATGGGGGGTATCTATCTAAGCACAAACGACGATGATGCCCTTGAACTGGTATCGTATATTGGATTTACAAAAGAAAAATACCACAAAAAAATTATTGAACCGGGCGATGGCGTGGTTGGACGTTGTATTCAGGAAAAGGAAACTATTTTTATTAACGACATACCCGACAATTTTGATAAAATAGGAAGCGGACTTGGCAGCAGCCTGCCAAAAGCTGCATTGGTTGTTCCGCTTATCAGCAATCGGAACCTGGTTGGAGTTTTGGAGATTGCATCGGTAAATAATATTTATCCTTATCAGATTGCTTTTGTTGAGCGAATTGCCGAAACCATTGCATCTACCATTGCAGCCGTAAAAACAAACGCCCGAACAGCCGAATTGCTCGATAAAGCCAAAAAACAAGCCGAAGAACTGGAGCAGCAGGAAGAAGAAATGCGTCAAAACATGGAGGAGATGCAGGCTACTCAGGAAGAAGCAGCAAAACGTGAAAATGAGTTGCAGGCACTGATTAAAGGCTATGAAAAAATGCTGCCCATTGTGGTTTACGATACCAAAGGAAAGATAATTGATATCAACGAGAATTACCTTCGCATACTAAAGGGTACCAAGGCGCAATATGTGGGCAAACAGCACAAAGCCGATTCATTTATGAGTGATTCCGATCAACTAAACCATAACGAATTCTGGGCTCAGTTAAACGGCGGGTTTGCCCAGGAATTGGTCGAATACATTCGTTCCGGAAAAGAAGAATACTGGATTAAAGAGCAATTTATTCCCGTGCGCGATAAGTCGGGGCTTATTACAAAAATTCTGTGTGTTGGCTTCGATATTACCGAATTAAAGAAGACAGAAAGCAAGCTGCAACAAATTAAAGAAGGAGTTATTACCCCACGAACGCTTGAAAGCGAACAAAAAGCTCCGGCCGGGCCTGCTGTAATCGATTTGAATATGCAGCTTAACCACATTGATCTTACTTACCTGAAAATGGTTTATAAGAAAGATCCCGCTAAAATTTACAATATCCTTAAACTGTATTTCGACACTTTACCCGGACAATTGCAGGAGGTGCTGGACCTATCAAAAGCACGCGATTTTAATAAGTTAAAGTCGAAAATTAACAGCCTGAAAACCAAGATGAGTTACATGGGCTTAAAAATGATTTACGAGAACCTGCGCGAAATTGAAAAGTTGCTGGCAGAACAAAAAAATATGGCCGACATCCCCGGTTTGTTGCGAACTATTTCAAACTACTGGTCGCTGGCTTATGTTGAACTTAAAAAGCTGTTGCATATTTCAGGATAAGGCTTAAACCTTAAGCTGAAAACTATAGATAGACCTATAAAATATTAGAATTATACGAGATGAATTTGAAACTTCGCTTAAACGGTAAAATGCTGCTTTTTGTATTGGGAACCACTTTATTGGTTTCTGTTTTGGCATTAGGATACATATCGCTGGAATTAAAAAAGTTTTCGGCAACCAATGCAGAGCAAAAAGTGAATGCACAAACTGAAGAGTTGGCCCAAAGTCTTACCAGGGAATTGCAAACCTACTATCAGGCAACAAATGTTTTGGCCTCGGCTTTTGCCCAATATAATTTTTTACCCGAAGCGCGCCAAAATGTAGTGCTGAATCAAATGCTTTCCGATTTTTTAAATCAAAACACAACAATAAGTGCAGTTTATACAAAACTCGAAATTAACAAAGCACAAACCGATGAAATGCAATTTACCGATTCATCGGCTTCAATACAGCAGGAACCCTTTGTGGCGATTCAGTTTGCTACGGATTTAACGGTTGATAATGCCGGTGCTGTTCCTGAAAATTCCTTCTTCGACGAACTCTTGTATGAACAAGTAAAGAACACTAAGAAAAACCGGCTTTCTGAACCCTTTTATGCCTCCCTTCAGGGAGCATCTGATTCAGTGCTTTATTTTTCGATGGGTGTTCCGGTATTAAATCATGGCGATTTTATTGGAATGATTGGGGTGCTTATTCCTGTTTCTAATCTGAACGAACAGTACAGCGCTATTAAGCCATTCAATGCCGGTAAAGTATTTGTGTTATCGAACCAGGGGTGGTTTGTTTCGCATCCCGAGTCGGTTTATTTGGGAAAATCGTTCAATCAATATGCTGCTGACATTGAAAGTCGCCATAGTGTTTTAGATGCAGTTAAGCGGGGAAGCAAAACACAGTTTTCGGGAGACGATCCCATAAGTGAAGAACTATCCTTATTTAGTTTTGTTCCTGTACAAATTACAAATTCCGATTCTTCATGGTCAATAGGAGTGTCAGCTCCTATGCTTATTTTGCACGAAAGGGCCAACCGTACCTTTAGTTTTGCCTTGTTTTTAAGCATTGTTGTATTGGTAATAATAAGTACAATTCTTCTTGGGATCAGTACTTCAATTACAAAACCCCTGTTAAAAACCACCGAGCAGCTTAAAAAGGTGGCAGCTGGCGATATAGCTGCCATGGAAACCATTAAGTTTTCAATAAAAGACGAAATAAGCGAAACGGCCGAAGCCATGAATGAACTTACCGAAAGCCTGAATGGCGCAGCTGCCTTTGCTAAACAAATTGGGCAGGGAAACCTGAGTGCTGAGTACAAACTCTTAAGCGATAAAGACATGCTGGGAAGTTCGCTTATAAGTATGCAGAAAAGTTTGATAAAAGCCCGCGAACAGGAAGAAATTAAGCGGATTGAAGACGAAAAGAGAAACTGGGTAACGCATGGCCTGGCAAAATTTGGTGAGGTTATTCGGCAGCATAACGACGACATGGAACGTTTTACCATGAACGTACTGTCACAACTGATAGAATATACCGGGGCAGCCCAGGGAGCCATGTATGTTAGTTCCCAGATTGAAGACGATTCACTGGAAACCGATTCTTATGAACTAAAAGCCGCTATGGCCTACGGAAAAGCGGTAATGCTAAAGAAAGAAATAAACCGGGGTCAGGAGTTATTGGGCCGGGCAATTGAAGAAAACAAAACCATTCAGCTTACCTCATTGCCTGAGCGTTATGTGGCTTTGTCGCCCGGAATGCAGGATAAAGCGCGACCCAACAACCTGCTGGTAACACCTGTCACCATTAACGATATGACACTGGGTGCTTTTGAGTTGCTCTCGTATCAAAAGTTTGAACCCTATCAGATTGAGTTTATCGAGAAGCTTTGTGAGAATATTGCATCGGTAATTTCAAGTGTGAAAACAAATATTGGAACGGCTAAACTTTTGGAACAATCGCAGGAACAAGCCGACGAATTAGCCCAACACGAAGAAGAAATGCGCCAGAATCTTGAAGAGATGCTGGCTACCCAGGAAGAAGCGGCCAAACGCGAAGAAAGCTTGAAAAGCCATATCAAAGCAATCAAACAGTATGTTATGGTTGCCGAGCTCGACATGAATGGGCGGATTATCGACATCAGCCCCTTAATGGCATCGGCCTATGGAAGCAGTTATGAAAATGTGATTGAAAAATACTTCGATGTGTTGGTTGCCCAGGACAGTGACTCACAAAATGAGTTTTCAGCCTTTTGGGAAAAAGTGGTAGCCGAAGGTTATGGCCAACGCCTTCACAAAATGGTGTCGCGTAACAAAGAGCAATGGATTCAAGAGACTTACCAGGTTATTCAGCGCGATCGCCTGCATCCTATTGTTCAGGTGGTTGCTGTGGATAAGTCGAAGGAAAAAGAATTGCATCAGCTTGTTGAACAGGAATTGGACCGCCTGAAATAACTCTTGTCACATTAATAACTTTAGTCACTCCAGGTACTCTAATTACTTTAGTCACTCCAGGTACTTCAATTGGATAAGGCGCACTGCCTGTGGAGTGAAGCGCACCCTTTATGGAGTAACACGCACTGTCCAGGTTGTGTTACGCACAATGTAAGGTGTAGTACGCACAGTCTGTCTCGTAACACGCACACTCCTTTGCGTAATACGCACTGTCTACCCGGTAACACGCACTGTCTACCCAGTAACACGCACATTCCATCGCGTAGCACGCACACTCTACCCAGTAACACGCACATTCCATCGCGTAGCATGCACAGTCTACCCTACAACAGGCACACCGTTTGAGGTGTATTGCGCAGTGTACAGTGTAAAGCAAATAAGGGTTTAGCTTACCTGGTAGCAGAACCTGCTAAAATATTAGGGTTGTTTTACCTGTTTAAGCTTATTAATCGGGGCAATTTCTTTTTGTTCCATCAGTTCAGTCAGGGTCTGCAAAATTCCTTCAGGGCCATAACCACAAAGTGCATGCAGTTGTTCGGGAGCTCCTTGTTCCACAAAACGATCGGGGATACCCAAACGTTTTACGGGAACCGAATAAGCATTTTCGGCCATAAATTCAAGCACAGCGCTGCCAAAGCCGCCCACTAGGGTTCCGTCTTCGATGGTGACAATTTGTTTAAAATTCTTAGCGATGCTATGCAGTAAAGCTTCGTCAATAGGCTTAACAAAGCGCATGTCGTAGTGAGCATAATCAATTCCGGCATCCAACAGTCGAGCTGAAATCTGGTTTACAAAATTTCCGGTATTCCCGATAGTGAGCACAGCAAGGTCTTTTCCCTCACGCACCATTCTTCCTTTACCAATTTCAATTTTCTCAAAAGGCTGTTTCCAGTCGGTAATTACTCCCCGACCTCGCGGATAACGAATAGATATGGGGCCCATGTTGGCTTGTTGTGCAGTAAACATCATGTTGCGCAGTTCAATCTCGTCCATGGGAGCAGCAACTATTAAATTGGGAATGCAGCGCATGTAAGCTATATCGTAAGCCCCATGATGGGTAGCTCCATCTTCACCAACCAATCCTCCGCGGTCGAGACAGAAAACCACATTTAGTTTTTGCAGGGCCACATCGTGTATCACCTGATCGAAAGCCCGCTGCATAAAGGTTGAATAAATATTGCAAAAAGGAATTAAACCCTGTGCAGCCAGTCCGCCAGAGAAGGTAACGGCATGTTGTTCGGCAATGCCCACATCAAAAGTACGTTCCGGTAGTGCTTCCATCATCAGGTTCATGCTGCAACCGGTAGGCATTGCGGGTGTAATACCCACTATTTTCTCGTTTTGCCGGGCCAGTTCAAGCAAAGTTTCACCAAAAACATCCTGAAAGCGCGGTGGAATTGGCTTTAGGTTGTTTCCTTTAATTAATTGACCGGTTACTTTATCGAAAAGGCCCGGAGCATGCCAGGTGGTTTGATCCAGCTCGGCTTGTTTAAATCCTTTGCCTTTAATGGTTTTTACATGCAATACTTTGGGGCCGGGAATCTGCTTTAAATCGTCAAGAATTTTGGTAAGATACACCACATCGTGTCCGTCAACGGGGCCAAAGTAGCGAAAATTCATGGCTTCAAAAAAGTTTCCCTGCTTCATTAAAATGGCTTTTATACCGTGGTCAATCTTTTGAATTAAAGCCTGAGTATTGGGTCCAAAGCGGTTGAGTTTTCCCAGAATATTCCACACATCGTCTTTTAAGCGGTTGTAAGTTTTTGATGTGGCAATATCGACCAGGTATTCTTTAAACGCCCCCACATTGGGGTCAATGGCCATGTCGTTATCGTTCAATATGACCAGCAGGTTCGATTTTTGAACTCCGGCATTGTTAAGCCCTTCAAAAGCCAAACCGCCGGTAAGCGCTCCGTCGCCAATAATGGCAACCACATGACGCTCTTTTTCTTTTTTTATTTTTGATGCCACAGCCAAACCCAGTGCTGCCGAAATAGAAGTGCTGGAGTGCCCGACACCAAAGGCATCGTACTTACTTTCAAAAATATTGGGGAAACCACTAATGCCATTTAATTTGCGATTGGTATGAAAGCGGTCACGTCTTCCGGTTAGGATTTTGTGGCCGTAAGCCTGATGCCCGACATCCCATACAAGCTGGTCGTAAGGCGTATTGTAAGCATAGTGCAGGGCTACGGTGAGTTCAACAACACCCAGACTGGCACCAAAGTGGCCGGGGTGTTCGCAAACCACATCGATAATAAACTGACGTAATTCATCGCTTAAGCGGATTAGCTCCAAGCTCGATAATTTTTTTAAATCTTCGGGAGAATTAATGGTAGAAAGTAGTTTGCCCGCCGCCTGTTCCATACAACAAATTCAATAATAAAAAGTATGCAAATATAATATTAATTAGCCTTTGAGGCAATCAGTTTGTCTTTTGATGATTCTCGTTTTGATAAACAAGGTTTTCAGGTAAACGAAAATTATTTTGCTTTGTTACTTTTTGAACCGAATTTCATCTTTAACCATCGGGGGAATAAAAAGGCACCAATTATCAAATAGGGATAATAGGTAAACAGGCGCCACAGCAGCGCCATAATTACAGCAATTCCGGCAAAGGGTAAGAAATCGCCCAGATATTCTGAGAAAATATATTCTGACAGTCCGCTGCCACCGGGTGTTGGGGTAACCAACATCATTATCCACATAACCAGTTGCCGTACAAAAAGCAGGAAGTGATCGTTTACAACAAAAAATGCCAGAAAAAGGGCATTCACCACCCAATAGCGGGCGGTCCATGAAAAAGCGGTAGCGCCAAAAGCTTTGAGCCAGAATTTGAAGTTTTGTTTCTTCAATTCTTTTGAACTTTCGATAATTTCATCACCTGCCCGCGATGCTCCGGCTCTCCAACGGCGTATAAAAGGCAGGCGAAAAACCAAAAGTAGCAACCATTTCAAGCCTCGCGGATTCATAAATAAACCATAACTAATGGCTACAATCCAAAGAACTTTTAAACCGTAACCGGTAACTGCGGCAATTAAGTAGGGATTGGTAAAACTAAATCCGCCTCCTATGCTGAACAGCTCTTGCGCATTTACCAGTAACAAAAGCAAAGGAAACATGATAACGAAATACATTTCGTCGAGAAATGAGGTAGCCATTACAACGGCCGAACTTTTTCCAATACCGATTCCTTCTTTATTAACATATAAAATGGCCACGCTGGTTCCTCCAATAGCGCTTGGAGTAATAGCTGAAGTAAATTCCCAAAGAAAAATAACCCGAATGGCCTGCATCCAGCTTAATTGATTTCCGGTAAGAATACGAATGCGTATAATGTAACCCAAATCGCGGATAAACATCATAAAGGCTGCCACGGTTAACCAGAAAATTGAAGCCGTGGTGAATTCAACTGCATCAAAAGCCTCGCGGTTAAAGTTTTTGAAAAGCATGTAACCAATTACCCCCAAACCTAAAAGTGATGGCAGAATGATTCGTGATACTTTTATCCGATGTAAGGGACTTTCCGGTTTGTGAGTCATAGTGTTGTTTTACTTGGAGGCACAATATATTAATTCAAGTTATTAATACAAAACAGGGTTTAAAAAGATTTGAGTTGCATGTATTATTTTTAAAAGAAAGCCACCAGACTGAACTGACCGGTGTGAATGGTGTTTAAATCGGCGGGCTTTCGTCCGGAATAATTGGCCGTGAACCGCAAAAACTCATTCAGATTTCGGGTAATGTTTACGCTCCATTTAAAGTTTTTTCCGGCAGCGTTTCCTTCCATCATGGTATAAGCAGCCGATGTGTTTTCGTCGCCTTTAAACCGATTGTTAATAAATGCCGTGCTTAAGATAATGTATCCCTTCGAAGGCGAATTATATTTTAATTCGGGCGATATTTCCTGAAAAAGCAGGTGCTGGTTTCCCCAGGTATTTTCTTTTTGTTTGATGCTGTATTTAAGTGAAATCCGAAAGCGTATTCCGGGTTGCCATTGCGCAGTTAAACTGTTGCTTTGCGAATTTATCCGGTAGTTTTTTGTGTTAAAGAATTCTGATTCGTACCTTCTCTTTTGGGTCGATAAGGTGTTTAAAAGTAACAATTCGGCCGTTAAATTCCAACGTACTTTAAGTTCATGAAGTTGAAGCATCGACTCATCGAATCCGTTAACCAATAAGCTTTTTTGCTTTTGCTGACTTAGGGTGTAATCGGCACCAAATTTTGGGTGGCTCCGGTTAAACGAAAAGGTGTTGCGCATGGCATTGTTTGTGCTTATTATCTGGCTGTCGGCATACGAACTGGTAAACGGATTCATTCGGGCTTCCAATTTGCTTTGACTGTGTTTTTGAAATATGCGCAGGCTCAACTGATTGGAAAAACGGGAAGCCAGTTTTTTAATTCCCGTTTCGTTTTTCCAAAGCGCATCGGGATTAATTTTCAAGGTTTCGTTCAGTTTTACTGAATAAACTTTAAGGTATTCGCTTGTGGGCGTGTACATTTTAATGTAATTGGCTTCCTCGGGAATTGCAGCCAGCTCAAACTCGTTCAATTCCGGCTGATTGTTGTTGTTCAAATCGACCCAGGTATAATTTCCCTGCCCGGGTGCAACTTCAAGGTAAGCGTATTCCTTTTTTGATTCCAGTCCGCTGCCCATTTCGTAAAAAGTATATAAAGTTACCAGTCGTTTTTTCACGTTTAATTGATGCTCAAGCCGGGCCAGCAGGTTTTGTTCACTTTTTAGGTTTGGCAGCAGGCTGTCGTTTATAACGTTAAGGTTTCGCCAGGTAACCGCCGTTCGCAATTGATTGTTTCGGTTTTTGGCCACTTGCATTTCGAACGATACATCGTCGGACACCGACGATTTTACCAGCTGATTCTGAAAAGGCGAAAAATCGATGCGGTTTTTGTAAGCAATACGTGCCTGTTGCGAAGAACTGTCGCCATAATTAAGGAACGTTCCGGTTTCAGAAAAAAGTTGACTTTGATTAAGCAAACTGTCGGAATTACCTAAAAATAGTTTGTTGTGCTCCATTTGATGCCTTACTCCGGCTTCCCATTTTTTGTGGGTGAAAGCCAACGAGGTGTGGTGCTGGTAAAAAGTTGAATTGAATGTGCTTCCCTTGGTGTTAAGGTAGGAGCCATCGGCAGTTAAGCTTAGTTTCCCGTTCTTAACCATTGCTTTGAATAAGGTTTTTGAACCTTCGTATTCCGTTCCCTTATTCAAATATTCCTGGATTAGAGAAAAAGAATGAAGTTGTTTTTTGCTCAAAGTGATGCCGGAACTTATATAATGTTCGTTGCTTTTTAATCCGTTTAACAGGTTCCATTCCCGTTCAAATTCAGCCGGTCTGAAGCGCTCCAGCGGATTAAAATGTTTGTGGATGAAATTGTAGTGAGCAAATACCGCCAAATCCGATGCGTTTAACTTGATTTTTTGTTGGTATCGGGTGCTAAGGGCATAGCCATTATTGTCGTACGAATCGAGATTCGAGAAGGTGTTCAAATCTTTTTGCGAATAAGCCAATTCGGTTTCAATGTTAATGTTTTTGGTTGGCTTAAAGCTGCTTTTAATCAGAGCCAATTGTTGTTTTTTAGGGGGAATCAACAATTGAACCGGTTCGTAATTTCCCTGAGGAATACCATTTTGTGGGGCAATCCATTGGTACATTTTTCCATTGGTGGCTGAAAGTATGCGAATGTAATTGCCCCTGTTTTCGCCAACCAACGAAAATCCTGCCTGATAAAATGCGCTGTCGGGATGGTTTGAATAAACCAGAATGCTATCGTAAAAATAACCACTTACAAGGGTGTCAATCATTTTGTACAGTACCCGGTTTTGGTCGAAAGCAATGCTGTCGATATTCTGAACCACGCTGCCTTTTATGTTGTCGCCGGCAAGTTCAAGAACCTTTTTTTCAAAAGGATTTATTTCCTGATTTACGGGCTGGTTTTTTGCATCGCCTTCGGTAAAGTATTGAACTGAGATGGATCCTTTTTCGTAGTTCAACTCTTGGTCGGTATAAAACAAAAAGCGGTTGTAGTTTTTGTCAGAATATTCAAATTCCACAATTATACGCGATTTGTTGTTTATCATGTGTTTTGGATTGAATGTGAGTTCTGCGGTGTTGTAGTCCATAACATAGTCGGCTTTTTCGCCTCGTTCCAGCAGTATTCCATTTAAAAAAACCTTTTCAGTTCCGGCCAGCACCACCACAAATGTTTCGTTGTTGGCCCCTTTCAGTTGGTATGGTCCCTGAATGCCTTCGGTTCCCAAAAATTCCATTCGGTTAAAGCTGCCTTTAGCCACAGCTGCACTTACCCGGTTGCGCGTATTTCGGTTTTTTGCCGGCTTGTTGCTTTGGGTTTGCAAATCGAGTCCCTGAACTTTACGATTAAACTTTAAAAAGTAACTGTTGCTTTCGTTTAATTTTAAATCGCCAATTTGCAGCGAATGTTTTTCATTATAGATGCGCATGTAAATTTGATCGAACTCATTTATTTGTTGTGAGTAACCGTCGGGTTGCATGGGAATGGAATTGTCTGACATTACTGCATCAATAAAAACATCTTCTGAAAGTTTTCCTTTTATTTGCAGGTTTAATGTGGAGTTCAGTCCCATATTCTGGTTGTTGCCCACATTTATTCCCCGGGCAATGGTTCCGCTTACTTCCAGGGTATTTTGGTCAATAGGGTATGCGTTTCCATTTATGCGCTCATAAGTTTCTTCCTGTTTGCCCGAAACCTTTTCTGGTTTTCTGTCAAAAATCAACGAAGGTTTAGTTGATGACGAAAAATTAAGGGGGAACACCCGATAGCTAAATGTTGTGTTTCTGTTTTTATTGACGGCATTTAGCCAATGGAACAGTGTGGTAGAATAATTTATTTCGAAATCGACACCTTCTTTCAACACTTGGGTTTCCTGGCTAACAATTAATGAACTGGGAACAATGCTTAAACTGTCGAGTTGCACCGAATCGGCTATAGCAATGGTTTTTTGCCGCAAATTCGACCAGCTCTGGCCCTGGGCAAAAATACCGATGCTAAGAAAAACGATAAGGCAATATAGCTTCTTCAATGCAAATAAGTATATCCGGTTTATTTTATAAATATAAATTATTGTGTGGCATTATAGGGAATTCATTGCTGCTTTGTTGTAAATTTTTAATAAAGGTTGGGAATTCGTTGTACTGAAAACAAGCAGCAGATCAGTTTTTAGCCGGTCAAATAATATGGAATGATAATATTGTTACCTTTGAGCCTGTTTAAAAGGAATGCCGGTTTTTTTCCGACAAACATTTTATATCAAAAGGAATCGGGTACTACCAAACTATTGAATACAATAACAGATTAGTGATGCGGTTTTTATACAATTTAGGAATCTGGTTTTATGTTGGTGCCATTTATGTTGCCAGCTTGTTTAATCAAAAAGCAAAACAATGGGTTAAAGGTCGCCAAAACTGGTATAGAAACCTTAAGGCGGCGTTTGATAACGATGCACAAACAGCCTGGTTTCATGTTTCATCGTTGGGCGAGTTTGAGCAGGGAAGGCCGGTAATAGAAGGTTTTCGTAAGTTGCATCCCGAAATTAAAATTGTGCTCACTTTTTTCTCTCCTTCAGGCTACGAAATCAGAAAAGATTATCCGGGAGTTGATTACGTTTGTTATTTGCCCATCGATTCCCGACGCAACGCCAAAAAGTTTGTGTCGCTGCTAAACCCCTCGTATGCTTTCTTTGTAAAGTACGATTTTTGGTTTCACTACCTGAAACAATTGCATTCCCAACAAATCCCCACTTATATTTTTTCAGCTATTTTCAGGCCGCAACAATTGTTTTTTAAATGGTATGGCGCCTGGTACCGAAACATGCTTCGTTTTTTTACCCGAATTTATGTTCAAAACGAAACTTCGAAAGCATTATTGGAATCCATTGGTATCACTCAGGTTGAGGTGGGAGGCGACACCCGCTTCGACAGGGTTTACGATTTGGCCACTGCTGCCAAACCCATCGATTTAATTACGCAGTTTGCATCGGGTAAACCGCTGATTGTTGCCGGAAGCACCTGGGAAAAAGACGAAGAATTGCTGGCTGTATTTGCTGAAAAGAATAGCGGAAAATACCAGTGGATTATTGCTCCGCACGAAGTGCACGAAGGACATATTCAAAAAATAGAAGCGCTTTTTCAGCAGCCCGTGCTGCGTTTCTCAAATGCGAATGCCGATAATATTAAAAAAGCCGATGTACTACTTATCGACAGTATAGGAATTCTGTCGTCGCTCTACCGCTACGGAAATCTGGCCTACATTGGCGGTGGATTCGGGAAAGGAATTCACAACATTCTTGAAGCGGCTACTTATGGTTTGCCCGTAGTTTTTGGACCTAATTACCTCCGGTTTCAGGAAGCTTGCGATTTAATTGAACGACAATCGGCGTTTTCCATTCAAAATTATGCAGCGCTCGAAACAACACTTCAACAATTATTAAAAGATGCTGTTTTTTGCAAAAATGCAGGCAAAAATGCATCGCAATATGTGAACGAAATGCGTGGTGGAACAAAAAAAATATTGAGTAAATTATAGCTTAACTCGTTCTACAATACACCCCTTTTGTAAATAAGACCTCCAACTCTTTATTTAGGCGAAATCTGAGAAATCAACGGGATAATTAATTGATAAGCAATTTATTAGTCGTTTCTTTTTCTTAATTGTTAATAAGTGAATTTCAGAAATTTTAGCTTATGAACTATTTTCGCATAGCGTTTCTGTCACCCTCAGAAGTTCAAGAAACAAATTAATTAAAGAGAGTTACAAACCGGGTAAAACGTGCAAAAATGTTAACTGAAGAAATTACCGTAAAAACAGAGAAAAAGATGAAGACTTACTCTTACGAAGAAGCCGTAAAAGCATCGTTGGAGTATTTTAAAGGAGATGAACTGGCCGCTACCGTATGGGTGAACAAGTATGCGTTGAAAGATTCACAAGGCAACTTGTATGAACTTACTCCCGACGATATGCACCGACGATTGGCCAGCGAGATTCATCGAATTGAAGGTCGTTATGAGAATCCAATGACTGAGGACGAAATTTTTGCACTCTTAAAAGACTTTAAATACATTATTCCTCAGGGTGGGCCAATGACCGGAATTGGTAACGATTTTCAGGTAGCTTCCCTTTCAAACTGTTTTGTAGTAGGTCGTAAGAATCCGGCCGATTCTTATGGTGGAATCATGATGATTGATCAGGAACAGGTTCAGTTAATGAAACGCCGTGGAGGTGTTGGACACGATCTTTCGCACATTCGCCCAAAGGGAAGCCCGGTAAAAAACTCGGCACTTACAAGCACCGGATTGGTTCCATTTATGGAACGTTATTCCAATTCAACCCGCGAAGTGGCTCAGGATGGTCGCCGTGGAGCGTTGATGCTTTCGGTTTCAATTAAACATCCCGATGCAGAAGCTTTTATTGATGCAAAACTGGAATCGGGTAAAGTTACCGGAGCCAATGTGTCGGTAAAAATTGACGACGATTTTATGCGCTCAGTTGTCGAAAAAGTTCCTTACAAACAACAATATCCGGTTGAATCGAAAGAGCCTACTTTTGTAAAAGAAATTGATGCTCAGGCGCTTTGGACAAAAATTGTGCACAATGCCTGGAAATCGGCCGAACCCGGAATCCTTTTCTGGGACACGGTGATTAACGAAAGTATTCCCGATTGCTATGCCGATTTGGGTTATAAAACGGTGTCGACCAATCCTTGCGGTGAAATTCCTCTTTGTCCCTACGATAGCTGCCGTTTGTTGGCTGTGAATCTTTACAGTTATGTTGAAAATCCATTTACCGATAAGGCCGTTTTCAATTTTGATAAATTCAAAAAGCACGTAGCTCATGCGCAACGTTTTATGGATGACATTATCGATCTGGAGTTGGAAAAAATTGATGCCATTATCAATAAAATAAAAAACGACCCCGAAGAGCCCGAAGTAAAACGTATTGAAGTAAAACTTTGGGAAAATATTAAGCAAAAAGCCAACGAGGGTCGCCGTACCGGTGTTGGAATCACTGGCGAAGGCGATATGTTAGCTGCTTTAGGATTCCGCTATGGTACTCCCGATGCTACCGACTTTGCAGTAGAAGTGCAAAAAACCCTGGCTCTGGCAGCTTACCGTTCGTCAACGGAGATGGCTAAAGAGCGTGGTGCTTTTACCATTTTCGATGCCAATCGCGAGAAAAACAACCCGATGATTCAGCGTATCAAAGAAGCCGATCCGCAGCTTTTTGAAGATATGATGACTTACGGACGTCGTAATATTGCTTTATTAACCATTGCACCAACCGGAACCACAAGTTTAATGACCCAAACCACTTCGGGAATTGAGCCAGTGTTCCTGCCTGTTTACAAACGCCGCCGTAAGGTGAATCCCAACGACAAGAATGTGAACGTTACTTTTGTTGATGAGGTTGGCGACAGTTGGGAGGAATTTTATGTATTCCATCATCACTTTTTAACCTGGTTAAAGGTTAATGGACACAATGTGGATAATATTAAGAGTTTGAGCGAAACCGAAATTGATGCATTGGTTGCGCAGTCGCCTTATTATAAAGCTACATCGAACGATGTGGACTGGAACCAAAAAGTGAAAATGCAGGGTAAGATTCAAAAATGGGTCGATCATTCCATCAGCGTTACCATAAACTTACCCGAAGATGCCACCGAAGATTTGGTGGGCGAGCTTTATGTTGAAGCCTGGAAAAGCGGTTGTAAAGGTGTAACCGTTTATCGCGATGGTTCGCGTTCCGGAGTTTTGGTATCGAACAAAAAGGAAGAAAAAAACGACGATGAAGTTAAATCGATGGGTGAACTGAAAAGACCTAAGGTTTTGGAGGCCGACATTCAGCGCTTTAACAATAACAATGAAAAATGGATTGCCTTTGTTGGATTGTTCGATGGTTTGCCTTATGAAATATTTACCGGTTTGGCCGAAGACGATGTGCTGCCCATTCCAAAGGCTGTAGAGCATGGAAAAATAATTAAAAACAAAGACGAAGAAGGAAATACCCGCTACGATTTTCAATACGAAAACAAATACGGATACAAAACCACGGTTGAAGGATTGTCGCACAAATTTGATCCCGAATTTTGGAATTATGCCAAATTAATTTCAGGTGTATTACGCTACGGAATGCCCATTCCCCAGGTAATAAACCTGGTCGATTCGCTGGTGCTTGATTCCGAAACCATTAACACCTGGAAAAATGGCGTGGCACGTGCGCTAAAAAAATACATAAAAGACGGAACCAAAGCTAAGGAAGGAACCGTTTGCCCGGAATGTAATGAAGAAAACACCATAGTTTATCAAGATGGTTGCTTAACCTGCTCAAGTTGTGGATACTCAAAATGCGGGTAGGTTGCCAACTATTTACATCGCAATAAAAAAGGGGGAGTGCTAGCCCCCTTTTTTTATATATTTGCGTCCAAAATTTACAACAATGCGAAAGATTATTGCCTATCCTTTAACACTGATTCATTACACTTTAGCAGCTTTGTTTTTAGGTGTTTTTCATCCCATACAGGTTGTTACTTTCAATTTATTTGGTTATAAAGCGCATAAAAAAGTGGTCGATGTATTGAATTTTTTCTTAGTACAAAACTTATATACCCTGCTTTGCCGGCCTGTTTTCAAAGGTTTTGACCAATTGCCGGTTGATGTTCCGCTGATAGTTGTTGCCAATCATCAGAGTATGTACGACATTTCGCCTGTAATCTGGGGTTTCAGAAAGCATCATGTTAAATTTATAGCCAAAAAAGAATTGGGGAAAAACCTGCCCAGTGTTTCGTACAATCTGCACAAAGGGGGTTCGGTACTTATTGATCGTGAAAGTGGCTCGCAAGCCATAAAAGAGATTTTAAAACTGGGAAAGCGCATGGGCAGCGACAATTGGTCGGCATGTATTTTTCCTGAGGGAACCCGCAGTAAAACCGGACAATTGCGAACTTTTCAGCCAGCAGGGTTTAAGACCTTATTAAAGGCAGCACCAAATGCATTGATTGTTCCTTTTGTTATCGATGGAAATTACAAATTGCATCCATGGGGCTATTTTCCCCTGAATTTTGGAATCCGCTTAAATTATACCGCGCTAAGCCCAATTAATCGTACCGATTTTGCCGATGAGGAGCTTCTCGATAGGGTTAAAAACCTGATAATGGAGGAAATTAAAGCGTAATTATTTTTTCGGCTTTTTGCTGTAAAGCAATAATATCCATCATGCTTCCGGGAATACCTGCAGGCAGGGGCAATGAAATCTGATAGTGGTCGATGCAGGTTTTACAGGCAATTAATTGAACTCCGGCATCGGCAAGTTTTTTAAGCAAATCAACCACGGGCGAGTTTTGTGACAGCAGTTTTACTCCGCTGTTGTAAAATACCACAAATTGCGGATACTGCTCATCGTTAAGAATCAGGTTAAAATAGTTGTTTATCAGTTTTAAACTTAGCGATTCATCGCCCTGACCCATACCAAAGTTATTTATCTGGAGTAAAGTGTTGGTTATCATGATGTAAATTTGTGTAATTGTCGATTTGCGCAAAGATAGTGATTTAGCCGCCAAACTTTTTTGTAGATTTAAACTTTAATTGGAGTAAAATGAAGTATAGCTATATTGAATGCACACAAAAAGACAAAGTTTTGCTGGTTCGCTTGAACCGTCCTGAAAAACTCAATGCCATCAATTTTTCGATGGTTCAGGAATTAAATCATTTATTGACTACCCTGGATACGGAAATGCTGAATGCGCTTTTTATTGCCGGAAACGAAAAAGCCTTTAGTGCAGGTGGCGATTTAAGCCAAATGAAAACCCTTTCAAAAGCCGACGCCGAAAAGCAAAGTAAATACCTGCACAGCACTTTTCAAATGTTACAAATCCTGCCCATACCAACCGTGGCATTTATTAGCGGAATTTGTCTGGGCGGAGGACTGGAACTTGCCATGCATTGTGATATTCGCATTGCTAGTGAAAATGCTCAATTGGGTTTTCCTGAACTGAAGTATGGAATTATTCCCGGTGCAGGAGGAACCGTTTTACTTCCGGAACAAATGGGCTATCATCAGGCGGCTTACTATTTGTTAACCGGCGATACCATTCCGGTAGAAACAGCGCAACAGCAGGGATTAATTCAGCAGCTTATTCCCAATTCTAATTTGGATGCCAGAATGGAGCAGCTCTTGTTGCTTATGAACGCTTTGAACACTCAGGCAATTAAGGCCGCCAAAACCATGTTGCAGCTAAATCGACAAACCGATATAAATTCACGGTATAGGGACGAAGCCCGATTTTTTGCCGAATTATTGGAGGCCAATATTCAAAAAGGAGTAGGCGAACGATTTTGAACTTTTGTTTGTAACGAAAAAACCGCAAAAACAAAAGAGTCAAGCCCTTTGTCTTTGCGGTTTTATTTTTATAGAGAATATGTTATTTTACCAGTACTTTTCCGTTCATTTCTTTGGGAATTTCAACACCCATTAAATGTAAAATAGTCGGGGCTACATCAGCCAGTATGCCATTTTCGACTGATTTCACAGTATCTGAAACCACCACAATGGGTACCGGGTTTAGCGAGTGCGCTGTATTTGGCGAGCCATCTTCGTTTACTGCATTGTCGGCATTTCCGTGGTCGGCAATAATTACTACTTCATAGCCATTTTTTCGTGCTGCGGCTACAACTTCGCCCACACATTCGTCTACAGCTTTTATAGCTTTGGTTATTGCTTCATAAACTCCCGTATGTCCAACCATATCGCCGTTGGCGAAATTTAAGGCAACAAAATCAACTTCCCCTTTATTCAGTTCGGCCACAATGGCGTCTTTAACCTGGTAGGCACTCATTTCAGGCTGTAAATCGTAGGTAGCTACTTTGGGTGAATTTACCAGAATGCGTTTTTCGCCGGGGAATTCATCTTCACGTCCACCATTCATAAAAAAAGTTACGTGTGCATATTTTTCAGTTTCTGCAATGCGAATTTGTTTCAGTCCGGCTTTTGAAACCACTTCACCAATGGTATTTTGCACATTGTCTTTGGTAAATGCAACCTTAATTCCTTTAAAATTTTCATCGTAAGTAGTCATGGTCACATAATGCAGCTGAAGGGTTTTCATTCCAAATTCAGGCATGTCTTTTTGCGAAAGTACCGTAGTTATCTGACGCAAGCGATCGGTGCGGAAGTTGAAACAGAACAATACATCACCTTCTTGTATGGTTCCAACCGGCTGTTTATTGTCATCAACCAGAACCACAGGTCTGATAAACTCGTCGGTTACTCCGGCTGCATAAGAATCTTCAATGGCTTTTAACACATCGGTATGGGGAGTTCCTTTTCCGTTAACCATTAAATCGTAACCTTCTTTTATCCGTTCCCAGCGTTTATCGCGATCCATGGTATAATAGCGGCCAATTAACGAAGCTATTTTTACCTTACTTCCTTTAATGTGATCAACCACGGTTTTCATAAAGCCTAAACCGCTTTTTGGGTCGGTGTCGCGTCCGTCGGTTAGTGCGTGAATAAAAACTTTGTCGAGATTGTACTGCGCCGTTAAATCGCATAAGGCCAATAAATGATGGCTCATGGCATGAACGCCACCAGGACCAATCAGTCCTAAAAAGTGAACTGCTTTATTGTTGTTTTTAGCGTAATTAAACGCCTCAATAATGGTTTCATTCTTTTCGATCGATTTATCGCGAATAGCCAGGTTGATTCGAACCAAATCCTGATATACCACACGACCGGCTCCAATATTTAAGTGGCCTACTTCGGAATTCCCCATCTGGCCATCGGGTAAACCAACGTTTTCGCCACTGGTCAGCAATTGGGCGTTCGGATAGGTTTTGGTCAATTGCTCCACGTTAGGAGCTCCGGCGGTGGTAATTACATCGCTTTTACTTTTATTTCCGATTCCCCAACCATCGAGAATCATTAATAATGCTTTTTTAGTTCCCATAATTGTTTTTTTATGATGCTAATGTCTGTTTATTTTTTTGAGTGGTGCAAAAATAGTCGATTTTTCTCCCCTTAACCAATTTTGTTGGGAGTGTTTTGAAGAATTGCACAATATTTTCAATGTATTAACATTACAAGACCGCTATGGTTTAATCTGTCTGGCTAAAATTAAGCAAACGATTGAGTGATTGAAGCTTTGAAACAGCTGATTTATTACGTTATTTTGTTTCATTTATGAAATCTTCTATAATAATGAACTTATATTTCGTTATATACTAAACAGGTTATGTATTTTGATTTACTAAAGGCAAAAATGTGAAGGAATAAATTCAGGTTTCATAAAGAATGATTATATTCGTGCAAATACCCCAATAATGAGGAATCTTCTGTTAGTTTGCATAACGATTCTTGGATTGAATGCCTTTGGTTACGAGGCGGGGAAATTCTTTATCCGGAATTTTACCAGCAAAGATTATCGCGGACATACGCAAAACTGGGTGGTTGAGCAGGATAGCAACGGAGTGATGTATTTTGGAAATCAGGCAGGTATTCTAAGCTTTGACGGTTATTTTTGGCGCACCATTCCAATCAGCAATCATTCTACTGTGCGTTCCTTAACCATTGACGATAAGGGTCGGATTTTTGCCGGGGCAGTTGGCGATTTTGGATACCTGGAGCCCAATGCCAATGGAAAAATGATGTACCACAGCCTGGTTCCGCTGCTCGATTCTTCATTACGCGATTTTGGAAATGTATGGAATTGCACCGCACTGGGTGACCAGGTTTTTTTTCTTACCGATAATTGGCTTTACATCTACAGCAACACCGGATTTTCGGTTATTAAAACCCGGGGCGATTATTTTTATGCTTTGTATGTGGCAGAAAACGAATTGTATGTGCACGATTACGGAGTGGGTCTGTTAAAGTATGCCAACGATTCTTTATCGCTTGTTCCCGGAGGAAAGCATCTGGATGTACATTCGGTACATGCCGTTTTACCTTACGATAAAGAGCATTTGTTAATAGGTGTGCGTAATGTGGGGTTTATTCTGCTGAATAAACGCACCGGAAGTTTGTCTCTTTTAAACCAGCAACTTACCGAATTTATTGCCCATGCCGAATTGTATCATGCCATTGTTCTTGACAGTTCACGCTTTGCTATAGCTACCATCCGCAAAGGAATTGTAATTATCGACCGCGATGGTAATATCCTGAATCAAATTAACAAAAGCAGCGGCTTGCAGGATGAAACCGTTTATTTTCTGAAAAAAACCGGAGGAGTGCTTTGGGCAGCACTCGAAAAAGGTATTTCGAATATTGAATGGCGTACACCCATCCGATACTGGGATGAATCGAGCGGATTACAAGGCTCAATTACCGATATGGTGCGCTTTAATAATCAAATGATAGTTTCTACCGGCTCTGGAGTTTTCCAATTGATTGAAAAACCGAATGGTGAAACATCCTATTTTATGTCGATGGCCGATGTGGCCGATCAAGCCTGGGACTTACAAACGTTTAAAATACCCGATAGATCCGATTCCATTTTATTGGTGGGCATAGGAAAAGGCTTATGGAAAATTACAAGAAATAAAACCGAACGTATATTTCGTGGTGAAGGAGTTTATAAAATTCTTCCTTCATCGGTTAATCCCGAACGAATATACCTGGGAATGGTTTCCGGCTTGGGTTATATAAATTACAATACCCGCTTAAGAAAATTTTCTGACGTACACATGGTGGCAGAATTTACCAACGAAGTGCGCGACATTTTTGAAAATCCCGATGGAAGTCTTTGGATTAGTCTAGCCTATAAAGGAGCAGCGTTTATTGATAGGAATAAACTTTCAACAAATTCAGATGCAGTTACTTTATACGGTGCCGAACAAGGTTTGCAGGTAAAGCGCGAATTGTTGCTGTTTAAGTGTCAAAATAAACTTTGTTTTTCGTGCGAGCAGGGCGTGTTCAATTTCGATTCGGTGAATAAACGGTTTATTGCCGACAGTTTGTTTGCTGCTTCCTTTAAAATTGAACCCGGACGCACCACCAATTACATCACCGATAATAAAGGAACACATTGGATTAACGGGCGGTACCGTTTTGTAAGTAAAGATTCTGTGTTAATTGAGGATTCAGACCTGCTAAAGCGCTTGCCCGATTTTAATACCGAGTTTCAGTACATCGATTTTGATCGCTCGCTGTGGATAGGAACTTCAGAAGGGATTTACCGGGTAAAATCCAACGAAAAACCAGAGGCTGAATCAATGTTTAAGGTTTTATTGCGGAGCGTTTACAGTAAAAGCGATTCGCTATTATACTGGGGAAACAGCACGTTAAAAACAACGCCTAAACTGGAGCATAAAAATAATTTTATTGGTTTTGTTTATTCTGCCGGATTTTTTGAAAAGCCCGAAGCAATTCAATATAGTTATTTGCTCGAAGGCTATGATACCCAATGGTCTGAGTGGTCGGGCATCAATCAGAAAGAGTTTACCAATCTTTTTGAACGTACTTATGTTTTTCGGATAAAAGCAAAAAATTATCTGGGAATTGAAAGCTATGAAGCGGTATTTTCATTTACCATTAAACCACCCTGGTACCGAACCTGGCTGGCTTATGCTTTATATGCGGTTGGAGTAATACTAATTGTTACCGCAATTGTTCTTTACCGCACCCGAAAACTCCGGCACGATAAAATTAGGCTGGAATCGGTAATCCGGGAACGGACAATGGAAATTATACGCCAGAAAGATGAGATTGAGGCATCGGCAAACAGCCTGGCTGAGGCCAATCGCGAATTGCAGAAATTGTCGTTGATTGCACAAAAAACCGATAATGCGGTTTCAGTTTTCGATGCCAGGGGAAATATTGAATGGGTGAACGAAGGTTTTACTCATCTGTTTGGTTACACCCTGGAACAGTTTATTAATGAAAAGGGAAGAAATCTGGTTCAATCAAGTAGTAATCTTCAAATTGCCGATGCTTTAAAAAACTGTATTGAGCGAAAGGAATCGATAATTTATCAATATTTTACTTTAACCCGAAGTCAGCAAGGGGTTTGGGCGCAAACCACCTTAACTCCCATTTTGGACGAAGCCGGAAATATTACCCGTATTATTGCTATTGATAGCGATATTACTAAAATTAAAGATGCTGAACAGGAAATTGAGCATCAACGCGATGAGTTGAAAAAGGCCAACGACACCAAAGACAAATTCTTTTCAATTATTGCTCACGACTTACGCGGACCGCTTTCAACGGTTTTTACCCTTTTAAATATTTTGCATACCGATTTAGATTTATTCGGTAAAGAGCAATTAAAAACCCTGATAGGTCAAATGAAAGATGCTACCGGAAAGACTTTTAATCTTACGGAAAATTTGCTGGATTGGGCAAACCTGAGGCGCGACACCATTCCCTATCGGCCCAAAACTATTTCCATTTCCGAAGTTGTTGACGAAAACCTCGAACTGTTTCAATCGCAGGCATCAAAAAAACAAATTCATCTTGAAAATGAGTTGCCTAAAGAAGTAGAAGTTTTTGCTGATGAAGAAATGATAAAAACCATAATCCGGAATTTATTGGGTAATGCCATAAAGTTTACCAGTGCCGGAGGACAAATTCGGTTTAAAGCTTCTGAAACCACCGACAAGTGGTGTATTCATGTTATTGATACCGGTACCGGAATGGATAAAGATGAAATCGACAAATTATTCCGAATCGATATTCAGCACTCAACTCCCGGAACATTACAGGAAAAAGGAAGTGGTTTGGGCCTTATTCTGATAAAAGAATTTTTGGATAAAAACAAAGGCGAAATTCGCGTGGAGAGCGTCCACGGAAAAGGTTCCACCTTTAGTATTTGTCTGCCAAAAACAAAAGCCGATTAATCGATAAAATGCGGTTCTCCCAATAAGTTTGCTGCCAGACACGAATGAACCGGAATAATGTAAATTAAATCGCCCACCTTAAAATCATGCATTAAATGAGCCGGAACATTCACTATTCCATGCTCTTGTGAGAGTTTTTTTACATACAGTCCCTGGTCAATTTCTGACCAGCCATGAGGTGTTTGTTTAACCACCCAACCGTAGTTTGCTTCAGAACCGCTTGTTGAAAGCGCTTCTTTTGACAAATGCACCGCACCTCCATGAATTACCAGTTCTTCGCGATCGCGATGCAGGGCTACCACCGGACAAGCTACCACAGCTGCAATTTGCGATTGCTGGCATACACCTAATTGCATTTGCATGGCATCGTAATAAACAAAATTTCCGGGGCGAATTTCGTCAATCCCGCTAAAATCGTCAACAATACTGCATGTGGGCGTGTCGCCAACCGAAATAATAAGATCGGGAAAACGACACAGGTAGCGTTCTTTTAATTGGAGTAGTTTGTTTTTTGTGTCGGTATATATTCTTTCAATTTCCTTAAGCGAACTTGCCTGATAACTGTGTCCGGCATGGGTAATGAACCCGCTGAAAGTTATTTTTGAGCACTGTGGGAAAAATTTAATGATGGTGTTTATCAAATCGTTTTTCTCATGCCAAATGCCTGTTCGGTGGTAGCCCGTATCAATTTTCAGGTAAACCTGAACCGGTTCTTTAAGATTTTTACAAATAAACTCAGCCGCCTCAATGGTTTCAATGACCAGCCCCAGTTTTATTTTTGTTGCAAGCAGGTTTATGTCATCCATTTCGAGAATGTTTACCGGAAAAGCAATGGTAATATCGTTCCAGCCATGGCCGGCAAAATAGTTTGCCATTTTAAGCGACGAAACGGTAATTTTATTGACACCGGCATTTCTAAACAGCGCTGCAATGGCTGCAGAATTATGGGTTTTAAAATGTGGCCTGAAAATGCAATGGGAACTGGTGGCTTTTTTAGCCATTGTTTCGATGTTTTGTTCGCATTTTTTACGGTCAACCAGCAGTGTGGGGCTTTTTATTTTCATAACTATGCGTATTTAGATCAGTATTGCGAATTATTTATTTTCCAAAGGGAACAACAAAACTTAACCAGGGCAGGGCGATTAATCCATCCATTTCAGAAATAATTGGAATTAACAAACCATAATCGACAGAAACCTTTGGCCAAACTGTTCGTCCTCCAAGGCTTAACAGGGTGAAACTCTCACCTTCCGCACTTATCAAATAGTTTTCGGTAAGCAGGTATCCTTTTCGGCTTACCCGAACCATTCCACTTAAGGTAAACACAGGAGTTTCACCAAAATCGCTTCCTACAAATCCGTATCCCATACCAAAAGTTACATTGGCATCACGGTTTCCGGCAGTTACCACGCCATAAGCCAAACCTACGGGATCAGATGCTTCTCCAATTAAGGTACCAACCAATACTCCTCCTCCAACATTTATTACATCTTTAACCAATGGTATTGAAAATTTCGGGGTAATCCAGATGGGGGTTGGCGTTCCGGCAAAAAGAAAAAGCGGTATCATTCCCAGTCCAACCGAAATGTGATCAGAAAAACCATAACTTGCCTGATTAAAAAGTACCCAGGTGTTTTGAAAGTAACCTTCCTGTTTGCGTAAACCGTAACCGTTTGGAGCCCAGAAGTAGCGTGTCGATTGTGGATTTTCCGTCCAGAGTTCATTATTCTTAAGTTGCGCTTCATTTACCGGCTCCATTTGTTTTATGTAAGTGCTTAGTAAGTTTATTTCGCCGTAAATGGTTGAGGCAATGGTAATGCTCTGCGCATCTTTTTGAATTATTTTGCCCACAAATTCATTACCATCAACGGTTTCAATTCGCCAAATAATAGTGTCGGATGGGTTTTGCGCAAGGGATGCTATTGTCAGAATAAACAAAAAGCAAGTAATTGTCAGGTATCGCATAAACATAGCTTTTGGGTTTAGTTGCTGAATATCGACAAACTAATTTACGCATATTATTTTGGAGTTGCAGGATGTTTAAAAGCAAGCTATTTGTAAAAACGCTTAACCGATACTTCGGAATCTATCGTAGTGGAGCCATCGGATAAGGCTTGTGCCATAATTTTGGCAAAATAGGGTCCTGTCATTACCCCCTTGGTTCCTAATCCGTTAAAAAAAGCAATAGCCGGGTTTTGTTGGCTAAAACCCAAAACGGGACGACGGTCTTTCACCGTTGGTCGCACTCCCGCCTGATGTTTTATTAAAAGAACCGGCGATTTAACCAGTTTTTGTGCTTTATGTAAAAGCATTTGTGCGTTTTCAGGATCGGGCCGGGTATCAGAAAATTGGTGAATGTAAGTCGATCCCACTACAAAACGATGGTTTCCTTTGGGAAGAATGAAAATATCTTTATTGATGATGTAATTGGTATCCAATGTTTCGATAAAAACTTCCAACACATCGCCTTTGGCGGGGTAAAATATGCCTTCGGGCAGCCAGGGATTATTTTGCGCGGCAGCTCCTTCGCAAAAGACAATTTTTTGAGCTTTCAGATCTTTATAAATCACCACATCATTTTTAAGTTTCAATGCATGGTACTTAAAATCATCAACAAACAATTGTTTTCGGTCTTCTAAATAGAGTTGGTAGTGCTGAAGTAAAGTTAAGCTATTGATGTAACCGCTGTTTTTAATGAGGGCAAGGGTTAAATTTTCGGTCAATCCCGGTATTTCGGAACTTGAAATAAACCGGTCGAAATAATTATGCAATTCCTGATTGTTGATGCGTTCCAGCCACCAGTCTTTTTGTTCGGGAGCAATAACTTTTGCTATGGGGAGTTGCTTTAACAGGCTAATTTGCAATAAAGCTTCCAGTTCACGGTAAGTTTGCAACATGGGAGGGAGTAAATCGTCAACCATCCAGCTTTTCGTAAGTCTTTTAAAAACCAGCGGATTGTACATTCCGGCAGCAATGTGGCTGGCTCCGGGCTGCTGGTTCGAAATTACCCGATGGTCGATTTGTAGCTTGTTCAATTCGTGCGACAATAAGGTGCCGGCCAAACCTTGTCCCACAATTAGCACTTCAGTTTCTTTCATAACTTTTTTATCACAGCTTAACCCTTAAGCGAGTTGTTTTGTTGTATTTTAACTTTTTTTCGATTAAAAAGAAAAAACCTTCAATGATTTAACACTGAAGGTTCCGGTTTTAAGGATAGAATAACTATAGGAAAGGTTAATTAGGGTAATCGAGTCCGTCGTTTGTCATTATCCAGCAGCGCCCCGGAATTTCAGAAAAACGTATGCCATCGACTGCCTGAATGTAGTTTAGGGTGTGATACAATTGGTCGTCGATGCAAATTTTTTGGCCTTCGGGTAAATAAAGCACCATTTTTAATTCCGGAAAACTCCATTTGCCGTTTTGTTCCTGGTAAAAGAACGGGTCGATATACAATACCGAATCCTGTAGATTCCATTCGTAAATAATGGTATTTGAATTGTCTTTGGCAAGCTGGTTTGTTGAACCCCGGGCTATTTTTTCAAACTCAACATAGATGTTTTCTCCCGTACTTTTCTTAATGCGAAGGTTGGGTTCAAAGTAATAGCGATCTTGGTATTCGGGCAAGGTATAAACATCCATTCCTTCGTCGAAAAAATAAGCCTGAATGTAATCGTCGGGCGATTGCTTTGCTTTTAAATGCAGGGTTTGATTCTTTGGCAGGTTCATGCTTACGGAATCTTCTTTTTTTGCGGTAAATGAGTAATCTTTTACCTCTAAAAGGGTAACAGCAATTAGCACAACAATACTTAAAATCCAGGCAACTGCACCTACCAGCGAAATTATTTTGTCGTTGGCTTTAAAACGAAGAATTAATTTTAGCCCCCAGTAAATTATTGCAATAACCGGAGCTGCAACAAAAATGATAAGGGCAATGCTGGCCAATACCAGGTTTTTAGGACTGATTAGGCTTAGCATAAAATCTGGGATTATGGCATGATGATGACCCGGATTTAGCCAAAACAAAAAGGAATCGCTAAAAACAAACAAGCCAAACATACTGGTAATCATTCCCAGTCCGGTAAAAATAAGCACCAAACCAACAAGAATAAGCAGTATCCGTCCAAAAAACCCGACAATCTCACCAATGGTGCGTCCCACACTATTTAAATTGGTACGGGCCTGTTTATAATGTTCCGAATCTTTATAATTATTGAAATTTCCTTTAATTTGATCAAATTCACGTTTCACGTTGCTTTCAATGTCTGAGATGGTGAAATCGCCTCCCCGCATTTCCATTTTTTGGGCTGTACTCAAAGCGGCCGGTGTAATTATCCATAAAATAAAATAGGCCACGATGGGAAATCCAGCCAAGGGAAAGGTAAGCACAATAAAAATAAGCCGCCAGATTACCGGATCGAGATTAAAGTAAACGCCCAAACCAGCGCAAACACCTCCGGCCAGGTTGTTGTCCAAATCGCGATACAAACGGCGTCGGTTCCGTTGACGTGGAGCCTGCATGGGTTCGTTGTTCTCGGGTTCTTCAATAAAATCTTCCGGTTTACCCATAATTTCAATCAATTCCTGAACATCGTCGCTGTTAATCACCTGTTTTTGATCGTTTAGCTTAAGTTGCAGCAGTTCTGCAATCCGCATTTCAATATCGTTTATAATTTCGCTTGCTTCGCTTTCTTTGGCAAAATGCGATTTTAAGTTTGCCAGGTAAGCATTAAGCATTTGCGATGCATCTTCATCAATGTGAAAAATGAATCCGCCCATATGTATTTGTTCTGTCTTTTTCATTCTATAGCTCTCCTTATTGGTTATTGATTGAAGTAACTGCGGCTACCAGCTCGTTCCACGATTGGTCGAGCTCTTTCATAAATTCTTTTCCCGAATCGGTTAAGGTGTAGTATTTCCGTGGAGGTCCCTGAGTCGATTCTTCCCATCGGTAGCTTAGCAAACCGGCATTTTTTTGTCGGGTTAGCAGGGGATATAAAGTTCCTTCAACCACAATTAATTTCGAAGCTTTTAATTCATTAATAAGTTCCGAAGCATAGCAGTCTTTTTTTGAAAGGATGGAGAGGATGCAATATTCCAACACCCCTTTTTTCATCTGGGCTTTTGCATTTTCAATATTCATGGTTTCAATTTTTAATTAATAACTCTGGTTAATTTTTTCGATTGTTTTAGAGATTCATTTTGCGTTTTACCTGGTCGAACTCATTTTTTACCGCATTTTTTATATTCTCAATGGTAATGGGTTCGCCCCGCATTTCAAGTTTTTGAGCCGAGGTTAAAGCTGCCGGAATGGCAATCCAAAGAATAAGGTAGATGATTATTCCGGCTAAAAACAAGAATCCGAAGACAATAAACAGGATTCTAAAAATCCAGGGGTCGATGTTAAAGTATGCGCCTAAGCCTCCGCAAACGCCTCCCAGTATTTGGTTGTCGGGATCGCGATACATGCGTTTGGTGTGATGCGTACGGCGTTGTCCCCTGTTTTGTGTTTGCTGGCTGGGTTCCTCAGTTTCCGAAAAATCGTCGGGTTGCCCCATAATTCCGATAATTGCATTTACATCGTCGTTGGTGATGAGATTTTTTTGGCGATCAATCCTATCGGCAAATAGTTCGGCTATCCGCGATTCAATATCGAACATAATTTCTCTTTTTTCCGGTTCGTGACCAAACTGCCTTTCAATCGACTGAAGGTAAGCCTGCAAGTTGTTGTAAGCTTCATCGTCGATGTGGAACAGTAGTCCGCCTAAATTAATACTGATGGTTTTAGTCATGGTTTTAAGTGTTTATACATGCGAAAATTAAATTCAATCTTTTAGTACTATAGTATACAATGAAAATTGCTTTACAAAGATATGAAATAAAATTACTACTATGCAAAACAAAGTACTAAAAAATTTAATTTTCTCAAAAATTCTACCATTTAGCTTAAAATGTTAACTATAATGTGTGCTTTTTTGTGCTAATTGTAGCCAATTAATTAGCGGCAGTTTGTTTGATTGAAAAAACAAACTACTTTTACGACAAAAGTGTATTATCGACACTATAAAATTATTACATTCCATTTAACAAAAATTATTGTGAGAAGATTATTGCTTATAACTATAGGACTGGCCTTTGCATTCGTTGGTAAATCACAAAATCTGCTTATAAACGAGTTTTCGTCGCAGAACGCGTCTTTTTTCGACGAAGACCGCGATGCTTCCGATTGGTTCGAATTGTATAATCCAACAAATACTGCAATTAATTTATCGGGATGGAGCGTTTCAGACGATTCAACGGATTTGCGCAAATGGCAATTTCCTGATTACAATATTGAAGCTAATGAATATTTGTTGGTTTTTGCATCGGATAAAGACAGGTATGAGCAGGTATATTATAATAATGTAATTAAACAGGGCGATATCTTTAGCTATGCTGTGGGTTCGGAATCGATACCCGGTGACTGGAAATCAATTAATTTTGATGCAAGCGCATGGGAACAGGGCCCCTCAGGATTTGGTTATGGCGATAACGACGATGCAACTCCGGTTCCTAATGGAACCATTTCAGTTTTTGTGCGCAAAGAGTTTCAACTCAGTAATACCGACCAAATTATTGAGGCCCTTTTACATGTTGATTACGACGATGGTTTTGTGGCCTGGTTAAACGGAGTTGAAATTGCACGAGCCAATCTGGGAACACCCAATACAGCAGTTCCCTATAACCAGGTAGCCGACACCTATATTGAACCTTTTATGATTAATGGAAAAGAACCGGAAAAACACTTGCTTGCCAATATTGCTGGACTATTGATAGAAGGAACGAATGTCCTGGCAGTTCAGGTTCATAATAATTCAAATACTTCGTCCGATTTAACATTGATACCCTTTTTAACTTTTGGTTATTCCGCACCCATTGAACAAACAAACCCCATGCCTGAGGAATTGGGATTAATACAGAAGTATTTTCACACCAATTTTAAATTGGGAGCCGATGGTGAAGCCCTTTATTTAACTTCTCCGTCTGGTGTAATTGTCGATATTACCGATTCTGTGGTGCTTCCTTCTGATATTTCGTATGGACGATTTACCGACGGACAGGAATCCTGGTTTTATTTTGGAGAACCCACTCCGGGCACTTCAAACCAAACCAGGGCTTATGCTGAATTAACAAAAAGTTCGGTCAACTTTTCAATTCCCGGGGGAGTTTATCCGTCGGCAAAAACATTAACACTCACAGCTGCAGGCTCTTCAGCAATTTTTTACACCACCGATGGTTCAGAACCTGACACTACCGATACAAAGTACAGTGATGCAATTTCTATAAACAAATCGCAGGTAATCAGAGCTGTAGCGGTCAATAGCGAACAATTGAGCGTTTATCCTTCGGTACAGACTTACATTATCGAATCGCGCGATATTAAGCTTCCCGTACTTTCACTAACAACTGATCCCTACAACCTATGGGATTATAATTCTGGCATCTATGTTTTTGGGCCAAATGCTGAAGATGCCAATCCGTTTAAGGGAGCAAATTTTTGGATGGATTGGGAGCGTCCTGTTTACATTGAATTAGCCGATGCCAACGGAACCAAGGTGTTTGAATCGCCCGGCGGAACCAAAATATTTGGAGCTTATAGCCGTGCTGCCGGATTAAATAGTCTGAGCGATGATCCCAAAAAGAGCCAGAAGTCGATGGCACTACATGCCCGTAAAGCTTACGGAAACAGCAGTTTTGAGTATCCTTTTTTTACAGAGCGCAAGCATCAGCAATACCTATCGTTTATAATTCGCAATTCAGGTAACGATTGGAATTATACCGCCTTTCGCGATGCCATGATGACGGGTTTGCTCAACGAACTGGACATTGACCGACAGGCCTATCAACCCACCGTAGTTTACCTGAATGGCGAATATTGGGGTCTGCTTAATATGCGCGAAAAAATTAACGAAGACTACCTTGAAAACAATCATCCGCAGGTTGATGCCGATAAAGTGGATATTCTGGAGGGAAATGCCTGGGTGGTTGAAGGAAGCGCCGACCATTACAATCAGATGTTAAATTTTATTCGCTCGAACGATATTTCCAAAGCAACGGTTTACGATTCCGTTCAAAGGCTGATTGATGTAACCAATTTTATGCATTACCAAATTGCTCAGATTTATTTCGATAACGGCGACTGGCCCGGAAATAATATTAAATTTTGGCGACCGCAATCACCTTCAGGCAAATGGCGCTGGTTGATGTATGATACCGATTTTGGTTTTGGTTTATATAATGTTGAAAATTATAAGTTTAATACCCTGAATTTTGCTTTGGCAACTAACGGCCCCGATTGGCCCAATCCTCCCTGGTCAACTTATTTATTGCGCAGGCTTTTGGTAAACCCCGATTTTAAGTCGGAATTTATTAACCGCTTTGCCGACCGCATGAATTACGATTTTAAATCGGTTCGGGTAAATCATTTAATTGACAGTTTAAGAAATAATATTGCCAGCGAAATAACTTATCATAACAACAAATGGAATCACATGTGGGATTTTACCGGCAATGTCAACCGCATGAAAACTTTTGCCAACAACCGCTCCAATGCGGTATACGGGCATATTGATTCGCGTTTTGGACTTGGTGGTAAAGCTTATCTATCGGTAAATGTTTCCGATAAAAGTCAGGGGAGTGTTCAGGTAAGTTCTTTGTTGTTGAAAAGTTTTCCCTGGCTGGGTGTCTATTTCCGGAATAATCCGGTTCGGGTAACAGCTATTCCTAATCCCGGTTTTGAGTTTTCGCACTGGGAAGGAATAAATTCTACTAAAGCATCGGAATTGTTGACTTTTGAATCGGCCAACACCAGCATTAAGGCGGTTTTTAAGGCTTCGACAAAAGAATACAACAGCCTGGTTATTAACGAAATTAATTATCGTTCGGCAACAGAGCAGGCCTGTGGCGACTGGGTTGAACTTTTTAATGCTACAAACGGACCATTGGATGTGTCGGGCTGGGTTTTTAAAGATGCTGACAACAGTCACTCTTTTACCATTCCATCGGGAACGGAAATTTCACCAAAAGGATTTTTAGTTCTTTTTGAAGATGAATCAAGGTTTAATCGCATTTATCCCGGTGTTTCAAATGCTGTGGGGCCTTTTGATTTTGGACTGAGCAGTTCTGAAGAAGCACTGCGCTTGTTCGATAAAACGGGGCAACTTATTGATTCGGTGCTTTATATGGGCGAAGATCCCTGGCCCTTAATTGAAGATAACGGAGAAACCCTATCGTTGATTGATCCTTATAAAAATAACGAACCGTATTATCGTTGGGAATTATCGGCCGGTTACGGAACTCCCGGAGCGCAGAACGATAATTACAACAGCATCAAACCTGCGGTCAGTTTGAATCAGGTTTTGGCCAGTGCATTTCCAAATCCGTTTAACGAACAATTTACCGTACGTTGGAAAAACCACAGTCAACATAAGGTCACCATTCAACTTTTCGATTTTAAAGGGAGTCAGGTCGCTAAGGTTGAAGAAAAAACCTATCCGGCAGGTACTTTCGAAGTGGTTTATGCTACCGATGCCGGTTTGCCTTCAGGCTTGTATTTTGTGAAATTTATTTTTAATGATTCAGCTACTCAGCTAATAAAGCTGATAAAACAATAAAAACCAGCTATCTGAATAAATTCAAATAGCTGGTAACACAACAATCAACTTGTATTGGGCAGATATTAATCAATTTTTACCACGTAAAAGCCCAGGGAATCATTTTGATGGTATTCGTAATTTAAAACCTGAAAACTATTGGTACGGTAAAAAGTACAGCATCCTTCGTTTCTTACCTCCATATTTACTTGAATTTGAACCGTAACCGTTTCGCTTAAAATAATTTCATATTGTTGAATGCCCGTATTCCAACCTATTTCTGGCAGATCGATCAGGTTTAACCCGTTCTGTGAAATGAAATTGAATTTTTCGTTTTTTCCTTCCTTATTCAACACAACTACATCCAAAGAGTCCAGCGCTTGGTTTGCATACAGGTTTTCGCCCGTTATTTTATCGACCATTTCGAATGCAAAATTTTGGGGAGGAGTAAAGCATAAAATGCCAACGCAATTATCAACTTTTATACACGAAACTAAGGTTAGTAAAATCAGAAAAAACCAAAGTGTCTTTTTCATAGCAAACTTTTTAAATTAGGGCAACTGTTAAAAAATGTAGTTCACGACAAAATGGTTGCGTGCGTGACCGAAAAAATACATTTTTTATGCTTTAGAGGGTGTTTTATAATAAGTCTGATAATTTTCATTTCTGGATATAATTTTGGTTATTTGTAAGCCTCGTGTTTTTTAACCAGAAAACCGAACTAATTACGCCGATAAGGTTTTTGATGGAGTTAAACCATTTTTTCTTTGGTTGGTTATGCTATTTTATGAAACTTAATTAAACACAAACATATTTATGAAAGATTTAAAACAATACATTGAAACCAATAAGCAACGTTTTCTCGACGAGCTCTTTGGTTATTTGCGCATTCCTTCAATCAGCTCAATTGCCGATCATAAACCCGATATGTATAAGGCAGCCGAATACATAAAAGATGCGCTTTTAAAAGCCGGAGCCGACAAAGCCGAAGTGTTCGAGACAAAAGGGAATCCGGTAACTTACGCTGAAAAAATTATCGATCCGGCTTTGCCAACTGTTTTGGTTTATGCTCACATGGATGTAATGCCTGTCGATCCTCTGAATTTATGGAACAGCCAACCTTTTGAGCCGGAAATCAGGGAC
The DNA here is from genome assembly GCA_050179685.1 of Salinivirgaceae bacterium. Taxonomy (GTDB): domain Bacteria; phylum Bacteroidota; class Bacteroidia; order Bacteroidales; family SZUA-534; genus GWE2-40-63. The sequence continues at coordinate 109,213 of JBFXEW010000015.1, forward strand.
GAAAAAATTTACGGCCGGGGTGCCGACGACGATAAAGGGCAGTCGTTTATGCATGTGAAAGCTTTTGAATACCTGGTAAAAACCAATCAATTGCCCTGTAATGTGAAGTTTATGATAGAGGGCGAAGAAGAAATTGGTTCGCCAAATCTTCCGGCATTTTGCGAGGCGAATAAAGAAATGCTAAAATCTGATGTAATTCTTGTTTCCGATACCGGAATGATTGCTCAGGACATTCCTTCAATTACTACCGGCCTGCGTGGACTTTCGTATTGGGAGGTTGAAGTAACCGGACCAAATCGGGACCTGCACTCGGGTTTATTTGGTGGCGCTGTGGCAAATCCCATTAACGTTTTGGCAAAAATGATAGCTCAAATGGTCGATGATAATGGACATATTACCATTCCCGGGTTTTATGACGATGTAATTGAAGTGTCGGCTGAGGAGCGCGCATTAATGGCAAAGGCTCCGTTTAATATCGATGAATATAAAAAAGCCATCGATGTGGACGACCTGGCTGGCGAAAAAGGGTATACAACCAACGAGCGCACAGGCATCCGGCCAACTTTCGATGTTTGTGGAATCTGGGGTGGCTACACCGGCGAAGGTGCTAAAACCGTATTGCCATCAAAAGCATCAGCAAAAATATCGACCCGTTTGGTTCCGAATCAGAATCACGAAAAGATAGCTGTTTTGTTTAAAGAGCATTTTGAAAGCATTGCACCAAAGAGTGTAAAGGTAAAAGTAACTCCTTTGCATGGAGGACAGGGCTATGTTTGTCCGACCGATACTCCGGCTTATTTGGCTGCCGACAAAGCCTACACGGAAACATTTGGCAAAAAGCCCGTTCCGGTTCGCAGTGGAGGAAGTATTCCTATTATTTCTGCGTTTGAAGAAATATTAGGAGTAAAATCGGTACTTATGGGATTCGGCCTTGAGTCGGATGCTATACACTCTCCAAACGAGAACTTCCCTTTATTCAATCTGTTTAAAGGAATCGAAACCATTCCTTATTTTTATAAGTATTTTGCTGAAGCAAAAAAATAATTCTTGCCTAAAGGCATATAATTAAAGAGATCTTCGGATCTCTTTTTTTTTGCCTCATCACGAACGATTGGTAAAATGTGTTAATAAATATAAAAAACGTTTGCATGGTATTTAATTAGGGGTGTGGGGTGTAAAAATTATTCATTTGGTTAAATATCCCTATTTGGTGAAAGGGTGGGGTTATTTTTTTTTAAATTTGTTAGGTAAACTTAATTCAATGTTATATGGCAACAATTCGATTTAAAGCATTAGAGGCCTTAATGTCGCGACAGGCTCAGGTGGTAGAGCAACCTACCCGGAAAACATCGGAATACTTTGCTGAAAGTGTATTCGATCAGCGAAAGATGCGGGAATATCTGGCTAACGAAGCCTACGAAACAGTGGTAGATGCCATTGAAAATGGCACCCGGATTCCACGCCGAATTGCCGATCAGGTATCATCGGGAATGAAAGCCTGGGCAATTTCAAAAGGAGTAACTCACTATACCCATTGGTTTCACCCTTTAACCGGCGCAACAGCCGAAAAACACGATGCTTTTTTTGAGCCTTCGTCAACCGATGGCGTAATCGAAAGTTTTGATGGAGCCAAACTTGTTCAGCAGGAGCCTGATGCATCGAGTTTCCCCAGTGGTGGTTTAAGAAACACCTTCGAAGCTCGTGGTTACACAGCCTGGGATCCATCGTCGCCAGCCTTTATTTTCGATCGCACCTTGTGTATTCCAACCATTTTTGTTTCATACACCGGCGAAGCGCTCGACTATAAAACGCCTTTGCTGAAATCGCTGGCGGTATTAAACGATGCGGCTGTTAATGTATGCCAGTATTTCGATAAAGATGTAAAAAAAGTATATGCTACTCTTGGCTGGGAGCAAGAGTATTTTTTAATTGACACGGCGCTTTACATGGCTCGTCCCGATTTGATGCTTACCGGTAGAACGCTTATGGGACACTCTTCGGCAAAAGATCAACAATTGGACGATCATTATTTTGGAACCATTCCAACCCGGGTAAGTGCTTTTATGCGCGATTTTGAAATAGAAGCTTACAAATTGGGTATTCCCATTAAAACCCGTCATAACGAAGTGGCCCCCAATCAGTTCGAATGTGCTCCGGTATATGAAGAAGCCAATTTGGCTGTGGATCACAATATGTTGTTGATGGATTTAATGAAAAAGGTATCGCGACGACATAATTTTAAGGTGCTGTTGCACGAAAAACCGTTTAAAGGCGTAAACGGATCGGGTAAGCATAATAATTTTTCAATGGCTACCAATACCGGGGTGAATCTTTTATCTCCGGGAAAAAATCCAAAAACAAACCTGCAATTTTTAACTTTTCTGGTAAACACCATTAAAGCGGTTCACGAAAATGCCGATTTATTACGGGCAAGTATCATGTCGGCGGGAAATGAGCACCGTTTGGGAGCATCAGAAGCCCCTCCGGCAATTATGTCTGTGTTTTTGGGTTCTTATTTAACCAAAGTACTCGACGAACTGGAAGAGCGTGTATCGGATAAAAAGATGACTCCCGACGAGAAAACAGAATTAAAACTGGATATTGGACGTATTCCTGAATTATTGCTCGATAATACCGACCGCAACCGTACTTCGCCCTTTGCATTTACGGGAAATCGTTTTGAATTCAGGGCTGTAGGCTCCAATGCCAATTGTGCAGCTCCCATGACTTTCCTGACGCTTGCCGTTGCCGATCAGCTGACCAACTTTAAAACTGAAGTTGATGCAAAGATTGATGCAGGAATTAAAAAAGATGAAGCAATTTTTCAGGTATTAAAAGAATATATTATTGCTTCAAAAGCAATCCGTTTCGATGGCAATGGTTATGGACAGGAATGGGTTGAGGAAGCTGAACGCAGAGGTTTATCGAACGTTAAAGAAGTGGTAAAAGCACTGGAAGCCTTTGTCTCAGAAAGTTCTGTTGAATTATGTACCAAACACCATATATTTAGTAAACGCGAATTGGAAGCCCGCCATGAGATTAAGGTTGAACACTACACCAAAAAACTTCAGATTGAAGGACGGGTGCTTGGCGATTTGGCAACAAATCATATCATTCCTACGGTTTATAAATATCAAAACCAATTAATTGAAAATGTCCGTGGCTTAAAACAAGTACTCGATGCAAAAGATTTTGAGCAGATTGCGGGAATTCAATTACAAACCATTAAAGAAATATCGGGTCGCATTGCTTTGATTAAGATTAAAGTAAAAAACATGGTGGAAGCCCGCAAAAAGGCTAATGCAGTTGATGATGTTTACGAAAAGGCCCGTCTTTATTCTGAAGAGGTAAAACCTTATCTTTCTGAAATTAGATACCATATCGATCATTTAGAGATGATAGTGGACAATGAAATTTGGCCTTTGCCAAAATACCGTGAATTATTATTTGCCAGATAATATATTAAGTTTTACAGAAAAAAGCTCCAAACGAAAGTTTGGGGCTTTTTTTATGTTTGTTGGCTTTCTATTCAATACAATAAAAAATCATGCAAACCCATGAAAAAATATAGAATAATTGTAAATATTAATTAAAAAATAGTTTTGTACCCAATAAAAAATAGGGGTATTACAGATATTTAGTAATAAAAAAGTAAAATAACCTAAAAAATAGAATTATTTGTAATTATGAATTGTTATATTTACACCGATTAATAATTATATGTGTAACAATTAACATGCTGAAACAATGAAAGTGAAATTAGAGTACATTTGGCTCGATGGCAACAAGCCAACACAAACCATGCGAAGCAAAACAAAGGTGGTATCCGATTTCAGTGGTAAACTTGAAGACTGTCCCATATGGTCGTTCGATGGCAGCTCGACCCAACAGGCGCCAGGTGGTTCTTCTGATTTGCTGTTAAAACCGGTTGCCTTATTTCCTGATCCCGATCGGAAAGATGGTTATTTGGTAATGACCGAAGTGCTTAATGCGGATGGAACACCCCATGCAACCAACGCCCGGGCAACCATTGATGACGACGATGAAGATTTTTGGTTTGGTTTTGAGCAGGAGTACGTTTTGTGGAATATCGAAACGCATTCGCCTTACGGTTTTCCGGCGCCCGGTTATTATCCTGCACCACAGGGACCTTATTATTGTTCTGTAGGTGGTGAATTTATTGTGGGACGCGAGATTGCCGAAAAGCATTTAAACCTTTGCATTGAAGCAGGAATCGGAATCGAAGGAATTAATGCCGAAGTTATGAAAGGACAATGGGAATATCAGATTTTTGCCAAAGGTGCAAAAGCTGCCGGCGACCAGATTTGGGTAGCCCGTTATATGCTGGAACGCGTTGCCGAAGAATTTGGTATACGAATTAATCTTGAACCTAAACCAGTTGCTGGTGATTGGAATGGTTCGGGCATGCATGCAAATTTCTCGAACAGTGTTTTACGTAACTGTGGAGATAAAGAGGTTTATAAAGCAATTTGTGAAGCTTTCCGTCCGGTAGTTGCCGAACATATTGCAGTGTATGGTGCCGATAACGACAAACGCTTAACCGGCCATCATGAAACGGCACGAATCGATCAGTTTAGTTACGGCGTTTCCGATCGCGGTGCATCCATTCGCATTCCCATTGGAACTGTTGAGCGTGGCTATAAAGGCTGGCTCGAAGATCGCCGTCCGGCATCGAATGCTGATCCTTACAAGGTTGCCTCACGAATTATAAAAACGGTAAAATCGGCAAAAGTGCTTGTGGAAGCCTAAAGATTGCAACAAATTTTGTTGTTATGCGGTTGTAGTCTTTTAATTATAGAAAAGTCTGGCTTTTGTCCGGACTTCTTTTTTTTAAAAGCGCCACACCAGTCCCAGACCGTTGTTATTTAATCCCAGGCTTAAGCTTGATTCTTGAGTTCTTAAAGCGGGTGAGTTTAGGTTTGTATTGTACTGTTCGATGGCTGAACGGGTTTTTTTGTGATAACTCCGAAACAAAGGAATTGAAATGCCAATAAAACCGGTGCCAGCCAAGGTAAATGCCCAGTTGGTTTTTTCGCCAAGTAATGTTGTTACAAAGGGGATGGCCACCAAACCGGTTCCAATAGTGGCAAACACGGAACCAAAGATGCGAGCTTCTCTGCCTGTTTCATACAGGTCGTAAATATCAAAATTCGATTCCAACAAAATTGAAACTTCGCTGGCTTTTACCGGTTGATTCTGATAATAGAATTTAAACCCAAATTCTGTTTCATCAATAATTATGGAGTCGGACAATGCTTGAGAGAAAGTGCCAACACTAAGTATTATAAAGGCTATAAAAAATTGTAATCGTTTCATTTTACTGCTTAATTGTGCATCAAAATAACTAAAAATTTACCTGAATATTCCGAAAAATAATTCAAAATGGGATGCACTTAATTGCTTATGGGTTCATTTTTTATAAATCCACTTGTCAGCAAATGGTAATCATTCAGGCGATGCGTTTTCTTTAGCGATTTATAGATTTTTTTGCTGTGGCTAAATAACAAAGACCAATATTCCCAGTAGCCAAGCATTTTAGTTAGCGTGTGTGCATCGCCCGAAAGGATTTTTTCATAATGATATAAAAGTTCCTGATGGAAGAGGTGTAAAAGCTGGCGTTTTTCCGATTCGGGTAGAGCCGTATTGTTTTTAATTTCCAGGCCTAGAAAAGGATTGGCAATTAAACCCCGGCCAATCATATAATGATTTGTTTCAGTTAGCTTAAGCTGAAGTTCTTTAAAATCAGTTATGCTTGTAATATCGCCATTGTAGGCTAACTTAAAGGCTGTCTGCCTTTGGGCTTGAATGAACACTTCCCGATCGGCTGTTCCCTTATATAGCTGTTTGGCAATTCGGGGGTGTACTATAATTTCAGTTAATGGCAGGGATTCAAGCGCATTCAGAACAGAAAATATTTCATTGGGTTCAATGAGTCCGGCTCTGATTTTTATCGAAATTTTTAGTTTGGTTTTGGGTATTACTGCTTCCAGAATTTCTTTTATTTCGTAGGGATACGGAATTAGTCCGGAGCCTAATTTTCGTTTGCTAACCATGGGATAAGGGCAGCCTAAATTCCAGTTAACTTCCTGGTAGCCATTTTCCTCAATTAGTTTCGCCAGAAATAAAAAATCTTTGGCGTTATTTACAAGTATCTGTGGAATTAGGGGAGTACCCGAATTGTTTTCCGTAAGAATGTCTTTTTGGTATTTTGATTTTAACGAACCATCGTTTTCCAATCGTAAAAATGGGGAGTAAAACTTATCGACTCCTCCAATTAAACGGTTTATGGCATTACGAAACGGAAATTCGGTCAATCCCTGCAAAGGAGCCAGTGAAATTAACATTAGCTTCTCCCTTTAAAATGTTCCATCGTTTTGTAAACTCCTAACACTTTGCCTACCAACCAATCGAACCAACTTAAGGGCAACAGACCTTTTATTAGCGGTAGCGTGTAAATTATAAGCGGCACGCGCACAAAAGCCCGGTTACGTTCAATGCCTTTAATTATTTTTCGGGTGGCTTTTTCGGCGTTTTGAATGGGAATTAGTGATTTAACCCCGTCGAACATGCCGGTGTTTATGTAGTAAGGCGTAACCGTAGTAACTTTTACCTGCTTTTTAAGCTTTTTCATTTCGAGCCGAACTGAATCGCTCCAGCCAATTACAGCCCACTTGCTGGCACAATAGACCGACATTTGCGGATTTGCCACCATTCCCGCTGCCGATGCAATATTTATTATATGCCCGCTGTTTTGTCCGAGCATATCGGGCAAAAATTCCAGGGCAATGTGCATCAATGCATTGGTGTTGATGCTCATGGTTTGTTCTACCTGCTCGTGGGTGTGTTCATGAAAATAATTACCAAAAACAATTCCGGCGTTATTAATCAGCACATCAACCGTTCCAATTTCAGTTTTTACCTTTGCGGCTGATGATTTTATCTGCTCAGGCGATGAAACATCGACCCGATATCCAAAACAGTGTTCGTTTATTTTTTTTAATTCGTCCAGTGCCTGATATAGACCTTGTTCGTTGATGTCCCAAATTATTAGGTTTTGTGCCCCCTTTTCCAGTGCAATTTTGGCCATTAAAAAACCAATACCCGATGCACCACCGGTAATTAATACTGTTTTGTTTTGAAACTTAGCCATAACGTGTGTTTTAGTTTGGTAATTGTTTTGTAAAATACAAAACTATTGCTGATACCCAAGCTTAACCTGCTGTTTTAATCCAGTTCGGATTTTCTGACTACCATTAAGCCATCGCGCACCGGAAAAATTACATTCTCAACGCGCTTGTCGTTTTGCACCATGTCGTTAAACGCTAACAATCCTTTGGTGTAGGTGTCGTTATCGTTAATTTTTTCATTTACTTTTCCATACCAAAGCACATCGTCGGCAATTAAATAACCGCCGGGTTTTATTATGTCAAAGACCAAGGAGTAGTATTCGGGATATTGGCGTTTGTCGGCATCGATAAAAACCAAATCGAAAGTTTCTTTTAACGTGGGGATTATTTCGCGGGCATCGCCAATTCTGAAATCAATCTGATGACTATAAGGACTGCGATTAAAAAACGATTGAGCAAAGGCTTCCAGTTCATCGTTAATGTCGATGGTTATTAATTTTCCGTTGGGTTGAAGCCCTTTTGCCAGGCATATGGCCGAATATCCGGTAAAAGTTCCGAGTTCCAAAATATTTCTGGGTTTTATCATGCAACTTAGCATTTCCAGAATTTTTCCCTGTAAGGTTCCTGAAACCATTTGTGGGCGAAGGATTTTAAGATGGGTTTGCCGTTCCAACTCCAGCAATAAATCAGATGGGGTGCTGGTGTGTTGTAGTATGTAGTCGTTTACTGACTCGTTAAATCGCTGCATTTTTATTTTTTTTTAAAATGATGCCAAAAATACTAAGCTTTTACGATAAAATGATGCGATAAGTAATTATTTACGAAACACTTAGTTTGAGTTTCTTGGGCAAAGAAAAAATAAGCCGGATTTTTAGGTGAAAATTTTTGCAGAAATAAAATTTGCGCTTATATTTGCATCCGCATTGCGAGAATAGCTCAGTTGGTAGAGCACGACCTTGCCAAGGTCGGGGTCGCGGGTTCGAATCCCGTTTCTCGCTCTTTTTTTTTACGTTCTATTTTAGTAAAAATATAAGATTTATTGCTTAGGTGGCGGAACCGACGAAGGAGCTCCCGCCACTTAGCAAAAGATGAGAAAGGTGAAGACTTTAATTATCTGATGCATTTAAGGCAACGAAACCATGCCCAGGTGGCGGAACCGACGAAGGAGCTCCCGCCACTTAGCAAAAGATGAGAAAGGTGAAGACTTTAATTATCTGATGCATTTAAGGCAACGAAACCATGCCCAGGTGGCGGAACCGACGAAGGAGCTCCCGCCACTTAGCAAAAGATGAGAAAGGTGAAGACTTTAATTATCTGATGCATTTAAGGCAACGAAACCATGCCCAGGTGGCGGAATTGGTAGACGCGCAGGACTTAAAATCCTGTGTCCAGTAATGGACGTGCCGGTTCGAGACCGGCCCCGGGTACTGAAACCCTGATAATTGCAAAATTGTCAGGGTTTTTTTGTTTTTGTAAATATTTTACTGTACCCACAAATGCCTTTGGGGTCACTTTAAAAAGTTGGTGGAGTAAATAAAAATATAAACTTTGCAGCTTATAAAATTAAATAAGCATGAGTTTAGCAACAGACCACTTTACCACACTAATAAAAGCTTTATTACCAGAGCAAAT
>JBFXEW010000016.1:0-117398 GCA_050179685.1 Salinivirgaceae bacterium
TTCTAAGGTGCTCTTTGCAGCTATCCTCATCAGGAAACTGCTCGATAAATTTGATTATATTCACATCAAAAGTTTTTTGATAAGATAAACATTTATTCTTTACTGGCATAATCGTGACGAATCAAATTAAAATTTATAAATTTGCATAAAAGACTCGAATAATGAATATTCAGGCAGAAAAATTAGAGATAATGAAATTGATTTTGGAAACTGAAAATCCAAGTATTCTGAAATCAATAAAAGGACTTTTTAACCGGAATAAGTCCGTGGATTTTTGGGAAACGCTTCCTCAAGACCAAAAGGATGAGATAATGCAAGGTATCAATGAAATAGAAAATGGTGAAATCGTAGATTACGAGGATTTTATGAAGAAACACCGATAATGAGGCCAGTAAAATTATCCAAAACAGCTTCCAAAAAACTTGATAAATTACTTGAATACCTCGAAACCGAATGGTCTTTAAAAGTTAAATCTGATTTTATTAAGAAACTTGATAAATCACTAAAACAAATTCAAAAATACCCAGACAGCTGTCAACAAACAGATTTTGTAAAAGGACTTCACATGCTGGTTGTTACAAAGCAAACTTCTGTATTTTATCGGTTCGACTCAAAAACAATTTCAGTTGTGACTATTTTTGACAATAGAATGAATCCTAAAAAACTAAAGAAAGAAACTAAATAAACCCGGCTACTAATAGAAACCTCTCCATTTAGCGCTTGGTTTGCAGGCCGGTAAGGTACTTTATAATAAAATATGGGTGTGCAAAGTAGCTGTTTAACCAATTATTTTATAGCTTTGGTTAGTTAAAACCAAATACAAGTGAACTCAAACTACACGCATTGTAAAAACAAAAGCAAGCTCATACATTTATTATCCCGTTTTGAAGAGAATAAAGTGTTTAGTATTAAGTTGCCGTTATTTTAATAATATTGAGTTTTTAATGTATGAGATTTTTAAAATTATAAATCTTTAATAGTAAAAACCCCATCATCCAGATAACTGAACAACACAGGTGAAAATTAATATGGAGTGTTTTTTAAATACGAAATAATTGATATTCAATGAACAAGTAATTATTTATAGATGAAAAAACTATTATTTCAATTATTCATTTTATTTAATTCTTTTATTATTTTTTCTCAAACATATATAAATGGTGGGTCTGTATCAGGAACATGGACAAAAGCAAATTCGCCATATTTGATAAATGGAGATATAGTAATTGATAATAATAAAATTTTACAAATTGATTCAGGAGTAAAAATTATTTTTCAAGGGAATTTCTCATTTACTATTAATGGCCAAATAAAAGCAAATGGACTTATAGCAGATTCAATATATTTTACTACAGATAATTTGACCATAAGATGGAAAGGAATTCAATTCAATAGTTCCAATCCAAGTTCATCATTTAAATATTGCATAATCGAGTATTCTGGATCAAAATTAAGTGGATCGTCAGCAAATTTTTCAATTCAAAAGGGTGGAGGAATAAGTATTTCTGGAACAGCTGGAATAGTGATTTCTAACTGCTTAATTAGATATAATAAAGCATTTTATGGTGGAGGAGTACATGTGAACAATCGTTCATGTCAATTCATAAATACCATTATCGATAATAATGAAGGTTGGATTGGGGGTTCCATATACTGCGAAAATACTTCTTCGTTTAAAGGTTGTATTATTAGTAATAATATAACACATAATAATGCATGTATTTCGACCCCTTTTGGTGATACTGTTGAATTTATTAATTGTACAATTACTAAAAACACTTCAGAAGTCAAATATAGTGAACTTGTTAGCGTTGGAGGAGAAGTAATAATAAAGAATACAATAATATTTTATAATAATCCTTCTATTTTCAATTATAGAAATACTCTTGCCAAGGTTTCTATTGAGTATTCAGATATTGAGGGAGGAATTAATTCAATAAAATCTGATTATATTTCAAATGGTTTAGACTATAACAATAACATTGATATTATTCCTGTTTTTAAGGATTTAAAAAACAATAGTTTTGAATTGGGAGCATCACCTTGTATAAATCATGGGAAACCAAATTTTTATGATAAGGATTTAACTTATGATATCATAGAAAATCCAAGAATTTTCGATGAAACTAACTCCAATATAGACATTGGTGCATATGAATACCAAGATAGTACATTTAATTGTCCTCCTGTTATATATCCAATTGAAGAGCATTATATATTAAAAAATTCAAAAGGAATATTGCATGTTAAATATTATGATTCAGATATTATTGATAGCCACACGTTTAGAATTAATTCAAGTAATAACAAAATTAATGCATTCATTATTGATACTCTAGAAAATGAGTATACATGCCAGATTCTTCCTAATAAAGAGATACTGGGTGACTTCTATATTGTTATGGAAATTAATGATAATGGAAATTATAATAATTCAATATATCGTGATAGTGTCCTAATTCATGTAGGTAAAAAATTTAAAGGAATTATTGATTATGATGAGTTTTTTGAAGATTCAATTCAAATAATTGATGATGTTATTGTTTCTGAAAAAGGAAGTTTAATTATAAGAGAAGGTTCTTACATTCAATTCGATGGCTTTTTTAAAATAGATGTTTTTGGAAGGTTAAATGCATATGGTACTCCAAATAAATCGATTACTTTTAATACTATTGATACCGCTGAATTTGATTATTATGGATATATATTGAAAAAGGGCTGGGCAGGATTAAATTTTTTTAATATATTAAATGACACATTAAATTTAAACTATTGTAATATAAGGAATACTGGATCGTACTATGAAAATAGATCTTTAAACACAAATGGTACAATATATATTTACAATTCACAAAACATTAAAATATCTCATTGCAATTTTGATAGCAACTCATCATATAATAATAATAAAAATAATGGTGTGGCTATTGAAAATTCTAGTAGTATAAATATTAGTAATTGTAATTTTTCTAACAGCCGTAGTTACTTTTGCAATGGAGCTTACATTTATGCTTCAAATTCAGAAGTATTAATTGATAGTTCTTCATTTTCGAATACATTTTGTGACCAAGCTACCCAAGGCTTGATTTCTAGCCAATCTTCAAAAATATTTGTTAGAAATTCTCTTTTTTTTAATAATATTTCTTCCAGTATAATTAAGAATGTTACTGGAGAATTGAATGCTGAGTACAATAAGTTCATAAATAATCAATCTACAGCTATTTATATTAGTAACCAAGATACTGTAAGTATAATAAATAACTACTTTATAAATAATAATCGAGGAATAGATGCAGGTTCAAAAGCAACAATTATTGGAAATATTTTTGCTTTTAATAGTGATCCTAGTAATCATAAAAACTTCAATGGTGGCGCAATTGATTTGTTTTTTTCAAATAGCTATATTGCAAATAATACGTTTGTTAAAAATTATTGGGGTTGGGAAGGTAGCTCTATTTACTCTTATTATAGTTCTCCAACTATAATCAATAATATAATTTGGAGAGATAATGGTGATGGAATTAGATGGTATAATGGTGTTGACCACGAAATGCCTGATCCTATTATAGATAATAATTATATTTTAGACCCTAAATTTGAATTGAATGATTCTACAGACTTTAGGTTGACGAAAGAAAGCAACTGCATTAATAAAGGAATAGAAATTACGAATAAACTTTTACCAAAACGTGATATTTTAGGAAATCTTCGAATCGATTCCATTTTTAATAAAATAGATATTGGAGCTATTGAGTTTCACGGGTTTTCTTATAATAGAATAAATGTTGAAAATGTTAAAAATTCAATTTTACTTTATCCTAACCCTGTTTTGGATTACATTTTTATATCTGATCTTCAAAATTGGGATACTTATAAAATTATTGACCTTTCAGGTAAAGTATTAATGGAAGAGTGTATTTATTCTATAGCCTCTATTGATGTAAATAATCTTAGAAGAGGGATGTATTTAATTTGTTTGCAAAAAGGAATTACTAAAAAGCAATTAAAATTTTATAAGGACTAAAGGTCTTTGGAAGCTTTACAGTTTAGTAAAGTTTGAATAGCCTATAAAATAGCTTTTACTCTAAATTCAGCCCAAAAGGAGTAAAATTCAGACCTTTTTGTACCAAAAAGAGGCAAAATTGCCTAAAATCAGACCAAAAGGTACCTAAATCGTACCTTTTTCTCTAAATTCAGACCTTTTGCTCTAAAATCAGGCAAAATTGCCTAAATTCAGGGAAATTTGCCTAAAATTTGGCAAATTTGCTTAAAAACAGGCAAATTTTACTGTAAAATACACCCTTTTTCCCTCATCATTCACTTAATAAGCCCTGAGTTTTATGTTTAAGCTCTTATTTTTTCTACGGTTTAGTTTTTTTAACCGCTGAGACGCTGAGAAACGCTGAGTTTTTTACTTAAGCTATTATTTTTTCATTGGTTTTCTTTTTTAGCGCAAGCCCAATAGTAATCAAGGGCAGCGGCGCAAAATAAAATGGGACACTGATTATTAGGAAAAGTACTTAGCGTGACTAAAGTATTTAAAGTGACTAAAGTTGGTGGAGACAGGAATTTAGATTTTTAGAAACTAGACTTTAGACTCAAGATTCAAGATCGAAGAACGGAAAATGGTACACTGATTTAATAAGGTTTACTCTGTGTGACTTGGTGGAAACTTTGTGTTACTCTGTGTAACTGTTTTTACCGCAATTATTCACTTTTTACTCTTCACTCTTCACTGTTTACTGGAAGAATTTAGATGTTAGACTTTAGAATCTAGCCATAAGACCAAAGACTAGTTTTTCACTCTTCACTCTTCACTCTTCACTTTTCGTTATTCACTATTCATTGTGGCCGTAAAAGCATCTTTTTCAACCATCTTATCCCATAAGCACCTTCACCTGGTAGCTCTTTATTTCTTTGCTTAAGGGAATTTCGTTACCTGCAATAGCCTGTCCGTTAACGGTAATCGAGACAATGCCTTTTGAAACCTGATTGGGGTTTTCAACTTCGATATGGAACAGGCTTCCCCTGAATCTTCTGCTTAGTTTAAATCCTTTCCAGTGGTTCGGAATGCAGGGATCGATAAGTAAGCCGCCATAGTTAGGCCTTATGCCCAAAATATACTGGCTGATGGCGTAATAGTTCCAGGCTGCTGTTCCGGTTAACCACGAGTTTTTCGCCTCGCCCGGTTTAAAGGCATCTTTTCCGGCAATCATTTGCGAATACACATAGGGTTCTGTTTTATGTAAGTCGCTGATATCTTCAAGGTAAGCCGGACAAATTTTTTGGTAGTATTCCCAGGCCCGGTTTCCATTACCGATTTGGGTTTCGCCAATCATTATCCAGGGATTGTTATGGCAAAATATCCCGGCGTTTTCTTTGTAGCCCTGCGGATAACTCGATATTTCGCCGTATTCCACATAATATTTGGTAAATGGCGGGTGGTTTAACACGATGCCGTATTCGCAATCGAGGTGTTTTTTTACCGAATCCATGGCTTTTTCAATCAGGCCTTCTTCTTTGCCGATGCCCGCCATGGCACACCAGCCATTCGATTCAATAAATATTTTTCCTTCTTCGTTTTCGTGGCTGCCTATTTTATTTCCATAATAATCGTAAGCCCGTAAAAACCATTCGCCATCCCACCCATGTTTTTTAACGGCTTCAACCATGGCATCCACCTGTTTTTGAGCGCGGCTGGCTTCGTCGGTTTTTCCCAGTTGGCGGCAAAGGTCAATATATTCCTGGCCATAAACCACAAACAGTCCGGCTATCATCAACGATTCGGCTTTGGAGTTTTCGGTTTTATTTTCGGTGGTTTGAAACGATTCGTTGGGATCGGTCGAGAAACAGTTCAGGTTCAGGCAATCGTTCCAGTCGGCACGTCCAATCAGTGGCAGGTCATGAGGCCCCAGGTGATTTATTACATGATTGAACGAGACCGTTAAATGATGAAAAAGGCTTTGAGCCGTGCCCGGGTCGTTATCAAAGGGCACCATCTCGTCGAGAATGCTAAAGTCGCCGGTTTCTTTCAGGTAACTTACCGTTCCCAAAATAAGCCACATGGGGTCGTCGTTAAAACCACCGCCAATATCGTTGTTTCCGCGTTTGGTCAGCGGCTGATACTGGTGATAACATCCACCGTCGGGGAATTGGGTCGATGCAATATCGATGATTCGTTCGCGGGCGCGCTCCGGAATCTGATGCACAAAGCCAATCAAATCCTGGTTCGAATCGCGGAAGCCCATTCCCCGGCCAATTCCGCTTTCAAAATACGAGGCCGAACGCGAGAAATTAAAGGTTATCATGCATTGGTACTGATTCCAGATGTTTACCATGCGGTCGAGTTTTTCATCGCCCGAGTTTAATACAAAACTACCCAGCAGTTCGTCCCAATAAGACTTTAATTCAGCTAAAGCCGCATCAATTTTTGCAGCGGTATTAAAGTTTGCCAGGGTTTCTTTGGCTTTTTGTTTGTTAATTACCCCTTTGGCTTCCCATTTTTCTTCGTCCTTATTTTCAACATAACCCAAAACAAAAACAAAATCTTTGGTTTCGCCGGGTTGCAGTTCCACCTCAAGATAATGCGAGGCTATGGGCGACCAGCCATGAGCAACACTCATGCGGGCTTTGCCTTCAAGCACGGTTTGGGGTTCGTCGAATCCGTTGTACAAGCCAAAAAACGATTCCCTGTCGGTGTCAAAACCCTGAATGGGGGCATTCACCGAATAGTAAGCGTAATGATTCCGGCGTTCCTTGTATTCGGTTTTATGGTAAAGGGTAGAACCCTCAATTTCTACTTCGCCGGTTGAAAAGTTTCGTTGAAAGTTTTCCATGTCGGTGGCCGCATTCCAAAGCGCCCATTCAACAAAAGAGAATAGTTTGATTTTTTTAATCTTGTCGGAAGTATTGCTTAGACTAAGTTTTTGCACTTCGGCCCAGGTTTTTAAGGGAACGAAAAACAGGGTTTCGGCACTTATACCGTTTTTGGTGCCTTTAATAAGGGTATAATTCAATCCATGGCGGCATTCGTAATGGTCGAGCGGTGTTTTTACCGGTTTCCATCCGGGCGACCAAACAGTACCGGCATCGTTAATATAAAAATACCGGCCACCACTGTCCATGGGCACGTTGTTGTAGCGGTAGCGGGTTATACGACGGAATTTGGCATCTTTATAAAAGCTGTAACCTCCGGCCGTATTCGAAATAAGCGAGAAAAAATCCTCGTTTCCGAGATAATTAATCCAGGGCCAGGGTGTAGCCGGGTTGGTAATTACGTATTCCCGGTTTTTATCGTCAAAATATCCGTATTTCATAATGTCGGTATGTTAATTAGCTATGCAATAGTTTTTTATTGTTATAAAAGATTTTCTTCCTGACGCCGGGTTTCGAGCGCAATGGTAATTTCATCGAGCTTTGCCTGGGTAAGTGGGTAAATGGTCATTAAAATAGCAGCCAACAGGGCTATCCATGCCGGAATCCAACTCATCAACATTTTTATTCCGGGAATGGCATTTTCAATGGTGCCTGCATCCATGCCATCGTAATGGAAAGCCGCCAGAACCACTCCAATAAATGCTGCTGCCAGGCCGCCTCCGAATTTGGTAACAAACGATCCGGCAGAATACACCAAACCTGTGGCCCTGCGTTTATTTATAAATTCGGAATAATCGGCCACATCGCCAAGCATGGCAAAAAACAAGGTGGGGAAGATAGCCGCACCGAATTCAGAAATAATTCCCAGGGTAAAAATGGCGCTGATATCCTGTGGTCGGCAAAAAATAAGCAAGGCATTTACACCCCCTGAAAATAATAGGGCATAAATAAACAGTTTTCGTTTTCCAAACTTCTTTCCCAAAGGAGCCGTTGCCATGGCTCCGGCAATAGAAGCCAGCATTAATCCAACC
This sequence comes from Salinivirgaceae bacterium, assembly GCA_050179685.1. Lineage (GTDB taxonomy): Bacteria > Bacteroidota > Bacteroidia > Bacteroidales > SZUA-534 > GWE2-40-63. Next base: position 7,908 of record JBFXEW010000016.1, read on the forward strand.
AGGTAGGATGCAGCCAGTAGCTGGTTGTTCAGGTATAGGGTGAAATAGTACAGCACCATGCCCTGTTTCATGGAATTGTAAATGGTCCATAATAAGCCAACGCCCAGTAATATTAACCAGGGTTTGTTGCTTATTAAATCGCTTAAATCCTGTTTCAGATTGGTAGTTTGTGTTTTGGGCGGGAGCACCCGTTCTTTGGTGCTGGCAAAGGTTATAAACATAAACAGGGCCAGAAAGATGGAAAGCACATAAATGGAATTGCTATATCCTTTTTTTTGATTGATTAGGCTTATTTTATCCCGGCTTAAATCGGCTTCGCCTTCAACAATAAAAGTATAGGTATGGTCAGGTTCCATGGAAAAGCTAAGGTAGGGGGCAGGCTTTGAATTTTTGTCTTCGGTAAGCTCACTCCAATACAATTTGGCTATGCCGTCTTTGGTTTTTATGTTGGCATTGGGAACTGTTTGTGGCGATGAAACGCTTACTTCATATTTTTTTTCGTCCAGCTTATTTATTTCGATACCCGGATTCACATTTCCGAAATAAGTAACCAGAAATAATAAGGCTCCCTGTACCAGCATGCCGCCGGTAAAAGCTCCCACCATGCGGTATGAACCAATGCTGGTGCGTTCTTTATTGTCGCCCGTCATAACGGCCATTAAGGCTCCGTAAGGAATGTTGTTGGCCGTATAGATAAGGGTAAATAAAATATAGGTGGTGTAGGCGTAAATAATTTTACCGCTGTAACTCAGGTTGGGCGTGGTAAACAGTAACGATAAAATTACCGCAAGCGGAATGGCTGTCCAAAGTATCCACGGGCGGAATTTTCCATACTTGGTTTGGGTCCGGTCGCCAATAATTCCCATGGCAATATCACTGATTCCATCGCTAAAGCGGGCAACTAATAATAACAAACCGGCTGCTGCGGCAGTAAGGCCAAATACATCGGTGTAAAAAAACAATAAGAAAGTGGATACACCACGCCAGGCAATATTTGCGGCTCCATCGCCAAGGGCATAGCCAATCTTTTCCTTTACGGATAACTTACCACCCGCTAAAGTTGTCATATTTTTGGTTTTTAAATGCTAGATAAAGAAGTCGAAGCGTTCTTTGTGGGTTTTGTCGTACACGTCGCGACTAAACATAAAGAGTTGAGCCGGTTTGTGCGCAACGCCTACCTGTTTTTCTTTTAAGGGAACCACATAATTCGTTTGCGATACTTTTTTTCTGAAATTTCGTTTGTCGAATTGGGTTCCCAACACGGCTTCGTAAAGTTTTTGCATCTGCGTAAGCGTAAATTTTACCGGCAGTAATTCAAACCCGATAGGCTCGTGCCGAACTTTATACCGCAAATGTTCCAATGCTTTTTGTAATATTTGTTCGTGATCGTAAGCCAGGTTACGAACTTCGTTTACCGGATACCAGGCTACTTTTCTTCCTTTTTGTATGATGGGCACATCGGTCGATGGCAAAAGCGAATAATAACCCACGGTTACCACCCGCTTGCTAAAAACGTCGCCAAATTGTTCGAGCCAAAGCTGATCGTTGGGATGCTCAAGCCGATCGAGAGCTCCAAAGGTGTAAAATTGTTCCAGTACCAGATTGTTTAAGCCGGTTAAGTCGAAAACAATTCTTGCGGCAGCCTCGTCCAATTCTTCATCTTTATAAATGTGATAGCCGGTGAGTGTAAGATCGGTGAAAAGTATTTTATCGGAATTGGCTTCGTTCATGGTTCGTTCTACAAGCAGTACTTTAAGTTGTTCGGAATCAAAACCAAAAACTACACAATCTACACTAATGTTATTCATTAATTCTCGTCCCATCTGTTTTCTATTATTTTATTATTTATACTTGAACAGGGTTGAACCCTTGTATAAAAGTATGAAATTAACATTCTTTAAACCGTAGATTAACGAATGTTTTTTAAAAGTGTTAAAGATACACATTGTTGATGCAAATATAGTTTTTATAACTATGGATGCAAGCAAAAAGTGGCTTTTTGTTAGAGCGATTGTTTCTATGGTTTTATAATTAGTCGAAGGGGAAAGTAAGTTTTACCTGAAAGGATTGTAGTTTGGTTTAATTCAATCATTGTTGCCTAACAATAGATTCCTGAAGCAAATTCGATGAGCGCTTGCTAAAATTTGGAAAAGAATGGCTGAAGTTCTGCATTTTTTTTCCATTTTTGATTTGTGAAACTTAAATTTCAATAACGTAGTGCCTTGAAATTTGTTAGTTGAACAATCCCGCCATTGGCGGAGGGTAAATAACCTAGTAGTTCAGCCTGACATCTGGACTGGGCTGCTGAGAAATTGTTTCTTATCCCGATAATTGTCGGGATGCTTTGGGGTTTTATACCCGTGATTGGTAATTTTATTATGGCAAACATACTCGACGAGAATATTACTTACCTGAAAGGTGTTGGTACAGCCCGTGCTAACCTATTGGCCAGCGAACTGGGGATTAAAACCTATTACGATTTGCTGAACCATTTTCCCTATAAGTACCTCGATCGCACCAAATTCTATACGGTCAGGGAATTAAACAGCGACATGAATTACATTCAGCTCAGGGGAAAAATTCTGAATGTTGAAGTGCTGGGCGAAAAGCGAAAACAACGTATTGTGGCCTCCTTCTTCGATGGAACCGGAACCCTAAAGCTGGTTTGGTTTCAGGGTATAAAATGGGTTCAGCAACAAGTGGTTCCCGGTAAAGAGTATGTTATTTTTGGAAAGCCTTCGGAATTCAATGGAATGCTGAACTTTATGCATCCTGAAATTGAACTTGTCGATAATTTTAAGGATAAACCCGATTTTTCGTTGCAGGCCTTGTACAATACAACGGAGAAAATGAAATCGAAGTTTCTGAATTCAAAAGCCATTCACAAACTGCAACAAAACCTGCTTCCGCTTTTAAAAGGAAAACTCATCGAATCGTTACCGGCTTATTTAATTGAACAACACAAATTACTGCATCGCTACGATGCTTTGTATAATATTCACCTGCCCCAGAGTCTTGAACTATTGCAAAAAGCACAGTTTCGCCTGAAGTTCGAAGAGTTGTTTTACATTCAGCTAAAACTTTTGCGTTTAAAGCATTACCAAACCACCAGTCTGGGAGGTTTTCGTTTTGAGCGGGTGGGCGATATGTTCAATACTTTTTTTAAGCGTTACCTGCCTTTTGAATTAACCCAGGCGCAAAAACGGGTGCTACGCGAAATACGACAGGATACCAATACGGGTCACCAAATGAACCGGCTTTTACAGGGCGATGTGGGCAGTGGAAAAACCCTGGTTGCACTAATGTCGATGCTTTTAGCCATCGATAATGGGTTTCAGGCTTGTTTGATGGCTCCTACCGAAATTCTGGCCAATCAGCATTTTAAAAGCATTACCGAATTGCTCGACGGTTTGGGAGTTAAAGTAGAACTTTTAACCGGCTCAACCCGACAAAGTAAGCGGCGTTTAATTCATGCCGATTTGGTAGCGGGCGAAATTCATATTTTAATTGGTACACACGCATTAATTGAAGATACCGTTCAGTTTAAAAATCTGGGATTTGTTGTTATCGACGAGCAGCATCGCTTTGGCGTGGCACAACGGGCCCGTTTGTGGAAGAAAAATGTAAATCCGCCTCATGTGCTGGTAATGACCGCTACTCCCATTCCCCGAACGCTTGCTATGACTCTTTATGGCGATTTGGACGTTTCAGTAATTGACGAATTGCCTCCGGGACGTAAAGCTGTGAAAACCTTACATTATAACGATTCCAAGCGACTGCGGGTTTTTGGTTTTATTAAAGAACAAATCGCCTTAGGCCGGCAGGTTTATATCGTTTATCCGCTGATAAAGGAATCGGAAGCCATGGATTATAAGGATTTGGAAGACGGGCTGGAAAGCATTTCCCGGGCTTTTCCGCCTCCCGACTATGCCATTAGTGTGGTTCACGGAAAGATGAAACCCGAGGAGAAAGATAAGGCTATGGATTTGTTTGTTCGCCGGCAAACGCAGCTAATGATTGCAACCACAGTTATCGAGGTTGGAGTAAATGTTCCCAATGCTTCGGTAATGGTGATTGAAAGTGCCGAACGTTTTGGACTTTCGCAGTTGCACCAGTTACGCGGCAGGGTAGGGCGTGGAGCTGACCAGTCGTATTGCATTCTGATGACAGGAAACAAACTGACAAGCGATGGTCGCACCCGGATTAAAACCATGGTTGAAACCAACGACGGATTTGAGATTTCGGAAGTCGATTTGAAACTGCGGGGCCCCGGCGACTTGGAAGGAACACAACAAAGTGGCATTCCCCTCGATTTGAAGATTGCAAACTTAGGACGCGATTCGCAGATTTTAACCTTTGCACGCCAGGTGGCACAAGATGTTTTGGCCGATGATCCCCGGCTGGCGAAATCTGAAAATTTTGTAGTAAAGAAGCAGATGGAACTGAAGTGGAAATATGAATTCAATTGGAGTTTGATATCCTGATTATTGTTGCTTTTTTTTGACAGGTTTGCTTGTGAACTATTACTAAAAAGCCGTTTTCTTATTTGGTTTGATTATAAATAAGCGTTGGAATTGATTTTTAAGAGCATATATTCGGGTTGATTTACATCGGTTTTTTTATTGATGCAAAACCAAATGTATAATTGTAAATAGTTTTTATGCTCACATAATCAGGCAAATAATTCATTAATGTATGTAGATAATTCACTATTTAAAATCATCCTAAATTAGCTTTAAGCGGTGAAAAAGAAATGCAGACGTTTCCAAAACATTTACAAACATTATACTTTTGCCTCAAAATAGTGGGAAGGTAATGAAAGACGGAACCATATCACATCAGGGCTTTGTTGAATCGGTAACCAACGATTTGGTAAAGGTGCGAATTACCAGCATGTCGGCGTGTTCCGCCTGTCATGCCAAAGGAGCATGCAATGCCTCCGATCAGGAAGAGAAAATTATTGATGCCCTGTCGAGCGGGAAAACCTTAAAAGTAGGCGATTGGGTTACGGTTTGGGCCCGGGAATCGATGGGATTTAAAGCCTTATTTTTGGGATACCTGTTACCTTTTCTTCTGGTTCTTACCACATTAATTATTTGTACTTCACTTAATTTATCAGAAATAAAAGCCGGGCTATTTTCGCTGGCTGTTTTAATTCCTTATTATACGGTATTGTATTTTACCCGCGATATCGTAAAGAAATCGTTTATTTTCGAAATCAAACAATAAATATTTGGTTATATGAGCATTACAGTTATTTATACCATTCTTTCGTTAAGTGCTTTGGGAGTAGCTGCCGCCATTATTCTTTATTTTGTGGCACAAAAATTCAAAGTAGTTGAAGATCCCCGCATCGACGAAGTGGAAGGCATGCTTCCGGGGGCAAACTGCGGTGGTTGCGGATTTCCGGGTTGCCGGGGATTTGCTGAAGCCATGGTAAAAGCCGACGATATTTCAAACCTAAACTGTCCGGTTTCTGATGCTGCAGGCATGACAGCCATTGCAACTTATCTGGGACATACCGCAAATATTACCGAACCCCAGGTGGCCGTAGTTCGCTGTAACGGAACCTGCGAGTTTCGTCCAAAAGTAAATCACTACGATGGTGCCGGTTCGTGCGCTATTTCAGCGGCTTTGTATTCGGGCGATACCGGTTGTAGTTATGGTTGTCTGGGCGAAGGCGATTGCGTAGCGGCCTGTAAATTCGATGCCATGTATATGGATCCGGTTACCGGCTTGCCAGTAATTATCGAGGAGAATTGCGTAGCCTGCGGTGCTTGTGTTAAAGCCTGTCCAAAAGATATTATTGAACTCAGAAACGTAGGGAAAAAGAGCCGGCGTATTTTTGTCTCGTGTGTGAATAAAGACAAAGGCGGCGTGGCTAAAAAATCGTGCGAAGTAGCTTGTATTGGATGCAGCAAATGTTTTAATGTTTGTCCGTTCGAAGCTATCACTATGGCAAACAACCTGGCTTACATCGATTACAATAAATGTAAATTGTGTCGCAAGTGTGTTGAGGTTTGTCCAACCAATGCCATTCACGAGATTAACTTTCCACCCCGTAAACCTGCAAAAGTTGCAGACATTGCCGGTGAAGCAAAGGCTGAAGAAAACAATGCATAATCTATAAATAGGAGATTCTATGTTAAAAACATTTAAAAAAGGTGGTGTTCATCCGGCTGAGAATAAGTTTTCGGCCCATGCTCCTATTGTTACCGCCGAATTACCTAAAGTTGCCATTATTCCCCTGGGACAGCATATTGGAGCACCTGCAAGCCCACTGGTACAAAAAGGCGACGAGGTTAAAGTCGGGCAACTGATTGCTCAAAGCAGTGGGTTTGTTTCGGCAAATATTCACGCTTCCGTTTCCGGAAAAGTGCTTAAAGTTGACAGCGCCATGGATGCCAGCGGTTTTTCGCGTCAGGCAGTTCATATTACGGTCGATGGCGACGAATGGCTTGATACCATTGATCGTTCACCGGAAATTGTTAAAGAAATAAAAGCAACTCCTGAAGAGATAATTAAAAAAGTTCAGGAAGCAGGAATTGTAGGGCTTGGTGGAGCAACTTTTCCCTCGCACATCAAACTTTCGGTTCCTCCGGGCAAAAAAGCCGAAGTACTTTTAATTAACGGGGTAGAGTGTGAGCCTTATCTTACAGCCGACCACCGCTTAATGATTGAAAAAGGCGAGGAAGTGCTTATTGGAACCAAATTGCTGATGATGGCTTTGGGCGTTACCAAGGCTTACGTAGGCATCGAAAATAACAAACCCGATGCAATCAGCCATTTAAAAGAAATAGCAGCTGCTTATGAAGGAATTGAAATAGTTCCTTTAAAAGTGAAATATCCGCAGGGAGGTGAAAAACAACTGATAAAAGCGGTTATTAACCGCGAGGTTCCATCGGGAGCTTTACCCATCGATGTTGGCGCCGTGGTTCATAATGTGGGAACTGCATTTGCCGTTTACGAAGCGGTGCAAAAAAACAAACCATTGTTTGAGCGTGTGGTTACCGTTACCGGAAAATCGGTAAAAAATCCTTCTAACTTCCTGGTTCGCATCGGAACCCCAACCAGCCAGCTGATTGAAGCTGCGGGCGGTGTTCCCGAAGATACCGGTAAGGTGGTAAGTGGTGGCCCCATGATGGGAAAAGCCTTAAAATCGTTGGATGCTCCCATTGCAAAGGGTTCGTCAGGCGTTTTGCTTTTTCAGGAAGCGGAATCAGGCCGTCGTCAGGTAGAACCCTGCATACGCTGTGGCAAATGTGTGTCGGTTTGTCCCATGGGCTTAGAACCCTTTTTGCTGATGACTTATTCCGAAAAACAAATGTGGGAAGAGTCAGAACAAGAGCGTACCATGGATTGCATTGAATGTGGTTCGTGCATGTACACCTGTCCGGCCGACCGTCCATTGCTCGATTACATCCGTTTGGGAAAAGCAAAAGTAGGTAACATCATCAGAACTCGTAAACAATAACCATAATTGCATTAACATGGATAGATTACTACATGTAGCACCCTCGCCCCATATTGCCGGCGAGTATTCTGTAAAGAAGATAATGTTTGGGGTAATACTGGCTTTAGTGCCAGCCTTGGCTACTTCCATCTACTTTTTTGGAATGGGAGCCATAATAGTTACCCTTACAGCCATTATAAGTTGTGTGGCTTTTGAATACCTGATTCAGAAGTTTATTTTAAAAACCACACCAAAAATCAGTGACGGTTCGGCCATCTTAACCGGATTGTTGTTGGCTTTTAACGTTCCCAGTAATTTGCCTTTAGGAATTATCATCATCGGAGCTTTGGTTTCCATAGGTATTGGTAAACTATCGTTTGGTGGTTTGGGACAAAACCCATTTAACCCGGCTTTGGTTGGTCGTGTGTTTTTATTGATTTCGTTCCCGGTTCAAATGACCAGCTGGCCTGTACCAAAGGGATTTGCTACCGGATATGCCGATTCAATTACCGGAGCTACTCCGCTGGCTTTGGTAAAAGAAGGCGTTGGGAATGGTGAAAAAATAAGTGAAATGATTGGAATTCCGCAGCACATGGAACTGTTTTACGGTCACATGGGCGGAAGTATGGGTGAAGTTAGCGCCATTGCCTTGCTATTGGGTTTTGCCTTTATGCTTTACCGAAAAATAATTACCTGGCACATTCCCGTGTTTTTAATTGGAACCATATTTGCCTTTACCGGAATTTTGAATCTGAGCAATCCTGAAAAATTTGCCGATCCTGTTTTCCATATTCTTACGGGAGGTGTAATGCTGGGAGCTATTTTTATGGCTACCGATATGGTTACTTCGCCCATGAACCCGAAAGGCATGGCCATTTTTGCTATTGGAATTGGTGTAATTACCGTATTGATACGGATTTTTGGAGCTTATCCCGAGGGAATTTCCTTTGCCATTCTGATAATGAATGCATTTGTTCCCATCATTAACCGCTACATAAAACCTAAACGCTTTGGAGAGGAGGTAAAAAATGGCAAGTAAAAAAGAATCGACATTTATAAACATGGTACTGGCCTTACTTATAGTATCGCTGGTAGCATCGGCCACCCTGGGATTTGTTTACGAATCGACTAAAGAACCCATTGCAGCGGCTCAATTAAATAAAAAGCTTAATGCCATAAAAGAAGTTGTTCCTGCATTTGATAATGATCCGAATGCCGAGATGTTTTTGATTGAAGTTGAAGGGGGCGAAGCACTGGAAGTTTATCCGGCAAAAATGGGCGGACAAATGGTTGGTGCTGCGGTTAAAACTTATACCAATTTAGGTTTTTCCGGATTAATCCGGGTTATGGTTGGATTTACCCCCGATGGAAGCATCTACAATTACCAGGTACTGGAACATAAAGAAACACCCGGATTGGGAACCAAAATGGACGATTGGTTTAAACCCGTTGTGGTTACCGATTCGTTACCAAAAGAAGCCTCATTTTTCGATTGGCTGTTTGGTATCAAACCCGGTTCAGGTGGTGATGGAAAAGTTATTGTAGGGAAAAATCCGGCCCAAATGAATTTAACCGTAAGTAAAGATGGTGGCGATGTAGATGCCATTACCGCTGCAACCATCAGTTCACGTGCATTTTTAGATGCGGTAAGTCGTGCCTACAACGGATATGTGAAAGAAAGTAAGGCCTTAGAAAATAGTGCCAACCCGGCCGATTCATCAACAGTTCATACTGAAGTTGAAGAAATGGCTCAAAACAAAGGAGGTAACTAATGAATCAGATGAAGAATTTTACCAAAGGATTTTTAAAAGAGAATCCGGTATTCGTACTTTTATTAGGAATGTGTCCAACCCTTGGGGTTACTACTACAGCCGTAAATGGCCTGGGTATGGGACTGGCAACTACTTTTGTTTTGTTGATGGCAAACATTGTGGTTTCACTGGTTAAAAACGGAATCCCCGATAAGGTACGTATTCCTGCTTTTATTGTTATTATAGCCTCGTTTGTAACAGTGGTTGAACTTACCATGCAAGCCTACCTTCCCTCGCTGTTTGAAAGTCTCGGCTTGTTTATTCCGCTTATCGTGGTAAACTGTATTGTGTTGGGACGCGCCGAAGCATTTGCCTCAAAAAATAATGTATTATCATCGGCCATCGATGGTTTAGGCATGGGATTAGGTTTTACTTTTGCTTTAACATTATTGGGAGCTGTTCGCGAATTTTTTGGTTCTGGAATGGTTTTCGGATTTCAGCTATTCGATTCCAATTATGGCATGCTGGTATTTATTCTGGCTCCCGGAGCATTTATAGCATTGGGATATCTTATTTTACTTGTTAACAAACTGAATAAAGCTTAGGAGGAAGATATATGGAATATGTATTTATAGTAATAGCCGCAATTTTTGTTAACAATATTGTTCTTAGCCAGTTTTTAGGTATTTGCCCGTTCTTAGGGGTTTCAAAAAAGATTTCTACTGCAGCCGGAATGGCTGGGGCGGTTACTTTTGTAATGGTCATAGCTACCATTGTTACTTATTTGATTCAGAAAGCAGTACTCGATAAATTTGGCATTGGTTTTATGCAAACCATCACCTTTATTTTGGTGATTGCTTCTCTGGTTCAATTGGTCGAGATTATTCTTAAGAAAGTTAGTCCTGCCCTGTATCAGGCCCTGGGTGTTTTTTTACCTTTAATTACTACCAACTGTGCTATTCTGGGTGTGGCCATTATGACCATTCAAAAAGATTATAATTTGATGGAAGGCGTGGTTTATGCCATTGCCTCGGCCATAGGTTTCGGTCTGGCTTTAATTCTTTTTGCAGGTCTGCGTGAGCATGTCGATTTAATGAATGTGCCCAAAGGAATGAAAGGAATGCCTATTGCCTTAGTCGTTGCCGGTATCTTAGCTATGGCTTTTATGGGCTTTAGCGGTTTGGTTTAAATTAAAATCTCTCATTATAATATAGGCTGCTCCAACCGGGGCAGCCTTTTCTGTTTTATACAACATTATAAAAAACCGCTTGTTTATAGTATCTTGTATTGTTTTAATAAATACCTACTGTTTTATGGTGAAAAAAATTTCAAAAGTATTGGTGGCCAATCGGGGCGAAATAGCCCTTAGAATAATGCGGTCGTGCCGCGAAATGGGCATAAAAAGTGTGGCTGTATATTCCGAAGCAGATAGAACATCAATGCATGTTCGCTATGCCGACCGGGCTTACCCGATTGGTCCGGCTCCTTCGAACGAAAGCTACCTGAATATTGAAAAAATTATTGAGGTAGCTAAACTTTCAAAAGCAGATGCTATTCATCCCGGTTACGGTTTTTTAAGCGAGAATGCTGCATTTAGTCAGCGGTGTCAGCAGGAAGGTATTATTTTTATTGGACCTACACCCGAAGTGATAAGTACCATGGGCGACAAAATTACGGCTCGTACCACCATGTTAAAGAGTGGTGTTCCCGTAGTTCCGGGTACAAATACAAAGCTTACCGACGATGAAAAAGTTGTGGATATCATAAATGAAATTGGACTTCCGGTAATGATAAAAGCATCGGCCGGAGGAGGAGGAAAGGGCATGCGTTTGGTCGAAAAAGAATCAGAAATACTGAGTTCACTGCGTGGAGCCCGTTCTGAAGCTCTTACAGCTTTTGGCGACGACACCGTTTATATCGAAAAATATATTGCCTCACCACATCATATCGAGTTTCAGATATTGGGCGATCAACATGGAAACGTGATTCATTTGTGTGAGCGCGAATGTTCAGTTCAGCGCAGGCATCAAAAAGTTGTTGAGGAAACTCCTTCGCCAATTATGAATGCTGAGTTACGCGATAAAATGGGTCAGCATGCCATTGCCGCTGCTAAAGCGGTTAATTATTACGGGGCGGGTACCATTGAGTTTTTGGTCGACGATGAATTGAATTATTATTTTCTCGAAATGAACACCCGCTTGCAGGTAGAACACCCAATAACAGAGCGCGTAACTGGCTACGACATTGTAAAGCAGCAAATTCTGATTGCCGAAGGGCGTCCGTTAGAAATTAAACAGGAGCAGGTAATTCAATTTGGCCACGCTATTGAGGCGCGTATTTATGCCGAAGATACCGATAATAATTTTATGCCCAGTCCGGGTTTGGTGACTCACATTACCGAGCCTCTGGGTTTGGGCGTGCGAACCGATGGCTATGTTTTCGAAGGATTTCGGATTCCTATGGATTACGACCCCATGATATCGAAGTTAATTGTTTCGGCACCCACCCGAAAAGAAGCCATTGAACGCATGCGGAGGGCTTTGTATGAATATAAAATTACCGGGGTGAAAACAAACATCAAATTTTTGGAACGTATTATGGATTGCCCCGACTTTAAGGAGGGTAATTACAACACGCATTTTATTAAGAATAATGAGTCATTTCTGTTGGCCGACGACGAAGCTAAGACCCAATTCGAAGATTTGGCCATCGTTACGGCCTTTATGGATTATCATCATAAAATTAAGAAATGCCGGAATGGTTTTAACCAAATGGGGCAACCCAGCCAGTGGAAAAATTTTCATCGGAGTAGAAATGTAAAACGCGTTAATTAACAGTAAATTAAAACCATTCACAACTAAAGCATACAATTATGGCTATAGAAGTACAATTGGATGAACGCCTGGCAAATGTGGAATTATTGGCCGAAGATGCAAATATTGTCACCATAAAGGTCGACGATAAAGTTTATCAATTGGATATGATTCAGGTAGAACAGGGCGTCTATTCGGTTTTATATAATGGGTTATCGTACAATGTGGAGTTAATTGCTACCGAAAGCCCCAAAAAATATGCTATAAATACGTTTTATCATTCCTATCAGGCCGAGATTATCGATGCAGAAACCCGGTATCAGCGGGCACGGAATGCGGGAAATGAATTTGAAGCGGAGAGTACGTTGATATCGCCCATGCCCGGAAAGGTTGTTAAAATTCCGGTAAAAACCGGCGATAAAGTTCAAAAAGGAGATACCGTAATTATTATTGCTGCCATGAAAATGGAAAGCGAATACAAAGCCATGAAAGATGGCGTGGTAACTGAAATCTATGTAAAAGAAGAACAAACCATTGATGGAAATCAGGCTTTAATTAAAATTGAATAAGCAACAAAAGTAAAAGATACACCTATGCAAACACTCGACGATAAATACCGGATTTTTGATGAGAAAAACAAAGCTGCAGAATTGGGCGGTGGAGCTGAGCGGATTGAGAAACAACATGCCTCAGGCAAAAAAAGTGCCCGCGAGCGGATTGCCGATTTGCTCGACCCCGATACGTTTGTTGAAGTAGATAAATTGGTTACCCATCGCTCGCACGATTTTGGAATGGAGAAAAACCGTATTCTGGGCGATGGCGTGGTTTGTGGTTATGGTAAAATCGACGGACGACTGGTTTATGTTTTTGCTCAGGATTTTACCGTTTTCGGAGGTTCGCTCAGCAGGGCCAATGCCGATAAAATTGTAAAAATTACCAAACTGGCAATGAAAATGGGTGCTCCCCTAATTGGTTTAAACGATTCGGGCGGAGCTCGCATCCAGGAAGGGGTTGAAAGTCTGGCCGGATACGCCGATATTTTTAATCTGAACGTGAAAGCTTCGGGAGTAATTCCTCAAATTTCAGTAATTATGGGGCCATGTGCCGGTGGAGCCGTTTATTCGCCTGCCCTAACCGATTTTATTATGATGGTAAAAGATACCAGCTACATGTTTGTTACCGGCCCCGATGTTATAAAAACAGTGACTCACGAAGAAGTTACCAAAGAACAATTGGGCGGCGCACTTACCCACAACAGCAAAAGCGGTGTGGCTCATTTTACAGCCGATAACGACGAGCAGGCCATGATGATGCTTCGCGAGTTAATTGGTTTTATTCCTTCAAATAACCTCGACGATGCTCCGGTTCGCCCATGCAACGATAATATTTATCGCGAAGATGAAAAACTGCAAACCTTGGTTCCTGCCGATCCGAACAAACCTTACAACATTAAAGACCTTATTGAAACGGTAGTTGACGATCACAACTTTTTTGAAGTAATGCCGCTGTATGCGCAAAATATTACCATTGGTTTTGCACGTTTGGGTGGATTTTCTGTGGGAATTGTTGCCAATAATCCCGAATTCATGGCAGGAGTTCTCGACATAAACAGTGCCGTTAAAGCAGCCCGTTTTGTGCGCTTTTGCGATGCCTTTAACATTCCTTTAATTACCCTGGTCGATGTGCCCGGTTTTTTACCCGGTACCAGTCAGGAGTTTGGAGGAATTATAAAACACGGTGCCAAACTTTTGTATGCTTTTGCCGAAGCTACCGTTCCCAAAATTACTTTGATTACACGGAAAGCTTATGGGGGTGCTTACGATGTAATGGCCAGCAAGCACATTGGTGCCGATATTAATCTGGCGTATCCAACAGCCGAAATTGCCGTAATGGGAGCCGAGGGAGCGGTGAATATCCTTCAAAGGGGATTGTCGGACGCTGATCGTGCTGAGGCTATTGAAGATTACCGGATAAAATTTGCCAATCCCTATAAAGCTGCGGAATTAGGTTATATCGATGAAATTATAAAACCCCGGGAAACCCGGTTTAAGTTATTTCAGGCTCTTGAGATGTGCCGGAATAAAAACGAAACCAATCCGCCTAAAAAACACGGTAATATTCCTTTATAACTAAGGTATTGCAGGATGCAGTGTAGTTTTTACGGCAAAAATTATCAATTAACGAAAATTTTAAGTTTTCCTTAACAATAATGTATAGTTTATTTTCGTTTCTTGGAGCAGTAAAAATTAGCCTATATGATTAAGAAATTACTGCTTTTCTCCTTTTTGTGCGGATGGTCAGGGATTATGTTTGCACAAAAATTTACCCTTAGCGGATACATCAGCGATGCTGAGAATGGCGAGGTGCTAATTGGGGCCAACGTGTATAATGCCAACGATTACCTGGGAACCATCACAAACACTTATGGATTCTACTCCTTAACCCTTCCGCAAGGAACGGTAAAATTAACCATTTCGTTTGTTGGGTATTCAACCTTTCAGCAGGAAATTCAACTTACCGAGAATAAAACAATCTCGGTTGAATTAAAACCTACCATTGAAATTGAGGAAGTTGTGGTTGAGGGAACCCGCAGCGAAGGGGGAGTAACCAGCAGCCAGATGAGTCTGATTGAAATTCCCCTGAAAACAATCAGTAAACTGCCATCCTTACTCGGCGAAACTGATATTATTAAATCCATTCAGCTGTTACCCGGAGTTCAATCGGGTTCTGAGGGAATGAGTGGAATGTACGTGCGTGGCGGAGGCCCTGACCAGAACTTGATTTTACTCGACGGAGTTCCGGTTTATAATGTGAACCATTTGTTTGGTTTTTTCTCGGTTTTTAATGCCGATGCCATACAAAACGTAAAATTAATTAAAGGAGGTTTTCCGGCACATTATGGAGGCCGCTTGTCATCGGTTCTCGATATCAGCATGAAGGAGGGAAATGCCAAGGAATTTCATGGTACGGGTTCGGTCGGAATTATTTCTTCTAAATTGGCATTGGAAGGGCCTATTGGCGACAAAACATCGTATATAATTTCCGGACGACGCACTTATATTGATGTGTTAACCTATCCAGTCATTCAGGCGGTAGCAAAACAAAATGGAATGGAAGAACTTAAAGCAGGTTACTTTTTTCATGATGTGAATGCCAAAATCAATCATAAATTCTCCGATAAAAGTCGTTTGTATTTAAGTGCATACGCCGGAAAAGATAAGTTTTATTTAAAAGAAGCAAGTTCTTATACCGATGAGAAATATGATCCGGAAACCGGTTCGGACGATACCGAAACCAGTTACTATCGCAACGAAGCCGGTTTTTGGTGGGGCAATCTTACTACAGCTTTGCGCTGGTCGTATGCGTTAAGCGATAAATTGTTTTTAAGTACCACAGGCACTTTTAGTAGTTACAAAATGGTTACCCTGGCTGAATCAATTTACAATAATCAACAACCAAACAGGGCCGAATACCTGAGCGGAATTCTTGACTGGGGAGCTAAAGTGGATTTTGATTACTATCCGGTGCCCAATCATTATTTTAAATTTGGTGTTTCTGAAACTTATCACACCTATAACCCGGGAGCACTGGCCGTATCTTACGACAGTGGAAGCGGCGAAACTGAAGAAGCCGAGTTTGGCAATAATAAAATATTTACCCACGAATTGGCTGCTTATGTGGAAGATGATATTCGTATTGGCGATTTGTTGAAAGTAAATGCAGGTTTGCGATGGTCGGGTTTTAAGGTGCGTAATGAATTCTTTAATAGTTTGGAACCCCGATTATCGGCACGTTTTCTTTTGTCCGAGAACTGGTCGGTAAAAGGTTCCTATGCACAAATGAGCCAATACATTAATTTACTTACCACTTCAAAAATAGGTTTGCCTACCGATTTGTGGGTTCCGGCAACCGATATTTTAAAACCACAAAAAGCCCGGCAAGTGGCGCTGGGTTCAATGTATAAGCTGAAAAATGAATACGAGATTAGTGTAGAAGGTTTTTATAAAACCATGGATAATCTGGTGGAGTATAAAGAAGGAGCCAGTATTTTTTCGCTCGAAAACGACTGGGAAAATAATGTGGCTCTGGGAAAAGGATGGAGTTATGGCCTTGAGTTTTTAGTTATGAAACAACTGGGAAATACCACCGGTTGGATTGGTTACACCTGGTCGAAATCCGATAGGCTTTTCGATAAACCCGGCCAGGAAATCAGCTTTGGCGAAAAATTCCCCTACACTTACGATCGCCGGCACGACATCAGTTTTGTTTTGTCGCATAAAATAAATAAGCGAATGGATATAGGCCTTACCTGGGTTTTTGGAACCGGTAATGCCACCACGCTGGGTTTTGAAACCTATCCGGAAATCGATACCGATAATTCCGATTATTATTACAACCAATGGAGCAATCAGGTAATTAATTACGAAGGACGAAACAATTATAGAATGCCAGCTTACCATCGGCTCGATGTGGGGATAAACTTTCATAAAGAAAAGAAGTGGGGAAAACGAACCTGGAATTTTTCCGTTTACAATGCCTATAACCGGAAAAATCCTTTTTATCTCGATTGGGGTACCGACAAAGAAACTTATCAAACAAAACTGTATAAGTACAGTATTTTTCAGATAATGCCTTCGGTTTCATATAGTTTTGAATTTTAAAGGTTTGAGAAAATGAAAAAAAATATAAGCTACACCACCTGCTTACTGATACTGTTGCTATCAAGTAGTTGTAAAGAAGAAATTCCGTTCGATGCACCAGTCAATGAGCGCAAGTTGGTGTTAAATTCATTAATTACCCACGATAGCTTAATAACTGCGCAGGTATATAGAAGCAATTTGGTTACCGATAAATTTACAGGAGATTTGTATGAAAATAATGCTGTGGTTGCCTTGTTTCAGAACAATGAATTTATTGAGAATTTAACTTTTTTAGCTGATGGAACCTACCAATCGCAGGTTACCAAAGCCAAAGCGGGTGAAACTTATGCCTTGCAGGTGAATTCGCCAACCGGGCAAAACGCCAGAGGAAGTGTCAGTGTTTTATATCCGGTTCCCATATTGGCTTTCGATTCAATTGGCATAGTGCGCGATGGAATAAATGATGAAAGGGTCTTGCTGCGGGTTAAATTTAAGGATGATGGCAACACAAAAAACTACTATAGGGTTTCGGTGGCTGCTTACGATAGTTCTTACGATCCGGAGAACCCTGAAATGCGTCAGCAAATATACTTCCTTAGGCAATGGATAGAATCAAACGATCCGGGTTTGGATGCCGACTACGACAACTATTTATACTTTACCGATGTGTTGTTTAATGGAAAAGAATACAGTTTTGATATACTGATGGATAAGTACGATTTCAGATACAACAAGGAATATTTTTACGTTTTTCTTGAGAATATTTCTTTCGATTTTTATCGTTATGCTGTTGCACTTCCGACTCATTTCGATGCCGAAGAGATGAAATTCTTTATGGAGGCCGTGTTGGTTTACAATAACATTGAAAATGGTTTGGGAATAATTGGTTCCTCAGCAGCTTCTATCGATTCGTTGTATAATAACAATTACAATCCGGATATTAAGTAAGCTAGGTTGTTGGCTGTGTGTATGCGTTGAGAGCAAATAAAAAAATCAAAAAAAAACATTCGATTGATAACTTTTAAGTTAACTTTGTTGGGTGATTGCAAAGAGACAAATAATTTTTTATGGACATTATTTTGTGGACTTTTACTTGCAACAAAGCGATAAAGTTCAGGAAAAAATTGAATTTGTTTTTAAGATTATTCGGACCGTTAAAAATGTCCCAAAGAAATTTATGGAGCACTTGACCGCGACTGATGGATTATTTGAAATAAGAGTTGAATTTGAAGGCAATATTTATAGAATATTCTGCTGTTTTGATAAGGGTAATTTAGTTGTTCTGTTTAATGGGTTCCAAAAGAAAACTCAAAAAACACCAAAGAAAGAAATAGACTTTGCATTAAAACTAAAACAAGAATATTTTAACTCAAAAAAGACATAACTATGAAAAACAATGAACTAAAGAATGCTAAAAACTTTGATGAGTTATTGGACATTAAATACGGAAAGATTGGCAATGAAAAACGAGATGCTTTTGAAGAAAAAGCACAATATTTTGTAATTAGTGAAATGTTAAAAGAAGCCAGAAAAGAAGCCAATATGACCCAGGAGGAATTAGCAACTAAAGTCGGCACAAAGAAAAGTTATATTTCAAGACTTGAAAATGGAAAATGTGACATTCAGCTTTCTACCTTGTATAGAATATTTGAATATGGTCTTGGAAAAAATATTAATATCCTCTTTAGTTAAAAACACCAAAGTCAAGCCAACTGTTTTGTGTCAATGGTATATTCTTCAATAAAAATTATACTTACTTTTCAAACGGAACTAGTAATTTCGTTTTGTTCCGGTATGCAAAAAGCAGCCTCTTTCTAGCACTTATTTTTTGTTTATGTTGAAAAACCTGCTAACTGCAGTGTAACCGATCCGTTTTTTTAGCGTTTTATGCTTGTATTAAAAAATCAACTAAAAAATATCATATGAGAAAATTATTTACCCTTTTACTTACCACAGTTTTTTCTTTAGGCCTTTTTGCTCAAAGCGTGAATTATAAAAGCCGAGACGAGGTTCCTGTTGAATACACCTGGAATTTTAACGATTTGTATTCCGGTTGGGATGCCTGGCAGGCCGATTACGATAAAGTTTTGACTTTAATTCCCGAATTAAGTCAGTTTCAGGGAAAACTTAAGGAAAGTGCCGAAAACCTGGAGCTGTTTTTCCAAAAACAGGAAGCCATGTACAAAATAATCATGCGTTTGTACCCTTACGTTAGTCTGCAACGCTCCATCGATTCAAAAAACACCGATTTGATGAGCAAAATGCAGTTGGTTTCCACCTTATTTTCGCAATACGGCATGGCCACATCGTGGGTTGAATCAGAAATGATAGCCATTCCCAAAGAAACCATGAGTAAATGGCTTAGTCAATCGGAATACCTGAATAAAAGCCGCTTTGCCCTTATGGACCAATACCGCTTGCAGGATTTTGTTTTAAGTGCCGAGAAAAACGAAGTGCTGGCTTATTATTCCAAAGCTTTGGGTTCGCTTTCGGGTACTTACGGTGCTTTAGCCAATTCCGATATGGAATTTCCCGAAGTTACCCTAAAAGATAGTTCTGTTGTTGTGGCCAGTCCGGTGGGTGTGCGCCAGGTAATGGCCGAAAACCCAAATTAGGACGAACGCTTGATGGTTAGTGAATTGCATCGTAAAGAATATGCAAAAAACAAAAATACCTACGCCAGCATTTATTCCGGAATTCTTGAAGCACGCTGGGCCAGCGCCAATGCACGGGGATTTGAATCCTGTCTTGAAGCAGCCATGTCGGGCGACAGCATTCCCACAACAGTTTACACTTCGTTAATAACCACCGCCGGTAACAATACCCAGCCCTTGCAAAAGTATTTGCAACTACGAAAAGAAGCGCTGGGTCTTGAAAAATATTACGGTAGCGATGGTATGGTTGAATTGGTAAAAGCCGAAACCAAATTAACTTATCCCGAATCAAAGAAACTGGTTCTCGAAGCCATTGAACCTTTGGGCGAAACCTACAAAAACAGGGTTGATTTTATGCTCGAAAACCGTTGGATCGATGTTTACGAAACTCCCGGTAAGGAATCCGGTGCCTACAGTTTGGGATTGTACGGAATTCATCCCTTTATTATGCTGAACTATGCCGGAACCCTCGACGATAGCTTTACTTTAGCTCACGAATTGGGACACAGCATGCACAGCATGTTCTCGAACGAGAAGCAACCCTTTGCCACAGCTCAGTACAGCCGCTTTGTAGCCGAAGTTGCTTCTACTTTTAACGAGCATTTGTTGATGGATTATTTGCTAAAAACTACCAAAGATGCCAATCAGCGCATTGCCTTATTGGTACAACAGATTGAAAATATTAGCGGTACTTTTTATACGCAGGCCATGTTTGCCGATTACGAATTGCAGGTTCATACTCTGGTTGAAAAGGGCCAGCCCGTAAATGAGAAAATATTGTCTGAAATCTGGGAAACACTCAATCAGAAATACTATGGCGATGCCGTAGAAAAAACCGAATACGGAAAATACAATTGGGCGCGTATTATGCATTTTTATGAGTTGTACTTTTATGTTTACCAGTATGCTACCAGTTATTCCGCATCGGCTAAATTGTCGAACGATGTCTTAAACGGAAGCAAAAAAGATAAAAAAGCAGCCATAGCCCGATACATCGACTTTATTAGCGCCGGAGGCAGCAATTTCCCCATCGAAATTTTAAAGGATGCCGGAGTTGATTTAACGACAGCTGAACCTTTCGAAGCAGTAGTAAATCAAATGAACCAGTTGGTAAATCAATTGGAATTGGAATTACGTAAGGCTGGAAAGATAAAATAACACCTATTGGTTATTCAACAAAAAAGGTCGCCAGGTGCGGCCTTTTTTTATACTATTTTGGCTTAAAAAGCGTTAATCAACCGGGTGTTGTTTCAAACCCGATTTGGCAAAATTTGCTAAACCTTGAGCCAATAGCTATAATTATTGAGTAATCTGGAGTTTAAAAGTAAATGGTTTTAACCTGGCCAGCACAGGCAAACAATTTTAAAAATCAAATTTTTAAGGCCTCCGTACCCGATTTTTTTGTATTTTGGCACAATTTTAAAAACTACAGAACGCTTAAAAACTATGGCATTTATTAACGATAAAATTATTGGCGAAGGGCTTACTTTTGATGATGTGTATCTGGTACCGGCCTATTCCGATGTGTTGCCACGAAACGTGGATATTACTACACAGTTTTCGAGAAACATACGCTTAAATACACCCATTGTTTCCGCTGCAATGGATACCGTTACCGAATCGACCATGGCAATAGCCATTGCTCGCGAAGGAGGTATTGGCGTTATCCATAAAAACATGAGTATCGAAGAGCAGGCGCGTAAAGTTAAAATGGTAAAACGGGCTGAGAACGGAATGATTATCGATCCGGTTACCATTACCAAAGATAAAAGCGTTTCTGATGCCCTTCAGTTAATGAAAGAATTTAAAATTGGTGGAATTCCCGTGGTTGACAATTACAATACCTTAATCGGAATTGTTACCAACCGCGATTTGCGTTTTGAAACCATCGAAAAGTCAATTGCCGATGTAATGACTGCCGAAAACATTGTCACCACAAAGCAAACCATCGATTTGGAGCAGGCCGCTAAAATTCTGATGAAGCACAAAATTGAAAAACTGCCTGTAGTCGACGACGACAACAAATTGATTGGCCTGATTACCTATAAAGACATTACCAAAGCCAAAGATAGGCCCAATGCATGTAAAGACAGCAAAGGGCGTTTGCGCGTAGCTGCAGGAGTTGGCGTTACTTTCGACACTATGGATCGCATTGCCGCTTTGGTCGAAGCCGGGGTCGATGCTATAGTGATTGACACCGCACATGGCCATTCAAAAGGTGTAATTGAAACCCTGAAAATGGCTAAAAAGAAATTTTCACAAGTCGATTTTGTTGTAGGAAATATTGCCACAGCCGAAGCAGCTTTGGCTTTAGTTGAGGCCGGAGCCGATGCCGTAAAAGTGGGAATTGGTCCGGGTTCCATTTGTACTACCCGAATTGTTGCCGGAGTTGGTGTTCCGCAATTATCGGCCATTAGCTGGATTTCTGAAGCTTTAAGTGGCACCGGAGTTCCCATTATTGGCGACGGCGGTATCCGCTACTCAGGCGATGTGGTTAAAGGCCTGGCAGCAGGTGCCGATTCCATTATGATTGGTTCTCTTTTTGCCGGAACCGACGAGTCGCCGGGTGAAACCATTATTTATCAGGGACGAAAATTCAAATCGTACCGCGGAATGGGTTCGGTTGAGGCCATGCAGCAAGGTTCAAAAGACCGTTATTTCCAGGATACCGAAGACGATATTAAGAAACTGGTTCCCGAAGGAATTTCGGCCCGGGTTCCTTTTAAAGGAACTTTGCAAGAAGTTATTTATCAAATGGTTGGTGGTTTACGTGCCGGAATGGGTTATTGCGGGGCAATTAACATCGAAGCATTGAAAAAAGCGCAGTTTGTACGAATTACCAATGCCGGTATGGCCGAAGGTCACCCGCACGATGTAACCATTACAAGCGAAGCTCCCAATTATTCCCGTTAGTGAATCAAGACAATACACAACATTTAAAACACAAATAATGATGCATAAATTAATCTTTACCTTGTTATTTTTTGTTAGTTCTTTTTCATTTTTAATGGCTCAATCCACTGTCGACGATATTTTACTAACTATTGGCGATAAGGAGGTTACCCTGGGTGAATTTGAGCGAATTTATACCAAAAACAATCAGGAACCGGCTTACGATAAAGCTTCTCTTGAAGAATACATGGAACTGTTTGTAAATTTTAAGTTGAAGGTAATGGAGGCCGAATCGTTGGGAATGGATACCTTGCCGGCTTTTATTTCGGAACTGAAAGGATACCGCAAACAGTTGGAAAAGCCGTACTTTACCGACGATGATACCGACGAAGCTTTGATTCGTGAAGCTTATGAGCGAATGAAATGGAACATTCGCGCCAGTCATATTCTGATAACTTGCAACGAAGATGCATTACCTGCCGATACGCTGAAAGCCTATAACAAAATTTTAAAGATACGTAAGCGGGCGCTTAAGGGTGAGGATTTTGCTGAATTGGCCGTTCAAAACTCTGAAGATCCATCGGTAGCCAATAACAAAGGCGACTTGGGTTATTTTACCGCTTTTAGCATGGTGTATCCTTTCGAAAGTGGTGCCTATAATACCGAAGTAGGTCAGGTTTCTGAAATTGTACGAACCCGCTTTGGTTACCATATAATTAAAGTGGCCGATAAACGTCCCGATAAGGGTCAGGTTAAAGTGGCCCATATTATGCGGGCTGTTCCGCAGGGAAGCAGTGCTGAAAAAGTAGCCATGGAGCGTGAGAAAATTTATCAGATCTACGATTCCTTGCAAGCCGGAGCAAATTTTGAAGATCTGGTTCGTACCTATTCCGACGACCGCGGAACCAGTACCCGGGGTGGTGAATTACCCTATTTTCAGGCCGGACGAATGATACCGGAATTTGAAAAAGCCGCTTTTTCAATTGCTGAACTTGGGGGAATAGCCGAACCGGTTCAAACGGCTTACGGTTGGCACATTGTTAAGCTTATCGACAAAAAACCTTTGGATGCTTACGAAGTTTTGAAACCTTCAATTAAAAGCAAGGTTTCGAAAGATGTAAGAGCACAAAGAGCCCAGCAAATGGTAATCAATCGGTTAAAAAAGGAACATCGTTTGGTTTTGAATAAAAAAGCAGTTGAAGTGTTTTATTCATTGGTCGATTCTTCAATTTACGAAGGAAGCTGGACTGGCGATAAGGCCAAAAATTTAAATGAGCCGCTTATTACCATTGCCGATACCCTGGTTTATACCCAAGCCGATTTTGCTGAATTTTTGGCTGAAACTAAATCGCGCAGGGTTAAAAAACCCATTCCGGTTTTAATCGATGCCGAATTGGAACGCATGGTCGAAACCAAATTACGCGATTATGAAACCCATTTACTGCCGGTAAAACATCCTGAATTTAAACATTTGTTGCAGGAATACCACGATGGAATTTTGCTCTTTAACCTTACCGATAAAATGGTTTGGTCGAAAGCCGTTGAAGACACAGCCGGACTTGAAAAGTTTTATGAATTGAACAAACAAAACTACCTTTGGGGCGAGCGCGTTGAAGCAACTATCTATACCTATAACAATAAAGCTTTCGGGAAAAAAATTAGCAAACTGGCTAAAAAAGCAGGAAAGAAAAAGATGAATCTGACTCAGTTAAATGTCGATTTTAATTCGAAGGCATTGGCCAAAGATTCCACGTTTAATCTGGATATAACCAACAATTTATATGAGAAAGGCGCCAATGAATGGGTCGATGCCGTTTCGTGGGAACCCGGCATTAAAACAGTGATGGAAGCCGACAATAAATACATTTTGGTTTATATTAACCGGGTAAATGCACCGGAACCTAAAAAGCTGAACGAGGCAAGGGGCCTTATTACAGCCGATTATCAAAATTTCCTTGAAAAAGAGTGGCTAAAGGAACTCCGTGAGAAGTATCCGGTAAGCATTCATCAGGAAGTTTTTAATGCCATGGTAAAACCATAAACCAGGCAAGCAATTGCCGATTTTTTAAAGAAATGAAAATTAAATTTAGTGTACTTGCCCTGTTGGTAGTTTTTATTACCGGATGTTCCCAGCTTTTTAACGGGAATCATAACGATAAAATTATTGCAGTGGTAGGCAATAAAAAACTTACTTATTCTGAGTTGAAGATGGCCGTTCCTGCCGATATGAAAGAGATTGACAGTATCTCGTTTGCTCAGAATTACATCGAAAAATGGGTTCGAAACCAATTGCTGCTTGAGAAAGCCGAATTGAATCTGGACAGGCAAACCCAGCAAAGTATTGATATTATGATCGAGAATTATCGTACCTCCTTGTTTTTATTCAAATATCAGCAAATGCTGATTCAGGAAAAACTCGATACGATAGTTACCGAATCTCAGATTGAGGAATACTATAAAGTTCATGCCGGTAATTTCAGGCTCGACAGCAATGTGGTAAAGGCTATTTTTGTGCAAATTCCAAAATCGGTTCACGACGGCTACCAGGTTAGTAACTGGATTAAAAAGCAAACCGAAGAGAACATGATTTCGCTCGAAGATTATTGCTATCAAAATGCCCGTAACTTTTATATGGGCGAAGAGTGGCAGTATTTTAATACTATTTTGGAATACATTCCCCGCACAGTAAGTAATCAGGAACAGTTTTTAAAATACAACCGCTACCTCGAAGCTACCGATTCATTGTACCGTTATTACCTGGCAATTACCGAATTTAAGATGAAAGGCGATACCACACCGCTGATTTTTGTTAAGCCACAAATAAACGACATACTGATTAACCACCGTAAGGTACAGCTTATAAAAGACCTCGAGATTAATATTTATAATGATGCGGTTAACCAGCAGAAATTTACCATTCATACCAATTAAAACCTTATTTATGTTATTAAGAAACAGTATTTTAATCGTTTTAACCTTTCTATTCATTAACCCAGCTTCGGCCCAGGAAAAGAAGATTATTGACCAGGTTGTGGCCATTGTTGGGAAACAAGTTATACTCCAGAGCGACATCGAAAATCAGGCCTTGCAGCTTAGGGCTCAGGGATATTATACTTCGGGCGATATTACCTGCGAAGTTTTTGAAGAAATGCTTTACGCTAAATTGCTGGTAAATCAGGCAATTCTCGATAGTGTTGAAGTTAGCGATGCAGAAGTGAAGTCGGAAATGGAACGTCGCTTGAATTATTTCATCAATCAGATTGGAAGCGAAGAAAAACTGGAAGAATACTATAAAAAAACAATTCCTGAGATAAAAGAAGAATTCAGCGATGTTATTCGCGAACAGCTTTTAAGCCAGCGCATGCAACAACAGGTAACCGCCGATTTAAAAGTAACTCCGCAGGAAGTAAAAGCTTTTTACAAAAGCATACCTGCCGACAGTTTACCCATCATCAATACGGAATTCGAGATGGAGCAGATTATCGTAAATCCAAAGGTTCAGGAAGTTGAGATTCTTCGGATTAAAGATCGCCTGCGTGAGTTCAAGGAACGCATTACCAATGGCGAAAGCTTTGCCACCCTGGCTGTTTTGTATTCTGAAGATCCGGGTTCTGCTGCCCGCGGTGGCGAATTGGGTTTTGTGAGTCGTGGCGATTTGGTTCCTGAGTTTTCTGCTGTTGCATTTAATCTTAAAGTAGGTGAGATTTCTAAAATTGTGAAAACCGATTACGGATACCACATCATTCAGTTGGTTGAGAAAAAAGGTGAACGCATTAATTGCCGGCATATCTTAATGAAACCAAAAATCAGTATCGACGAAAAAACAAAAGCCAAAGCCAGGCTCGATAGCGTTCGCACAGCAATTCTTAATAAGGAATTAACGTTTAAAGAAGCCTGTTGGAAATTCTCTGAAGACGATAATACCCGTTTAAATGGTGGTGTAATGGTAAATCCGGCCACCGGAAACTCCCGCTGGGAAGCTGGTCATTTAACCCCTAAGATTGCTTTTGCCATTAAAGACATGCAGGTTGGCGATATTTCGAAACCCTTTGAAGATGAAGACGAAAACGGACAGACCGTATATAAAATGGTGCTGCTCAAAAGCAAATCGGAACCCCATCCGGCAAATTTAAAAGACGATTATCAGCGTATCCAGGATATGGCGCTCAATAAAAAAAGCGGCGAATTTATGGAAGAGTGGGTTAAGAAGAAGTCGAAAGAAACTTATCTTAAAATTGACGACGATTTTAAAAACTGTAAATTCCAGAACGAAATCTGGAAAAACAGGTAGCGTATGAATTATAAAAGCGACGTGGAAGCCGTAGATGCTTTAAAAGCATCGTTTGAAAAGCTTTTGGCCGAAGTACAAAAGGTTATTATAGGGCAGGAAGAAATTGTTAAAAACACCCTGCTTTCAATATTTAGTGGTGGACATTGCATGTTGGTGGGTGTTCCCGGTTTGGCAAAAACGCTGTTGGTAAATACAATTGCCGGAGCGTTGGGCTTAAATTACAAGCGGATTCAGTTTACTCCCGATTTAATGCCTTCCGATATTATTGGTGCCGAAATTTTAACCGAAAGCCGCGAATTTAAGTTTGTTAAAGGGCCGCTTTTTGCCAATATTGTTTTGGCTGACGAAATAAACCGAACACCGCCCAAAACCCAGTCGGCTTTGCTCGAAGCCATGCAGGAGAAATCGGTTACTGCAGCAGGAAATACCTACAAATTGCAGGAACCTTTTTTTGTTTTGGCTACACAAAACCCCATTGAGCAGGAAGGTACCTATCCCTTGCCCGAAGCGCAGCTCGATCGCTTTATGTTTAATATTTTACTCGATTACCCTACATTGCATGATGAAATTTCAATTGTTTCTGAAACAACTTCCGATGCAATAAAAACGGTTGAAAAGGTAATGAGTGCCGATGAGATTCTTTATTTTCAGCATTTGGTGCGCAGGATTCCGGTAAACGAGCATGTATTGAAATATGCCGTGCATCTGGCAGCCAAATCACGTCCCAATACCGAACATGCGCTGGCAATTACCAATCAGTTTGTAAATTGGGGAGCCGGTCCGCGGGCATCGCAGTTCCTGATTCTTGGAGCAAAAGTTCACGCTGCAGTTTCAGGAAAGTATTCACCCGATGTGGAAGATGTAAATGCAGTAGCTTTCCCAATTTTACGGCATCGCATCGTACGAAACTACAAGGCTGAAGCTGAGGGGGTAAGCGTCGATAATATTGTTCAAAAACTTATCGACAGCCAAAAAGATTTTAATTAATAAGCTTTGCGTTTTGTGGAACAATAGTTGTAATGCACAGGGAGCTTTATAGTATTTGAATGAAACCAATTGTATTGAAAATAGTCGTTGTATTTTTTCTTGTTTTGCTGACGCTTGCAGAAGCTTTTTCCCAAAAAACATCAAAAATTGAAATCCGAAAAGCCGATTATTTCCGGTCCGATAAAAACATTCGCGACGGGGCCCGGCGTTTGATTGGGAATGTGCGTTTTTGGCAGGATAGTACGGTTATGACCTGCGACAGCGCCTATTTTATGGGCGAAAAAAATAAATTTGAAGCCTACGGAAACGTCCATCTTTTTAAAGAAGGCGATGCAACTATTGATGTTAAAAGCAAGTACCTTTTTTACGACGGAAATAAAAAAATGGCCCATTTCCGTAACAACGTGGTTATGCGCGATACCCAGGTGGTTTTATACACCGATTCGCTCGATTACGACACCCGGCGCGACATTGGTTATTACCTGCACGGGGCTCAGATAGTAGATAGTGCCACTACCTTAACTAGTACTGTGGGGCATTATTACCAGCACAAAAACATTGTTTATTTTAATAATAAGGTTACGGTAAATCATAACGAGGGCGAGTTTCAGATTTATTCCGACAGCCTGCAATACAATACAAAATCGGAAGTGGCTTATTTTTATGGCCCCACCGAATTTTACAACGACTCAAATTATATGTATGCTGAATTTGGCTGGTATAACACCACAAACAATGTGGCATTTTTTAAGAAGAATGCCTACTTTTCAAATCCAGATCAAAACATTCAGGCTGATAGTATTTATTACGACCGCGATAGGGAAATGGGGCGGGCGTATTCGAATGTTGTGGCCACCGATACCGCGCAAAACCTGATTGTTAAAGGTAATTACCTTGAAGTTCATAAAAATGAAGATCGTTTTTTTGTTACCGATAGTGCTTTGCTTATCCACATAATGCAGGGTGACAGCCTTTTTATGCATGCCGATACGCTCTTTGCCGAAATGGACACTTCGAGTGAACACCGTATTTTCAGAGGATATTATCACACAAAAATTTACAAATCGAATTTTCAGGCAAAAACCGACAGCCTGGTATTCTCCATGGCCGATTCCATTGTCCGCTTTTATGGTTCACCCATTTTGTGGGCCGACGAAAATCAGATAACTGCAACCTATATCGAAGGTTTTGTGGTGGACGAAAAACTGGATCGTTTTAAACTCTACGATGGCGGATTAATTATCTCAAAGGAAGATTCATTGCATTACAATCAGGTTAAAGGCGTTGAAATGATAGGTTACCTCAGGAACAATCAATTGTCGAGGATTGATGTGTTTAAAAAGAGCGAAACCATTTATTTTCCGGTCGACGAATACGGAATTATGGGAGTTAATAAAAGCACCAGCAGTAATATTACCATAACACTAAAGAACAATAAATTAAACAGGCTTACCTATCGGAGTAATTACGAGGGGGCTATGTATCCTTTAGAAGATTTAGCACCCGCCGATTTAAAAGTGAAGGGTTTTGAATGGCATTTGGTATTCCGGCCTAAACAGCCCCTGGACGTATTTGTATGGCCATGATATTGTTAGCTGAATTTTTAAGTGAAAATAATTATTAAAAGTGAGCGGGGTAATTTTGTGAAGCCAAAAATGAAGAGCCCCGCCGGCTTGAGGCGAAATGCCAGCTAAATATTACCAGATAATTTCCTGTTCAGTTCGATATTTAGAGCGAAGTCAGTTTTATTTATTTTTGCCGGATACCAATGATATAAAACAAGATAAACGTAAAAAGCCACTTCATTCGAGTGGCTTTTAACTTATTTTTTAGTATTCATCTTCATTAAAGAAGAAATCATCTTTGCTTGGATAGTCAGGCCAGATGTCGTCAATACTTTCGTAAATGTCGCCTTCATCCTCAATCTCCTGAAGGTTCTCGATAACCTCTAGCGGTGCACCCGAACGGATTGCGAAATCAATCAATTCTTCTTTGGTGGCAGGCCATGGAGCATCTTCTAATTTTGAGGCTAATTCAAGTGTCCAATACATAATTATTTATTTTAATTACCGTTTTTTTAAAAGTTGCAAATATATACAAAAAAAATCCTTACTTGGATCGCGGAATCCAACTTATTTCATCAATAGTTAACTCTTTTGTCAGTTTTCTTGATAAAACAAAGAAATAATCCGAAAGGCGGTTCAGGTATTTTACCACTTCAAGGCAGGGAGCTTCCCTGTCGTGCACTTTAAGGGCCAGGCGTTCGCACCGTCGGCAAACGGTTCGGGCCACATGGGCATTCGATACAGCCGGATGTCCACCGGGCAATATAAAATGGTTTAATTGAGGTAAATCGGCATCCAAAGCATCAATTTCTTTTTCAATGGCTTCAATATCAGCAGCTGTAATTTCAGGAAGTTTAAAATCGCAGTCCTCGCAGTCGGCAGCCAGTATAGTAGCTGCGGTCATTAGCCGGTCCTGAACTTCAAGCAGAAAGCTTTTGTGGTGGGGGTTTTGAATGCTGTCGTAAAGTACCGCAGTAAAAGCCATCAGTTCGTCGACCGATCCGTAAGCTTCAATCCGTAGATGGTATTTTGAAACCCGCTTGCCGCTTATTAATGCAGTTGTTCCTTTATCGCCTGTTTTGGTGTATATTTTCATAAATGTTTAGTTATTGTTTGTTGTCTGTCTTTTTTTTTGTAGCCTGCTTTTAAGCTAAATCCTTAACCTTCTTGCTTTGGTTAACCGCTTCATCTTTTTCAATTATTCCATCGCGCAAGCGTACAATGCGCTTTGCGTTCAGGGCAATATCCTCTTCGTGGGTAACCAAAACAATGGTATTGCCTTTTCGGTGTAAATCACCCAGTAAACGCATAATCTCTTCCGATGTTTTGGAATCGAGATTTCCGGTGGGCTCATCGGCTAAAATTATCGATGGGGAATTAACCAAAGCCCTGGCAATAGCTACTCGTTGGCGTTGCCCACCCGACATTTCGTTGGGTTTGTGATCCATCCGGTCGTGCAGTCCCACTTGAGTGAGTGCCGCCTTGGCCAAAGCAATCCGGTCCTGTCGGTTAATTCCGGCGTAAATCAGTGGAACAGCTACATTCTCAATGGCATTGTATCGCGGAAGCAGGTTAAAAGTCTGAAAAATAAAACCAATTTCTTTATTTCTGATGGCAGCCAGCGCTTCGTCCTCCAGACGGCTTACATCACTTCCATTCAGCCAGTATTCGCCAAGCGAAGGGGTGTCGAGACAGCCGATAATATTCATTAAAGTCGATTTGCCGGAACCCGAAGGCCCCATAATAGCCACATATTCATTTTTGTGTATCGAAAGGTTTATGCCGGCTAAGGCATTTACTTCCTGAAATCCAACCTGATATATTTTTTTTACATCCTTTATGGTAATTACCTGCTCCATAGGGCTTCCGACTTAAGTATTTTTTTTGATTAACGCAAAAGTAATGGTTTAATTACCTTTTTAAAGTTTTTTAGTTAAAACCTTAGGTTAAAATGTTGTTTGCTAAGCTCTTTTTTAAAAAATACCAGTCCCAGGTGAAACAGATTCAGGCTTACCCGAACCCGGGGATGTTTTTTTATGCTT
Organism: Salinivirgaceae bacterium; assembly: GCA_050179685.1. Classification (GTDB taxonomy): domain Bacteria; phylum Bacteroidota; class Bacteroidia; order Bacteroidales; family SZUA-534; genus GWE2-40-63. Next base: position 38,996 of record JBFXEW010000016.1, read on the forward strand.
TCCCAGACGGCTTCCATGTCTCCATTCAGATAGATATCATCGAAAACAAACAGGCTTTCGTTATGAATCTTTTCGAGGCAGTGCTCAAAATAATTCAGCGTTGCACTTTTAGTATGATTACCATCGAAAAATACAAAATCGAGTTGATTGAATTTCTCAAGAGCCTGTGGCAAGGTTTGGCTAAAATCACCACGCATTAATTCAATATTGTTTAACTTCAGTTTATCGAAGGTTTCCTGCGCCAGCCCGGCCGTATTTTCGCATCCTTCCAAACTAATGAGTTTTGCCCGGCTGTCGGTTTTTGCCAGGTAACTGCTGGTAATTCCCAGCGAAGTGCCAATCTCAAGCAGGTTTCTATAACCAAAGTAATTTATTAGCCTAAAAAGGAGTTGGGCCTGTTTAGCCGGTTTTAATGAGTTTTTGGCAAGTTCCGATATTTTTCGCTGCTTCCCTTTGTTTTTTGTTTTTCCTGTTCCCAAATCGTTCACCTGAATTTCGCAGTTATTTTTGAGAAGCTTTTTGCGCTGGACTTCTATTTCGGCAAAACAGTAAAAAGGCGTGTAATCGTGAATTACCTGGATAACCAGCTTAAAAACAAAAGGCGAATGAATACCAAAACCCTTGCGGTTCCGCGCAGTAAACCAGAATTTTATATAGTTTAAAACAATTCGTATCCGATGCATCTTTTTTTTCGACAATGATAAGGATTCTTAAAGTGAAAACTCAACGAATACACCATAAATAGTTATTCAACCGGATTTTTTCTTTAAGCACGAATCAAGCAATATTTTTCCAAAACCTTCACTTTAAGTCTTGCGTCTTTCATCTTAAATCTGCAACGACAAAGTCCTCACGGAACGTAATCATAATTCTGCAATATAAAATTGTATTTACCCCTATAACTCATATAAAATCCAAAACCTTCACGTTAAGTCTTGTATCTTTAGTCTAATATCTTAATTACCATAGCAACTCATATAATTACCAACAACTTTTGTTTATTTTACCTTGGCTGTCTTATAACTCGTGTTGGATTTCTTTTAATTAGCGTTGGCTGTTTTATAATTTACATTGGCTGTTTTATAATTTACGTTGGTTGTTTTATAATTCACCTTGGTTGTTTTATAATTTACATTGGCTGTTTTATAATTCACGTTGGCTGTTTTATAATTAGCGATGGCTGTTTTATAATTAGCGTTGGATACTTTTTAACAAGCGATGGACGTGCCATTTCTTGCGTCGGCTTTGTAAAAAAAGCCATCAAAAAAGCTTAAAACAGTCAATAGGTCTTTCCATCAGTGAACCGCTATCCTAAAATTCACGGAATTTTTTATTAAAACTTGCATTGATAACTAATTTTTACAAACCTTTAATCATAAAAATCAGTTGGTATGTTTAGCTTCTCAAAAGAGTTATTATAAAAAAACCATTGTATTCCGGTAAATTGTTTTACGAGAAATCAGGCATTAGAAATAAAAAAGTAAACTTTCAGGAAGAATGGATAATCAATTACGCTACATAATATCCAAACAACAAATCGGCTTCCAAAAAATGGCAATTGGAATCGAAACAATCACTTAGTAAGACCGGGAAGCTGAGAACTTGTTCGAAGATCACCCGGCCGCACTTAGTGATTGCTTAGATGTAAATGTTATTTTTTGGTGCCTTGACTTTTTTGCTTCGTTTTTGGGTCAAGCCAAAAATGAAGAGCTCAGCCGGCTTGAGGCGAATAACAAGCCCTATATTGTCTTATCATTAACAATCGCGCTGTAAATAGGGAGTTAAAGCAGTTTTATATATTTTTACCGAACACTATTGAAAAAAAATGAAAAACATCAAGCCCGGCACCCAAGCCACCCTTAAACGTTTTGCGTTGCGCCTTGTAAAAGTCACAATTATAGGCTACTTTTAATGGTAACAACTTACTGAAAACAAACAGCGCAACAGCGTTTAATACCAACCCTATGCTTGCATTTATTAACGGTTTTTTTGACGACGATTCACGCTTGAATTTCCCAATTCATAGCCTGGCAGTTAATCGCGGATATGCTGCTTATGAGTTTTTTGAAGTCTTGTCGGGCAAGCCCTTGTTTATCGAAACACATTTGGCCCGTTTCCGCAATACGCTTCAGTTGATGCGCCTTACTACAGCTTTTACCGATAAACTGGATGATCTTATTAAGGATTTGTTAGCAAAGAATCAAATAAAAAATGCTTACATAAAAATATTGGCTTTGCCGCAGCAATCTTCCGGCAGTGAAATTCAGGCCGGCTTATATATTTTCCCGGTTCATTTTCCCGCTTTTCCCCAAGCGGTTTATACGCACGGAACGCATCTTTTAATGAAAGAATACCAGCGCTTTTTACCCGAAGCCAAATCAACCGACTACCTGGCATCCGAATATTATAAACACGAAATGGACCAGCTCAATGCAGTCGATGTGCTTTATTACTCCGACAATCTCCTGCGCGAAACTTCAAGAGGGAATATTTTTTTGGTAATCGATGGAGTTGTATTTACTCCGGCATCAAATATGCTTTCAGGAGTTACACGCAGTATCGTTATCAAATTGATTCAGGAAATGAATTTACCCTTAAAAATAACCGATGTCCCGGTGGCTGTGCTTTCCCGTGCGCAGGAAGTATTCATTACCAGCACCACCAAAAGAGTGATGCCCATTGTTTCCATTAATGGAAATCCGGTTGGAACCGGCATACCCGGAACTCTTACCACCCACTTAATCAAACAGTTTTTGGCCTGTCGTAACGCATTTGTAGAACCAGGTATTAGCTTTAGTTGATAGGGGTTTAACCGGCAACCCGGGCCAATAGGAGTAGTCATTCAACACAACTAACTCCAATATTCTTTTGTCGCTTAAAACAGGATGATTTCTTTCCTGCCAACCACATCAAAAATGATGCACCTGCCAAAGTAGGCCCTGAATCGATTCAATTAAATGTTCATTAAAAAGTGATCTGTTTTTCTCATTTTATACATAATGTGAACTTCTTACTTAAGAGTTAATGATTCTGCTTGGCTTTTGTTAGATTCAGTATATCAGCTAATTCTGATTTTATTTAGGTGGATAAATATCCAAAACAGTGGACAAATAATTATTTAATAAAAAGCTATTGTAAAAGATAAAGGTATTAACGACTTTTGTAAATACAAATCTCAGAAACGAAAAATTATTGTGACTTATACTGATAAAGATACCTTCTATTTAGCTGTCGATTGCGTAATTTTTGGATTCGATGGTTCTCAACTTAAACTCCTGGTTTATCAGCGCGACTTTATGCCTGAGCAGGGCAGTTGGTCTTTAATGGGTGGTTTTCTAAAAAAGGGAGAGAACCTCGACCAGGCAGCCAATCGTGTTTTAGCCCGGATTTCCGGCTTAAAGGATGTTTACCTGGAACAATTAAGCGCTTTTTCTGAGGTAAACCGCGATCCGGCAGCCCGTGTTATCAGCATTGGTTATTATGCATTAATAAATATCGATGATTACGACAAAAAGTTATTGGATCAATACAGTGCCCGGTGGTTTCCACTCGATCAATTACCTCCTTTGATTTTCGATCATGGCGAAATACTTGAAAAAGCCTTGCGACGCTTAAAGCGAAAAGCAAAAACACAACCCATAGGTTTTGAGCTTTTGCCGGCAAGATTTACTATTATTCAGTTACGAAACCTTTACGAGGCAATTTATCAACGTTCGGTCGATCCGGCTAATTTCCGACGCAAATTTTTATCGATGAAATTGTTGGATCGCCTCGAAGCTAAAGACAAAACAAGTTCGCGCAAAGGCGCTTATTTGTATGCGTTTAATCGTGAAAAATATGAAGACCTTTCAGCCAGAGGTTTTTCCTTTGATGTGACAGGTATTTAATCAATAAATAATAACCAAAATAGAAACGCTAAACTTATAATTTATGGCATTATTAGATTGGATTGTACTAGGCCTTTTTGGGCTTGCACTAATTGGAATTATTGTGTGGGTGTTTAAACAAAAGCAGGATAGCTCAGGCGACTACTTTTTGGCCGGGCGCGATGCTACCTGGATAGCTATTGGAGCATCAATTTTTGCATCAAACATTGGTTCTGAACACCTGATTGGTTTAGCCGGAGCAGGAGCTTCAAGTGGCATGGCAATGGCTCATTGGGAGATTCAGGGTTGGATGATTCTGATATTGGGTTGGGTCTTTGTCCCTTTTTATTCGCGAAGTATGGTCTTTACCATGCCAGAGTTTCTCGAAAAGAGATACAATCCCGAATCGAGAACCATTCTTTCATTAATATCGCTGGTTAGTTATGTTTTAACCAAAGTAGCAGTTACGGTTTATGCCGGAGGATTGGTTTTTAAAGAAGTATTTGGAATCGAAAGCGTTTGGGGCATCGATTTCTTTTGGATTTCGGCCATCGGACTGGTTTTGCTTACGGCAGTTTATACCGTTATTGGCGGAATGAAATCGGTATTGTACACTTCGGTTTTGCAAACACCTATTTTGTTGTTGGGCTCGTTAATAATAGTAGTCCTTGGTTTACGCGCTGTGGGTGGCTGGGACGAAGTACTGGCAATTACCAGCGCTGTTCAGGTGAACGATTATGGCGACAGCATGGTAAACCTGATTCGTAGCAATCGCGACGCCGATTTTCCGTGGTTGGGAGTATTTATTGGTTCGGCAGTAATAGGTTTTTGGTATTGGTGTACCGACCAGTTTATTGTTCAACGGGTACTTTCAGGTAAAAATCAAAAAGAATCGCGCCGGGGAACCATCTTTGGAGCTTACCTTAAATTAACTCCCGTGTTTTTATTTATGATTCCCGGAATGATTGCTTTTGCCATGGCGCAAAAAGGTGTGGTAATTAACGGCGAAGTATTTACTTTAACCTCGGCCGATGCTGCATTTCCGACACTGGTAGCAAAACTTTTGCCTGCCGGGGTAAAAGGACTTGTTGTGGCAGGGATTTTAGCAGCTCTTATGAGTTCACTGGCGTCCTTATTTAATTCCTCATCGATGTTGTTTACCATCGATTTTTATAAAAAATACCGGCCTCAGGCAACCGAAAAAAAACTCTTGAGTGTTGGTCGTACAGCTACTGTGGTTGTAGTTGTTCTCGGAATTCTATGGATTCCTGTAATGCGAAGCATTGGCAGTGTATTGTACACGTATTTGCAAGATGTGCAATCGGTTTTGGCACCGGGAATTGCAGCGGCCTTTTTGTTGGGGGTTCTTTCAACCCGACCTACACCTAAAGGTGGAATGTGGGGAATGATAGCCGGTTTTATTGTAGGTGTTTTACGCTTGGGAGCTAAGGTGTTTTATACTACGGTTTCCGGTAATGCCGGATATACCGATGTTAAAGCCTGGGCAGCCGATATGGGTGTGAATAATCCGTTCTATGTGCTTTTCTACGATGTCAACTGGCTGTTTTTTAGTGGCGGTATGTTGGTGTTTAGCATGTTGGTTATTATGGTAGTAAGTCGTTTTACCAAAGCCGCACCGGCAGCACAAATTGCTGGTCTTACTTTTGGGTCGGTTACACTGGAGCAAAAAGCAGAAACCCGTGCCAGCTGGGATAAGTGGGATGTTATCCACTCTGTAATTATAATCAGCATTACGGTTGCTTTTTATATCTATTTCTGGTAGAAAAAAAATGAATTAATTAAAAAATATTGTTATGAGTAATTTGTCAAATAAAACCGTTTGGTTTATAACAGGAAGTCAACACCTTTATGGAACTGAAACCCTGAAACAGGTTGATGTCGATTCTTCAACCATTGTTGATGGATTAAATAAAAGCGGAAAAGTTCCGGTAAAAATTGTTTTTAAGCCGGTAGTAAAAACTCCGGACGAGATTCTCGAAGTTTGTATCGAAGCCAATTCCGATAAAAACTGCATTGGTATCATTACCTGGATGCACACCTTTTCGCCAGCTAAAATGTGGATTGCCGGACTGAAAGTATTGAATAAACCTTTTATGCACCTGCACACCCAGTTTAACCGCGACTTGCCCTGGGATAAGATTGATATGGATTACATGAACCTGCATCAGAGCGCTCACGGTGATCGGGAATACGGATTCATAAATTCCCGGATGCGGAAAAACCGTAAGGTAGTGGTAGGTCACTGGCAGGATGCAGCAGTTCAGGATCAACTTGGAGCCTGGTGTCGCACAGCCGTTGGTTGGGACGATTCGCAGGGATTAAAAGTTGCCCGCTTTGGCGATAATATGCGCGAAGTGGCTGTTACCGAAGGCGATAAAGTTGAAGCGCAAATTAAGTTTGGCTGGCAGATATCGGCTTTTGGCGTAGGCGATTTAATTGCTTATGTCGATAAAGTTTCTGACAGCGAAGTTAATGCCCTTTATCAGGAGTACGAAAAATTGTATCAGGTTGCCGATAACTGCAAACCGGGCGGAATGTATCACGAGAATGTAAGAGTTCAGGCGCGTTACGAAATTGCTTTAAAGCGCTTTATGGAAGATGGAAATTTTAAAGCATATACCACGAACTTCGAAAACCTGACCGGATTGAATCAGTTGCCGGGTCTGGCTTCGCAACGTTTGATGGCTGCCGGATACGGCTTTGGCGCCGAGGGCGACTGGAAACAAGCCGCCATGTTACGCATAATAAAAACCATGTCAACAGGTTTGTCGGGAGGTAGTTCCTTTATGGAAGATTATACCTACCATCTCGATCCGGCTAACGAAGGGGTTTTGGGTTCGCACATGTTGGAAATTTGTCCGTCGATAGCTGCAGCTAAACCCCGATTAGAAGTTCATCCCCTGGGCATTGGAGGAAAAGATGCTCCCGCAAGACTTGTATTTGAAAGTGCTACCGGAGCGGCTATGAATGTAACTTTAATCGACATGGGCAATCGCTTCCGCTTTATTGTAAATACGCTGGATGTAATTCAACCTTTAGGAAAATTACCCTTATTGCCGGTTGCTTCGGCGTTTTGGAAAACACATCCCAACCTGGCCGATGGAGCCGCAGCCTGGATTTATGCCGGGGGAACACACCATTCCGCTTTTACTTTAGCACTTACCCCCGATTTTATCGAAACATTTGCCGAAATGGCCGATGTGGAGTTTGTTTTAATTGATAAGAAAACCAATGTAACAGATTTGAAGAAAGAATTGCGTTGGAATGAGATTTATTACATGTTGGCCAATGGGCTAAAAGCATAATTACAGAAACGACTTTCAAAAACAAGGTGTCATGTTGGAAGAATTAAAAGAACAGGTATTTCGTGCAAATCTCGATTTGGTAAAGCATGGTTTGGTAGTTTTTACCTGGGGAAATGCCAGCGCTATCGATCGGAAACAATCATTGGTGGTAATTAAACCCAGCGGCGTTGATTATCAAAACATGAAAGCCGACGATATGGTAGTGGTGGATATGGACGGTAAAGTAGTCGAGGGTAAATTAAAGCCTTCGTCCGATATGCCGACGCATCTTTATCTTTACCAGCATTTTGAAAACATCGGGGGAGTTGTTCATACTCATTCAACTTATGCAACCGCATGGGCACAAGCTGGTAAGGGCATTCCTGTAATTGGTACCACTCATGCCGATTATTTTTTCGGAGAAATTCCGTGTACCCGTCAAATGACAGAACAGGAAGTGTTTAGTGCCTATGAAAAAGAAACCGGAAAAGTAATTGTGGAGCGTTTTAAACAATTGAATCCCAATGAAACACCCGGAGTATTGGTGCAGAATCATGGTCCGTTTTCGTGGGGAAAAAATGTAAATGAAGCTGTTCATAATGCAGTGGTAATGGAAGAAGTGGCAAAAATGGCTTCTATTTCGTTTACCGTAAATCCTCATTTAACCATGAACCCCCACCTGGTAAAAAAGCATTACCAGCGTAAACACGGACCCAATGCTTATTATGGACAATAGTTTATGAATTAAGGAATAGCAATGATGAAAAAATATGTAATTGGAATCGATTTTGGTAGCGACTCGTGTCGTGCACTGGTGGTTGATGCATCAAATGGAAAAGAAATAGCCACGTCGGTTAAATATTATCCTCGCTGGATGGAAGGAAAATATTGCAATCCGGCTAAAAATCAGTACCGTCAGCATCCGCTCGATTACCTCGAGGTGATGGAATCGTCGATTAAAGATGCCCTGGTACAGTGTGATGCAACCGTTAAAGCAAACATTGCGGGAATTTCGTTCGACACTACCGGCAGCACTCCGGCTTTAACCGATGAACAGGGAACACCACTGGCATTATTACCCGAGTTTGCTGAAAACCCTAATGCCATGTTTATTCTTTGGAAAGATCATACCGCAGTAAAAGAAGCCGACGAAATAAACGATCTGGCCCGCAAATGGGGTGTCGATTATACCAAATACGAAGGTGGAATCTACTCTTCGGAATGGGTTTGGGCTAAGGTATTGCATGTGCTTCGCAACGATAAATCGTTACATAAAAAAGCAGTCTCGTGGGTTGAATACTGCGATTGGTTACCGGCAGTTTTAACCGGAAAAACCGGCTTGCAATCGATAAAACGCAGTCGCTGTGCTGCCGGGCATAAAGCGCTTTGGCATCCCGACTGGAATGGCTTGCCTCCCGAAGAATTTTTATCCCAATTGGGGCCCGAATTAACCGGAATGCGTGCTAACCTGTTTACTGAAACCTATACCAGCGATCAGCTTATGGGAACGCTTACACCCGAATGTGCCGATAAATTAGGTTTATCTACCCGGGTAGCAGTTGGTGTTAGCGCATTCGATTGTCATATGGGTGCAGTGGGCGCACAAATTGAACCCAATATGCTGGTTCGGGTAATGGGTACTTCAACCTGCGATATTATTGTTTCGCCTTACGAGGATATGGAAGGTAAGTTAATTCCGGGAATTTGCGGCCAGGTTGATGGTTCGGTGATTCCGGGCATGGTTGGTTTGGAAGCCGGACAATCCGCTTTTGGTGATGTGTATGCCTGGTTTAAAAACCTATTAAGCTGGCCTTTGCAGTTTTTAGATGACGAAAACCAAAGAAAAACCATTGAAGATAAAATTATTCCGGCACTTTCGGCTGAGGCTATGCAGGTTCCGGTTGAAGAATCGACACTGATTGCTACCGATTGGTTGAATGGCCGGCGTACGCCTGATGCTGATCAGAATGTTACCGGAACCATCTCGGGACTTAATTTGGGTTCTACGGCACCTTTAATTTTTAGGGCTCTGGTTGAGGCTACAGCTTATGGTTCAAAAGCCATTGCCGACCGCTTTATTGAAAACGGAATCGAAATTAAATCGGTTGTAGGCATAGGAGGAGTGGCAAAAAAATCGCCCTTTGTTATGCAAACCATGGCCGATGTAATGAATATGCCTATAAAAGTAGCCCGGGCCGAACAAACGGTGGCACTTGGTGCAGCAATGTTTGCTGCCGTTGCCGCAGGACTGTATGCTACAATTGAAGATGCGCAAAAAGCCATGGGACAAGGTTTTGAAAAAGAATACCAACCCATTCCGGAAAATGTAAAAGCCTATGAGCTTTTGTATAAGAAATACCTGAAACTGGGAAACCCATAAAGGTTTAGTCGATGGAAGCATGTTTTAATAGCATGCTGCTTTACTATTTTAAGTTATTGAATGTAATCAAGTCCTTATTATTGAAAACATAAAACTAAAAAGCGATGAAGAAATTTACATGGAGTTTGTTTGCCCTGGTTCTTTTAATGGTTCCGGCAATAGCTCAAAACACTTTGACACTGCATGTTGATCAGGCCGAGACCAAAATCAATAAAGAAGTTTACGGACATTTTGCCGAACATTTGGGACGCTGTATTTACGGAGGCATATTTGTAGGCGAAGATTCCCCGATTCCCAACACCAGAGGATTCAGAAACGATGTGATTGGTGCCTTAAAAGAGATGCAAATTCCTTTGCTACGCTGGCCTGGTGGTTGCTTTGCCGATACTTATCATTGGAAAGATGGCGTTGGTCCGCGTGAAAACCGTCCATCGATTGTAAACACTCACTGGGGAGGCGTTACTGAAGATAACAGTTTTGGAACGCATGAATTTCTTGAGTTTTGTGAATTAATTGATGCCATGCCATACATTAACATCAATGTAGGTTCAGGAACTGTTCAGGAAGCTGCCGAATGGGTTGAATACGTAACCAGCAGCAATGAAAGCCCGATGACCGACTGGAGAAAGCAAAATGGCCGCGAAGATCCATGGGAAGTTAAATATTGGGGCATCGGTAACGAAAACTGGGGCTGCGGGGGACACATGACACCTGAATATTACGCCGATTTGTATAACCGTTTTGCCACATATTGCGGGGGTGCCAAATACAAAATTGTTGGAGGCCCCAATGTTGCCGATTATAACTGGATGAAAGTAGTGATGGAAAAAACCATGCGTTATCCCTGGTTGGTTCAGGGTGTTTCGTTACATAATTATTCGTTTGCCCATAGCTGGGAGCGTAAAGGCGATGCAACAGGTTTTGATGAGTCGGAGTGGTTCTCGAATATGCGCGATGTGCAACGGATGGAGGAACTTATTAAACGCCATACGGCTATTATGGATCAATACGATCCACATAATCGGGTAGGACTAATTGTTGACGAATGGGGAAACTGGTTTAATGTGGAAAAAGGAACCAATCCCGGGTTTTTGTATCAGCAAAACACCTTGCGCGATGCGGTTTCAGGAAGTATAACCATGAACACCTTTAATAACAATGCCCATCGGGTAAAGATGGCCAATATTGCTCAAATGGTAAATGTATTGCAGGCAGTAATTCTAACTAAAGACGAGCAAATGGTTAAAACGCCTACCTATTACCTGTTTAAAATGTACAGTGTGCATCAGGAGGCAACTTTGATTCCGTCGAATTTAAAAACCGAAAGCTATGAATTTGATGGGAAAAAGATTCCGGCGCTTAGTTCTTCGGCTTCAATAAAAGATGGTGTGGTAAATATTTCGTTAAGTAATGCAAATCCGAATAATGATTTAAAAGTGGAACTTGAAATTACCGGTCAGAATTTAAAATCGGCCAGCGGACAAATTATTTCGGCTCAAAATATCAACGATTATAACGATTTTGGTCAGCCTGAAAAGGTTACCTTAAAAGGATTTAAAGTTTCTGCACCCAAGAATGGTAAGTTAAGTGTTACCATACCGGCTCATTCGGTAGTACTGGTGCAGTTAAAATAGGTTTAGGTTAGTTTCCCTGCCACCCTGGGTGGTGGGGATTTTTAATTTTTATCATAAAACAAATACTTGGAATGAAACAGACCATAGCTTAGATTATAATTGAGTAATACAACAATTAAATCGGAGCATGTTCACAAATAGTAAACAAATGAAAAAAAGATTTATAAAATGGCTTGTTTTGCCTGCTTTGCTTTTTATCGTTTTTAGTTGCAGCAACTCAAATAAAACGGTTTTTACTGATACGGTTGCAGCTATCGACGATGCTGCTTTTAATCAAACCATCGATGACCAGCCGGTAGCACTTTATACCCTGACTAATAATAGTGGAATGGGTATGAAGGTAACCAATTTCGGTGGGCGTGTAGTAGCACTTTGTGTTCCCGATTCCCATGGAAATCCAGTTGATGTGGTGCTGGGTTATAATACCCTGGATGAATACGTGAATCAGCCTGAGAATTTTTTGGGAGCTGCCATTGGTCGTTATGGAAACCGGATTGGTGGTGCTCAATTCAGCATTGATGAAACGGTGTATGAGCTAAGTAAAAACGAAGGAAACAATCAGTTGCACGGTGGTGCAAAAGGTTTTTTCGATGTGGTTTGGAAAGCAAATCAGTTAAGTCAGTCGGCCATTGAATTTACCTATCTTTCTATTGACGGAGAAGAAGGATATCCCGGAAACCTTTCGGTAAAAATGATGTACGAACTGACTCCCGAGAATGGTTTTAAAATTACCTATGAAGCAAGTACCGATAAAACAACAGTCTGCAATTTGACCCATCATTCCTATTTTAACTTGTCGGGTGAGGGCAGCGAAACTATAAATGATCATTTACTTAGCATCCGTGCCGATGGCTTTACTCCGGTGGATAGTGTTTTAATTCCAAACGGACAAATAACTCCGGTAAACGGAACGGCTTTCGATTTTAATCAGGCCATTGCTATTGGAACCCGCGTGAATGAAGACGATGAGCAACTGGGTTATGGAGCAGGCTACGATCATAACTGGGTATTGAATAAAGAAAGTAAAGGTGTAGAACTGGTAGCTTCGCTTTATTCACCAATTAGCAAAATAAAAATGGATGTGCTTACCGACCAACCGGGTTTGCAATTTTATGGCGGTAATTTTATCGATGGTACTTTAACCGGGAAAAGTGGAAAGACTTATAAGCACCGCAGTGCTGTTTGTCTTGAAACGCAACATTTTCCCGATTCTCCAAATAAAGCAAATTTTCCATCTACCTTATTAAAACCAGATCAGACTTATTCACATACTTGTGAATACCGGTTTTCTGTTGAAAAATAATTAGTTGATTGTGAGTTTAGGTTAAGTGTAAAAGCCTCTGAACTTAATTGTTCAGAGGCTTTTTTTTAGTTTCTTTTTTTTACCAAATCGGAGGGGGCCTTTTTATAATATTTTTTGAATATGCGGCTAAAGTATTTGGGGTCGTTAAACCCGGTAGTATAAGCTACCTCGCTAATCTGTAATTCGCCCAGTTGCAATAATTCATGAGCTTTTTTCAGGCGATAGGTATTAATAAATTCGTTGGCCGAAAGATTGGTGATGGCTTTAAGTTTATTGTAGAGCTGGCTTCGGCTTACAAACATTTCGGAGGCAAACTGATCGACATCGAAAGTTGGATCGGTATAAAATTTCTTAACTATTTCGTTTGCTTTGGTAAAAAAGCGGGAGTCGAGGTTCGATAAAGTCAATTCATCGGGATTTACCTCTTCGAGTTTGCCAAACTTGGCGCGTAGTTTATTTCGGTTTTCAATAAAGCCCTGAATCTTGGCTAAAAGCAAATCCATATTAAAGGGTTTTACCATATAATCGTCGGCTCCTTGTTTAATGCCTTCAATTTGCTCATCGGTGGTAATTTTTGCGGTAAGCAGAATTATGGGGATGTGACTGGTGTAAAAGTTGTTTTTTATTTTTTTGCACAATTCCAGCCCGTCCATTTCAGGCATCATTATATCGCTGATAATAATTGAAGGCGATTCTTTTTTAGCCAGTTCATAACCGATGCTTCCGTTTTCGGCTTCAATGGTTGTAAAATAAGGAGCCAGATTTGAACAAATAAACGAACGCATGTCGGTATTATCCTCGATAACCAGAACTTTTTCGATAACATCGCCCGAAAGGTTATATTCTGAAGTTTTGGTTTCAATAATTTGTTCGCTTAACAGGGCCACTTTATCTTTCAGGCTCGATTCAAAAATTTGTCCGGTAGTATCAATCTCGTGGCTTGCAAAAACATTTCGGTTAACCGGAATTTCAATTTTAAATGTGCTTCCTTTTCCGGGTTCACTTTCCACCGAAATGGTTCCGTACATAATCTCTACCAGGCTTTTTACCATCGACAAGCCAATGCCGGTTCCGGCTCTTTTGTGCTTGCGCGATTCGGTGACCTGCAAAAACCGGTCGAACAGCTTTTTAATCTGATTGGCTTCAATTCCTTCGCCGGTGTCGCTAATACTTATGGTGAGCAAGTCGTAAAGGTTTTCTTTTTTCGATGAGGCTGTAAGTTGAATGGAGTGGCCCTGTGGGGTAAATTTAAAAGCATTCGAGAGCAAATTGTAAAGAACATTTTCTAGTTTTTCTTTATCAATCCATGCGGTTTGCGATACCTGAATTTTATGCGAATAGTTTATCTGATTTTTCTGTGCAAGTTCTTCAAATGTGTTGAAAATCTCCAAAAGAAAAGGCTTGGTTTCAGTTAATTCAACCTGAAGACTTTGGTTTCCGGTTTCAATTTTTCTGATTTCGAGCAATTGCCTGATAAGCATTAGCAGGCGTAAAGCGTTTCGGTTGATAATATTTAGCAGATGGTGGGTTTCCTTATCGTCTTTAAATTGTTTAAGTAAACGCTCAATGGGCGATAAAATAAGTGTTAGCGGTGTTTGAAATTCGTGCGAGATATTGGTGAAAAATCTCAATTGCAGCAGGTTTATTTCGTTAACTTTTTGATTTAATACAATGAGTTCGTCGCGCTGTTTTGATATTTCGGAGTTTTTTGATTCAAGTTCTTCTTTTTGATGTTCAATCTGTATTTGACGATTCTCAAGCTGATGGTTGGTTTCAATAAGTTCGTTTGCCTGTTGTTCCAAAATTACTTTCTGGTCTTCAATTTTTTGGGTTCTGCGTTGTACTTTTTCTTCGAGTAATTTTTTCTGAAGAATAATGCGCCGCATCTGATACCGGATAAAAAGATAGGTTAACAGCGTTACAAACAAGAACAGTGAGATGGCAAACCAAACTGTTTTCCAAAAAGGAGGCGTAACAATAATACTTACCTGGGTTGGTTCTTCGGTCCAGATTCCATCGCAGTTCGATGCTCTTAGCAAAAAAGTGTAGGTTCCGCCTTCCAGGTTGTTGTAGCTGGCAAAGCGGCGTTGTGACGATACATTCACCCATTCTTTATCAATTTCGCTCATTTTGTATTCATACCTCGATTTTTCGGGCTGGTAATAATCAAAGGCAGAAAAATCGAACGAGATATTGTTGTCTTTATAGGTAAGGAAAATGGTATCTACATCGTAAATTGGTTTTGTTATAACTACTTTTTTGTGAAATTTTGCGCCCGGATTAACTTCCTGATTATAAATTTTTAAACGGGTTATTTTAGGGGTGGGAATGTAACTGTAATCGTAAAAGTGGTCTGGATTAAAATAATTCAATCCCTGAATGCCTCCAAAGTATAAAATTCCATCTTCCGATTTATGCGAAGCCGACCAATAAAACTGGTTGTTGAGTAAGCCGTCTTGTTTAAAAAAATTACGTATGGTATTGTTCCGGGTATTTAATACGCTTAATCCGTAGTCGGTACTTATCCAAATTTTATGGTGTCTATCTTCCTGAATACCATATACAACATTATTGGCAATGCCATCTTCGCTGGTGTAGGTCTTAAAAACAAGTTCGTTTTCTGCATTGAAATACGAATGCGCCAGACCATGTCCATAAGTTCCAATCCAGATATCGCCGTTGGAATCTTCCATTAATGAAATAACATAATCACCGGGCAGCGATGATTCGTTGTTGGGCAGATGTTTGTAAAACTCCAGTTGACTGATTATTATATCATCGTCTTTGGTTTCGCGCAAAGAGCTTTGCGGAAAACGAAAAAGTCCGTTGCGGGTGCCAATCCAATAATAGCCTTTTGAGTCGAGCAATACACAGCCAATTTCAGTTAACTGGGGATTGTGGTTAAGCGGTGCATTTAATGTGGTAAATTTGTGGTTGTTGTAGCTTAACATCGACAAACCACCTTGTGTTCCAATTAATAAATAACCCAATGGATTATCAACCAGCGATGATACAAATCCATCCACCAAATCGTTTGTGTATTTAGGATCGGATAAGGTAATACGGTCAATCATAATTTGCTTGCCATTGGTAGTAAGCGCATTTAAACCTCCGCCCCAGGTACCTACATACAATATTCCGTTTTTTCCTCTGACAATTGAGGTGACATAATCGCTGCTTAACGATAGCGGATTGGTAGCACTATAAGTAAAATGTGAAAATTTATGCTGAGCAATAGTAAGCAGATTCAAACCTCCGCCTGCGGTACCTATCCAAAGATTATTATTTTCGCGCAGTACTGAGTTTATGGTGTTGTTATTCAAACTGTTTGGGTTATTTGGATTGTGGGTGTAAAACGATAGTGGATTTTGAAAAATATTAAATTTATTGATCCCTCCTTTTTCTGTTCCAATCCATATGTTTCCGCTGGAATCGCAAAACAACGCATTTACAAATTCGTTGTTAATCGAAAAGTTTTCCGGTCCATCTTTGCTAAAATCTGAAAAAATACCCGCATCAATATCCAGGCTTTGTAAACCACCCAGCGATGCAATTAATATTTGTCCCGAGATATCCTGGCGAACCATATTTACGGTCCCGTGTTTCAGCGCGTTTGACGTATTTGATGCCGGATACCAGTTTAGTGTTTTATTCTCGTGGCGAAGTATAAATAGTCCGTTGTTGGTTGCAAAGTACAGGTTTTTTTGGTTGTCGTCATAAATATCGTTAATATACGATTCAGGAGGCAAAACCCTATCGGCCTCCGGCTCAATAAATTTATTGCTGATTGAATCAAAAATAAAATATCCATCACTGGTTCCCGCAAAAATATTTCCATCACTTGCCTGGTATAAAACATTTACCTGGTTGTTAGCCAGGTTATTCTTTGCCTGACAGTATTGGGCGTGAATTTGATACGAATCTTTTAGTCCCTTTAATAAAAATATACCCTGATTGTCAGTAGCTACCCAAACTTTGTTTTTAATTGAAACGATTGAACTTACTTTACGGATGGGTTCTCCTAGCTCACTGCTATCAGTAAATTGAGTGATTTGTTTTTTATTGTGGTCAAAATACGATAATCCTTTTAACGAACCCACCCATACCAGGTTACGGGTGCCGGGAGTTATGGTGCGAATTAAATTGTCGGGCAAAGCGTGGTGATTCGATTCATCAGCCTGAAACAATTCAAAATGATACGAATCGTAACGACAAATACCATTGTTGGTACCAAACCACATAAAACCATAATGGTCTTTTGTAATGCAGGTAATGGTGTTTTGTGGTAAGCCATCTTCAATCATATAATACTGAAAGCGATAATTTCGCGAACTATTTGATTGGCCAAAAGTAAGTTGCGTATTTGGCAATGAAAATATTAGAATAATAAGGAGGAGGATAAGTTTCGACATGTCGTTTTTTTTTACCTTCTAAAAATACAAATTCTTATCAAATTATTCTAATGCAGAAAACTGGTTTTATATGGGTTTGCTGCTGGTGTTTTAAAAAGAGTTTAGTCAGGTTAGAAATGTTTTTTTAACCGGTAAACAATATCAAATCTACGGTTCCTAATTTTAGAATATAGTTTATCTGAAAGTTTTTTGAATACAGAAATCAATTAAAAAGTGTGTTTTGCTTAAAAATCTTCTATTTAGTAAGGATAACAGTAACTTAGACTAGTTCTATTTTTACACTTTTATCCATTTGTCCACCTCAAATACCTATGTGTACACTTTGTTAAGAAAGGTTAAAATTAATTTTATACCGAATAAAAAATGGCTAATACTATTTAGAAGGGTAAAAAGGGGATGAATTAAATCTAATTTATATATAATGAAAACAACTAAACTAGGGATTTATGAAAACAACTAAACTATTGATGCGCGTTTTAAGCGTTGCAATTTTGGTAGCAATTGGCTTAGTTGGGTGCGACGATTTGGATATTTATTCAATTGATGCACCCGCTGACCTGCAAGACAGGATTGACTCAATTGAAGCTGCCAAACCAAATACAGGTGACACTACGTACCTTACTATTGCTACACCAATTGTTGGTGCTGAAGATAACAGTGCCGCCTGGTGGACAGCTTTTTCTGATTACTTCAGCATTCCTACAAACAAATTATTGCATTTAGAGTTTGTGAACCACGGAACCGGTGTAAACAACTGGAACAACTGGAATCTTGCTATTATCAATGAAATAGCAGACCGTGATGGTGAAGGTTATGCAGAATATTTTGTGCTTCGTTCTGATGCTTATGGTTGGGGTAACGATGATTTCGATTTAGCTCTGATTTCCCACAATTATCCTGATACCGACGAGGATGGTGATATTTGGAACGACTTCCGCACTACCATGCAGGGCGCTTATGTTACTATCGAAGTTGACCACTCGCCCACCGGCAATGTCTTTTTAACAGCTACTGCCGAGGGAACAAATGGTGTAGAACTGGAGATGACTTATAACCAGCCGGTTTCGGCCAGTGCCGATATCGTGGCTTTTTTAATTTGTGATGGCAGTTATTTTGAGATGAAAAAGGCCTACCTTATTCCATCAAAAGTAACTGCTGTAGAAGACGTAGCCCCTGTTTCTATTGCAGTGGAAGGAACTCCTGCTTTTGTTGAATTAGGCGACGAAGACTTTTGGGGTGATGCCGTAGCTACAGTTACTTTTGCTGATGGTTCTTCTACAGAAGTTGATACTGCAGATATAACTTTCAATGTTGTTCCCGATATGACAACAGTCGGAGAAAAGACAGTGGTTGTAGCTTATAGCAAAACCAAGCAGGGTGCATTTAGCCAGGCTGTGTCAACCTTTTATACTTTGGTAGTATCTAATGCGGTTACTGTTCTTGAAGTTACTACGTTGCCAAATGTAACAACATATACTTTCCCGGGTCCGGCAGCACCTGTGTTTAATCCAACAGGTATGGTTGTAACTGCTACCTATTCTGACGGTACTACTGGTGTGATTCCAAATGAGAATCTTCGCTTCGCGAATCCGGGAGGAGATGGTGCGCAGGATGCTGTTATTACTTATGTTGGCGCAACAAGTACAGTTACAACAACATGCCCGATAACTAATGTAATGGGAGGAGTCTATCAGGTAGGTACTGATTTGTTGACCGCATGGTGGACCGTATTCTCTAATAACTATCCGGTTCCATCAGGTGAAAGTAGGACATTTAAAATGAAATGTTATTCCGATAATGCTGCTAATTGGCATAGCCCAAGTACAATTCTTCGCAAAGCTAATATGGCAGAGTATGCTGTTGTCCGCATGGATAACTTTGGATGGGGCGATGGATATAGCACTGCAACATTAACATCAGACTGGGATTGGGATGTGTTTACAGCAAATATTAATGATTCTGATATAGAAATCACAATAACAAATAATGGTGACAATACAGCTGATATTGAATACAATGTTACCTACGCTAATGGTAATACCCATTTCCAAAAATATGCGGGTATAACTGTAGATAGTTCTGATTTAACTACAGCACTTGTGATAGAGGGAGCTTACCTCGATATAACCTCAGTTGAATAATCACTATGATAAAAAATATTTAAACTATGAAATATTTATATTTAATTCTTTTGGGATTGCTGGCATTTGTACCGGCAACATATGCCGAAGACAACGATAATGCTGATCAGAGGTCAATGGTTCAAACAGACGACATTACTGTTAAAGGTAAAATCGTTGACGAAAATGGCGAGCCCCTTCCTGGTGCAAGTATAATACAGAAAGGTACATCCATTGGTACCATTTCCGACGCTAATGGTAGCTTCCTGCTTTCAGTTCCTTCAGATGCTACACTAATTGTTTCTTTTATAGGATTCAAAAGTATTGAAGTAAACGTGAAGGAAGAACAGATCTTGGAGTCATCACCCTGGCTTCTGATTTAATTGGACTTGAACAAGTTGTAGTAATTGGTTACGGTACACAACGTAAGGTTGACCTCACGGGTTCCGTAGCTGTTGTTAATACTGAAGAGATGAAGAAAGTGTCACACTCAAACATCTCCACAATGCTTGAAGGAAAAGTAGCCGGCGTTCAAATTACCAGCGACGGACAACCGGGAGCCGATCCTACGGTACGTATCCGTGGTATTGGTTCGTTTGGTAGTACTGCACCGCTGTATGTTATTGATGGCGTTCCCATGGGTACAACCATACGCGACTTCTCACCAAACGATATCGAAAGCCTTCAGGTACTAAAAGATGCATCTGCTGCTGCAATTTACGGTTCACGTGCAGCCAACGGGGTAGTTATCATCACTACCAAGCAGGGTAAAAAGAACCAGGCCATGAAGATAGACTACAGTGGTTATGTTGGTTTAGATAAAGTGAAGAGTGGAGTTTACGATGTAATGGATTCAGAGCAATACGGCCAATATATCAACATGGCGTACACGAACAGTGGCATGGATGTTCCTTTTGGTTACAATCCGACAAGCGACAAATATTTATATAACGCTGATGGTACTGCAAAAGTAAATACCAATTGGTTCGATGAAGCATTTAAAACGGGCATTCGCCAGAATCACAACATCAATATGTCGGGAGGTGGCGAGTTTAATACCTATAATGTTGGTATTGACTATTATAGTCAGAACGGAACCATGGAAGGAGCCGGACCTAATTTCGATCGGTATACGGTCCGAATCAACAACAGTATGGATGTTAAGTTTATTAAATTCAAAACAAACATCGTATATAGTCACAGTGATCAGGATAATATGGCTCTCAGTAACGCCAATGAATACGTAGCGGGTCTCTATGGTGCACAATTTCCGGTAATGGCTTCAGCCCTAATTACACCTCCTACCATAAGAGCTTATGATCCATCAACCTGGGTGCTTGACGATAAGATTTCAGCTGCATCGGAATACAGTTACGACTCGTACGGTTTTGGTACCTATTATGATGATGTGCATGGAGACTTACGCGTAACGAACGTGTTACTTACCAATAGTTTGCTAAAAAGAAATTCCATTGTGGATCGCATTGTGGCAACTGGTTCTGTTAACGTTGACTTTATGGAAATGTTAGGCGTCAGTAACAATAATCATAAGCTGGCCTATAACCTGAACCTGTCGCAGAGTAAAACTGCTGTAAAAAGCCTTACCTTTGTACCCTCATTTATACAGAGTACAACCAATTACTTATCAAAGAGCAGTGAGATTCTAACTCACGAGGCGGTTAACTATAGCGATGGGTTGATAGAAAATACCCTGACTTACGATGGTGTGTTCGGTCGCAATAATCTCAACGTGGTT
This sequence comes from Salinivirgaceae bacterium, assembly GCA_050179685.1. Lineage (GTDB taxonomy): Bacteria > Bacteroidota > Bacteroidia > Bacteroidales > SZUA-534 > GWE2-40-63. The sequence goes on from JBFXEW010000016.1 coordinate 59,772, forward strand.
GTTGGTCAGACTTTTGAACGCAATTATGAATACAGACTCACCGGTGTAGGCTATACCTTGTCGGAACCATACTATCTGCATTTAAACAATGCAGAAGAGAGTGATGCTACAAGCTATGAAAGCGAAAGTACACTGGCTTCGTATATCGGTCGTATTAATTACAATTTCGATGAGAAATACCTTTTGTCGGCAACTGTACGTCGCGATGCTTCAAGCCGTCTTTCAGCAAAAGACCGGACCGATTGGTTCCCTTCTGTTTCAGCAGGTTGGCGTATCGATCGTGAAAGCTTCTTTCCTGTAGCTCAAACCACAATTAACTTGTTCAAGATTCGCGGTAGTTACGGTGAACTGGGAAATATTGTGAACCTTGGTCCTTACAACTACATGCTTACGATGTATCGAAATGACTATACCTATAGTTTTGGTAATTCGAAAGTGACCGGCTCATCCATTTCAAACTATGTAAACGAAGTGCTTAGATGGGAAAAAAAGAAAATGCTTGATTTGGGACTTGATCTAGCTATGTTTAATAATAAGTTAGAGTTTACCTTTGGTTACTATAAGTCTATTTCTGAAGAACTCCACTATGATGTGCCTGTTCCGGCAGAAGCTGGTGTTACTAACGATATTGTAAAAATGAATGCAGCAACTATGGAAAACTCTGGTTTCGAATTCCTTCTTGCTTATCACAATCGCGATCACGCAGTTAAGTTTGATGTTTCAGCCAACTTATCAACTTTGGCGAACGAAGTAACCAAATTGGGTGTATTAAACACTCCAATTACCAATGGGAATAGCCGCACAGAAGTAGGCCGTGAAGTAGGCGAGTTTTATGGTTTGGTTTCTGAAGGCATCTTTCAATCGCAAGCGGAAATTGACAATAACTACAACGAGGAAGGCGGATTAGTGACACAGAATGGAGCACAACCAGGTGATGTGAAGTATAAAGATGTGAACAACGATGGTACAATTACCCTCGAAGGGGACCAAACATTCCTGGGCAGTGGTCTGGCTAAAATTCATTATGGCTTAAATGTTCGGGCTGAATATAAAGGTTTTGATTTGAGTGTTTCTACCTATGGAGCAGCTAAATTTAATGCAGTCGACTTTGTAGATGTTACCTTGCGTGGCTCATACGGCGCACTTAATAAGAGTACCGATTTGTTGAATGCCTGGACTCCGGAGAATACAAACACAGATGTACCCCGCGTAGCCTACAAAACATCGAGTTCAATTACCAATGATTTGTTCAGCCAGCGTTTTATTCAAAATGCATCTTATTTTAAAATTGCAAATATCGAACTGGGTTATAGCTTTCCTGATAGCTGGTTTAATGACTATGTTAAAGGACTTCGAATTTACGCATCGGGTCAAAATCTAGCCACTTTGTCAAAATACAGAGGTTATAACGTCGATTTTGCCGGAGGTACATTCACTCCGGGATATAACTATGCTTCGTACCCAACACCACGAACCATAATGTTTGGAGCGCAATTTTCATTCTAAAATATAATTTTAATACGATATCAATATGAAAAGTTTAACGATAATTCTAATACTGATGGCTCTTATGGGAGGTTTTACTGCCTGTGATGACCAACTCAATGTTCAGAATCCGAACAGTCAGACAACTTTTGACTTTGGTGATTCTGAGTCAGAATTACAAGAAGCTGTTATTGCCTGCTATAACCGTATACGCCTTGAGGGAACTTTTGCCCGTGTTGGTTACACCATGGATGCAGTGCGTGGCGACGAAGTTTGGAACTCATCGCAACAGTGGTATGTCAACTATGATAACCTCAATTCACCGGGTACCATCGATATTGGCGACCAGTGGATGTGGCGTGATAACTACCATGTGGTAAACCGTACAAACTTTGTATTGTCGAAAGTTGATGGAGTTTCCATGTCAGAAGATTCTTATAATCAGATAAAAGGACAAGCCTTGTTCCTCAGGGGGCTGGCATATTATAATTTGGCTACATACTACCAGACTGTCCCATTGTTTACCGATTATTCTGATTATTCAGACATCACTACCATGTATGCTGCCAATGCCACGCAAGACGAAGTGTTTAATCAAATAGAAAGTGATTTCACTAAAGCGATGCAAATTTTACCCTCGCGCGACAAAGGTGGCGAATGGGCGCAGGGACGTGCTACCAGTGGCGCAGCTGCTGGTTATTTAGCCCGTGCGTTTATGTTCCGTCATAAATTTGACACGGCCTTAGTTGTGCTTAATGACATTATAGGCGGAAAGTTCGGACATTATGAACTTACAGCCGATTATGGTGACAACTTCAGAGAAGGAGCACAATATGAAAACAATTCAGAAAGCCTTTTCGAAGTTCAGTTTATGGATTTTGGTACTGGAGGTACCGACGAAGAGTGGACCCCGGTTAATATAAGCTCGGAAGCAACTCAGGGCCATGCTGTGGAAAGCAACTACGCATCGCAACAGTTGGGTAGCTGGGGCGACCTCGCTGGTTCACCCTGGTTGTATAACCTTTTCAAAAAGGAAAACAGTACCGATGGTCGTCTCGATCCACGCTTATATTGGACATTAGTTACCTACGAAACTGAATATGATGCTTATACCGACTTGAATACAGCAGCATATCCCACTGGAGATCCGCGTAGTAATATTGTTTATAAAGAGGAAATCACAGCAACTCCGGTATCAAACACCGCTCAGGGAGGTATTTCAATTGCTAAGTTCACCAATGCAAGAAATAACATCTATAGCTCAATTACAAATGGTTTAAAATGTGGTGTCAACCTGCGCCTCATGCGTTATAGCGATGTTTTACTGCGGGCCGCCGAATGCGAGAATGAAATTAATGGTCCAACACAAACGGCTATCGATTACATTAACGAAGTGCGTCGTAGAGTTGCTCTTCCGGATTTAGAGCTAGTTAACTTCCCCACGGCTGATCATCTATTTGAACAAATAGCCAATGTGGAACGGCCTAAAGAATTCGGTTGTGAGAATGGTCGAGGCATCGACCTGCTCCGTTGGGGATTCTTCTACGATGCAGCTCGTTTGAACCAATTGGTTGAACATGCTTATTACAAGCTCGATGGTACGGCCAATACCGATGAACTGACTGCCGAAACCGCCAGTGCTTCATCGTTCCAGTATTTCTATCCGGGTCACGAATATATCCCAATATATCAATCAACGCTGAATGCCAATCCTAACCTTACAGGTAACTCGGCTAATAAGAACGAAGATAATGGACCTGCTTTCTTAGCTAAATGGTCTGTTCGTCCTATTGTTGAGTAAGGATTATTCGCTTAATTTAGTAACTTCCTTATCGACGTATTTTTGTATGTTGATAAGGAAGTTTTATAATACTAAACAGATTAAACATGAGACTAAAATATTTATTGGTTTTATTTATCAGCATAATTTCTTTAAGCTTTATTGGGTGTGAGGACGATGGTGTTAAACCTGGTAATGGGGATCCCGATACCGTTTCAGGTTTTACCATACCTGATTATGCCGACGATTATTCATCGATAGCTTCCTGGAGTAACCGAAACGAATGGAATCTGGCCAATGTTCACGATCCATCGGTTGCTTACTACAATGGCTATTACTATATGTATGGCACCGATGCATCTTATGGAAATGAAGCGTTGGGACATGGGCATTTTCAAGGTAAACGATCAACCGATTTGGTTAATTGGGATTGGGTGGGTGGACCTTTTTACGATGCCCCCTCATGGGTAGCCGACTCGCTCAATGCCATTCGTTTGCGCATGGGGCTCGATGCCATTCCCAAAGACAACATTGTTTATGGGTATTGGGCTCCGGTAGTTCGCCGGGTTAATATGGGTGGACAAGAGATTTTACGTATGTACTACAGTATAATTATCGATAACTACATAAAATCGGGCAACGCAAATACACCAGCCAATTTTGATGGAAGTTGGACTGAACGCGCTTTTATTGGCATGTGCGAATCGACCGATCCGGCAGGTGCTGTTTGGACCGATAAGGGTTTTGTTACAAGTTCATCGTCCGATTTAGGTATTGACTATGGTCGTTCCAGTTTATCGGACTGGAGCGCTTATTTCTACTACAATGCCATCGATCCTACCTATATAGTGACACCCGAAGGAAATCATTACCTGATTCATGGTTCGTGGCATAGTGGCTTTGCCTTATTGCAACTCGATGCAACAAGCGGTAAGCCGCTCAACTCACTTGGTGAGCCTTACGCAATCGGCGCAAGTGAATTAACAGCGCGGTATGGATTGAGAGTTGGTACCCGCTCAGCCTCTTCGCGCTGGCAAGCCAGCGAAGCTCCCGAAATAATATACAAAGATGGTTACTATTACTTGTTCATGGCATACGATGGTCTTGATGTACCATATAATACACGGGTTGTCCGCAGTACCAACATTGAAGGTCCGTACCTCGATATCACAGGACGTAATTTTACTAACGGAAGAGGTGACTGCTACCCCATAGTAACCCACCCATACAAATTCAATCTTAGCTACGGATGGGTAGGCATAGCGCATTGCTGCGTATTTCAAAAAGAAAATTCGGATGAATGGTTTTATATGTCGCAGGGACGATTGCCAGCCAATGTTGGTGGAAATCCTTATTCCAATGCAATAATGATGGGGCACGTACGTCGCATTGTATGGTGTCCGGCCTCTCCGGGCGAACCCGACAATCTTTGGCCAATAGCATTGCCCGAACGTTATGCTGCCGTACCCGATTACGGTACAATTACTAAAGACTCGCTTGTTGGAACCTGGGAACATATAAATCTTGAATACCACTATGGTCAACAGAATGGAGCAGCTTCATTAAGCCTTAATGCCGACGGCACGATGACGGGTGCTCTTACCGGCAATTGGAGTTACGATGCCACAACAAAGTATCTTACCTTAGGGAACGTTGTTGTTTGTGTGGAACGAGAAGTCGATTGGGAAGCAAATCCACGTCGCGTAACATTTGTTTATGCCGGAACTGAGAAAAATCTTAATGCAACTTATTGGGGCAAAAAGAAACGTTAACATCCAATTGATTTTAGGCAGTACAATTGCTCTCAAAAGTCTGAGAAGCTTTAAAGGGGTGAGAGTTAAGAGGTGTAAATATTCCTTTATTGCGAACCTTTGTATGGTCATCTGAATATGGAGTGTGGGGTAAATTAACAGTTGAAAGCTTAAGGCAATGATACGATTACATTTATATTTTTTTATAGCAGTTTTATTTTTACTGTCAGTTCTTTCGGCTTGCAATAATAAGCACAGCAGTAATTTACAGGAGTTTAAACTGTCTGAAGTTCAAATACATGAAGGGCCTTTTTTACAGGCGCAACAAGCTGATTTAGCTTATTTGCTGGCTTTGGAACCCGATCGCCTGCTGGCACCTTTTTTAAAAGATGCCGGTTTAAAACCCATTAAGGATAATTATGGCAATTGGGAAAACACCGGGCTCGATGGGCATATCGGCGGGCATTACCTTTCTGCTATTTCTTTTATGTATGCCACTACCGGAAATCAGGAATTGTATGATAGAATAGAGTATATGATTTCCTGGTTGCATCGCTGTCAGGTTAAGAATGGGAACGGTTATGTAGGGGGAATTCCTTATGGCCAGGAACTATGGAAAGAGCTTGCTGAAGGTAAGATAAATGCCGGAGTCTTTTCATTAAATAGCCGATGGGTTCCTTTGTACAACATACATAAACTCTTTGCCGGATTGTATGATGTTTATGTCAATACTGGGAATGATGATGCCCGGGAGATTCTCATCAATCTTACGGGTTGGTTTTATGAAACCACAAAAAATCTAACCGAAGAGCAGGTTCAAACAATGCTTATCAGTGAACATGGCGGCTTAAATGAAGTATTTGTAAACGTAGCAGAACTTACAGGGAATGATAAATACCTGGAAATGGCCCGGAAATTTTCGCATAAGGCTGTTTTGGAACCTTTGATTCAGCAAAGAAACGAATTAACGGGTCTTCATGCCAATACACAGATACCAAAAGTTATTGGTTTTGAGCGTTATGCTCAGGCTGCACAAAATAAAGCCTGGGATAGTGCGGCTGTCTTCTTTTGGAATACTATAATTAATCAATGGACTATTTCAATTGGAGGAAATAGCGTACGGGAACATTTTCATCCACTTAACGATTTTTCAGCGATGATTGAATCGGAACAGGGGCCGGAATCATGCAATACCTACAACATGTTAAAATTGACTAAATTGTTGTATTTGGCGCATCCCGATGGAAAATATCTTGACTATTACGAACGTGCCCTGTTTAATCATATTTTATCATCGGAGCACCCGGTAAAAGGCGGATTTGTATATTTTACCCCCATGCGTCCCCGACATTATCGGGTTTATTCTCAGCCGCAAAGTAGTTTTTGGTGTTGCGTGGGTTCCGGACTTGAAAACCCGGGCAAATATGGCGAAATGATTTATTCAAAGAGCAATAATCAGCTTTTTGTAAATATGTTTATTGCTTCAAAAGTAAACTGGAAAGAGAAACAGGTAATTCTGTTGCAGGATACAAAATTTCCCAATCAATCGTCCGCTCATTTCACTGTGAATACGAATAAACCACAACATTTTTCGCTAAATATTCGGGTGCCTCAATGGATGTTTGCAGATAAACTGGATATTAAGGTAAATGGTAAGCCGGAAAATAATCTCAAAATTTCCGATGGATTCGTCAGACTGAAACGAAAGTGGAACGATGGAGATAGAGTTTCTATGCATTTCGAAATGAAGACTTATGTCGAGTTTTTACCGGATAGTTCTCGTTGGATTTCCTTTTTACATGGTCCCATTGTATTGGGAGCTATTACCGATACTTCTGATTTGGTAGGTTTATGGGCCGATGGAAGTCGTATGGGGCATGTTGCCAGCGGACCAAAATATCCTTTAGATAAAGCTCCTGCACTTATTGTTGAAAATCTTAGCGACTTATCTTCGTTGGTAAAACCCATCGATTCATTACCCATGCATTTTACCCTGTCTCATTTAATAAATGCTCCCAATGGGGCTGAGGTATTACAACCCTTTTATACCATTCACGAAGCGAGATATATGGTTTATTGGCCGGTTTATACGCAAAATGAGTACGATGCAAAGCAAGCCGAATTGGTTGAAAAGGAAAACGAAATGCAAGAGTTGAATCGCAGAACCATTGATTTAGTTTGGCCGGGTGAACAGCAACCCGAAGCTGACCATTTTATTAAATTTAAGGATTCAAGAACAGGAGTGCATAAAAACAGGCATTGGCGCGATGCTTCAGGCTGGTTTAGTTACCAACTGAACAATCCTAAAAATGAAGAATGTGTCATCAATATAAGCTATTTTGGTCTGGACAATCACAGAGATTTTAGCATTCTTATTAATGAAGTAAAAATAGCTGATGTACATCTTGATGGTTCAAAAGGTGATGTTTTTTTTACGCAACAATACGCTATTCCAAACGAGTTAATAAGCAACAAAAAGTCATTTGAATTAAAGTTTGTTGCTCACAATGGCTCGATTGCTGGGGGTATTTATGGCATAAGGTTATTGCGTAATTGATATAGTATGAAATATAGAATCTCATTCTTTTCTCAACCAACTGATGCGATGCTGTTTATGTATGTGTCTGGCAAAGTAAAAAACTCATTTTATTCTATTGTTTGTAGTTTAACAAAAATTAAGACAGGATAGGGTTTACTCCCTTAAAAGCCGATCCAATACCATTGAATCCAAAAGAATTATATGAAAATTAGGCACTTATATTTTGAAAACGAATTTGTGAATACGTCCACATTACATACTTAAAAATCCACCTGAATAGGAGGTATAAAAAGTAGTTTTGGAAAAACAGAAATTATTAAAATGTATTATAGCATGAAAAATATGGTAAAAAAAAGTATAGTACTTCTATCCACTGTAATATTTTGCGCAGTTTATTCATCGGCACAAAATGCCCGCATCAAAATTGATGTCGATCGCCAGGTGGGAGAAATTGACAAAAAGCTTTATGGAAATTTTGTGGAACACCTGGGACGTTGCGTTTATGGCGGAATCTATGATGAAGATTCTCCATTGTCCGACGAGAAAGGCTTCCGTAAAGATGTGCTTAAAGCCGTGCAGGACCTGAATGTTTCCATTACCCGCTATCCGGGTGGTAATTTTGTTTCTAATTATCATTGGAAAGATGGTATTGGTCCCAAAGATGAACGTCCACCCAGAATGGAACTGGCCTGGAACCGCTTGGAGACCAACCGGTTTGGAACCAACGAGTTTATGGAATATGCCCGCTTAATGAATACCGAGCCCTACTTTTCGGTAAATATGGGAACAGGAACTATTGAGGAAGCACAGCAGTGGGTTGAGTATTGCAACGTAAAAGAAGGCCCTTATTATGCCGAATTGCGTAAAAAGCACGGATATACCGAACCACATAACATAATTTACTGGAGTTTGGGAAACGAAATGGACGGATTTTGGCAAATGGGTCACTTGAATGCTGAAGATTATGCCAAAAAAGCCCGCGAGGCTGCCAAACTTATGAAGTTAACTTCTCCTGAAATTAAATTAATTGCTGCCGGTTCGTCTAATTATCGTCCCGATGCCGATCCCAACGAGTGGAATGCTACTATTTTAAGTGAGTTGCGCGATGTGGTCGATTACCTGGCTTTGCATATGTATGTGGGTAACCCCGACGATAATTACTACAACTACATGGCCACACCCATGGTGCTCGACGAGCGCACCCGTGTAGTAAAAGGTTTGATTGAACGCGAAATGGCCAATGCCAACCGCAACGGACGTGAGCCCATTTACATTGCCTGGGACGAATACAATTCGTGGTACCGCGCACGCGATGCCGAAACCATGTCGGGCACACGCGCTTTGGAAGAATTGTATAATCTGGAAGATGCGCTGGTTATTGCAGGATTCCTGAATTCATTTGTACGCAATGCCGACATTGTAAAAATGGCTAATATGGCACAGTTGGTAAATGTTATTGCACCCATTTTCACCAACGAAACCGATATGTTCCTTCAAACCATTTACTATCCTTTGCAGTTATTTGCCAAAAATGTGCACGGAACCTCACTCGATGTTTTTGTCGATTGTGAAACGTACAAAACGGAAGAGTTTTTTGTTGGGCTGGGTGAATCAACCACGCAGCAGAATGCGGTACCTTACCTCGATGTGTCGGTGGCTTATCAAAACAAGGAATTGATTATAAATGTGGTGAATCGGCATCACGACAAAGCCATCACAACCGATGTTATTTCACAATCAGGTGCATTCGACGGGGCAATTGAAGTGCTCGAAGTTAATGGGAAATCGGTTAAAGCTAAAAACGATTTTGGGGTAACCGAAGTAAAAACCCAGGAAAAACAGTCGGTAAAAGCAAAAGGAAATGTATTGACTTATAGTTTCCCGGCTCACTCATTCACTCAGTTAAGGGCAAAAATTAAATAAGAAAAAGCCATGATCAAATACTTAGCAACTTTAGTTTTAGGGGTACTTAGCTTAAGCGGATACGCCCAAAGTACGCAGATTGTGGTACACGATCCGGTAGCCATTGGGGCCGATGGAAAATACTACATGTACAGCACCGGAGTTGGTATTGCCAGTTGGCAATCGGACGATTTGGTGAACTGGAAGTTTTTAGCCCAGGTTTTTGCCGAAATTCCGGCCTGGTGTAAACAGGAGGTTCCCAGGTTCGATGGTAACATTTGGGCCCCCGATATTTCATTTCATAAGGATAAATACTATTTGTATTATTCCATATCGTCTTTTGCAAGCAATCGCTCAGTAATTGGGGTGGCTACCAATGTAACCCTCGATCCGAATAATGAAAATTATCGTTGGGTCGATCACGGACCGGTAATTGAATCGGTCCCCGGACGCGACAATTGGAATGCTATTGACCCCAACCTGATTTTTGATGAAAAGGGAGTTCCTTACCTTACCTTTGGTTCGTTTTGGGGCGGTTTAAAATTGGTGCGTTTAAATCCCGATTTACTTTCTGTGGCAAAACCTCAGGAATGGGAAACACTGGCGTCCCGTGAACGTGATTTTCAGTTGGACGATAAAGATCCGGGAAACGGAGCCATCGAAGCGCCTTTCATTATCAATGCCAATGGATATTACTATTTGTTTGTATCCTTCGATTTGTGTTGCCGTGGTTCACGCAGCACCTATAATGTTCGGGTAGGACGTTCAAAAGAGCTTATGGGACCTTATCTGGACAAAGAGAATACACCCCTGACTCAGGGAGGAGGAACGCTTTTGGTTAAAGGCGATGAAAACTACTATGGCATTGGCCATAACTCTGTATATGAGTTTAATGAGCAGTATTATATGTTTAGCCACGCTTACGACATTCACGATAAGGGCAAACCCAAATTGGTGGTTCATAAGCTGAATTGGGATGCTGAAGGCTGGCCCCTTGTTGTTGAACAACCCAATCCATGATTTCATAAATCAATATAAGTTAATAAAGTAGCAAAAGGATCGTTTCAGTAAAGTTGAAACGATTCTTTTTTTTTATTTTGGTTCACAAAAAGAACTGGCAACACCTTGGTAAAAAAGTTACCTTTGCATTAAACCAGATAGTGCGTGGATCAATATCAGAAAATACTGACAAAATATTGGGGATATGCCAACTTCAGGCCTTTGCAGCACGACATCATCCGGTCGGTGGGCGAGGGACGTGATACCCTGGCATTAATGCCAACCGGGGGAGGAAAATCAATAACCTTTCAGGTGCCGGCTTTGGCTAAAGAGGGTATTTGCATTGTGGTTACCCCGCTTATCGCGTTGATGAAAGATCAGGTTGAAAACCTGAAAGCCCGCAAAATTAAAGCAGTTGCCATTTACTCGGGAATGACCCGGCACGAAATTGATGTGACCCTCGAAAACTGTGTCCACGATGCCAACATGAAGTTCCTGTATTGCTCGCCTGAACGTTTGGGAACTGAACTATTTCGTACGCGGGTTAGGCAGATGCATGTGAATTTGCTGGCCATCGATGAGTCGCATTGTATTTCGCAATGGGGCTACGACTTTCGCCCATCGTACCTGAAGATTGCCGAAGTACGCCAGCTCTTGCCCGGTGTGCCGGTATTGGCGGTTACTGCAACGGCCACCTCACGCGTTATCGACGATATTCAGGAGAAACTGGGCTTTCCCGAAAAAAATGTATTCCGTAAAAGTTTTGAGCGTAAAAACCTGGTTTACATGGTTCGCGAGGTGGAAGATAAGCAGAAACACCTGATTAAAATAGCCCAATACTTTCCAGGTAGTACGGGTGTGGTTTATGTTCGCAACCGGCTTCATACCAAAGAGATATCTTTATTTTTAAATCAGCAGGGATTTTCTGCCGATTATTATCATGCGGGACTTACATCGGCAGAGCGCGATTTTAAACAAAATCAATGGAAAAAGGGAGCCATCCACATTATGGTTTCAACCAATGCCTTTGGAATGGGTATCGACAAAGCCGATGTGCGCTTTGTGGTTCATATGGATTTACCCGATACGCTGGAAGCCTATTTTCAGGAAGCCGGACGCGGGGGGCGCGATGAGAAAAAGGCTTATGCCGTTTTACTTTACCATCCGGGCGACCGCAAAAAGCTGGAGCGCCGCATCGATTCAACTTTTCCCGAAGTCGATGAGATTAAACGGGTGTACGAAGCCCTGGGTAATTTTTTTCAGTTGCCCGTGGGTGGTGGAAAGGGAATGGGCTTCGATTTCGATATATCGGCTTTTGTGAAGGCCTACAAGTTCAATATTTTGAACGTTTACAACAGCCTTAAACTGCTTCAGCAAAGCGGGTATCTCGAATTGAGCGAAGAAGTGGACAATCCATCGCGAATAATTTTTACCGTTACCCGCGACGATTTGTACAAATACCAGGTAGCCAATGCGGCCGAAGATGCCTTTATTAAGCTGCTGTTGCGGAGTTATTCGGGAATGTTTACCGAATACCGGCCCATCGATGAAGGCGATTTGGCACGCAAAACCAACGCAAAACCCGAAATTATTACAGCCTTCCTGATTAAACTGGGACGCGACAAGATTATCAATTACATTCCACGGAAAAAAGTTCCCCAGATTTTTTATACCGAAGAGCGACTGCCTACAGCTTCTTTGTTATTTACCCGCGAAAAGTATCAGGACCGGAAAAAACTTTACAGTGAAAAAATCTTCGCCGTAGTTGATTATGCCACCCGAAAAAAATGCCGCTCGCAGCAGTTGTTGAACTATTTTGGTGACATGCAGGCTACCCGTTGCGGGGTTTGCGATGTTTGCACCGAACGAAACAAACTCGATTTAAGCAACATGGAATTCGATTTGGTGGTTGAAGCTATAAAAGCAGCGCTTCGAAAACAACCCTTAAACCTGGAACAACTGGTCGATGCCATTAAACAACCCAACGAAAAAGCAGTTAAAGTAATTCAATGGCTGCTCGACAACCAAAAACTATACCGCGACGAATCCTTACTGCTGCATTGGAAAAAAACCGAAACAGAATAATGGTTTTTACAGCCTTTCACACTAAGGTTTCAGCCTTGCAATCCTACCGACTACCTGCTTTTAATCAGCACGGTACGGTGGAAAAGTCATTTGTTTCTTTTGGTCACAAAAGAAAAAAGGAAGGCATAGGTTATGGAACTATGTTTTTTGTGTTTGTAATAATTTAGTAAAGCGCGTTAATCGTTGCGTCTTCATAGCTTTAAGGCACAATAATTAATTCCCGCTCTTACGTCCTGTTTCCGTTTTTTGCCTTTGTCGCAATTTTAATTTGCTTTTAGTTATAGTTTTAGCATAAATGCAAGAAACAAACAACGCAACTGCGTTTAACGCCAGGGTTGTAACCAATTGTGGAATTCCAGAGAAATTGGACTAAGAAATAAATTTTTGTATTTTTACTTAAAAATAAGATATGGCGACAAAGGAGATAAAAGATAAGATCAATAATGTTATTGATACTATTCCGGATGACATATTAGAAGATGTGCTGGAGTATCTTAAGTCATTGACAAATAAGTCAAAAAATAAAATAAATTTATCTCAGAATTTGAGTAAGATACTTGATGAGGATAAAAACTTGCTTGAAAGACTGGCTCAATGATATCAACAGATGAGGCCATTCGGATACAATCGGTTCTGATTGAAAAATTTGGCGGTACGGATGGATTACGTGACAAAAACCTGCTTGAATCTGCCTTGATGAGGCCATATCAAACATTTGATAATAAAGACTTATACCCAACACCTTCAGAAAAAGCTGCTGCAATTATTGAGAGTGTATTGATTAACCATCCATTTATTGATGGAAATAAAAGATTTGGATATGTTGCTATGCGCTTAACTCTAATGGATTATGGTCTGGATATACATACTAATGAGGATGATAAATACGACTTTGTGATAAAAATTGCTATTGGAGATTTCAAATTTGACCAAATTCTCAATTGGATAAATGACAAATTGAAGTAAGAACAACTGCCTATACTAATTAGGACGCTGAGTGTTCTGTATTTCGGAAGCCATCGGAACAGCAATGAGTTCCCCGGGGCAATCGGGGCAGGAGACCTGTACTATTTTCTTAATACAGTTTTTGTTTTAACCCTACTCATAGTAAAAACCCTCCATTTAAGGCTTTGCTTGCCGGCCGGTAAGGCACGTTCTTTTATAAAAAAGCCAATCAAAATACCCGGCGTATCAAATTATTTCCTAGCTTTGGTTAAGTAAACCAAAAAAACATGAACCCAAACACTACCTATAATACAACCAAACGTAACAGGGTGCCTATAGCATACCAATTTTGGGTAGATAAAAGAAGGTGGGCTGCGGTTATCTTGTGGTTGGCTGCAACCTTAAAAAACATCGATTTAAAAACGTATTAATGTAATGATGAAAAGATTTATTGCATATTTTGATTATTTGGGATTCAAGAAATTTATAGAAAATAATGACCTAGAATATCAAAAAAGAATTATTGGAAACAATTTTCGAGATATAGAAAATGCTTTAGGTCATGGAAAAACAAAGGAAGCCTCTAGAGGAGTAATAGCTGATTTAGAAATGTCGATTATTAATTGTATTAATTTCTCGGATACAATTGTTTTTTGGACAAATGATGATTCGGAAGATTCACTCTTAGAAATTCTTAAAGTTGCATATCGATTTAACATGCATGCCGTTGATTTCTTTTTTCCTGCAAGAGGAGCATTGGTTTATGATGAAATAATTTATATTGACGTTAAAAAACAAAACGAAGCAGGTGGACTTTATAATATTAATTCAGTATTTGGAAAAGGACTAGTTAAAGCTCATGAAAAGGCAGAAAAACAACATTGGGCAGGTACTGTAATTGATAATTCATTTATTGAAGAACTTGCAAATAGAAACTATGAAATTGATACTTTTTTGTCTTCGTATGCTAAGAAGTTTAAAGTACCATATAAGAATGGACATGAATTACCCGATGAATATGTTCTTAATATTATTGAAGGAAAATTGACCAATGAGGGTTTGAAAAACTTTGAAAATAGAATAAAAGAAAATTTTTCTCGTCATAAAAAAACAATTGATAACCAATACATTCAAGAGAAGATTGATAATACCCTAAAATTCCTAAATAGCTTTTATAAAAATGATTGAAAAGGCAGCGGCCAACCCGCGCTCAAACGTCTTGCTTGCGGCAGTTGGAAAAGTCACAATTTCAATTTACTTTTAGTTTTGAATTTTAACATAACAATAAGAAACAAACAACGCAACTGCGTTTAGCGCCAACGTTAGCGGTCATTTAAGAAAACATCCATGCATTAACTATAGAAAGAATGAAAAAAATTGATTTCCATATTCATACAATGCAATCTATTAGTGATTCACTTTTTGATTTTAACTTGGATAAACTAAAAGAATATGTTGACAAGATGGAAATTGATTGCATTGCTATAACAAATCACAATCTATTTGACAAAGCTCAATTTCTTGATATTTGTAGCAATCTACAAATAAAAGTTTTTCCAGGCATTGAAATTGATTTAGAAGGAGGTCATATTCTACTTATTTCTGAAAATGAAGATATAGAGGATTTTGACTCTAAATGCCGTAGAGTGAAAGGATTAATAACTTCAGTAAACGATTCAATAACTTACGAGCAATTAATTGAGATTTTTCCTTTGCTTAATAAATATTTGTTAATTCCACATTACGATAAAAGTCCTAATCTTAAGGAAGATACATTACAAAAATTAGGAGACAATATATTTGTTGGAGAGGTTACTAGTATACGAAAATTTAAAGCATGTATAAGAGAATCAAATAAATTAGTGCCTGTTATATTTAGTGATTTTAGGTTTACAGATAAAATTTCAAATTTTCCAACAAGGCAAACATTTGTAAATGCAGGTGATAATTCACTACGTTCAATTAAAGGTAGTCTGTTTGATAAATCGAAGGTATCACTTTCAAGAGATGATGGGAATGATTTTTTCCAAGCTACAGACGATGGTATAATATTATCAACAGGTTTAAATGTTATTATAGGAGAACGTTCAACGGGGAAAACCTATACTCTTGATAAAATTTGCAACAATTTTAGTAATGTTAAATACATCAGACAATTTTCATTACTTCAAAATGACGAAGAAAGCTTTAAAAAACTTGTAACCACAAGACACAGCTTAGTAACAGAATCCTATCTAAAAGAATTTAAAGATGTTGTACAAGATGTTAATCAAGTCGATTTAAAAGGGAATGAAATTAAACTGGGTAAATACATTGATTCATTGAAAAAGTTCGCCTCAGAAAGTGATAAGCTTGATACATTTTCAAAATGTAAATTGTATAATGAGACTAATTTTGAGATAAATGATTTAAGTAATTTAAAAACACTTATTAAAGCAACTGAAACTTTGATTGAAAATATTGAATACAAGACTATTGTAAATAAACACATTTCAGAAGCTTCATTGAAGGCATTAATTATCGACTTAATTAAAAAGCATAATGAACTGTATGAATCAAATTTGAAAAAATATTGGTTGAATGAACTAATAAACAATATTAAAGATTCATTGCGTTTTAGGTCAACTACAACAGCAATTGAGGACATAGATTTTTATAAGTTCAAAACTGAAAAAGTAAAAGTTGATAAATTCATGCGTTTAGCTAAAAATCTGCAAGATGAAAAAGAAATTGATAGCAAAGAAATTCGTGGATTTAAAGTAGTAGCAAGAACAAAAAAATATACTGGAGCAAGTCAACTAAAAGCAAAAAGTAAAAGTCAACTTTCTTTTAGTAATGCTTTTGATAATTATAGTAATCCATATAAGTTTTTAATCGCTCTTCAAGGAGTTGGTATTGAGGAAACAGAATTTTACAAATACTTTGTTGATATAGAGTATAAAACATTAAATAAACATGGATTCCCAGTTTCTGGTGGTGAACGTTCTGAGTTTAATCTGCTTCATGAAATTAATGATGCATTGAAACATGATATTTTATTAATTGATGAACCTGAATCTTCTTTTGACAATATTTTCTTGAAAAATGATGTAAATGTCTTAATAAAAGAAATTTCCAATGAAATTCCGGTTATTGTTGTAACCCATAATAATACAATTGGAGCTTCGATAAAACCTGATTATGTAGCCTATACACAGAAAAAATTAAACAATGGGGGTATTGAATATTCAGTTTTCTTTGGCCATCCAATGAGCAAACAACTTAAAAATGCAAAAGGTGAAACGATTGAGAATCTAGATATATTATTTAATTGTTTGGAGGCTGGAGAAATTGCTTATTATGAACGTAAATCACGAGCTTATGAAATACTTAAAAATTGAAGACAATAAAGGTTATTTTCTAAAGGATAAAACAAATCCCGATGAATGGACTGAAATTGACCAAATTGAAAAAAATGACTTAATGAAATTATTAGAGTCTGCATCAGAACCTGATTTTGAAATGGATGCTTATAATGAAAGTCTGATTCAACATAAAGCACATCAAATTATATATAAAAACCTTACAGAGAAGTTTGATACATTTCTATCAAATAAGAGTAGATTTATTGATGAGTCTGAATCTATTTATAAAACAGCTTTAGAGAAATATCAATAAAAAAACAGAGAAGAAACTTATGGAAAAAATACTTGCATTTGTTGATTTGCTAGGTTTTAGTCAAATGGTGAATACTGATGAAAATAAAGCTAGAATTATTCTGAATGACTTTTACAATATTGCTTTCACTGAAATCAAAGGCAAGCCAAATGTAAATGGACATTTGTTTTCTGATTCACTATTAGCATATTCAAGTTCTAGAGAAGACTTGATAAATTGTCTTGCCGCTATTTATCAAAAATGCCTTTTGAAAAATGACTCTTACAGCGAGTTGTCAAAGTTTTTTCTTTTACCTCGTGGTGCAATGAGTGTAGGTATTGTGAATGTTGAAGACAGGCAAACAGCTCCAAACCTTACTAAAGATTTTATTGTGAGTCAAGCATTAGTTCATTCAGCAAAACTGGAAGCGCAAATCAAGGGAAGTCGCTTGCTTGTTGCTGCCAAAAATGAAGAACAACAACAAATGCAACTTGATTGGAATAGAAATATTAGATATGGTTTGTATCAGGACGATGCTCTTACATTCCTTGAAAATTATAAATACAAAGACGTTTTATGGTTTTCATCATTTGACGATGGAAATAACCAACGGGATAACCTCATAAACCTAATTGACATCGCAATAAAATTAGTCAAAGACAATTCAAGAAATGAAAAAGTTTTATTACAACATATTTGGACATTGAGAATCGGTCTTTTATCGTATTCTAAATATTTAGGCCAAGAAAGTGACCCTGTTTTAAATAGAATTATAAGAGAGTTTAAGGCAGACCAATATTGGCTATTGTGGATGACACTAATTGAAATGATTGTAAATAGCACAACTGAATGGAAATATGCAGCAAGTAAAAAAATTGTTGATTTTTACAAAAAAACAAGTTTGAAAAAAGGTTGGAGTAACTTAATCGAAGAGTTGAACAAGCCAGGAGAACAATATGCATTAAAATGTTTTGAGAAATTTATAGATGAAATGTCAATTCAAACAATATAAAAAACGAACCACTAACACTTACCCTCCAATAAAGCCTTGCTTGTATACGCTTTGCATTGGAGGGTAGGTTGAACTAAACATGGCCTGCTTACAACTACCTTCCGATTAGTTGTTTGAGCATAGTGTTTCCAATCGGTTTTTTTCAAGAGCTCCCGAGGCGATTTTTCAGGGTTTTCATAATCCAAGGTTTGGTATAATACGGGAATGCGTCGGCGTTAGTAGGAATTCTAGTTAGCACGGTGCGGTGGGCATGCAAAACCAGGTGTGGAATTGTCGATAAGGGTAAAGTGGCACCAGTGTTTCAGGACGAAACCAAACCTTCACGACCTTGAGTTGGGGAACTTGCAAAGCGCAGGGAAGTTCTTATCTCTAAACTCCACCAACTTTAGTCACTCAAGTTACTCCAAATACTCCAACCACAAGCCCCAGCGGGGCGTAAGCTTGGTAGCCCCGGGTTTCAACCCGGGGGATAAGGAGTATGAAAGAATAAGCGGTGCAAGCAGCAAAACAACCATAAAAAACAGGCCATTTATGCACCGCAAAAAGCGGCAGGCCGCAATTAAAACCATCAATACAAACAAAAATATTCATTAACCATGTCCTCACCTTACGCAATCTAAAATTGCCAATCTGAAATCGTTAATCGCTTATCTGAAATCATTAACCACAAAAACCTCATGAAATGTCTTGTGTCTTGAGTCTTAAGTCTAGCGTCTAAACGCTAACCCCCCATGTTCATCGAACAGGCCTCTAACCCCCATCAACTCATCGCCACTCTACTCCGGACAAAAAAAAATGCGCCTTAGTCCTTAGCGCATTTTCGTTTCGTTTCCCGCTAGTTGATTTATTCTTCATTGGCAATTTCCTCTTCTTCTTTTTCATAGGCTCCCCGTAAATCAACAATTACTCGGGCAGCCTTATACTCATTGTAAAACACCGGCTCCTGGTCCTTTATAACCAGCATCAGTTTATCCATTTGCTCACGCAGCAGGGTATTTATTTCCTTAAAAAGCTCCTGCAGGCGCGAGGTTGCTGTACTGCGGGCAACAATTGCGGTGCGTGGTTTGGCTACCAGAGCGGCAAAATCATCAATTTCTTTCCGCAGTCCGCTGGTAGTCTCCGGTAGCAATCCATAAGGAGCCAGGGCTTCAGCATCCAGCCCACTGGCAATTTGGTGTATCCGGTTGCAACGATTCAGTAAACTGTTGTCGCCTATCGTTTTTAAATACGAAGGCGACACTTTGACCTCTTGTTGAAGTTCCAGATTATTTTGGTCCACAGCATACACATAGATAGACGCTGCAACACGCAGGGTAATTTCTATCATTTCAGCTTCTTCTTTTTGTTTTTGAAGGGTAGTACCAGTTGACTTTCCTTCCTGAATTTGCTGAACTTCTTTTAGTTCTTCAAGCAGTGCCATAAATTTGCTTACAACAGCTGCAATTGCCGGCACTAAGGCCAGCTTAGCTCCATATTTGGTCAATATATTGGCTACGGCCAGATACGAAGACAAATGATTATTTTGTACACGATTCATAATATAATGGTTTTAGTTAGGGGAAACGCAGACTAAATTAAACCAATTCCTATAAATTTGCAAGAGGCAAAAACATGTTTCTGATCACATACTTGCTTGACAGTTAAATTGCTAACTAAGGTTAGGACCGATGCAAAGTAACCGTCCCTGGTGTTGTACCCGGCAACTATTTTGATGCACCCCATAACCTTAGCCTTGTTCCCGGCAACATCAAGGGTGTGCCAGCCAACATTAGCACCGTACCCGGCAACATCATTCGCATATTAGGCAACATTAGCATCGTACCAGCAAACATTAGCGTCGTGCCCGGTAACATCATTGGCATACTAGCCAACATTAGCATCGTACTAGCCAACACCAGGGGTGTACTAGCAAACATTAGCACTGTACTAGACAACATCATTGGCGTACTGGGCAACATTAGCATCGTACTAGGCAACATCAGGGGTGTACTAGCCAACATTAGCACCGTACTGGGCAACATCACGGGTGTGCCGTACAACTTCAGCTCACACCTTTGGAGCTTGACCGGTTTACTGAGACCGATCCTTTTTTTGAAAGCTGTAATCACGATTATTTATTGGAATTTAATTCGTACGGTGCGGTGGGCACGCAAAACCAGGTGTGGAATTGTCGATAAGGGTAAAGCGGCTGTACCCATTCAGAACGAAACCGTACATTCACAACCTTGAGTTGGGGTCTTTGCAAAGCGCAGGGAAGTTCTTATCTCTAAACTCCACCAACTTTAGTCACGCAAATTACTCCAAATACTCCAACCACAAACCCCGAAGGGGTGTAATAATAATAGCCCCGGGTGTGAACCCGGGGAATACAACCACACAAGAAAGAGCGGTGCAAGCACCACAACAACCATAAAATCAGGCCATCCATGCACCGCAAAAGGTGACGGGCCGCAATTAAAACCGTTTATATAAACAAAAATCTTCATTAACCAAGTCCTCACCTTACGCAATCTAAAATTGCCAATCTGAAATTAATGTCGTTTAGTTAAAGAAATTCACCCCTATAATCCCCTCAAGGGGATACCTGCAACGATGGAACAGAGCTGGTCCTTCCGCCGCGGCGGAGAGGTGCCCGCCTTGGCGGGCGGAGAGTGAAGTCTGCTTAACTAAACGACATTGAATCTGAAATCGTTAATCGCTTATCTGAAATCATTAACCACAAACTCCTCACAAAATGTCTAGCGTCTTAAGTCTAATATCTAACTTACCTGCCACACAGGCAGGAGTCTCGTGTCTTTAGTCATTATTCTAACCCGTCTATCCATCAGACAGGCCTCTAAACTCCATCAACTTTAGTCACTTTATGAACTTAAGCCACTTTAAGTACTCATCTTAACACGCACCGTCTAGGGTGTAACACGCGCAATGCATGGAGTGACACCAAATAAGTTTACTGTATTATTTCCGTCAGCACACGGTGTTGAAAAGGCTTTTTCGATAAAAATAAGGACATTATAGCTTTTTAGCTGCTCAATGTCATAAACTACAGATAAATCATTCGTTGCTTAATAAGGATAGGTTTATTACTTTTGCCCATATTTTTATTTATGGAACACGATATTGAGAACCGGGTTTATTCTGAAAACGTAATTGGTTTTACCACTTTAGCAGTTGAGTACTGTAACCTGCTCGACGGGGTAGCTTTACTTTCACAAAAAGATTTTATCGACAAGGCACACCGCTTGTTGCCGCTTATTTATTTAAAAGCCATTATTCTGCCCGAAGTGGAACCCGAGATGCCCGATATGATTGATAAATCGGTTACTCAGGAGGAATGGGAGGCGGTGCATACTACCCTGTTAAAGAAGCTTAGCGGAGTGGATGAATACCAGGAAGTATGGGATTCCCTGAACGATTCGCAGCAAATGAATAGTTTATCGGAAGGCTTTACCGATATTTATCAGGACTTGAAAGATTACATTGCTCTTTATAATATGGGAACTCCCGAAATTATGAACGATGCCATTTGGGAGTGCAAAAACAATTTCAAACAGTTCTGGGGCCAGCGCCTGATGAATATTACCCGGGTTTTGCATCATCTGTTGTATGGCGGAGTTTCCCTTAACGAGTCGGATGCTTTAAGCGAAGCGGACTTTGATCCCGAAAACTGGGGCAAAAAAGATTGGTCCGATTTGGGCTTCCAAAGCGAAAGTGAAGATACTTATGAATAAATCGATTTCAAAAGAAGAATTAAATGTACTTCCCATACAAAGTTTCGAAGGGGAAATTGTGGTAATCGACTATGCCCGCGACCTTAAAAAGATACTTCCCTATTTGTTAAAGCAAAAGGTATTGGGTTTTGATACCGAAACCAAGCCAACCTTTGCCAAGGGAAAGAAAAACCAGGTTGCCTTGCTGCAATTAGCTACCGAAAAATCAGCTTTTCTTTTCCGAATTAATAAAATGGGCCTGCCTGCCGAACTGGTTGAGGTTTTGGCCAGTCCCGGCATCACCAAAGTAGGAGTGGCCATTAATGATGATATTAAGGCACTGCGCTGTCTTACCAATTTCAAGCCCGGTGGCTTTGTCGAAATTCAGGAAAAAGTTAAGGACTTTGATATCGAAAACTTTGGGTTGAAAAAACTTTCGGGCCTGCTCCTGGGGTTCCGCATCTCAAAAGCACAGCAAACATCGAACTGGGAAGCTGAGCAACTCACCGAAGCGCAGCTAAAATATGCTGCCACCGATGCCTGGGTTTCGCTCGGAATTTACAACCGATTGCTCGAGATTGAGCAGGCATCATAAACCACACAAAACTAAACGGCTTAACACAGTAAACACATGGAACTGATTCAAGTGATTTTAAAATCGGGTAAGGAACAATCCATCCGCAGGTTGCATCCCTGGGTTTTTTCGGGAGCCATTAAAGAAATGAGCCGTAAACCAGCCGAAGGCGATGTTGTGGAGGTATTGGACAACAAGAACGAGTTCCTGGCTTTAGGGCATTTTCAGGTTGGTTCCATTGCGGTGCGTATATTTAGTTTCGAAAAAGTTCGTATCGACGATATTTTCTGGAAGAATAAATTAAAAGCAGCCATTAACTTCCGCCAGCAATTAGGATATTTTGATAATCCGGACTTAAATGTTTTCCGGCTGGTTCATGGCGAAGGTGATGACATGCCCGGCTTAATTGTGGACTACTACAACGGAACGGCAGTTCTGCAAGCTCATTCGGTGGGCATGTATTTGCTTCGCGAAAAACTGGCCTTGCTCTTAAAGCAATTGTTAAGCGATAAACTTACGGCGGTTTACGATAAAAGCGAAGGAACTTTACCATTTAAAGCCGGTTTAGATCCACACGATGCTTATTTGCTTGGCGAATCCCAACAAAACGAAGTTATGGAGTACGGCAACCGTTTTTCCATCGATTGGGAACAGGGCCAAAAGACTGGTTTTTTTATCGATCAGCGGGAGAACCGGAAACTGCTGGCAGATTATTCATCAGGCAAAAAAGTATGCAATGTGTTTGGCTATACCGGAGGTTTCTCAGTTTACGCCTTAAAAGCCGGAGCCACACTCGTTCATTCGGTCGATGCATCGAAACAGGCCATTGAACTCACCCGTAAGAATGTGGAATTGAACTTTGGCAGTAATGCACCCCATGAGGGTTTTGCCAGGGATGCCTTCGATTTTTTTAATCAGACCAAGGAAGCTTACGATGTTATCGTTCTCGATCCGCCCGCTTTTGCCAAACATCAGAAAGCCTTGCACAATGCCTTACAGGGCTATAAAAAGATTAACCAGAAAGCATTGGAACAGATAAAGCCGGGTGGTATTTTATTTACATTTAGTTGCTCGCAGGCAGTAAGCCGCGAGGAGTTCCGCAAGTCGGTTTTTGCTGCCAGTGTAAATGCCGGACGTAAGGTACGCATCCTGCATCAGTTGACTCAGCCGGCTGATCATCCCATCAGCATTTACCATCCCGAAAGTGAGTATTTAAAAGGCTTGGTGCTTCATGTAGAATAAAACCTGTTGCTTTGTTTTATTGAACAAAACCTGTGTTGAAATTTCTTGCTTTCAGCAAAGATACAATCGTGTTTTTTCCTGGAAGGAAGTAAGTTTATCCCGGTATCCGGAATCCGATTAAAAGCATGTCGTCAATTTGTTCTGCCGGGTTTGTGGTATTGGTTTCCATCCATTCATCCATTTGGTAAGCAAAAGCTTTTTGCTGTTCAATGCTATTTTGATTGCTGACCTGTAAGAGCCATTTTTTCAGATTCGTTGTCATCAGGCGCTTGCCTTTGGTATCAACCTGATCGGTGATGCCGTCGGTAAACATATAAATCATTTCGCCACCTTCTAAATTATGTGTGGTATTTGTAAAAAGCCGTTCGTTTAAGTAAATGCCAATGGGCATGTTATCGCCTTTAAATACGTGCAGGACATTGTTTTTTATCAGGTAAATCTGGCTTCGGGCGCCGGCAAATTCCATTTGTTTGCTGTCGGGATAATAAAGAATCAGCGAGAGTTCAATTCCGTCGCGCTGTTCATCGGGTTTGCCGGTTTGGTTCAACGCCACTTTAATTTGTTCGCGCAATTGGTTTAGCATGTCAGCGGCACTGCAAAACTGGTTGTCGCGAATTATTTCGTTCAGGTGCGACATACTCAGGATACTCATAAAACCTCCGGGAACCCCGTGTCCTGTGCAATCGGCGCAAATTAAAGCAAGACAGTCTTTACCCTGTGTTTTAAATTTTTTGAAGAAATAAAAATCGCCACTTACAATGTCGCGGGGCTGGTAGTAAACAAAGCTGTCGGTAAAGTACCTGTTTAAACGATCTTTTTCGGGTAAGAGTGCGTTTTGTATGCGTTGGGCGTACTGAATGCTGTTGGTAAGGTCGCTGTTTATTTTATTAATCTTGTGGTTGGCATTTTCAAGCTTTTTATTCTGAGCCAGTATTTGTTCTTCCGATTTGTTGTTGATGTGATTCAGGAAAATAAACCCGGAAATAAGAATAATTATGGGGAAAATGATTAGATAATTCAAACGGTCGAAGGAATCGAAAGAAACCAACGAAAAATCGAGACCTACGCCCATGCTTTTATTCAGGCTGTCGACCCAGTAAATACAAGCCAGGTTGACAAAGATGGCCAATGCCAGGTGAAATTTACTTTTTGCATCGATAATTACCAGCGGAATAATTAAAAAACTTAATAAAAAGACTTTGGGAAAAATATAAACCTCGAGGGGTATGGGCGGGGGAACCAACGTTTTGTTAACACTGCTGAACAGGGTAAGCGAAATAGGCATCAGCACAGCAAATAAAAAAGCAGCCATTTTATGGTGACCCAGTTTGTTTAACAGCGGGGTGCTTAAAATGATCAGTGAACTGGCCAGTCCTACGGCGTCGAACGATACACTTTCGATAAAAATGAAAGCGATGTTCATACCAAATACTACAGCAAAGGTAATGTAAGCCAACTGGTTGGTCAGTATGGCTTTGCGGGCAGCAATCATGCTCAGCGAATGATCGATACCAAAGTTTGAAAGTCGTGTCCAGAGTTGTTTTACCATTACTGCTTTGCTTTTTGGTAAACCCGTCGGCTATAAACGCATATAGCTGGCGGGTTTACCCTATTTAAGCCGGATAAAGATAACTAACAAATTCATTGTTACCTACTTAAATTCGTATGCTTTACAAATTATCGCCTTGTAAAAAATAACTTTCCGGTTAGTTGCCGTTTTTTTGTCCCTTATCCACTGCCCGAATTCCTTTCAACATCCACTCGGGTGCAGGTTCTCCCTTCAAGTAATGGTCAAAGAATTGTAGCATCCGGGTGCTTAAATCCATGCGATTGGCCCAGTATTTCGATGCAATATTGTGCTCCATACCGTTGTAGTTTAACAGCCAGACGGGTTTGTCGAGCCGGCGCAGAGCTACAAAGAACTCAATTCCCTGATACCAGGGAACAGCTCCGTCGTTGTCGTTATGCATCATCAGTAAAGGTGTATTTACCTTTGGCGCGTAAAACAGCGGAGAGTTCTCGATGTAGTGCCAGGGTTTTTCCCAAAGGGTTCCCCCGATACGGCTTTGTGTATGCTCGTACTGAAACATCCGGCTCATACCGCTACCCCAGCGAATGCCCCCGTAGGCGCTGGTCATATTGCTGACCGGTGCTCCTGCCATGGCTGCGGCATACATATCGGTACGGGTAATCAGGTAAGCTGTTTGGTAGCCACCCCAGCTTTGTCCCTGCAAACCTATTTTTTCTGCATCCACAAAGGGAAAACTATTAATCAGGTACTGGGTGCCGCTTATTATGGCGTCGTAGGCATTGGGGCCGGGTGCCCCCGTCGTGTAAACTATGTCGGGAACAAATACCAGGTAACCCCGGCTGGCATAAAAGGTTTTGTTAATAATGGAATGGCTGGGATAGGGGGTGTAATGACGATTTATTCCCTGCGAGCTGCGTTCGTAGAAATAAACCACCATGGGATATTTCCGGTTGGGATCGAAATCCTCAGGTTTGTAAAGCAAACCGCGCAAGGTGTCGTTGGCAAAACTTTTCCATTGTACCAGTTCCACCGTAGCCCAATTGTATTTTTCCTGATGCGGATTGGCCCGCGAAAGGGTAGTAACTTCTTTAAAATAGGGTCCGCTGAGTTTAATGTCGGGGTACTGGCTTATGGTTTGTGCCGACCAGATAAACTCTTGGCTTTCTTTTGCCTTATCGAGGCTACCCAGCATATAGTTTCCTTCAACTAGTACCTTCGGATTTTGTGCCTGATTCAAGCGGGCTGAATAATACCCCTCGCTGTAGGTTTTTTCGTTAAAGGCTTGCAGAATAACGTCCTGTTCCAGAGGAATAAACACCTCCTCGGGATCAGGCTTCTGGTAGCGGAGCCGGGTGCTGTTTTTTCGTCCCCAATGGTTTGTAATGTTTACAGCAGCTTGTTTTCCCCTGGGATCGAGTTTCCAGATGTCGAAGCGATCGTACACCAGCACATAAGCATCGTCAGATGCCCAGCCGGCAAGGCCATAAGGCCAGGGATCGCTGGGAGTGTCGTGCAGTTCGTCGCAGAATAGTACCGGCAGGTGTTTGGTAAGTGCAAGCTGCTGACCGGTTTTGGTGTTGAGGCTGTAGTAGCTGCTGTCGGTGGCATTGTACCAAAGCACGTATTTGCCGTTTGGCGACAGATATACCAGGCTTTGCCCGCGCAGCACCTGCTTTTTATCGCCGGTTTTCAGGTTCAGCAGGTAAACATCCATCAGGCGCTTGCCGGTCCACGACGAGGCACGGGCATAAGGCTTGCTATCGAAGCCCAGCGCCAGTTCGCCATTGTTTTGGTTAACCAGGCGCACGCTTTCAATCAGGGTGTCAGCCAGTTGCAGCAGTTTCTTTTCCTTAATGCGGTAAACGGCCAGGTAGTTTTGTTTCAGATCTTTATCAAGGTTCTTGAGTTGCATGGGTTGCAATTCGAGGTCGGTCCAGCTCCATACATCGAGTTTGGCTTTTTCATCGTCGGGTAGGGTGTCTTTTTGCGGAACCTTTGGCCGGGGAGCAGTCCCCAGGTATAGTTTGGTGGCATCGTCGGAGAAAAACAGTGTTCCGTTTTCGCTGGGAGCCCATTGTGCGGGTAATCCTGTGCTTAGCGTGTCAACAAGGCGTGCGGGGCTTGTTTTTCCAGGCTCACAAAGAAATAGGGCATAGGTCTTTTGTTTTACGGTGTCGGCACTGGCCAGGTAAGCCAGTTGTCTGCCGGCCTTGTCGAAGGTGAGGGCTTTAAAGCTGAGTGAATCCTGTACCAGGGTATCGGTTTCTACTGTTTCGGTATTTACGGTAATCAGTGCGAAGACCTTTGCGGTATCGTTAATTTTCGAAACCAAAGCAAGACGGTTTCCTTCGTCTGAAAGCACATAGCTCTCCACCCGGTTAAATACCAGTTGTTGTCCGCTAAGCGGGTTAATCAGCAATAAATCGTTGTTGTCTTTGCCCGGCTTCTTCCGGCTTTTTTTCTTTTTAGGCTTGTCTTCCTTTTTTTCAGGTTGCGCCAGGGTGTCGGCAGCAACTGCCGTTGTATCGGCTTTGGGCTCCTGGTGTTTCAGCAAAGCGGCCATCCAGTTTCCTTTTTCTTTAGGTACTTGAAAGGAAATCAGGTCGGGGTATTTTAGCCAGCTCTTGTTGCTTAAAATATAGATGCCCAGCGAATCCTTAGGCATCTTGTCTTTGGCTGTTTTGGCCAGTTTTAATTTACGGATGCTGTCGGTTGGGGTGGTGAGTTTCAGGGCAACAAAGTTTTCGTTGGGTGCAAACTTTGCCTGATGCGCCAAAGGAACGGTGTCGTTGGTTTTACTTTGAACCTGGTAAATGATGACTTGTCCGTCGCCTTTTTGCGCGTTAAGCTCATACATTACGTAAGCGCCGCGTTGGGAGATTTGTCGGTCTTCAATGCGTTTCCATCCGGCAAAGTCGCTGGTCGATAATACCTGTTTCTGGCTGAAAGCCGTAAGGCAAAAGGCTGCAAGCAGCAGCAGGAGTCCTGTTTTCTTCATGCTAAATGCGTTAGTGATTAACAAAACACAAGTATAGCAAAAAATACCGAAAGCTCCTTGCCAAAGCCGGAATACAGCCTCTGCCCAGTAGTAGCGTCTTGTTTCTAAAGCGGGTTTACTCCACAATCAGGTTTTTTTGTTTGGGAAACTTAACCACATATTTTAAGTCGAATACCTTTTGTTCACCGGGTTCGAGTTCAAATTCCCATTTTACTTCGCCTGTTTCGGTATCCAGTTTTCCGCCCGAAATGGTTTGTAGCTGTACTTCGATTTCCTGATTGGTTGATACGGGAACCTGGTCGAGTACCGTCATTTTTACCGACTGGCTCTTGTTGTTCCGCACGCTTATTTTCCAGGCTCGGCTTTCTTCCTTTTTATTGCCGATGAATTGCCGGGTGCTCAGGTCTTTAACTTTTTCGCGCTGAAGGCTTACCTGCTTGTCGCGCCCCAGCGACAGCTCCAGTGTATCGGTGGCGTAACGCACGTCGAGCAGGGTCTTGCCCACGTAAGTATCTTCAAAAAATACATTGGCTTCGCCTTCGAGTAAGTTGTATTTTTCCCAATCGACCAGGTAGGCAATTAAAAAGGCATCCTTATCAATTTTTGGGATGCTGAAGTACTGAAAGGCAGCCGGCAACTGGTAACTTTCCAAATCGACCGTGTAGTTTTTGTTATCGCTTTTGATGGTATAGGGTACTTTTACCTCGAAATCGACGGTAGTCTGGTTCTCGGTTTGTGCTGTGGGCAGCGACAGACTGCTGCTTACAGCCCTTTTACCCGACAGCGATATGCCCGGGGCTTTTCCCTGAAGCTGTCGCGAAAGCGCCCGTTCTTCCACACCATAGCCCATAACCACTACCTCGTCCAATTGCATCTGCGAGGGGTGCAGCACCACATGCATGCTGTTTCCCTGAATGGGCAGGGTCTGGGTTTCGAAACCAATAAAAGAATAAACCAGGTATTCGGCGTGTTGAGGAATGGTGATGCGGTAGTTGCCGTCGATATCGGTAACCGCCCCGATGGTGGTTCCCTGTACCATTACGGTAGCACCGGGCAGCGGCTGGTGGTCGTTATCGAGCACCCGGCCACTTACCGCATTCGACATGATTTTATAGCTGGGTGGTCGGGTATTGTAATTCAGGAAGTAAGGCTTGAGTTTGGGCGCCACTCCCGATACATTGGGATTGGCCGACGATAATTTCAGGCTTACGTTGTTCCAGTCGGTTTTGGTGTCTTGTTTTACATGGGCTTTGTAAGCCAGTTGCACCGGCTGGTCGATGTTTTTTGCCCTGATATCGTAGCTGGGGTACCAGCCCGCATTGCCTACCAGGTAAGTGAGTTCAAATACCGCATTTACCGCGGCAGGAGCGTCAACAGTAACATAGATTTCGCCGCTGGGGAATTCCTTTTTGTTGGTCAGGGTGTTCAGTTGTTTCTGAAGGTCGTTGCGTTGCCGCGATAGTTCGCTTATGGTACGATTGTGTTCAATCTCTTTAAGTTTTAAAGCCGTATAGCGTTTACCAAAAAAGTCGGCGGTTTGTTGCAGGGTAAGCAGACTCACTGCTTCGTTTTTACCGCTCAGGTCGCGGTTTTCGAGTAAAAAGGCCAGTTCTTCGCTAAGAATAGCCAGGTAGGTTTGTTCCAGGTTTATTTTTTGGTTCAGGGCTTCAATGGCTTCCTGCAACCGGCTGGTTTCTTTCGATTTTTCGGCTTTGTTCAGGTAGTTCTGTTGATGGTTTACGTTTAACACAGTTAGGGCACCCTCGGCTTTTACTTGGACGCTCTGTGCATCGATAAAGGGGGAGAGCATCTCAAATTTCAGCCGGGTTTTTCCGGCAGGTACGCTCACGGCTTTGCGGCGAACCAGTTGCGCCCCGTCGATAAAAACGCTTACCTGAGTTACTTCGGTTTTTACCGCTTTTTCGGGGAGTTCCTGTGCGGCCAGTGAGCCGACAAACAGACTAAGGATAATAAGGGCAAGTTGTTTCATCGTTATTTTTTTATGCAGGTTATACATGTACTCAGGCTTTGCATTGGCTTTTGCCTGGTATTACGTTTATACAAATATAGGCTTTTAAGCGATGCCGGACCCCGGTAAAAAAACAAAAAACCATCCCTGCCTGGGGATGGTTTTAAGCTTAGTGTTTCCTATAAGCCGCTATTGTTTTTTGGCTTTCTTGAGTTTCTTTTTTAGTTTTTTCACTTTCTGAATGGCGCCTTCCAGCTTTTTGCTCAGGGTTTCGGCGGTTTGTTCGCGATCTTTGTTCTTTTTGGTTTTTTTAAGCTTCTTCTCGAGTTTGGCAGCAGCTTCGCCACTTTCGTTTATTTGCTTCTCGGCCGTAATTACTTCGGGCTTCTTCTCTTTTTTTTCTGCTTTCTCTTTTTTCTCGCTCATAAGGCATTAGTTTTAAGTGAATATTTTGTGGTAGCGGGCTTTTGTACAGGCCTGCCTTTGGAATAGATAACAAGCCGGGCTGCCTTATTGTTAATAAAAAACTCCTATTTAAAAGCAGAAAAAAAACCACCCGGCTTAGGGGTGGCTTTTTTATAGTATTGAAGCACCTGGGGAACTCCTGAAACAGGAATTCTTATCCTTAGGGCTTTGTTTTATTGTCTTTTATTGGCCCAGGGTGGCAACCATTACCGCTTTAATGGTGTGCATACGGTTCTCGGCTTCGTCGAACACAATGCTGTGCTCGCTTTCGAACACATCTTCGGTTACTTCCATGCCGTCGAGTCCAAACTTCTGGAAGATTTCTTCGCCCACTTTGGTATCGCGGTTGTGGAAAGCCGGTAAGCAATGCATAAATTTAACCTTGGGATTACCGGTGGCTTTAATTACATCCATATTAATCTGGTAAGGTTTCAGCAGGTTGATGCGTTCTACCCAGACACTGTCGGGTTCGCCCATGCTTACCCAAACGTCGGTGTAAAGGAAATCGCAATCTTTAACGCCTTCGGCTACCTTGTCGGTAACGGTAATTTTAGCGCCGGTTTCTTTGGCAATTTCCAAGGCTTTGGCCACCAGTTCCGCATCGGGTTGTACCGATTTGGGAGCTACCGAACGGAAATCCATACCCATTTTGGCTGCACCAATCAGCAGCGAATTGCCCATGTTGTTGCGGGCATCGCCTAAATAGGCAAATTTAACCTGATGCAGGGGCTTGTCGCTGTGTTCCATCATGGTCATGAAGTCGGCCAGAATTTGTGTGGGGTGGAATTCGTTGGTCAGGCCATTCCATACGGGAACTCCGGCGTATTTGGCCAGTTCTTCCACAATGTCCTGTCCGTAACCGCGGTATTCAATGCCGTCGTACATACGGCCCAGAACGCGGGCGGTATCGGCCATACTTTCTTTTTGTCCGATTTGCGATCCCGATGGACCCAGGTAGGTTACGTGGGCTCCCTGGTCGAAAGCGGCCACTTCAAAAGCACAGCGGGTACGGGTCGACGCTTTCTCGAAAATTAAGGCAATGTTTTTACCTTTTAGGCGCTGTTGTTCCGTTCCGGCGTATTTGGCCTTTTTCAGGTCAACCGAAAGGTCGAGCAGGTATTTAATCTCTTTTGGACTAAAGTCCAGAAGCTTTAAAAAATGACGGTTTCTTAAATTGTAAGCCATAGTTGTATAGTTTAAAAAATTAGTCTTACTGTTTTCTGACTGCTAAGTTAATGTTTTTACTTTTTCTTTAAATCCGCTTCGTCGTATTCCATGGTAATTTTGGTGCCGTAACTTTTGTCCTGAAGTTTTTTGGCTTCGGTAATTACGGCTTTTTGTCCACCTTGTTTAACAAAATCGAGACAAGCGTTAATTTTTGGGGCCATGCTGCCTTCGCCAAACACACCCTGCTCCAGGTAATTCTGGGCGTCGGCGTAGTTCAGGAATTCCAGCACCTTTTCGTCGGGTTTTTTGTAGTTCAGGTACACAAAAGGCACGTCGGTTAAGATGTAGTATTCTTCGGCATTCACTTTTTTTGCCACCATGGCAGCAGCCAAATCCTTATCAATAACTGCATCGAGCGGACGTACGCGGTTTTCATCGTCGATGTAAACCGGAACTCCGCCACCACCCACGGTAATTACAATATTTCCTTCGCGGGCCATTTGTTCTACCGTTTCGGAGTTAAAAAAGTCGAGGGGCTTGGGCGATGGAACCACGCGACGCCATCCACCATGAGCTTTTACTTCTTCTTTAAAAATCCAGCCTTTATCGGCAGTCAGCTTTTCAGCCTCTTCTTTGGTGTAGATTTTACCCACGCGTTTGGTAGGGTTTTGAAAGGCGGGATCGTTTTTATCGACCATTACCTGGGTAACCAGCGTAATAATATTGCGTTTGATGTTGTGTTTACGCAATACATTCAAAAGGCAGCGTTCCAGCATAAAGCCAATGCCTCCCTGAGAGTCGGCCACGCAGATATCCAAAGGCATCTGGGGAATTCCGTACATTTGCTCGCCGGCATCGTTACGCATCAGGATGTTTCCCACCTGGGGACCGTTTCCGTGTGCAAAAATTACGTTGTATCCTTCTTTAAAGAGGTATACCAGGTTTTCGAAAGTTTCGGTGGCGTTATCTTCTTGTTCTTCAATGGTGCCTGCCTGGTCACCCCGCAACAGGGCGTTTCCTCCTAAAGCAATAACAGCTAGTTTGTTCATAGTATTTTATATTAAATATCAATTTTTCAGGAACTGCAAATCTAAACTATTTTTTGATAGCTTACAGTGCTTTTCACCGGCTTAACAACATGATTAAACACCACAAATTCAATGTTTTAAGCCTAATTATTTTATTAAACATGTTTTTGATGTGGTGATTTACCGATTTGCTTGCAGTAAAAAGCATTGGCCCGGACATTTAAGCGGATTGATGCAGCACAAAAACCGGCTTGTTAATGAATAGAATTTTGTAGGCTTAATATTTTATCTATATTTGTTTTGCAGTGTCAACTAAACAATCAGTAAAAGTACGCGTACAAGTCATCTCTATGAATACCCTAACCCTGTTTACCCTATTTGTTTATGCAGTCGAGGCTTAAGTTGTTGTTGGTGGTTCTTGTTGTAGGCCTTTTGGTGGGTTCCTGTCAGCTTAAGTTGGGTCACAGCGGTATTGACGAAGGTTCAATTCGCTACAAAATTAACTACCTGCAATCGGAGAAGGAAAACCCCATTATTGGGCTGATGCCGGGGTATCTGACCATGCAGTTTAAGAATAACTCGGTGCGAATGGATGTGGAAGGTTGGATGGGTGTTTTTAAATCGACCTTTATCCGGCAATACGAACAGCAGAAGTCGGTAAACCTGCTAAAGATGATGAGTAAACGTTATTACTATACCTGTACCGAAACTACGCAGTTCATGGGCATGGATACCTATCATTCGGTTGATGTTGCCTTTGATAATGAAGTCCGCGATATACTCAATTTTAAATGCAAACATGCCAGGGTGTCGGTAAATAATGGGGCTGAAACCTTTAGCGTATATTATACCCGGCAAATAGCCATTAAAGAGCCCAATGCCCAAACTCCCTATTTCGAAATTCCGGGAGTGCTTATGGCTTTTCAGATTGAAGTTAACGGAATAGCCATGTATCTCGAGGCCGTTGAAGTGCTCGAGCGTGAAATTCCGGATGCCGTATTTGAGATTCCCGAAGGCTTTGAAGAAGTTCCTAAAGCCAGCATCGACGAAATATTTTCTGCACTAAAGTAGCCGGGGACTTTCCCTGACTCCACTTATAACCCGGGCGGGAATCGATGGTCGGGCTTACTCACAGGTTAATAAGGAGTGCCAGGGTTGAAGGCATTAAAATTAAAAGCCTGCCCGTTTTTTATTAATTGATTAAACATGTTATTTTTGCCTAATTAAAATACAATTCATGGCCGATAAGAAAAAAACACCAACCAAAGGTGGAGAACGAAAAACAGTTAAAGGGAAAAATTTTGCCAACGATGAGCGGGTTAAAATCATTGTAGGTGTTTTTCTTATTTCTGTGGCTGTGTACCTGCTGTTTGCCTTTGTGTCGTATTTTTTTACCTGGCAAATCGATCAAAGCAAACTCGACCTGTCGCTGGTCGAATTACTTAAGAATGCTGAATTGGTGGTTGAGAACTGGTCGGGTAAACTCGGCGCCCTGTTTGCCCACAAATTTATGCACGACTGGTTTGGCGTGGCTTCCATGAGTTTTGTATTTCTTATGGCTTTGTTGGGCATTCGTTTACTGGGTTACCGCCTGCTTCCGCTGAAACGCACCACTAAATACGTGTTGGTGGCTACCTTATGGTTATCGGTTAGTCTGGGCTTTATATTTCGCTCATCCGATTTTGTTCCCGGCGGGGCCCATGGCTATTTTTTAAGCAACTGGTTAATTTCCTTAATCGGGAATATTGGAACCGGTTTTTTACTTGCCATAGTGCTGTTTGCTTACCTGGCCTTTTTATTCGAAGGCTTTATCGATGCCGTTCGCTCCATGGTTAAATCGGTTTTCGAAGCCCGTGTGATTGATACCCGCTTGAATCCTGACGATGATGTTTTACTAAATATTCCTGAAGAAAAGGAAGCGGATACCGCAGCAGCAATACTTCCTCAAAACAAAGAGCCCGAAACTGAAGTTCAGAATCAACTGCTTGAAGCCGATTCCGATGATGACGATTCCTTTGTTGTGGATTACACTACCCGCCACGAGGAAGCTTTGGCAACTGACGAAGAAATAAATAAGGCGGAGCCAACGGATGATATTGACCCCTTCGATAACCTGGAAACCATCGAGATAAAGGTTGTTGAAAATGCAAATGAAGCGCAGGAACAGTCAGCAAATCCTGAAAAGGAGGCAGCAGCCGACGAGGAAATTGAACTGTCGATTGAGAACCGCACCAGTGAGGATGATGCACCGGTTAAGAAAATTGGCGACAAACCACAGGGCGATTACGATCCCACCATGGATTTGTCGCAGTACAAATTACCTCCCATCGAGTTGTTGGTTGAGCATAATGCAGGCAATGTCAGTGTTTCGGAAGATGAACTGCACAGCAACAAAAACCGGATTGTTGAAACCCTGGCCAATTATAAGATACAGATTGATAAGATTAAAGCCATTGTTGGCCCAACCATAACTCTTTACGAGATTGTTCCGGCTCCGGGTGTGCGTATTTCAAAAATAAAGAATCTCGAAGACGATATTGCCCTGAGTCTGGCAGCTCTGGGAATCCGTATTATTGCACCCATCCCCGGACGGGGAACTGTGGGTATTGAGGTGCCCAACCTGAAGCCCGAAGTGGTGGCCATGCGCACTATTATTTCATCGAAGCGCTTTCAGGAATCAAAATTTGAATTGCCCATAGCTTTGGGTAAAACCATATCGAACGAAACCTTTGTGGTTGATTTGACAAAAATGCCGCACCTTCTGGTAGCAGGTGCAACCGGGCAGGGGAAATCCGTCGGACTGAATGCAATTTTAACTTCGTTACTGTACAAAAAACATCCGGCACAATTGAAGCTGGTTCTGGTCGATCCTAAAAAAGTGGAACTTACCCTTTACCAAAAACTGGAAAAACACTTTTTGGCCAAGTTACCCGATTCTGAAGAATCGATAATTACCGAAACGCTTAAAGTAGTTAATACGCTGAACTCGCTTTGCATCGAAATGGACAACCGCTACGATTTACTTAAGGAAGCCCAGGTTCGGAATATTAAAGAGTACAATACCAAGTTTATCGGGCGTAAGTTGAATCCGCAGAAAGGACACCGCTTTCTGCCTTATATTGTGGTGGTTATCGACGAGTTTGCCGACCTTATTATGACTGCCGGAAAAGAAGTGGAGTTACCGATAGCGCGTCTGGCGCAATTGGCCCGGGCCATCGGTATTCACCTGATTATTGCCACACAGCGTCCCACTACAAATATTATTACCGGTTTAATTAAAGCCAACTTCCCGGCGCGTATAGCTTTCAGGGTTACCAGCATGATGGATTCGCGTACCATTCTCGATTCACCCGGTGCCAATCAGCTGATTGGACGGGGAGACATGCTTATTTCGCAGGGCAGCGAAATGGTACGTCTGCAATGTGCTTTTATCGATACGCCGGAACTCGAATCGATTGTGAATTACATTCAGGGGCAGCAAAGTTATCCGGGTCCGTATCCATTGCCCGAATATGTGGGCGAGGATTCAGGCAGCGATTTGGGCGAAGTTGATTTGTCGAAACGCGATGCCTTGTTCGATGATGCTGCCCGGATAATTGTTGCCAATCAGCAGGGTTCCACCTCCTTAATTCAACGGAAGTTTTCTATCGGATACAACAGGGCCGGGCGTATTATTGACCAATTGGAAGCAGCCGGAGTAGTAGGTTCTTTCGAAGGGAGCAAGGCACGCCAGGTTTTAATTCCCGATGAATATTCTTTGGAACAGTTATTGAATGGTTTGAACAAATAAATCAACATTAAAACAATTTATTTATGATAAAATATTTAGTAATCAGCGTTTTTACGCTTTTTGTAGGAACGCTTTCAGCACAGAAAGATCCCGCAGCAGAAGCTTTGTTAAAGGCCATGGCCAACAAAGCCCAAACCTATAAATCGATGGATGTTGAATTTGAATACACCCTCGAAAACAGTCAGAACAATTCCAAAGAGAATTACAAGGGTCGTGTGCTGATTAAGGGAAATAAATTCAGAATGCATATTGATGGCACCATTACTTTTAGCGATGGAAAAAGCCGATGGGTGTATCTGGAAGAAAGTAACGAAGTAAACGTTTCTACAGTAATTGAATCCGACGAATTGGAACCTGAAGAGCGCTTTATGAATCACCCGATGTCGTTATATACCCTTTACGAGAAAGGTTTTAAATATACGCTTACCGGAACGGAAACGGTTGATGGTGTGAATTATAATTTGGTTGATTTAACACCCGAAGATATTAGTAAACCCTATTTTAAGATACGTTGCTGGATTACTCCTCAAAATGAATTGAATGCCTTAAAATACTTCCAGAAAGATGGAACACGGATTCTTCTGAAATTTATTTCGGTTGAGCTCGATAAAAAGGTAAAAGATAGCGATTTTGTTTTTTCTCCGAAGGATTATCCCGGAGTTGAAGTGATTGACATTAGAGACTAAAACAAAAAAGCGAAGACCTTTAAATCTTCGCTTTTTTATTTTAACCTGTTTAAGTTTTCACTGATTACGAATAATCTCGTCGATGGCGTTTTTAACGTTCTCGAACGCATTGTTGTCTTTTACTACATAGTTGGTAGCATTTTCGCGAACAAAATCGTAAACCAGGTTACCGTCTTCCTGACCTGAAAGTATGATAACTTTTGCCTGAGGGTTTATGGAGTGAATCTCACGAAGTATTTCTAATCCGTTTTTTGCTTTGGGGTTCTCGCTATTCAGGTAATAGTCGAGTACAATTACATCGGGATTCAGATGCATGTGATTGATACACTCTTCGCCGGTTTGGAATGCTACGATGTTGTAATCCGGATTATCAACCAACGATTCTTTCAGCATCTCCAAAAAAATAAAATCATCATCAACTAAGATGATATTGTACGTACCGTTCATATAATTTGACTGTTTAGGGTTATTTTGGCTAAAAATAGCATTTTTTTTATAAATTATTTTCTTCAACTATTGTTTTTGCTTTAACGCAATCCTTTGTGCCGGGTTACAAAATAAAATATTTTTTGTTTAAGCTCTTCAGGATTAAAAGGTTTGATAATGTACTCGTCCATTCCATTTTCAAGAGCCTGATTTTTTTCACTGGCGTAGGCGTGGGCTGTCATGCCAATGATTGGAATTTGGTTGTACGGTGCTTCCATTTTGGTTCTGATGTATTGCGTAGCTTCATGTCCATCCATTTCTGGCATTTGAATATCCATTAAAATGAGATGGTATTTCTTTTTTTGAAGAGCCTCAATGGCTTCCTTGCCGTTTTCAGCAATATCCACATCAAAAGGTTCCTTCCACGAGAGAATGGTGTCTTTAGCCAATTCCTGATTAATCAGATTATCTTCAACCAAAAGTATCTGGATATTTTCGCCTTCCCGAAACAGATGTTCAATGGGTTCTTCGTGAATCTGACTTATTGTTGGTTCCGAGTCAGATACAATAGGAAACGGGATATTGAATGAAAAAGTTGAGCCTACATTTGGTTTGCTTTTTACTTCGATGCTTCCGTTTTGCATGCTTACCAGTCGTTTAACAATGGCGAGTCCCAATCCGGTTCCACCGTAAAAGCGGCTGGTGTCGCTTTGCGCCTGCGTAAAACTCTCAAAAATACTTTCCAGTTGGTTTTCATCAATGCCAATTCCCTGGTCGGTAACGGCAAATTGCAGGTTGCATGTGTCGTTGTTTTCGGAGCAATCGACCTCAATGGAAATATTTTGGTTTTGGTGAGAAAACTTAATGGCGTTGCTTATTAAATTGACAATTATTTGTGACAATCGGTTGGGGTCGCCTTTCAAAACGCGTGGTAATAGCGGGTTGATGTGTATTTCGAGCGAAACGTTTTTTTCTTCGGCTTTAAATTTTAAAGTTGAAATGGCTTGGGTAATAATCTCGAGTGGACGAAAATTTATGGTTTCCAGAATCATTTTTCCGGCTTCAATTTTCGAGAAATCGAGTAAATCGTCAATAATAATTGCCAGGTTGTCGCTGGCCTGAATTATATTGAACAAATAAGGATTGGCTTCTTTGGTTTTCGATTTGGCTTCCATTAATTTGGCGTAACCAATTATGGCATTCAGCGGGGTGCGAATTTCGTGGCTAATGTTGGCTAAAAACTGGCTTTTAAAATCGGACAGTCGTTCGGCGCTTATTTTTGCTTCAATTAACTGAAGGTTGGTGTTTTGCAAATCTTTTTTTTGATTTTCAATTTTATCCTGTTGGTCGTGTAGTTTTTTGTAAGCTTTTTTCATTGTAAATGAAAAATAAGCTATGTAAGCTATTGCGGCCAATAATAATACAGTAACAATAATTGTTAACAACGACATGGTTTTGTTTTTAGTTAATGGTGTTTTAATACCATTTGGTTACTTCATTATTCTACTTTATTCGGCATATTAATAAATTGATATAGTGCATTCTAGTATCGGGTTCTGATGAATAAAATGCAAAAACACCAACGGGCCAAAAGTACATAATAGTTAATTAAAATAACTATTGTTTAGAAGCATTATTTTAATCTGTTTTACTATTTCGTTAACTCAATTGTAAGCAAAGAATAGCCCAATTAGTTAAGGGGTTTTGATTCGAGATAAGCTTCGATTTCTGGCGTGGCTTTTTCCCAATAAGTTTTAATTTCAAGAATTAGTTGTTCTATCTCTGGTTCTTTCGATTCGGGTTTTTGCGAAAGCAATTCTATATTTTTGGCATTTTCCTGCATCGTTAACATGCCAAGATAACCCAGCTTTGGTTTTAGCGCATGTGCTTTGTTGCGAAGCATATTCCATCCTTCCTGATTGTACGAATCCTGTATTTCACTCAGTTCATTGGGAATACTGTCGAGACACATTTTTACAATCTTTGCAATCTTATCGTGATTGTTTTGGTAAATTTTTACCAGATTATCGGTATTAAAATAATTAAAGGTAACCGTGGTAGCCACCGATTCAGGTTTTTTGCTTCGTGGTTTTTCCGATGGAATGCTTTGAGAAACAGCTTCAATTTTATTGTTTGCAAATTGTAAAATTTTGGCAAATAGGTCTTCCGGGTCAAAGGGTTTCGATATGTAATCGTTCATCCCGATTGTCAGGCAATTGTCTTTTTCGTTTTTAAGTGCATGAGCTGTCATGGCAACAATGGGAGTCTGGCTTTTTGAACCGGGCAGTTTTCGTATGGTTTTTGTGGCTTCAATGCCGTCCATAACCGGCATTTGTATGTCCATCAGAACTAAATCGTAATCAATTTCTTTAATCTTATCAAGAGCGATGCTTCCATTTTCAGCAACATCAATTTTTATGTTCGGGTTCCATGCTTTAATGGTGTCAAAAGCCAGTTGCTGATTTATTATATTGTCTTCGACCAATAAAATATGCATCAGGTTGGCCGGTTCATGACTGAGTTTTTTCGAAGTGTGAACAACCTGCGATTGGGTGTCATCATTTCCGGCCAGCATCAAAATATAAAAAGTAAATGCGGTTCCTTTGCCCGGTTGCGATTCTACGGTTATTTCACCTTCCTGCAATTCAATAAGTTGTTTTACTATCGATAAGCCCAGCCCGGTACCACCGTACTTACGGGTTGTATCGCTTTCGCCCTGGGTGAAACTCTGAAAAATATTCTGAAGTTTGTCGTGGGCAATCCCAATTCCGTTGTCTTCAACCTTAAATAATAATTTAATTTTATCTCCGGTGGTTTTGCCTTTGGTGGTTATGAGCCGCACGTAACCTCCCGGATTGGTAAATTTTATGGCATTGCCCAGCAGGTTAATCAGAATTTGATTTAAACGAACCGGATCGCCGACAATTACCTGCGGAATGTCGTTCGATACATCGAAACTTAATTGAATATCTTTTTCCTGCGATTTTACCGAAAGTGTGCTTATGGTGTGTTTTATCAGGTTTCGGAAATCGAATTCAATTTGTTCCAGGGTAAGTTTGCCCGATTCTATTTTTGAGAAATCTAAAATATCGTTGATAACCACTAACAGATTGTTTCCCGAAGCTTTTATATTTTCGAGGTATTTGGTTTGGTGCTCTTCAAGCTTGGTGCTTAGCAGCAGGTTGGTAAAGCCAATAATGGCATTTAACGGCGTGCGAATTTCGTGACTGGTATTGGCCAGAAAGATTTCTTTCATTCGGCTGCTTTCCCTGATTTCCTGGTTAGCCCGTTCTAATTCAATTTTTTGCTTATTTATTGTATCGAGCGCACTTTCGAGCTCGTTTTTTTGAATTTCAATTTTGCGCAATGCTTTTTGTAATACAATGTGGTGCTTGCTCGATTTTTTAAAAGCCAGCTCCAGTTCACTTTTTTGTGCTTCAATTTCGTCAATTTGGCGAAGTGCGAAGTTTCGTTGTTCTTCCAAATCTTTGTTGGGTTCGTTAGCAGCCTGGCGCGAGTTGGTCGATATAAGCTCCTGTAAAACAAGAATTACACCCTGAATTTCATCTTCTTCAAAAATTGGTGTAAAAATTAAATCGCGACGGGTAACTACATTTTTATCGAGTTCTTCAAAAAGCTTAAGCGAAATATTTTTTTTATGCTTGATGGCCGAATCGAAATACTTATCGATATTTTTTAAGCGATGCAGTTCGGTTATGTGTTGCCCGCTTTCTATTTTAAAAAGGTTGTTTAAAGGGCTCTGATTATTTGATTTTGAAAGCAGTTTACCGTCGGGCGAAAAGAAAAAGGAATAGGTTTTTTTCTGAACCACATTATCTTCGTTGAGCACGCCCACATCAATCGATTTGTCCTGCTGCTTAAAGATGGCATAAAACAAGGTTCCAACCAATGCCAGTAAAAAAATAATAGCCCCAATGAGTACCGATTCCATAAATTGGTGTGTTCCTTGTTGATTAAGACGTGAAATTTAACAGTATTTAAAGATAAATTCAAGCAAAACGGGCTAAAATTTAAGCATCATTAAAATGTTAAACTTTTAATTGAATAAAATTCAGGCGTCAATTCAATTAAAAAAGGCCCAACCCTATTTGAGTCAGGCCTTTTTATCAAAAGGTAATATTTTAGAATAAAAAGTTTAATCCAATGTATAAGCCCATATCCCCATCTTGTTCTTTAAGCGGGAAACCGGCATCTACTGCCACAATAAAATTCTGGTTCATGGCAATACGGAATCCGGTACCATAGGTAATATGAACTTTATCTTCTTTAAGTTCGTTGTCAAAGTATTCGTCCTGATTTACAGTTAGCGGAATTGACGATTTGTCAATTTTTTTATCCTGAAGCACTTCTCCAAAATCCATAAACGGACTTAAGGCCAGATAGAAGTTTTGGTTTTTAAAGGTAAAGTGGGTAAACTTCCAACGTAATTCCAGGTTTCCATACATCATGCCTTTGCCAACCACACGGTTACGCACCAAGCCACGAACCGATTTTGAACCACCCAATCCATCGGTTGTTGACGAGGGAATAAAGGAGAAAACCATATTGGGCAGCGCATAAAAAGGTGCATCGCCGGCAATTATT
This sequence comes from Salinivirgaceae bacterium, assembly GCA_050179685.1. Lineage (GTDB taxonomy): Bacteria > Bacteroidota > Bacteroidia > Bacteroidales > SZUA-534 > GWE2-40-63. Next base: position 102,097 of record JBFXEW010000016.1, read on the forward strand.
CCCTGGTAGCCCAGGCGATAAGCAAACGAAAGGTTTTCATCAATTAAAGTGAAATATTGACGATGGGTTATTGCCAGTTTGGTATAAGTAAAGTCGGAATTAAGCGATTGCGCCACCACCACTTCCGACCATAAACCTTTCATGGGGTTTGGCTCGTTGTCGCGGGTATCGAAAACCACTCCGGCTTTTAAAGTAGTGAAAAATCCGCCATCGGTTTCTTCGGGTTTAATAATGCCCCATTCCACATAATTATCAAATAATGTAGCAGTGTCAGGCAGTATTTTATCGCCCGATTTTCCTTTGTTCAATTTGTCAACATCTACAGTAGAAATTACTATGTTGTTTAATTCAAGTCCGGCAGCCCAGTTTAGGTTTTCCAAACCGGTTTTTCCCTGAAAATCGAGCTTGGTGCGAAACATGTTTCGCTTGTGTTTATAAAACATACGGGTCTTATACGAGTCGCTGGAATCATCTTCCCAATCCTTATTTAAAATAGACTTATATCCGTTAAATCCATAAAAGTCAAGTGCCTCATCTGGTAAATAGGCAATATCGCCGGTAAACCGGATGTTTGGAATCAGAAATTTTGAGTCGTAAAAAAATCGGTAAATACCGCTTCCTTTGGTATAACGCGAGATTTCAGCATAAAACGAGTGATAATACATGGGATAAGCTTTCCCGTCGCCGTAATTATAAATATTTGTGAGTGCTCCGTATTGGAGTCCCAGGTCGGTATTGTAGGTTATTACCGGTAAAGCTCCAAAGTTCCATCCGGTTTTTGTTTTTGTTTCTTTCTCGGCTTCCTGCCCCAGAACAACCAGGCTACAAAGCAATAGCAAGGCACCCAAAACTGTTTTTGATTGGCTCATACGTTTTTAATTTATAGTTTATGTTGTTTGCATTCCTAAGCAGCTAATATAAGTAGTTTTTTAATACCATTGCCAGTAGTAGCTTTTTTGTGCCAATTTTTCAGGTGTTATAATGCTTTATAATAGGCCAAAACTTTAGGTTGTTAATGGGGCTTTACTTATTTTCGGTTCCTGTTAAGTGAATCAATTTCGATGGATATTTTTTAAATATTTAAGCAATGAAAACTGTATTTACCCATATAAAAAGCCTTATTCAGGTGGAGGAAACTCCCCGTAAATGGGTGGCTGGAACCGATATGGCCCTACTTCCCGTGCTCGAAAATGCCTATTTGGTAGTCGATAAGGGATTGATTGTTGATTTTGGTTTGATGAGCGCCATGCCCGACTTTTCAGCAGACGATTCGCTTTTGGAAATTGATGCTACCGGACGAATGATTTTACCTGCATTTTGCGATTCACACACGCATCTGGTTTATGCCGGAAGCCGCGAAATTGAATATGTCGATAAAATTAAAGGCTTAAGTTACGAAGAAATTGCCCGGCGGGGAGGTGGAATCCTGAATTCGTCGAAGCGTCTTGAGGAGGCTTCTGAAGAGGAACTTTACGATGATGCAGTTGAGAGGATTCGTGAGATTGTGTCCTTTGGTACCGGCGCTGTTGAAATAAAAAGTGGTTATGGTTTGTCGACCCAAAACGAGTTGAAGACTCTTAGGGTAATCAAAAAACTAAAGGAAACCATGCCGGTTGAGATTAAAGCTACTTTTTTGGGAGCTCATGCAGTTCCTATGGAATATAAAGGGCGCCAGAGCGCGTATGTTGATTTGATAATTAACGAAATGATTCCTCAGGTTGCATCCGAAAAATTAGTCGATTATGTTGATGTTTTCTGCGACAAAGGGTTTTTTACAGTCTACGAAACGGAACGCATCTTATTGGCAGCTAAGAAATATGGCTTACGCGGGAAAATTCATGCCAATGAACTCGATTATTCAGGAGGAATTCAGGTGGGGGTAAAACACAATGCCCTTTCGGTTGATCATTTGGAATATGTTGGCGATGCTGAGATTCAGGCATTATTGGGTTCTGAAACCATGCCAACTATTTTGCCGGGAGCTGCATTTTTTCTGAATATGCCTTACTCTCCGGTTCGTAAAATGATGGACGCAGGACTGCCAATTGCCCTGGCCAGCGATTTTAATCCGGGTTCCTCACCATCGGGAAATATGAAGTTTATTATGTCGCTGGGTTGTATCAATTACCGGATGACCCCCGAAGAAGTTATTAATGCTACTACCATTAATTCAGCTTATGCTATGGGAATTCAGGAAACACATGGCTCTATTTGTCGTGGAAAAGTGGCAAACCTGTATATTACCAAAGAAATTCCAACTTACCATTATCTGCCTTATGCTTATACCAGTCACCTGGTCGACCGGGTAATGCTAAACGGTGAGTTTGTTTAACGAAACACATATATTATATATAGTGGCTCCTTTTATAACGATAAGGACAGGGCTTGAGAATAAAAACTAATTTATGTAGCCAGAAGTTAAAAATGAAGTAGCAAAAAATTGTAAGTAGAAATTCAATTGTAATATTTCTGATTTAATACCTTATAATAATGAATCAAAAACTTATAGAATGTGTTCCCAATTTTAGCGAGGGAAACGATATGCACCTGATTAACCAGATAACCGCCGAAATTGAGTCGGTAGATGGGGTTAAATTAATTGATGTGGATCCGGGTAAAGCAACCAACAGAACAGTAGTTACCATGGTTGGAACTCCCGATGAAGTTTGCGAAGCGGCATTTCGGGCAGTTAAAAAAGCCTCGGAACTTATCGACATGAGTAAACACAAAGGAGCGCATCCTCGTTTTGGTGCTACCGATGTTTGTCCTTTAATTCCGGTTTCGAATATTACTATGGAAGAAACTGTGGCTTATGCCCACAAGCTGGCCGAGCGAATTGGTAAGGAATTAGCCATTCCGATTTACTGCTACGAATCGGCAGCAAAAGAACCCAAGCGAAAAAATCTGGCCAACTGCCGGAGTGGAGAATACGAAGGATTAAAAGAAAAACTTTCCAATCTCGATTGGAAACCTGATTTTGGTCCTGCCAAATTCGATGAAAAAGTTTCCCGCACGGGAGCAACAGCAGTGGGCGCACGCAATTTTTTGATTGCTTATAATGTGAATTTAAATACCACATCAACCCGGCGGGCAAATGCTGTGGCTTTTGATCTCAGGGAACGGGGCCGGGCTAAAACCGATCCAAAAACAAGCAAGCCGGTTCTCGATGCTAAAGGAGAACCAGTTTTTGAACCGGGATTATTAAAATCAGTTAAAGCTATTGGGTGGTTTATCGAGGAATTTGGTATTGCTCAAATAAGCATGAATCTTACTGACATTTCTGTTACGCCGCTTCATGTAGCCTTCGATAAGGCTTGTGAACGGGCACAAGCCCGTGGGCTTCGGGTAAGTGGTTCCGAATTGGTAGGTGTGGTTCCCCTAAATGCCATGCTCGAAGCCGGAAAGTATTTTCTGCGCAAGCAGCAACGTTCGGTAGGCGTTTCCGACAAAGAACTTATAAAAATTGCTGTTAAGTCCATGGGTCTCGACGAATTGTATCCTTTCGATCCTGATAAAAAAATAATAGAATATATATTGGCTAAAGAGGAGCAAAGTGGTAAAAAGCAATTGGTTGATATGTCTTTAACTGCATTTGCTGAAGAAACGGCTTCTGAATCACCGGCCCCTGGTGGCGGCTCCATAGCAGCTTACATGGGAGCTTTGGGTGCATCGTTGGGAGGAATGGTGGCAAATTTATCATCGCACAAACGAGGTTGGGACGAGCGTTGGGAAGAATTCAGCAACTGGGCTGAACGCGCAAAAACTTTCCAGGTACAATTATTAAAGATGGTTGATGAAGATACCAATGCTTTTAATAAAATAATGGATGCTTTTGCTTTGCCTAAGAACTCTGATGAAGAGAAGCAACAAAGAACCAAAGCAATTCAGGAGGCTACCAAATATGCTACCGAAGTGCCTTTTCAAACCATGAAGTTATGTTTTGAATCGATGCAGGTAATGAAAGCAATGGCTGAAACAGGAAATCCAAATTCGGTAAGCGATGCCGGAGTTGGTGCCATTGCGGCCCGGGCAGGTGTTGCAGGTGCTTTTTTGAATGTCAAAATAAATGCTGCCGGTTTAAACGATAAGGAATTTGCTACATATATAATTAATAAGGCTAATTCGTTGTTGAAAAAAGCCGGCGAATTAGAAGCTGAGATTCTCGATTTGGTTGAGAAAAAAATATAAACAAAACCCTCGAATTAAAGAAAAGGTGAATCTTTTAGGGGATTCACCTTTTTTATTTATACCGTGGCAACTAGTATTATTAGCCAACATGCTCTTTAACATTAACTTTGAAAGTTAAAATTCAAGTTCTTAAAAATTAAGCAGTTTGCCAGAATATATAATCGTATTTTAACGATGAATAAAGCGTAAAAAACGGTAAAGCCTTTGCAAAACATGAGTTTTCTCAGTTAAAAGTTTGTTTGTTTCCATTTTTTTCCTCAATTTAGTGCCTGCATAACAACATTTAACAACTATTTATTAACTTAAATTTGTTTATTTATGAAGAAATTTACCATGCTATTTGTGTGCTTAGTTATGCTAGGTGTACATATAGTTAATGCGCAACAAAAGACGATTACCGGTACGGTAACCTCCTCTGAGGATGGTATGTCAGTACCTGGTGTATCAGTCGCTGTAAAAGGTACCACTGTGGGTACTATTACCAATATTAATGGTCAATACTCATTAGATGTCCCCGCCGATGCTCAGGCTTTGGTTTTTTCCTTTGTTGGGATGAAAACAACTGAACAGCTTATTGGTGGAAGATCAGTTATTGATGTAGTATTAGAGCCAGAAGTTATTGGTGTTGACGAAGTGGTTGTAACTGCTTTGGGTATTTCCCGCGAGAAGAAATCGTTGGGTTACGCTTCACAATCTGTTGGAGGTGACGATTTGGTTTCGTCCAATGACATTAACCCCATTTCTTCACTTTCAGGAAAAGTTGCTGGTATGCAGGTTTCTGGACAAAACTTTGGCGGTTCAAAGAATGTGCTTATTCGTGGTGCAAGTTCTTTCACGAATAACAACCAACCTTTATTTGTGGTTGATGGTGTTCCCATTAGCAATGAAGGTTTTAATTCTTTAGAAACACAAAGAGGTGGTGGAGGTTACGACTATGGTTCAATGACTAACGACTTAAACTCCTACGATATTGAGAATATTGAGGTGTTAAAAGGTAGCGCTGCTTCTGCTCTTTATGGTAGTCGTGGACAGAACGGAGTAATTATGATTTCCACCAAAAAAGGTAAAAAAGGTAAAGAACATTTCTCTGTAGATATTAACTCAGGGGTTACTTTTGATCGTGTTTCAATTCTACCTAAATTGCAAAGAGAATATGGTGGTGGTGCTATAGTTGCAGATGTAGATGGTGGCGTTAATGGTTTCGAACAAGTTACTATTAATGGTGTGAATTATTCTATACCTCAATACGGAGTTGATGAAAGCTGGGGTCCAAAGTATGATGGTCAACAAGTATTGCACTGGTGGGGAGCTGCAGACTATGAAAAAGGAATTACTGCTACTCCTATAACTGGTGAATGGAAAGCTCCGGATAATGATGTGGATTCATTCTATGAAACAGGTATTACTTATACCAACTCCGTGAATGTAGTTTCCACATCAGAGAAATCAGCGGTGCGTTTTGGTTATACCAATGCAAACATGACCGGTATTGTTCCCAATTCCAGCCAAAAGAAACACAATTTTAACCTGAATGGATCAACTTCATTGTTTGATGATTTTATTGCATTAGAAGCCAATATGAATTTTGTACAAACCGATACCAAAGGTCGTCCACAATTTGGTTATGGCGATAATTCGCAATCCCAAAAATTCTTTCAGTGGGGACAACGTCAGTTGGATTTTGAAAAACTAAAAGATTATATGAATCCGGATGGTACTATGCGTACATGGAATCGTACATCTGTTTTTGATGGTACACCCGTATATTCCGACAACCCTTATTGGACAGCTTATAAAAACTACCAGGATGACGATAGAACGCGTGTTTTTGGAAAAGCAGGTGTAACAGCGAACTTTACTGATTATTTAAGTGCCAGTGGTACGCTGTATTTGGATACTTATACATTCAATCAACGGGAACGGGTAGCTAAAGGTTCGCAAGCGTTAGCTTCCTATCATCAATGGAATCGTCAGGCAACTGAAACTAATCTAGAAGGTAAGCTAAATTTTAACAAAAATATTAATGACTTTAGTATTCTGGCCATGTTAGGTGCTAACAAACGTCAGGAGAATTACAGCCGTTTTGAAGGTCAATCAGATGGTGGATTAGTTGTTGATGGACTGTACAACCTAAATAATTCAGCTGGAGCTCCTTTGTTAGACGATTACAAGAGAGAAAAGCAAGTTAACAGTTGGTTTGTATCGGGAAGTGTTGGTTGGAAAAACATGGTTTATGTTGATGCTACTTATCGATCAGACTATGATACTTCTCTACCCAATGATGAAAATAATTATGATTATTCTTCTGTTTCTGCAAGTTTTATTGCCTCAGAACTAATGGATTTTGCTTGGATGGATAATTTGAAATTACGTTTAAACTATGGAGAAACCGGTAATGGTACTGATCCTTTTAGTGTTTTTAACACCTACCTTATAGCCGATCCTTTTGGGGGTAACCCACAATTTACAAATAGTGTTCGTTTAAAGAACCAATTTTTAAAACCTGAAATTACTAGTGAAACAGAACTTGGTCTTGAAGGAGTATTTTTCAAAAACCGTTTAGGATTTGACTTTTCTTGGTATAGTCGTGAAACAAAAAACCAAATTGTTCCTGTTGAAATTTCTGGAGCATCAGGTTATACCGAACGAATTATTAATTCAGGTATTGTTGATAACTCAGGTATTGAATTACTTGTTTATGCTACTCCAGTTAAAATGGGCGACTTTTCATGGGATATAAGCGTTAATTTTGCAAAAAATAAGAATGAAGTTATTGAACTTGCGGACAATTTGGATAAACTTCAAATTATTGGGGCTCCTTTTGGAGGAGCATTTGTCAATGCTGAAAAAGGTGCAACTACACAGGAAATTTATGCTTATGATTACGCTTATGATGATGCTGGAAATATTGTTGTAGATGATGGTGGTTGGTTTGTACGTGGTGATTTAAAATCAATGGGTTCTGCTATGCCAGATTATACAGCCGGTATTCGAAATAATTTCCGTTATAAGATGTTTGATTTAGCAGCACAAGTTGATATCTCAAAAGGTGGAGTTTATTATTCGCTGTCAAACATGTGGGGAATGTATTCTGGTATGTTAGAAGGTACAACAACTCCTACGTCTGGTGGAAATACCATTCGTGAAGATGGTTTAATTCTTGATGCTGTAATTGATAACGGTGATGGAACTTTTAGAGCTAATGATGTAAGAATTGGAGCCGATGAATATGGTTGGATGCATTACCATGGTTTTGGAACGCCGAGTGCAAGTAGCGTCTTTGATGCCTCCTATATTAAATTGCGGGAAATTTCATTTGGATATACTTTACCTAAATTGGTTGATGTAATTCAATCCATTCGTATTTCTGCCTATGGTCGTAACCTAGCTATTTGGGGATTAGACAACAAAGGTATCGATCCTGAGACACTAGTTGGTGGTAACGGAAACGTTCAAGGCTTAGAGGGTGGTTTAGTACCAGGAACCCGTTCATACGGTTTTAACCTTCAAATTAAATTTTAAATACTAATAGAATATGAAGACACTTAAATATATAACAATTGTATTATTGGGAGTTGTAATGTTCACATCTTGTGAGGTGGATTACCTTGGTGATCCAAATCAGCCAGAAGTTGCTCCCACTTATGGAATTTTGAATCGCGTTCAAAAACGCTTTATGGACGACACAAGAGACGAGTGGTTCTCAGGTCGGCAAATGCTGCTTTGGGTTCAATATTGGAATCAGGTAAATTATACGGAAGAAGATCGTTTTCAGTATCGTGAAACCGTTAATAAAACAGATTGGGATGATTTATATAAAAATGCTCAGGATTTGGTGGATCTTATAAATTACAATGTTGATGAAGCTACTGCGTCTGATATGGCAAAATATGGTTCCAACGAAACCCAAATTGCAGCAGCACAGGTTATGCTGGTTTATATCTATTTACATGCCGTTGAACTATGGGGCGATGTACCTTATTATTCTTTTGGAAGTACCAACGAAACATTCCAGGCTAACCAATTAAAATCGAATGATAATTTTCAACCTGCTTATGCAAAACAATCTGATATTTATGCAGATATGTTAACTGTTTTATCAAAAGCACAAGATGTATTTGAGGCTGCAACTTATGTAATGGATGGTGATAATTTTTATGATGGTGCTGCAGATCAATGGCAGAAATTTGCTAACTCTTTGCGTTTACGAATAGCAAATCGTATTGGTGATATTGCTAATGTAAATGATGCTATTGCTGATGGGGTATTTACCTCCAATGCAGATAATGCTGGAATTACCTATGAATCTACTGCAGTTAACGGGGCTCCCATGTATCGTGCTTTTGTGGTAAGCGCACGAAACGACTTTGCTCCTTCTATGCAATTGGTTGAGTTATTAAAAGGTAATAGTACTGATTTTCATACTAATCAATTTCCATCTGACCCTCGTTTAGCTATTTATGTGCAACCAAATAAAAATGGTGATTATGTAGGTATTCCTTTAACGGATAAAAATGCTACTGTGGTTTCATTTAAAGATGAATCTATGCCTGGTGCGGCTGTATTAGCACCAGATTATACTGAAATATATATGGAGTATGCAGAAGTTTGTTTTATTCTTAGTGAGGTTAATGGATGGGACCAGGCATGGTATGAAGCTGGTATCAGAGCGTCAATGGAAAAATGGGGAGTTGCTGAAGCTGATATTGCTGCTTATTTAGCTGCTGTTCCTGCTGCAAACGAAGAAAATGTGATGATGCAAAAGTACATTGCTTTGTATATGCAACCCATGGAAGCTTGGAGTGAATACCGTCGTACAGGGTATCCGAATAGTTTAGTTTTAGCTGGTTCTGAAACAAATAAGTATGCCTATACATGGCCGGCAACAAAATCTGATGGTTCAGTCTCAGATTCAACAGGTTTTTTCTTTTTTGATCCTATTGGCATTACCTCGGTACCCAATAGAAATAAATACTTGAACAACGAAGAGAATATTAATTCAGCTAATTTTGAAGCTGCAGTTGCTTCAATGGGCGGTAATGAACAAACAACTAAATTATGGTGGCAACCATAAAATGCTAATAATTATTTTGAGGCAGCCCAAACGGGCTGCCTTTTTTTGTTCCCTTCCCCTAGGTATTTAAAAAAAAAATGCCCAAATTCAACCGTACAATAATTTTTAATAATCCTTTATTACTTACAAATCGGGGTAAATGGTTGAAGACAGAATTTTACTTGTTGGGCAAAGCGCACAACTGCTTAATAGCCTGAAAAATGCTTTTCCCCAGCTTACGGTTTTTACCGTAGCTGATATGCAACAAACCTTTGATTTTATTTTGAGACAGGATGTTGAAATCATGCTTCTGGTGGTTGCCGATAATTTTATTGAAGCCATGACTTTAATTGGTAAGATTCGTTCCCTGCCTGATTATTCCAACACACCCCTGTTAATTGTCGATAAATCGCCGTTTGCTATTCCCGACAATTTAAAGCTTGCCTTTCAATCAGGAGCCAGCGATTATTTATCCGATGCTACAGAAGAGAACGAAATTATAGCCCGTATCGAATTGCATCTAAAGAATGCCCGTCGTATGGCGGAGCTGTCTGAAAATAACCGCAATCTGTCGCAAACCCTGGGCATCATGGATAAGTTGGTGCTTTTTATCGACCGGGCCGATAATTCCTTTGTTATTTTCGACAGACATGGCGAAATGGAATGGGTTAACGAGGGATTTAAACGTTTGTATGGCTATCAAATCGATGAATTTAAGCGAAAATTTGGCCGTACCATTTTCGATGCAAGCAAAAACTCTGAAATTGTAAAGAAGGTTAACCAGTGTGTTGAATCAAAAAATTCGGTAAACTATGTGGCCGAATGTCAGATTCGTTCCGGTGAGTTTAAATGGATTCAAACTACTTTAACGCCAATTATTGATGCCGATGGAGGGGTTGAACGTTTTATTGCCATCGAAACCGACATTACCAAATTAAAAGAAACCGAAGAGGCTTTAAACCAGAAGAATGAATATATGCTGGCGCTGACCAATCACCTGAAAAGTGCCAATACTTTGCTCGAAGAGCAGCAAAAAGAAATCAATGTTCAGAACAAACAAATTGAATCGGAGCGCAAAAAGTCGGACGATTTATTGTTGAATATTCTACCTTTTGAAGTTGCCCGTCAATTAAAATCGAAGGGTGAAGCCCGACCGCGTAGCTATAAATTGGCATCGGTACTTTTTCTCGATTTTGTAAACTTTTCTGATATCACCCGGGAACTTTCTCCAAAAGATCTGATTCACGTGCTTGATTCGTATTTTAAAGCCTTCGACGATATTGTGGAAAAACATTTTATTGAAAAAATTAAAACCATTGGCGATGCCTACATGTGTGTAGGGGGTTTGCCCTTAAGTAATAAAAGTAATCCGTTTAACTGTGTATTGGCTGCTTTTGAAATGCAAAATTACGTGAAAAGTAAGATGGATGAAACACGCACGCCCAACGGATTGGAATGGAAATGCAAAACCGGAATTAGTACCGGTGAACTAATTGCCGGTGTGGTGGGTAAAAAGAAATACATTTACGATGTATGGGGAAATACCGTAAATATTGCTGCCCGAATGCAGGAACAGGGGCAGGATGGCCGGATTAATGTGTCGGAATATACCTATCATTACATAAAAGATTATTTTGAATGTTCGAGTCGGGGGATGGTGGCTACAAAGCGGGGATACAACCTGAAAATGTACTATGTCGATCGGATAAAACCCGATTATTCAGCCGATGCCGATGGTTTTTTCCCCAACGATGAATTTTTAAAAATGATTAACGCTTTATAAGGCATTCAAGCTTCCAGTCATGCGATTGCTTAGTAAGATTTTCATTCTTTTTTTGCTTTTGTTTTTTTTAACGGGACAGCCTTTTAAAGAACGCGATTCTTCGTTTACTTATAAAGAATTTGGTCAACCCATAAAGGTTCAGGAAAGTGTTTGGGTCGATTCCGTTTTTAATTCGCTCAATCTGCGGCAGCGTATTGCCCAGCTTTTTATGATCGATGTGTATTCCAATCAAAACAAAGCGTATGTAAATCGCTTAAAAAAGCAAATTGCTGAACTGCAACCGGGTGGTTTGGTTTTTATGAAAGGAACACCAACGGCGCAGTTAAGCATAACCAATACGCTTCAGGAAATTTCACCAGTTCCCTTATTTATTGGTATCGATGCCGAAACGGGTCTGGCCATGCGCTTAGACAGTCTGATAGCATTGCCAAAACCAATGGCTGTGGGTGCGGTTCAGGACGATCAACTGGTTTTTGAAATGGGCGAAGCTGTGGGCCTGCAATGTCAGCGTATGGGTATTCACATTAATTTTGCGCCGGTTCTCGATGTAAATAATAACCCCGAAAATCCAATCATCAATTATCGTTCTTACGGTGAAGATAAGCGCAATGTGGCCCGAAAAGGCCTGGCCTATGTTAGTGGAATGCAAAACCAACAGGTTATTGCTGTGGGTAAACATTTCCCGGGTCATGGCGACACCCATACCGATTCGCACGAAACGCTGCCGGTGATTCGGCATCCTAAAGAACACCTTTTTGATGTAGAATTGTACCCTTTTCAAAATTTAATTGCTAACGAATTAATCGGCATCATGACCGGGCATATTGCCGTACCGTCGCTCGATAGCGGAAATTACCGTCCGGCTTCGTTATCACCAATTATTGTGCAGCAATTATTGAAAAACCAAATGGGTTTTAAAGGTTTGGTTTTTACCGATGCCTTAAATATGGGCGGCGTAACACGCGATCAGGTTCCAGGCGAGATTGAAGTTCAGGCTTTGTTGGCCGGAAACGATGTGTTGATTTTTCCCACCAATCTTGAATTAGCCATCAATGCAATTGAAAAAGCTGTAGCCAATGGACGAATTCCCGAATCCCTAATCGATCAAAAATGTAAAAAAATTATACAGGCAAAACTTTGGAGCGGACTTGCTTCATACAAATCGACCACAACTCAAAATTTGGTTAAGGAAATAAATGGAACCAAAATTAAAAAGAATCAGCGTTTACTTACCGAGGCTCTGCAAACACTGGTTTATAACCACAATGCAATTCCCATAGCAGACCTCGATAAAAAGCGTATTCTCTGTATAGCTCAGGGAATCAATAACGCAACTCCTTATTTTGCTCAGCTTAACCAATACGCCAGGGTGGATACTTTTTTGTTGTCTACAAATCAGACTTTTTCAAAGCAACAATTAAATGAATTGCTTGCACCTTATCAGTTAATTATTGTTGGGCAGTTTGGTTTGAGTGAAGTACCCCGCAGGCGTTTCAATATTTCGGCTAACGAACTGGCGGTTCTAAATTATCTGATAGAAACCAAACCGGTTATTCTGAATTGGTTTGGGAACCCTTATGGCCTTAAATATCTTGAATCGGCAGAAAAAGCACAAGCCTTATTGGTTTCCTACAGCGACACAAAAATAGATCAGGAAATTGCTGCGCAGGCACTTTTTGGCGGCATTCCACTTACCGGACGTTTACCGGTTTCGGTTCGTGACTTTAAAGCAGGTTCTTTGCTTTCGGATGAAGTTCAGCAAGTTCGGCTGAATTATGCCGGTCCTGAAGTATTTAATTTGGATGAAAAAGCCTTTTCAAAAATTGATTCGCTTGCCAGCTTTGCTATTGATACCGGAGCTACTCCCGGCTGCCAGATAATCTACGTTAAGGACGGACGGGTAATTTACAACAAATACTTTGGTTTTCATACGTATGCAAAAAAGCAAGCGGTTAAACCCGACGATATCTACGATTTGGCATCGGTTACTAAAATTGCAGCCACCACTTTAGCTTTGGTAAAACTTACCAGTGAGCGAAAATTCGATCCCTCGTTTCGTGTAACTCAGTATTTACCAGAACTTGAAGGTACCGATAAAGATAAAATTAAAATGAGTCAGCTTTTGGCTCATCAGGCGGGATTGAAATCGTGGATACCATTTTACCGAAACACCCTCGATTCGTTGGGGATGTTAATGCCAGAATGGTACAGTTCCCAAAGAAGCGATTCATTTAACCTTCCGGTAGCCCGCGATTTATACCTGAAGCAGGCTTTTGTTGATTCGGTTTTTAAAAGTATTGCCGATACGCCTTTGTATCATAAGAATCGTTATTTCTATAGCGATCTGGGATTTTACTGGCTCGGGAAGATAATCGCACAGCTAACTTCCGATTCACTGCAAAACTATGTTCAGTCAACTTTTTATTCCAGATTGGGCATGCAGCATACGGGTTATTTTCCCCTGCAACGATTCAATCCTGAGCGCATTGTTCCAACCGAGAACGATTTATTTTTTCGTCGGCAGGTAATTCGCGGTTACGTTCACGATCAGGGAGCAGCAGTTTTGGGTGGAGTTGCCGGTCATGCCGGATTATTTTCGAATGCTAACGATATGGCTATTTTAGGGCAATTATTTCTAAATAAAGGAACCTACGGAGGAGAAAGTTATTTTTCGCCACGTTCGTTCGAATTATATACCCGTCCTTATTTTTCGCGTCGGCACAACCGTCGTGCTTTGGGTTTCGATAAACCGGCCTTAAAATCCAGCGATCCTGGTCCAACCAGTGAGTCGGCATCGCCCGAAAGTTATGGACATTCGGGATTCACCGGAACTTACCTTTGGGTTGACCCGCAAAACCAATCGGTTTATGTTTTTTTAAGCAACCGAACCTTCCCAAATGCTGAGAATAAATTGCTGCTCGATTTAAATATTCGTACCGAAATTCAACAAGCTTTTTACGATGTTCTTCAGCATTAAAATTTATGATTTATAAGAGGGTTTTGGTTTTTTCTTTCAATTTTGAAGCTTATGTTGAATAACAACTGCAAATAGTGTGGTTTTGTCATGGTTTCTGAATTCTACTTTAATATTTTTGCACCTTATTAATTCAAAGTTAATCTGTAATTAAAATTCAGATTTACAGCCTTTGAAGAATAGATGAGTGTATTCCGGTAACGGTTTTTTTGGGTCAACAACTTAAGCACTTTTAAATTGAAAGCAAAATAGCAGATAAAACTGATTTTTGAATATGTAACATAAATCAGCATCATTATAATAATAACTACCTTAAAATATTTAATTATGAAGCCTACGCACATTGAACACATTGGAATTGCGGTTAATAGTCTCGAAGAATCGATTCCCTTTTACGAGAAAGTTTTGGGATTAAAATGCTATGCGGTTGAAGAGGTTAAAGATCAGAAAGTAAAAACAGCCTTCTTTAAAGTGGGTGATACAAAAATTGAATTGTTGGAGTCGACCGATCCGGAAGGACCCATAGGCAAATTTTTAGAGAAAAAAGGACAAGGCATACATCACATAGCTTTTGCTGTCGATGATGTAAATACAGCGCTTAAAAACGCAGAAGAGGCCGGTGTGCAACTTATCGACAAAGCGGGTCGCAAAGGTGCCGAAGGACTAAACATAGGATTTCTCCATCCCAAATCAACTTTAGGAGTGCTTACCGAACTGTGCGACAATAAATAAAATTTATATAAACGATTTACTATGGCAAATCAGGATAAAATCAAAGAATTAATTGATAAACGGGTACAGGCCCGTTTGGGAGGCGGCGAAAAACGAATTGAAGCGCAACATCAAAAAGGTAAGTTTACCGCTCGTGAGCGTATCGATATGTTGCTGGACGAAGGCAGTTTTGAAGAGTTTGACATGTTTGTTACCCACCGATGCACCAACTTTGGACTGGAGAAAACAAAATTTTTGGGCGATGGTGTGGTTACCGGTCACGGTACCATCGACGGACGCGTAGTGTACGTTTTTTCGCAGGATTTTACTGTTTTTGGAGGCTCACTTTCAGAAACCTTTGCTCAAAAAATTTGCAAAGTTATGGATATGGCTATGAAAGTGGGAGCTCCGGTTATCGGAATTAACGACAGTGGAGGCGCTCGTATTCAGGAAGGAGTAACTTCGTTGGCCGGATATGCCGAGATTTTTGAGCGCAACATATTAGCTTCGGGTGTTATTCCGCAGATTTCAGCCATTTTTGGCCCTTGCGCCGGTGGAGCCGTTTATTCACCCGCTTTGACCGATTTTGTGCT
>JBFXEW010000017.1:0-113862 GCA_050179685.1 Salinivirgaceae bacterium
ATTGGCGATTGAATTCATTCAAAAGCCAGGATTGAACAATTCTGATAATTCCTGAGAATTAAAGGATACCGCTTTTTCAAAGACAGTTACTTTTTTGATGAAGTAATAAACAACGATTAGTGTTTTATTAATCTCCCTTTTGCGCTAATCCATAAAACTGATTGTTTTTGCAACTGCTCAATTTAATTCCCGAATTACTTAGAATGGACTTTTACAGATGCTTTCTTTTAAAATGAATCATAAACCAACCCTGTTTGCTGGCAAGCAGGATAAATAAATAAATAAATTGTCATGAAAAGAGTGATTATTAAAAGTGGATTTGTCGGATTATTAATCCGTTTAGGTAAATTAACCAAAGTGTTAAGCGAAGGAAGTCATTGGGTACGTTCCAGCGACGAAATCTATACTTATGACTTATCCAAACCTTTTCATCCGGCTATGGAACTGAACGTATTGTTGAAAAACGAACAGTTAGCGCAAATGTTAGCGCTTGTGGAAGTAAAAGATAATGAGATTGCGCTTCAATATGTAAACGGTAACTTTAAATATGTGTTGAAACCTGGGCGTTATGCTTTTTGGAAGGGTATAACTGAATATAAAAGTGTGATAGCAGACGTATCTGATATAAAAATATCGGAGCATGTGGATAAAAGTTTGTATCAAACTCCGGAATTAGCGCCATTTATTCGTACCGTTTCAGTGGAACCATATGAAAAAGCGCTTTTGTATATCGATGAGAAGTTTGCTGAAATTTTAGGTTCTGGGGAATATTTTTTCTGGAAAAACCAGACCAAAATTAAAGTGGCTAAAGCAGATATGCGTAACCAACAATTGGAAGTTTCTGGCCAGGAAATCCTGTCGCGCGATAAAGCCAGTTTACGTATTAACTTCTTTGCCCAATACAAAGTGGTGGATATAGCAAAGGCTTTGAGTGAAAATAACGATTACACCAAACAATTGTATGTTTTGATGCAATTGGCATTACGCGAGTATATTGGCACCAGGGATTTGGATGAATTGTTGGAAAACAAGGAATCGATAGGTGGATTTGTATTAAGCAAGTTACAGGCAAGTGCTACCGATTTAGGAATTGCTATTAAAGACTGTGGTGTTAAGGATATCATATTACCCGGTGATGTGAAGGAAATTATGAACCAGGTATTGGTTGCACAAAAGAAGGCGCAAGCCAATGTTATCACCCGAAGGGAAGAAACTGCTTCGACCCGAAGTTTGTTAAACACCGCTAAATTACTGGAAGAAAATGAGATGCTGTTTAAGTTGAAAGAAATGGAGTATGTGGAAAAGATAGCCGACAAGATAAACACCATATCTTTGTCTGGAGGAAACCAGATAGTGGATCAACTGAAACAAATATTCGTTTCTGGTAAATAAGAATCAGTGTAAGGACGCGACTTCAAGTCGCATCCTTACTTAAAAAATTAAAAAAATGAGACAAGTTATATCAACCAAAAATAAACCGATAAAATTGTGGCTTAACGACATGGAAGAAGGTGCCCTGGTGCAAGCCCGAAATCTGGCAAATCTGCCGTTCACCTTTAAACATGTCGCCATTATGCCCGACAGTCACCAGGGTTATGGAATGCCCATTGGCGGGGTTTTGGCTACCAATGGCGTGGTAATTCCAAATGCAGTGGGTGTAGATATTGGCTGCGGAATGTGTGCCTTAAAAACCAATTTGCAAGAAATTGAAACACTGGTTCTGAAAAAAATCATGAGTGGTATTCGCGAGCGCGTTCCATTGGGATTTGACCATCATAAAGATTGCCAGAATGAAAGCCTGTTGCCATCATTGGAAAGTGTTCCCAAAGGTGGAGTTGTTGAACGGCAATATGTGGCAGCTTTAAAACAAGTTGGAACATTAGGAGGTGGAAATCACTTTATCGAAATACAAAAAGGTTCCGATGGACATATTTGGGTAATGATTCATTCCGGTAGCCGGAATATCGGCTTAAAAGTAGCAGCACATTACAATAAGTTAGCGCAGAAATTGAATGAACGTTGGTATGCTCAAATTCCCAAAAGTTGGGATTTGGCTTTTTTACCCATTGAAACACAGGAAGCGCACGACTACTTTGCTGAAATGAGTTATTGTGTTGATTTTGCCTTTGCCAACCGTAAGTTGATGATGGAAAATATAAAAGAGGCTTTTGCAAGCGAATTGGGTGCTGAATTTTCAGCGCTTGATTTCATCAATATTGCGCACAATTATGCCCGTTGGGAAAATCATTACAATACCAACGTCATTGTGCATCGAAAAGGAGCTACCAGTGCGCAAGAAGGTGAAATTGGAATTATTCCTGGTTCACAAGGTACCAAAAGCTATATTGTGCAAGGCAAAGGAAATCCGGAAAGCTTTACCAGTTGTTCGCATGGGGCCGGTCGGGCATTAGGACGCAAGCAAGCGCAACGCCAACTCGATTTGGATGCAGAGATTGCAAAGTTGGATAAGCAAAACATCATTCATGCCATTCGAAGCACCAAAGACCTGGACGAAGCTCCGGGAGCATACAAGGATATTGATGTGGTGATGGAGAATCAAAAAGATTTGGTAGATATTCTGGTGGAATTGCATCCAATGGCGGTAATTAAAGGATAATTAACAACTTTATTTTTATAAACCATTAAACCCTTTTAAAATGAAAAATTGTGAAATTTCAATTAATCAATTGGCTGAATTTTCTGATGCTACGCAAAGACGAAAAACAACCCTGGTTGAACAACAAATTGTTCCTAATAAAGTATTGTTGCCCTGGTATCAATTGGCGAAAGCTAAGATTAAAAAAAGCATTGAACAGCAAGGTGATTTAACCCCTATTAATGAGGGAATAAGCCAATTACTAAATCAACAACCGGATAAAGACTGGAAGCATCACAATAAATTTATTTCCATTGAAGCTTTACAACGATTTGTATCAATGAAACTACCAAAAGTATTACAAAACGTAAATTATCAGATAATTAAACCGGAAAAGAAAATTTTTTACATTCATGGAGTTGCTATAAAAGTAGCTCCTGAAGTAATAGTAAATGTTAATGTCAACGGGCGAGCAATTATTGGAGCCTTTAAAATTCATATCAAGAAGAAGCATTTTTCGAAGCAGCAAGCTGAACTGGTAGCAAATATCTTATATCGCTATCTAAATGAAGAGGTTGCAGATAAAAATGAAGAAGTACTACCAGAATATTGTTTTTGCTTGGATGTATTCTCCGAACGAATTATCCATGCAAATAAAAAAGATGCTGAAAACCTGGAAACTTTGAAAAACCTTTGTGTGGAAATAAAAGAAATATGGGATAGCATTCAAATTTCCCAATAATTTCTGTAACATGCTAAACTTCGTAATCATATGGCTTACTTTAACTTTAATTTTCGGAGTATTGTATGCCCTGTTCAATCGAAAAGATAAAAGTTAGTTTTAGATTTAATTCGAAATGATGCAAAAGGCAAAATTTGATAAAATTACCATGAACCGGACTGCCAGTTACGGAACCAGTCCGGTTTATTCATTGGAAATTTTAGGCAATGGGCAGGTGACTTTCGAAGGAATTGGTTTTGTTAAAAGCAAAGGAAACCATCATTGGGAATTGCCAAATACTGCAATAACTCAAATTAATAATGAACTATTTTCCTCCCGTTTTTTTGAAATTCAGAAACAAAGCGATTATTGTATTATTGAAAGTTGCCAGAGCTATAGTACACTTACTGTATGGATGGATACCGGGGAAACAAGAACCATTGAACACGATTTGGGAAGTTCGGAATGGCCACAATCATTAACTGATTTTGAATCGTTAATAATAAATGTTTCAGGGATAAAAAAATACCTGACCTAAAATTAACGTTGATTCCTACTCAATCATTCATTATTTTCGCCACTATATTTTTTTTGAAACACATATACCTCAAATTATCACAAAATGCTTACCGGACAACAACGAAACGATATCGACCGCATATGGAAGGAATTCTGGCAAAACGGAATGACTGACCCCCTAAGTATCATTAAACAAATTACTTACCTCTTATTTATCCGAAGTCTCGATCGGCAACAGGAACTAAAGGAAAAACAAGCCAATAAATTGGGAGTGAAAATTAATGACCCCATTTATACGCCTGAGCAGCGAAACCTGCGATGGAGCGTTTTTAAAGATAGCGATCCCGAACAAATGTTCCACCTGTTCAGAAAAGAAAACGGTGTATTCGATTTTATACGTAACCTGGGTGCCAAAGGCGGTTTGTTTGCACAAACCATGCGTTACGCTAATTTCGAAATAAACTCGCCCAGACTACTTGATAAGGTGATACAGCTACTCGACCAGGTAAAAATGGACGATCGCGATACCAAAGGCGATGTGTACGAATATCTTTTGAGCAAACTTTCATCAGCCGGTATAAATGGACAATTCCGGACACCCAAACACATTATACGCATGATGGTGGAGCTGATGCAACCCCAGACCGACGATTTGGTGTGTGACCCCGCTGCCGGAACTTCCGGTTTCCTGGTAACGGTTGCCGAATATTTGCATGATACTAACGAAGATGCCTTTTATAAAAGCGATTTTAAAAAGCACTACAACGAACAAATGTTTAGCGGATTCGAAAACGATACCACGATGGTAGGTATTGGCGCCATGAATTTGCAAATGCACGGCATTGAAAACCCACAGCTCAAATACCGCGATGCCCTGAGCAACGATAACGATATCTCTGATAAATTTTCATTGATTCTGGCCAATCCTCCCTTTACCGGTTCGGTAGATTACGAGGGTATTGAGCTAAGCCTTAAAAAAGCCTTGAACCTGGGAAAAACGGCTAAAAGTGCCAAAACTGAATTGTTGTTTTTAGCCTTAATGCTGCGTATGTTACGCCCGGGTGGACGATGTGCGGTAATTGTTCCTGCCGGAGTATTATTTGGAAGTACCAAAAGCCATATAGCAGTGCGCAAATCTCTGGTTGACGAACACCAATTACAAGCAGTTATTAGTATGCCAAGCGGTGTATTTAAACCCTATACCGGAGTAGCTACGGCCATTCTTATTTTTACCAAAACCGGTACCGGAGGCACCGACAAGGTTTGGTTTTACGATATGAAAGCAGATGGCTACAGCCTGGACGACAAACGCGACATGCTTGGAAAACCCGATGAAAAAGACCCGGAATTACCTTTGTTACGCAAATATACCCACAAGGAAAACAATATCCCCGACATCGTAGCTAGGTTTCATAACCTTGTCTCCTCTGATTCAGGGGAGATGTCCGAAGGACAGAGTGGTGAAGAATTACCACAAGCAGCCGAACCACAAACCTATTACCGTACAGAAAACGACCGCACCGCCCAACACTTTTTTGTACTTGCCAACGAAATACGCGCCGAAAACTATAACCTAAGCTTTAACCTGTACCAGGAAATTGTTTACAAAGAAGTAAAATATGATGCTCCTAAAACTATTATCGAACGTATTGAAACCCTGGATAAAGAACGCCAGGACTTAATGAAAGCATTGGGAGGTTTGTTGGGATGAAATATGCAGTATTAGGAAATTTGTGTAAAATGCAATCTGGGGGGACACCTCGTCGAGGTAATAACCATTATTATGGAGGAAAGATTCCTTGGGTTAAAATTGGTGATATTGATAAATCCAATGGAAAACCTATTACACAAACCACTGAAACAATCACTAAGGAAGGATTAGAATCAATTAGTAACAGGCTTTTCTCAAAAGGCACTTTATTGCTCGCAATGTATGGATCAGTTGGAAAAACAGCATTTGCAGGTACTGAATTATCAACAAATCAAGCAATTCTAGGAATAAACATTAAAGACGAAAGCCTTCTTGATTATTCTTATTTAAAGCATTGGTTTGATTATAATAGATTGAAAATACTTAAAGGTGCAAGAGGGGCAACTCTCCAGAATATTTCTGCAACAATTGTAAAGGGTTTTAAAATCCCCCTCCCCCCACTACCCGAACAAAAACGTATTGCCCAAATATTGGATAAAGCCGATACCTTACGCCAAAAAAATAAACAATTATTGGCTACTTACGATGAACTGCTAAAAGCTACATTTTTAGATATGTTTGGCGATCCGGCTAACAATCAAAAAGGGTTACCACTGGGTACAATTAGAGATTTAGTTGATACAGTTAACTATGGAACTAGTTCAAAAGCAGAAGATAATGGAGAATTTCCTTATTTAAGAATGAATAATATTACTTATGAAGGGGCAATGGATTTTTCTGATTTAAAATACATTAACCTTTCAGAAAAAGAAAAGCCAAAATATATTATTAAGAAAGGTGATTTATTGTTTAACCGTACAAACAGTAAGGAGCTAGTTGGTAAAACAGCTGTATATAGAGAAAAGCAAGAAATGGTTATTGCAGGTTACATTATTAGAGTTAGAGCTAATGATAAAGCAAATACAGATTACATTTCTGCATATTTAAATTCCAAACATGGTAAAGCTGTTTTGAGAGGTTTATGCAAAAGTATTGTTGGAATGGCAAACATTAATGCCCAGGAATTACAAAAAATTAAAATATTGATTCCACCAATAAGTATCCAAAACCAATTTGCTCAAATCGTTGAAAATATTGAAGCTCAAAAAGCCATACTTAAGCAAAGCATACAACAGTGTGAAAATTTATTTAATGCTTTGGTGCAAAAAGCTTTTAAGAGTGAATTGTAGGAGAACGGAGCGCCTGCTCCGATTTAAGTTTTAAGTGAAAAGACCATGAAAGAAGAAAAGAAAAAATCACCTCCTAGGATAATTCATATTGGTAAAGTGACTGGTAAAACCTCTGCTAAATTTACTATTTCATTGGCAAAAAATGCAGAGCAAATAATCCAGAACCAAAATAAAGCCTTGCAGGCAATAGCTGAAAATTTGATTCGTAGGGCTCAAAATCAAGATAAAGCAATTCAAGCCATCCAAAGGAAGTTGCAGCAGTGGCAAAATTTCCCATCAGTTGAAACTTTGGCCGATAGTTTAAAACTTATTAAAGGTATATCCGTTTTTCCTTTAGACGGTTGGTATTTAAGCAACGATGCCGTTGAAGTACTTGGTGGTATTTATTTGATTCATGTTTCTGAAAACTGGCAGGATACAGCAATCAAAAATGATTTTCAAAGCAAAACAATAGCTTATGTAAACAAATACCTGGATACAATAAAGATTAAGATTCTTAATCAGGCATCAAACCGTTCAACTGTTATCGACGAAATATTTAAGCTTCATAATGAAAAACGATATTGGGCTGCTATCCCATTGGCTTTAGCCCAAATTGATGGGATTTGCAATGAACATTATGGTGTGGGCTTTTTCAAGAATGAAAGAGTAGAAAAGAAAAAATATATACAGAAATTAACCAAAACACTTGAGGACAAATCTTTTTCGTCTTTACTTCATAAGCAAATGCAATTTGATGATAAAAATAAGTTGCAATTAATACAGGGTAATAATACAAGTTTCGACCAATTAAACCGCCATACAATAATGCATGGGGAATCCACAGAATATGGCACTGAAATAAATTCAACCAAAGCCATATTACTTTTAGATTTTTTAAGAGACTTGATTGAATCAGCTATTTATGATACAACTTGTGAATAAGATTCAATTATAGCTAATTCAAATAGGAATTTCATCGGATAAGTGATTACATACAATTAGATTCCATTCATAGCCCTTTTCAAGCAACAAACCGAAAAATGTAATCAAAAGTATACAGGCTTGTAAACATTTTTATACAAAATGTAAACATTTTGCACATTTTAAATGTATATTTGTGAAATTATCTCAAATATACAATTATGATTATTGAATTTAGTGTTAAAAATTACCGGTCGATTAAAGAGCTACAAACATTAAGCATGTTAGCTGCTCCTATTAAATCGAAAAAATCGGAATTAGATACACAAAATATTATTCCGGTTTCAGAAAATTTCTCGCTGCTTAAAACAGCCGCTATTTATGGCGCAAATGGAAGTGGAAAAAGTAGCATTGTAAAAGCTATGCTAAACATGTTCGTTTTTATTCGCGATTCATTTAAAAATGATAAGTTGGGAGAACGTATTATTCAACCTTTTGAATTAAATGATACCAGCATTTATGAACCTACTTTTTTTCAGCTTATTTTTATTGTGGGTGAAGTAAAGTATCGTTATGGTTTTGAAATTTTTAAAAATGAAGTTGTTAGCGAATGGTTGTTTGGTACACCTGGTAAAAAAGAGGTTTACTATTTCCGACGTAGTGACGGGAAGATTGATATCAACAAAACAAAATTCCCTGAAGGGATGGGTTTGATTGATAAAACCAGTTCAAATAACTTGTTCTTGAATATTGCGAAAGCATTTAATGGTAAGGAATCAAAAAAAATCCTGGACTATTTTGAATTAAAAATAGCTATTAATCTTGGCGTCAACGATTTTGGATTCAGAGATACAACCTTAGCATTACTGGAAAATAGTAATGTTAAAAATAGCATTTTATCGTTATTAAATCTTGCTGATTCTGGCATTGAGGATATTGAAAATAAGAAACTTGAAGTTGAAGATGTTCCTGAAAATGCTCCAAAGGAAATTGTTGATGAAATCAACGAAGGAAAAATTCGTTTTCTATTAACCAAAAGAAAAGCATACAATGAAGCTGGTGAAAAATCTCATTACCAATTATTTTCAATGCAGGAAAATGAATCTGAAGGAACAAAAAAGCTTTTTAATTACAGTGGTATTCTGATTCGCGCTCTAACTGATGGTAGGGCCTTAGTTATTGACGAATTTGATGCTCGCTTGCACCCCTTAATTACAAAGAAAATTGTTGAATTATTTAATTCTAAAGAAACTAATAAACGTGGGGCTCAGCTAATTTTTGTTACCCACGATACAAATTTATTAGACAAGGATTTGTTAAGACAAGACCAAATTTATTTCGTGGAAAAAAACTCCAAAGGAGAATCTGAATTTTATTCACTTGCTGAATTCAAAGGCATTCGTAACGATGCTTCATATGAAAAGGATTATATTAAAGGTAAGTACGGAGCCATTCCGTTTTTAGGTGATTTTACAAAACTATTTGACTAATGGCTTATATAAAACCAACTGATAAAAATAAAGCCTGGGCGCAACGAACGATGACCAATAAGCGGGAATTACGCCAGTTTGATATTCGCAACTTGTTTCGTATTTACTGTGAAGGAGAGAATACAGAACCAGAGTATTTCAGGAGTTTCCCCGTAAATACTGAAACCAGGGTTGAAGCTATTGGTTTAGCACGAAGTAAAACCTCGTTAGTTAAAAAGGCTATTGAATTACTGGAAAAGGACGAACTTTTAAAAGGTCGGGAAAATTACGATAGTGACCGTCAATTATGGGTGGTTTTTGATTATGACACAAGAGGACTTGCCAATGAAGCCGCAGATTTTAACAAAGCAATAAATCTTGCCGAACAAAAGGGCATTAATGTCGCTTATTCAAACGATAGTTTTGAGCTTTGGTTTGTGTTGCATTATCAATTTACAGATAATGCTCTTACACGGAAGGAATACTATGATATTTTATCCGGTAAATTAAATTGCAACTATGAACAGGATGGTAAAACCAAAGATTTTGCTAAAGCATTATACGCTATTTATCTACCACAACAACAGCAAGCAATAAACCATGCCAATAGGTTGTATGAACAAATGCAACATAAAACCTATGCCGATCAAAATCCTTGCACCACAGTATTTAAGCTGGTAATGGAACTAAATAAGTGTTTAAAGAAGTGATTATTAGAATAAGAATGCAAACATATAGATATTAACATAATATGACATGCATGCAGACTTGCTGACAATAATTTGACATTAAAAACAACGTTTTTTGTCTATGTGTCATATTAATGTGTTGGAAATTAAGTAGAATAATAAACATTTATACGAACTTATTAACAATAGCTATAATTTATTATACATAGCATTATTTTTGTGTAAAATGAATTAACATGAAAAAAGTAAAAATATGATCTGATTAAAAGAGCTTAAACAAAAAGGTAAATGCAATATTGTCTTGGCGGACCGCATTTACCTTTTTATAAGGATATTACAAGATTTCAAGGAAATCATCAAGCGTAGCTCGACTTGTTTGTATATCCAGTGATTGAGGCTGCAATATAGCATATTTTTTAATATCCTACCATTAATCAATCTCAATCAGTAAATATTTAACTATGCTTGGTTATGTATATAACCAATACAAGATTCGTAAACGTTAATTTTTTTTCAAAATGGCGAAAACAAACGAAGGTAAAAAGAAAGTGCATGTCCCAGAGCACACTAAAAAAGTAGGTACGAGAACAGTAAAAGTGCGTGAACATTATCGTTCAACACCAAACTAATTGAGACTTGAAATTGGTAGGGAAGCAATTCCCTGCCATTTAATAACACTTTAAAAATATGACTATGTCGAATAAACACAAAATTAAAATTTATCCAGTAGGCAATGCCGATACAACATTAATAAAAACGAGCGATAACATTACTATTCAGGTTGATTGCCAAATACGTGATGGTGAAGAAGATTCAGATGGTATTAAAATCTACGATGTCAAGAAAGATTTAATTAACGATCTGGAAAAAGACACAGATAAAAATCCATTTCTGGACTTATTTGTTTTATCGCATGCACACAAGGATCATTGTCTAGGATTTGAAGGCAATTATTATTGCGGCGATCCCAACGAATATAAAAAAGAAAATCGCGAAAATGATGAAATTATCATTGGGGAGCTATGGGTAACGCAGATGATTTTTGGTAATGATATTTGTGAACAGGCTACGGCTATTCGCAAAGAAGCTAAGCGTAGACGAAAACTTTTTGAAGAAAATCCTATAGAAGCTAATAAGCAAGGAAATCGATTACGCATAATTGGGTATAATGATCAGGATAAAATAGTTGATGGCTTAAATTATATCCCAGGAAAAATTGTAACATCTATAAATGGAAAATATACGGGTTTAATCGAAATATTTATCCATGCACCATTTAAAAGTGATTTAGTTACTGGTAAAGCAGATAAAGACCATAATGCAACAAGTATTGTATTCCAAATTGCATTACGTGTAACACATGGAGGTGCAATTAAATCAAGAGCTATTTTTGGTGGTGATGCAGACCATTATATATGGGAAAAAGTTTTAAGAAAATCAGAAGAAAATGGAAATTATGATCGATTAAAATGGGATTTGTTCCTATCTCCACATCATTGTTCATGGTCATTCTTCAACGACCGCCCTTACGAAGAGAATAAAGAGCCAAAGGATTATTCATTAGAGTTTCTGGACTATAAACAGAATAATGCTTACATCGTTGCATCGAGTAAGAAAATTGTCGATGATGATAATAATCCACCTCATTATCCAGCAAGAAAAGAATATATTAAAAAAGTAACAGAACCTTATTTTAGAAATACAGCTACACATAAAGGAGAAAAAGCCCCAAAACCATTAGAGTTTATAATAGATGATGGTGGGCTTACTTTAAAAAAAGAGGCAACTAATGCTGGTGCCGCAATTGCGGGAGGTTCAATTCCAAGAGCAGGTTCTTATGGAGTATAATTATCCAATTATTAAAGGCGAAACAATTACAAAAGAAAACTTGGTGTTAACACGAGCAAAAAAGCTTGCTCGTGTTCTTTCAAATTATTCAGGCTGTGTTGATGGATCGCTTAGATTTGTAAGAAAAGATAATTATGATGAAGTTATACTTGCAAAGTTTGATATTGAGGTACCACAATATCCGAAAAATGGTATAAAAGCTTACGAAGAGGTAGCAATAATTTGCTCGGTAAAAGATGATAATTTTCCTGAAGTATACGCATTAAGGTCTGATTTTAAAACAGGACTACCACATACTAATGCCAAGACTTTTGAGTATCCAATTAATTTATGTGTAACAGAGGAACTATTTAGGGAAGTCAAGTATAGGTTTAATGAGTTTGAATTTGTTTCTAAAATTAGCCGATGGTTTAAGTTAACTGCAATAGATGAACTTCATCAAGAAGATCAACAACTAGAACCATTTTATATTCCTAAAGGTTATGTTTTAATACCTGAAAATTTTAATCCATTTGAATATAATTCCATTTCCAGAATTGGAAGCTCGATTTATTATAATTTGGTAAAGGAACAATCTATAGATAATTCATTTACCTTACAAACATTAAAATCAGACCCAAAAAAACATGGTTATATTCAAAAAATACCTCAAAAATTAAGCGATGTTGATTCAATTATTACAATAAAAGGTAGAAATTTCACTTCCTTGATCAAAGAATATTTTGACAATTACCTTAAAGAAATATCTGCAAATAAGTTACTGCTAAATACAAAGTTGGCATTTAATTGTTTAATTCCGGTTAAAAGAAATAATGAGGATAAAGAAGAGACTTATGAATATTTGTTTTTAATTACGAATTCCACATTACTTCAATTAGGTCAAGATTCTGGTTGTCTTGAAAAAATGGATAACGAAATTGTCCAAATCTTTGGTAAAAAATTTGACATTGATATTATAAAAAATATCGAACTTGATTTGTATTCATCTGTTTTTGATTTCAATAGAACCTTAGCCTCATTTTATAATAATATAGATCAAGTTAATGACATTTTTACATTAATCGGATCTGGTGCATTGGGTTCCCAGTTTCTTGATAATATTTCAAGGTTGGGTTTAGGATATTGGAACGTAATAGATCACGATATATTAGCGCCTCATAACTTAGCAAAACACTGTTTAGGCAGAGAAGATATTGGTTATAATAAAGCTTCTCAATTAAGTAAAAAACTTAATCAGCTATTAAACTGTGAATTTGCAACCCCAATTGAATCAAACTTTCTTGATATTTATAAGGATGAATCGTTTGTAGAAAAACTAAAAAATAGCAAAGCAATTATTGATATGTCAACATCAATTACTGTTGCAAGAGCGCTCGCTAATGATTTTGGGGAAAACATTAAGGCTCAGCGAATATCATCGTTTTTAAATCCAAAGGGTAATGATTTGGTTATTTTGGCGGAAGACAAAAGACGTAGGCATCGATTAGATTTTCTAGAAATGCAATATTATCGTAACCTGTTTCATGAAAGCAAGTTGCACAATCATCTACAATTCAATCAATCGCAAAAAATCAGATATAATAGGAATAGTTGTCGAGAAATTACGAATAGGATAAACCAAACTGATGTTTCTTTATTATCATCAATTGTAGCGAAGACAATAAAATCACTTACTGATTCTGGTCAAGCGGCTATTAAAATTTGGAGTATTGATAATGATATATTTGAAGTCTGTAGCTATTCATTTGAACCAACCCGATGGATTCGTAAAAATGTTGGTGATTGGAAAATTTACGTTGATCATTGGTTAGTTGATAAAATGAAGGATTTCAGAAAATCAAAGCTTCCAAATGAAACAGGTGGTGTTTTAATCGGTTCATATGATACCGAGCGTAAGATAATTTATGTTTGTGATACTCTGTTTGCTCCAACAGATAGCATTGAAAAAAGTACATCATTTGAACGAGGAAAAGATGGTTTGCTTAAAGAATATAAAAAGTATTTAAAAGTTGCAGATGGTCAATTATTTTATATTGGTGAATGGCATTCACATCCAGATTATTGTTCAGTAAATCCAAGTAATGATGATAAAGAACTTTACAAATATTTATATTACACCATGTCCAAACAAGGCTTTCCTGTAGTCATGGGAATTTTAGGTAATACTGATTGTGAAATTGTTTTTAAAGATCCAGATTATGAAATTTAAGTATTATGATTTAATGTCGCATTTGGTACCTGGTCTAGTGATTTACTTTTTCGTAGATTATGAGTTTAAGGGGAATATGCCTGATATTTCGGCCCTTCCATTATTGGCCATTACTTTTATAATAGGGTATTTCAATAATACCATTTCTTCTTGGTTAGAGGGATTTTATCGATCTTTAACTGGTGGCAATCCAGTTAATAAGTTTTTTGATGGTGCTGGAATTTGGAAAGTAGATTATTTTAATGGTACCAAAATGAAAGAATTGTTGAAATCAAGTATTGTGAAAGATAATCCAAGTAATAAAGAATTGTTTGTAGAAGCAATGCGTATTGCTAATTCTAAAGCAGATGCAAGAGTTATAGATTTTAATGCTTCGTATGCTTTTTCAAGAGGAATACTAACAAATATGTTATTTGTTGCAGGAATTTTAATCTATTCAAATTACACAAATCCATGGTATTATATTGTTTTAGTATCGCTATTAACAGTCGCTTTATTACGTTATCATCAGCGTGGAGGTTATTATATTAGAGAGGTGTTAAATGTATGTCAACATGAATTAGAATCCCAAATTGAATAATTATTTTGATGAAAATTTATTGATAAATTCTATTAGAATAGGTTTTTGTTGGTTATATTGTATCCCGTTTAACTGTAGTTATACAATGAATGAACTCAAACTTCGATTTTCTTAAAGCCGAATGGTCGTTTTTATATAACTGGGCAAAGGAAGCTGAACAACATGCCATTACAGCACCTGTTACTTCAGCTTTTTATGCCCGCTTATGTTTAGAGGAAACTGTAAAGTGGCTTTACGAAAACGAGAGTTCCCTTTCTGAACCCTACAATACCAATTTGTCAGCACGAATGGGAGAACAAAGTTTTCGGGAGCTTATTCCTCCGGGAATTTACGAAAACATAAACTACATCCGTAAAGAAGGGAACAATGCGGCTCATGGACGAAAAATAAATCACCGGATTAGTATAGCATCTGTTAAATTTCTTTTTCGTTTTGTAAGTTGGGTAGTTAAAATGTATAGTAACATTCCTCCGGAAATTGCTGATTTTAACGAAAGTGTAATCCCCAAGTTAG
Organism: Salinivirgaceae bacterium; assembly: GCA_050179685.1. Lineage (GTDB taxonomy): Bacteria > Bacteroidota > Bacteroidia > Bacteroidales > SZUA-534 > GWE2-40-63. The sequence goes on from JBFXEW010000017.1 coordinate 14,928, forward strand.
GAAGTCGGGAAAAAAGCCTGGCTGAACTTTCCCAAATTCAAAACCAGCTTAGCGAACAGGTTAAATTAGCTGCCGACGAACGTAAAAAACGTTTGGAAACTGAAATTGAACTGAACCAGCTAAAGCAACAATTGGAAGCCATCCAACAACGGAAAGTTCAGAACCAACCTATAATACTACCACCCGAACAATTTTCCGAAGCGCAAACACGTGAATTATATATCGATGCTATGTTGCGCGAAGCAGGATGGAATCCTGAAGCGACAAATGCCACCGAATTTCCGGTTGAATTTATGCCAAAGTCGGTAAATCCATCGGGAAAGGGCTACGTGGATTATGTGCTTTGGGGAGATGACGGTCTGCCGCTGGCGCTGATTGAAGCAAAAAAAGCCTCACGAAACATTCACGAAGGCAAACACCAGGCGGAATTATATGCCAACAGTCTGGAAAAAATGACTGGTCAACGACCATTAATTTATTATACCAACGGATTCGATACCGAATTATGGGATGATTTGAATTATGCTCCACGAAAAGTTTTCGGGTTTTATACTCAAGATGAACTTCAAACCCTCATTAACCGGCGAACGGCCTTATCAGATCCCCGAAAAATTGAGATAAATAACGAAATAACCAATCGCCCCTACCAAAAAATGGCCATTCAGGCTGTTTTGGACAAATGGTTTAAAGAAGTTAATGGAATACTCCGGGGAGCATCGCGACAAACATTGGTGGTAATGGCCACCGGAACCGGCAAAACTAGAACTGCCATTTCATTTGTTGATGTGCTTTTTAAAGCAGGAGCAATAAAACGCGTATTATTTTTAGCCGACCGTAATGCACTGGTAACGCAGGCAAAACGAAATTTCAATAAATTATTGCCCCACCTTAGTTCTGTCGATTTAACAAAAGACAAAGAGGACAAAGAAACCCGTCTGGTTTTTTCAACCTATCCAACAATTATGAATGCCATTGACGGAATTAAATCAGATGACCAACGTTTTTATACGGTAGGACATTTCGATTTAATTATTGTGGATGAAGCACACCGCTCTGTTTACAAAAAATACGGTGACATTTTCCGTTATTTTGATGCACTTCTGCTCGGACTAACAGCTACACCCAAAGAAGATGCCCATCACGATACCTACAGATTGTTTGATGAAGAAACCGGAATTCCGACTTTCGATTATGAGTTGGATGAGGCGGTGAACCAAAATTATTTAGTTCCCTACGAGGGTATCAAAGTTCAGTTGGGTTTTATGGAACGGGGCATTCGATATAGCGACCTAAGTGAACAGGAAAAAGAACAATACGAAGCAACCTTTCGAGACGAACAAGGGAATATTCCTGAAAGAATTGGTTCACAAGCTATTAATGAGTGGCTTTTTAACACCGATACGGTGGATAAGGCACTCTCGCACTTAATGACCAACGGAGTTAAAGTACAAGGTGGAGATGTTCTTGGAAAAACCATCATTTTTGCACGAAAGCACGAGCATGCTATATTTATTGAGGAGCGATTCAACAAAATGTATCCCGAATTGGGGAATAAGTTTTTAAGAGTAATTGACAATTACGAAAAATTCGCCCAGGATTTACTCGATGACTTTTCGATAAAAGATAAAATGCCACAAATAGCCGTATCCGTCGATATGTTAGATACGGGAATTGATGTTCCGGAAATTGTAAACCTGGTTTTGTTTAAACCGGTTTACAGCCTTTCCAAATTTTGGCAGATGATTGGCCGGGGTACCCGATTATGTGAGAAATTATTCAGTCCCAAAAAAAACAAAGCGTATTTTAAAGTTTTTGATTTGTGCCGGAACTTTGAATTTTTTGGACAAAATCCTGGTGGTCGTGAAAGTAGAAATAATGATTCCTTAAGCGCCAAAATATTCAAAACTAATATATTACTTTCCGAGGCTTTAAAAGGTGAAGAATTTCAGGATGCATACCATCAACAAATTCGTAATGAGCTTTTGGAATGGGCATTTGAAAGGGTAAAAACACTTAATAAAGAAAATTTCAGGGTACGGATGAACTTAAAACAGGTTGAAAAATTAACTCAACCTGCCATTTGGGAAGCATTAACACATTTCGATATCAATGAAATTTTTGAACACCTGGCCGATTTAATTTACATACCGGATAATGATGAACTGGCTAAACGATTCGACTTGTTAGTGCGAAATTTTCAAATGACTGTTCTGGAAAAATCTGCAAAACAGCAATTTTACAAAGAAACTATTGTAAATACAGGAGCTTCACTTTCAAGATTGTTTAATATTCATGAGGTTGCTACAGCAAAAAGCCTCATTTTAGCAACACAAACCGATGAGTTTTGGGAACAAACTGATTTTAAAAAATTAGATCATATACGAAAAAGCCTGCGGGATTTATTAAAATACATTCCCAGGGAAACACTGACAGTTTACACCACGAATTTTGAGGATGACATTGAATCAGAGACAATCAAAGAACCCATAAGTGGAATCTCAAAAAGCGATGCTTACAAACAAAAAATGGAAGCGTACATTCGTGAAAATCAACATCATTTTACCATACAAAAGTTACGACGAAACCTTCAATTAACTTCCGATGAGCTTTTAGAGTTGGAACGACTACTATTTGGAAAATCAGAATTAGGAACCCGGAATGATTTTATTGCAGCCTATGGTAATGAACCATTGGGCAGGTTTATTCGAAGTATTTTGGGGTTAGATGAAACAGGTATTCAACGCGCTTTTTCTGAATTTATGGATGCCGGTAATTTAAATGCGCAACAAATGCTTTTTATTCAGACTATTATAAACCACTTTAAGACCAATGGATTATTGGAGCTAAAAAGCCTGGCCCAACCTCCATTCACTGACATTAACGACCAAGGAATTTTTGGTCTTTTTGAAGATGAAGAACAGGATAAGATTATACGGATTATTAAAACGATAAATGAGAATGTGGGTTGATTAGGTTTAAATCTACCCAATCATTCTTCTATATTAATAAACACCCAATGATCTCATTAAATCATCAATGGTCATTCGATTTTCATCAATCCATTTTTGAAAATCTATCGGACTAATTAAAATATCCACTCCCCTAAACTCTTTTCTTAAATGAACTAAAGCATCTTTTGGTAATTCAAAATTTTCAAATATTTGAATCGATTTATAAAAACTGTATTCATTGATTAAACCATTATAGACATATTTCATATCATCGCCTAAATTATCACAAAAAGAATGTATTAAAATTTTATCCTCATAGATAATTTGTCTCTCCTTAGTATAACTAATTTTTGACGAATCTGGCACCAGATATATAAACAATCCTTTATCAAAGTCAATTTCAATTTCTCCGTTTTCCGGTTCATTTAAAATAAATTTCTGACGTGATGATTTAATGAATCGCTCTAGTTCCAATACTGTTTGTTCAAAAGATTCATAGCTGCTATCAATGCTTTCTAAAAAAACATCGACATAACTCTGATATTTATTAAAAACTTGTTTGCGAGCTTCAAATAAGTTGTCATGCTTAAAAATCTCTTCAATTTCAACAAGATTATCTAAATCGGAATCATTTCTATAAATAGTTCCTTTTAATAGGTAGAGTGGTTTATTCATGGTAAATCAGTTAAAATTATTCGACACCCAAAAACCTTAATTCTTTGTTCTTTATAAAATTGGAAGCGATAATTTTATAATCTTCATCAACTTCATCAACGAGTTTTATTGATAAAAGTTGGTTGGGATTATACAATTCAATACAAATAGCTTTTATAACAGTTTGGATTTTTTCATTTATTGTTTGTTGACTATGAGGTTTATCCATTATTGGGTTCAGGTAACTTGGAATAATTACAACATTCCATAGAGCCGTAAAAAAATATGGATCAAAAGTTCGTGCCCAAACATGAGAAATAGTGAAATTTAAGAATTTACTATAATTTATTTGTCCATATTTAATTATTGCATCCACAACATTTTTATTCCCAGTTGAGTCAAACTCAACTTTTATATTTTCTCTTTCTTTACTATAAAAATCAAAATTTCTACTTTTTTGTACTGCATCTTTTCTATTGGTTATAGCACTGGGTCTTTTATCCGTTGACAAGAAATACTTTTTCATTTTTTGAGAATATCTGACCGGAATTCTTTCTCCTATCGCGATAGAATTATTAATAGCTTCAGCTTGTCTTTTAACTGCTTCAGGACTTATAAAAATTGAGTTGCGAATAAAAAAATCAATAAATTTTTCATCATCACTTCCAATTAGTTGATACAGGCTATCAAATCCATTTAGTCTTTCTATATCATCTCTATCACCAGGATAAATGATGCCATTATTTTCTTTATCATTATTAGTTGTAGAAAATTGGTCTTCGTTTAAGTCATCATTTTCATCAATAGGTAAGTCATTGTAACTATCATTTTCACATTCCTGGGCAAACATTTCATCTTCAAATTCGACATATAGGTTTATAGCTTGTTTCAAAGTAGCCGAACCATTTTTAATATTACCATTAATTTTAACTTTATGGCGTGGGGGTTTGTTTTGTCGTTCATCTTCTACTGAATAGTTTAATTCAGAAATTATTTTTTCACATCTATCTTTATCATAATTTATTTCTAAGTCGCCATAAGCTTGTTCAACTTTTCTACAATTCGAAATTCTACTCGAAATAGTTCGCTCATTAAATTCACAAACTTCAATCATCCAGTTTTTAAATTCTAATAATTTCATAATATTTTATTTTGTTAAAATGTTATCTGTTAAAAAGCAAATACATCAAAATCACTTCTCAGTCTTTTAATAATACCTTTCTTTTCCTTTCAACCCATTTTGTGGAGTTATAACTTCCACTTCACCATCAGCATGCGAACGAAGTTCTTGTTTTAAATCATAAGTAAAGTAGGCATTAATCTTAATAATCACGTAGTTGTTGCCTTTTTCAATTAGTTCTTGAGTATAGTGTAAAGGATTAGCTTTATAGTAAGCATATTTTATGGGCAGCATCTTTATAATAATTTCTTCAGGAGTGCTATCAGGAAACCGGACTATTCCATAGCAATAATTAAAATATTCTTTCAGGCTAAAATCCTTAGGAATAATGGATTTTTCCATGGTAATTAATAACTCACTTATTCTATCCAAACCAAATGTTTTAATAATTTCTTCTTCCTGAGCTACTAAATACCAAAAACCTTTATGTTCCTTTAACCCTAGTGGTGATACAATTCGTTTTTTTTCTTCATTTTTTTCATACTGATGATATATAAACTGTACCTTTTTATTTGATTTAATAGCACCCAACAAATCAAAAAAGTGCTCCAATCCATTGGCCTTCCGTTTACTAAATGAAATGCTTTCTGAAGGAACCATTATAAGTTGAGAAATCGCAGAAAATTGGATAGTCTCAAGCATTTTATAATTCTCATCTGAATTCTTATCCGAGTTCCTTAATTCGTATTTTCGGCTTCGTGAATTACTAACAATAGGAATCTGTAAGATATTTCTAATGTTTGATACATCTTCTTTAAGCGTACGCTCCGATATACTCCTTGATGGAATATCTATAACATCATTGAGTCTTTCAAGCCATCTATTCGTATTTAATAATAAATCTTTTAACGAAATAGAATCATGCTTCTTTACATTATCGATTATAAATTTCCACCTTAAAAAGGTAACTGAATCTTTCATTATTCTGTTTTTTTATCTTTAGCAAATTGGGTTGACAAATACTTAGTAGTCTTCATTTATATCTGTGGTCACTATTTTTTCAGATCCCCATTAAAAGCCTCTTTATTATAAAAATATGTCCGTATAGTATTTATTATAACTTTTGAGTATGGAGATTTGGCATTCAGAACCAGCATAAATAATTCTATTTTCATAACGTATAAAGTTATAAATATTTTAACTTGTATTTATTTAATTAAAGCATTTGAACAATTTCTTCCATATTTAACTCAACATTCCATGTTATAAATTTCTTTACAGATTTTTTACAACTTGAATTTCTCCTAAAGAATTCTTGGTTTTGTTCCTCTAATAAAGCTGAAAACATTGGTTTTAAAGCATTTATTTCAGGCTCTTTGTTTTTAACACCTTTAGCTTTTGAAATCATAAACCAATCTGTATTTTCAAAGGGCTGAATCAGAAAGGTTGTCTTTTCGGGGAATTCCATATGAATAACAAACTCTTTTCTCATTGCTATGCTCTCCCAGTTATGAGATATGCAATGTTTCATATTTTTTCCTTCTTTTGCCAGTTCAGTCTTTTCGGTTATAATAGTGCAGCTTTCCGGAAGATTTAAAACTCCCTTATACTTAACTGAATTTGTTTCTAATTTATAGGGATATTTTTGATTGCTTTTAAAAAAGTCAATTTTAATTGATGCTTGAAAGCAATTTAATACAAATACACGAAAATGAACATCATATATAAACCGGTGAAAAGGCTCTTCAATTAAATGCAATGTTTTTTCGATATTATCTGCAACCTCTAGTAAAATATGAACAACTTCCATTTTGCTATTTTCAAAAATGAAAGGATTTTTAAATACGCGTTGATAAAATAAGTTTGAAAATACATCAACTTCTGGTAGAAGTTTTGACAAATAATATTTTGTAGCCTCTTTTGGATTGGTAATTTCTTTACATATTGCTTTTTGCAATATATCTGGATTATCATTCAATAAAATACTTGGATAAGGAAACCCTTTGTATATCCAATCTATTTTAAAAAAATCGAAAAACTTATTATGCTCCGGACTCCTTAATAGAATGGATAGTTGCTTTTGATCGAAACCCCTTACCTTTTCAAGCAGTGCTCTATGGTTTAAATTATTTTTCTGATTGGAACTAATTAGTCCAAGTATAAAATCTTCTGTATTGTCTAAAATACCTTTCATAGTTTAATTGCTAATATTTTAGACCAAAAATACTTATAGTGGGGGCAATACTTCTTCCTTGGGATTTTTATTCCAGAAAAATTTAATTTTTATTCTTTCATGGGTATATTAAAAGCAGAGCCTTCGAAATATAAGCCAAACACAACTACCCATAGTTTGATTCTGATAATATTTTCCTTGTTGGTACAAGGGTTCTGTTCCCTTTGTGGAGCTCGAAATGCGCTTCACTCGTGTTTCACTTTTATATTATGTTAAATTATTAAGTATTTGATATTTACGATATATACAGTTTTTGTTCGAATCCCGGCAGCTCCACTCCTCAAATTATCAAATATTACTAAAAGCCTATAAATCATTTGATTTATAGGCTTTTTTTGTTTCAAACAATAACACTTATTACCATTTGTTGGTATTTGTTTTGCCCCCTAATCGGTTATCTTTTTATAACTACAAAGAGGCAATAGATATTTATTTTCAATAAACCGGAAAGGGCTTATTTTTTATTGCTCTTTAATCAATCCCTTAGTTGAGACCCAATACACATTGGACATGCCATTTTGGGGTTTTTGCAGCATATCGAACAATTGAGTCTGTGATATTCCGGGTTTAATATTCAACTCAGGATTCTTTGGTGCTGAAGATGCAAAAAACAAAAACTTTCCATCGGACGAAACCGAAGCTGCAGTAGCCCTTTGTCCCGGCCGGTTTATACGCTCAGGCAACAATTCGAAAGGATGAAATTTTCCCTTTTCCTTGGCATAAGCAACCGCATACAAGGGATTGTTTGTGCTGTCAAGTCCGGAAACACAGGCTATCATATAACTTTCGTCGGGCGAAATAAATGCATTGTAATACTTTAAATGTTCGCTACTTTCGATGCTTACCATTTCAGGAATCGCATAAGCATCAGCCATTTTTTCACTCCGGAAAATACGATTGGAATCTGCATAACTCCGGGTAAAATACAGGGTACCATTTTGAGTTAATGATGGAAAAAATTCTCCGTTGGCTGTGTTAATTGAGCTGTCTAGGGGCTTAGGTTCCGACCAGCCCTGATCTGTTTTATCTACAGCCCAAATATCTTCGTAAAACCATCCGGGTTTGGGATCTTTTCCAGCAGGCGGACGGGTCGATAAAAATAGTATTCGATTTCCGTCGGGAGTAACAAGGGGTTCGTAATCGTACCAGGCTCCATTTCCGCAAAAAGATGCAATCTCTGGTTCGGTCCAAACACCATTTATTTGTTCGGTAAACATAATAAAATTAAATCCGCGCGATGAAGCACTGAAATAAACCGATTTTCCATCGGGAGCTATGCTAACATCGCGGGTATAAATTCCTGACGAAACATAACCGGGAGCAAAAAGAACCGGTTCCGAACCGGGAAATTCCTGTCCAAAATAATCGCCGGACAATTGTTCGGGATTTCGCTGTTGACAGGCATTTAAAGCAATTAGTACAGAAACAATTAAATAAAGTTTAGTTTTCATTACTCCATATATATTAAAAATATTTATGTGTAGTTTGTTAACGCTTTCCTTTTTTCCCTTTGTTGGGCTTTTTTAGCGTGGACAAAAACGCTTCGTTTTCCTTAATCAAATCTTTCCAGTTGTTATCCACATCTTCGGTAAAATCAAGGGTATCCTGATACTCGTTTTTATCTATATCAACCACAGAAATGGGTTTCCCCAAAAAGGTTTCAATCTCTTTAAGCATGGGTTTTTCTTCGGGACTGCAAAAAGCAACAGCAAATCCCTTTTCACGTCCCCTCCCCGTTCGCCCCACCCGGTGGACATAGTTCTCAGCCTGTTCTGGTAAATCGTAATTCACCACATATTCCACATTGGGAATGTCGATACCGCGGGCACTCACATCGGTTGCAATAAGAATTTTAACTTCCCCGCTTTTAAAACGGTTCATTACATCGAAGCGGTCTTTTTGCTCTTTATCGCCATGAATGGTTACCGATTGAATTTCAACCCGTTCCATGGCTTTAGCCACACGCTCGGCTCGTACTTTGGTACGCACAAAAACCAGAATTTTACTTTCGGGATGCTCTTTCGCCATGCGCTCCAGAAAGAATCGTTTGTCATCCATTTCAATAAAAGCCACGGAATGATTTACATTTTTCGAAACCGGATCCTTAGGCGATATCTGAATGCGAATGGCGTTTTTCACCAGCGAATACGCCAGTTTTTTTATCTGCTCATTGATGGTGGCTGAAAAGAAAAGGGTTTGATGCGTTCGGGGCAATTTCTTTTTTATATCGTAAATATCTTTTACAAAACCCAGGTCGAGCATGTGATCGGCTTCGTCCAAAATAAGGATGTCAACCCGGCTCAAATTTAGATGCCCCTGACTTACCAAATCGAACATACGTCCGGGAGTAGCTATCAACACATCCAACGACTCTTGCAGACGCAAAATTTGCTTATCCTGCTCCACACCTCCATAAATGCTGAAGGCTTTTACCTTTGTATGCTTGCTTAACTTTTCAAAAACACCATGAATTTGTTCTGCCAGCTCGCGTGTGGGAACCATTACCAGACACTTAATCCCATCGGCCCGGCTGGTGGTTTTTTTTCGATGGATGATATCGATTACCGGAATGGCAAACGCCGCAGTTTTACCTGTACCTGTTTGAGCAATTGCCAGTACATCCTCACCTTTTAAAATGGGCGGGATCGATTTAAACTGAATGTCGGTGGGTTTTGTAAAGCCCAGCTTGGCCAGGTTTTTCTTAACTTCAAAAGAGATATGGTAATCGTCGAATCGCATGCCTGTAAGTTTATGCCGATGCAAAACGCAACGGTGTTTTTTTTAAAGCACAAAGATAGAACCTTAACCCAAGGAAATGCTACATTTTACAAAAAAAGACGGTCGCCTAATATTCCTGCGCCTCTTCTTCTCCATCAATTACCCGAAAAACGCCTTCGGCCAATGCTTCCATTTCGTTTTCGCCCGGATACACAAAAAAGTCAGTAAGTCTACCTATATGCGATTTTAACTCGTCGATAAACTGTTTGTTGTGTGCAATTCCCCCGGTGATAATAATGGCCTGAGCCTGACACTTTGAAGCGGCATAATAAGCGCCAATTTCTTTAGCTACCTGATACACAAAGGCATCAAAAATAAGTTGTGCTTTTTCATCACCCTGAGCCATCATTTTTATCACATCGCGTAAATCTTCGGTTCCCAGATAGGCTTTAAAACCACTGTTTTTCGACAACAGGGTTTTTACTTCAGTCTCAGTCATGGAATAACACAGCTTCATTACCCCGCGTAAGGGAAGCGAACCTGCCCGGTTGGGCGAAAAAGGCCCCATGCCCAGCAAGCCGTCGTTAATATCGACCAGTTTGCCGCCCTGTACCAGCGAGATGGAAATACCACCGCCCAAATGTGCAATTACATAATTGGTTTCGGCAAAAGGAATTTGTTGCAGGCGGGCTACTTTCCGTGCGGTCATTTTCATGTTTAGCGGATGCCCCCGTCCAATGCGAACAATATGGGGCACCCCCGAAATTTCTGCTTTGGGCCACATATTACCCACCGAAACCGGATCAACTGTATAACATTCGTCAAGGTTGTAAAACTCTTTCAAGCGATTGGCCAATAAGCTTCCCAAATTTGAAGCATGTTCACCGTATTTGCCTGAACGGGCATCGTTTAAAAAATCGGAATTAATGCGGTAAGTTCCTCCACTTAAAGGCTTAACAATTCCCCCACGGCCAACAACGCCAACAATCTTAAACGAATGTTGCGACAGATAATCCTTTAAAAACGTTTTTATCAGTGTTAAACGATAGTCCAACTGGTCAGCAATTCGGGGTATTTTATCCAGTTCGCTTTGTTCATGTTCTATATTTTGTGCATGCAATTCTCCTTGCCGGGAATACAAGGCTACTTTGGTTGATGTAGATCCCGGATTGATAACTATTACGGCTTCGTTAATCATAAGTAAAAATCGTTTTATTAATTGTCGGACCTATATTGGCCGCGGTTTTTATTTGGTTGATTCCGGGAACTTGTATTTGCTATATCAGCTAGCTATGAATTCCCTTGATTTTCAAATCATTTTGAGGAGAGGCTACCTGTAATGCCTGATAAAAACCTATCCGCTGGATGATTTCTCCCGCTAAAAATACAATCAATAAAACAAAAAAGGGCAATCGAAAAACCATTCCTACAACAGTAGTTAATAACATGAGCCTTCCGATAAACAAAAACAAATTTTTATTTTCAGGAAGTTTATAGTTATGCCAAAAGCCCAGTACAAGCCGAAATAGTGCAACTAAGCCAAAAAGGTAAATCCACCCATTTAACAAGGCTATTGCCGATAAACCCATCCACAGGGTTTGGGCGCTGTGCAATTTTATGGGCCATTGCCAGGTAGCCACATCGTATAGCCTATCGATAGCAAACAAAAGCAACAAACCAACAAAAGCAAACAGCCAAAGGGGAACTGAAGTAATAAATAACTGAATCAGCATCAATAAACCAAATAGAGTGAACAAGGCAATCTCGCGACTTAACCACGAAGATTTTAGGTTTAACAACGCCCGCCAGGCACGTTGTTTCTTCCCCAAATGTAATGTACTCATTAAAGCAGCAAACAAAAGAAGGACAAAAAGGTAATAATTTCCTGCATCGGGTAACTGAATAAAGCTGGTCTTAATAGAAACCAATGCCGTTACCAGCAGGGTGAAAACTATCAGCGGCCATTCGTGCAAAGCTTTAATTTTCCGTTGCGGATTACTTTTGGATGTATTCATCGATTGGGACAAAAACAAGGTTGAATCCTGTTCCGGCCCCCGGGAAACTCTTAAGGTTTGTGATTGTATTCGGGAGCCAACTTTTACCTTCACCGGACTTGACCTTTCCGATTCGTCAGGTGACAAGTCAGTAAAACTGAAATCGAGCGCACCGGTTGGACAAAGCTGGGCACAAGCCGGCTTTTGATTCTCCTGAACCCGATGCGCACAAAAAGTACATTTCTCTACAATTCCACTTATGGGGTTGTATTTGGGCGCATCGAACGGACAAGCCCAGGTACAGTACTTACAACCAATGCACTTTTCGGGATGATGAATAACGGCTCCGCTTGCAGCATCGCGACTAAAAGCATTGGCCGGACAACTTTGCATGCAGGGAGCCTGCTCACAATGATTGCAAGCCAGTGAAAAATGAAATAAGGGAAGTCCCGGTAAATGCGCTTCGTTGCTGATATAAATGTTTCGCCAGGTTATCGGCTGCTGCATGCCATTTTCAATAGTACAAGCCACCACACAGGCCTCGCAACCCACACATTTATTTATATCGAAAATAAAATAATTCTGCATACTATTTATTTGATGGCTTTATCCTTGGCATTCAATAAACAAAAATCGACCCGGGTATCGTGAAAAGCCGTTCCGTGGCCCATGTCGGTTTCCAAACCTTTGGTTAAGCTATTCGGACAGGCTCCTTCCTGATGCCAATAGCCATTATAAATTACCACAACTCCCGGCCGCAGACTGGCATCAATTTTTACGTTCAACTCCAACGAACCCACATCATTAAACACCTTTATTTTATTGCCCGGGCTGATGTTTTTTTGTTGCGCATCAACAGCACTAATGGTTGCATAAGGAAAAGGATCGAGCATTTTAATTACCTTGAGATTCCCGAACTGCGAATGAATACGGTTTTTTGTATTGGGAGTCATTAACTGATAGGGAAACTTACGCTTATCATCTTCGGCAATGGGAACGTACCCGGGCAGTTCTGAAACATTCCACCGGCTTTTGGCCTGTTCGGAATACAATTCAATTTTTCCCGATGGGGTGCTGAACCGGTAATCGCTAAAGGCAATTACCTGCAAACGGGGAGCTAACACGGGTGCTTTTTTTAACTTATCGAGCGTTAAGCCTTCAAAGGCTTGCAGTTCTCTTTCAAGCCAGGAATCAATTGCAGCATCTGTAGGTTCGGGAAAGTTTTGCTGAATCAGTTCCTCAGCAAAAGCCAGTTTTTTAGCCAATAAGTAATATATCTCTGTTTCCGGTTTTACCTCACCGGCAGGTTCCACCACCTTTTGTTTAAGCTGAACGTAGGGATTCCAGTAGGATGAGATAAGATCGCTTTGTTCGAACATATTTTTTGCCGGAAGAATCAAATCAGCTTCCAGCGCGGTGTCGGTCATAAACTGCTCTACCACCACTTTAAATTCCAGTTGGTTAAATGCTTCCCTGATTTTTAAACTATCGGGGTTTTGTGCCAAAGGATTACCCCGTTCTACCCAGGCCATTTTCAAGGGAGGATTCGAAAGCTGCAACATGGATTCGCCCAAACGGGCTGTAGGAACAACACGTCGGAATGGTGCATCTGTAGCCGCATCGGGAAAGTAGCTTTCAGGCTCTTTTAATGCACTAAAAATATCACCCTGTAAATCGGCGTAATGCCAACAAGCTCCCGATTTACCAATATTTCCGGTAATTACACTAAGAGCCAGTAAACATCGAATGGTTTGCCCACCGTTACTGAAACGCTGCATTCCGTAACCAGCAACCAAAGTCATGGGCTGAATATTTCCCATTAAATGAGCCAGTTTTTCGATAAACCGAAGCGGTACTCCGGTAATTTTTACTGTTTCATCGAGACTCACCTGCGTTACTGACTGTTTAAAGGCATCGAAACCCAAAACATGGTCCGAAATAAAAGCGTTGTCGGTTTGTTGCTTCTCAATCAATAGCCTGGCCACTGCCAAAGCCAGCAAGGCATCGGTTCCGGGTTTGGGCTGAATCAGTAATTCGGCCTGTTCAGCCGACTGGGTACGACGGGGATCGATTACCACCATCCGCGCTCCGTTTGCCAAAGCTTTTTCAATGGGAATCATCTGATGAATATTGGTCTCAGCCGGGTTTTTCCCCCAGAGAACAATCAGCTTGGCATTTTCGATATCCCAGGCTGCATTGTGCTTGTTTTCGCCCAGGGTTAATCGCGTAGCTTCGAGACCCGCCGGCCAGCAAAGGTTTCCATAAACACGGGTTGTACCGCCAAACATACGCCAAAAATTAAGGCTCACATCGTTCAACAGCCCCGAAGTTCCACTGGCAGCATAAAACAAAATACTATGGCTACCATAATTTTCTTTATAGAAGTTTAGTTTATCGGCAATAAGTGATAAGGACTGCTCCCAGTCGATGGGCACAAAAACACCTTTTTTTCGGATTAAAGGGCTTAGAATCCGTTCGCCGGAATTGGCCCGCTCCACATAACTTAGTCCTTTCAGACAGATACCCTCGGGCGTTGCCCGGTTGAGCGGTTGCGGCTCAATGGTTTTAACTTTTCCATCGAGGACTCCCACTTTAAACGAGCAGGTACTGTAGCAATTGCGGGGACAGGCGGTATTAAAAAACTTCATAAAAGGCTTTTCTTTGGATTAAGGTCTCCAATAATAGTATTAAGTATTTGCTGTCTCAAGCTTTTAAAAACTATAATTTAAAGCATATTCATTCAAATCAGGGAAGAATGCTGGTTCTAAGAATTGATTATTTAGCTGCTTTTGTATAAGCTAGAATTTCAATTTCTTTGGATCCTGCCTTGAATCGAATAACCTGATTACTTCAATTTTGCGATTGGCTTCTCTATAATACAGTGTATTATGTTTTGTGATTACACTTTTTCTGATTCTGAGTTCCTTATTGATTATTGGAAATATTCCCGGATCATCACTTATCAAACGAAGGTGCTCGTCCACTTTGTCAATAAATTTTTTGATTACATTGGGGCTCCATTTGTGTTTAAGGTAATCCAATATTATAGCTAAATCTTCTTCAGCAGCCGGAGACCAGATAACCATTTTATTCATTTAGGAATTTTTTTCGAACGGAAGTCATAACCTCATCATGACTTTTTCCCTTTCCCTCATCCAGTTGATCGATTCCAATCCGGATGGCTTCCTGTTGCTCCGAAGTCAGACTTTGCCAATCATTAACATCGCTTTTCCCATTAATATAATTAAGCAACAATCCATAGGCTTCTTCCAATCGACTTCCTTTTAAAGAATCTAATTTTCGAATTAAATCGGTTTTAATTTCCGCTGTATTCATAATTCAAATCTTTTTGTAAAGATAAGTATTTAATCATGGGTAATAAACCCCAAAGTTAACTTTGGTTACTATTCCCCAGTAAACCTGACCTGCGAATAAGCCGGGCTTTAGAATAATATAACCTCCGCCAAAGGTGGAATGATTAATTTAAAATTCCTGCTTTTCAATACAATCAAAAGCTCTAATTCGGTTGAGCCAAAAAACTTAAATCTCAAATACCGATTTTCGTTCACCCGAAATGGCAAAAATACTTTGAAACTGATAGATATTATCCACATTCGATAATTTCTCTTCGATAAAGGTTTTAAACTCATGCATATCGCCAACCATTACCTTAAGCATTACATCGTGGTTGCCCGATATGTAATAAAACTCCATTACTTCGGGAAACGACATCAGTTGCTTTTTGAAATTATCGACCACATCTTTGGTGTGCTTATTCATCGAGGCCATAATAAATATTACCGTACCCTTCCCTATTTTTTCGGGATCAATCTCGGCTTTGTATTTGCGTATCACACCGCTTTTTTCGAGCTTCTTTACCCGCTCGTAAACTGGCGTATTCGATAAATGAATTTTTCCGGCCAGTTCCTTGGTGGTTATCCGACCATCGACCTGAAGGATTTTAAGGATGCGTTTATCGGTTTCGTCAAGCTTTAGCATAGTTTACAGGTTTTATTACGTGTTTTTTCTACTTAGTAAAGCATTCGCTCAACAAAACTAAACATATCTTCTGTTATTTTATCATTTCATAGTTGTTTTTTCTGTATATAAGCTTCATTAAAGAAAATATACAAAGTTGTGATACCTTTGATAGCACAAATACTTTAAAACTTTTTGCCATGGTAACCGATTTAGACCTTATTTTTTCCGATATGGTAAAACGCAGCAAGCGTTCGGCCATACGCGAGATATTAAAACTTACCCAACAACCTGAAATTATATCATTTGCCGGTGGTTTGCCTGCTCCCGAATCGTTCCCTATCGACGATTTAAAAGAAATCGTAAATCAGGTGCTGTATAACGATGGTGCTGCCGCCCTGCAATACGATGCTACCGAAGGACTGAAAGAATTGCGCGAAACGCTGGTAAAAAAATACCAGGATGAAGGCGTAAACTGTAGTGTCGATAATTTAATAATTACCACCGCATCGCAGCAAGGCCTCGATTTATTAGGCCGGGTATTTTTAAACAAAGGCGACAAGGTTATTTGCGGTTTGCCCTCGTATTTGGGTGGTATAAGTGCGTTTATGTCTTACGGGGCGCAAATGGTAGGCGTTCCACTCGATGATAAAGGCATGCGAGCCGATGTTTTGGAAAGTCGCCTTAAAGAACTGAAAGCAAAGAACGAAAAACCCAAATTCATTTACATCATTCCCGACTTCCAGAATCCGGCCGGTATAACCATGCCAAAAGAACGGCGTCAACAGATTATTGAATTGGCTCTGGAATACGATGTTTTGATTGTAGAAGACAGTCCATACCGCGAAATTCGTTTCGAAGGCGAACATCAACCCATGATGTACCAAATGGACACTACAGGTCACGTGATTACCCTGGGTACTTTCTCAAAAATTGTAGCTCCGGGATTCCGTATTGGCTGGGTATTAGCCGACCCTAAAATTTTGGACAAAATGGTGGTATCGAAACAATCGGCCGATTTATGTACGCCCACTTTTGTACAAAAAATTGCTGCTAAGTATCTTAAATCGCCCCAGTTTACTAAAAATTTAAAACAAACCATCGATTTGTACCACAAACGCCGCGACATTATGCTCGAAGGATTTCGTCGGTACATGCCCGAAGGCGTAAGCTGGACCGAACCCGAAGGCGGATTGTTCCTTTTTGTAACCCTTCCTGAATACATGAACGCCGAAGAATTGTTTTTTAAAGCGGTCGAGAAGAAAGTGGCTTATGTAATCGGACAGGTATTTTATGCCGATGGCAGCGGGAAAAACACCCTGCGCCTGAATTTCTCGTTTGTAAACGAAGAACAAAATCGCGAAGGCGTAAAACGTCTGGCCGAAGTCATAAAAGAAGAAATAGCCCGGCATAAAAAAAACCAGCTCCAGGAATCCGCTCTTTAAGCGCTTCCCAAGGCCCTGTTTAAAGGCATTAGCACACGGAAAAAAATCGTCTATACGGTTTTAAAAAAGCGTATAGATGGTTTTTTATAAATGTCTATACGCTTTTTTATAAGCATCAATATGGTTTTATACCGTTGCAGTGACGCATATAATACCGGATATTTAATTATCCTTTAATTCGAAACTATAAACGTGAGTCCGATGTAAAAAAAGCAAAATGAAAATTATTTATAAGAAAATGAATTCACCCCTAAAGTCTCCGCCGGGGCGGAACACTTTTTCCAAATTAATTTTTTTCTGAAAAGGGGCTGTCCCCCTTTGAAGGGGGTTAGGGGGATGAATATTCTTATGTCGAACTCACGTTATAAGGCCATCACTCCCTGAATTTCAGAAACTCTTTTCGTAATTTCAATAATATGCTCAGCCGAAGCCATGGTGTGGGTGCAGGTAACCGAAACATACTTCAGATTCTGAGTGTGTTTGTATGATATTTCACCTTCGGGGGGTAATAAGCTTACCACCCGCTCCACATTGCCGTTTTTATTGGGGACCACAAACTTAAACATGTACAAGCGTGGCCATTGCGGATTATTGAGTAATAACTGTTTGAGTTTTTCGTAAGACTGATGTACCGAACTCATTACTTATTAATTAGCACTGCGTTTTAGCATCTGTTCATTCAACCATTCCATGGCCTCGTCTTCTTTAGTAAACAGTTTTGTAGGCACCTTGGGCTTACTAAACTTTAAATACAAATTGGCAAAGTAGCTCGACAGGCGCGACTCAATCAAAATAGCTTGTCCGGCCACATGGGGGCGGTACTGGGCAGCAGCATATTCGCGGGTTCGGGAATCGATAAAAAACAAATCGCGCATATCCACCAGATTGGCGCACAAACGGGTTCCATTCCACTCGTCCCCTACCCGGGTCATCTCTTTTACCGTTTCTATATCGAGCGTGCATTTATTAATGGCGATGTATTTATAGATTTGATCATCGCCCTGAACTACCTTTAATTTGTCGTTAATTACAATACTTTGCATAGGGAATAATTTTTATGTTGAACACTCTTAGTTTGCTTCCAATCAATGCTAAAAAGTTAATAAGTTCGCTGTTTATCCAAATTCCATCCCCACCCTATCAATCTGAACACTTTGCTTTGCGAAAAACTTTAACTTCTACGTAAAAACTTTCTTATAGTTGTATCGCTTTTCCCAAATATTTATCGGTTTAGATGGGCAATTTTTGCCACCTGCTGTATAAGCGGCGCAGCTTAAAGCGCTCAAAGTACACAATGGTGCGACGCATAAAGTCGAAATACAGGGTTACAAAAAAGATAAAAGTCATAAGCCATACGATAATCATATTAAACCAGGGGGTTGGAAAAACCAACTCGCCCACACGTTTAAAGGGAGCATAAAAATGAGCCCTTCCCCAAAGGTGGGTTGGATTTTTATATACCGGATGCTTTTTGCGGATGTACTTAGTCCCATCGAACACAATTTGCCGCGGCTCGTTCTTAGCCAAAACCCATTGCGCCAGATTCTTGTTGTAATGCTTTTGCTTAAATTCCAGCAAAGCCTCAGCACTGCCCAATTGTGTTAATAATACCTGATAAATACTGTCTTTTTGCCGGCTGAGAACTGCATAAACCAACTGCTCGGTTTTCGACAGACTGTCGAGTTGCGATTTCAAAAGGGTATGCAGCTGTTGGTTGTAATCATTCAGCGTAAAAGCACTTTCGGGCATACCTGTTTCCCGCAACCAGAGCGTTTCTCCATTCCAAAACACTTGTTTATTTAACACAGCCAAATGTAAAGCCGCATCGTCTGTCCGTTTTTTATCGAGTGCATATTGCACTTCGTTATTTCGCATTTTCAATTCGGGAATCAGGTACCCGTAATTGAACGAACAGGTACTCATTTGCTGCTCCAACTCAAAAAAATGCTCTTCGAAAGCATTGTTCATAAACTGATTTACCGCCAGGGCTTCATAACCCCAACGCGAAGTCATTATATCGCCAATAAGCGGCACCTGTTCTTCGTTGGCAATGGAACTGTGCAACTTGTCGAATTCCACAATCACACCGCTAAAGAGCATCTGGGGAACCAAAATTAAAGGAATTGAAATATAGATGGAAACCACCGAATTTAATCCGCTGCTGATATTCAGCCCCAGCATATTGGCAAAACTGGCCACACTAAAAAGTATCAGCCAATAACTCAGGGTAAGTCCCTGAATCTCGAGTATGCTGTTGCCAATAAGCACAAAAGTTAATGTCTGGATGGCCGAAATAGCAAATAGCACCACTATTTTTGCGCTCAGGTAGCTGAAACGCGAAAGGTTTAAAAATGATTCCCGCTGCAAGAGTTTGCGGTCTTTAATAATTTCTTCGGCGCTTACATTCAGTCCTAAAAAGAGCGCTACCACCACACACATAAACAAATAGGCCGGAATATTCACATTCTCTGAAAACACATAGCCACCACCTGCATGGGCATTTACCATGTATTTGGTAAAAAAGCCCAGAATAAGCGCCAGTAAAGGGCCTTCTAAAAAGTTGATAAGCAAATATTGCCGGTCTTTTAGTTTCGATAAGGCATCGCGCGAAAAATAAATGCGGAACTGTTCCCAGCGCGATGGAATACTAAACAGGTTGGGCGGTAATTTCTCTTTCTTATCTTTTGCTGCGGTTTCTTTCCACTTAAATTTATCTTCGAAGTTGATGCGGTAATAATTGTACCAGGCCTGCGGGGTAATTTTTCGCTCGCGCACCAGCCGGCCATCGGGAGTAACTTTACGTGCCTCGATAATGCGCAGGGGTTGTTCTGTTTTTACATTTCCGCAGGTCTGACATTCGCGCTCTTCAGGATTTACATAGTGCGCCATCCGTTTAAAATACACAATGGCATCCATTGGATTTCCGTTGTGAATTACCCGTCCTCCTTTATCGATGATTAACAGCTTATCGAACAGCTTGTACAAATCGGACGATGGCTGGTGAATATTAATGATAACCAAACGGCCATGCACGGTTTGCCTTTTGAGCAGGGTCATCACCTTTTCCGAGTCCATGGAACTCAATCCCGAAGTGGGTTCATCGACAAAGAGAATGCTGGGCTGACGAATTAGCTCCAGGGCAATATTCAGCCGTTTACGCTGACCGCCGCTCAACGTTTTTTTCAACGGACTGCCCACCACCAAATCTTTGGCTTCGGCCAAATCAAAATCGTCAAGTGCTTTGGCTACCAGCTGCCGAAGTTCGTCTTCGGGCAGTTTGCTAAAACAAAGTCGGGCGTTGTAATACAGATTCTCGTAAACGGTAAGTTCTTCAATAAGCAAATCGACCTGGGGCACATAACCAATTACTCCCTCGAGGTGCTCTTTTTCGGTTTTAATATCGTAGCCGTTGATGGTAATTTTGCCATGGCTCAACTTTAAATTCCCGTTCAGCACATTCAACAAGGTCGATTTTCCGGTTCCGCTACCGCCGATAATGCCAATCAATTGACCGCTACGCCCAACCAGACTGAATTTATGAACGCCTATCAGTTTTGGATTAAACTTATGTTCTACTTCGATGGCTTTATAAACAATACGGTTTTTGTTGCGCTGCTCGAGAAACATTTCGTTGACCCGTCCATAATAAATGGGCGGCATCAGCGATGTTTTAATTACCGAGCCTGAGGCAAAGACATAAATTCGGTTTTGTTCAATATTGTATCCGTTCAGGTAAAGGTTCCTTCCGCCCGAGTATTTAAAAATAAACGAACTGGTACTGTTAATGCGGAGCATCCAAACCACCACCTGCTGCTTGGGATTGTAAATGTGTTTGAAAGCCTGCTTCTCGCGGCCTTTATCGCCACTTATAATCAGCAGCGACGTCAAATCGCTGATGGTTTCGGCATCACCCAATACAAAAGGCTTCAGGTTCAAATAATCGGCCGGGTCAATCTTTAGCTTTTTGGCCAGCACATCCATCATTTCGTTTTCGGTGCTTCCCACCGAATCGCAACGCAGCAGGAACTCGAGCAAAAGCACAAAAAGCAATACCTTGGGTGCTTTTTCCATCTCCTGATTCAGCTTTTCGCATAGTAACGAAATGCGTTTCAGGTCAGCTTTTCGCTTGCTTTGCTCCCAATCGTGCTCCTGCAAAAAATCGGAACCATGAAAAGCACTTAAGTATTCGTCGTAAAGGTCGAGGTATTTTTTTGAGAGCTCCACATTGTACTGACGCTCGAGGTAATCTTTAATATAGCCATGAGCCCTGCGGTTTTTGATTTCCTTATCGAAGTCGGTAAGCAGTGCAAAAAGCTGCATCAATGCATCCAACAGAAGTTCACTCATGGTTTGTTCTATTTAGGAATTGAAAGGCCAAAATACAAAAAAAACGGATGACCAAAAATGCGCTTCACACTTTTCCGGACATCCGTCTGTATTGTTTTCGGTATCTTTATTTTACAATTTCGGCACGAATTTGTGCAACCTCGGCTGCAATCGCCTCCATTTGACTTTGTGAGATACTGCCTTCATCCAATTGCTGATAAAGGGTATGGATGGGCGTCAACAAAGTTCCGGTTTCGGCTACGGCTTCGCTGGAGGTGTGTTCGGCAATCAAATCCATCAGCTTTTGCAAAGGTTCTTTCTGGTCCATCACAATTTTAACCATCTCCACATTGTTGTAAGTATCTTCCGATATGTGCATGGCTATATACAAAGCTTCGACCCAGCTTCCGGCCAACACCAATACCGAAACTGAACCGCGATTGGTTTTGTTTAAGTACTCATAAGTATTGTAAAAAGTATTGGTAATTAATTCAATCATCTGGTCTTTATCGTTCTCAGCCTGTTCTATTTTTTCGGGCAGGTTTTCATCAATGGCATCCGAAAAATCCAATTCTTCAATCAGTTTATTTGATGCATTCATATAATCGATGGTAATCTGCTTTTGGTTGTAAGTGCTGGCATAACTTAAATCGGCACTGTAAACGCCAAGGTTTAATGCCCGGCTTTTTTCGGTGAAGTATTTTTCAGCGTTTTCGGCAGGATTCGATAACGATAAGATATAAGAAGCTCCAATACGGTTCAGCATCTGGGTTACTTCAAAAGCTGTAGGCAAGGGATATACAAACTCAGCTACTTCAGTTTTTACCTGATCTTTTTTTAAGGTGTGAACCAGTGAGCTGTTTTGCTCTTTTTTGTTCGAATTACCGCAACATCCGGTTAACAGTACTACTGCGGTTGCCATTAAAATTAAAAAAGAAAACTTAACGAATCTCATAACTATATAGGGTTTTAAATTTTGGTAAAGATAATTGAATAATCATTTTTGCGGTTTTTTATCGGTAATTTTTAAGTTAAATATTGCTAAACTAAATATTTCCTATGTTTGCATCACTTAAAAACTACAAAAAATGAACCCTCAAAAACGAAGTGATATCAAACCCGGACTTACGGTGAATATTGTATTGAAGCAGGATCAGCGCAGTGGAAAACTAACCACGGGCGTGGTACAAAGCCTGTTAACCAACAGCAGCCATCACCCCCACGGAATAAAAGTAAGACTTACCAATGGCTTGGTGGGCCGGGTAAAAGAGATTCTGGATGAGGAGTAAGCGCTGGATAATAGACTACTAGATGTTAGATATTAGACTTTAGACGCTAGACTGAAGACTGTGAACTGGTGGCTGGTGACTGGTTACTGAATTACCGAATCACTGGATCACGGAATCACTGGATAATAGACTACTAGATGTTAGATATTAGAATTTAGACGCTAGACTGAAGACTGAGAACTGATGACTGGTGGCTGGTTGCTATTTGGTCATTATTTATTACTTATTGCTCCTTAAACATGGCTAATAGTTATAATTATAATACCAATCTTTTCGATAAATTATGTATCTTCATGCCGTTGGCTGTTTAAGGCTACAACATGAAAAAGTTTATTACGAGCATACTACCTTGTTTTATAGGTTTTGTACTGGGTGCATCGGTGCTGGTATTATTTTCTGCTATCCAAAAACTAAGTGCGGGCTATTCATTGCATCCAAAGGGTTTTGTGGTACCCCTATTTTTTGGCGGGGTGGTGGGCGTACTTTTATGTAAATGGCGGGGAATCTTAAAAGACAAACAACGCCGACTTTATCTCTCACAGCAAAAAGCATTAGAAAGCGATCGCTTAAAAGACTCTTTTTTAAAGAACCTTTCACACGAAATCCGCACACCCATGAACGCCATCTGCGGATTTTCCGAAATGCTGGATCAGCCCCACTATTCCGAAGAAGACAAACAATACTTTATAAAGAACATTCAGAATGGTAGTTATAAACTATTGGATATTGTAAACGATATTCTTACCATATCAACTATTGCCACCCAACAAGAGGTGGTTAGTAAACAGTCTACCCCCGTTAACCCGCTGCTTACCGCTTTGTATGATGCGTTTAAAGCAACAGCCGATGAAAAGAAACTGAACTTCATCCTCTCCCTTCCTCCAGACAATAAGCCTGTTGAACTGCTTACCGATAGTACCAAACTCAAACAGATTCTCAGCCATTTACTTTCTAATGCCTTTAAGTTTACTCAAAAGGGAAGCATCGAAATGGGTTACGGAATTAAGAAATCTGGTGCGATACTGGAGTTTTTTGTTAAAGATACCGGCATGGGAATTCAAGCCGATGCTCACGATCTGATATTTGAACGTTTCAGGCACGCCAACCCATCAATTAGTGAAAATTACGGAGGCAGTGGACTAGGGCTGGCCATAGCCAAAGGTTTTGTTGAGCTGCTCGGTGGTAACATTCGGGTTGAATCGGAATACGGGCAAGGAGCAGCCTTTTATTTTACCCTTCCGTACCAAAATTTAGAGATTAGACCCTAGACTGAGAACTGGTGACTGGTGACTGGATTCTGGATTACTGAATCACTGGATCACTGAAACACTGGATCACTGGAAAATAGACAATTAGACATTAGACTGAAGACTGAGAACCGCTAACTGAGGACTGAACGCTGGTAATTCCTTTTATTTCAATTCCAGCTTACGAAGGGTTAATGTGTTTGTCAATCGGTAGGTACCTATAAATTCTCCATCAAAATCCATCTGCACGCCATTAATCACATCGATTCTTTTAATCAAACCCTGTTCCGAAACCCAGTCTTTAACTTCAAAGTCAGCAAAAAAACTATCAGGAGGATAAAGGTAATCGATGCGAAAAGCTAATGCACTGGCATGGCCAAGATCCACACTTTCGAATGCATTTACTTTTTTATCGAGTCGAAAATCTACAAGCCCCTCTTCCGTACCATAATTCCATTCCACACCCAGGTTTAAGGGAAACTTAAGCGCCAGGCGGGGTTCGTCGTAAATATGCAGGCTGTTGTCTCTGGCCTGATTGCTATTCCCAAAAAGCGAATAATACAAGGGTGCGGCCACCGAACCCCTTCCTTTTTTTAAGAAGGGTGCTCCCGGATTCCGGTAAGCAACAGCCCATAGACAGTTTTCGTCGAAGCGGTAATAATTTTCCATAAGCAGTGGCTCATTATTAATCCGCGATAAAAATTGCTTTACCGGCAGGGTATCGTTTAGCACCGTATCTTTGGCAATCCATACGCTTAACATCTGTTGAGCAAAGGTGTCGGTAGCTATAATCCTATCGGAACCTTCGTGTTCCAATTCCTGCATTACCGATACCAAGTCGTAAACCCATTGGGTACCGTTTTCCATCGGAAAAGAATTAAGGTATTCGGGCGATGCTGTTTTTTCAGTACATCCAAAGCCCAAGATTAATATAAGTAGTATTCCGGGTATAGTATTTTTCATGATAAGAAGTTTTAGTAAAGCATCAAAATTTAAAGCATACAGGGAACGAATAAAATGGCTAACAAATTTAATACATTTTTGCCTGGTTATATGCTAATTGCATTGAATCTTACATTTATTTACAGGATGAAAGGATTACTCATTCAGCAAAGAACCCTGCCGCTAAACCCTGAACGGCAGGGTTTTTAAATTTGTACCGGTAAACCAACAGTCGGGCGTACCCTTTAAAAATAACACCTTACCCGGAAGCACCTTTACAAAGTCCCGATCTTTTTAAAAATGATCGGGACTTTTTTAAAAAAGAACGGGTTTATTTTAAAAATGATCGTGACTTTTTTAAAAATGATCGGGTTCTTGTAAAATAAAGTCCCGACTTTTTTAAAAATAAACGAGACCTTTTTGCAAAAAGATCAGGACTTGTTTGCAAAAAGATCGGGATCTTTTCGGCAAAAGATCGGGACTTTGTTGGCCTAAGCACCAAGTTGCTGAAAAAACTGGTTTGGTAAGGCTATAAAATGGTAGGGTATCGACATAGAAAAATGCACGAAGCCATTCGGACCAGAAAATTATAAAAAACTAATTCGAAGGAAAAAGAGGTGTGGAAAGAATAAAAGTTCCGGCATCTAAAAAAGCGATCGGGGCCACCACTTTAGCCCCGATCTGTGTTTAACCTCTAAAATTATACAACCATGGAACACCAATCAAAATAATCGCGTCTTCAATTTTTCAACACATCGACTTAGCTTTCCGTAATCTTAGTAAATTCGGCATCGTTAAGGCTCTGCATAAACAGTTTACCCGGACGAAATACCACTTTAAGTCCTTCGATTTTGCTGTGATGAAAATCTTCGGCCGCATCAACGGGAAGACTTTTAGCCAGCACCCCCATACTGCCAAAATCGCCTAAATCGACTGTATAGCCATCGGTAAGGGTTTCGGGAATAATCTGCAGAAAGCCCTCGAGGGTCGAAAGAATATCCATCTGATTTAACGAAGAGCGTTCGGCTATTTGTTTGGCCAGGTAACGAAGGGTACGCCGGCCTTTGCTGTTTAGCGAGGCATAATACTTGGGTTGTGCCTCGGGGTCACCCGGTTTTTTACGAGCAATCACTTTGTAGTTTATACTCATAATACTTTAGTTTTAATAAAGTTGCATGCTAAATTAAATCAATAATCCGGGATACGCAAATTTTTTTTTCACTTTTTTTAGGCTTGTCTTATTCAAGCCCCAATTCTACTGGTAACTACTAACTATGAGCACAATAACTACTATGCCGGGAAGTTTTTCGGTAAAAGAAGAAAAAAAGCGGGTTAGCGGGCGCAGCTTTTTGTATTTTTGGGAACGTACCAAGCAAAACTGACTATGGAACTACTTAGTTTTTTACCGGCCCTGGTGGCTGTCATCCTCTTACTTTACCTGGTTTTTAATCAGCAAAAATCGAATCCGGCTAAGCTAACCGAAGGCATCAGTAAACTGATGCAAAACGAGTTCCGCGAGAACCGCAACGAGCTGCAAAGCGAACTGCGTGCCAACCGCGAGGAACTGAACAACAGCATTGCCCGGTTTCAGCAGTCTTTTATGGAGGCCCTGCAGCAACTGTCGGTAAACCAAACCCGGGCCCTTGAAACACTAAGCGAGAAGATGGAACTCAGGCTCAGCCATATGGGTGAGATGCTGAACCAGCATTCCAAAACCAACCGCGAGGAGCTGACTCAAAACCTGAAAGCGTTTCAGGATTCGTTTACCCTTAACGTGAAAGAGTTTAACACGATGCAAAAACAGCAGTTCGAAGTCCTGGGCGTGAAACAGGACGAGCTGGTGAAAAGCACCGAACTAAAGCTCGAAAAGATGCGCGAGACCGTAGACGAAAAACTGCACAAAACCCTCGAAGAAAGGTTGGGGCAATCGTTCAAACTGGTTAGCGAACGACTCGAAGCCGTGCAGAAAGGTCTGGGCGAGATGCAGCACCTGGCTCACGGTGTAGGCGACCTGAAAAAGGTGCTCAGCAACGTGAAGACACGCGGTGTATTGGGCGAGATTCAACTGGGGAACATACTGGAACAGATTATGGCTCCCGAACAGTATCAGGCCAATGTTAAGACCAAAAAGGGTTCGAACGACCACGTAGAGTTTGCCATTAAGCTTCCCGGTAAGGATGACTCGGGAAAAGAAGTGTACCTGCCCATCGACGCCAAGTTTCCGCAGGAAGATTATGTACGCCTGCAAACCGCCTACGACCTGGGTGATGTGGCGGGAATTGATGCCGCCAATAAGGCTTTGGTACAAAGTGTAAAGAAATTTGCCCGCGACATTCGCGATAAGTACATCGATCCGCCTCACACCACCGATTTTGGTATTATGTTTCTTCCCATCGAAGGGCTCTTTGCCGAAGTGGTGCGTCAACCCGAGGTGGTAGCGCTGTTGCAGCGCGAATACAAGATAATTGTCACCGGCCCCACCACCCTGGCTGCCATGCTTAACAGCTTGCAGATGGGCTTTAAAACCCTGGCCATCCAGAAGCGCAGCAGCGAAGTATGGCGGATACTGGGCGCCGTAAAAAGTGAGTTTGGCAAATTTGGCGAGGTGCTCGAAAAAGCACAACGCAAACTTAACGAAGCCAACAAAGAGATTGATACCCTGGTGGGCACGCGCACCAAAATGATGCTCTCGAAACTAAAAAAAGTAGAATCACTACCCGAAGCCGAATCTACCGAGCTGCCTGACGCACTAATTCCGGAGAATGGTGAGGAGGAATAAGCAAATCGATGAAGCTAAGCTTCTATGTTTTTTTTATTTCTCACACCCATAATCAAAAAGCATCACAGAAAAAAAACAGAAAAAAAATATTTTTTTTTGAAAATCGCTGGTAAATAAATAATAAACCTTAACTTGCGCCAAATTAATTATTACAATAATGAATAAAGGAACAGTAAAATTTTTTAATGAAACAAAAGGCTTTGGTTTCATTAAAGACGAAAATTCGTCAAAAGAGTATTTTGTGCACTCAACCGGTTTAAAA
Organism: Salinivirgaceae bacterium; assembly: GCA_050179685.1. Lineage (GTDB taxonomy): Bacteria > Bacteroidota > Bacteroidia > Bacteroidales > SZUA-534 > GWE2-40-63. The sequence goes on from JBFXEW010000017.1 coordinate 42,866, forward strand.
GACCGAATCAGAGAAGATGATGAAGTAACTTTTGACCTGGAAGAAGGTAGAAAAGGATTAAATGCAGTAAATGTTAAACTGGCATAGTTTATAATACTAGAACATTTAAAGACTTGCGTCCCGGCTCTGCCGGGATTTTTTTTGCCCTTAACTTTCCTTTTCCTTCAAACCTTCCTCCCTTTTATAGTTTATTGTACGATTCTTCAAATCGCAGATAAGGATCTAAATTAATATATCTAGATATAAACATATTTTAGTTTTAACTGTTCCTACCTCAGAGAATAAATAAACTGTTTCTGTTGATGACTTTCGCTGCGTGTCCGGATAATAAAATGGTAAACAACACCCAGTGAAATAACCACAGAATATGTAGAACCTTATTAAATAAACAATTATGAAATTAAGATTATTTGCCTTATTGACTACAGTACTGGGAGTATTTACAGGAAATGCTCAGGAGAAAGAAGCCTTTTATTTTAGCAAGACGTTAACGCTTAACATGGAAGAAGCCTACCTTAAAGTGGTTGATGCTTTAAAAACAGAACAATTCGGAGTGGTTACCGATATTCCGATGGACGAAAAAATTAAAGACAAGTTGCCCGCTGCCGAACTCAAACCTTATCGGATTCTGGGTGTTTGCAATCCCAAATTTGCCTATGAAACCTTAAAAGTTGAAGAGAATATTGGGCTGTTTCTCCCTTGCAAACTGGTTCTGAAAAGCATTGATGCAAATACCACCGAAGTGGTGATGATAAATCCCTCGGCTATGATGCAAATGCTGGGCAACGAGGCTTTAATGCCAATTGCCGATGAAGTTACCAAACGATTTAAACAAGCCATGGAAAAGCTTTAACCCAACTTGGTACATATAATAAAGAGGCTGTCTAAAAAGCAAAAGATTTAAACCATCTTATTTAAAATTAAAGGGTTAGAACGCTGATAACGCTGAAAAAACTGATTTACGCTGATTAGATCTGCCAAAATCATTCAAAATCCACGTCATCCCTGTCTGCCGGCCAGGCAGGAGCGTCCCTTTTTTGAAGATTACTTCCATTTTGAAAGTTTTTGGTAAATACACCTTACTTTTGGGACAACCTCTTTATTCCAACAAAAAGAGGTTGTCCGGTGCATGGCCGCGACAACCTCAATAACTTAAACCTGCTTATTAAATGAATGGTTTAATCCGCACTTTTAGTTAGAATTTATAACAAAAAGCTTTAATTAACCGATTAAAGATAAGCAAACTTGCCTTGCCGGCAAAAACTTTATCAAACTATTTTAAACTTATTGAACGCAATAGCCATTAATAGCAGCTTTGCGCCGGAAAAAGTTTAACAAATCAGAATCCGGAAGAATTTATCAAAGTTTGTTATTTTTGCGGTAAATAAATCGACCATGGACACCACTGAGATTCTTATTAAAATCCGTAAAATAGTACGTTCCATTAATCTGGAATCGAAGAAAATTCAAAAGGAATACGGAGTAAGCATTCCTCAGGTTTTGTGTCTGAATTATTTGTATCGTTCAAACAATTATCAATCGACTCAAGGAAAAATCCGTAGGTTTTTGAACCTGAATTCAAGCACCATAAGCGGTATTATTAATCGTCTGGAGAAAAAAGGTTTACTGGCCAAACTTCCGAAACAGGGCGACAAACGCGTGGTAAACCTTGTGCTTACTTCGGCCGGAGCCAGCTTACTTCAAAAAATTCCGGAACTGCTGCATGAACAACTCTCGCAAAAGCTCGAAAAACTTTCGCAACCGCAATTCGACGAAATTGAACGCGGACTGGATGCCTTGGTAAACCTGCTCGATTTACAAGGTGTTGAAGCCTCTCCTCTGCTTACTATCGACGATACCATCGACGATTCGATGGATGAAAAAGATTCGGCATAGTTTGTCCTTCTTTCTTTTACAACTCAGGCCGATGATGTTTTAAAGATTCCAAAATCCGTTCATCACTGCTAATTGTTCCCTTCGATAAATTCATGGCTGTTTCAATTAAAGCCAAATGGGAATAAGCTTGTGGAAAATTTCCCAACAAACGTTTGGTTTTAAAGTCGATATCTTCGCTAAACAAACCCACATGATTGCTATACGACAGCAAACGGTGGAACATATCGCGGGCTGGCTGAACTTCGCCAATAGCATGTAAACTGTTAATCAGCCAAAAGTTGCAAATGGTAAACGAAGAACTCGGAAAACCAAAATCGTCCTTATTTTTGTAACGATACATCAATCCCTCAGCACACAAATCGCGTTGGGTAGCTTTAACGGTTTGCACGTAGCGCGGATGCATGGCATCGATAAAACCATAAGGTTCCATAAGTAAAGTAGCCGCATCCAAATCGTCAGAACCATAACTTTGGGTAAATGCCTGCACTTTTTCGTTCCAGGCATGTTCAAAAATATCATCCTTTATGGTTTTGGCCAGAGGCTCCCACAAAGCAACATATTCTTCCATTCCAACAATGCGTGCAATTTTAATGGCCCGGTCGATGGCCACCCAACACAATACTTTTGAAAAAGTAAAATGTCGTTCTTCGGTACGAATTTCCCAGATTCCCTTATCGGGTTTTTGCCAATTGGCTTCAACAATACGCACAATGCTTCGTGTAATGGTCCATAAGGCTTCGCTGTTTTCGAGCGAGGTATCGAATAAACTAAATTGCTGATAAATTACATCGACCAAAATGCCATAAATATCGTTTTGCTTTTGAATGTAAGCAGCGTTTCCAACCCGAACGGGCTTGGAATTTTCGTATCCGCTTAAATGATCGAGACTTTCCTCGGTAAGCGTTTTCTCTTTATTGATGCCGTACATTATCTGAATCTTCTCGCTTTTATCGGGAATAATATCGAGAATAAAATTCATAAAGCGGCGGGTCATGTTTTGATGTCCCAGTTCCGAGATAACTTTTATAACCATCGATGCATCGCGAATCCAGCAAAAACGGTAATCCCAATTTCGTTCCTCACCAATGGTTTCAGGAACAGAAGTGGTAAGTGCCGCCAGAACAGCCCCGGTTTTATCGTAACTCAACATTTTTAACACCAAGGCACTTCTTACAATCTCGTCGCGATAAGTTGGATACGATTTTACCTGGTCCGACCAGTTTAACCAATACACTTTGGTGCGTTGCAGCTTTAAATATTGTCGTTGAGCAGTTTGCTTAAGTAATTTCTGGTTGTATGACATGTTTAAAAACGAATCGCCGGTTAAAGTCAGTGGCTTTCCATCGAGTAAATCTTCTTTATTCAAGTCTGTGTACAGGTACAATGAATCGTATTCGCCCTGGGTGGTATAGCTTTTAATAAATTTTGAATAAATTACTGTTTTGGTCGGGTAGCGTGCATAATCGAGCCGGGGATCGTACTTTATCCGAAAAACAGGTTTACCCGACAATAATTTAAAATAGCGGATAATGTCGGGCGGATTATAGTACGAACCATTTTCGGACTTATACCGGGGCATAAAGTCGAGCAGTTCAAAAGCATCGGTTCCATTGTTAAACTCGGTACGCAGTATGTTTGTATTTTTAATGTAGCGTTGATTTATTTTATAAGTGTCGTCGACCAATATTTCAAACGACCCGCCAATGTTGGTATCCAGCAGTTTTGCAAAAAAGCTGGGCGAGTTAAAATCGGGTAGGCAACACCAATCGATGGAACCTGATTCTGAAATTAAAGCAGCGGTTTTACCGTTACCAATTACACCGTAATTCAAATTATTCATGGATTAATTAAAAGTTTTAAGTAGTTCGCGAACTTCCTGATAATCGCTCACATAGTATTTTGCTACCGATTTGTCGGTACCTACTTTTATGGTTATTGTTTCGTCGGGCAATTCTTTAAAAAGGAATTCATCGGTCCAGTCGTCGCCAATGGCCATTAAAAATTCGGGCTTTTTATCCTGAAGGTATTCCAAAGCAGCGTTGCCCTTATTTATACCGGCAACTTTCACTTCCAAAACTTTGCTGCCCTCCAATAATTCCAAATCCTGATTGCTAATCAGGTTGGTTACATCGTTCTTAAGTTCGAGAGCCCGCAAAGCTCCTAATTCAATATCTGCTTTTCGGTAATGCCAAACCAGCGAATTGGTTTTTTCCTCAATCAGACTTCCAGGAGTTCGGTCGACATACGATTCAAGTACCGGACGAATGTTTTCTTTCCATTTGCTATGACTGGTGTTTCGAGCCTTCCATCCGGTATTCCCCGATTTTATCCAGGCTCCGTGCTCAGCTATCAGCGTATAATCTTTTTTCCCAAACCATTCGTTCAGGGTGTCTTTATCGCGCCCGCTAATCAAAACCAATTCGGTATTTTTAATCAAACTCAACTCATTGAGCAAGGAAACCAAATCCTTATCGGGAATAGCATCTTTCGGATTATTATAAAAGCGTTGTAAAGTTCCGTCGTAATCTAAAAACAGAATTTTACTTTTTGCATCGGCAAAGAGATTTTTAAATTTATTTTTGTGTTTTTGTGAAACTTTACGCGCCTGATAAGCTGCCTGTCGGCTCTCGGTTTTCTCAAGCATCTCAATAAAATCAGCAGCCCATTTGTACACATTGTAACGGGTAATTCGCTCCTGCATGGTGGTTATGGCTTTCACCTGTTCCTGATACGACATGGTTAAGGCTTTGTAAATAGCATCAGAAACTTCGTCCACATTATTCGGATTCACTATTAGCGCTTCGCCTAACTCTTTGGCCGCACCGGCCATTTCGCTCAATATTAATACTCCCCGGTGGTTTACTTTCGATGCAATATATTCTTTAGCTACCAGATTCATTCCGTCGCGCAAGGGAGTCAGCAAAGCAATATCGGCCGAGCTGTATAACTCAATCAGATTCACGAAAGGTAAAGAACGGTAAAAATAAATTACCGGATTCCAATTAATGGTTCCAAACTCGCCGTTGATACTTCCGACCAGTTTTTCTACTTCGCTGCGTAAATTTTGATACTGTTCCACATCGACACGCGAAGGAACAGTAAGCATTATAAGCGAAACCTGTTCTTTATATTCTGGATATTTGTTCAGAAAATTTCGGAATGCATGCAAGCGTTCCGGAATCCCTTTGGTGTAATCCAGCCGATCGATAGAAAGAATTAGTTTACGATTGGGAGCACCGAGTAAAAAGCGATCGATATCCTGATGCTCTTTTGAACGCTCGTGCATGGGTTTGTTCTGTATTTCAACAGCACGCTGCTCAAATTTTTTATAATCGATACCCATGGGGAAAACATCGATATACACATGGCGATTTCCCACACTAATTTTATTAAAATCGACTTCGTAACCCAACAAACGTTTTACTGAACTGATAAAATGTCGGGCGTAATCGAAGGTGTGAAAACCAATTAAATCGGCACCTAAAATGCCGTTTACAATTTCCAATCGCCAGGGCAGAATCCGAAATACTTCGAACGAAGGAAAGGGAATATGCAAGAAAAACCCGATGCGCAAATCGGGACGTTGTGCCTTAATCATCTGCGGAACCAACAAAAGTTGATAATCGTGCACCCAAATGGTGTCACCTTCCTGAGCATTTGCAATTATTGCATCGGCAAACAGTTGGTTTACTGTTTGGTAAGCGTCCCAATATACTCCTTTAAACTCAGTATATTCAGTAAAATAATGAAGCAAAGGCCAAAGTGTAGCGTTACTAAAACCATCGTAAAAGTTTTCGACCAAATCCTGACTTAAAAACACTGGCAAACAGGCTTCTTTTAACAGCAAATCGGTAATGGTCTTTTCCTCATCAGTATTGCCTGCATTTATGCCCGGCCAGCCAATCCATAAACTGTTGTTGTTTTTATGGTACGATTTAAGTCCCGTAGCCAGACCTCCGGCGCTGGGAAAAACCTGAAAATTATTCTCCTGCCACTGAATGCTGACCGGAAGACGGTTTGATGCTATTATTAATCGGTTCATTGTGCTGTTTTTTAATATTTTGTAGTTGGTTGTAGCTAATAAACATTTAGAAATGATCAATGTTCGAAAATAATGAAATCCAAAACTAAAATTCTTATTCCTACAGAACCTATTTTTTTTAGTAGCTCTTAAACTACAATAAATTCTTGTTTGCAGTGCAAATATAACAAAGTCTTTAGGCTCTAAATAATTAAACCCGGGTTTTAATTTTCGTTTGTTTTTTGTATTTTTGTTCGCATAGAAACTATTTGATTCTTTTTAGCATTTCAAAAAAAGTTTCGCCCGGATGTGCCACACATAATATTTTTACCCTAAAAGGTACTTAATTTATTATTTTCCGGATTACCGGGCATCATGGCTGATAAGAATCAAAATAAAGCTTAATTAAAATGAATAAACCCGGTCACATCTGCATATTTACCGATAAATGTCCTATTTATCAGGGTACTGAAAAAATGAGCGACTCGCCACTCTTTGTGATTAAAAATGTTTTTTGTCACAGGGGAAGTAAGGGCTGGAAAAACTGTGAGCGATATGCTGAATTTCAGGAAAAGCCCGAACAATAAATCGATGTACTGTGGAAATAATTTAGTAAAAACCAAATAGTATGCACGAACAAAAAAACATTGAATTAAAAAAGATTACAAACAAAACAGAACAACAAATTCTACATTTGTTAAACGAAAAAGAAAAATGCCATGTGGGCGAAATAGTTAAAGAACTGTCACTATCAGCCATTAAAGGCCAGCAGGTTATTGGTTCACTCCTCGAAAAAGGCCTCATAAAACATCCCGAACAATCGCCACGTTTGCAATTAAACGTTAACCTTATTTAAACATGCATTGGATCGATTTAAGCATATTCAGCGTTTACCTGTTGTTGATGCTGGGTGTGGGTTTCTTTTTTTTAAAACGCAACAAATCGACTGACGATTATTTTGTGGGAGGCCGAAAAATGAACAGTCTGCATATTGGTCTTTCGGTAGTTGCTACCGATGTGGGTGGAGGCTTTTCCATTGGATTGGGCGGATTGGGATTTACCATGGGACTTTCGGGCAGTTGGCTGCTTTTTACCGGGCTTTTAGGAGCCTGGATTTCCGGAGTGCTGCTTATTCCAAAAGTTTCAGCTTTAGCCAGAAAAAACGGATTCTTAACTTTTCCTCAATTCTTAGGTGCCATATTCGACAAACGGGTAGCCCTGGTTGCAGGAGTAATTTCGGCCATTGGATACCTGGGTTTTACCAGTTCCCAAATTCTAGCCGGCGCAAAACTTGCCGCCTCAACCTTCGACGGATTATCGATTCAAAACGCGTTATTACTGATGGGAACCATTGCGGTAATTTATACCGTTTTGGGCGGATTAAAAGCTGTAATATATACCGATACCGTACAATGGCTCATACTAATGTTCGGACTTATTTTTATAGGTTTACCTATAGCCTACCAGGCCGTTGGCGGAATTGAAGTAATTAAAGAAACCATTGCTCCGGAATTCCTCAGTCTTAAAAACGTGAGCTGGCAACAATTGGTAAACTGGGCTTTTACCATTATTCCCATTTGGTTTGTCGGAATGACACTTTACCAAAGAATATACGCAGCTAAAGATACCAAAACGGCTCAACGCGGTTGGTTTATTGCGGGTTTATTTGAATATCCGGTAATGGCATTTATTGGCGTTGTACTGGGAATGCTTGCCCGTGTAGCACTCGAAAACGGTCAACTAATTGGTTATACATCCGGAAATCTTGACGCTGAAATGGGCTTGCCCGTATTGCTGAAAACCATTCTGCCCGTAGGATTTCTTGGCATAGTACTCTCTGCATATTTTTCGGCTATCATGTCAACAGCCGATAGTTGTTTAATGGCTTCGTCGGGAAATATACTAACCGACGTACTGGGTAAACACAATCAAAAAAACAGTTTACGCCTGTCGCAACTGCTTACCCTGGTTGTAGGAGTTGTAGCCCTGTTGCTCGCTTTAAAAATGGAAAATGTGCTGGAGCTGATGCTTTTATCGTACGCATTTATGGTTTCGGGCATGCTGGTTCCGGTAATTGCTGCCCTTTTTACCAAAAACCCCAATGCAAAAGCCTCATTAGTAGCCATGATTGCCGGAGGTTCAACCACTTTAACACTTATAATTGCACAAACTAAACTCCCCCTTGAACTCGATGCCAATATTTTTGGAATCACCGTTTCGGCACTAATGTATATTTTGGTACATCGAATAAGCACAAAAAAATAAGCAATTACGCAAACGTTTTGCTAAAAACTAAGCTTGCTGTAAAATCCAATGCAGCAAGCTTTTGTTTTTTAAACCCTCCCTCCCAAAAAAAACAGAAATAAATACATTTTATAAAAATTAAAATATTTAGTTAGTTCGGTTTTTTATAAACTAATTAACTATTAGTTTTGCATCCTGTTTTAAAACAAATAAACTATGAATACCGAAGAACGCATTAAAAAGCAACGCGAACTAATCGAAAAAATTGGTTTGTATTTCGATAAAGAAGGATTTCAACCCATTGCCGGTAGAATACTCGGACTATTGATGGTAATGGATAAAGAACAATTTACTTTTGATGAAATTGTTGAAGAACTTCAAATCAGTAAAAGTTCAGCCAGTAATGCTCTAAAAAACCTTGAGATACGTGAGGATATTGAATACATTACCCAACCCGGCGACAGAAAAAGATACTTTCAAATTCGAAAACAGGACAAGTTTAACCTGATAAAAACTTTTGAAAAAAAGATGCGCCATACCATGGAAATGTTCGATTGCATTCTCAGCCTGAAAGCCGACAAAAACTCAAGCAATGCTGTTTTTTTAAGTGAGATGAAAAATACACTGGAATTTGTACTCACCCAGTTAAATAAACTTATTGAAGAGTCGGAAAGCAAATAAGTTTTTAACTTCATTTAGTTTACTGTTTTATAAACTAAAACAACTTAAGCCACTAAATAGGCAGACTTATTCAAATAAAAAGGACAAATAAAAAAATAATTTAATCAGATGAAAATTAACGTATTTCTTGCATTAATGCTTGTATATCCGCTACTGACAAATGCTCAGAATCAGCCGCTGAGTTTTTCGCTCAGCGCAGCACAGGATTATGCATTACAGCACAATAAAACGCTTCAAAACTCGAAAGACGATGTTAAACTGGCTCACGAACAATACCGCGAAGCCCTTGGTGCCGGCTTGCCTAAAGTAGATGCCAAAGTTGATTACATGACCAACTTTAACTACGAAGCCGAATTTAGTTTTGGTTCTGACCCGACGACCCCTCCGGATTTTGATCCTACAAAATTTGATGAAGGTGATTTGGAAGTATTGAAACTAATAAACGGTATGTTTGGTTCCGGGGGGTCAACCATCGTTATGAAAGACCAGGCAAGTGCTAACCTGACGGTGTCGCAATTAATTTTTAGCGGACAGTACTGGGTTGGTTTGCAGATGTCCAAGCTGGGTAAACAGGTGCGCGAAACCAGCGTTAACCTAACCGAACTTGAAGTTAAAGAACAGGTTAACAACGCATATTACCTTATTCTGGTTACTCAGGAATTAATCCAGGTTTTAAGCGAAAACACCAATAACCTGAATGAACTTTTTATGCATACCAACAACATGTATAAATCGGGTATGGCCGAACAAACCGATGTTGACCAGATTAAAGTGAACCTTTCGTTGCTCGAAAATTCAAAACGGGAAATGGAACGCAACCTGCAATTAAACTACAATATGTTTCGCCTGGTTTTGGGCATCGATTCCGAATCAGAAATAATTTTGACCGAGTCATTAGAACAAATGGCAGTTTCAGCTGAAAGTATTGTACTGAACAAACCCGCTTTTGATATTAGCAATAACCCCAATTACAAATTGGTAAGTGTTCAGGAAGAACTAGGTGACAAACAGGTGAATCTGCAAAAATGGGCGTACGGACCTACTTTGGTTGGCTATTACAGTTACACCGAAAAAATAATGACTTCGGGCTTCGATTTAACACCAAAAAATGCTGCCGGACTAACGCTTAACCTACCCATCTTTGCGGGTGGAACCAAACATGCGCAACTGAGCCAGAAAAAAATTGAACTCGATAAAATTAAACGTAACAAAAGCTTACTGGAAGAACAACTTAAATTACAGGAAAACCAGCTTTCGTATGAATTATCGAGTGCTTACGACAATTACCTTGCGCAAAAAGAAAATGCAGCAGTAGCTTTACGGGTTTACCAAAGCTATCAGAATAAATACAGGCAGGGAGCCGTTTCGAGCATGGAGCTCACCCAAGCAAACAGCAATTATTTACAAGCGCAAAGCAACTATGTTTCGGCTGTGCTTAAATTGTTACAATCAAAACTGGCAATCGACAAACTTTACAATTCAATATAATTAACGCTTAAACATTATAATAAAATGAAAACCATTCAATATATCGGAATTGCACTCTTTGCGCTCACTATGGTCTCGTGCGCAAATACTGAAAAAGAAACTACCCCTAATGAACCAGCTGCTGCCGAAGAGCGCACCTATCCGGTTAAGGTAGCAACCGTTGAACAGGAAATTATTGACCGTCCGCTGGAATATACAAGCAACCTGGCTGCCTTTAAAGAAATTTATTTTGCTCCGGTAACTCCGGGCCGTATCAGCAAAATTTTGGTTGAAGAAGATGATCGGATTCAGAAAGGCCAATTATTGGTTGAAATGGATAAAACCCAATTGAATCAGGCTAAAATTCAAAATGAAAGTGCTAAAATCAACTTTCAGCGCATCGACACCTTGTACCGACTGGGAAGTGCTTCAGAACAACAGCACGAACAACTAAAAACCCAGTACGACCTGACCAAAATGAATGTGGAATACCTTACGGAAAACACCCACCTGCTTTCGCCCATTAATGGTGTGGTAACCGATAAGCATTTCGAAAATGGCGAACTTTTTTCAGGAGCACCCAATACGGTTGTCGGAAAAGCAGCAATTTTAACCTTGATGCAGATAAACCCAATGAAAGCCCTGGTAAGTGTATCGCAAAGCTATTTTAACCAGATAAAAAAAGGAATGGAAGCCGAAATTAACACCAGCCTCTATCCCGACAAGGTTTTTAACGGTAAGGTTGATAAAATTCACCCCACCATCGATGCAGCAACACGTACCTTTAAAGTTGAAGTTTTGATTGATAATCCGAAAGAAGAACTACGCCCCGGAATGTTTGCAGCTATCAGCATCAACATGGAAAAAACAAAAGCGTTGGTTGTTCCTTCGATAACCGTATTAAAACAAGAAGGAACCAACAACCGCTACGTTTTTGTGAACAACAAGGGCGTGGCTAAAAAGGTGAGCGTAGAAGTTGGAAAACGCTTCGACGACAAAATTGAAATCATCAGCGACGAAATAGCTGTTGGAACCCAACTAATTGTTGAAGGACAAGCCAACTTAATGGATGGTTCCAAAATCGATGTGTTAAACTAAAAGCCTTTTAAATCAGATAAATAAAATATTATGAGTATTTACGGAAGTGCTGTAAAAAAACCAATAACCACCATCATGATTTTTATGGCAGTTATTGTATTCGGCTTGTACTCGTTGGTAAAATTGCCCATCGACATGTACCCCGATATTGAATTCCCGGCTATTACGGTGTTTACCACCTATCCCGGTTCCAATGCTGCCGATATCGAAACCAATATATCGCGACCTATTGAAAATTCGCTAAACACCCTCGACAACCTGAAAAAAATCAGTTCGGTGTCGCGCGATAACATTTCGGTGGTTTCACTTGAATTTGAATACGAATCGGATTTGAGCGAAGCAGCCAACGACATTCGCGATGCCTTGTCGCTGGTTGAAAAATCGTTGCCCGAAGATGCTGAAAAACCCACCATCTTCAAATTCAGTTCAAGTATGATTCCCATCATGATGTTCGCCATCACGGCCGAAGAAAGTTATGAAGGTATTGAAAAAATTCTGGACGAAAAACTGGTAAACCCGCTTAACCGTATCGATGGAATTGGTTCCATCAGCCTGATAGGTTCGCCCATCCGGCAAATTAGCATCGATATAAATCCAAAAAAACTGGAAGCCTACAACATTTCAGTTGAACAGATTGGAAATATTTTGCGGGCTGAGAACCTGAATATGCCATCGGGAACCATTAAGATGGGCCAAATGAACTATCCGCTTCGGGTTGAAGGCGAATTTAGCGAAAGCGATCAGATTGAAGACCTGGTTTTGGGCAACTTTAACGGCCAAACCATTTATTTAAAAGATGTGGCATCGGTGCGCGACTCGATTAAAGAAATGACCATCGATGAAAAAATAAATGGCAAACAGGGTGTGCGCATGATGATTATGAAGCAATCGGGAGCCAATACCGTAAAAATAGCCCGCGACATCAACAAAAAACTTGCCGATCTGAAAACCGAGTTGCCTAAAGATATTACGGTTACCTCAGTTTACGATTCAAGTGAATTTATTAACGGTTCAATAAATAACCTGACAACTTCATTAATGTACGCCCTGATATTTGTTACCCTGGTGGTAATGTTCTTTTTAGGACGCTGGCGGGCTACATTTATTATTGTATTAACCATTCCCATTTCACTTATCGTTGCTTTTGTTTACCTGTACGTTTCCGGAAGTTCCATAAATATTATTTCGCTATCGGCACTTTCTATCGCTATTGGAATGGTGGTTGACGATGCCATTGTGGTACTCGAAAACATTGCCAAGCACATCGACCGGGGAGCCAGTCCGCGCGAGGCAGCAATTTATGCAACCAACGAAGTTTGGATGGCTGTAATTGTTACCACCTTAACGGTAGTTGCAGTGTTCTTCCCCATGACTATGGTAAGCGGAATGACCGGAATTATGTTCCGCGAGCTGGGCTGGATTGTAACCATAACTGTAACTACCTCTACTTTGGCTGCAATTACGCTGACACCCATGTTGAGCTCAAAATTATTGCGCCTGCAAAAAAATACCACAGACGTAAAAAAATTCAGCTTCGATAAAATTATACTGCCCTATTTTAACCGCCTGGATAACTGGTACGGAAAAGTATTGGGATGGAGTTTAAAAAACCGGTGGAAACTTATTATTGGCGCATTAACCATATTTATTGCCAGCCTAATTATGGCCGGTAACCTGGGCGCAGAATTTATGCCTGAAACCGACGAAGGCCGATTCAGCATGGAGGTTGAACTGCAATCGGGAACCCGCGTGGAAAAAACCGTTGCACTGGCCCGCCAAATCGATTCTATTCTGTATTCCTTCCCTGAAATTGAACTGGTAAGTACATCGGCAGGAAGCGACGAGGATGGCGGAATGATGGCTATGTTCTTTTCTACCGGAACTAACATGATTAATTACACCGTTAAACTGAAGCATGTTGAAGAACGAACCCGCACTATCTGGGATATTGCCGAAGAAGTTCGCATACAACTCAATAAGTTTCCACAGATAACCAATTACAACATTACTTTAGGTAGCGGAGGTATGTCGGGTGGCAATGCTGTTGATGTTGAAATTTACGGCTACAACCTTGATGTAACAACCCACCTGGCTAATCAACTGGCGCAAAAACTGGAAAATGTTCCGGGAGCCCGTAACATTCAAATCAGTCGCGAAAAATCGAAACCCGAACTGCGAATTGAACTCGACCGCGAAAAAATGGCTGCGGTAGGATTAAACACAGCTATGGTTTCAACAGCCCTTTACAACCGTATTGCCGGTTTAACGGCTACCATATACCGCGAACAAGGTGAAGAGTACGATGTAGTAATCCGCTTTGAAGAAGAATACCGCAATTCAATTACCGATTTAGAACAGATTTTATTGCAAACGGCCACTGGTAAAACAGTACGACTGGGCGATGTAGGTCAGGTAAAAGAATACTGGTCGCCACCAAATATTGAACGTCAGCGTCGCGAACGGATTGTAAAAGTATCGGCAACACCATACAAAGTTGCTTTGGGAGACTTAGCTGCAAACATTCAGGCTGAGATTAACAAAATGGATATTCCCAAAGATGTTATGATTGAAGTAGGTGGAGCTTACGAAGACCAGATGGAAAGTTTTATGGATTTGGGTTTATTACTCTTGCTCAGTCTGGTATTGGTTTACATTGTAATGGCCTCGCAATTTGAATCGTTAAAAATGCCATTAATTATTATGATTTCGATTCCTTTTGCTTTTACCGGAGTAATACTTGCCTTGCTGGCAACCGGAACCAATTTAAGTGTTATTGCAGCATTAGGAGCCATTATGCTGGTAGGAATTGTGGTTAAAAATGCCATTGTACTGGTCGATTACATTAACCTGATGCGCGAACGCGGGCTGGAACTCGATCTGGCGATTATTGAATCGGGAAAATCGAGATTACGTCCTGTATTAATGACAGCCTTAACAACCATTTTGGGTATGTTACCGCTGGCTTTGAGTACCGGCGAAGGTTCTGAAATATGGAGCCCCATGGGAATCTCAGTAATTGGTGGTCTGCTCTTTTCAACGGTAATTACCATGATAATTGTTCCGGTAATTTACCGGATGTTTGCTACCAAAGGCGAACGGAACAAATCGAAAGATGTTAGAGCCCAGTTTAATTTTATGGATAATTAAAAACACAGCATTATGAAAGCAGTTTTTATAATATACAATCAGGCCCACTCCGAAAAAGTGGAATACATGTTAGACAAGCTAAACATCCGGGGATTTACCCAATGGGGCAATGTAAGCGGACGTGGAAGTGAAACCGGAGTTCCGCACATGGGAACTCATACCTGGCCCGAAATGAATTCAGCTATTATTACCGTAGTTGAAGACTCGTTGGTAGACACTGTACTTGATAAAGTTCAGAAACTGAATGCCATTAACGAGGAGGTTGGCATACGGGCTTTTGTGTGGGAAGTTCTAAAGTCAGTTTAACACAAGATTTAATAATTCTAAAAATCGTCGGGAGAAGTGTGAACTCCCGACGATTTTCTTTTTAATGCCAGGCTCCTAAAATAGCACCCATTACCATAAGAAAAACCAACTGGTATCCTGAATTTATGGCCCAAAGCTTAAACGAACGCCTTTCGTACTGATAAGTAACCCCCATTGATGTTACAATAAAAGCAACACCAATATAAAATCCGTGGGTTAATCCGACCAGCCAGTTTACTTTCGATGCATCGATTACATGAAATAAAAAAGCCATTCCAAAAGCCATTACCAGCGTTAACAAAAAGCTGATTCCAAAAATCTGAATCATGTTTCCCTCACGCAAATATTCCTCAGTATAACCCAATTCTTTTTGCCAGGCTTTTCCAAAAAGAGGGCCATACCAAAGAGAACCTATACCAAAAGCCAAAACTGCTGAAACCAGCACTGCCAAATAGTTTACCGAATAATCCATAGTTCAATATTTAATTGGTTAAACAAAAACCAAGTTATATTTTTTTAGGTTTTCTACCAAACCCTGAAAAATTCAAAATTAACTACCCAGAAAAAAATTGGCTGATACAAACTATTCCGATGCGGTTTCGCTTTCGATTTTAGTACCGCAAATACTGCAAAATTGCGATTTCTTTTGGTCAATATCTTCAACATAGGTACTTGAACGCATTACGCAGGTGGGAACCTGGCAATGAACCAATCCGAACATGTGTCCCAATTCATGAATAATTACTTTTTTAAATCGTAAAAAAGTAAGTTCATAATCAGGAGCTAAGCCATATTGCTCGTTACGCAAGCGGTAATTCGAAACTACCCCCGAATTTCCATTAAAAATGGCCTGGCCAAACAAAAAGGTTAAAATGGGAATGTATAAATCGACTGAAATAAGTGCAATTTTTTTATCGTTTTCGGTATCTTCATTGGCATCGAGCCAATGCAATATTTTATTGGCATCATATTGTCGGCGCTTAAAATCGTAAAAAGGCTCTATATCTAAATCCAGATTACGTAAATGCACCTGCCGGTTAAAAGTTAGTGAAACTTCCTGGCTAAGTCGTTGCAAACAGTCCGGTTCAAACTGCCCCTTTATAAAGAATATGATTTGTTGTTTCTTCAACTAGCTGATTTACAATAAAACTATATTACAATTTTTAAAAAAACAAGTTAATCAGTTTCTGATTTTAAATCGTATTTTTTAATCTTATTATACAAGGTTACCCGGTCGATGCTCAATGCTTTCGATGCGCGCGATATATTCCAATTGTATTTGTTTAAAATAAGCTGAATGTGTCTTTTTTCCAAATCTTCGAGACTTTCGGCTGAATTGTATACAATTTCTTTACCTAAAGGCAAATCTTTAAGCCTGATTTCTTTTCCGTTACCAATTACAATAGCCCGTTCAATCATGTTTTCCAGTTCGCGCACATTACCCGGAAATTCAAATTCCTCAATGCGTTTCATGGCAGCCGGCTCCACAGAAACCATATCACGGCTCATGGCATTGCAGTATTTTTTTATAAAATAATCGACCAGTAAAGGAATATCTTCAACCCTCTCACGTAGCGGAGGAACATGAATGTTTACCACATTTAAGCGATAGTACAAATCTTCGCGGAAGGTGCCGTTTTCGACCATTTTTTTCAGGTTTTTGTTGGTGGCACAAATCACCCTAAAATCAGATTTAATTTCCTTGTTTCCGCCCACCCGAACAAAGCTTTTGGTTTCGAGTACGCGCAACAGTTCAACCTGCATCTTGGTTGAAATAGTAGCTATTTCATCTAAAAAGATGGTTCCGCCGTCGGCCATTTCAAAGCGCCCTTTTCGGTTAAACATGGCCCCGGTAAACGCACCTTTTTCGTGTCCAAACAATTCGCTTTCGAGCAAACTCTCGGTTAAAGCTCCGCAATGCACACTTACCAGCGAAAAGTATTTGCGTGGGGAATTAAAGTGGATGGCGCGAGCTATGAGTTCTTTTCCGGTTCCGCTTTCGCCGGTAATTATAACCGATGAATTGGATTGGGCAACGCTTTCAATTTCTTTAAAAACTTTCATCATGGGCTCGCTCACACCAATAATATCTTCCACATTTTCGAGCGAAACTACTTTATTTCGCAGGGCATCGTTTTCGGTTTTAAGCGAAATGTGCTTGGTAGCGTTGCGGATTAAGTGCGAAAGATCGTCGGGGTCGAATGGTTTGGTAACATAATCGTAAGCACCGTCTTTTAAAGCCTGAACAGCCGTATCGACCGAAGCAAAAGCAGTCATTATTATAACAATGGCGTCTTTGTTTAAAACCTTTATGCGGCGGTGCATCTCCAAACCATCCATGCCGGGCATTTTAATATCGGCCAAAACAATATCGAAGCTTTTCGACTCCAATAAACTCAGTGCCTCTTTTGCATCGGCAGCACAAGCAACCTGGTAACCGTCTTCGATAAACCAATTGTTCAGCGAATCGCGAACCGATGCTTCATCGTCAACAATAAGTATGGAAATTGATTTTGCCATAATACAATCCTTTCTTTATTCCTTATGTAAGGGTAAAATTATCGACATGGTGGTGTATTTCCCAACTTCAGAATCGACCTCAATTTTGCCCTTATGATTTTGTACAATTCCATGAACAATAGCCAAACCCAAACCTACCCCATTCACTTTTTGTTTGGCCGAAAAGAAGGGCTCAAAAATATGCTGAATATCGTCGGGGCTG
The DNA here is from genome assembly GCA_050179685.1 of Salinivirgaceae bacterium. Classification (GTDB taxonomy): domain Bacteria; phylum Bacteroidota; class Bacteroidia; order Bacteroidales; family SZUA-534; genus GWE2-40-63. The sequence goes on from JBFXEW010000017.1 coordinate 60,448, forward strand.
ATTCCAATTCCATTATCAACTATGTCGAGTTTTATGTGCTCATTGTCGGGATTTGACGTGCGCATGACCACTTCGCCATTTTCAGAAACCGCTTCCGATGCATTAACCAGCATGGCAATACAGGCTTGCTTAATCTGGTTCTCGCGACAGCTGATAATATCGTTGGCCGCTTTAAAATCGGTATAAAAATGTATGTTCGATATCTTAAGCTGATGCGACATTAAATCGTAAGCTTCTTTTAAAATTTTGTGCATGGGTTTGGCTTCAAAATTCTCCTGATCTTTACGCGAAAAATCGAGCAGGCTTTTTACAATATCGCCACAGCGTTTGGTTTCCGACTCAATTATCTTCAGGTATTTCAACATCGAATCTTTGGAATTTTGTTCCATCTGATTCTTTTCAAGCAACTTGTGAACCAGTTTGGTATAAGTTAAAACACCCGAAAGCGGGTTGTTAATTTCGTGCGCAACCGACGACGACAGCTTACCCAGCGATGCAATCCGCTCAATATGTATCAGTTCCTTTTGCATCTGCACCAGCTTATCCGACTTTTTCTGCACTTTATATTCCAACTGTTTCGACCAGTTTTGAAGCTCCAGATTAGCAGTATTCAGGTTATCGAGCATGTTGTTAAAAGCCTGCGAAACCATGCGCATATCGTCGAGTAAATTGGGTTTTATTTCGATGCGGGTTGACCGATCGCCATTGGCTACCGATTCGCTGGCCAGAATTATGGAGTGTAAGGGTTTTTTTATTTTACTGCTGGTAAAAAGTATTAAAAACAGCACCAGCAAAACGGTGGTAATGGTGGCTAAAATAAAAAACTCTGTCGAAGAACGTTTAATAGATCCGTCGAGTTCGGTTAATGGAACTTTTATAATTAACGAACCCAATAACTTATCGTTTTCGCTGTGATAATGGCAATCGGCAGTAAAGCACGATTTTTCGTTTAATATGGGTTTACGGATAAGCAATTGCCGATGTCCACGCTCGGTCTGGTTCATGCTGCAAGCGCTTTTCATATCGATTATTCGGTACGATTTTTCTTCCTGCGAAAACATGGTATTAAAATCACTATGGCACGAAATACAATTGGCATTACTAATGCCCGATAATTCGCTGTCGTGGGTTGAAAAAACCAGACTGTCGGTATGGTTATACATATTCACCTCGTCGATTCCGGGAATGGTATTAATAATATCCAAACTGCTTTGCAAGGCACCTTTATCGTTGGTTAGCATGGAATAATACAGCGAACCTTCGACCATAGAACCAACCATGTTACCATTTTGCTTAATAACTGTATTCAGGTACTCGCGGTACACATAGTGAAAAATGGAACCAAACGATAAAAATAGAATTAAAGATAAAATACTTATGGTATATACTACCCGGCCATAAATTGAACGGTGAAATCGAAGGTATTTTTTCAGTTTAGGCTTGATGGTTCCGTTTATATTTGTTGCAGTTTGCTCTTCCATACCCAAGGTGAAAATAAACAAGTGATTGATTGATTTTTATGGATGCAAATTAGCAAAAACCGGGCATTTACACACCCGGTTTTTCCTGTATTATGTCAGCTATTTTAAAAATTCCTTCTGAAAACTATTCCAGACCTCAGCATTCATTTCAGCCAGCGGATAGTCCATCAGCTCACCTCCTTCCTGCAAAACTACATTGCTTAAGTTTGCATTGCTTTCGGCCATCGATACGGCAACAAAATCCTTAAAGCGGCTCATCTCGCTTTCGTACCATGCTTTTGAGTCTTCGCCCAAATAGTACTGGTTGGTTTCTGCTTTCCAATTGGCCGGTTCAATTTTATAAAGCCAGCCCCCATCGAAAGGATTCTCGAGCATTTTTTCCGGAGCTTCGAAGACTTTAAAATTGGCCTTTAAAATGGTTCCCGAAATGGGCGAAAGCACCTCGAGCGATTTGCCATCTTTTATCAGTGTAGAAATAACATCGCCTTTTTTAACGGTTTCTCCAACTGATTTTAAAGATTCAACATTCGACGCCCCGGTAATATGTAACAACCAATCGTCGATTCCAATCTGAGCATTACCCGATTTCTCGAGAAAAGCCCAGGTGTGATGCTGGCTGTAAAAAACGCCTTTCGGAATTTTCAACACTGAAGTAGTTAAGCGACTCAGCGAATCCTGAATTTTAGCTACAAACTTTGTTTTTCGGTTTATCATAATCCAAAAAGGAATCAAAACCATGAAAAACGCTATGATAATTAAGTATTCAATACCTTTTGTCTGAAAGATATCGTGATAAGTAAAACCATCCATAATTGTAAATTTTAAATCAATTGAACTGCTTACATCCAATTGTGGTTAAACAAACTATTTTTTAGCCCACTCGGGCGATTCACGCAATACCGGCATGCGGTTTATAATCCAACGGAAAATCCAAATTTCAGTAAAGATTACAGCCAGTGTAACTGCAATTTCCATCCACGAGGGATAATATGGTATGGCTGCATCCCATTTGAAACCAATTACGGTTACATTCAAGCGGTTAATAATAATTCCAAGCATGGTAATTACTGCCGCCACTTTAGCCATAAAAAAGCTGTTCTTTTTATAACTGTAAACAAACAAAAGCATGGGTAACAGCACAAACCCAAACATTTCGGTTAAAAACCATAAACCCCACGATGTAGTTAAATGGCTCCAGTGTTGTTCATGAACAAAAATTAAAACCTGTAAAAAGAAATAGGCAAACATGGCCATGGCACATATTTTACACAGGCTAATTACAATGGAATGGTGGGCTTTTTGATTTTTTTCATTAATCTGGTCGGAGAATACTTTGTTGCTGATGGAACCTTCAAATATTACCATCGATAATCCGGCAAAAATACTGGACACAAAAAACATGATGGGTATAAACTCATTGTACCAAAGGGGATGAATTTTATCTTTAGCCATTAGAAATAAGGCACCCAAACCCGATTGATGCAAAGTTGAAAGGGTGATTCCAAAAATAACAGCACCAATGGTCATGGCTGATAGTATTTTATGTGCTCTTTTATGGCCAATCCATTCGGCAATAGCCGGCGAAAACTCAATAAGCTGAGCTATCATATACAATAAAAAGTGCCAGGCAACCAAAAACAAAACCGAGCTGGTACCAAAACTATTTCCAATAATGGGATTAACTACGTTCCATGGGCGACCTAAATCGAGCAGTAGTGCGCCGGCATAAAATACATAAGCCAAAAATCCATTAAGTACGGTTACCCGAACAATGGAATGGTACTTTTTCATGTTCAGTATGTAAACCATAAAAGTTATAACGTAGGCACCACCAGCAAAAGCTACTCCGGTAACTACATCGAAACCAATCCAAAGTCCCCAGGGAACATCCTGCGTTAAATTGGTAATGGAACCGATACCGTATATAAAACGGATAACAATTAACACCAAACCCAATAGCATTATGGGTAACGATATCACATTAAAAGGGGTTAACCATTTTCCTTTTGGTCTTAATTCCTGCTTCAGAAATTGCCAAATATTTTTCCCATCGTTATCACGATAAATCATTGCATCGGTGTTACTCATCGTTTTCAGTTTTAAGTTCGTTATCTTTTGTGGCTTGATGTAATCCTAAGAGCATAGCTGGCCATAACACAAAAATGCTGGGCACGCTGTATAAAAATCCTTTTGACAGCTCAGGATAGGACGAGTTTTGAATTTTTGTATTGAATCCCAATTCGTTGAATGGAACCGGTGACAGGTATAAAAAGCTGGTTCCACCGGCTTCGTGTTCACCATAAATGTGATCGTAGTAAGTATCCGGGTCGTCATGAATCCGGCGGCGGGCTTCTTTAATCAGCTCTTCGCGTGTACCAAAAGTCAAGGCTTCGGCCGGGCAATTTTCAACGCAGGCCGGAAGTTCTCCTTCGGCTAAACGGTCGACACACATAGTACATTTCACAATTTTTGGATTGGCACTGTGGTATTCAAACTTAGGAATATCGAACGGACAGGAAACCATACAATAACGGCAACCCATACATTTGTTTCCACGCCAGGTTACCGGTCCTTCGGGAGTTTTTAGCATGGCTTTTGTTAAACAAGCCGCCGCACAAGCCGGTTGGTTGCAATGCATGCATTGTTGTTTTACAAACACTTCACCTTTTGAGGTTTCATAACTATTAATTACTGTCCTACGTGTTTCGTCGAGTTTACGAACTACGCCTGTTTCAGGAACATCGGTTGGTTCCGGAAGTCCGTTAGCTTCAGCGCACGCAAATTCACAACTCTGACATCCTACACAGCGGGTAGAATCGTAAAGAACGGCTTTAAAACTTACAGCTTCTTCTTCGGTTGGAGCGGCTTTGGCATCTTTTCCCAAGGCCAGGGTTAAACCCGTTAATCCAACCATCTGAAAGAAACTTCTTCTATCTAATCCCATAGTAGTATTAATTTTTTGTGGTTAAAATATGGTATAGTCACTTACATTTCGTTTATAAAAAGTTGTTGAAACTCTTCCCAGGCTTCTGGTCCTAAATCCTTAAGAACACCACTACGCAATTCACCACCATCCTGCAATACTACCTGGTGTGCCAGGCTAAGCTCAGGCTTCTGAATAATAGCAATAAAGTCCTTGAGTCGTAAATACTCAGCTTTTAGCCACATTTTAAATTTGTCGGCCATTAAAAAGAAACTTAGTTCGCGCAACCAATTGCTTGGTTCAATCAGGTATACCCAACCTTCCTGATAAGGATCGTTATTAATTAATGCGGCATTTTGCATCAGCTTGCTGTTATTCTCTTTAATAACTCCTGAAACCGGAGCTTTTATGATTAGCTGTTTTCCCTGCTGAATGAGTGTTACCAGCGCTTCACCTTTTTTAACCTTTTCACCGGCTTTCTTCATTTGAATACCCGATAAAGTTCCGGTAACCGAAGGAATAAAATCGTCGAGACCAATGCGAACATTGCCTGATTTTTCCATAAATGCCCAGGTGTGCGATTTATCGAAAAACAAACCGGCTGGAATGGATTTGGGATTCTGATTAAAATAACCTGCCAATTCAGTTTTTAGCTGAATTTTTTCTGCCTTGCGGTAACGGTTAAATACCAAAACGTCGAACAATAAGCCAACTATAAATAGAGCTACCAGCAGCATAACAAAAATTTTAAATCCTGAAAAACGCTCCATGGGAACTTCGGTAAGTACAACTTCATCAGCTACTTTATCCATTTTATAAGCAATCTCAGCATTTACCAATTCAGTATATCCTAAGGTCTGAAGCTGAGTTTGTCCATCGGTTAATAACCAGTTGTAGAAATTTTTTGCTGATTGCGTAGCGGGTTGCTCCATAGCCACAGCATAAACACTGGTAATAAGTGCTTGCGGATATTTTCCAACCCAAACACCCCTGGCAAAAGAACTGCTGTTTGCGTAAAACTTCTCATACGATTCCAGCTTACCACTTCCATCTTTGTCCAAAGGAAGAAGAGCCAGCCCGTCGGGAAAATTGATTGAATTTGCCTGCACCAAATCCGACAGATAGCAAAAACCAATTCCGTTTTTATCATTCTGAATGCTCTGAATCAGTTTTGTTGCATCGCTAACTTTGGTTCCGTTTAATTCAAGCGAATTCAGGTTTAAAAAACCGGCAACTTTTGCATCAATCGCTTCATCATCCAAAGTGTAATAATGAACTGATGCGTTTTTTTGCTGACCCATTAACTGTCCCCAATCAACTTTGTTCTTTGGATTTGTTAATGCAGTTAATTGTTGAACCGACAGCCCCTTTTCGATAAGTAAAGTATATACCGGATTATTTTGGTTAATCACAGGTACAATAACTTTACGTGCCACTACAACGTGCCAGATATTTTCCCACTCGCTGGTTTGGACATACGGTTTTGATACCAGCGCTAACGACGCCGGATCGGCGGTTTGCTGTTTCAATGTTTCAGGGGAATAATCTGCAACTGAAATAGTTATTTCCGGATGCTGCATTGTGTAAGCACTTGCCCATTGTGCACTTAGGTTTTTTAAATCGGGCGAACTTAACAGGGTTAAGTTTCCTTCCTCAGAAGATGGATTTTTGATTGTTTCTCCCAAACTGCTGTTGGAAAAGAAAAAAAACAAAACTCCGGCAAAAACATAGATTAGATTTTTCATAACTGTTCGTTTTTTATAGTATCCTTTAATTAATTACTGTTTTACAGCGTTTTACATATTCGATACTATAAAAGCCAATTTGCATGCCACAAAAAATACGAATGCTAAAGCACTGTATTTGTGATGCTTAACTTTTATAATGGGGAATTACTACAAGTGGGAATTGTTGAGTTATTCAACAGTTGTTATAATGCAGGTGGTTATTTATCTGATTTAGTGACTATTTAGTACATGTGTGTACATTTTATACACCTGTTGTATTATTCTACACTATTTTTGGAAAGGCTAACTAAAAAGAGCAGAAATAGAGAAAATAAGTGAATAAACTGATAAAAATCAGTAAAAAAGCATGATGAAAAATTCAATACTTCAATTATACCTGCTAATCATCAATCAACGATTGCTCATAGTTCAAATAAGCCAAAGCATAGCGAATTTCAGCATAACTCGCTTTATCGCCAAGAACAAGCTTCACTGAACTAAGTTGCTGATTATCGCAGCTTTGAATTGCCTCCAGAATTAAATTAAGTTTGGTGGTTTTAAGTAATTCATCTACCTCAATCAATCCTTTTTCAATACAATCGGCCAGGTGTTTTTCGATGGTAGAAACTGTAAATGAGCGTTTAGCAGCAATTTCATCTACACTTAAGCCTTGTTTAAAAAGATCATAAGTTGCTACACGCGTATCAACTTTATCTTTGCTTTTTTTGGGTGTTTTTTCAATCGTCTTACGATTATCAGCCAACGATACACCAAGCGTTCCCGTCAATTGCTTTACGGAATCTTTATCTAACTGGGTATTATTCAAAGCCGATAAACAAAGTGCCTCAGCTTTACCTATAGCTACCAATTGCTCAAAAAATTCGCCTTCGAGCCATTGTAATTCCGTTAAATATTTTTTGGTTCCCCGTTCGCTTTTCACCAATTCCTTTTGCGCTTCAATTTCATGCAAAAGTTTATTAAATGCTGGTTGAAAATAAATCCTGGCTGCTTCGACTCGTTCGTACAATTTATTTAAATAAGTATTCTCTCCATGACGGATAATGCTTTGCAATTGGGACTGAAACTTTATCCCAACTTCAATCAAAGGTGAAAGAGAATTACGCAGGTTGATAGCCCAACTTAGGTACTTTTGTTTTGCCGATTTATTTTCATCTTTTGTATAACCGGCAATATGTTCCTGTAAACTCATTAACAAGCGGGAAAAGTTGAAAGAATCGAGAACCTTACTTTGTAAATACGATTGCGCCGACGAGCGTAGCAACTGCTCCAATTCTGCTTCAGCTTTTTGCTTACTCACAAACTGGTATAAAGCATCATCCATATCAGGGCCTTCGCTTACAATGGGGCGAGCCAATACCAATCCGTTTAAGGAGGTTAAGCGCGACAAGGCCACATAAATTTGTCCGGGAGCAAAAGCCTGCGAAATATCGAGCATGGCTTTCTCAAATGTTAAACCCTGACTTTTATGTATGGTTATGGCCCATGCCAGTTTTAAGGGAAAATGGATAAACTTACCAACTACCGTTTCTTCAATCTCGCGGGTTTCCTTGTTAAGCGAAAACTTCTTTTGCTCCCAGGTGTAGGGCTCAACCCAGGCAGCTTTACTACCATCGTCGAATTCAACTTTAATTGTTTTCCCGGTCATCTCGGCTACTTTACCAATTTTTCCGTTGTAATAAGCATTCTCACCCGAATAATCGTTCTTTATAAACATTACCTGGGCATTTTTCTTCAGCTCCAGGGTAAAATCAACCGGATAAGTGTATTCGCTGAAATCGCCTTCAATAGTGGCATCAATAGTTTTCAATTCCCCATCAAGCAGTTCCAGTGCTTTTCGGTTTACAGCATCGGCTTTATAGTTATGCGTGGTTAAATAAATATAACCACTGTGTTCCATCAGTTTAAATTGCGGGTTGCACTGTTTGTTTAGTAAGGCTATATCGGCAGGAGTAACCTCATTTACGCGAAAATGATTTAATAAATCGATAAAATGCTGATCAGTTTGTCTGTAAATGGTACTTAATTCAATATAAACCGGAGGGTTGCTACCCAATGCTTTCGCATTAAAGAAAAATACATTGGGATAAAAGGCATTCAGAATAATTCTTTCATCGTCTTTTACAACCGGAGGCAATTGCCACAAATCGCCAATAAAAAGCAATTGAAGGCCACCAAAAGCATCGCGTGAGCGCCGCACAAAACGCAAGACGGTATCAATGGCATCGAGCAAATCGGCACGCAGCATACTTACTTCGTCGATAATCAGCAATTCAATTTCCTGAAGCAAGGCCCGCTTGTTTTTGTTCATGTGCAGGTTCTTTATCAGACTGGCCGGTGTAGTTAGCTGCGATTGAATGTTCAGCTGTGGTGGAATGGTGTTCGAAGGAATAAATGTTCCAAAAGGAAGGTGAAATAAGGAATGTAAGGTGGAACCTCCGGCATTTATGGCAGCAATTCCTGTGGGAGCTGCAATAAGCGCTTTTTTATGGGTTGTATTAATAATCTCTTTTAACAGCGTGGTTTTACCTGTTCCGGCTTTTCCGGTTAAAAATACGTGTTGGTTTGTAGCATTTACAAACCGGTTTACCCATTGTGCCGCCTGGTTCTCATCTAAATAATTCATTAACAATTTATTTTATTAAAAAAGCATACGCTGCAATATACAAAAACCAGCTTCTCATTTTATTGCCTGTTCTAAAAAATTAACGAGTCGCGCCATTCCTTCGTTCATTTGGTTCGATGCCAACGAAATGCGGATGTGATTGGGCGCCCCAAAAGCTTCACCAGGAATTACCACTACCCCGTCGGCTGCTTTTGCTGCATGCAGGCAAAAGTCGTTTACCGACATTCGTATGTGATTACCCAGTTCCGGAAAAATGTAAAAACTACCCGTAGGATTTACAAACGGAATGTTTTGCGTAATTAAATAATGAGCAGCCAAATCGCGATTTTTCTTTAATACACGATTGTAACCGGCAATACTTTGTTGGGTTTCGCCATTTACCACCGGAATGGCTGCATATTGATTTATTGTTGGCGGACAACTGATAACCGTAGCATTATTTGAAGTAAAAGCCTGCGCCAGTTTCTCGTTTCGGGTAATTATCCAACCCACACGCAATCCAGCGGCTGCACCACTTTTTGATATTCCGTTTAATACAATGGTCCGATCAAAAAATGCGGCAAAACTTTTTGCTGCTTCACCTTCGTAAACCAGTTGTTCGTAAATCTCGTCCGAGATTACGTATCCCCGGGTTAGTATGTTTTTTAATCCGCTTGCCAATAACTTTTGTTCCGATTCGGTAAAAACCCTGCCGGTAGGATTGGCCGGAGAATTTATCAACAATAAATCATCGGGTTCCAATAAAGAAAACAGCTGGTCGAAATCAATTCCAAAATCAGGAGTTAATGGGTAGGTAATCACCTCTAAACCAAAATCAGCAGGAATTTTATGGTAGATGCCAAAGTTTATTTCGGGTATAAGCACTCGTCTTGCTCCCAATTTTACCAGGGTTTTTATGGTTGCATACAGCGCATTCTGCACACCAATTGTTACAACCACATGAGCCGCTGTGTATGCGAAACCATCTGAACGTTGCTGTTTTTCGGCAATGGCTCTGCGCAATTCCGGCAAGCCGGCATTATCGGTATAAGAAGTGCCACCATTAGTAATTGCATGCTCCATTGCTTTTAGTAAGCGGGCATCGACCGGAAAGTTCTTTAACTCACCCAGTCCGAGGCTTATAGCCGTTTCGTGTTTTGCCCGGTTAACCTTCCTGATAGCCGGTAAAGGAAATTGGGTGTTGGCTAAACGTTCGTCGATGAACATGGTAATTAAGGTTTAAAAATAAAAACTGATTCTTGCACTTTTGAAGATAAGCCACAACCGAATTAAGATAAAACCTTTAATGCTGTTTTACTCCTTATTTCTTAATTCTATCAATTACAATATTTAAAACAAAAGCTATTTACAGATACCTCTCTTTTCAAATGTGATTGTTTCTGATTTCTTATAATATTGTGAAACTATTCGATTGGTTCTGCCATCTCCGTCTTTTTAATAAAACCAATTTCCAACAGCTTTTCAGATGGCGTAAAATTCATCAAAAGTCCTATAAAAAGTAATATTAACGCTCTATATATTATTGGTTTATATAAGTCTTTCATTTTTTCATGCTTTTTTGTCCAATACAACCCAAAACCAATAAAAATAAATAAGACAAAGTTACCTGTAACCAGCATTACATTCCATCCCGGATAACTTGAAATTCGAAAAAAGATCCCAACAACCAACATAGAAATCCCCCAATATCCAATATATTTCATAAAATTATCCACTCCTTGTTCAGCAAATATCTTAATCGGAGAAAATCCACGAAAGAAATATAAAGTTGATAACACCAAAAATCCTATAGTTAAGATAAAATTATTCTGGTCTGTGCTTGTAAAAAACAAAACTAACCCAACTACTGCTATCGCTATAAAAAGCATTTCCAATTTTTTAAATCTGGGTTCAATCCATTCTCCAATCTGAATTGCATTTAAAGCCATTAAATCTTCTGTTTTTTCTTTCATTCTAACTTAAATTACACCTAATGAGATTCTTATTAAAATTCAATTGCATTCCAAAGACAAACAATAATATTGTATGAATAACTATTTATTAAAATGATAAAGAAATACCACTTCGCCTTCGTAAGCGGGTTTTCGGTTTCCTTCAATTTCGAGTTTTACACCAATATTGGCTTTGGTAACGCCATGCAAATCAATCACATTATTCACACGGGCTACCAAACGCACGGTGCTGTTAACCAAAACCGGCTGATTAAACTTGAATTTTTCGATGCCGTAATTCACCTGCATTTTTAAGTTTTGAACATCAACAATCTGATCCCATAAATAGGGTAAGACAGATAAGGTCAAATATCCGTGGGCAATGGCGTTGCCAAAGGGTGATTCAACTTTAGCGCGCTCGGGTTGGGTATGTATCCACTGATGATCGAGCGTAGCATCAGCAAACAGGTTGATCTGCTCCTGTGTGATTACCAGATCGCCTGAAGTACCCAATTCCTTACCAATATACGCTTCAAGATCTTCAAAACTTTTTATTACCACTTTACTCATAATTCTAATTTTTCAGTTTGCACAAATATAGTGTTTTTGTGTTTTGGTATAAAAGCTAAAAGTGTGCTCTATTAAAAAAGAAAAAGCCCCCGGAAAAACCGGAGGCTTTAACTCTTTAGGGGTAAACTTTTACAGTTTCATTATTTCATCGGTGTAAGTTTGTGCACCAATAGCAGTAATGGCAGCCATATTTACAATCTCGCGAACTGATGCTCCCATTTGCAATACATTGATAGGTTTTTTAATTCCCAATAAAATTGGCCCGATAATTTCGGCATCGGTAATTTCCATCATCATTTTATAGGCAATGTTTCCAGAACTCAAATTTGGGAAGATGATGGTATTCACATCGTTATCGCCAATTTTTGAGAAAGGAAATTTCTCCATCCGTATTTGCTTGTTAAACGCGTAGTTGGCCTGCATTTCGCCATCGACCATCAGGTCGGGATAATTTTCATGTAAGTACGATACCGCTTCGCGAACTACTTCAGGACTGCCTTTACGGGTAGAACCAAAGTTAGAATACGAAACCATGGCAATAATCGGATCCATATTAAACTTGCGCACTTCGGCAGCAGTTAATAAGGTAGTGTCGATTAAGGTTTTTGCATTGGGCGTATGATTTACGGTAGTGTCGGCAAAAAAGAAGGTGCCGTTTTTGTTCATTACCACATACATTCCGGCAATATGATTCAAACTATTGTTGGTTCCACAAATTTGCAACGCCGGACGAATGGTATTTGAGTATTTGGTAGAGTATCCGGCCAAAAATCCATCAGCATCACCGGCTTCGACCATCATAACCCCAAAATAATTGATATTGCGCACCAATTGCCGGGCTTCTTCCAGATTACTTCCCTTACGTTGACGTTTTTTAAATAAAATCTGCGCGTATTTCTCCAACCGATCGGTTTCAATTAAATCATGCAAATCGACAATTGGAATATCGCACAATCCCGCACAGTTTTCGCGCATATTCGCCTCAATTTTAGCACGGTTTCCAATTAAAATCGGGTCGGCAATTCCCTGCTCCTTTATCATAATTACCGCTTTCAATACATTGTAATTTTCAGCATCGGAAATGGCAATACGTTTTAATTGTTGCTTGGCTTTGGTGTGAATTACATCGGTAAGTTTGTTGTAAATTCCCATTTGTTTCATCAGTTTAATCCGATAAGCTTCCCAATCTTTAATAGGATGCAGTGCAACACCACTTTCCATGGCAGCTTTTGCTACAGCAGGAGCTACTTCGGTTATCAAACGGGGATCGAGTGGTTTGGGAATAATGTACTCGCGTCCAAAGGTCAGGTTTTTGCTTTTGTAGGCTGCATTCACCGTTTCAGGAACATCTTTTTTAGCCAGTGCGGCAATAGCATAGGTAGCAGCCTTTTTCATTTCCTCGTTTATGGCTGTTGCCCTGACATCGAGTGCTCCTCTGAAAATAAACGGAAATCCCAGCACATTATTAATCTGGTTGGGATAATCGGAACGGCCTGTGGCAAAAATAATGTCTTTACGGGCAGCTATCGCTTCTTCGTATGAAATCTCAGGCGTTGGGTTTGCCATTGCCAGAACAATGGGATTATCGGCCATGGATTGAACCATTTCGCGGCTCAGGATATTTCCTTTTGATAAGCCCAAAAACACATCGGCTCCTTTAAGAACTTCCTCAAGCTTAATCAGTTTTGAATCCTTTGCAAAGTAACGTTTCTGCTCATTCAAATCGGTTCGTTGCACCGTTATCAGTCCTTTTGAATCGAGCATGTAAAGATTTTCCAATTTCACACCCAACGAAACATAATAACGGGCACACATAATTCCTGAGGCTCCGGCCCCATTAACAACTACTTTAACCGATTCAATTTTTTTCTTGGCCAGTTCAAGCGCATTCAGCAAACCGGCACCTGAAATAATGGCTGTGCCGTGCTGGTCGTCGTGCATTACCGGAATATTCAATTCTCTAATTAATGTTTCCTCAATTTCGAAACATTCTGGAGCTTTAATATCTTCCAGGTTAATTCCCCCAAAAGTAGGGGCAATGGCTTTTACTACTTCGATAAATTTCTTGGGATCTTTTTCGTCCAGTTCAATGTCGAACACATCGACATCGGCAAAAATTTTAAATAAAAGCGCTTTACCTTCCATCACAGGTTTACCGGCCAAAGCGCCAATATCGCCCAATCCCAAAACCGCCGTTCCGTTACTGATTACTGCCACCAAATTTCCTTTGGTAGTGTAGCGGTAAGCATCTTCCGGATTTTTTTCAATTTCCAGACAAGGTTCGGCTACGCCCGGCGAATAAGCCAATGATAAATCGTATTGCGTACTATAAGGTTTGGTTGGAACTACTTCTATCTTCCCCGGTTTTCCTTGCTCGTGATAACGCAGGGCTTCATCTTTTGTAAAAGTTGCCATGTCAATTTTGGTTTTTGTTTTATGCTGCAAATTTACACAGCATTACATGAATTATATGATTTTTCTCAGTTTTATAAAACAGGTTTTATAAACATAAAATTTCAGGGTTTGGACTCAAATACTAGCTTGTTGATTTTTAGCATAATAAAAATACTGCTTAACAATATCTAATTTATAATAATTCCAAATTACGCAAAAGACAAACCCTGTTGGCTTCAGTTGAGTATACAAATTTGAATATTTGGGAAATTTGCTTAATATGGACTTTTGAAGCAGGAAAGTAACTAATCTTTGTAACAGCATATTCATCCAAAGTAAAATCTGAAGTATAAAATTTCATCAAAAAGAATTTTTAATTTATTAATGAAATATTTACATCCATGAGAAAGCTACACTTTTTTCCAGCCCTTTTACTTGCTTTTTTTGCCTTGACTCTTAATGCACAAGATGCGTTAAGACCCGCAGAACAGAGTAGTAATCCGTTATTAGAACAAGTAGTAAACCCCAATGATGCATCGCAATCGTTAGGTGAAGCTGATGGAATGCCAGTTAATAATGGCTCAGCCAATGAAATTTCAAACGCACAAACCCGTAGCGTTTTACCAGTGCTTGCGAATGAAGAACCCAAAGAAGAAAAAAAAGACAGCTGGGGACTTAACCTGGAATTAAGACCACGAACTGAGTTCCGCAATGGATACAAAGCCTTAACCACAGCAACCAGTCAGCCGGCATTTTTAACCACTCAACGCAGTCGTTTGGGCGTAAGCTATGAGAACGATAAAATTAAATCGAACTTTGCAGTGCAGGATGTCCGCACCTGGGGCGATGTAAAAACCAAAGCAGACGCTCCTTCGCTCATGGTTTTTGAAGCCTGGATGGAAATGAAATTGCATGAAACACTGGCTCTTAAAGTGGGCAGACAACAGCTAAAATATGAACAACAACATCTATTGGCAACCACCAACTGGAACAATGTCGCTACATCGCACGATTTGGCGTTATTAAAATTCAGGAAATCAGGTTTCGATGTGCATCTGGGTCTGGCTTATAACAACGATGCCGAAAAGAACTATGAAAGCAATTATCCGGTTGACCATTACAAAGCCATGCAATTCTTATGGCTTTCAAAAAAGTTTGATAACGGATTTGCGTTATCGCTGCTCGAAATTACCGAGGGCTTGCAGCCTGCTACTGCCGATTATACCTTATATTTCAGAAACACTACCGGCTTACATATCGATTACTCTAATAAAGACCTGGGCTTGACTTTATCGGGTGCCGGATATTTACAAAGCGGAAAAGATAAGAACGGAACAAATTTAAATTCTCATTTGATTCTTGCGTCAGCATCGTACCAGGCTACTGAAAAATTAAAAGCCAGCGTTGGTTTTGAATTCTATTCCGGAGATAACGCTTTAGATAGCCTAGATACCGAAAAGAATGCATTTAATAATTTATATGGTGCCGGACATGCTTTACGCGGAAGTATGGACTATTTTCTCACCGTTGATAATCACACCGATAACGGAGGGTTAATGGATTTATACCTAAAACTGGATTATAATCTAAATGATAAAATTTCGACCAGTGCTGCCTATCATTATTTCTCACTTGCCAATAATGTTATCGACACCGAATACACCGGGACTGAAATAAAAGCTTTGGATAAACCCCTGGGTTCGGAAATTGATTTGTTACTAAATTATAAATATCACAAAACGCTTACCATGAGCATGGGATACTCTGTAATGTTTGCTCAGCGTTCTCTAGCTGTTATTCGTGGAGGTGATTACGAGAAAGCCGGGCACTGGTTCTTTGTAATGCTTACATTCAAGCCCAGCCTCCTGTTCAAATAAAAACAACAACCTAAACAAAAAAAATAAAGCAAGCAGTTATGCAAATCAAACAAAACAAAAAAATTTCGTTTAAACTCTTAATGCCAACATTGATTGCAGCAACCGTGTTAACACTTATACTGGTTTTTATTGCCCGTTACTACCTGATTCAAAACAACGAAGCGTTAACCCAAAAAGCACTCAATAAAAAAATCAACGAAATAGAAACCAACATAAACGACATTGCCGACAAGGCATTATATTCGGCCACCATTTGCTCCGAAATGTCGGTAGTTAAAGAAGCTTATGCACATTTCAACGAAACCGGTAACCTGCAGGAAGCATCGATGTTGATTGAAAACGAATACAACAACATAAACAAAGCTTTGGAACGCACTTATGGCGATGTGCACAAGATTCATTTCCATTTGCCTCCGGCACGCTCATTTATTCGTTGTTGGTCGGCCAAACGTGGTGACGATCTTTCCGGATTCAGAAATACGATTTTGAATATTTCGAAAAATCATAAGCCACTAAAAGGAATTGAAGCCGGCCGTGGTGGTTTTGTAATCCGGGGTTTGGCTCCCATTTTTTCAGACAACAATGCATATTATGGCTCGGTAGAAGTTTTGCTTCCGATTGATGAAATTATTACCACTTCAAAAACGGACGAAACGGAAGATTTTGCCTTGTTTATGCATAAAGATTTATTGGGAACCTCCACAGCACATCTTGAAGCATCCTCGTCGAATGTTTCGGGACAAAGCCAGGTAAAAAGCGATTTTGTTTTAATAAATACCAGTTCCGAGTCGATGATATTTAATCAACTGAACGATGAATTGTTTTTAGAGGGATTTAAAGAGGTATTGATTCTCGAAGAAGGAAGTCATAAATATGCATTCTTCCCTATCAAGGATTTTATAGGCGAACATGTGGGTCTGGGTTTGTTCCAACTCGATATCTCAGAATTTCAGCAAAATATTCGTCGAATGAATTTGGTAATAATTGCTACAGCCATAGTTTTATTGCTCTTGCTTACAATAATAATAATTTCAACTGTCCGAAATGTGCTAACCATTCCTTTAAACTTTGCGGTGAATGCCATGGAGCAAATGAAAAACGGTCAGCTTGATGTTAACATCGTATCAAGGGGTGAAGACGAAATTGGAATCCTTCTCAATTCTATTTTAGAGACTTCGCAAAAGCTAAACGAAGTAATTTTATCGGTTTCCGATGGAGCCAGCAGTATAAATTCGGCAAGTATCGAAATAAACGGTACTTCGCAGTCGCTAAGTCAGGGAGCCAATGAACAGGCAGCTTCGGTCGAAGAAATTACATCGACCATTGAAGAAATAACAGCCAATATTGAACAGAATACTGAAAACACCAATCAAACCGGAAAGATTTCGCAGGAAGCGCAAAAAGGAATGCAGGAAGTTAAAGTTAGTACCGATAAAGCGGTGAACGCGAACAAAGAAATTGCGGATAAAATAAAAGTAATTAACGACATTGCTTTTCAAACCAATATTTTAGCGCTTAATGCTGCCGTTGAAGCTGCCCGGGCGGGCGAGTATGGTAAAGGATTTGCTGT
This sequence comes from Salinivirgaceae bacterium, assembly GCA_050179685.1. Taxonomy (GTDB): domain Bacteria; phylum Bacteroidota; class Bacteroidia; order Bacteroidales; family SZUA-534; genus GWE2-40-63. The sequence goes on from JBFXEW010000017.1 coordinate 77,565, forward strand.
GGTAGCTGCTGAAGTTCGTAAATTGGCCGAACACAGTAAAGTGGCAGCTGATGAAATTGTAACTCTGGCTCAAAATAGTTTTGAGGTAACCATGCAGGCCGGACAAAAACTCGATGAATTACTGCCGCAAATCGAAAAAACCACCCAGCTTATTCAGGAAGTGAGTGCAGCCAGCAGCGAACAGCTTAATGGAACCAATCAGGTAAATAATGCCATACAGCAATTAAATAATGTAACCCAGCAAAATGCATCGGCCAGTGAAGAAATGGCTGCCAGCGCACAAATGCTTGAAGACCAGGCTGAACAATTAATTAAAGCCGTGGCCTATTTTAAGGTTAAAGCAAAATAATTGCCTGGAAAAAATCAATTCGACGAATTGAACTGAAATAATAAAAGCCGCAATACGGGTCCGGTAGATACGAACTCCTTATTGCGGCTTTCAACTTTTAATCCGCTTTATTTTTGGGTTATCGATTGGATGATTAATTGTAATTTATCTCTTAAATCGACCAATTCTTCCGCGTTAAGCACTTCGCTATTTAATCCCCGGGTAAGTTTTAGGGGAATATCTGCTGCGGCTTCCTGCATGGCCTTTCCTTTCTCAGTCAGGCTGATAATTACCTTGCGTTCGTCGTCGCTGGCCCGCTGACGGTTTAAAATTCCTAAAGCCTCCAGGCGCTTCAGCAATGGAGTTATGGTATTTGTATTTAGTATCAGCCGCTGCGAAATTTCACTTACCGTAATTCCGTTTTTCTCCCACAACACCAGCAAAACCAAATACTGCGGGTAGGTAATTCCCAATTCGTCCAAATAGGGTTGATAAGCCCTGGTTATTAGTCGCGAAACGGCATAAAACGGGAAACAAAGCTGATTATCGAGTTTTAATTGTTCATAGGTCATCTTACTATCCTTTTCAACGTTTGATAAAGCAAACATAAAGTAAAAAATGAAACAACTACACTTCTTAATCCATAAAAAATTCGTTATAAAACTAAATCTGACTAAATTTGTAATCCCCCGGTAGAATGCATGAGTTAACATTTTAACAGGCCGCTAAAGGCAATTTAGAAACTCAAAAAATCAGTATATGAACAAAGCAAAATCAGTGTGGGTTGTTGTTATGGCGCTTATTACATTAAGCAGTTGCACCACCCAAAACAACGAACAGCAAGTCAGTTCGCCCGACGGAAAAATTACCCTTCACTTCAATCTGGATGCAAAGGGACAACCTGCCTACCAGGTAAATTTTAAGGGACAACAACTTATAAAACCATCAAGTCTGGGATTCAGTCTCGAGAATCAGCCGGTTATTGCCGGAAACTGGAGTATTAAAACCGTTGAACAACTTGGAATTAATGAAACCTGGGAAATGCCCTGGGGCGAAAAACGACAAGTATTGAACCACTACAACAGCTTAAGCATCGGTCTTGAGGAAACCAATGAACCCTATCGCAAAATGAATCTGAATTTTAAGGTTTATAACGATGGATTGGGTTTCCGCTATGAATTTCCTGAGCAGAAAGCTATGGACACCGTTTATATTCTGGAAGAAAACACGGAGTTCAACCTTACGGCCGATTATACCAGCTTTTGGATTCCGGGCGACTGGGACATTTACGAACATTTGTACCGAACAACACCTCTTTCTAAAATTAATGCCGTTCAATACCGCAGTCACAACGATTTGGCGCAGACCCACATCCCCAACAATGCAGTAAATACGCCGGTAACACTGGTTGGAGACGATGGTGTACACCTAAGTTTTCACGAAGCCAACCTGACCAACTACGCCGATATGACTCTATTGGTCGATACCGTAAACCTGACTTTAAAAAGCTGTTTGGTAGGTTCTGATAACCACAAATACAAAGTAGTCCGGAAAACCCCGTTTAACACTCCCTGGCGTACCCTGCAAATCAGCGAAAACGCCGGCGGATTAATTGAATCTGATTTAATTGTTAACCTGAATGAGCCCAACAAAATTGGCGATGTGTCGTGGTTTAAACCCATGAAATATGTGGGAATATGGTGGGACATGCATTTGGGAACCAAAACCTGGGATTATGGAGCTACTCAGGACATGAACAGTGCTTCTGGCAAAAAACCTCATGGGCGCCATGGAGCAACAACAGCTTATGCAAAAGAACTAATTGATTTTGCCGCTGCGCATAACATTGGCGGTCTTTTAGTCGAAGGTTGGAATACCGGATGGGAGCACTGGGTTGGTTTTGAAGATCGCGAAGGCGTATTCGATTTTGTTACCCCATATCCCGACTACGATTTAAAAGAAGTGGTTCGTTACGGAAAAGAAAAAGGTGTGGAACTGATTATGCATCACGAAACTTCAGCAGCTACACAAACCTACACCAACCAATTGGATACTGCTTATCGCCTGATGGAAAGTCTGGGAATACATTCGGTTAAAACCGGATATGTTGGAAAAATTCTGCCCAAAGGCGAATACCATCACGGGCAATATATGGTTAATCATTACCATCAGGTGCTGGAAACCGGCGCAAAATACAAAGTGGCTATAAATGCTCATGAGCCCATAAAAGCAACCGGAAAACGCAGAACCTATCCAAATGCAATTGCACGCGAAGGCTTGCGTGGTCAGGAATTCAACGCCTGGGCTTCCGATGGTGGAAATCCTCCGGAACACCTGCCCATTGTTGCATTTACCCGTATGTTGGCTGGTCCCATCGATTTTACTCCGGGAATATTTAACCTGAAACTCGATCCGCATAAAAAAGATAATCAGGTAAATACCACCCTGTGTCAGCAGTTGGCTTTGTATGTGGTTATCAACAGCCCCATTCAGATGGCAGCCGATTTAATTGAATACTACAAAGGTCATCCGGCATTCAAGTTTATTGAAGATGTTGCTGTTAACTGGGAACAGACCAAAGTGTTGAATGGCGAAGTTGGCGATTTTGTAAGCATTGCAAGGCAGGAACGTGACAGCGACAACTGGTTTGTGGGCGGTATTACCGACGAAAATGAGCGCTCACTGGAATTGAAATTCGATTTTCTTCCGGAAGGAAAAACCTATACAGCCACTCTGTATAAAGATGCTGACGATGCGCATTGGAATAACAATCCACAAGCCTATAAAATTGAAACATTAACCATCGACAGCAAAAGTAGTTTGCCCATAAGCATGGCTCCGGGCGGAGGTTTTGCCTTGAGTCTTATTGCTCTGTAAATTAAAAGCATACATCGATAATGGTTGCCGATTTTAGTGATTGAATCTCAAAAAATTGGCAACCATTTTATTTTTACGCTTTTATTAGTACCATCCTTAGCAAATTTTTTTGTATCTTTTTGAGGCTGCAAAACAGACTAACTTAAACTCATATAGCTATGAAAAAAATTGCTCTCCTATTCTTATTAGCAGGCTTTTGGGCCTGTAACCAGCAGGTGGAACAAAAAGAAAACCACAAACTGATTGATGAACTTTTACACCAATTTGTTACCGCAGTTCAGGAATTCAATTACGACGAAATGGACAAACTTACCCACGACGATTTTATTATTTATGAAAATGGGTCGGTATGGAATACCAAAGAATTCTTTAGTGCACTCGAAGGTTTTCAGGAAGTGAAAATCACTTATAAAATCGATAAGTTAAATATTATTGTCGATAACAATACGGCACATGCCCAGTTTATCAATCACGGTACCTTTATGTACCCCGACACCACCATTAACCTGCATTTTATCGAAAGCAGTACTTTTGTAAAAGAAAATGGTAACTGGACCATAAAATTCTACCATTCCACGCATCTGAAATAATCAAAAAAAAACAATAAGAGGCTGTCTAAAAAGCAAAAGATTTAAACCATCGGCTTTCAAATTAAAAGGGATAGAACGCGGATAACGCTGAAAAAACTGATTTACGCTGATAAGATCTTTGAAAATCAGTCAAAATCCGCGTCATCCCTGTCTGCCGGCCAGGCAGGAGCGTTCCTTTTTAAAGATTACTTCCATTTTGTAAGTTTTTGGTAAATGCATATTCCTTTTGGGACACCCTCTTGCTGTTTATGATAAGTTCAAACAGCTTACTTCTTAAAAATAAAATAAACAGCCAGAATTAAGAAGGTAAAACCTATCAGGTGATTCACCCGAAAACTTTCGGTCTTAAAAAACACCAGGGTAAAAAGGGTAAAAACAACCAGAGTTATCACTTCCTGAAGCACTTTCAGCTCGACCAGTGAAAACGGACCACCGTTTTCACGAAAACCAATCCGGTTGGCCGGAACCTGAAAAAAATATTCAAACAAGGCTATTCCCCAACTTATTAATATTACGGCTACCAGAGGCAATGCCGCAAACCATTTCATTTCTTTAAACTTAAGATGCCCGTACCAGGCAAAGGTCATAAACACATTACTAAGGGTTAGTAACCCCAGAGTCGCAATGATTTTCATCGATATATGCAGCTAGTTTTTTAATCACAAAGCAGTAAATAATGAGCGCAAATATACAGGGTAAAAGCATTCGCTGATACAGGCAGTACACAATTTTTTATCGGATGTTTAAAGTGTCTTTATCGCTGGTGGTTTAAGTAAGAGAACAGAGTCAGCTACTCGTCTATTCAATCTCGAAACGTTCTTTTTGCGTAAGTTCCAAATCGTTAGAAACGCGCTCTTTGGTTGGCCTAAAGGTTATAAATAATCCCAGCAGGGTGGCCGAAAGAATAAAAATATAATCGTTAGCCGTTAACAAATAATAAACGGCACTAAAAACCATACAAAATTCAAAGCCAAAATAAGTCCAGAGAATAAAATCGCGATAAGCGGTTAATTTATTGAGCAATGTTGTTCCCTTATGAATATTCTTTATCCGCGATTTACTCATCCAAAACATTCCGGGAACCACCAACATGCAAGCCCCCAGAAGAACCAGAAACAAAAGGTACGACTTGTCGCTGTATGTCGCATCCGATTCGCTAAAGGCTATAAAAAAATAAGAGAAGGTTAACAAAGCCACCGGAAATAAAACCAATAACCAATATCCTTTCTGAATCTGTTTTAACGCTTCTTTTGGAGTTTGTGGCTGCATGTCTGTTTTTTTTTACGAATTACCAAAGGTATAAAATTGTAGCTAAAAGCAGCAAGGCTGATACCAATTATTAACTACCCAACTTAAGCCAATGAAAAGCCCTGCTCACAAACCATTATAGGCAAGGTCCGGATAAAATAACAACACTACAATTCCTGAAACTTTAATAACTGATACGTACTTCTTTTTCGGTATTTCGCAAAACCGTTTTCATAAGCACCGAACGTTGGTTTTCGTCGTAGGTAAATTCCGACGATTTAATTTTTGCCCCGTTCACACTTATCTTTTTAGGCTTTCTTTCCAGGTTATGAATAACCAAATTTATTTCGCTTTGCCGGATGCCGGTAAAATTACGGCCATTCTCTCGGGTAAGGTTTAAAACAAACTCTTTATCGGTGGTAGATGCCTGCATATTAATAAATTCATACAATCCCTTTCCATAAGCATCGAATGTGGAACCATCGTCGTTATAAAGCCGGTACTGGCTGCTGCTTTGCTTCGCATCAAAATAATAATGCACCTCAAAAGCATCGAGACTGTAGTACTGAGTTTGCCTTGCCTGCGCATGCATGGGCACAAAAGAACCTCCTTTTACAAAAACGGGAATATAGTTCTCCGATAAAGTTACTTCAATTTCCTGTCCGCCATCGTACACCCGGGCGGTATTAAAATCGATCCACTGACTGCCTTTGGGCAGATACACTTTTTGGCTTGTTGCTCCCTTTGTTTTAACCGGAGAAACCAGAAAAGCATCGCCAAACATATAAGCCTGATCGTAAGTCAACAAATCGTGATTTTTCTCTTCGTTAAAAAATAGAGGAATCATCAACGGTTTTCCACTCTGGCTGTTTTCAAAAGCCATGGAATAAATGTAGGGCAGCAATTTATAGCGAAGGGCGATGGCTTCTTTAGCCAAAGCTTTGGTTGCCGGTTTCTGAAATACCGGCTCTGCCGGAATATGCTCCTGTGCATGTGGCCGGTAAATAGGTTGAAAAACCCCGTATTGCAACCAGCGGGTATAAAGTTCATCGTCTATCGCTTCGCCACCGGCAAAGCCTCCCAAATCAGAATGCATGTAAGCAATGCCCTGCATACCCATTTGCAACGATATTTCGGGTTGTGGAACCAATCCTCCCCAACTTCGGTTTACATCGCCGGTCCAGGGAATCATTCCGTATCGTTGCGAACCGGCAAATCCGGCACGCATCAGAATAAAAGGACGTACCTCGGGAAAATTACTGCGATACCCCTCGTAAATTATCCGTGCCCATTCGTGCCCATAGGCATTATGCACCTCGTTGGCCGAACCATTCACATGCAATAAATCTTTCGGGTGCACTTCGGGCTCGCCCAAATCGCCCCACCAGCCACCAATTCCCTGGGTGGTAAAGTCTTTGTAAACATTCCAGAACCAATCCCGTGCTTCGGGTTTAAACACATCGATTAAGCCCGTATTTCCAAAATAAAAATCGTAAGTAAACGGATTTCCCAGACTGTCTTTGGCCAGAATATCGTTCTCTACGGCTTCGTTCCAACGATCCGATGTGGTTAAAATAAACGGCTCGGTAACCAGAATGGGCTTCACCCCTTTTTTATTCAGTGTGGAAAGCATTTTATCCGGTTCGGGAAAACTGTCGCGGTACCAGTTCAGATTGCCCATGGTGCCTGTTATTTCTTTACCAAACCAATAAATATCGATAATAACCGCCTCAACGGGAATCGAAGAATCAAAGAATTTATCGACGGTACTTAGCACCTCATTTTGAGAATGGTAACCAAAGCGGCTGCTGAAATTACCCAGTGTCCAGCGGGCCGGCATGGGTTGGCGCCCGGTAAGCCAGGTATAATTATCAACCAATTCGTACCAGTCGTTTGCTGCAATCACATAATAATTCAAAGTGCCGCTTTCCGTTTCATAAGTTAGTGTGTTGTTCTTTTCACTATCCAGGTCGAGGTATCCGGCTGAGGCATTATCAAACAACAAAGCATATTTTTCCGATGATAGCACCATTGGAAGGGTATAGTTCATCAGTTCCGAATGTGTTTCGTAACCGTAATGCGCCCTGTTATATAGCTCCAAACGGTTTCCCCGTCGGTTCATACCCAAAACACGGGCTCCCCCTCCGTACAAAATCTCATCAGAAGTAAGCTGAAAACTTACCTCCTGGCTTGAATCGCTCCACTGATAACCGTTGTTCTCGCTGATAAGTAAATCGTTAAAATGATAAAACGACAGGTTAAAGGGCTTTTTGGTAACGAGCACCTTTATTCCCGACGATTCAATCTTAAGTGTGTTTTCTTCGTCTTTTATAATAAAATGTACCTTTTCAGGTGCTGCTGCAAGCGCATAACTGTAATTCTTTACCTGTTCCTGAGCGGGATAAAAAGCCACATGAAATATCTTCTTGGTAAATGGAGTTATTACATAGTTTCCATCGGAAACCTGTATTTCTATGGTTCCCAGGTTTTGTTTATGGCCTGTAAAACTCCGGTTTTGGTTTTGTGCCGTGGCTTGAAAGCCTAACAACAGACCTAGTATTAACCATTGAATTTTAAGAAAGTAGCTTTGCATCTTGCTGAATTTATTGTTTAAAAAAGTAACGCATTTTGGGGGATTCAAAAATAAGGATTTTTACCGCTAATTCGGACTTTTTGAACAAAATAAAAGCCCGGCAATTAGCCAGGCTTTTACATGTGTTTTCTATAACACTAATATATTTTTTGTTGTGCTGCCAGCAGGGTATTTTGTAGCAGGCTGATAATGGTCATTGGTCCTACGCCTCCAGGTACCGGGGTTATGTAACTGCATTTGGCAGCTACCTCGTCGAATTTTACATCGCCTTTAAGTTTAAAGCCCGATTTGGTTTCGGCAGATGGCATGCGATGAATGCCCACATCAATAACCACCGCCCCGGGTTTTACCATATCGGCCGTTACAAATTCAGGCTGACCAATGGCTACAATCAGAATATCGGCACTGGCGCACATTTCCTTCAGGTTTTTGGTGCGGCTGTGACAAATAGTTACGGTAGCGTTTCCCGGATTGGCTTTACGCGACATCAACAAACTGATAGGGGTTCCCACAATATTGCTTCGACCCAATACCACACAATTTTTTCCTTCGGTTTGAATGTTATAACGACGAAATAATTCAATAATTCCGGCAGGTGTTGCCGGTAAATACGATGGAAGCCCCATGGCCATACGCCCGGTATTTATGGGATGAAAACCATCCACATCTTTGCGGTGATCAATGGCTTCAATCACTTTGCTCTCGCTGATGTGCGCAGGCAGCGGAAGCTGAACAATTAATCCGTCGATTTTTGGGTTCTGATTAATTTCTTCAATTTTTGCCAGAATCTCAGCTTCGGTGGCTGTTGCCGGATACTGATAATCGGTCGATTCAAAACCCACCTCATGACAGGTTTTTACCTTACTGGCTACATAGGTGGCACTGGCTCCATCGTCGCCTACCATAATTACCGCCAGATTGGGCCGCTTTTTTCCTTCAGCCACCATTTTCCTGACTTCTTCAGCTATTTCGAGCCGCATGGCTGCGTTTATTTTCTTTCCGTCAATCAGTTCCATAATAAAAAGTAATTGGAGTGTCTTAAGTACTTAAAGTGAATAAAGTATTTAGAGTGACTAAAGTTATTGGTGTGTGAACTTTCGCTTTCTGTACTAAGTTCCCTGCTATCGTTTACCACCCATCATTTTAGCCAGGTTTTTACCGGCACCGCCGCTCATCATTTTCATCATCTTGCGGGTTTCGTCGAACTGTTTAATTAAACGGTTCACTTCCTGAATGGTGGTTCCGCTACCGCTGGCAATACGTTTACGACGCGAGCCATTAATAATAGCCGGTTCGTTTCGTTCAGCCGGGGTCATGGAATGAATGATGGCTTCAATGCCTTTAAAGGCATCGTCGTCGATGTCGATATTTTTTAAGGCTTTTCCTACACCGGGAATCATGGCTGCCAGGTCTTTCAGGTTACCCATTTTTTTAATTTGCTGAATCTGTGAAAGGAAATCGTCGAAACTAAAAGTGTTTTTGGCAATTTTCTTTTGAAGCTTACGGGCTTCTTCGGCATCGTATTGTTCCTGGGCGCGTTCAACCAGCGACACAATATCGCCCATCCCCAGAATACGGTCGGCCATACGTTCGGGGTGAAACACATCGAGTGCTTCCATTTTTTCGCCGGTACCCACAAATTTTATGGGTTTATCAACCACCGAACGGATGGATAAGGCTGCACCACCCCGGGTATCCCCGTCGAGTTTGGTAAGCACTACTCCGTCAAAATTCAGGCGGTCGTTAAATTCTTTAGCTGTATTTACGGCATCCTGTCCGGTCATGGAATCGACCACAAACAAGATCTCGTGTGGATCGATGGCTTTTTTTACCGCCTCAATCTCGTTCATCATCTGTTCATCAACAGCCAAACGACCTGCTGTATCGACAATTACCAGATCGTATCCTTTTTGTTTGGCGAACTTAATCCCGTTTTTAGCAATAGCAACCGGGTCTTTGCTGCCCTCTTCGGTGTAAACCTCAACGCCAATTTGTTCGCCCAGTACTTTTAACTGGTCGATAGCCGCCGGACGGTAAACGTCGCCGGCAATCAGCAAGGGCATTTTTCCGTTTTTCGATTTCAAGCGCAAAGCCAGCTTACCGCTAAAAGTGGTTTTACCCGAACCTTGCAAACCGGCAATCAGAATTACGCTGGGATTTCCTTTCAGATTAATATCGACGGCTTTACCGCCCATTAATTCAGCCAGTTCATCGTGAACAATTTTCACCATCAGCTGATTGGGCTTAAGGGAATTAAGTACATCCTGACCCAGGGCCTTTTCTTTAACGGTATCAGTGAAACTTTTAGCTATTTTAAAGTTAACATCGGCATCGAGCAAAGCTTTACGAACATCTTTCAATGTTTCGGCTACATTGATTTCGGTAATTTTACCCTGCCCTTTTAACAACTTAAACGAACGCTCTAACCGGTCTGATAAATTTTCGAACATAATCTATTTTGCTTGAAATTTTTAGTGGAGCAAAAGTATATAAAAAAGCTTAATCTGTCAAAGACTAATTTGGCCTTTAAAATCATTTGGAACCTGTTAAAAAATAATAAATTTTCTTATACTATTTTTATAAAAATTAGAATCGGGAATGATCTGATAATAGAGAAGTTATCTTTCGCCTCAAGCCGGCTGGGCTCTTCATTTTTGGGTTATTCCCTTCGGTCATGAACTCGCAAGCTCGGTCGACCCAAAAACGAAGCAAAAAAGTCAAGGCACCAAAAAATAGCATCTACATCTAAACAATCACTAAGTGCGGCCGGGTGATCTTCGAACAAGTTCTCAGCTTCCCGGTCTTACTAAGTGATTGATTCGATTCCGATTGCTATTTTTTGGGAGCCACTTTGTTTTTTGACTTGTTTACCCTCTAACAATTCCATATTGGTTTCGAAAATCTAGTCTGATTATCAAGGATATTCACTGCCTCTTAAAAACGTTTCTGAACAATACTGCATTAAAAAATAAAGTTAAAGCAAACCCTGCCGAAAGTTAAGCATCCGGCAGGTTATTTTATTTTATTCGATGGTGTATGCAGCTACGGTGTTTCCAAAGAAAGTTGGAATAAACAGGGTTTTGGATTCCCGGTCCATTTCAATGTCGGCTGCGTTGTATTTTTCGTCTTTAAAATTCAGTAATACTACCGGTGGAGCAAAAGGACTGATGGCCTGAACTTTTCCGGCCCAGTCGGAAATAATAAAGGTGCTGTCGGTTAAACGCTCCAGTCCGTCAATAGCGCCTGTTTCCTGAATAAATGGAACCAATGTAGCTTCGGGATTATTCATGGCAATTACATAAACCGTTCCTGCGGTACCGGCATACAATTGATCACCTTCCCAATAAAGGCCATTTACCCGCTCGAGTAAGTCGTGACGTAACAACACCCGGGCCGAATCGTTTTCAATAAGGTAAATGGTTTTATCCATTAAATCGGAAACTGCCACCAGGCCTTGATCCGAAACGGCCACATCGTTTAAAAAACGGCTTCCTTCGATGGGAATAAACTGAACAATTTGTCCGGTGGAACAATCAATTTTGGCTACCCGGTCAATGTCGCTGACATAGAGCCACTGCTGATACATTCCCATACCTTTGGGTGCATGCAAACCCTTTACCCATTGTTTGGTCCACACTTCGCCATAAGCCGACAAGCGCGATATATAACCCAACCCGTTTTTGTCGAGCGGACTGCCGTTCACATTGCTTACATAAATTACGGTGTCGTTAAAAAGTACCGATTCGGGAATTTCAAAAACAGCGGGTGTTTCCCATATTTTCACAGCCTTTTGTGCCTGATTGGTTCCCCAAACCATCAGCAGACAGGCAAACAGTGCCAGGAATTTCATTTTCATCGTAAGTATATTTAGTTAGCTGAACAAAAAATAACCGAATAAAGTTACGTAATAATTACTAATCCCTTATTACTCTTTACAATTTCTTCACAATAAATCTTTGATGTAATTGAATTGGTATAAGCAATACAATTGAAAAGACCTTATCGATGCTATAATAAAAAAACTAAAAAAAAACACCTTAGGTAAATTCCAAATCACCTACCAATCAAACTAACTTAAATAGCTAAAAAACAAAAAATTGCCAAAAAGCTAAGATTTCCAATACTTACAAAACATAAAGCTTAGTTCTATTTAGCAATAAAAAAACGAAACGATATGGAAATTACTCCGTACAAAAATTCGTATCAAAACCAACAATTATTATATTTAAACCGATTTTAAGAAATCATAACGCAAAACGTTATCCATGTTCGTAAATTTATTTGTAGTATTTTTTATTTCTCAAGCAACCCAATTACATTTCAAAACCTGGTATAAATTCCAACACCAAAAATACCTGATACACCTTTGTAAAAGCTGGTTTTTACTATTGAAAAAACGCCATAGCTTTATTATTAATCAAACAAAGTTTAATACTCAAAATAGTATGGGTTTATCCCATATAAATTACTGTAGTAGATAATAGTTATATGTTATAAATGCCTTTAAAAGAATACCACTCATTATATAATTTAAACTACCTATCATGATAAAAAAACGCTCCCTATTTCTCGCTCTTGCACTACAATTCGCTTTTATTCACAATGTTTTAGCACAAAGCAGTAACAAATTACCCACCTATATAAAAATTGACAAAACCAAGGATATAACATTTGAAAAAGGAACGGATATATTCTTAACTCTATCGGGAAAATTCAAGCTGACATTTGATGCAACCGGTAATTTAGTGGTAGCTGAAAATGGAAAAACTATTTGGGAATCAAAAACCGCCCATCAAGGAGCTGAAAAATTTGTGGTGCAAAAAAACGGTAATCTCATAATTCAAGATACTAAAAACACTGTTTTATGGTCTTCAAATTCAGGTATGAGGGGGGCAATTTCCATTATTATTGATGAAACCGGCTATTTGGCCGCCAGAGCAAAAAAAGGCCAGATTGTATGGTGGACCTATGACGACATTGAAATTAAACCCGGAGCAAATAATCGAACAATTCACTATTGGTACCCTGACCAGATTATATTTCAATCAATTCATAAAAAATATTTTCTGCTTATCGAAAACAATCAACTTGCAATTAAAGATAAAGAGGGTACTATTTATTGGTCAACACCCAAAAATGAGCGCAAAGCCGTTATTGTAAGATTCTCAAAAGAAGGGGATCTTGGAATATACAGCAGTTCTGAATTTAAACCTGAAGATGTAATCTGGGCAACAAACACAGCCAAAAAAGGTGTAACATCTATATTCCTTGCCGATGATGGACATTTGTACCTGAATGATGCTAAGGCAAAACCTGTTTGGACTACAAATCCCGTTCAATTTAACAAATACTTCCAAATGGGAAATACAAAAGGAACAAACAAAGTAAATATAGAACACGGACCAGTAGTTAGTGGTGAAATTGCTCCTGGTTGGTTTAGTGCACAATGGATATTTGAACCGGTAGCAGGAACCAACTATGTAAAAATCAAAAATCGGTGGAAAGGTACGTATCTTAACATTGAAAATGGACCGGAAGTACAATGTACCGAAATTGCTCCCGGTTGGCATAGCGCACAATGGAGAATTTATCCAGCACCCAATGGTGGTATTGCAATAAAAAACCGATGGCAAAATACCTACCTCATTATTGATGGGCAGACAAGCAAACTACGATGTATCAGCACCACTCCACCCGATTCAGAAAATGGCCAATGGGCTTTTAATTATTTGGAAGAATAAATACAACAATTATAAAATAAATACCTATGAAGAAATTAATTACTATCATTACAATTTTCCTGCTCTCAACAGGATTAACTCATTCGCAAAATATTAATATCAAAGGATTTGGAGAACTCCCCGTTTCCAAACAGGGCGACAACTACCTGATTAAGCTTGGAAATTTGGGAGAATTTGCCTTTCAGGGCAATATAGAGTCCCCTGAGTTACAAACTAAAGTTACCATTGACCAATTGTCTGACTTTCCCGGTTTTAAAGTACTTTCACAAATTGGGTTAACAAATATTTTATTGCATATATCCCCCGACGGACTTTACATGAATGCACAGGCCGACACAAAAAGCAGTCTGAAAAAAATATGCGATTTATTTCATATAACTACACCATACATTGAACTTAGCGCTTCTATTGCACCTAAATCGTTAGAATTAGAAGGTACTTTGGAATTCAAGGATGGTCCGGTTGAATTTTTCCATATCAACGAAACAGGTACCCTTGTAAAATTCAAAGCAGCAAACATTGCCACTTCTTTAGAACCAGGTTCTGCTGAACTGGGTTTCACTACCAACCTGCTTATTAAACCTACCCAATACGATCCGGAATTAGATTGTACCTATGCCTTTTCGTACGACCTGATTACACAAACCTTAAGCGGCTCGGGTTCCATGATGAGCAAATGGGAAAACCCCCTGGGAACATCTACATTTTTAGATCCGGAAACCATTATTTTTAGCAATGCAGCGGTTGAATTAGGAATAAACATGGCAACACTATTGCCTGTAAACCTGGGCTTTGCCATGGAACAAGGAAAACTATTCACGCTCGATTTTGGCGTAGCTGTTTCTATTGATCCTGTTGGAAAAGAAGTAGCCTTTATCGGGCATCGACAAAAAATGAATGCCAACGATTTTACTACCTTCCTTCGCGAGGGGTTCGGGTTAAGCGTTCCGAATGTATTACCCGATATTTATTATATTGAAGAACCCCTTGTTTTATTCTCTCCAAATGGTGGAAGCGTAGGTGAAGTTAATATAGATAAAGGAATAGCTTTAAAAGGAATGATACATATTGGCGATGCCATGCAGGGCCCTATCGATTTTAAATTCGACATGGAGAATAAGCTGGAGTTGCATATGGATTTGAATTATGATTTCAGAAAATTTGTGATGAATGAAGCACGCAAGGTACCCCTGTTAGCTCCGGTAATGAATGAAATATTAAAAACATTCCAGGTTAGGAAATTATATGTCGACTTATATGCCAATAAAGACGATATGAATTTTAATGGCAATGCAAAATGTGATTTTGAGGTGTTTGGAGCTGGTCATCATATTGAATTTAAAGCCGCTTTAAATCCGGAAGCCATTGCACAACAAATTCTGGAAGAAATTAAAAAAGCAGCCGGCCCCGAATTAGCAGTCATTGCCGATGTTGTTGGCCAGGCTTTAAACCAATCGATGGATATGGCCTCAAAAGCCTGGGGCGATGCCAGTAAATTTATCGGCAATGCATCGCGGCATCTTACACACACACAGAGCAAATGCGATAATGAGTGCGTTCCCTACCAGGCTCGTCAAATGTTTGCACCCATCTTAGGTGGTGGAAACCATGCAATGCAAGCTTTTCATGATGAGGTTCTTCCTGTTATTATAAATATAATAGGGGCAAACAATGATGAAACCAAAAGACTGCGGGCAGAGTACATTAAAAACGATTGGACAAAACTTACTCAAAAAATTGAGACTGATTGGAATAACATTCGAAATGACAGAACCTATGTAAGCTATTACTTAAGTCCATCGAGTGCTACCAATGGGGGTAATATTTATCGCAGAATAATTGATGAAAAACGCCAGGGATATGAGAACCTAAAAAATCAATTATGGAACAATATGATGAATGCACACCTGGCTGAAAATTTCACCCTGATTCAAAACCGGTGGAAAGGTACACGCATCCATATTGAAAATGGTCCCGTTGAAGCAACAGAAATTGGTGCAGGAGCCTGGAGTAGTAATTGGATTATTGAACCGGCCGGTGCCGATTGGGTGCGCATAAAAAACAGATGGAAAGGAACCTATTTAGTAAATAATAATGGAAAACTGGAAACAACTCCTATCAATCCGGGTCAGGAAAATGCCATCTGGCAACTAGAGCCCTCAGAGGAAAACCATGTGAAAATAAAAAATAAAAAAACGGGTACCTATATAAGTTTAGAAAGGGGCACACTAGAGTGTTCTGAAATAGAACCCGGATGGCATAGTGCCATGTGGAGCTTAAACCCATCGTTTCCGGAACGCGCATGGAATACCTATAGTCATCAGGCCTGGGAGCCTGGTCAAACCATTCTTGTTTCCGAAAACAGGTTGTATTCTTTGGTGTTTCAGAGCGATGGAAATTTAGTATTGTACAAATACGGGGTGGTTCCCATTTGGAACTCGGGAACGGCCAACAAAGGAATAAGTGGGTTACGTTTTGAAAAAGCTGGATTTCTTGTCTTACATAAAGGCAGCTCTTCCATTTGGTCGTCGCGAAGTTCCAATAAGGGTGGCGAAGCACTGTACTTGCAAAACGATGGTAATTTGGTCATTCATGCACCCGGAGCCAACGTTATTTGGGAAACCGCCACCAACCGAAACCCCTATCCCGACAAGGTTTCTTCTGTTGCCAATTGGGCTCCCGGATCAATTGTACTAATGTCGGCCAATAAAAACTATCACTTGCAATTTCAACACGATGGAAATTTAATGTTATTAAAATACGGTGAAATTGAGCTTTGGTCATCTGGTTCCTATGGCAGAGGTGCGGATCGATTATCGCTTCAGGCGGATGGTAATTTGGTTGTATATAGTCCGGCTGGACCTCAATGGGATGCAGGTTGCTATAATCGCGGAGGAAAGCATCTGATTTTACAGGATGATGGAAACCTGGTAATTTATACCGATAAGGCTCAACCCGTTTGGGCAACCAATACCGTAGACAATAACCCGGTATTAAGCTATAACCCTCGAACAGTTACTTATGATAAAAATAAAGGTTGTGGTACCATTTACAAATATGGACTGCAACAAATAACCCATTGTGGATGGAGTAAGAACTGGCATACAGTAATGATGATTGGTTGCATTGGAAATTCAACAGCCGAAAACAAACTATTTTTCTATGATCAGGCAGCTGGAGCCGGAGCCATTTATAAAATTGACAACAATGGCAACATGAGTTTATTAATAGAGCATACTGGTTGGGGGAAAGACTGGTCGAAAATTAACTGGGAAGCCCACGATGGCTGTAATGGTTTAATCAAGTTTGAACTAGCTAATGGCTATTGGGAAAAGTACAGTTGCGACAATAATGGAAATATAAGTTTACAATCTAAAAAACAATAAAACATTACAAAATATAAATTATGAAGAAGACAATAATTATTTTAATTACGGCCCTATTCGCTACTATGGGAATAAGCCGGGCACAGGTTAAAGAAACTTTTTTTAGTAGCCATAAAAATGTGGAATTCGAATACGAAGCCGGGGCTATGGATATTGGAGCGAAAGGAACCGCAAAAGTACTCGATGTTAAAGGAAGTCTGATTGGACTGGAGATAACCTACTATAGCATGGGATCCGACTATTCCAGTAAGACAAATCCAAAAACAATAAGAAATGACATTGGATATAAAGAGGGAGTTTATAAATGGTGGATTGGTGATAACCTAAAAGAGGGAAAAGTTACCAATGGTTCGTTAAATTTATATGGAGAACGCGGCGAATGGATATTTATTAAATTACCCAAAGAAATAATTGAGGCCGAAAAAAATGGTGCAAACCATCAAAATACCGTAAAAGATAGTGATGGCAATACCTACCAAACGGTAGTAATTGGTAATCAGGAATGGTTGACTGAAAACCTGAAAACCACCAAATATAATGATGGAACACCTATCGAAAATCTGGACGAGGCTAATGCCTGGGTAGCTACTAAAAGTGGTGCCTATTGCTGGTATAACAACAACAAAGCAGAAGCCTTTGAAAAAAACTACGGCGCCTTATACAACTGGTATGCTGTAAATACGGAGAAACTTTGCCCTTCAGGTTGGCATGTACCCAGCTATGAGGAATGGACAACTTTAGCCAACACTGTGAATAACGAGAAAGCTGCTTTAAAGGCAAAATCAGGATGGTTAAAAGACCAAACCAATGTTGGAAATGGTAACGATACGTATGGCTTTTCTGCCACTCCTGCCGGCACGAGAACCTACAAATATGGTACATTCAGCAAAGCCGAAATACTTACGCAGTTTTGGAGTACCACAGAATTTATTTCCAATCAGGTGCTGTTCTTCAACCTGAATAACAACTCCAAACCAATCAATACCAATCTCAAATTAAAAGGCAACAAATACGATGGGTTCAGTGTTCGTTGCATGCGCAATGTGTCGGTTAACCAAAACCAAACCATGCCGCAGGATAATAGTTTTATTAAAATTCAAAACACCTGGAAAAAAACCTTTCTGAATATTGAAAATGGAATTGCCTGCAGTGACATTGCTCCCGGATGGTTTAGTGCACAGTGGATTTTAGAACCGGTTGCAGGGTCAGATTTTGTTAAAATTAAAAACAGATGGAAAGACACCTACCTGCATATTGAAGGAGGACTGGCTGTGCAATGCTCTGAAATAAATCCCGACTGGTATAGTGCCATGTGGCTCATCGAACCTATTGAAGGAACCAATCAGGTTAGAATTAAAAACCGCTGGAAAAGTACCTATCTGAATATTGAATCGGGTAATTTACATTGTACCGATATTGCTCCCGGATGGGCCAGTGCAATCTGGGATATGATTAAGGTTAACGATTAATAAGAAAGAATAGCATGAAAAAGAACAACATACCATTCACCTGTTTACTGTTTTTATATCTGATCTCTTCCCTTTCGGTTTCAGCCAATCCAATATACACCCTGGCTCCTGGCGAAGAATTTGTGTACGGCAAAATTGGAGCCTTCGATGATGGAAGTATTAAATACACCCTGGCAATTGTTCGAAAAAGAAATGAGAATAAAACCTTTTACAGAATGGGGTTCAGGCCCTATCATCCGAATATTATTCAGGGAAGCGGAAACCTAAAAGCCTATGATACACCAAAGGAATATTCAAAGTACGATGTGTATTTAATATTTAATGGAAAAAAATTTGGCCCCTATGATGAAGTGTATGACATGAATTTTTTGGAGCCCAATCCTGACAAATGGGTTAGCAAGGATGGAAAAACCATAAGCTTTTGCGGACAAACGGGCAATAAGTTTATGGGAGTGGTCCACAATACGGAGCGCTCCATGTTTTGGGTTCCCAGTCAGCATTTAAATATTGACCCGGATCACAATGAAGATATTTTTACCCTGGAATATGCTGAAAACGACATCAGAATGTATATCGATGGAATACAGGTGCATCCGGAACTAAACTTTTTTGGGAACATAAAACACGCTGATAATGGCGATTTGCTTTATTTTGCCAGAAACCGCAACACCAATGAAGGAGCACTCTATTTAAATCATAAAAAAATATTGGGTTCCATTCATGCTCATGGCGTATATGGATTTATCGAAGGTACAAATACCATCTATTACCGAATGCAATTACCCAATAAAACAATTCGAATTGGTATTGGAGAGAATAATTTCGACTTTAGCCCCGACCAAAGAATAAGCTCATTTTATTTTGTTGAAAACTACCTCGCGTTTAATGTACAGGAACCTAAAAGCAAAAACACCCTGTTTTATGAGTATAATCTGAAAACCCATAAAATGAACCAGCACGGGCCTTATGAAGTAACCCGTTTAAAAATGTTCCACAACAAACTGGCTTATCAAATAATGAATCAAACAAAGGAAAGTGAAGGTTATGCGCATACCTATTATTTCAGAAAAGCCGGGGGCGAGTTAATTGAGGAATACTATGTAAAGCCTAACTCCTTAGACTTTCCTTATATGAAAATTTCGCCCAAAGGTGATATTTACATAATAAAAAGGGAAAACAAAATCTTTCATATTACAAATAATGGAAAACCTTATCCATTTGATGGCAATATTAATAGAATATTATTTGAATATTTTTTACCAGCAACCGATGAGCTTGTGTTATTATCAGAAGTAAAAAGCGATATTAAGCACGGTTACAACAATGAGGTACGATTGAATATTGGCACAGATACCTTCGCCTATAAAGGCAACTATTATTTAAACTCCAGCGTTATGGCTACTGATGCCCGGGTAGTTTTTACCGCCAATTCAGTGCCAGCAGAAGATGAAAAACATTTAACCCTTAACAAAAACGGACAAAATGTTTTGAATAAAAACTGGAAACATATTGAAAAAGCAGCCATTGATTCCAGGGGAGAACACTTTGCCGTAATGGTTTTCAATTACACTAACTGGATGAGCAATTCTGTTTTTGGCTATTATCCCGACAATGGGTGCATGCATCAGGACTGGCAGTTAATTGTAGATGGAAAAGAATTAGAGGGTAACTATGGGGCTCCAACTTATCTAAAAAGCACCAATACTTTAGCTGCAATTTTCCAGGAAGGAAATAATCTGATAATTAAAGATTTACTCTCAAACAAAAGCTATACTCACATCGATAATCAGGTAAGCCATGTAACCAGTGACAAGGAATACATAAAATTTCAAAATGACTGGAAAAAAACATACATCAATATTGAAACCGGCTTAACCTGCGGAAACATCAGTCCTGATTGGTTTAGTGCTATGTGGCTTATTGAACCTTCGGAAGAAAATTATGTAAAAATTAAAAATCGATGGAAAGGAACCTATTTACATATTGAAGGCGGTTTAGCTGTTCAGTGTACTGATATTCAACCTGGCTGGCACAGCGCCATGTGGCTTATCGAACCCATTGACGGAACCAATCTGGTAAGAATTAAAAACCGTTGGAAGGGTACGTACCTTAATATTGAATATGGCCAGTTAAAATGTACTGATATTCAACCTGGATGGCTAAGTGCCCGTTGGAACATAGTAAAAGCAACCAACTAAAACCACAAACTCACTGATTCAACTTAGTGATTTAAACACATACTCAGTCGTCTGCCGAAACAGGTATTTCCGGCATTTGAAAATTCTCGTTACCATTCAGGTATTCAAAAATTCGGGCTGCATTTTGCACCCCGTCTTTTTGGATTTTAGCACTTTCCGAAATATTAAAAAGTCCCTCACATCCCACCCGCTTAAACAGTTCACGTAAAGTTTCGTTCGACACCAAATCGGAACAGGCAAAGGCACTCAGCTTATCGACACCCAGAAATTGCACATCCTGTTTTTCAAGCCCCATCAGTTCCTCCAGTTTTTGACCTTCCGGAGTATCAGCACAGGTTATCAGCAAAAAGGTACGTATAATAATTTTACCCTTTACATAAGTAAAAAGCAAATACCCCACCTTACTGTCGAAAACATAAAACGCTACCATCTGATGTCCGTGTTTGTTTCGCAGGGTTTCGCCTCTTAGCATGCTTTCGACCGTAAACAGGGTAATCCATTCATGGTAAATACAATCGAGGCGTTCATGAAGCCGGCCCAGTGCATGTTTCTGGATATAAACCGAAGCCTTAGTACCAGGCTTTGCCGACTTAATG
Source organism: Salinivirgaceae bacterium (assembly GCA_050179685.1). Taxonomy (GTDB): domain Bacteria; phylum Bacteroidota; class Bacteroidia; order Bacteroidales; family SZUA-534; genus GWE2-40-63. The sequence goes on from JBFXEW010000017.1 coordinate 98,591, forward strand.
CCCAATTTTTTCAGGGAAACTTTTACATACCTGAGTTCGCCGTATTCATCGGGCAAGGCCAATTGAAAAACGGTCCGGGTGTCTCCATTAATTTGAACTTTTAACGAACGAGGTGGAAAAACTTTAATCTGATAAGCACTGTAAAGACTAAGGCGATTCCCATCAACTTTAGCACAATTGTACTTAAACACAAGGTATCCCAGGCTGGGATCGGAAAAGGCGGTGGAGAAATACTTGGCCCATGCCATCATTTTTTTATCCAGCTCCAAATCGTCGATCATTACTTTTTTAAAAAGAGACAGTTTGGCAATCAAGGCATCCAACTCTTGGTTTTCCTGCTTTATCTGGTGCATCAGGAACAGTCGAAGGCTGTGTCCGGCATACAAGCAATCGTATAGGTTCAGCTCGGGCCCATCGGGACTGAATTCAAGAGAAACGTTTTTAAGCACATGATAAACAAAAGCTTTAGCATCTTTTAAGAAACCCGGAGGAAGCAGGGTGCCAGCTTCAGGCTCAATGACCATGGGCTTGGTTTGTAATTTAAACAGTATTTCACGTTGGGCTGCCGGTAGCTGGTCAAATTCCTTGCGGGCATCAAAAAGGCCAAGAATTGCAAATAAACGGAGACGGAACACTTTATGGGCCTGAGCCTGTTGCTCCTTAAGGGATATTTGCTCTTTTTTATGTTTCCTTTTTGCCTTCGACATAAAAATTCCCTTTTTAACCGATACCCCCTGGCATCGGCTGTTAAGTCTCAAAAAAGTAATCTAACCAATGGTTTGTTTTAACCAAACTCCCGAACAAAACACTCAGTTTTTCTCCGGAAAACAAATAACACCTTCAAAGCTACAAAATATTACTAACTTTTTGGGCTGATTTTCAGGCAAATTATTCATTTTCTCCCATCCCTATACTGCACTTTATTTCAATCCCTTTTTGTAATTGGCTACCTGCATTACCTCGCTTATTTGTTCCACCCGGGTGATGCTAAAAACCAGAGGCAAAAGTTTGCCGATGGGTTTGCTCGCTGCAAACGCTTCTTTTACCGAAGCATCCAGCGACAGATTCATCAATCCTTCGCTATTCTTTTCGGTAAAGTAAAAAGCTACCTTAAAACAGGCCTCCCAAACCGATAACCAAAACACCGTTTTCTTTTTATAACTTACCTTGCAAAGCCAGGCTTTACCATCGTTATAATACCTCCATTGCACCTGCCAGGGTGTTTCGGGTAAATTTACTTCCTGCATCAGGGCCTGATAGGCCGGATAACTAGCAGCCATTACTTTTTGTAACACTTCGGCTGTTGGCTGTTCCTTTGGATCGTTTAATAAAGGTTGTTCCATGGATGCTAATTTTAAATTTTTCCTAATCGTTTAAAACCATTTCTTTTTTCTGAAATAAAAAACCATCAGCACCAGAATAACTACAAACAAGGCCCACACGCCCGCGTAGCCGTAAGTCCATTCCAGTTCGGGCATGTATTTAAAATTCATACCGTAAATACCGGCCACAAAGGTCAGGGGAATAAAAATGGTAGCCACCATGGTCAGGGTTTTCATTACCTGATTCATGCGGTGACTTTGCAGCGAGAAAAACAGGTTGGTACTGCTCTCGAGCGACGAACTCAGCGTGTCGCACTGGTCGAGCAGGGTGAGGCTCAAATCTTTTATCTCAAGAAAATATTTCAGGTGCTTTTTTTCGATGTAAGCATTGGGCTCCCGCTCAATAACCATCGAAAATTCCTTAATGGGAACAATGGCTTTGCGTATAATATGCAGGAATTTTTTATACGATTCTATTTTTTCCAATACGGCTGGCGATGGCTCATGCGAACCGGTCAACACATCAAAGGCTTCCATGGCATCTTCAATTTGCTGAAGGGTTTTAAAATAATTGTCGAGAATGGATTCCAGCATGGTGTAAAGCAAATAATCGGGTCCACGTTCCGATAGTATGCCTTTTTTATCGCGCAAGCGAAAACGCAGGTGTTCAAAATAATCGGCTTCACGCTCCTGAAACGACATCAGGTAATTGCTCCCAAACACAAAACTGATTTGCTCGGTAAGTACCTCGGTGTCGGAGGGCAGAATGGATTTCAGGGTCAAAAAACAAAAGGTGTCAAAAGTCTGAAACTTGGGGCGCTGGTTCACATCCAGTATATCCTGAATCACCAGGTCGTGAATGGCTTGCTTTTTACAAAGGGTCGATATGGTTTCAGCATCGTTTAGCCCATAAATATTGAGCCAGTAACGGTAATTTGGGTCGCTGAAACCCTCAAATGCTGCCGGATTGTAATTTCGGTCCTCGATACACTCCGCTGCATGGTATTTAAACAACTGCACCGCAATGCGCTTTTCCGACTCGGCTCCGGTAAAAACAAATTTCGAAGGATCGGTTTTCTTGCGGTCAAGTACCCGCCTTTTCTTTTTAGCTTTAATGCTTTCCTTTTTTTTCACCTGAACTAATGTTGGTTTTACTAAACCCAAAGCTACAAAATTTTAGGCTTTCTATCTTTCACAAATCCTTATTCACTATAAGTCATTAAGTCGGGATGGATAAATCGGTAAGCGATGCGTTCGATAAGCTTTTGACTGTTAATTCGCTTGCCCGTGCCCGGATTGGCCGCACTAAAAACCGGAACCGGCCTTCCCAGCTTCGTTTGTTCACGGGTATAGAACTCCCTGCGGTTGGGATGTGTGGGCGCACAGGCGTTAAAGGTTTCGCCCCATACCTCCTGCTCCAACAGGGCGCTAATGATACCTATGCAATCGTCGCGGTGAATCAGGTTCACATAACCTTCGGGATTGGGAATGATGCGTCCCTCAGGGAAAAAGTTTCCCGGTAAGCGCTTGTAGCCAAACAAGCCACCAAAACGCAGTACGGTACAATTAAAATTGGGATTGTTTGTAAATAAGGCTTCGGCACGGGCTACCCTTCCATCGTTTAAAGGAGCATCCTCGTTCAATTCATCGTTGCTTTCGGCATACACCGAGGTGGAACTGATAAACAGCACCTTTTTCAGCCCTGATTTTTCCAGCTGACCGATAAATCGCTGATAGTCCTCCACCTCCTGTGGCGGAAGGGCCATAAGCAGCACCTCCGAATCCAAAAACGTTGCAAGCTCATAGTTCTTTTGCCTTAAATCGAATACAAAGGGAAGGATACCGGCTTCTTTTAAGATATCCTGCTTTGACTGGCTGGTAACGGAGCCTTTAACTTCCCAGCCCTTTTCGGCCAGGCTTTTTGCCAGGGCCAAACCCAGCCATCCACAACCCAAAACACTTAACTTTTTTTGCATACGCATTCTTTTATTTTGTCAGTTAAAAGACAAAGAAGGGAGTTTAAAGTTTAAAACCCAAAATACCGTTTTTTATGTCTTTAGCCTGTTTATTTTCCACCGCAAGTTCGCTAAGACGCGAAAACAGTTAACTTAATGCTTATGAAAACAATTGATTTACTTGCTGCCGGGTAAAGTAAATTTAAAACACCGTTTTTTATGTCTTTAGTCTGTTTGTTTTCCACCGCAAGGACGCTAAGACGCAAAAATAGTTAACTTAATGCTTATGAAAACAATTGATTTGTAAGTTAACGTGAATTCGACATAAGAATATTCATCCCCCTAACCCCCTTCAACTTAGCGAAGCGCTTTATTCCCTTCGGTCATGAGAAAAGTTCACGAACGAAGTGAGTAACTCAAGGGGGACAGCCCCTTCTCAGAATAAAAATTAATTTGGGAAAAGTGTTCCGCCCCGGCGGAGACTTTAGGGGTGAATTCATTTTCTTTTTAAATAATTTTCATTTTGCTTTTTTTACATCGAACTCACGTTAATTAGCTGGCAAAGTAAATTTAAAATCACTTCCTTTTCCCACCCGACTCTCTACCCAAATTTGTCCTTTGTGCTTTTCAATAAACTCTTTGCAGAGAACCAAACCCAGTCCGGTTCCTTTTTCGCCCAGGGTTCCGGTCTGTGAATCGATTTGCGAAACATCAAAGAGTTTTTTAAGGGTATCGGGGCTCATACCAATCCCATTATCGGAAACAGTGATTAATACGTTTGTGTCTTGTGTTTCGGATGAGAGTACTATTTTACCGCCCGGATTAGAAAACTTTATGGCATTGGACACCAGGTTTCGTAAGACAATTTTTAGCATGGTTTCGTCAGCCCATATTTCCATATTCTCGGCATCAATACAGGTAATCTCCAGGGTTTTTGCAGCTACCTGACTTTTTAACTCTTCCAAGGTGTGTAAACAAAGCTTTTTAAAGGCTATATTCTGGGGTTTAAACACCAGCTTTCCATATTGTGAAGTGGACCAAAGCAATAAATCGTCCAATAAATAATTGGTATTTTTTGACACCTCATGAATTGCTGTGGCATAACGCTTAATCTTTTCTGCCTCGTGCTTGTCGGCCCCATCTTTTAATTGTTCCGATAAACCAAGAAGGGCTGAAAACGGACTCTTTAAATCGTGGGCAAGAACCGATAAAAACAGGTTCTTATCGGCATTAAGCTTCTGAAGCTCTTTATTCGATTGAATAAGCACCAAATCCTGCTCCAACACCCGTTTAAATTGTTGCAGCAGGCGTTCATGATTCGACGAATAATAATTTTCCCTGGAATCGAGTACGCATAGCGTTCCAAAAGGCGTGCTGTCGGGAAAATTGATGGGAACACCCAGGTAGGAAACCATTCCCAGTTTAATATCGGGATTCTTGTCCCATTTTATATCGGCTAAGGCATTGGGAACTACTAATTTTTTTTGGGTTTTAATTACCGTTTCGCAATACAAGCCATACCATTCCTCCTTATCGCCTACATGATACGGGTTGCCATGGGTGCTGCTTGACACAAAAACTTCCATAAATTCATTTTCGGTTTTCATTATCAAAGCAGCCGGAACAGAAATAAGTTCGGCCAGTAAATCGGCAATTTCCTGCCATTTTATTAATAATTCGTCGGGAATTTCACTAAATAAACTATTGTTGGCTTCCATTACCTTCGTATTTTACATTGTTTACAATACAAGTAATCCTACCTACTTGTTTTAAGCCCTTTAAAAAGTGCTAAGCCTTAGCCAGAGCATTTCTTAAGCAGGGTAAGCCGGATTTAAGTTGCTTATGCTGTTTACATTTTCAAAGCTATAATTTTTTTCTTATCTGCACGCATTTCCCGAAAAATAGTTCATTGAGTTTTTAACCGCAATTACACCCATGCTGGTTTCGGGTCACTGATTACTGGCTTCTTGTTTCGGGATGCTGGTTATCAGGCTAAAAAAAACTTAGCATTTAACGTTTAGCTATTAGATAATAGACCAAATACGAAAGACGAAAGACATTAGAGCAAGCACTCAAAAAACAAGCAAGCCCTAACCCGCACCGCTAAATAATTCCGTGAGCGTTAGACGCAGCTTACTACCGACCGCTGAGACTAATGTTACCAAGACTTTCGGTACGTAACTCCTTAGTGTTATGAATCTTAATCAGTATTTTATTTGAAATTTTATGCCCAATTATTTGGATTTTTAAATAAAAAGGATTTAATTTTGTATCGACTTCCTACCAGCCATGGAACGCCTTAATAGTTTAACTTAATACTTACAACTATGGTGGAACGTATTCATCGCGAATTTCGCTGCAAAGAGGAAGAGCTACCCATGCTGTGTGGCTATGTTTTGTACAGTTTCAGGCGCGACCTGCCTGATTTTTCCTCGTTTTCGGGCAAGTTTACCCCGGCTTATGCCGATGCCTTTGAGCAAAAGATTACCAGTGCACAAAACCTGCTGACACCCGAATCGGAAACGATTCTGATGAAAGGCATTACCCGGCGCATGTATGCTTCGCTGGATGGACTTAGTTATAAGGTAACCCAGTTGGAACAGCACATCCGTTTTGCTGAAGCACAACTGGATTTTAAGGTTTCGGATTTAAAACTTTCGGATTTACGTAACAGCATCCGTAATAAGGATGTAGAAGCAGTACAGCTGCTAATGAAACAGATTTTCCAGATTCTGGAACCCAAGCAAAGCCATCTGACTGAGGCAGGAATGCCTGAAAACTTACTGGCTGACATGAAAACAACCGTGGCCTCGATTACTGCCGACAAGCAGCAAAGGTACGAACTGCTCAGTCAGCGTAAAGCCCTGGTAGAAAACAACCAGGGGGAATTAAACACCTTGAATGCCGATTTGAATGAGATACTACAAGTTGGAAAGGCGCTGTATAAAAAAACAGACCCGGTAAAATACAAGGAATATACTTTTAGCGCCCTATTGAAAAGGGTACGGGCTGCGGCTAAAGCAGCGGCTTCGGAAGAAACTTCGGAACCGGAAACCGTATAAAAAGGGCTTCGCGTAATGCTGCCCGGGCCGGAGTGTACAAAATGGCTGGACACGCTTCGGCCTTCTTTTTTTACGGACTTACTACCGCGATGCCACTACCCTGCTTTGCTTTTACTCCTTAAACCCGGACATCGGGAAAAAATGCGACGCACCCCACGTGATAGCTTGTAAATGTTCCAAGGTAGACTGTGCGTGCCACAAGATAGATTGTGCGTGTTACACGATAGATTGTGCGCATTACAGGGTAGACTGTGCGTGTTACGCGATGGACGGCGCGTCTTACGGGATGGACTGTGCGCGTTACGGGGTAGACAGTGCGTGTTACGGGGTAGACTGCGCGTGTTACGAGGTAGACGGTGCGTGTGACGGGGTAGACGGTGCTTGTTACAAGGTAGACTGTGCGTGTTGCAGGGTAGACGGTGCGTGTTATACCTTAGACTGTGCGTGCTACACCTTAGACTGTGCGTGTTACAAGGTAGACTGTGCGTGTGACGCGATAAGCTGTGACTAGTCCTAAAATAACTTGACAGATTATTAAAAAAAGGGAGCTATAAAACTCCCTTTATTGTTTAAGCAACGTCCCAAAAACGTTTAATTTCATCACATAATTCTATAATCTCATTGTATTTGGATTCATGGGCGTCTTTAGCAGATACCATTCTTCCACTGAATATGTCCAAACAAAAACATAATTCAGGCAATACAATTGCGCTATCGTCAACAATTTCATTTTGTAAATATTTGTAAATCGTTGTTGATACAATTTGAGATTTCTGAAGATCAAAGGGTTTGTGCTTTGAAATATGAATTTTCAAAGCACCCATAACAGTTTGTCCATTAAATAGCCCTTTAATAATCAAATCCGGTGAGACTATCACTTTAACGTCAGAAATTGTTGTTGTCTTCTTTTCAGGCTTAATTACGGAGTAATCAATTTCCTTTAAGATTTTAGGAAGTTTCAACTGGATAAATCGCTCCATAGCTTCAATTGAAACAGTCTTGTCCGTTTCCTGTCGTTTGTTCACAGGTTGCCTACTCAGCAGAGTATTAATTCCATCGAAAACTGGTTTTAAATCACCTTTCAATGCAAGACTCTTTTTTACTCGTGCTTTTGGCATTTGGTAGTAAGAAATCTTAATTTTATTGGGATTTAATTGCTGAGTTATAATTCTTCGTTTCCCAGCTTCAGTTGCTGAACTAAACTCTGCCATTTGATTAATTGAAATTATATAATCTCTCATAACAATTAACCTTTAGGTGGAAATGGATCGTTACCATACGAATTTCGTTCTCGAATTTTACCATTTTTTCCATGAATTAATAACTCGGAGCTTTCTTTTTTAGCTTGTGCTTTTCCAAGCTCTATAGCTTCCTTTTGAGTTTTTACAACTCTACTAGCTCTGGATGAATTTTCTTTTTTTACTGCCCACTCATCTCCTTTGGGCACAATGTGAAAGTTTTTACGCATACGCAAAATTTTAAAATATTAATAAAAAATTTGCCTTGCTTGAACTAAAATTTAAAAAATTTGTTACTTTTAAAATTATAATTACTTTTGCACCCTCGTAAAGTCAAAAGTTTAAGTAACAAACCAAGTTTGTTCAAACTTTGGCATCATGTTATTGTTCAACATGCATGCCAATGTTTTTTTTATGTCAAATTATGACACCTTTTCCACTTTCAGTTTATTCCAGTTTGTTTTAGGACAAAGCGACATTGTTTTAATGTCAAGAAGTCTATTTGTTGTTATTTGGCATTAGTGATAACTGTTTTTAGGGGACGTTTCTTCTTCCTCAACAAAAGCCAACGTTTAGTGTTTGGGTAGTGAGCGAATACAGGCTTCAACCGACTGAAAGGAGCTCAGCGAAGCTAAACTTTTCAAACCGTAAAAATTTAAAGCGGGCCACAGCCCTCGAATTTACTACTATATCGCCCATTTTGTAAATACAGTGTTAGCGGTTCGTGCTTTTTAAAATCGTATTAACTTGAAATAACTTTTAGATTTATACCTGCAACTTCTTTTAGGTAATTTTCAGTTACACCCAATAAAGTCAAAATTTCTTGTGTTGCCGTTGCTTTTGAAAAACCAGGTTGCACAATAAATATTTCAAATTCCATCGGAATTTCTTTTTTAGCAATTGACAATAATTTTTCCAAGTCTTTTATTGTTCCAACTTCCAATCGGCTACAAGTTTGACCATTCCGACTTTTAGTTTCTCTCCGAAGCAAATGGTTGATAAATTTCGTACCTTCTTTATGTTTCCAATGAACGGATTTTTGTGCTTGCCCACAAACTTCATATAAATTCTTCACCTGTTCGGTTACTTTTCCATCAATAGCAAATTTCAAATGATATAAGCCGACACTAAGTTTTTCAGGATGAAGTTTCAAGGTAACAACATCTGCAATCTCACCAGAATAATCATCATCGTATATGATATTATAGCTGTCTTTTTTAAGTTCTTCAATAACTTTATATTGTATGGAATCGGATATTTTGGGATTTACATGTTGAGATTCTTTTTCCAACGATACTCCTTGCCAATTCCAAGCAAGTATATTGTCCTTTGGATAGACATTAATAATTTGTTTTAATTGAACGTATTCATTTCCTGTTAGGGCAGAACCATCGGCAAACCAAATTGTTGGAATATATTTTTCAAAAAACTGAACTCCTGTATAAGTTTTACTTCCATTGGAAATTTCTACTTTTTCTTTACCTATTTGAACGATTTTAAAATCAGCATAATGGACGTCTGGCGTAGTATTTTCAAATAATTTAAGCTCAAAATCTGCTTTTTTAAGGTCTGTAACTATTGAAAATAGTAACCTGCCGTTTTCAGTCGGGTTTGTTAGTCGAATGTCTGAATTTGCTACTGTTGTTATGAAGCCGTCAATTGAAAATTTGAAATGAGTTTCATGGCTCATGTAAACATCTTCATCCCAATCAATACAAACAGGATAAACATCAGGCACAACGAAAATGGCTTTGGGAATCAAGGTTTCTTTCAATATCTGGTTGGAATCAATTGCTTCGTTTACAAGTTTATCTCCTATTTCAATGCACCATTGTTTGAAGTCTTTTAAGTCGCCTTTTTTTATTACATTCCATATGCGTCCTTTATATGAAGCCCCAATATTAACTTTCTCGCCATCTTCAAATCCCGAACCAACAACAAATGCTTTTTCTCCTTTTTGTCTTTCGGCAAGGCTTAAAGCCTCTGCAACATCCGACCCAACGTGCATTCTAAATCGAATATCCTTTCCAATAAAATATTTAAGTCCAACGTTTCTCAACTTGGTCCTATTTATGTTATAAAAGGTCTTGAATACATCAATGCCTTTTATTATTTCGGGATTCTTTGCTTCTCCATCCCCAATAATTGCTTCTGCAAGTTCTTTATACAAACTTCCATTATCAGAGCTGTTTATGAAAAGAAGATTGTTTTTTGTATCCCAAAAGACAACAATCATATCCCAAACAACTTGTTGAATATCTTTATGATTTACCCATTCAACATTTCCTCTTTTTGCAGTTATGATTATAAGTATTTTTTCTTCTTTATTAATGTCGTGGAATTTGTACTCCAAATCGTTGAATCCGGGAATTCCTTTGCTGAAATTACTTGGGAACCAACCATTTGTTTTATTTTTATAAACTACTACGCTAAACTTCGGATGAATATTACTAAATGGGATGTTTGAGTTATTTATATTTTCAAAACCATCCATTAAATTTTTATATTCTTCTTCGTCATTTATTCTCCCAAAACTTGTATCAGATAGAATTTGATTCCAGTTTGCACCATCTGCGTACAATTCTTCCAATTCCGTACGAACATCCAAATCTGCAATGTTAGCTATGAATGAAGCGTGTCCAAGTTTTTCATCATACTTTGTACGAGTAAAGCGCCCTGCAAATTGCAAAGTGATAGGTAGACTTTTTCGAATATCGTGAAAGGCCGCTATCTTTAGTTCAGGCAAATCAAATCCTTCTCCAAGCATATCGACACAAACAATGATTTTTGCTTCCCTTTGGGTGATTTTTCTGTACGTTTCTTTATAGTCAGGGCTATTGGAATATATAATAACAGGGGTTAAATCCGCATGTTTTTTATATAATTCAAAAATTTTAATAGCCCGTTCTTGAGGGAAACAACGAGCCATAAGTATGTGATTATGTGTTTTTAAATCTTCTCTTAAACGTTGCACTGCAACTTCTGCTATTTTTTCATCTGCTTTATCTGAATCATATTCCCTTATCGGTATAAAATCTATCTGAGTGAAATACCCTTGTTCTTGAGCATACTTAAGTGGAAAATTATATATTATTTTACCGTCCAATCTTTGTCCGTCATTTCGGAAGGGTGTTGCAGTAAATTGAATTATTTTTTCCGCAGGAAACTTACTTTTAAATTGATTCCAAGAAGGTGCTTTTACGTGGTGAGCCTCATCAATAAATATATTAGAACATGCTGATACCACAATTTCTTGTTCAGTATCAGAACTTCCGATAAGAATGTGCATAGTTGTTACAATCACATTACATTTTTCAAGAAATTCTTTAAGTTCTTCTGGCGAGTTGAATTTTTCATTTATAATGCCAACGATTGGATATAATGCTTTCTTACCAATTACTCCGAATTTTTTGAGTAATCCAAAAGTTTCAAATTTTTCAAAAAGTTGGATTCGTAGTGAATTGGAAGGAACGGTTACCAATAGCCTCTTACACTGATTGGCGACTAATGCAGATAGCATTGTTTCAGTCTTACCTGTTCCTGTTGGTAGAACTATTGTGGCTGTATCTAAAGGAAGTTGCAGATGACCAAGAATCATATGCAATGCTCCTAATTGTGGTGACCTCAATCCGTTAATTTCTGCTTCTATATTTTCTTCTATGAAAAAGAAATCATCCTTCCATGATGAAATAACTTCATTAACTTCGTATTCCTTCTGTAAGGGGTGTTTTAGCCACCCTTTCACAGTAATTGTCTTTGCGATTAATCGTTCAGATGTTGGTCTGACATTAGTAAGAAGAACATATTCTATATCATTAGGATATGAACTTGAATTGCATGTTAAACAGTATTTAATCCCTTCATTATCTATAGTAATAGAACTTCTATCACTCGCAATAATGTTAATAGGTAAATCAATTTCCTGGGCAATTAACTGTTTGATTTTATTCTTACAGCCTTTTTGTTGAAACACGATGCGTTCTAATTGGGGAAGCTTAATTGCATTCATATGTTCTTCTATTTATTTTTTTTCTCCTTGTAATCGAAACAAGTAAATCTGTAACTTCAATATTATAGATACTATCAATTTTTAACTAAATTATGTTTTTTCTTCGCTCTGTCTTTCCACTGCATGACCGCTAACGTTTCGCGGTAAGCCACGTAAGGACTTCGAAGCTCTCACTTTTCCTATCGTAAACCGTTTCTTTCTTATTCATAATTTCAAATTTAACTCTTTCACCTTATGGGGCTTGACCGTGGATTGTACCCCGTAATTATTCTTGAATTTCAAGGCTGTCTTTTTTAAATAAGCCAGTTACCACATCTTCAATTTTATATGGTTTGGATTCAAATACCTTCTTGGCTCCACTTTTTTCGTCATATCCAGAGACAATTAGAATTATCTCAGAATCGAGAGCTAATTTCAGCAAATCGTTCAAAAGCAAATTTCCATTTTCAATTTTAGCTTTAATATCCGGTGGAAGAATTCTAAAGTATTTGGGATCAATTAATTCTAATTCTATACGAGGAACCTCTCTAAATCTATGTTTTCCTTTTTTTGTTGAATATATAATTGGAATCCTATCATTGTCAATTGGTAAATAGATAACTTCCCAATTTGTTGAATATAATAATCCTTTAATCCTGAGTTTAGCTGTAATTTCAGAATCAATCATTCTCCTTCTTGAGGCATTTTCAAATTTGAACCTATAAAAGGATTTCGAGTTTTCAATTGAACTTGATATATATTCTGAAAATCTAATTTTAGGATTAATACAGTAGTTTAAAATCCACCATGCGATTAAAGAACTAAATGCACCAATCGGGACACTTATTAAAATGGTCAACCATGTTTTCATACAATCTGTCATTTTGTGCGTGCTATTATGGGGTACAAATACAAGTTAACCGCCCCCCACTCCCCTTTATCTACCCAAAGTTGGTATGATATAGGCCCTTTTGCGTTTAGTTGTATTATAGTTGCTGTTTGGGTTCATGTTTTTTTGGTTTACTTAACCAAAGCTAGGAAATAATTTGGTAAACAGCTACTTTGGCTGTAATTATTTTACAATTAATAGCCTTACAGGCCGGCAAGCAAAGAGCTAAGGTATTTAAGGATGGGCTTGCTCCTTTTGTTTTTTATTGCTGTTTGAAGGTAGGTTGGTTATTATTCTTTTTTCTTTTGTGACCAAAAGAAACAAAAGTCTTGCAAAACCAACGAATTTCGATAAGTACTTCTCTGCGCTTTGCAAAGGCCCCAACTCAAGGTTGTGCTTGAGCTGTTTTGTTCTGAAACGGTAGGGCCACTTTACCCTTATCGACAATTCCACACCTGGTTTTGCGTGCCCACCGCACCGGGCTAATTAAAAGTCGGGCTTAGCTTATAAAACTAAAAAATATTGGTTAAACAGCTACTTTAGCTGCCACTATTTTACAATTAATAGCCTTAAAGGCCGGTAAATGCAGCGCTAAAGGGAGGAGGTTTTTATTGGTAGTGGTTTATTATTAACGACAGGCTAGATGTAATGCGAACTAAGTAAATACTGAGCATTACGGATTGCGTAAAACTGTTTTAATTATCAGTCCGAGCTATTGCGCCGCCTGTTTAATGCAATTTTACGTAATATATTTTAAAACTGAACTTTAAAGTGCTCGAAACATTAAAATAAGTACAATAGTTATGCTACCACGAAGAGCTTAAAATAGAGTGCAGCCCAGATACGTACAAACTAAACGGTTAACTAATTGGTTTGCATTACGTTTAGCTATTGTTATGCGTTCGGCTTTTATAATATTCATATTTGCTTTAATGAAAACTTTACAAAAAAACATCTTCGACTAAACCAAACATAACTTTTTCCATCCGTTGATAAATTTCTTTTTTGTCTTCTGGCACACTATCAATTGTTATTGATAAAAAGGAAAGTACTGGATATGGAATTTCTAATACATTACTAATTTTCTCTAAAACATCTACCGTTGGATTCCTTTCATCATTCTCTATTTGGGATAAATAAGTTTGAGAAATTCCACATCGCTTTGAAAAATCTATTTGTGTAATACCTTTTTCTTTTCTTAACTTTTTTATAGTTGCACCTATTTGCATGATCTTATGGTGAATCAATTATTGTTTTAAATATACCCGCAATAGCACTTAATATGCCAACATTTATACTATTGCTTTTTTTTTCTAATATTTCTTCCAAATGTCTTATACACCGTTCTAAATCTTTTTCATGACGCTCTGGAATTGATTTTTCATTTTTAAGTTCTACAAGCAGTCTGTAAGTTTCTAATATATTCCTTTTCATATTGTCCCAAATAAAAAAATTGATTTAAAAATGTAATTACTAATTTACTTTTCAAGACAATTTCTTTTTTGAGAGAAAACACTAAATCGAAATATTTATAAGTTTGAATTTTTATATGAAACTGAGCTGTTATTATTTTTCTAAACTCAAAAAACTTATTCAGAATGTTGGAAAAAATTCGTTTTATTTTTCTATAATACAATTCCGCCAGAAGAGATTCCGACATGATGATTATAGATTTATCCTGTTCAAATTTATAATACCAACAATGATCAAGATAATGATCATGTGGTAACAAAAAGCCAAATATTGATTCAAACAAACTAATAATAAAAGAATTACAATTATCATTAGAATAAGATGAATAAATTGACTTATTTCTAGAAAAATCATCGAGATTAATACCTGTTAAAAGATGATCGGCATTATTATTTAATCTTTTTAATGCAGCATGAATCTCATCTTCAGTAAATGCAATATCTTGATTGTTTATATAATTTTCAAAAGAATAGTCAGAATATGTACTATTCAAGGAATTTATAGATTTTTGAAATAAATCATAGTTTTTCCTTCTGTTTTCAGAAAAAGAAGAAAATATTTTACTAAACGATATATTAACAATTATACTCATCGGATGCAAATATACAACAAAATATTAAATCTGCAATATTTTAACCTATTTTTATTAACTATAGTTAATATTTAAGCTGACTAGTTTTACTTTCTTTGTTAAAATCTTACCCATACATAAAAAACATAGCTCCTTAAATCCTACAATTCTTTTTCTTTTGTGACCAAAAGAAACAAAAGTCTTGCAAAACCAACGAATTTCGATAAGTACTTCCCTACGCTTTGCAAAGGCCCAACTCAAGGTTGTGCTTGTGCTGTTTCGTTCTGAAACGGTAGGGCCACTTTACCCTTATCGACAATTCCACACCTGGTTTTGCATGCCCACCGCACCGTGCTAATTAAAAGTCGGGTTTAGCTTAAAGTCTAAAAAATATTGGTTAACAGCTACTTTGTCTGTCATAATTTTACCACAACATACCTTACCGTCCGATAAGCCAAGCACTAAAGGGAGAAGGATTTTTCCGGGGTTTGGGAAATAAAAAAACCTTTAAGCGTTCTTGCTTAAAGGTTTTTTTTGAAACGGTTTGAATATGGGGCGTTTGGTATTTCAAAGCTCCCAACTATCAAACCGCTAAATGTTTTATTAAATGTACTGACCTCTAAATTAACACTTCCTTCCAAATGACCTATATTTTTTGTGTGTGCCCTGCATGGGTAGCAGTGCCCACAACTGCAAGTTCTGAATAAATTTGAAAATTACTAATTTAATCAAGAAAACCAAAGGTTGTGAGTCTGTATATTTTCCAGAGGGTGT
>JBFXEW010000018.1:0-6319 GCA_050179685.1 Salinivirgaceae bacterium
TTTGCTCTGGTAATAAAGCTTTTATTAGTGTGGTAAAGTGGTCTGTTGCTAAACTCATGCTTATTTAATTTTATAAGCTGCAAAGTTTATATTTTTATTTACTCCACCAACTTTTTAAAGTGACCCAATATTCCCATCAAAATTATTTGCATGTGAAACGCTTGCCATAGGTCGTGCATACCTATAATAATCGCTTTTTGACACCTGACCTAACAAAATAGTAAATTGTTGCAAAATTCTTGGTTTTTTGAAAGATATAAAATTTGCACCGTTTTTTTTTTAATGTGGACGGATTTTTAGATTAGGTTTAGAAACATTATCAAGTTTATTGATTTGAAATATTGTTGAATACGATACTTAACGTTTATCGTAGTTCAATACCTGGAGCCTCTCATGGGACTCGAACCCACGACCTGCTCATTACGAATGAGCTGCTCTGCCAACTGAGCTAAAGAGGCAAAAAACCGGAAACAAAATTATAAAAAATAGCGTCCTTGTGCATTGCAGCAGCTAAAAAAGTTTTATGCCAAAAAAAAGCGCGAAAATTGCCCCTCGTTTTAATTAATATTTATATTTTGCCGCTTGTAGAATACACCTAAATCCACGCAAAATGAACTACATTTTATTCGATGACAAAACCTGGGAACAAATGCTGCCACTTACTTTCACCCGTCCGGTGTCTGAAATAAGAGTAGGCATCCTTACCCTAAAAGCTAAATGGGAAAAGTACCTTCAGTCATCCTGTTCGTATTTTACAAAAGAATACCTGCAAGAAAAATTCCCCATCGAAATTGAAACAGATAACCTGTTTATCAATAGTTCGATTGTACCCACGGCCGAGCTGATATCTGAAATTGAAAACCTTGAAATGGGTCAGATATTAAAAACAGGCGACACTATTTGCGCCTTGCGTCTCGATGCCGATGGAGCCAAAGCTTTTAAGCCTGAAAATGTAAACTTAAATTCAGCTATAGCAGCAATCTCAGAATGTCAGCAAATAAGTCATCCCTGGGATATTTTTATAAGCAACGGCGATGCCATTGAGATTGACTTTAAACTACTAACCAAAGGACGAAAATCGCAACACCTGAGTAAAACCAATAACGTTATTGGCGACCACGATATTTTTTTGGAACGGGGCGCTGTGGTTGAGTTTGCAACGCTAAACGTAAAAAACGGACCCATTTATATTGGAAAAAGTGCCGAGGTTATGGAAAATTCCAGCATTCGCGGTCCCTTTGCCCTTTGCACCCAAAGTGTGGTTAAGATGGGAGCTAAAATTTACGGACCTACCACCATTGGCCCTTACAGCAAAGTGGGTGGCGAGCTTAACAATGTGGTTGTTTTTGCGTACTCAAACAAAGCCCACGATGGTTTTTTAGGAAATTCGGTAATTGGCGAATGGTGCAATCTGGGCGCCGATACCAATAACTCGAACCTGAAAAACAATTATGCCGAAGTGAAACTTTGGAATTACCATACCCATAGTTTTACAAAAACCGGCTTGCAGTTTTGCGGATTAATTATGGGCGACCACTCCAAATGTGGCATCAATACCATGTTTAATACCGGAACGGTTGTTGGCGTGGCTGCCAATATTTTTGGCGACGGCTTTCCCCGAAATTTCATTCCCTCGTTTGCCTGGGGAGGTTCCCACGGCTTTACCGAATGCCGAAAAAATACCGCTTTCGAAATTGCACAGCGGGTTATGGAACGTCGCGGATTGAATTTCGACAACATCGAACAAAACATCCTCGAAAACGTTTTTAATCAAACGGCAAAATACCGCGAAAGCTTTCACGGATAAATCGAAAAACACTTGATAACTTTATGAACCGGATACTGCCCATCCGGTTTTCTTTTGGCATAACTATTGACAAGTAGGCTACCATTATTTTAAACACACAATAACTGACAAGCTGTCGGAAAAACAGAAATACGATTTATGGAATATATGGAAGAATTTAATCTGGATAAAATATTAGCAAGCGAGAACGAAGGAGGCGAATCAGAGTTTTTCCCAATCATATCAGACGAAAATCAGGAGAGCATCGATAATTTTACCTTCCCCGATTTACTGCCAATATTGCCACTACGCAACATGGTACTATTTCCCGGAGTGGTCATTCCAATCAGCGTTGGCCGCGATAAATCGTTGCGTCTGATTCAGGAAGCCTTTAAAAACGATAAGATTATTGGAACCGTTGCCCAGGTTGACCCGGCTATAGAAGAACCCAAATCGGACGACCTACACCGCCATGGAACTGTAGCATCCATTATGAAGATTCTGGAAATGCCCGACAATTCAACTACGGTTATTATCCAGGGTAAGCGACGTTTTTCGGTAAAAGAATACCTTTCGGAGGAGCCTTATTTTACGGCCTATGTTGCCCCTTTAAACGAGGTGATGCCCGCTGAAGAACAAAGCGAGGAGTTTGAAGCCCTGGTGGGCTCCATCAAAGATTTGTCGATGCGCATCATCAAACTTTCGCCCAACATTCCGTCGGAAGCCGTGTTTGCCATTAAAAATATCGACAACCCGTTTTTTCTAATCAACTTTATTTGCGCCAACAGCGAACTTAAGGTAAATGTGAAGCAAAACCTGTTGCAGGAACCCAACCTGTTTGAGCGCAGCATTAAACTGCTGGAATTGCTCTCGAAAGAGTTGCAGATGCTGGAACTAAAAAATGATATTCAACGAAAAGTTAAATCGGAACTCGACCAGCAACAACGCGAGTTCTTGCTGAATCAACAGATTAAAACCATTCAAAACGAGCTGGGAGGCAATCCGGTTGAGAAAGATATTGAAGAATTAAAAGAAAAAGCCAAAGCCAAAAAGTGGAACGAAGACGTTGCCCTTACCTTTGATAAAGAAACCGAAAAACTGCGCCGCCTGAATCCGGCTACCGGAGAGTATTCGGTTCAGCTGAATTACTTGCAGGTGCTGCTCGACCTTCCGTGGAACGAGTTTAGCGAAGATCGTTTTGATATGAAGCTGGCCACCGAAATTCTTGATCGCGACCATTTTGGTTTGGAAAAAGTAAAAGAACGGATACTTGAACACCTGGCTGTACTGAAACTCAAAGGCGATTTGAAATCGCCCATTCTGTGTTTGTATGGCCCTCCGGGAGTTGGAAAAACATCGCTCGGAAAATCGGTTGCCGAGGCCCTGGGACGGAAATACATCCGCATGTCGCTGGGTGGCTTGCACGACGAAGCAGAAATTCGTGGACACCGCAAAACCTATATTGGCGCCATGCCCGGACGGATTATTCAAAACATGAAAAAAGCCGGCACATCGAATCCGGTATTTATTCTCGACGAGATTGATAAAGTGGCTAAGGATTTTCATGGCGACCCGGCTTCTGCCCTGCTCGAGGTACTCGATCCGGAACAAAATTCAGCCTTTCATGATAATTACCTCGAAATTGACTACGATTTGTCGAAGGTTATGTTTATTGCTACCGCCAATAACATCAGCACCATCAGTCCGCCCCTGCGCGACCGTATGGAAATGATTGATGTAAGTGGCTACATAGTGGAAGAAAAGATTGAAATTGCCCGTCGCCATTTGGTGCCCAAGCAATTGGCCAACCATGGAGTGGATGTCAAAGCTGCATTATTCCCTAAGGAAACCATCGAAAAAATTATTGTGGGATATACCCGCGAATCGGGTGTTCGTGAACTCGACAAACGCATGGCCCAGGCTGCCCGACGCATCGCCAAACGCATTGCTTTTAATGAAACTTTTGATAAAACCATTCTGCCCGAGCATCTTGAAGCGCTTTTAGGCAAGCGCCTTTACAATAAAGAGATGTACGACGGCAACGAATTTGCCGGCGTTGTAACCGGCCTGGCCTGGACTGCTGTTGGGGGCGATATTCTTTACATTGAAACCAGTTTGAGCCAGGGCAAAGGCAAACTCACCATTACCGGAAACCTGGGCGAAGTGATGAAAGAATCGACCGTAATAGCGCTGGAAATCATCAAATCGAGGGCTGCACAACTGGAACTGAAAGCCGATTTATTTGACAACTGGAACATACATGTGCATGTGCCTGAAGGAGCCATCCCAAAAGACGGTCCTTCGGCGGGAATAACCATGGTAACTTCGCTGGCATCGGCTTTTACCCAGCGTAAGGTTAAAAAGGGACTGGCCATGACCGGCGAAATTACGCTGCGCGGAAAAGTACTGCCGGTGGGCGGCATCAGGGAAAAAATTCTGGCTGCCAAGCGTGCCAATATTAAGGAGATTATTCTTTCGTCGCAAAACGAAAAAGACATTGCCGATATTAAACCCGATTATGTAAAGGGCTTAAAATTCCACTATGTCGATACCATCGACCAGGTGCTGGAGCTGGCTTTGTTAAAACAAAAAGTGGCAAATCCGCTGCATTTAAACCAAGAACAGAATAAAATTAGGGGGCTATCATAAGCCTCCTAATTGAAATGAATATTTTCAAATAGCTTGCTGTTGCTTAGGATAGCATTTCATTTTGTTGAAGACAGATTAAAAAGTTGAACGCTGATAACGCTGAAAAAAAACGGATTTACGCAGATTTGATAAGTGATAATCAGTTATAATCCGCGTCATCTGCGTTCGGTTTTTATATTATAAATTCAAATGGCTTGTTTTCTTAAAAACCACATACTTTTGAAACAAGCCAATTTCAAATTCATCTGACTATTCTTCCAACCAGCTAATCAGTTTTTCAGCGTCAACCGTTTCGCGGGGTTTTAAAAAACCCACCAATTGGCCGTCTTCATCAATCATATATTTCTGAAAATTCCAACCCACCTCGCTGTCCATCACGCCGTTTTGCGCTTTTTGGGTAAGCCATTGGTAAATGGGGTGCATGTCGTCGCCTTTAACCGATATTTTTTCCATCATCGGAAAAGTTACGCCATAATTTTGGGTACAAAACTCCCGAATCTCTTCGTGAGTTCCGGGTTCCTGCTTCATAAAGTTATTGGCCGGAAAACCAATTATCACAAATTTATCGCCGCCGTATTTTTTGTACAGGGCTTCCAAATCGGCATATTGGGGGGTTAAGCCGCATTTTGATGCCGTATTTACCACCAGCACTTTTTTGCCTTTCAGCGATGCCAAATCGAAGTCTTCGCCTTCGAGGGTCGAAGTTTTAAACTGATGCAACGAAGCCTGCTGGGCAAAACCGCTCAGGCTAAGAGCCAGCAATACTAAAGTAATTCCTTGTTTTATCACACGCATTTATTTACTGTTTTAATTAGTTAATATTGGATAATAATTTTTGTATAGCCTTAGTTTAAAGCCATTCATTGCTTCTTGTAACAATTAAAAGCGCTTCGGGTTTTAGATTTCAGCAAAGTTAATTGCGGAGGCTCTCAAACAAAGGCTTAAAAAGTTTTGTCGCCGTCTTGCGTGAGATTTTCAACTTCGGTTTATAATTTGTCGCCTGCTTGCGTCAGTTTTTCCACAGCAGTTAAAATTTGTCGCAGGCTGGAAAAGTACATTCTTCACTCCCGAAAGTCTGTCGCCAGCTGGAAACATACTTTATTCTCTTCCGACAGTCTGTCGCCAGCTGGAAACGTACTTTATTTGCTTCCGACAGTCTGTCGCCCGCTGGCGAGATAATAATATATTGAAATACTATGCTTCCGCCAGTTGGATTGCTATAATATATTGAAATATTACAATGCCGCCAGTTGGCTTGCTATAATATTTCTAAATAATAGCTTGTCGCTACTTGGTTTGTTTAAATATATTAAAATATTGCCCTGTCGCTTGCTGGTTTGATAAAAAAAACCTGAATGCTACAAGCAACAATCAGGTCTTGATTTGAGCGGGAAACGGGAATTGAACCCGCGGCCCTCAGCTTGGGAAGCTGATGCTCTACCCCTGAGCTACTCCCGCAATCGATTCTCAAATGTACATACATTTTTTATGTTCTGTTCACCATTGAAACAAATTATAATTGAAATAAAACGAAACATTCCGCCCCGGATGACTACAATAGTTTAGAAGCATACTTATCAACTGGTTTTGAAAACGGATAAAACAAAAAAGCCTGACTGCTATTGCTAACAATCAGGCTTTTATTTTGAGCGGGAGACGGGATTCAAACCCGCGGCCCTTAGCTTGGAAGGCTAATGCTCTATCAACTGAGCTACTCCCGCTTATAATGTTTTATTTTACCTATCAGAACGCAGCGGGTTTGTTTGTCTGTATTCTCCTTAGCTTTAATTCGCTATGATGAACTATCAATGCCGAAAAACTCAAATTTTCAATTTGAGTAGTTTTTCGTGCATCCTCGATAAAATAAAGAAATCATAGATTTCT
>JBFXEW010000018.1:6329-109621 GCA_050179685.1 Salinivirgaceae bacterium
GTTTGTTTGTCTGTATTCTCCTTAGCTTTAATTCGCTATGATGAACTATCAATGCCGAAAAACTCAAATTTTCAATTTGAGTAGTTTTTCGTGCATCCTCGATAAAATAAAGAAATCATAGATTTCTTTTTTATCGGGACTGAGCTACTCCCGCTTATAATGTTTTATTTTACCTATCAGAACGCAGCGGGTTTGTTTGTCTGTATTCTCCTTAGCTTTAATTCGCTATGATGAACTATCAATGCCGAAAAACTCAAATTTTCAATTTGAGTAGTTTTTCGTGCATCCTCGATAAAATAAAGAAATCATAGATTTCTATTTTATCGGGACTGAGTTTATCTGCCAAAGGCAGACTACTCCCGCTTAAAATGTATTTAAAAATGTGGGGAGAGCAGGATTCGAACCTACGAAGTCGAAGACAGCAGATTTACAGTCTGCCCCAGTTGTCCACTTTGGTATCTCCCCAATAATTATTACAATAAAATAAGAACTAAATTGAGCCGGTGGAGGGATTCGAACCCCCGGCCTGCTGATTACAAATCAGCTGCTCTGGCCAACTGAGCTACACCGGCTTCACAACACAACCACTTTAAGAGAACTATGTTTTTGACAGTCTCAAAACGGTGTGCAAAAGTATAAGTTTTTTTTATCTGTGCAACACAAACAATCCAATTTCAGCGCATCTTTTTTAACTTTTTACCCGCCTGTTTCCTAACTTCCTGAAATGAGGATTAATATGCCTGACCAAAACTTCAAAAAAAAACAAAAAAAAGCACCCGACAGGCAGGTGCTTGTACTTAAGAGCTATTTTGATGTTAGGCTTTAGCCAAAAACGCGTTTACATTTTGTTCAATCCGATGCTTTACATTACTTACATCGGCCTTTTGAAATTTATCGCCGGTAATGCTTTCGAACAACTCAATGTAACGCTCCGATACTTCATGAACAAAAGTGTCGCTCATATCGGGCAATACATCTCCTGCCCTGCCCTGGAAATCATGCTCCATTAACCATTCGCGCACAAACTCCTTGGAGAGTTGTTTCTGATTTTCGCCTTTGGCAAAGCGCTCCTCATAACCATCGGCATAAAAATACCGCGATGAGTCGGGCGTATGAATTTCGTCGATCAGGTAAATTTTACCATCTTTTTTACCAAATTCATATTTGGTATCAACCAGAATAAGTCCCTTTTCACGGGCCATCTCGCTTCCCCGCTTAAACAAGGCCAGCGATATTTGTTCCAGTTGTTCGTAATCTTCTTTCGAAACCAGTCCCTGGCTGATAATCTCATCGCGCGAAATGTTTTCGTCGTGTGCTCCCTGTTCTGCTTTTGTAGTTGGCGTTAAAAGTGGTTCGGGAAATGCCTGATGCTCTTTTAATCCTTCGGGCAGCTTTACCCCGCAAATTTCGCGTCCTCCGTTTTTATACAAGCGCCATGAACTTCCGGTAAGGTAACCACGAACAATCATCTCCACGGGAAACGTTTCGCACCAATGTCCAACGGTAACATTGGGGTCGGGAGTAGCTATTTTCCAGTTGGGCACAATGTCGGCGGTTGCATCCAGAAACTTAGCGGCTATCTGGTTCAACACCTGTCCCTTGTAAGGGATGCCCTTGGGCAGCACCACATCGAAAGCCGAGATGCGGTCAGAAACCACCATTACCAGGTATTCGTTGTTAATGTTGTACACATCGCGTACTTTTCCCTTGTACACGCTTTTTTGTCCGGGAAAACTGAAATCGGTTTTTACAATTGCTTTTTCCATTCTATGTTTGTTTTCAGTAATATTCAAAAACTAATATTCAAACGTACCAAAACATCAATTGTTAATTGCTCATTGTCAATTTTTAATTGATTAATGGGTATGTCGTTCAAAAGCCTTAACAATAGCCTTTACCAGCCGGTGACGCACTATGTCGGTTTCGTCGAGCTCCACCACGGCAATTCCCTCAATTTTTTCGAGAATGCGTAAGGCCTGAATTAAGCCGCTATCCTGTACCCGGGGCAAATCGACCTGGGTTACATCGCCGGTAACAATAAAGCGGGCATTCATTCCCATACGGGTAAGAAACATTTTCATTTGCAACAGGGTGGTGTTTTGCGCCTCGTCGAGAATTACAAAGGCATTATCGAGCGTTCGTCCGCGCATAAAAGCCAGGGGAGCAATCTGCACAATCCCTTCTTCGATGTAGGTTTCCAGCTTTTTAGCGGGAATCATATCGTGCAGGGCATCGTACAAAGGTTGCAGGTAAGGATCGATTTTCTCCTTTAAATCGCCGGGTAAAAAGCCCAGTCGTTCGCCGGCCTCAACCGCCGGACGACTTAAAATAATGCGTTTTACTTCGCGGTTACGCAGAGCGCGAACAGCCAAAGCAATGGCTGTATAGGTTTTCCCGGAACCGGCCGGTCCCAAAGCAAAAAGCAAATCGTTTTGGTAGCTTTTCTGAACCAATACTTTCTGGTTTTCGGTCAGCGCTTTAATGGGTTTTCCGTTGTTGCCAAAGAGTATCAAATCGTCGAGCGACTGTTCGTTGTTTTGCCGGACTGCTGATGCGTTCAGAATCTCCAGCATGTCGTCGTCCGACAGGCGATTAAAGCGATCGTAAAAACCAATCACTTCTTTTAGTTTGTCTTCAAAATCCTGAATTGCCTGCTTTTCACCAATGATTTTTAGCTCGTGTCCGCGCGCAATAAGCTGAATTTTAGGGAAACTTCGTTTTAAGATTTCGAGGCGGCTGTTGTTAACCCCCAGCAAGTCGATAGGATCGATGGCCTCGATATGCACAATTTTTTCTGCCATTAACTTGTTTTAAGCATCATAACTAAATTGCGTGTAAAATTAATGAGATAAGTTTTAGAAATGGTACAAATACCTTTTTTTCTTAAAAAATACCCGGGCAATTTTATTCGATAAGGCCGCGTTCACTAAATATGAAGAAGCAAAAAGATTCTATTTATGGATGCTTTAAGCCGGATTTTATTTGGTGGTATCATGAAATGAACCAATAAAAAACCGTACAAATAGCATCCCGGTTAACAAAAAATAAACTAATTTAGTGTGCCTTTAAAAAACGGATCGATAACTAAAACAACACGATGACTATGAAAAAAACGCTTAAGTATTTATTGGTTTTAATGGTTCCGGCTTTTTTGTTTGTACAATGCAATACCGGCACCAAAAAAGAAAGCTCTGCTTCGAAATCAGTTATGGAAAAAGTTCTTAGCGAGCAGGATTTCACCCCGGAGCTTGAGAAAATTCTGTACGAGTTCCCTACTCCTCTTGAAGTAACGGTGATGCTCGAAAAAGCAAAAGCGGGTTTTGTTTTTGATTTAAGTAACCCGGCCGAAAATTTGGATAAGTACATGACGGAGTCGTCGAAAGCGCTAAACCTGGGTGTTTACAGTGCCGATCTTTCGTATGCAGCAGCCTACAACCGCTCCGACGAGATTAAAAAACTTATGGAATGTACCGGCCAGCTTAGCGACGACCTGGGTATTCTGGGCATCTACAATGAAAATATTCTGGCGCGAATAAAAAGCAACTACGACCATAAAGACTCGTTGGTTAATTTAATTTCCGGTGTTTTTAACGAAACAAAAAGCTTCTTATCGGAAAATAATCGCGACAAAACAACCCTGCTTATTGTAAGCGGAGGTTTTGTTGAAACCATGTACCTGGCAACCAGTCTGAATCTGCTTACTGAAGACAATGAGGAAATAACAGCGATTATTCTAAATCAAAAAGCAAACCTCGAAAGACTGTTGCAGATTCTCGATGCCTTTAAGGCCGATGAAGAAATGCTTAACCTAAGCCAGCGTTTATTGCCATTAAAAGAGTTTTATGATAAAAATCAGGACATTGCAACCGAAGAACAAGCTTTTGACATTAAAGAAATTGTAGAAAGTATTCGGAATACCTTTATATAAAAACATAAATTGTTGAAAAAGCAGCCAGGTTTAATTCCAACATTCATTAAACCCGGCTGTATTTTTTGCCAACAGGTAATAAAAAACAAAAAAGCCAGATATAATCTTTAGTTGAATGTCGGAACCTATCTTAATAGCCCTGGTGCAACTTTTTGCCATTGTAGCTTCATCGAGGCAAAAACAACTTTCAGACAATACCCGCTTTATTATCGAGTCGTATTTAAAACAATACCTCAACAGTCAGGAACTGCAAGAATACCTGATGCTTTACGACGAGTTGTGCTCGTTTCATGAATTGAGCAGCGAAAGCTCCGAATGGGCAACCAGCGACACGCTCAATAAAATGACAGGCATTTGCGAAAAGATAAACAAGGGACTTCAGCAAAAAGATAAAATTATTGTTTTTATTAAATTCATTGAGTTTGTTGAAGCCATTAAAAAAAGCGATGCAGAAGCCAACGAAACAGACCAGCTTGAATTTGAGTATTACCGAATTGTAAGCACAGCTTTCAACCTTTCGCAAACCGAATACAAAACCATTTGTCACTTTCTGTTAAACCCCGAACACGAAAGCATCCATCCGAACCGGATACTAATTATCGATAATGGCGAACAGGAATTTACCCTACCATACAAACACCTGGTGCGTGAACGCCTCGACAGCCAAATTTGGATTCTTTACCTGAAAAGCGTCGACCTTTTTATTGGTCGCATTTTGGGACGCGAAAATTTTAACCTTAACGGACATTTTATTTCGCAAAACCAATCGTTTATTCTTACCCCGGGGAGCATCATTAAAGCCCAGAAAACGAACCCCGTATATTACGCCGACATTGCATCGGCCATGTTTTATGTACAGCAAAAAGTAAATCTGGAATTTACGGCACAAAATATTGCTTTTTCGTTTAAGGACAGTAATAACGGTTTGAAACCCTTTAGTTTTACTGCCGAAAGTGGCGAACTAATTGGTGTAATGGGCGCCAGCGGAACCGGAAAATCGACTTTACTAAGCCTGCTCAACGGTACGCTCCCCCTGAATGAGGGAGCCATTTACATCAACGGCCATCATCTGGAGAACGAAAAAGAACAACTCAAAGGAATAATCGGGTTTATTCCCCAGGACGATTTATTGATTGAAGAACTCACCGTTTTTCAAAACCTGTATTTCAATGCCAAACTTTGTTTCAGCGATTTTTCCAAACGCAAACTGATACGAACCATATTAAAAGTGCTTACCGATGTCGATTTAAACGGCATTCGCAACCTGGTGGTAGGCAATCCGCTGAATAAAGTAATCAGTGGCGGGCAACGCAAGCGCTTAAATATTGCTTTGGAATTGATACGCGAACCTTTTGTGCTGTTTGCCGATGAGCCCACTTCAGGACTTTCGTCGATGGATTCGGAAATGGTGATGCTGCTTTTAAAGGAGCAAACGCTGAAAGGCCGAATGGTTATGGTAAATATTCATCAGCCGTCGTCGAATATCTTTAAACTCTTCGATAAGTTGTTGATTCTGGATAAAGGTGGCTATCCGGTTTTTTATGGAAACCCCATTGATGCCGTTACCTATTTTAAATCGGCCAGCAACCATGTCAATCCTACCGAGAGTGAATGCATCAGTTGTGGCTACGTAAATCCGGAGCAATTATTTCAGATTACCGAAGCCAAAACCATAAACCGGCACGGAAAAGTTACCAACCAGCGCATTACATCGCCAGCCGACTGGTATCAGTTGTTTAAAAGAAATATTCAGCCCTGGTTAAAAACAAGGGTAAACAGGAAACCACTTCCAAAAAATCAATTCAAGACACCCGAAGCCCTAAAACAGTTTAAAATATTTAGTCTGCGAAACCTGCTTATAAAACTCACCAACAGGCAATACTTATTACTGAATCTGATTGAAGCTCCTTTGCTCGCTTTTGTTTTGGCTTACCTCACCCGCTTTAGTACTTCGGAAGTTTACCTGTTTGGACAAAACAAAAATCTGGCAGCCTACCTTTTTATGAGTGTGGTTGTAGCACTGTTTTTAGGTATGATGGTAAGTGCCGAAGAAATTATCAAAGACCGGAAACTCTTGAAACGTGAAGCATTTCTGACACTAAGCCGCTTCAGTTATCTGAATTCAAAAATCCTGTTTTTGTTTGTTTTATCGGCCATACAATCCTTGCTCTACGTGCTTATAGGAAATACTTTACTGGGTATTCAGGGAATGACATTTAGTTATTGGATGGTGCTTTTTACCACTTCGTGTTTTGCCAACCTGATTGGCTTAAATATTTCGAGTGCAATGAACTCGGTGGTAAATATTTATATTCTTATTCCTTTTATTTTGGTTCCTCAGCTATTGCTGAGCGGGGTAATTGTGCCTTTCGAAGCATTAAATCCGAACCTGTCAACCAGCCGGCGGGTTCCTGTGGTTGGTGACTTTATGGCCTCGCGCTGGGCTTTTGAAGCTTTAGCCGTAAATCAGTTTAAAAACAACGCCTACTCAAAACATTTTTACGAGCACGATAAGGTACTTGCCAATTATTCCTTTGCCAACGGATACATTCTTCCGGCTTTACGTGCCAAACTGGATGAATGCGATAGGAACCTGAGCCTAAATGAACACGCTGACGAAACCCAACAAAAACTTGAACTGCTGCAAAATGAGTTTAAAAAACTTTATCACCAGTTGGATGAACCGGTTCCGGCCTTTGTAAATAAATTAAATAGTGAGGATTACGATGCAGCTGCGGGAGAAAAAGCCCGGGAAGCCATCCGGGATTTAAGTCATTATTTGGGGATTCAACATAAATATTATTACAGCAAACGCGACAGTATTTATAAACAATTAGCCCAAAAGCTGGGCGAAGAAGGCGTTTACCAGCTAAAACTAAGGCATTATAATCAGAATCTGGCACAATTGGTCGAAAACAAAACCACCGAAAAAAGTATTCTTGAAGACGGCACGCACCTGGTTCGACGTAAAGATCCCATTTATCTGGAGCCGGAATCAAAAGTTGGACGTGCCCATTTTTACGCGCCTGTAAAACGTTTGGGAAACATTAAAATTGACACCTTTTGGTTTAACCTGGGTGCTATCTGGCTAATGACAGTAATTTTGTATGTTACCCTATGGCACGATTCGTTCCGTAAACTTTCGGTTTTACTGGAACGAAAAAGGCAGCACCGTAAACAAAAACAAAACCAGTAGGCATCAATTACTCAGGGCAATCAGGGCCTCATCGGCTGTGGGATAAATATCGAAAATGGTGATAAAACCTGAAATCTCGAAAACCTCTTTTATATTATCCTGTAAATTGCTCAGGGCAAACTTTCCGTTCAGTGCTTTTAGCTTCTTCAAAGCCACCAAAAAAACACGCAAGCCACTGCTGCTAACATAATTCAGCGATTTACAATCAATAAGTATTTGAAGGTTCCCCTTGTCAATCATGGTAAAGAGTTCGTTTTCGAGGCTGTTATAATTGGTGGTGTCGAGCCTTCCCTTTACATCCACTACCATCACCTTATCCTTTTTATGTGTTGCAATTTCCATGGTTCAAATATTTTCGGTTTAAATCTTTTTAATTAAAGTTACTACATTCATATGCTCCTCGCGGCGGTAATTCACTTCGTCCATAATATTTTTCAATAAGTGAATTCCCAAACCACCAATTTCGCGCTCCTCGACCGGTGCCTGAACATCTACCTTTTTATTGTTTTGCAGCCAGTCGTAATGCTTTCCGTCGTCTTTTATAGTAATTCGTAAATGGGCCTCATCCTGCTCAAAGTGTAGCTTAATGCGATGCTCCGCTTCGTCGGTATAGGCGTACATTATAATGTTCGAAACCACCTCTTCGACCGCCAGATTTACATCGTGCTTAAATTTTTCCGGCCATCGCCAGTAAACAGCAAAGGCATCGAGCAAAACAGCAATCCGGCTGATTTCAGCCAATTGGTTCTCGATTTCGAACTGATGCGATTCCACGGAATTCTTTCTCATTTAATAGTTTATTACCGCAGGCTAAAAATAGCGCTGCTTTATCCAATTATCAAACTTATTTTAGATTGACTGTTATAAAAGCTTATTTCAATTAATTACATCATATCAAATATTATCAGGGTAATATCATCCTCATGCGCTTCATCCTCTTTTTTCCCCGACCAGGCATGCAACTGTTCTATCATGGCATCTACCGCATCATCGGACAGGAAATTTTTTGTTTGTTGTATCAAATCCATAAAACGATGTTTTCCGAACAATTCGCCGCCGGGATTCACCACATCCATAATACCATCGGTATAAAGAACAAGGCGATCGCCCGATTTTAGCTGAATCTTTGTATCGTTAAAGCTGGTTTCAGGGAAAATTCCCATGGGGATTCCCGGAACACTAATTTCCTTTATTTCGTCTTTTGAACGCCGGTAAAGAATCAGTGGTGGATGGCCCGCTGAAGAATAGGTCAGCTTTTTTAACTTTAAATCGATGCCCAGATAACCGGCTGTAATGAACTCATTGTTTAACTGTCCGCTCAAACCCAGGTTCATGCGCTGCAGCACCAGTGCCGGGTTTCGCACATTACTAACCTGCGAATTAAAGGCAACTTTTATCATCGATGCAATTAAGGCCGCTGAAATTCCATGTCCCGACACATCGGCAATAAGAATCCCAATGCTGTCTTTATCGGCCAAATGGTAATCGTAATAATCGCCACCAATTAAGGCCATCGGTAAATAAGCCGACGACACTTCATAGTTTTCTCCCTTAGGGTTTACATCGGGTAAAATAGCATTTTGAATGTTGCGTGCTGTTTCCAAATCCTGTTTCACCAAAAAGAATTCCTTTTCGGTATTGGTGATGCGCTTAAAGGCCACCACAATCAGGGTGATATTAAAAATAAAGTAGGCCGGTTCGTCGAAGGACCATTTGTCGGGCAACCAATTCAGGTGAGCCAGATTATCATACAAAATGGCCAGCAGGTAAAAGCCCAGTCCGGCTCCAATCAGCTGAACTTCGCGGTTTTTACGCATCTCGGGTAAAAACAAATGTGCGAGCAGTACCACGGCAGCCAATAATCCAAAAATGGTGTTGGCCGTTCCATAAATATTCTGTGCCGGCTCCGAGTAATCGGCAATTATTTTTATAATTCCCTGCACTACCGAATAGATTAACAGCAGTAGAATCGATTTTTTCCAACCCCAGCCAATAAAATAGCGGATAAATAAAATAAAAGCTACCGGTATAACAAAGGCAATTAAAGGCATGGCATATTGCCAGAATTCGGCCGAGGGCATTTCCGTTAAACGGATTAAAGGATTCTCGCTTAGGAATTTTAAGCCAAACGATAAGTTAAGCAAGGCCAGATAAAAAATGTATCCTTCGAACAATTTTAAGCGGAATACAAAGATAAAGAGGGCGGCAATGCCGAGGAAGAGATAGATAAAGCCAAATAAAAACTTCCAGGCGCCCAGGCGGGTAATCGATTTTATGTCGTCGTGCGTATTGCTGATGGCTTCAAACATAGCGCTCAGCTGCGATTTGTCTTCATCGGAATAAGAACATCCCTGATTCTCGAGCGCTACCAAGCCTGAAAGTCCCTGATAAAGGGCCGGTTCCAGTTCTTTGGCCTGATTCAGGTAAAGTAAGGCATTATCAATGTCGCGGTAATTGAAATAAATAAGCGCCATTCCCAGGTATGCATCCGGATCGTTTGGAGCCAGTTTCAGGTAACTGTTAAAATACCGGATGGATTCGGGCAGGCGTTTTGCCTGTAGCGATTCCCAGCCAAGGTTGTTCAGCAACCTCAGGTAATCGGCATTGAGCCCAATTCCAAAAAACATTTTGGGGTCTTTGGGTAAGATGCGTAAATAACTCAAAAAATACCGAAAAGCACCGCTGATGTCGCGTCGTTTGAAATATTCCTTACCCAGATTTCCGATTGCTGAAAGGTAATCGGGGTCGAGTTCCAAAGCCTTTTTGTAATCGCTAAGCGCCATGTCCTGCTGATTATTGAAAGCATAGGCATTTCCACGGAAATAATAAAACTCGGGAACCTCCGGATCGAGCATAATGGCCCGGGTAAAATCGACAATGGCTTCGCGATAAGCTTTATTTTCATAATTTTCTTTGGCTCTTCCGCTATACCACCACGAGCTTTTTGCACTGTCGATGGCAAAACTTTCATCGGATTCTTCATCCTGCGAAGCAACCTGACCCAAAGCAAAGGAGGTTTGCAGGCTCATAATCAGGAATACTCCAATGAGATTTATAATAAGTGAGCTGAGCCGACAAAAAAACGATTTATTCATACTTAAAAAATTTGTCTCCCACATGTTTCAAACAAGCTTACCACTATTAACCAAAGATAAATAAATTTAGTATATCCGGCCTTACATTTTAATTGGTCTGAAAAATTCATCATCAAAGTAATTCCTTATTGTCTGGTGATGTTTTTAATACGCGCCATAAGTTGAAACAGGAACTATTCATAAACAAGTTTTTAAATGCACAAAAAGAATTATAAGTCTGGGGCGTTTGTGATTGAGCATTGCAAAAATTTCCACTACATTTGCCCTACAAAGTTAAAAAGACTGTAATCAATGACCATTGTTACCTTAACCAGCGATTGGGCCAACGACGATTTTTATATTGGTGCCGTAAAGGGTTTGCTTTACAGCAAATGCCCCGACGTTAAGGTAGTGGATATCAGTCACAAAATTGAAAGTTACAAATACACCCAGGCGGCTTTTATTGTACGTAATGCCTTCAGACATTTTCCCGACGGAACAGTTCATTTGCTGGCCATAAACAGCGACATTACCGAAAACCAGCCTCCCATCTGCATGAAAATAAAAAACCAGTATTTTATTGGAACCGGAACCGGTATTTTCAGCCTGATGTTTACCGAACAACCTGAATTAATGGTAGAACTCCGTGAGAACGGACTGCTAAAAAATAGTTCGTTTCCCGAACTCACCCTTTATGCCGAAGCTGCTGCTTTTTTAGTTAACGGAGGAAAAGCCGAAGAACTGGGTCCCAAACTTGACGAAAAATACCGGCATGTGCAATTTATGCCGGCGCTTGATGATAACATGATAACCGGAAATGTAATTTATATCGATTCGTTCGGTAACATCATCACCAATATTAACCGTAAGCTTTTTGAGCAAATAAGAAACCAGCGCAACTTTGTAATTACGGTTAAAAGCGAAATGTACAGCGTAAACAAGCTAAGCCAAAACTATTCCGAAGTGGATATGGGCGATTTTCTGGCTTTGTTTAATTCATTGGATCTTTTGGAAATAGCCATCAGAAATGGTAAATTGGCCGAGCTAATTGATGTTAAGTATAATTCACCCGTAACAATAAAGTTCCGATGATTACACGTATTGTAAAAGTAAAACTAAAGCCCGAAAGCCATTCCGAATTTACAAACTACATACCTCATTTTGTAAAAGAAGTACGGAATTTTAAGAATAATCACCACGCCGATTGTTTTGCCGATTTGGAGGAAAACACTGACTTCCACATCTACACCATTTGGAATACCGAGGGAGCGCTCAATAAATTTCTGAAATCGGAACTGAACCTTGAATTCAAGCAAAAGCTGAATACCTGGACTGTTCGCCCTTATTCAGCCTGGACTGTAGAGAATATTAAATAAAAACAGGTGTTCAAAGCATCTTTAATCACTGCCTAAACTATTAGCATGAATCAACATACTGAGGCCTTTGGAAAGTTATTGGAAATAATGGACGAACTGCGCCTTAAATGTCCCTGGGACAAGGAACAAACCCTGGAAAGTCTGCGCACACTTACCATTGAAGAAACTTACGAACTGGCCGACGCCATTATAGATAACGATCTTCAGGAAATTAAAAAAGAACTGGGCGATTTGCTTTTACACGTGGTGTTTTATGCAAAAATTGGAGCCGAAAAAGGAGCTTTCGATATTTCCGATGTCATCCACAACCTCAACGAAAAGTTAATTTACCGGCATCCTCACATATTTGGCGATGTAAAAGTACAGAATGCCACTGAAGTAGAAGAAAACTGGGAACAACTGAAACTAAAAGAAAAAGGACGAAAGAAAAAAGTACTTGAAGGGGTTCCAGCCTCGTTACCAGCCATGATTAAAGCGCACCGCATTCAGGATAAAGTGCGTGGTGTGGGATTCGACTGGGATGAGCGCGAACAGGTTTGGGATAAGGTTGCTGAAGAAATGGATGAGTTAAAAGTAGAATTGCTGAAGAATCCCAATTCATTAGAAGCTGAACAGGAATTTGGCGATTTATTTTTCAGCATGATTAATGCCGCACGCCTCTATGGTATTAATCCCGAGAATGCCCTGGAACGTACCAACCAAAAATTTATGAAACGTTTCAGCTACCTCGAAGAACAAACCCTAAAAAAAGGAATCGACCTGAAAACCATGCCCCTGGAAGCCATGGAAAAGATTTGGCAGGAAGCAAAAAAGGAGGATTAAAGAATCCGGTAACTTCTTTTTATTTATCTTGCCACTTTACTTAATCCAAAAGTATGCTCCGCAATTTGAATTCCATAACACGTAAATTCCATATCGGGGCTGTGTTGTTTTTTATTGTTTATGGATGCAGCATTTCGCAACCCGCAAAAACCATCACAGAGCCGGAACCAATTGTCACTACCCAACCCCTTAGCGATACCGTAAAAAAAATTGCATGGCCACTTGCTGAGATTAAAGATAGTTTGCGCATTTTTTTTAACACTAAAAATAAGCCTAAAGCCACAGCAACTTATCAGGAAAACCTAAACCATTGGTATGCTCGCAACGAATACCAGCCTTTATGGCATAATTCCGAACAGGTGGCCGCAGGTATCCGCTTATTACAAAATGCAGCAAACAACGGGCTTAATCCCAGCCACTATAAAGTTGAATCCTTAAACGCTCTGTTTCAACAGACACAAGCGGATTCCCTTGCCGGATTAAATGACCGGCTTAAACTGGAACTGGAATTGAGTTTGCAGGTAAAACGCTATGCCCGGCATTTGTATCTTGGCAAGCTAAATCCAAAAAACTATCACAGCAGTTGGAATTACCCGCAAAAAAATTGGAGTACAAAAGAAAACTTAGTATTACAACTCATCCAAAAACAGGAAACAGCAGCCATTGAAGAATTATTGGCTCCGGCATACGACAGTTACCCGGTGTTAAAACAAAAGCTCGTTACTTACAGCCAAAATCTCGCTACAAATTCAACAACAAGACCAATAAACTATCCCGGTAAGCCAATAAAATTAGGTAATACCGGGAATGCAGTGAGTGAGCTAAAACAACGTTTAGGAATAAAAGAAACCAACTCACTTTACCTGTTCGATTCCACTCTATTGGTAGCGGTTAAAGCGTTTCAGGAAAGCCACGGACTGACTCCCGACGGAGTTGCCGGTCCGGCCACTTATCAGTTTTTAAACTGGACAACACAGCGCTACATTGACGCATTAAAAGTAAATATGGAACGCCTGCGCTGGTTACCCGATTCGCTGCCGGCAACACGAATTGAGATTAACCTGCCCGCTTTTGAATTAGTTATGACTGACAAGCATGCCGGGGTATTTCGGAATAAAATAATTATTGGCACGCCCAAACACTTTTCACCGGTGTTTCAATCCCGTCTAAATGTTTTGGTTTTTAATCCCTGTTGGACCATTCCCCAGTCGATTGCTACTAAAAAGCTGCTTCCAAAAATTCAAAAAGATCCATCGTACCTGAAAACCCGCAATATGTTTGTGGCTGTTGACGAGGTTCCAATACCTACCGACAGCATCGACTTTTCAACATTTACCGCATCAAACTTTCCCTATAAAATTTATCAAAACTCAGGTCCGGGTAATGCCCTGGGAGTGGTAAAATTCCTCTTCGATAATCCGTATCACATTTACCTGCACGACACCCCGCAGAAAAATCTGTTTAATGCCGACAAACGGGCATTCAGCCACGGCTGTATTCGGGTTAAAAACCCCTTGCAGCTGGCACAACACCTGCTCGATATGCAACAAACCAGCTACGGTACCAAAGAATTCTACCTGAGTAAAAAGTATCCTGTAAAAGTTCCCCTAAAAACAAGCGTACCAATTTGTATTCAATACTTAACGGCAAACACCGGTAAAACCAAAGACTCGGTGTACTTTTTTAACGATGTATACGGACTCGATTTGCGGGTACTTATTGATTTGGAAAAACCCTGACACCCTGAAATAAAAAAAGGCGAAGCTTTCGCCCCGCCCTTTCTGTTAACAAAACAATTTAATACTATTGCTTAATGAATCGTGTAGTGAGCATTTTACCCTCCATATTCAGGGTTAAAAGATAGACGCCATTTTCGAACCGGTTCAGATCGATGGTTTGATTGTTGGTAACTAAGTTATCGGCAAAAACGGTGCGTCCGGTAATATCGGTAATGGTGAAATCGACGTTACGCTCCGAACTGAATTTCACTTTCAGGTAAGTACTGGCCGGATTTGGAAATACTTCCACATCGTAGGCTGTTTCTTCCTGAACACTTTCGGTGTTGACAGCCATTACCAAATTCGAAGCCTGATCAACAATGTTTACCATATAATCTTCAACTTCGCCATAGCTAAATGTTTCACAGGCCGTTCCTGCACCATTGTACTTCATGGTTACGCGCATTCTGGTTGGGCCTGATAAAGCCGAAGTTGGAACCGTAAAAGTACTACTCAGAGTAGCAGCACTCGACGAGGAACCATAAGCCACCCGTTCGGTATCACCAAAAATACCATCGTGATTATAATCAATCCAAACATGCCAGTATTCCACATAGCTTGAACTTGAAAAACCTGCACTATAATAAATGGTGTTACTTCCGTAAGCAATGGTGGCAATTTTATCGGTAAAATCGGCGTAGCCCCCATTATTACCAGTTGCGCTGGTCATGTTGCCCAGTTGTACCAAATCAATCCATTCGTAACTTGAATTGGAACCTTTTGATGCACAATAGCTGATACTTTGTGGTAAAGTGGTAACCGATGCCGTATTGCTTGATGCAGATAAGTTTCCGGCAGCATCGAAAGCTTTTACTGTAAAACTATACGATGTGCCTGCACTTAAACCACTAACGCTTAAACTGGTTCCGCTGGTTTGCTGAATCTGCAGGCCATTTTTATAAACGTAATAGCCGGCCACACCCACATTATCGGTTGAAGCATTCCAGGCTAAAGAAGTACCTGTTGTAGTTGTATTGGAAGCCAACAACTGGCTTGGAGCTGTTGGAGCCTGAGTATCGGCTACCCCCTGACTAATTACTACAGTGTAATCTTCAACCTCGCCATAGCTAAATGTTTCGCAAGCCGTTTGGGCTCCGTTGTATTTCATCGAAACACGCATACGGGTAGTTCCTGTTGCTGATATAGGAAGCGTTAAATTTCCCGAAACAGCTGAACTGCTTAGTGAACCCGCATCGAAAGCCAACTCGTCGGTATCAAATACTCCGTT
Source organism: Salinivirgaceae bacterium (assembly GCA_050179685.1). Classification (GTDB taxonomy): domain Bacteria; phylum Bacteroidota; class Bacteroidia; order Bacteroidales; family SZUA-534; genus GWE2-40-63. The sequence continues at coordinate 21,732 of JBFXEW010000018.1, forward strand.
TTTGTTGTAGTCAATCCATATTTTCCAGTATTCCTGGTAAGTTGAACCGGAAAAACCAGGGGTGAGTGTAAGTGCATAGCTTTGTCCCGAAGTTAAATTAATCTGGGTAGTGGTAAAGTCGGTGTAACCGGCTCCGCCCGATGTTTTGGTAAAAGTTCCCAGCTTAACTCCGGCAATCCACTCGTAAGTAGCGTTACTTCCTTTTGAAGCACAATAAACCACTGCTTCAGCAGGCGTAGTAACATTTACCGTATTGCTTGCTCCCGAAACATTTCCGGCAGCATCGGTAGCTTTAACCGTAAAAGCATAGCTTGTGGCGGCACTTAATCCTGAAACGGTGTATGAAGTGGAAGTCACGGTTTGAATTTGCGTACCGTTTCTGAAAACCTGGTAGCCGGTAACACCTACATTATCGGTAGAAGCATTCCAGCTAAGCAGCACACTGGTAGAAGTTACGTTGCTTGAAACTAAACTTGCAGGAGCTGTTGGCGCTTGCGTGTCGGCCACCGGACCACCTTCGAGATCCATGGTATGTGTGCCCAGATCCGTAAAATTATCAAGTCCGGTATCGGTCCATTCCGAAGCTACATAGCTTGTATTGGGAGCAGTTACCGAAGCATTGCGTACCAGCGTTTTGTCGGTAGCAAAAACAGCGGTACTGTTAAAGGTACCAATAACATCGATCAATTGACCGTTTTTAAACAAGGCCACCGGATCGTTTCCGTTAAAAGTAAGCGCCTGCGATGTGGTCGTTAAATCGGCTTTTGCCAATAAGGTGCTTCCAGCCGATGCATACACAATTACATAGGCATCGCCATGATTCAGCGTACCACTAAGTACCAGTTCACTGGCCCAGCTTCCGGCTCCATTGGTTTGCTTAAAGATGGAGTAATTACTCAGGCTTACGGTTGAACCGGTAAAATTGGCAAGCTCCAAAGCTTTATTATTCGATGAACCTTCCACATATTCTGAAAGAATCAGGTCAGCAGCATAATCTGAACCGCCTGTGGTGCTCAATTGACCCGATACGGTATTGCTGTTGGGACTGTTTCCCTGAACGTTGTATGCTAAAATATAATAGGTATAAGTACTTCCGGTGCTGACATTAGCATCGGAATAAGAAGTAACATTGGCTCCCGGACTGTTTAACAGAGCGTATGAACCGCCATTTACCGAACGGTAAATCCGGTAACCGCTTTCATCGGCCACATTGGTCCAGCTTAAGTTTAAGCTTGTGCTGGCCACAGTTAAAGCCAATGAAGGAGTTGCCGGAACTGTTGGTTCAGTTCCAGAGAATCCCCAGGCTTTTGCTACCAGTGAAGGCATAACAATATAGGGATTCTTATCACCCTGATGGGTTTCAATGGCCAGGTTCCTGTCAATTTCCTTTTGACTTACCGGATCGGCCAAATGCCAGTCGTATAATTCATTTATATCGGCCACAGCACCGATTGCTCCGGCTTGTGTTGGATACATGGTGTAAAAATAAAAAATGGCCCGGGCCACATCGCCTTTATGATCCTCGCGGGGTTCAAAGGTGCTGCTGGCATATTCCGAATACAAATCGATGTTGCTCGATGGAATGCTGGTTGTGGACGTGGTTAAATACATCCATTTAGTAGTTGCATTATCGTCGATTTCGGCAAAGGGATAATTGGACCGGGTACTGTTCCAGTTCATGTAAGTCGGAAACAAATGATGAATATCGGACTTCATGGGCTCGGCCTCATTGAAAAAACTTTGAGGAACGGTGTGCTCACAGTTAATGGGATCGGGATTTGAACCGGTTCCACCGTAAGTCCAGCTTTTTTCATAACCTGAATATACACAGGTAATGGTATTATTCTGGTTATCGATGTAATTGTACATTTTAACCCGGGCATTAGTATAACCCAGTGTAGTGTGCTTTCCATCGTAATAATTTACTTTTAACCAGGCTCGCAAATCGGCACCGCTTAAATCAGATGGAGGTGTCTGAGCAAAAGCAGCCTGAATAAAGAGCCATACAATCAAGGCTGTAAAACCCAGTTTCTTCATAAAGTAGTTTTGTTCCATAGTTGTTGTTTTAGTTGAAAATCAAGCACAATTTCCAATAACTGGCTAACAATATCAATTACAGTTTTATGGGCATAGTAAGTTTTTATGCAGTAAAGTATTCAAAGGCAAAAGCAAAACGGTTCAAACACATAGTTTTTCGAAATCTTCAATTTATTAACAACAACACAAAAACTCCACTTCTTAATAGCTGAACAGATGCACTTTAGCTTTTATTACAATTCTGATTTATAAACAGGTCGGAATTACAACAACACCCTCATAGTAAGTCAGTAGAAGCGTTATTAATTGCTTTCCTTACGTTTGTTTTAAATGACAACCTGACGCTAAATAAGCCAAAGTAAAAGCCTGCGCCAAAATGGAAATAAAAAAAAGTTTTAAAACATACGATTGAATTAAAATGGATAATGTTTACTTTAGTGGCTGGGAAAAGCATCATGGATTTAATAAAAGAATTGCATTTTGTGTTGTCGCAGCAACAGACAGCCGCGTTGGAAAAAATTATTCCGGCCTCGTCAAAACTACGTCTGCTATACCAGTTAATTGTTAATCATGAAGTAAACAACGACGAAGAGGCAGCGCTGCGGATTTATAATTCCCCCAGAATCGACAAAAAATACCTGATGCTAAAGCGCAGTTTGGTTCATAAACTGTCCGATCTGGTGTTTAAGTTGTCGGGAAGCGATTCGCTGCTTAGTAATTACGAAACCATCCGGCTGATTGTAGCCAAAGAATTGCTGATTGCTGAAAAGATGCTTAATGAAAATGTGTACCACAATCCTTCAAAAATAATTGCTAAAGCAGAGCTATTGGCGAATCAATATTTCCTTATCGATTTGCAATTGGAAGCAGCTATAAAGCTTCGCTCGGTGTATGCATTAAAGGGTTATCCTGCCGAGACAGCCCTGTACCAGGAAAAGGTAAAGCATTTACAGGTACTTAACCAGCAACTTACTGATGCCAGGGGCTTTTGGGACCTTATTTACAGCAAAACCAAATTCAGCAACGCCAAGACTCCCGATTTATTTAATGAAGCAAAAAACTATCGGGAGCAAATTGAGAGCTGGCTTATAGAAAACTACAATCCCTATTTAAAGCTTTATGCCATTCGGATTGGTTTGGTTGCCAATAATCAAATGAATCGTTTCGGGGCAAATTTCGAATTACTCAATGCCTACCAAAGTCTGCTAACCGACCATCCGTTTTTAGCCGGCAAACACACCACGATTGACCTGCATTACCAGTTTGCGTTGTATTACCGGAATGTAAAGCAATTGAACCTGGCCCTTGAACAGGTAAAAATATGCCTGCAACTAAGCCAGTACCAGGCTTTCAATCGTTTTCTTATTCAGGAAGTTCACTTCGATATTTTACTAAAAAAGGAAGCTTACGATGAAGCCCTGCTTTTACTAAACGAAGTAATGTCGCAGGCGCAGTTTCCCTTTCTCGATCCCTACGACAAATCGGTCTGGGCCATACGCGAAGCTTATTTGTATTTTATATTTTATGCCACGCACAAAGCCAGCCCGATTCAAGAACTGCCCCATTTTGCCGAGGGTATTGATATAAACCGCTTTCTGGATCAGACAAAAAAATCGGCTAAAGATAAATACGGACACAACATCAGTTTACTGCTCATCCGACTACAGCTTTTGCTGATAAAAGACCCTAAACGCATTGAATACGAGGGCAACAATTTAATGGTTTATTTTCATCGCTACATGAAAGCTTTGCCCGACCAGCGTACCGGGTTGTTTTTTAAAACCCTTTCGAAGCTTGCTTCCCAGGGATTTTTACCAGAACAGGTAAAGCAAACCGAAGAAAGCCTTTTAAAAGAACTGCATCAGCTCGACACGCATTTCGATACCCATGAGCTTATTCCCTATCCCATTTTCTGGCAGCTCACCAAACAGTTAATCCAGTACAATTAGTACACCTAATAACATAAAAACACAGGATTTAGTTCCTTTTATATTCCTCGCACCAAGGTGCAGAGAACCAAGTTTACGAGCTAGGCGAAGCCAACCGAGGACGAAGGACGAGTTCAGCGAAGCTAATAAGACCTGCAGATCCCGATTGCTCCCGACTACGGTACAGGACAGGTTCATAATCGGGATCAGTTCGACTTAGTAATTTCAGTTCATTATCATTCCTGAAATCACAGTCTCACTGAATTAAAAACGGTAACCTGCCTTTTGAATGTCGTTCAGGTTATTGATGGGTTTTTCGGGTTTTAATTGTTTGTCCAGATGCTGATAAATCTTAATTCTGATTTGTTTGGATTCGCGGGTATCCATTCGGTCGAAGGAATGTCCACCGGGAACGGCCTGAAAAATCTCATAGTCAAACTTTTTACCTTCGGCTTTCAACGATTTAATCAGATGCTCCACTTCGAGCACATTTACATCGTCGTCGCTGGTATTGGTATGAATCAGTAAAGGCGTGTTTTTAAATTTATGGGTATTCCAGGCCGGTGAACGCCGACGGTATTCCTGCACATTCTCATGCGCTGTTTGACCAATGTGGTAACTGGCCGAGTACAGATCGCGATAATCGTCGGTGTAGTAACCCATACGGCTGATTAAATCGCTTACGGGAACTCCGGCAAATGCCACCTGAAAAGCCTCGGGATGATCGAAAATATTCATCAGGGTAATCAGTCCGCCATGACTCCAGCCCATAATACCCACGCGGTTTTTATCGATAAAACTGTAATTTTCTATCATGTAATTCCGGCTGGCAAAAACATCTTCCACTTCCAATCCACCGTAGTCGATATTCTTATAATGACCTTTACCGTAGCCGGTGCTGCCTCGATATTCCGCAGCAACCACCACGTATCCCTGGCTTACCAGTTCGCGCACAATGTGGGTGTAATAGGTAGTAAAATCGGCATGAACGCCACCATGAGGAAGCACTATCAAAGGATATTTTTTCGATGCATCGAGGTTCTTAGGGAAAAAAGTATAGGACCAAAACTTGATGGGATTTCCATAACCCATGGCTGTAGTGTTTTTGTCGTTCCAGTGAGGCGGGCCGTACATATACAGTTTATCGATAAGGGCCACATCGCCCAGTTTCTGATACCACAATAAATCGTCCACCATTTTTTCGAGGCGATCGAGGCGGTGATCCAGGTTCTCGCTGTTCGAACGGATTTCTTTTAATTCGCTGCTTACCGGAGTTTGTTCCTGGGCCAATGCCTCGGGCATTAAGGCATAAACAGATAAAAGAATTAAAACAATAAAGTTTCTCATAATTGTAAATTTTGTAAGCTGAGTTCAAATTTAAAAAACAATTCGGAATTATTGGTTAAGAATCAAGGAAGAGACTGAAGTACTTAAAGTTCATCAAGTGACTAGAGTACTTAAAGTTCATCAAGTGATTTTTATCCACGAATTTTCACGAATTTTCACGAAATACTCCTTTAAAGGCAAGGAATACCCAGGCTGAAAAGGCGGGATTGTATTTCTGCGATGTTCGCTTTGGCGGACAGCAACTAATCAAACATTTATGCTTACCTACTAAGCGATAACCTAATTGGAAGAGAACCTTCGGTCTTGAGCGGAGGTTTTTTTATGTTTACACAGGCCCCTAAAAACCTGGTAACCGGGCAATGGAAAGTACTTAGAGTTCATCAAGTGACTAGAGTACTTAGAGTTCATCAAGTGACTAGAGTACTTAAAGTTCATCAAGTGATTTTTATCCACGAATTTTCACAAATTTTCACGAAATACTCTTTTAAAGGCAAGGAATACCCAGGCTGAAAAGGCGGGATTGTATTTCTGCGATGTTCGCTTTGGCGGATAGCAATTAAACAAACATTTATGCTTACCTACTAAGCGCTAACTTAATTGGAAGAGAACCTTCGGTCTTGAGCGGAGGTTATTTTATGTTTACACAGGCCCCTAAAAACCTGGTAACCGGGCAATGGGAAGTACTTAGAGTTCATCAAGTGACTAGAGTACTTAAAGTTCATCAAGTGATTTTTATCCACGAATTTTCACAAATTTTCACGAAATACTCTTTTAAAGGCAAGGAATACCCAGGCTGAAAAGGCGGGATTGTATTTCTGCGATGTTCGCTTTGGCGGATAGCAATTAAACAAACATTTATGCTTACCTACTAAGCGATAACTTAATTGGAAGAGAACCTTCGGTCTTGAGCGGAGGTTTTTTTATGTTTACACAGGCCCCTAAAAACCTGGTAACCGGGCAATGGGAAGTACTTAGAGTTCATCAAGTGGCTAAAGTACTTAAAGTTCATCAAGTGACAAAAGTACTTAGAGTTCATCACTTCCTCGCGAACCCTGCTGAATGGAGCGCAAACATACTTAGAGACCGTATAGACGCCATGGTAAACAGCGCGAAACCTAACAGGGTTATCGCAAATGGCAAGGGATGCAGCGCAAACACCAGGCAGCTTTTCGCACATGGCCAGTAATTCAGCGCAGATTGAAAGGAATGTAGCGCAAACCCTTCGGCAGGTAGCGCAAATTGAAATGCCTCTATCGCATATTGTACGGTATGCAGCGCAAACCCATAGTGAGGTATCGCATACGGCCATTGAACCTGCGCATACGCCAATGGATTCAGCGCAAACTAACCGGTATGCAAAGCAAATCATCCGGCCGGTAGCGCAAACCGATATGCCTAAACCGGAAATTGAAAGGGATGCAGGGCGAGTGGCGGGGTAATCAATGCAAACCACAAGGCTAGTAGCACGAAGCCCGATTATATGAAATGGGGCTTTGGAAATGAACCAAGCCGACAGGAAAGTCCGGTGTAAGACGGGTGGCAGGTTTCTGCTTACCAGAAAACGAGGACACCTAATATAGTGCTTTAACAGTCAAGTGGATATGTGATCAGAAACATATTTTTGCCTCTTGTATTTTTGTATGAATTGGTTTAATTTAGTAAGCGTTTTCCGAACTATTTAGTCCATTAACTAAAATCATAAAAAATGAAACGAACACAAAGTAATAAATTGTCTTCGTATTTAGCCCTGGCTATAGTATTGACTAAATATGAAGCTAAGCTGGCCCTGGTGCCAGCGCTGGTAGCTGTTGTAAGCCGATTTATGGCGCTGCTGGAAGAAATAAAGGAAGTACAGCAAATACAGGAAGGGAAGACTAGCGGAAGCACCCTTCAGAAGCAAAAGGAAGAAGCTGAAATGATAGAAATTACCCTGCGTGTTGCAGCGGCTATCTATGTGTATGCTACGGACCAAAAGAATCTGGAACTACAAGAAGAGGTAAAGATTTCGCCCTGGTACTTAAAAAGACAGGGTGACAGCAGCTTACTGAATCGCTGCAAGCGGATTCACCAAATAGCCAGTGGACTGGATGCAGAAGCAGTGGCTCCATTTGGTCTGCTTCCGGAGACTATCAGTGGATTACAGAAAGAGATTGCTGATTTTGATGCGCTGATAGCCAAACCACGCACCGCCATTGTTACCCGAAGCACTGCCACCCAAAGGCTAAAGGAGCTTTTTAAGGAAACAGATTTGTTGTTGCGCGATGAAATGGACAAACTGATGCTGGTTGTAAAGGATCAGGACCCTGTGTTTTACAATGAGTATAAAGCTGCCCGGATAATTGTTGATTTACGGGGAGCTTATGAACCTGACGAAGAGGAGAATGCCGATGAAGAATGAAGCATTAAGCGGGAAACGAAACGATAATGCGCTAAGGACTAAGGCGCATTTTTTTTGGCTCAGGGCCCTGCTAAAACCCGGTAACTAAATTTACCTTTATAATAGACCTGTTCTCTGAATAAAAGGTTTACTTTTGATATCATGAAACCAAAACATCGTGAACCGAAACTGCAGTTAATAAAAATAAATGCGCCTGGGTGCACATATACACCCAATTTAGGCTGGATAGAAGTAAGTTGGTGGGGATAGCTTGTGGTTAGGCAAAATTGAAGAGCAGAAATAGCATTATGCGATTTTCTATTTCAAGTTAAAATGAAGAAAACAACTGTTATATACTATAATTCTATGAAAGATAAAAATGAGATATTAGAAATATTTAATGGATTTGAAACAGATATTAAATTATTGAAAGTTGATAATACAAGCTCTGATGAATTTGACTTGATAATTAGATTTATTTGTGATGCTGTAGAGATTTTTGATTTGTTTGTTAAGAAAGTTAATGTAAAATTATTGGTTATAAAGACATTCGAGAATACTGATATTCAGAATGGGACGTTAAAGGAACTAGGGCGGGAGTTATATGGTCTAAAACTCATCGGAGAATACAGCCAAGCATTAGATTATTTAGGTAAGTTTAAACTCTTAATAGAAAATTTTGAAGCTCAAGTTTATCCAATTTTAATTAAACATCATGAGAAAATAGACATTTCAAATTGGAGAATATTATTTAGTGAGCAATACACTCGTAGATATGGTATTACGAGTAGCTTTTTACAAATTATTCCAAATCTAGCCAAATATTTCATTGAGTTCACTATAGATTCCTCATTAAGTGAACTGAATAAGACTGTTGATAATAGTTTGCTAGAATTAAATGAATTGATACTACAATTAAAAGAAATTAAAAACAAAATTCTATTATGCTCTGGGACAAAAGGGAAAATTGAATTATTAAGTCCTAAAAATAACGATCAAAAAAATAATATTTACATTATGCAAACAAAAAACAATCCTTGGCAATCAGGCTCTTTTTATTTGTTGTCAGCATTATTATTGCTCTTTATACTTGCATATTTCACAAGTGTCCTTGCTTATTACATGATACCAATTATAATTATTGGCGGAATTATTTTAATTACAATTATTGGTGCTCTTCAACTAAAGAATGATGACAAACTCAAAGAGAAGAACTTTCTTAAACTTATGAGCATTTCATTAAAAAAGTTGCGACTAATAAAAATTAAGAGAAATAAGATAGATTCAGATGATGAAACAACTTTACCTAACCCACAATAAAAGCAATGCTACAAGCAGTTACATTAATGTGTGTCCGTATTTGTTAGCCTAATTACGCAAATTTGAAATATTCTTTCTAACATAAAATTGAAAAAGGAATCAACTCAAGACATACTTAATTTTCAATTTTTGATTTCGGGATATAAAGTATACTAGCTTGCAATTTTTAGTTATTTTCGCATTATAATATTTTTAAATAAGAGGATTATGATAACGAAAATTTCTTTTAAGAATTACAAATCATTTAAAGAAGAGCAAGAGCTTGAAATTAAACCATTAACAATTCTTATCGGAAAAAATAGTTCTGGAAAAAGTGCTGTAGCTAAATTGCCAACTATGCTTGAAAGTTCTTTGTCTGGCAAGATTTCTGAGCCATTATTATTGGACAACAATGGAGTAGAATTAGGAGCAGAATTCAGAGATTTAATTTATGGAAGAACCCCAGTTGGAGCTATTGAATTTAAAATAAGTAATTCAAATCAAACAATTGAAACTAAAATTGCAGCAAGTGCAAAAGGCAATAATTTTCCTCAAATAGTATCATGGAAAATGGGAGATAATTATAACCTGATATTTAATAGTCAAAACCAGAAATATTACAATGAAGTTGATGATAATGAATATAGTTGTGATTTTTCTGGATTATTATTAGATATAGTAATCCCTGAACTTTCTGAAATCCCAAATCAAAATAAATTTAAATTTTCAACTGAATATATTGGCCCCTATCGAAGTATTCCAGAACGAAATTATCCAAACCCTAAAAAAAGAGAAATTTATAAAGTTGGTTTTGATGGTAGAGGGGCATACGATGTGTTGATAAATGATTCTATAACTCTTGAAAGTACTTTATGTAGAAATGTAAGTGACTGGTATAAGAGCGTATTTGATGGTTGGGGTTTAAAAATTGAAAAAAATCCCACTCAACCAGATTTCTATTTCGAAATTTTTCGTGATAATCCTAATTTAAATATCAATTTGAAAGATGTTGGACAAGGAATGAGTCAAATATTGCCATTAGTTACTCGTTCTTATATGGCCGAAAAGGAAAACGTTTTAATAATAATGGAAGAGCCTGAATTACATCTTCATCCTAGTGCTCATGGTGATTTGGCAGAACGTTTTGTTGATTCATTAAAAGACAAAAAGAAAAACTATTTAATAGAAACACATTCTCAGAATTTTGTACTTAGAATTCGCAGATTAGTTGCTGATGGAACTCTTAACTTAAATGATTTAGCCATATACTATGTTAATTATGAAGAAGAACTGGGTGCTAGCAAATTAGAACGAATAGTAGTTGATAATCTTGGTGAAGTAGATAATTGGCCTGAAGATGTTTTTAATGAAAGTTTAGGTGAAGCCATGGCAATTCGTAGAGCACAGAAAGTTAGAAAATAATGAACATTGTAATTAGTAAAGATATATTTGAAAAAAATATCGATTTAGGTATTATGGATAGGATTTGGAACATAATTGAGGATAGGCATCAATTATTTTTGAATTCTGATGAAGATATTAATTGTTTAATGAATTCAGAATGGCACAAAAATTTACGTGGAACAAGTCAAGATATAATATATGATTCAATTGTTAAATCATTACAAACAAAACAAACTGATGCTCATGTTATTATCTCAAATAAAAAAGGAGATAATATTTTTTTGCCCGATGAAGCATTAAAACTATTAAATCAGCCGTTCACAATTATTTTAGAAAATAATTATTATGATGCATATTTTGTCAATTCATTATTAAGGTGCTTTAAAGGTAAAAGTAAAAAAATATTATTGCATAAAAATGAAAATTGGTTAGCTTATGATAATGGTGGTGGTTGTGCAAATATTCAAAATTTCATCAAAGGAAAAATGACTGCATTTGAGAATTTGCCTAAACCAAAATATAAATATCTGAGAACATTTGTACTGTTGGATAGTGATAAAAAGTACCCTAATAATATTATTGAAGAAAGAGAAAATTTAATCAAATTTTTGAATGAGAATAATATAAATTATCATATCCTTGAAAAAAGGGAAATGGAAAATTACATACCAGATGAAGTTTTAGCAACAATTGAAAATAATGACGAATATATTCAAGCGATTTCAAGACTAAGTCCATTACAAAAAGATTATTTTGATATTGAAAAAGGATTTGAAAAGGATTTTAAAAAATTAGAAGATGGAGTAAAGGAATTATATGATGATTTATCAGAAAATGATATTAGAATATTTAGAAATAATAGAATGATGATAGGCAACTTTAAGACGGAATTTCCAAAGTTATTCAATCATTCCGAAGTTACTCAGGCTTCATTATTAAAAAGGGTTGAACATCAAGAAAATTCTTGTGAGCTACAAGAAATTTTAGATAAAATCACAAAATTATTATGAGTGCTAATTTACAAATACATACACGAGTAAGAAGATTAGTTCATTATATAGAAGATATAGAGAGAGGATTAATTAAAATCCCTGATTTTCAAAGAGATTTTGTATGGGAAAAAAAGGATAAACTTGATTTATTCGATAGTATAAAAAGAGGTTATCCTATTGGTTCAATTCTATTTTGGAAACCACTTGAACAATTTTCTAGTAGAAGTAAATTTGGACCATACTATATTGATAAATCAAATTCAAATGAATTCTTTTATATCTTGGATGGGTTTCAAAGATTATCAACAATATTTGGTTGTCTATTAAACCCCAGCAAGACCTTCCTTAGATACGATGAAGAAGAATGGGCAAAAAAATATAGAATACTTTACGATTTGGAAAAAGATGAATTTATTATACCGAGAGGTAATCAAGTTGAACCTTATCAGATTCCATTATACCACTTAATTGACACTTTTGAATTTTTATCATTTTCACAAAAGCTTCAGAACCTTTTGCAAAATCAGGATGAAGTTATTAAATACATTGATAAGGCAAAGAATTTAGCAACTACTCTCGTTGATTATAGTTTACCATCAATAGATATTATCGGTGGAGAAATTCAAGAGGCTGTTGAAATATTTTCAAGAATAAATTCTAAAGGATTAACTATATCTTCCGACTGGATGGTATCTGCCTTAACATCATTTATTGATTCGAATTTTAGGTTAGGTTCACTTATCGACGATTTGTTAATTGAGTTGGAAAACTTCAATTTCAACAAATTAAAACGAGATATTATTTTTCAATGTATTCAAAACTCTTTCGGTAAGGTATATTTCGACACAAAAATAGAAGAACTGGTAAAACGTAAAGACTTCATTCCTAAAACAAGAACTACTTTGAGCAGCATTTACAAGGCTGTTAAGTTTCTTTTTGAAGATTTATTAGTTCTCGAAAGTAGATTGCTTCCATACAATACTCAATTAATATTTATAACTGATTTTTTTAATAAGATAGAAAACCCGTCTGACGAACAATTACATAAACTAAAGGATTGGTTTTGGGTTACAACTTATTCAAATTATTTCACTATATATTCATTGAGTAAACAGCGTGAGGCTTATTATCAATTTCAAAAATTTTTACGCAGTGAAATTGACAATCCCGTATTCAATGACAAACCGAATCTGAAATTTGAGGTTGTTGAATTTCCAGGTAAAATACTATTTGGTAGCGTTAGGGCTAAAGCTTTAGTGTTATTTTTGTTAAATCATGGCAATAACTTTAATTCTGTTAATGCTGAACATGTTAGAGGTTGTAATATTCAGTATTTATATAAATCAAATCAAATACCTGCAAGTGTAATACCTACTATAGAATTTATCTCGGAATTTTCTGAAAACAACTTAATTAATGGCAAACTTAAAGAATTGTCGGTTCTTTTTGATATGAAGTCATTTAAAACTTTTGCAAATAGATATTTTTTAAATGAAGAATTACAAATGTTGCATAATAAGGAAGATTTTGATTTATTATTAGTGAAAAGGAAGTTTATTATTTCAGAAGCAGAAGCTGTTTTTACTAAAACCTTAGGATTAGATTATGATTATACTTTAGACCCAGAATTTAATCCTTTTTAATTAGTTTTTCTAATAGCCACCCTATTGCAGGCACATTGCCAAATCCACAAATCCAGCCCTAATTTGGCCTGTGCATTGTCAAAGAGACTGCAATATCCAACCCACAATTAAGTTCACTTTTCCAATGAATTAAAAAACGAAGCTCAGCCTATAATCGAGTAGACTGCCCCGCCAGTAGTTAACTGGCGGGGAGAGCCTTTACTCGCAAAGCTCGTGAGAACACTTTGTTTAGTTCACACCATGACTTTTTACTTCATAAAAAGTACGTACGGGTCTCGTACCTGCCTAAGTCGGCAGACAGGTACGGCGGTTCGTTAAGTTGAGGAGCATTTCTTTTGTAAATACTGAGTAACGATTCGTATCCTCTTTTCTCCAACTGGTCAATGGTGATTGTTGTGCTGGTCTTGCGTCTTTGGTCTTTAGTCTAATTTCCAGATTCTTCTTATCTGAATGCTATCTTCCTTGTATTTTCTAACCATTCCGGAACCCTATTTCTTTTTTTTAAGCGCCATTTTTAGGGTTAAATACGAACTATTGAACGCAAAACATGCACACTTTACTATGTGCTGTGCATTCATAATTAACCACTTAAAGGCGGGTTCGAACGTTTGAATGCATTGTTCGATAAATTTGTAATCTACTGATAACAAGCCTTGTGTGTTTTGAACCTATCTATTTTATTATGTCTTTGCTGCTTGTATTAACCAAAATGTTCATGTATGAAAAAGATTTTTACATTAATACTTGCCGCGGCTACCTGCGGACAATTATTTGCAGGAGGTATTGTTACCAATACCAATCAAAGTGCACAGTTTGTTCGAATGCTGTCGCGTAATGCATCAACTCAAATCGATGCCGTTTACTTTAATCCGGCCGGTGTGGTTCGTATGGATGATGGTTTCCATTTTTCATTGCACAACCAGACCATCTTTCAGACAAAGACCATTACTTCCGATTTTGCTTTATTAAAAAATAAAGAATTTGTAGGTGATGTAAAAGCCCCCTTATTTCCTTCATTTTTTGCCGTTTACAAAAAAGACAAATTTGCCCTTTCATTTGGATTTGGTCCTAATGGTGGTGGAGGTTCTGCTGAATTTGCCAATGGTCTACCATCTTTTGAAATGTTAGTGGCTTCACAGGATCTTCCCGGACAAATGACTGCTGCTGGCATACCGACAAGTGACTGGGATGCTGACATTTTTTTTGATGGTAGTTCAGTTTATTGGGGTTCGCAATTAAATGCAAGTTATCAGATTAACGAAATGCTATCCGTTGGTGCCGGAGTAAGGATGATTAATGCCAAAAACACATATAGTGGATCGATAAAAACCATGGTAAATCCTCAAAGTTTATTGAATCCAAATGGAGCAGGAAATATGGTTTCTACACCATTATTCTTTAACAATATGGCTAGTACTTTTACTGATGCAGCTCAAAATGTACAGGCATTAAGTGCAGGATATGCAAATCTTGAAGAAGCACGCGATGATGGTGCACTTTCAGCAGAAGCTTATGGAATGTTAGTGCAATTAGCTGGTGGAACAAGTTATACTCCTGGCACTCCTTTAAATCTTCTTGAAGGTGGTTTTACAAATACTGCCGCAACTGCCGCTGCTTATGAACAGGCCACTGCTGATATTGAAGTAGAAACTACCCAGACCGGAATGGCATTTACTCCAATTTTCAGTGCACAATTCTCGCCCAACGACAAACTGGATATTGCCATTAAGTATGAATTAAACACCAGTTTAACTTTAACCAACGACACCAAAAAAGATTATGCTGATATGTTTAAACACGACTCCAGCTTTAGAGCCGACATGCCAGCTATATTAGCAATTGGTGTAGGTTACAAAATCAGCGATAAATTCCGCACCCAATTATCGTTCAACACCTATTTCGATAAACAAGCCAACTGGGAAGGCCGCGAAGACAAAGTTGATAAAAACCTTTGGGAAGCTGCGCTTGGCCTGGAATACGATATTAACGATATGTTTACCGCCAGTATTGGTTTCATGCGTGGTGTTACCGGTGTTGGCGATGAGTACCAAACCGATTTAAGTTACAGCAATTCATCGACTACCATAGGTTTGGGAGTTCAGATTAAACCCATGGAAAACCTGTCGATCGACCTGGGAGGATTATACGTAATGTATGATGACCATTCTGTCGATTATTTAAGCGGAACTCCTTACGCATACAATATGAATTATGCCAAAACAACTACAACCTTGGGAATTGGTGTAAACTACAAATTTTAAGAGCTACATATAATGTCGTTTAGTTAAAAAATCACCCCTATAATCCCCTCAAAGGGGATACCTGCACCGATGGAACAGAGCAAGTCCTTCATCTGCGGTGTCCGCCAAAGCAAAGGGAGTGTGAAATAGCTTAATTAGACTACACTATATTTACATAAAAAATATAAAGGCTGGCCTTAGGGCTGGCCTTTTTGCTTTATAAAAAAAAGGGTTATTTGCCGGCAAATGCTACTTTTGTGGTTTAAGTTAATTCCGTATGGCACTATTTTTACAATTGGCTCCCATGCAGGCCATGACCGACATTCATTTTATGAATACCTACCACCGCATATTCGGAGGATTCACCGAAATGATGGCGCCTTATCTTATGGCCAGCAATAACTCTCCCATTAAGGTTAAAAACCTTCAGAAATACTACGCGCAACTCAATCCGGAAATCACCCTGATTCCGCAATTGCTCAGCAACGATGCAGCCGGAATGTTGCACTTTGCCCGGCTTTTGTCGGACCTGGGATTTAAAAAAATAAACTGGAATCTGGGTTGTCCCTATCCTTTTGTTACCAAAAAACAAAGGGGCTCGGGCTTACTTCCTTTTCCTCATCGCATCGACGAAATACTGGAGCAGCTTATTCCAAATATGAATGCCGAATTATCGATTAAAATAAGGCTGGGGCTAAACGATAAAAACGAAATTCTGCCTATTATTCCCATCCTGAATAAATATCCGCTGGCCGAGGTGATTATTCATCCGCGTACCGCCGCTCAATTGTATGGAGGAACAAGCGACAAAGCCTTCTTCGCTGAGGTTTTCCCGCAAATAAAGCATCCGGTAATTTACAATGGCGATATCATCCGTAAAGAACAGGTAAGTGAGATGGAAAAAGAATTTAAAGGCATAAAAGGTTATATGATTGGCCGGGGAGCCTTTATCAATCCTTTTATTACCAATCAGGTTAATGGCGTTGTTTACACCCAACATGAAGCGCTGGCCAAATACCGCGAATTTTATTTTGAACTGCATCACCATTATAAAAATAAATCGGTAAACCAACTGGGCTTTTTGAGTCATATGAAAGAATTGTGGAGCTATTTCAGCCAGTCGTTCGAAAAGGGCGAAACCTATTTTTTTGCGCTGCGGGCCATAAACGATGCTACGGTTTTTGAACAAACCGTTGAAAATATATTTAAATCGGCAAGACTTAACTATTAATTTGCCGCCCTTAAATATTTTATTCAGTTTTGCATCGCAATTAAAAACCGACAGCATGCTGTCATCTGTTTCGATTTCATGAGGGATTTAACCATAGGAAAAGAAGGTCTTCTGATTTTTCGATTCGCGCTACCCATGTTGCTGGGTAATGTGTTTCAGCAATTCTACAATATTGCCGACAGCATTATTGTGGGCAATGTGCTGGGTAAAGATGCCCTGGCATCGGTGGGTGCTTCGTTTCCCATTATCTTCGCCTTAATCTCTTTAATTATTGGTGTGGGCAGTGGTTTTGGAATTGTTATTTCGCAGTATTACGGCGCCAAAGATATTGCAAAAGTAAAACGGGCTATATCTACCATGTTTATTGGTCTGGGCTTGCTTTCGATTGCCATGAGTATTCTGGGCATTTCCATAAGCACCTGGCTTTTTACCTTGCTCGATTTACCCGAAAGTTTATTGCCACAAGCTACCACCTACCTCAATATTTACCTGCTGGGAACCATCACCATGTTTGGATTTACCGGCATCAGTTCGGTACTGCGCGGATTGGGCGATTCCAAAACGCCCCTGGTGTTTTTAATTGTTGCCACTGTAATGAATATCGGACTCGACCTGTTGTTTATTATGGTGCTTGATATGGGCATTGCAGGTGCAGCCTGGGCTACCGTAATTTCGCAAACGGGAGCTTTTATTACCGGCGTTATTTACCTGAATAAAACCCACCCCATCATCCATTTCAATCTTAAAAACATGGTGTTCGACTGGGAAATTTTCCGACAAGGTGTACGGATTGGATTGCCCTCGGGATTGCAGCAAACTTTTGTAGCCCTGGGAATGATGGCGCTTATGGGCATTGTAAACAGCTTTGGAACCAATGTAATAGCCGCTTACAGTGTGGGCAGCCGTATCGACTCATTTGTTTCGTTGCCTGCCATGGCTTTCTCAGCAGCTCTGGCTACATTTACCGGACAAAACCTGGGAGCCGGAAAAGATGAGCGACTCAAAAAGGGACTCATCTCAACCCTGTTTATGGCAAGCGTATTTGGCATTGTAATTACTGCACTCATTATAACTTTCCGCACCCAACTGGTGGGTTTGTTTAACAGCGACCCTGAAGTAATTCGCATTGGTTCGGAATACCTGACCATTGTAAATATTTTTTACCTGATATTTGTATTGATGTTTGTAATGTACGGTGCTTTACGAGGTGCCGGAGCTACATTAATCCCGATGTTTATCAGCGTTTTATCACTTTGGCTGATACGGGTTCCCTTAGCTGCTGTTTTATCGAAAACCTACAACGAAACTGGTATCTGGTGGGCTGTGCCCATTGCCTGGGCTTTTGGTTTAAGCGGAGCTTTTATTTATTATCTTTCGGGAAAATGGAAAGGTAAATCGGTTACCCGTCCAAAATTTATTGAAACAGAATAACACGCTAACAATCCAACAGCTATGGAATCAATCCGCGAATTATACCGAATTGGTAAAGGTCCGTCGAGTAGTCATACCATGGGACCCAAAAATGCAGCCGAACAGTTTTTGCAAAATGTTCCCGATGCCCACAAATATGTGGTAACCCTTTATGGTAGTCTGGCTGCCACCGGAAAAGGCCACCTTACCGGAGTTGCCATTGAAGAAACCTTTGCCGATAAAAATATGGAACTGCTTTGGGAACCGGCTACCTTTTTGCCAAAACATCCCAATGCCTTAAAGTTCGAAGCATTTGACCAAAGCGGAAAATTATTTTCATCCTGGACTGCCTATTCCATTGGCGGAGGCGCTGTGGTCGACGATACCAGCGAACGGGCCAGTGAAAGCATTTACCCGCTTACCACCATGAAAGAGATACTGGAATGGTGTCAGAAAAACGGAAAACAATTGTGGGAATATGTAGAACTGCACGAGGGAAAAGAACTTTGGCCATTTTTGGATGACATCTGGAAACACATGGTACAAGCCATAAAAAACGGCTTAAAAAAACAGGGAACACTACCCGGAGAACTGAAGCTGGCGCGTAAAGCTGCTGTAATCAGAACCAAAGCCAACGGTTTTGCTTTGCCCCAAAAACGACGTTCCAAACTATTCTCCTACGCTTTGGCGGTTTCCGAAGAAAATGCCGGCGGCGGAATTATTGTTACAGCTCCTACCTGCGGAGCCTGTGGCGCTTTACCTGCCGTATTGTATTACCAAAAGGAATTGAACAAGCTAAACAACGAGCAAATTTTAAAAGCACTGGCCACTGCCGGGCTGATAGGAAACCTGGTAAAATTCAATGCTTCTATTTCAGGAGCTGAAGCCGGTTGTCAGGCTGAAATTGGAACGGCTTGTGCGATGGCCTCAGGAGCTGCCACACAATTGCTGGGCGGTTCCATTCATCAGATTGAATATGCGGCTGAGATGGGCATTGAGCACCATTTGGGTCTCACCTGCGACCCGCTTTACGGACTGGTACAAATTCCCTGCATCGAGCGCAATGCCTTTGCTGCTTCGCGCTCGTTAAACCATGCAGCTTACGCCCTGGTATCAGACGGGCGGCACATAATATCGTTCGATCAGGTGGTAAAAACCCTGAAACAAACCGGCTACGATTTGCCCTCGTTGTATAAGGAAACCTCGTTGGGTGGATTGGCTATTTTCGGGAAAGAGGATTAGCAATTTGCCACAGCTCCTCTGCTCAAATGGAAGGGAAACATTGGCTACTCTAAAGTAATGTTTTTAGCACCCGGGACTTCGCCCCCGTATAACAGAGAAAAACCTACCCAACGGTAGGTTTTCCAATCAAAAAAAATTATTGTCTGAAAGCTGATGCCTGTTGCACGTTAATTGCTTTGGCCAGTTGTTTGGCGTGCTCGTGCGTAATTTCTCCGGTAAAACACATTATTATCAGCTCATCGGGCTCAACAACGGTCATTATAAGTTCTTCCACAAACTTACCATTGTCGTTAACCAGAAAAGTTATTTCGGTGTCTCCGTCGTGTATTACCATAAGTTCCTTATATAAATCTTCAGGCAAGCTTTGGTTCAGATCGAGCAGGGTATTATTGGTAACCTGGTCGATAATCAGAAAGCTCAAATCGTCGAGATCCTTTAAAAATTCCTTTACCTCTTTGTTTTCATCCTTATCGATAAAAATTGCTGCAAAACCTGCCGGAATTTTAAAACTGATTGTTTTATCGGCCTTACGATACTCCCGGTAAAAATCTTTGTATTCTTTAGCTGAAAGCCCGGTAGCGCTTAGCAGCGAAATCACGAGGGCTAAAATAAGTGTGGCAACTGTTCTCATTGTGGTAGTTTTAAGGTTAAAAAGTTAATTACCGGAACCTGAACATCAGGCTCCGGTTTTTTGGTTTTAAGGGTCAGTGTTATTTATTCTTTTCTTCTTCAACTTTTTCAAGATGCTCAAAGCCTTTAACATCCATGGTTTTCGACATTTTAGCAATCTGTTTCAGGTTGATGTCCCCTTCAAAGAAAAGCAATACGGGTTCGTTGGGATCTTTAACAATCATCACAAATTCTGCTATTTTGCCATCGGCTTCGCGAACTTTAAAGATAATTTCCTCAGTGCCCTCTTTCACAATCATAAAGTCGTTGTACAGATTGGAGGGGAGTGCTTTCTGAATTTCGTTGTAAAAAGCCTGGTGCATCTCATTGCCCAAATTTTTGCTTACCGTCAGAATTTTAATTCCTTTGATTCCCTTGGTCAGGTTTTCAAATTCCGGATCCGATTCATCGCTTATTTTAGCAAACAACTCGAACATGTAGCTGGTGATGTAAACTGAGGTGAAGCCTTCTTTGCCCGAATATTTATCGAACAATGTGTTTAACTGTGATTCCTGAGCCATGCCCAGCATGGGTAACAACGCTATCAGGATTACGATTACTTTTTTCATAACAATTGATTTTTAAAGCCTGCCCTAAGGCAGACGGGGTTAATAACTATTTTCTTACAATTAATAAATCGGCCGGTTTGTTGAATTTTTCCATGTAATTTAAACTTGAGGTACCTTTATTTAAATTCGATGAAAGGGTATTCATGGCCTGTTTTGAATAGGCAATTGCTTCTTGTTTATCAGTAATGGGTTTGCCATTTACATAGGCATAAACTATTTGCTCCTGCGGATTGCTAAGCATAAACAACATGGCAAAAGCAATGAGCGATGCAGCAACGGCGGTAGCCAAACCAAAGTAAACTTTGCGTACTTTGTGTGTCTTATTATGCCCAATCAGGGTATCAAAATCGATGTTTACGGTTTCGTTAGCCGCTTCGTCGTACAGCGAAAACATGGCCTGGGCTTCCAAAAGTTCGGCATCGCTTCCTACATACAATTTCAGTAAATTGCGCAGTTGCCTGTCTTCCTGTTTCGAGGTTTGTCCCCCGTAATATTTCTCCAATAATTGTTTGATATCAGACCGTTCCATAACTCATAATTTTTTTCATTTCTTCTCTCACTTTTTTCCTTGCCCTCGACAGGTTAACCCGAATGGTTTCAACACTCATAGCCACTAAGGGGACAATTTCTTCAAAATCATAATCCTCTACATCGCGCAAATGAATGATTGTTTTTTGCGGTTCGGGCAGCTGATTAATAATTTGTTTAATCTGCAAACTCAAATCACTGGTTTCCATATCGTAGGCACCAATTACCGTGTCGGTATGGTATTTAATGTCGTCGCTTTTGCTAAACCGGGTGTTTTTACGCCGGGCTTTGTCAAGACTCATGTTTTTAACCGTGGTCATGGCAAGTGCTTCGAGGTTATTATAAATATGCAACTCATCGCGCATATTCCAGAATTTCAAAAGAACATCCTGCACCACATCCTGTGCTTCGGTTTCATCGTTAAGGATTCGCTTAGAAAAACGGTAAAGCTTATCTTTCAGAACAAATACCTTTACTTTAAATTCTTCGCTATCCATAATCTTTTGTACCGTTAATTTTGTTTTACAAGCGGAAGACGTAACAAGTAACTTTTTATAACACTCCAATTTAAAATAATAGTTTTATTCTCTAATCATTATAAAGAGAAACAATTCTATTACGCTGTTTTTATGAATGTTAATGAGAAATAGCAAAAATTAATTTCGATAAGAAAAAAATAAAAATACGTAATTCCCCGCTTCCAAAAAACTTAATTCGAGTCCAAAAAAGACGATGTACTTTAATTTAACCAGAATTTCCCTTAATTTTGATGCAGAAAACCTAAGTGATGCGGAATCTGATTTATATAATTATTTTGCTGGTTGCAGGTACAGCTTGCCAAAACAACCCTCAAAAGGTTGAAAACCAGCCTTTGAACAGCGAGTTGCCTCAAGACATTAAAGCATGTAAAATATACAGTTCCGATTTTGCCATTCTTAATCCCGACGAAAGAGGAAGCCTGATTCAGGAATTCCGTTTTAATAATAAAGGTTATGTAAATGAACTGATACGCTACGATTTAAATGGCGAAATAATAGCACGGTTCGACATTAGCGGCGAAAATACGCCTTTTCCCTTACCCGGAGCCAAGGAATATATGGATACCGTACTTACCGTGGTAGAATTCGATAAGCTGGGAGCTGTAAAACACAAAGAAATCCGCAGTTACAACGCCGATGGATTTTTAATTGAAGTAAGAATCAGGGATGCCGGGAATATACTTATCAATAAAAATACTTATGAATACCATCCCAACGGACTAATTCACAAGGACATTTATTGGGATACCGAACTGGATAAGCCCAAACAGATTATCTGGTACGAATATGAATTTACTGAGAAGTAAGTTTTTGGGTATCGACAAGCGATTTCAATTCACATTTTGAGGTACAACCGGAACAACCATCGGCACAAGACCTTTGATTGCGCGCAAATAATTTCAGCACCAGTTTCTTTCCGGCAATAAAAAATGCCACACCCAGAATTATAAAAGTAATTATATTAAATACAAGAGTTTCCATTGTTAATTTCCTTTCGCTATTGGTTAAACAAATTACCGGATTAATGGTTCGGATTAGGCAAAAAACCGACTACCCACCTGGTAAACAATATATGAAAGTATCCAGGCAATTCCGGTGGTGTAAGTCACCATAAATAAAGCCCAGCGCCAGCGACCCGATTCTTTGGCAATAGCACTGATAACGCCCACACAAGGCGAATAAATAAGAACAAATATCAGAAATGCCAGGGCAATTACCGGAGTTAAAGCAGCCTGTCCGGCTTTTGTGCCGGTTTCGTATTTCAGGTTTCGTAAACTATCGACCATTTTTTCCTGATCGTCGTCGCCATTGGTTTGCAGCAAAACGCCCAGCGTACTAACCACCACTTCTTTAGCCGCAGTACCACTTAAAAGAGCAATCCCCATACGCCACTCAAAACCCAGGGGACGAATGGCCGGTTCAATGAAATGTCCGATGCGACCCAACCAGCTTTTTTCGAGTTGCTCACTTGCCATCTGGTTTTGAATCTGAACCTGTTGAAATTGCAGTGCTGCAATCTCATATTCTTCCAGTGAATTTTGCAACTGGTTATCAATAAGTTCTAATTGCTGTGCATAATCGCTACTGTATTTAACTTCGCGCGGAAAATACCCCAAAGCCCATATTATAATCACTGCAACCAAAATTACACCGCCAACTTTTTGCACGTATTGCGCCGATTTGTCCCACATGTGTTTTACCGTCGATTTCAACGATGGAATGCGGTAAGGCGGCAATTCCATTACAAAAGGTGCTTCTTTGGTTTTAAACAAGGTTTTATTGAACAGATGCGCTGTACCCACAGCCAGCAGAATCCCGGTAAGGTAAAGACTGATTAATACCAGGGTTGGATTCTCAGGAAAAAACGCCCCGATAAAGAGAATATAAACCGGCAAACGCGCACTACACGACATAAATGGTGTTATCAGCATGGTAAGCAAACGGTCGGTACGATTTCGGATGGTTCGGGTTGCCATTATGGCAGGCACATTACAACCAAATCCCATAATCAAGGGAATAAAAGAGCGGCCATGCAAACCAATTTTATGCATCACTTTATCCATCATAAAAGCTGCGCGAGCCATATAGCCAGTATCTTCCATAAAGGAAATAAACAAAAACAAGATGATGATATTTGGTAAAAACACCAACACACTACCCACTCCGCTTATAATTCCATCGGTAAGCAAATCGTTAAACATACCTTGCGGTAAGGTTTCCTTTATATAAGCGTTTAAAAAGCTGAATCCCATATCAATCCAGTCCATCGGATAACTGCCTAAAGTAAAGGTACTGTAGAACATTATGAACATGAAAAACAGAAATAAGGGAACTCCCAATATGTGATTGGTAAGAATTTTATCGATGGCATTGGTATAATGCCAACGCTTCGATTCTCCCTGCTTCAGGGTTTCTTTAAGCGCTCCGCTTATAAATCCGTATTTGGCATCGGTAATTATGGCTTCGCTGTATTCGCTAAACAGGCTTTCAATGCGCGACACTTCTTTGTAGGTGGTTTTCAGCACATCTTTATTATCACCGTGTCTTGAAACAAAGCGTATGGCATGGCCATCCTGTTCAAGCAGTTTAACTGCCAAAAACCGCGGCGACATAGCTGTTACCAGACGCTTGTCGCTCTGAATGTGCTGACGAATTTCCTTAATCGACTGCTCCACTTCTTTTCCATAATTTATATGAATATGCCGCACATTAGGGTCGCGGTTTTCATAAACATCAATTACTTTTTGGAATAAATCGTCGATTCCCTGACCTTTTGTAGCTACTGTAGGAATAATGGGAATGCCCAACAACTTACTGAGTTTGTCGATATCGAGCTGGGTTCCCGAGTTCTCCAAATCGTCGTACATGTTTAAAGCTATTACCACTTTAATGTCCATATCGATGAGTTGGGTGGTAAGGTAAAGATTGCGTTCCAGATTCGATGCATCAATAACATTAACCACAATATCGGGGTTGTTATGGAAAATATGCTTACGTACATAAAGCTCTTCAGGCGTATAGGCTGTGAGCGAATAAGTTCCGGGCAAATCGAATAAATCGAAATGATACCCGCGAAATGTATATTTATTCTGTTTGGCCTCGACAGTTACTCCGCTGTAATTTCCCACATGTTCTTTGGCTCCCGAAACATAATTAAATAACGAGGTTTTTCCACAATTCGGATTCCCCACAAAAGCCACGCTAAGCTTTTTGCGGTGCAGGTTGACCGAGGTTTTTAGTTTCTCGAGATCGATAATTCCTTCGTACTGAATTTCAGGTAAGGATGTTGCAATATCCGGAGTTATTACCTCAATCAAATGTGCCTCCGACGGACGCAGCGAAACGTGATAACCCATTACATTGTATTCGGCAGGCCCCCGAAAAGGCGTTTTTTTTATTACCTCAACCAATTGTCCTTTCACAAAGCCCATCTCCATGATACGCTTACGGAACGAACCATATCCTTTTACCTTTACTATTACGGCCTTTTCGCCGGCATTTATTTCTGAAAGATTCATAATTAACTGCTTCAAATGCCGGGTATATATAGCATTGCACCATACCCCCGGCATATTAACGCTGCAAAAATAGTGTTTTTTATTTATTTAGAATGATTTAAAATAAGAATCTTATTATGATTAATCGCAGCTTTTAAGCAACAATTTTGGCAGAATTTTTGCCCTATAAAGCACTTTGCATGTTTAGTTTTATTACTTTACAGAAATCTTTGAAACCATGGAAGACAATTTATACGACAAATTAAAGTCACTCACCGGAAAATTTCCGGATAAACTGAATATTTTAGAGGAACAAATCGACGTAAAACTCCAGATGGAGTATTTTAAACATTCCAGTAAGTTAAAAAAGAAACTGACCGATGAGTCGGGCTATAAGCTGGAAGACTTTCCCGATATTTACGCTCCGGAACACACCAACGAAAGCATTAAAGAGCAGTTGATAAAGCTGGCATCGATGGACGATCCTAAAGCCTATCGGATTATTGAAGAATATTTGAAAAATGGCCGGCCTGAGTTACGGGAATGGACCCTGTTAGCGCAACAGGAAAGCAAAATGTTGCTCGAAAGCTCACTGCTTGATGAGAACCAGATATTTATTAGTACCGGATTGGGTGGTCGTGGAAACATGCTCCGCTATTTCATAGTTTTTATTGGTGAAAACACCGAAGCTTTCAATGAATTTCAGCAAAATATTATTTCATCGGAGTTCAGTTTTGCGTTAAAATCGAACCAATCGGAATTGGAAAAAATTGCCTTCGATGGAAATCTGGCAACCCTGCTGGTATTAATACCTTTTGAAGTACCTTTCCAAAAAGTATTTCGCGACGCCATCAGCGAATGCAACAATTACGGGAATTTTTTAAAGCCAAACTTTTTGGTAACCAATGTAAAAACGCTAACTACCCAGGAGATTCACGACTTTATTCAACATAATGAATTGCCTGATGCTAAAGATTTTGATAATATATCACTAAACCCCGAATCGGATGAAACATAAAATTAACCTGGCGCTCCAGGTATTGCCCAGAGCAACAGATAAAGACAGTTATGCTTTGGTTGATGAAGCCATTGAAATTATTAAACGCTCAGGCTTAAACTACCGGGTGTGCCCTTTCGAAACAGTTATCGAAGGCTATTACGACGAACTGATGGAACTGGTAAAAAAAGTTCACGAAGCCTGTTACGCTGCCGGTACCGAAACCATGATGACTTACATAAAAATTCAATCGTCGGCTCAAAACCATGTCACCATCGACGACAAAATGGAAAAATACGAGCTCTAACTGTAAAATAGCATAAAATGGTTAAGCATATTGTAATGTGGACCTTAAAAGAAAACCACAAGGGAAAAACGAAAGATGAACTGGCCAGCGAAATGACTGCCCGCCTATTGGAACTTAAAAAATTAATTCCTGAAATAAAATTTATGGAAGTGGGCCGGAATGTGATACATCCGGAAAAGAATCACGATTTGGTTTTAGTAAGCGAGTTCAATAGTTTTAACGATTTGGAAAACTATGCCACGCATCCGGAACATCTTAAAGTGGTAGCCTTTGTAAAAGAAATTGTCACCAGCCGGGCGGCTATTGACTACGAATTATAAAAAAAGCCGGTAAACCCGGCTTTTTTACTATTTTTTTTCCTGTAAATCTTCAAATGCTACATCGGTAAACTCACTGGCCTCAATGGTCTCGGGAGTTTCCAACTCGGGTTGATTTTTTCTGATGTATTCTACCACTTCACTCAAGCCTTCGGCAAATTTTTCAAAATCTTCTTTGTACAAAAACAATTTATGCTTTTCAAAATTAAACCTACCGTCGCTTTCAAAGCGTTTTTTACTTTCGGTAATGGTTAAATAATAATCATTCCGTTTGGTTGCCTTAACATCGAAGAAATAGGTTCTTTTTCCTGCTCTAACCGATTTTGAAAAAATCTCATCCCGTTCTCTTCCATTGTCATTCTTTTCAAATCCTTCCATCATCAAATGTGCATTATGTTTAATTAAACTCAGTTGGCAAATTTAAGATATAATTCCTAATAATTTTTAGACAAACTATTTTTGGCATGCATAAATACCTTCTCAAATAAACACAATACTTTTCCAAAATCAAAATAAAATGGTTTAATCCTTTAAAGCCAAGCAAAAAATCTTTAATTTTGCCCGCGATAAATTAGTTCTAAAACTATTAAGGCTCTTTAAATAAATGATTAGTAGAAGGTTGTTGAGAATTAAAGTACTCCATATTTTATATGCCTACTTTAATAGTAACGATGAGGGGTTAGCCCGATACGAAAAAGATCTCTTTTACAGCATCGAGAAATCGTATGATTTGTACCACCTGTTCTTTGTATTATTACTTGATGTAAAAGAATACGCAGTCTCCAAAATTGAATTAGCTAAAAACAAGCGGATCCCAACCCGGGAAGATTTAGATCCAAACATGCGGTTTGTCGAAAACCGAATCATCAAACAGTTAATGAGTACCAACAGGTTGTACCGCTACATCGATGAGCGGAAACTGAACTGGGCACACCATCCCGAATTAATTAAACGCGTGTATAACGACATGCTTGAATCGGAATCGTATGCCAGCTATATGCAAACGACCGATAACAGTTATAAGGCCGATAAGGAATTCATCATAACTTTTTTCTCAGAGTACCTGGTAAATTCCGATTTGTTGTACCAGATTCTTGAAGAACATTCAATTTTTTGGAACGACGACATTGAATTCGTGCTCAGCATGAATATAAAAACCATTGAGCGGGCCAAAGCCGGACAAGTTGACATTAACCTTTTTCAATTATTTAAAAACGAAGAAGATAAAGAATTTGCAAAAAAACTGCTCCGCATGGTGGTTTTAAATCATCAGGCAAACTCTGACCTAATTCAGGAAAACATAAAAAACTGGGATGTTGACCGCATTGCTCAAATGGATTTACTGGTAATGGAAATGGCAGTTACCGAGATACTACAATTCCCAAGCATCCCAATAAAAGTAAGCTTTAACGAATACATTGAACTGGTTAAATTTTACAGCACCAACCGCAGCAACGCTTTTGTAAACGGAGTGCTCGACAAAATTATTAACCAGCTCAAAGCCGATGGCAAAGTGCAAAAAGCCGGCCGGGGTTTGATGGAATAAAAAATCGGTTCAATATTTGTATCCAAAGCTGACGTAAATTAAAAACTATTTAAAGCCAATGATTCGGATTGTTCTGTTCTTACTTGTGATAGCAAGCCTTACCAATGCCTGCAAACCGGGAAACCATTCCAAAGAAAGCAGCCAATCGGGTAATTTTATAAATAAAAATTCGCTGGAAAGCCGAAATTCTGACACCAGCGCATTGCCAATTATTCAGTTCGAAAAAACAGCGCACAATTTTGGACAAATTATACAAGGCGAAAAAGTATCGTACACCTTTACCTTTAAAAATATCGGGCAGGGCGATTTAATTATAAAAGATGCCATAGCTTCGTGCGGGTGTACGGTTCCCAAATATAGCCGAAAGCCTATAAAATCGGGTGAAGAAGGCGAGATGGAAGTAATTTTTGACAGCAATAACCGCAGCGGAAAACAATTAAAAACGGTAACCGTATGGACCAATTGCAAACCCGAACAAATCAGGCTTCAACTTAGCGCTGAAATACAAGTACTTAATAAATAATAATTATAAACATGAATGTATTAACTTTTTTCCTGATGCAGCCAAGCGGCGAACAAGCAAGTCCCTTAGGCTCTTTATTACCTTTGGTATTAATCATTGCCATTTTCTACTTTTTCATGATCCGTCCTCAAATGAAAAGGCAAAAAGAGGTGCGCCAATTCCGCGAAGGAATTAAAAAAGGCGACAAAGTACTTACTGTAGGCGGAATTTACGGTAAAGTGTCGGAAGTAAAAGACACCACCGTAATTCTCGAAATTGCCGACGGTATAAGAATTAAAGTAGATAAAGCCGGCTTAGTAAAAGACAACTCAGACCTTGGTACCGAAACAGCCAAGTAAGATCTTTTAGCATAATACCACCCGCAGGCTTTTTGTTTTTGCCCGATTCGTAGTACAGATAAGAAATATTTGTATTTTTGGATTCAAACAAAGAGCTTTCGGGTTTTTTTATTTTTACCAAACCAATATCTGGCAACCTTGAGTAAATTTAAACTACATAAAATACAGCAGTTTATAAAACTTCGCATTTTTTATCGTATCGACCGTAAAATACTGATATACCTTATATTTGTTGCCATATCTGCGGTGTTTTGGTTTTTAAACAAACTCAATAACGAATACAATACCATTATTGAATACCCGATTCGATACACGCAATTGCCCAAAAATAAAATATTGGTAAATGAGCTTCCGCAGAAATTAAAATTAAATGTTTCAGCTTACGGATACGACCTGATATTCTATAAAATATCGCCTGCCCCTTTTCCCATTGTGCTGAATCTTGAATCGTTCGATGCCAACCTGGAATCGCCAAAAGTTTCAAATTTTAAGCTACTAACGCGTTACGCCCGCGAAGAGATCAGCAACCAATTACCCAATAACATTAATGTGCTCGACATACTACCCGACACGCTGGTTTTTCAATTTGATAACCTGATTGACAAAAAAGTTCCGATAAAAGCCAATTTAACACTCAGTTTTGCACCCCAGTGCATGCAAAATGGTCCCGTGGTTTTTAAACCCGACAGCCTTTGGGTAAGTGGTCCAACAAGTTTGATTGACACCTTACAGGCTGTTTATACCAAAGCACAAACTTTTACCAAGCTCGATAAAACCTTACAACGGACGCTATATTTAGAGGAAATTACCAATTTAAGAACCGATAAAAAGAAAGTTCAGGCTACCATTCCCATTGCTAAATTTACTGAAGCTACTTTCGAAGTTCCCATTGTACCGGTTAATGTACCCGATTCGCTGGAACTTATAACCTTCCCCAGAAGTGTTCGGATTTCAGGACTGGTTTCGCTGGCTGACTACGATATGATTAAGGCAGAAGACTTTAGGGTGCAGGCCGATTACACAAAAATTGAGTCGCTTATTGGTCAGAAAATGCCGGTTCAGGTAATTGTAGCTCCATCGAATGTTAGAAACGTCGCCTTTTTTCCTCCCAGTGTTGAATTTATTCTCGAAAAAAAACCATGATAATTGTCGGACTTACCGGAGGCATTGGTAGTGGCAAAACCTATATTGCCCAAAAATTTCAAACACTTGGTATCCCAATTTATAATAGCGATGTCAGAGCCCGCGAGCTAATGACATGTGATAATGAACTGATTGAAAACTTAAAACATTTATTCGGGCCCGGGGTTTTTATTAATCAAAAACTGAACAAAGCGCTTATTTCAGAACAAATTTTTAACAACAATCACTTGCTTCAAAAAATGAATCAACTGGTACATCCTGCGGTTCAAAACGATTTTGAGCTTTGGTGTAATCAACATACCAATGCACCTTTTGTAATAAAAGAAGCAGCCATTTTAATTGAAAGCGGAGCCTATAAACAATGCAATTACATTATTGTAATTTTGGCTCCGAAAACTTTACGCATGGAGCGGGTGATGAATCGCGACAATATGTCGCACCAACAGTTTGTAAACATAATAAACAACCAACTTAGCGATAAAGAACGACTGGAATTTGCCAGCTTTACCATTCGAAACGATGGAACGGAAGAAATGGATAAAAAGGTTAATGAAATTTACCAGCAAATTGTAAGCAAACAGTAATCTTTAAACCCTTAATTACACAAATAAAAAAAGAAATTAAAAAATGAGTTTAGGAAAATGGATTGCCGGTGGATTAGGTTGGGCATTTTTTGGCCCCATTGGCGGCATTGTAGGATTTTTGGTGGGTAGCGCTTTTGAAGGAACTAATCAAAGCGGTATTCCTAAAGGAGCTTCGCCAAGCGGACAAACAACCCGGGGCGATTTTATGGTAAGTCTTATTGTGCTTACTGCTGCCGTGATGAAAGCCGACGGAACGATAAAAAAAGCAGAGCTCGAATACGTAAAAAAATACCTGTTGCGTTCATTTGGTCAGGAAGCGGCAACCGATGCCATACGTATGTTGCGCGATGTGTTAAAGCAACAAATTCCGGTACAGGACATTAGCCGGCAAATTGGCCAGCACCTCGATTATTCGTCGAAACTGCAACTATTGCATTATTTGTTTGGTATCTCAAGCTCCGACGGGCAAACAAAGCTTAACGAAGTAGAACTGATAAACCAAATTTCGGGATATATGGGCGTTGGGGCATCCGATTTTAATTCCATCAAATCGATGTTTTACAGCGATACCCACATTGCATACAGCATATTGGGGCTTCAACCCAATGCTACCAATGATGAAATTAAAAAAGCTTACCGAAAGATGGCTGTAGCATATCATCCCGACAAGGTATCGTACCTGGGCGAAGACATTCAAAAATCGGCCAAAGAAAAGTTCCAAAAAATTAACGAAGCCTACGAATCGTTAAAAAAGGAACGCGGATTTGTATAGTTGCATCGATTTAACAAAAAACTGCAAAAAAAAACAGAAACAAGGCTCAAAAATAAATCAATTTTATGAAGGCATCGTGTAAAAACCAATCAATGTATTATATTTGCCACCTAAAATTATAAACGCTCAAATATGTTGAAAGATATTCTTGCAATTTCAGGTCAGCCAGGATTATACAAACTGGTTTCGAACACAAAAAATGGAATTATTGTAGAGAATTTAGAAACCAAAAAGCGAATGCCGGCTTATGCCACTTCGAAGGTTAGTGCATTAAACGATATTGCTATCTACACTGTGGATGGTGAGGACAAACCTTTGATTGAAGTTTTTAATAACATTAGAAACAAAGAAAACGGTGGTCAGGCAATTGAGTCAAAATCGTCGAACGATGAACTGAAAGCTTATTTTGAGACCATCATGCCCGAATACGACCAGGAAAGGGTATATGTTTCTGATATGAAAAAAGTTGTTCAATGGTACAACCTTATTCAGAAACTTGATATGCTTCATCTGCTCGATGAAAAAGAAGAAACTGAAAACAATTCATCGGAAGAAAGCACCGAAAAAGAATAATCGTATTAAAGCACCAGCATAATAAAAGCATGACTTAGCGGTCGTGCTTTTTTCATTTTTAATGCAACTTAATTTGCCTTTCTTTGTTTTTATTTACATCAATACCAAACTCAAAATTCTACCGTTATGGCTAAGCGACTAATCAGAAATTACCTGGATAAAGATTTAGAAATTACTACGTTTCAGGATATAAAACCTTATTATGACGAACTGCTTAAACGGGAGTTAAACTCACCCGACCAGGTATGGCAATGGTTGCTCGACCGCAGTGAGCTTGAAAGCGTTATTAGCGAAGATATGGGTTGGCGTTACATAAAAATGAACTGCCAGACCGATGATAAGAAACTAGCCGAACATTTTAACACTTTTGTTTCAGAAATAGACCCGGATATTGCCCTGGCTGCAAACCAACTCGATAAAAAATTTATGGATGAGCAAGTCCAGAAGCATATCGATAAAGCCCGTCTTTTTACCGTTATTCGCGAAACCAAAAAAGAACTCGATTTATTTCGTGAAGAGAATGTGCCGCTTGAAGCTGAACTCCAAAAAATGGAACAGGATTTTGGGCAAATCGCCTCAAAAATGACGGTACACTATCAAAACAAAGAGCTAACCCTGCAGGAGGCTTCGAATTTTTTAAAAGACACCAATCGTAAGGTACGCGAAGAGGTTTATCACTTAATTAACAATCGTCGTCTGGCCGATACCGACACCCTCAACAATTTATTAAGCAAACAGATAAAACTTCGTCATCAGATAGCTTTAAATGCCGGATTCAGCAATTTTCGCGATTACAAATTCAAAAGCATGGGCCGCTTTGATTATAATGTAGCCGATTGCTACAATTTCCACAGCGCAGTTGCCCACGATGTGGTTCCCATGAACGAGGATTTGTTTAAAATCAGAAAATCAAAATTAAAAGTCGATACGCTACGCCCCTGGGATTTGGATGTTGATGAGGAATTGAAAGCTCCCCTGAAACCCTTTGATACAGTTAGCGATTTAATCCGGAAAACGGTGTATTGTTTTCGCGATTTGGATTTGGAATTTGGAATCTACCTGAACGAGATGGATAAAATGGGCTACCTCAACCTCGACTCGCGCAAACATAAAGCGCCGGGTGGATTTAACTACCCGCTGCACGAAAGCAATGTGCCGTTTATCTTTATGAACGCCACCGGAAACCTCGACGATATGGTAACCATGCTCCACGAAGGGGGACACGCCATTCATGCCTACCTTACCGCCCATCTCGATTTGGTTCACTTTAAAGAAATTCCTTCAGAAATTGCCGAATTGGCGTCGATGAGTATGGAGTTGATAACCATGGATTACTGGCATCATTTTTTCGATAACGAAGCCGATTTAAAACGAGCCAAGCGAACCCATTTGCAAAACATTTTAAGTGTTCTTCCCTGGGTTGCTAAAATCGATAAATTCCAGCACTTTCTTTATGAGAATCCCAATCATACGCACGAAGAGCGGAATAAAGCCTGGGCTGAAATAAACAAAGAATTTTGTGGTGAAACGGTTGATTTTACGGGGCTCGAAAAATACCAGCAAAACATCTGGCAACGCCAGT
The DNA here is from genome assembly GCA_050179685.1 of Salinivirgaceae bacterium. Lineage (GTDB taxonomy): Bacteria > Bacteroidota > Bacteroidia > Bacteroidales > SZUA-534 > GWE2-40-63. The sequence goes on from JBFXEW010000018.1 coordinate 55,366, forward strand.
TACATATATTTGAAGTTCCTTTTTACTACATTGAATACGGAATTGCCCAACTGGGTGCCATTGCCATTTGGAAGAACTTTAAGCAAGACAAAAAACAAGCGCTGGAACAATATAAAAATGCCTTAAAAATGGGATACACATCGCCCATTCCCGAAGTTTACAAAGCTGCCGGTATTAAATTTGATTTCAGTGATGCCTACATTCAGGAATTAATGGACTTTGTTAAAGCTGAACTGGTGCTTTTGTAAAGCAACTTTGCTATTCAAAAGCACGTTTTCAATTCATCTTTTTGAGCTGGAATCAATTAATTGCAAAGCTTCTTCAACGGTTTTAACCGGAAGTTGGCATACATTTCCTTCGCAAACATATATCAGGGTTTCATGGTCGCTCCATCGGTCTTGTAACAAGGGTAACTCATTGGAATTTTCGGCATGATCGGCCCCTGCAATAATTACCCGTGGATGGTAGTAAGTACAAAAATAATTTTTTAGTTTCAGCGAATCGGGTCCCATAAATACCACCTGATAAACCGGTTGCACAAACTTTAATGAAACCTGTGCCCAATTTCCATAATAGGCAGCATTTTGTTCAATATCAGGTAAGGTATTGGCCACCATTTGCCGGGCTTTGTCTATGTAATCGGTTTTTGACAGCAAGGTTCCGAGTACAAAAAGGTTTTGCGCCATTATGGAATTTGACGAGGGAATTACATTATCGGCCAGTTCCATTTTCCGAACCATCAGTTCATGAAATTTCTTATTGGTATAAAAAAACATACCCGATGTTTCGTCCTCAAAATTTTCGATAACGTAAGAACATAATCTTTCCGCATCGGCAAGCCATTGCAAATTAAAAGTTGTCTGATACAAGCGGGTAAATAACTGGATTACCAAAGCGTAATCGTCGAGCAGAGCCTCAATGTTCGATTTACCCATTTTGTGGTTACGATGCAAACGCCCATCGCTTTTCCAGAGATTATTTTTTATAAAGGTTGCATTCTTTAAGGCTACGTTTAAATAAAGTGGATTTCCGAACGCTTCGTTGGCATCGACAAAACCCAGGGCCATTAGCGCATTCCACGAGGTTAAAACCTTATCGTCAAGGGCCGGATGAACCCGCTGTTTACGCTTTGCAAACAACTTTTTCATTGCCTGCTTAACCTGTTCAGCAAGTATGTCATCGCTCCAGCCGGTCTGATTTTTTACTGCCTCAACATTGGTAATCCATAAAATATTTGAACCTTCCCAATTGCCTTTTTCGCTTACATTAAAAAGCGGACAAAACCAAGTTGCTTCATTTCTCAATACGCTTTCTATTTCCTCTTTGCTCCAAACGTAAAATTTACCTTCTACCCCTTCGCTATCGGCATCGAACGAGGCATAAAAAGCACCATCGTTACGCATCATCTCACGCAAAATAAAATCTAGGGTTTGTTCTACAACCTGCTGGTGCAATGGGTTTTTTGTGAATTTACAGGCATTTGCATACAAAGAGATCAATTGCCCATTATCATAGAGCATCTTTTCGAAATGGGGTACTTTCCATTGCGCATCGACACTGTAGCGTGAAAAACCACCACCCACCTGATCGTAAATTCCTCCCCGGGCCATTTTTTTCAATGTTAATTCCAAATGTTGTTGTATGTCTTTTTGTTTAAACCGATGCGCATAATCCAACAAAAACTGATAGCCCGATGGCATGGGAAATTTTGGCGCCCGTTGATTTCCACCCCATTCGTTATCGAAATAGCGCTCCCAGTTCTGAACCGCCCAATGAATGTAATCTTCGGAGAAATTTTCAAAGGGCTTTTTTTGCGTTACGAGTTCCTGCGCCTGAATTCCCTGAGCCAAATCGTTAGCTACCTGAAGAACCTTATCCTTTTCCTGATGAAAAGTGGTAGCCAAAGCTTCCAAAACCTGAGTCCATTGCCCGGGCCGGTAATAAGTTCCTCCATAAACGGGTCGGCCATCGGGTAGCGTAAAACAATTTAATGGCCAGCCGCCACTGCCGGTTAATAATTGCACAGCCGTCATGTAAACCTGATCCACATCGGGGCGCTCTTCCCTATCTACCTTAATACAAACGTAGTTTTGATTCATTATAGCGGCTATTCGCTCATCTTCAAAACTCTCATGTTCCATTACATGACACCAATGACAGGCAGCATAGCCAATGCTTACCAGCACCAGCTTGTTTTCATTCTTAGCTTTTTCAAACGCTTCATGGCCCCAGGCATGCCAATTCACCGGATTGTGAGCATGTTGCAAAAGGTAGGGACTGGTTTCGTGAATGAGTTTATTGGTAAATTTGGGTGTATCGGCTTGTTTCATGTCTCAATTTTTCTGTTATAAACGGAATATAAAATTCACTATTAACAGCAAACAAGCCGAAATCGAAAAGGTTGGGAATGGTTCGCAAAAAGCTAAAAAAAGCCGGTTCTAATCAACCGGCTATATACTTTATTGATTTTATTACTAGTTTTAGTTCAGGTACTTTTTACTCAACTCATCATAAATTGAAATTACCTGGGTAACTTCGCCTTTCTGATTGAACATATCGGTATGCCAGTTTAAGGGTTCCCAAATGCAGGCTCCTTTTCCCATGTTATCAGGTAATCCAAACGAAATATCGTGAACCTCTTTTTTAAATCCCGAGTATTCGACCACATTTACCGGTTTATTATACCGCTGAATTAAATCGTTGAGATTACTATTCAAATCGTTAAGAGTTCCATGCCAACGTGAATAATAAGATAAACCTATTACATCGAAAGTCACACCCCGGGCAATCATGTTATCGAGCCAAAAAACGGCTTCTTTATTCTGCCCTCCTAAGGCAATATGCATCATAAGGGGAACTTCAGGAGCAACATTTTTTGCTCCGGCTACACCTGCTTTTAATAATTCAGCCAATTGGTCGGGATTACCAATATGTCCTTCGGGCCAAAGCAATCCATGATTAATTTCGTTGCCAATCTGGACCATATCGGGCAATAATTTGTGGCTTTTAAATGTCTTGAGAACTCTTGCAGTATATTGTTCCACAGAATCTTTCAACGTTTCAAAATCTAGGTTTTGCCAGGCTAAAGGTTTATATTGCTGTTGTGGATCGGCCCAATAATCGCTGTAATGGAAATCGAGCAAAAGTTTCATTCCGGCATCTTTTACCCGCTGTGCCATTTTAAGCGTGTAATCCAACCCACAATAACCCATTTGAGGAGCATACCCTTTTTCGTTTTCCGGATTCACAAAAATTCGTAACCTGATGCAATTAAAGCCGTGTGATTTTAGCAAAGATAAGGCATCAACAGCGCTACCATTTTCATAAAACTTCATTCCCCGATCCTCTAACTGAGGCAAAAAAGAAACATCGGCACCAATCATCTTATCGATGGTTTTTGTTGTTGGTACCAATTGTTCCCTCGTTGGCTTTTTGTATTCAAAAGTTGAATCAAGGGTATGAATTTCATGTGCTCCGGGCCAAAGTTTTTCGGAACGGGCTTCAACTTTTACAATCCCGGGATTCGTTCCTGCCAAAAGTTTCAGCTGACAAACTCCATGTTGCAATTGACAAACCGTATAATTCAGGCCTGCTGTATCGGTAAACCATTCAAGCTGAGAACCATCGACACCTGTAATGGATGCATCGCCGCGTAGGTAAACCTGTATGGTATTATTTGCTATACGAATCTCTTTTCCCAGACTGTCGGTGACTGCTATCCGTAAATTAGCCTCATCAGCTCCATTAGCAATTAGTGTGGTGCTGTAGCTTGTTAACATAAGCGAAACAGGAACTCCTGAATCAAACTGCATTAAGGGTGAATAATCGACTAATTCCTGTTGAGGTTGCTTACACTGCATTAATCCGAACAAAAGAAACAAGATTAAATAAGATTTACTTTTCATAATTAAATAAGTATAAGAATGGTAATCGCTATTTTTTGATAAAAGCATGGTACTATCAATTAAAAAACTTGTTAATCAGCTTTATTCAACAACAATGTCAAGTGTTCCTGGGGTTAGATCTTCTGCCCGGGCTTCAAGCTTATAAATACCTTTTTGGGAACCGACCTTTAATATTACTGTAGCAATACCTGCTTCTGCTTCTATAGGATTCCTTCCGATGATTTGAAAATCGCCGGTCCCTATAAAGTTAACCTCGGGAGTAGCATCCGGAACCACAGTTCCGTTTTTATCAACAATGGCTGCATATAAAAATACCACATCGTTTACTCCACTTTGCAGCGCTTTACCACTTTTGTCGTACCACAGTTTTAATGTTGTCGCTTTTTCCGGAGTTTTAACCGTATCGGCAACCACAACCGAATTATTGACCAAACCCTGAGCAACAGCAATTCCCGGAATAAAAGCCTGCATTTTAAACGTAAACGGCGGATGAGGTAAATGGGTACTGTTCACATCCTGATCAGCTAGCTGCGTTCCAATCAATGAATCGTTTACAAACAAGCGAACCTGCTCGCAATTGCTGTAGATTTTTAAATCTTTATCCGATTCATTATTATAATAACCTGAAATCGCAACCATAGGTTTTCCAAAAGGATCAAGGGTTGATTCACTGATATCTGCCTGACTTTTATAAAAATAATAGGCAAATTTGGGCAAGCGGAAAATATCCATAATACCCGAAGCTTCCAAATCGGGAGCATAACCCCGGTTGTAATCGTACATTAACCAATTGGCATCGCCCACTGCGGGCCCGGCCAGATTGCTGTTGTGTGCTTCCTGATAATTCAATGCCTGCTGTGCCAGGCGCCTGGCTCCGTGACCCCTCAACTGGCGCGAAGTGCGTTCCTCTTCACTTAAATTTTTAAATGCTTTTTGATTAAAACCGGCATTTTGGGCATAATATTCCCAATCGCCGTATTCAGCAATAAAGATGGGTTTGTTTTTACTGTAACTATTCCAGTAGTGAGGTGGTTTTGCATGCTGGCGTGCGGGTATAAACACATCGTAAATGGTGTCTAACCAACCGCAAGTGTAAACATCGGGATGTGGATACTCCTCGTGAACAGCCTGATGAGCCTGTTCCATGAATTCAGTTGTCATCCCCGATTCGTTTAACGATGCTTCCCAAAGAATAATGGACGGATGATTCCGATCGCGCCGAACCATTTTTCGGACATCGTTAAGTGCATTATTTTGAAATTCCTGGTTACCAAAAAATTGCCAGCCCGGAATAGCATCCATCACCAATAAGCCCAATTCATTACAGGCCTTTAAAAACGATTCACTGTGCGGATAATGCGATAAACGAACCATATTAAAACCGGCTTCTTTTATTTTAAAAGCATCGCGGTAATTGGCATTGTCCGATAATGCATAGCCAATATACGGGTATTCCTGATGACGATTGGTTCCTCGTATTTTTATCGGTTTTCCATTAAGTTCAAAACCATTTTTAGCTGTAAATTTAAAAGTCCGGATGCCAACAGCAAGTGTTTGTACATCATAAACCGTATCAGCCGAAAGCACTTCAACCTGTAATTTATATAAGGCTGGGTTTTGGGTCGACCACAATTCCGGCTTTGTAAGCTCAAACATTAAACTCAAATCTGCTTTTTCTCCTGAGTTTATTGAGGTGACTTTTGATACTTCCACTGCAACCTGCTCCTGGTTCTTATCGAAAAGCATTGCTCTGATTTGGGTACTTTTATTCCAGGAGTAATTATTCGCTACTTCGGCAACAATATGAATCGTTGCACGCTCATTCGAAACTTTATCGTAAGTAACAAAAATACCTCCACCAGCTACTTTATTGGCAGCCATAACATCGGTAATATGCAACTTATTTGCTACCTGGAGCCAAACATTCCGGTAAATACCACTGAAAATATTAAAGTCGAGATCGGCCAAAGGCTTTCCTGGCGGAACCAGGGAATTATCTTCGTTATTCAGCTTAACTACCAAAAGGTTTTTTCCGGTAAACCTGACTTTATCGGTAATATCGATGTGAAATGGCAAATAGCCCCCTAAATTGGTATGAACCAGATTTCCATTCAGATAAACTTCGGCTACCTGCATGGCTCCTTCAAAATACAAAGCCAATTGTTTTTCTTTGTAAGATTCTGGCAATTCAAAAATCTTTCGGTACACACAGTTTCCCTGCCATTGAGCTCCGTCGATTACTAATGGTTCAATAGAAGCCGTATGAGGAAGTGACACATTTTCCCAGCTAATGGCATTTTCCGGGTAAAAAATAGTCGTGTCTTTTTCAATTTCCGGGGCTTTACTAAATTGCCAGTCTGAATTAAACAGAACTTTTTCCGAATTCATTAAGGTAACTGAACCATTATTTGTGCAAGCACTTAATGCAAGCACTAAAATCACCATCAGACTATTAAATTTCTGCATCACTGACTTATTTAACATTGGTTATTTCTGGTAATCGTATTTCATAAACTGGATGGTCTCTGTTAATTCACCCGAAAAATTGAAGAAAGTGCAATTTTCCCACGATGAACCGGTTCCCCATAAGTCTTTCATTTGTGAAGTTACCCAGGCGGGTTCCCAATACATAATTCCACTGGCTCCCGCGTCAATAAGATTTTGAGTTAAATCGATCAGGAACTGTTTCTGGCCTTCGGGCGAATAAGCATATTTAGCAATTGGACTTTGTCCTCCAAAAATATTATTGTACCCGTCGTTGTTTTCACTGGTAAAAGCATAGGCTGTTTCGAGCACCATAATGTCGCGATTAAACTTATTCTTAACCTGGGTTACTAATGCAGGAAGGTTATCGAAACTCACCGTAGTATGCCAGTTGGGATAATATGAAAACCCAATGATGTCAAAATCGGTAACCCCTGCTTTGTTAATCATATCGGTGAACCACCAGTCTAAATTTTTGGGATCAGCAACATGGAGTGTAATCAAAGTTTTCTTATTGTATTTTTTATCGATGTCGCGAACTGCATTTATTCCGGCATTAAATACTTTACCGGCATTACTCCAGTTTCCATCGCAAACTGACAATTTTGGGAAAGTTGCCGGTACATTGGTAAACATCATGCCACAATTGGTTTCGTTACCAATTTGCACCATTTCAGGTAACAAGCCTTTTTCGGCTAAAACCGACAATACACTATACGTATAGTTGTAAACTGAATCAGCTAACACATCGATGCTGGTAATATTTTCCCAGGCCTGGGGAACATCCTGATGGCCAGGATCGGCCCAGGTATCGGAATAATGAAAATCGAGATTGACTTGCAAGCCTTGTTCTTTTGCCCGTTCAATGCTTTTAAGCACATCGGGGAAACCACTGTACAAGGGAGTTTCTTCGCTGTACAAATCGTAAACCCAAGAGGGGTTATGCCACAAGCGCAGGCGAATAATATGTGCTCCCTGTTCCTTAAAAATTAAATACGGATCTTTAAATTCGCCACTTACTTTATAAGTTCCACCATTATCCTCAATTTGATTCACATACGATAAATCGGCACCAAAAATAAAGGCAGTTATAGAATCACCGGGTTCTTCAACAGGCGGCTTTTCACCCGGTTTTTCATCTTTGGTACAGGCACTGCTCACAACAAACACGCCTAATAAAGCAAAAAATAAGATTATCACAATTCTATTCATCATCAATGCATTTTAAATTCAAAGCTCTAAGTTAATTGAAAAGCCTTAAACTTTTATAATAAAGTTTTTTAATAATGAAGCATTCACTTTTTCAAAATATTTATTGGCTGATAATCTGGTACTTGTAAAGTCAAGTTTAAAAAACAAGAATTATAAAAACAAAAAGCCCCGCCAACAAGGGCAGGGCTTTTAGAGTTCGTTTATTGTGAATTATACAATTCCTAAGTCAACCATAGCATTGGCCACTTTCATAAATCCGGCAATATTAGCTCCTTTAACGTAGTTAATATAACCATCTTCTTCAGTTCCGTGCTCAACGCAAGCGTGGTGAATGTTTTCCATAATCTGGAATAAGCGCATATCAACCTCTTCGCGGGTCCAGTTCATTTTAAGACTGTTTTGACTCATTTCGAGACCTGATGTAGCAACACCACCAGCATTTACAGCTTTACCCGGTGCATAAAGAATTTTAGCTTTAATAAAAGCTTCAATAGCTTCAGGAGTACAACCCATGTTTGAGATTTCGCCTACGCAGATAACGCCATTCTTAATAAGCAGCGCAGCATCGTCGCCATCAAGCTCGTTTTGGATAGCACAAGGAAGCGCAATATCAACTTTTACTTCCCAGGGTTTTTTACCGGCAACAAACTTAGCTCCGGGGAATTTTGTAGCATAAGGAGCAACAATATCCTGATTAGAGTTACGTAGTTCTAACATGTAATCAATTTTCTCGCCGCTAATGCCAGCCTCGTCGTAAATGTATCCATCGGGTCCAGAAATAGCAACAACTTTTGCACCCAGTTCGGTTGCTTTTAAAGCAGCACCCCAGGCCACGTTACCAAAACCAGAAACTGATACGGTTTTATCTTTCATGCTGATTCCACGTGTTTTAAGCATGTGATCAACAAAATAAATACCACCAAAACCAGTAGCTTCGGGACGAATTAATGAACCACCCCAGTTCAGACCTTTTCCGGTAAGAACGCCAGTATGTTCGCCAGCCAGTTTTTTGTACATTCCGTACAGGTATCCAATTTCTCGTCCACCTACACCAATATCCCCAGCAGGAACATCAGTTTCGGGGCCAATATGTTTCCACAATTCAAGCATGAATGCCTGGCAAAAGCGCATAATTTCAGCATCCGATTTTCCTTTAGGATTGAAATCGCTACCTCCTTTACCACCACCCATTGGTAAGGTAGTTAAGGCGTTTTTAAAAGTTTGCTCAAATCCTAAAAATTTAAGCGTTGACAAGGTTACACTTGGGTGGAAACGAAGACCTCCTTTGTAAGGCCCAATAGCACCGTTGAATTGTACACGATAACCCAGGTTCACATTAATATTACCTTCGTCGTCGGCCCAGGTAATCCGGAAAGTGAAAATACGATCGGGCTCAACAATACGCTCAATAATTTTAGCAGCTTCGAATTTTGGGTTAAGTTCGTAAATATCTTTTACAGATTCCAGAACTTCATGAACAGCTTGAAGATACTCTTTTTCACCGGGGTGTTTTTTTTCAAGCTCGGCCATTATTTTTTCTACATTCATACCTTAAAATTTTTTATAAAAACATTAATTCTTAGATAGTTATTGCAATACTGAAAAATATTATTCTAATGCAAAGTTTAGTCTTTGTTTTAAGGTGTGCAACATATTATTAAACATCAGTTTTGAAAAGTCCAATTATGCCAAAAATCAGGTTTTTAATAGCAAAACTTTAGTAATTTTGGAACCACTAAGTGTTAATTTGAAAACAGACTCAAAAACTGTATATCAACAGCTTACAACCAGCCCTGTTTTAAAAAAGCTTTTCGATGGTTTTAATTTAAAATTTTTCCTGATTATTCCTTAGTGTTTTACAGGCAAAAAACATTTCGAACAACATGATTTTAGCCCTCAACAATCTAACAGGAATAAAGGCAATTATGCTTCTGGCTTTTTTATTAAACCTTTATTGTTTTTTCCGTCAATCTTTATTTCAATATAATTGTCGAAACGAATATGTTTGATGTATTCATCTTCATAAACGGTGGGTTGTTTTTCAAGAAAATCAATATCATAAAACCCTTCCTTAATAAATGGATTTATGGTGAAATACCCCACACGGAACGAGGTAAGGTTTTGAAAAAAGTGCGTTCCCTGGCTGGGATCGATGTGATAATCTTTCAATCCCGATTCTATAATTACCCTTGCCTGCGAAATCTGCGACCATTTTACCGGTATGCCGAGCCAGGGATCGCTTGAACCCCAGCGCCCCGGACCAACCAAAACATAGTTTTTATCTTCCTGGGCAAATTGCTGGTTGAGTTTGTCGAGAATGGGAACTATTTTAGGATTTTTTGCTGCATCAAATGTCTGGGGTTTTACATATACCAAATCGTACACATCTTGCACAATGCCGTTGCCCAATGCCATTTCGCTGTAAATAATCCAATCTTCAGGATTCTCCTTTTCAAAATCGATATCCACATCTTCTTCGCTCTCAACAATTGGGCGAATCTGAAGGAAATTAAAAATTCGTGGCTCACCGGGTTTCACATTCAGGTTTGCGGCAAACTCAATCTCCACCGGATTATTCATTTCCTGTGCTCCTATCCGCAAAAGCGTATCGAGAATTTTTGCCAATGGAAACGAATCGTATTTTAACACATTAGCAAAAGTTATCACCTTTTTCCCTTTATAATTAGCTCCGTCGCGCAGCAGGTTATCTTCAAAATCATAGGTCGATGCAATATGCTGTATCGATTTATCCTCCTCAGCTTCGCTAATTGGCAGCCGTTTCAGGTTTACCGCATCATCGGTCGAAAGTTTAAAATCTTCGACATCGAGACTGAGCGAATAAAAAAACTGTTGGGTATCGCGCATGGCAATTTTGGTATCGGAAAGCTGCAATACTTTTTTGGGATACTTTGGACTAAAGCGGAGCGATTTTCCCCCATCAACAATTTGTTTACCAAGTCCTAAAGCTATATTGGCAATGCCATCTTCAGGTTTTTCGGGAGCAATGGGATAAAAATTAATGGAACGGGCAACTCCTGAAAATGTTGGATAATACCTACTGCCATATTGACTTCCGCATACCTCCTGGATGATGATTCCCATTTTTTCCTCATCGATAACATTTTTTGTTGCCTTCATGTAAGCTTTACTGCTTTGAAAAAAGGTGGAAGCATAAACACTTTTTATGGCCTGACAAAGTACGGTTATCATCTGGTCACGATAATCGCTGTAGGGAATCATGTAAGTATTGTAAATTCCTGCAAAAGGCTGATAATGCGAATCTTCGAGCACACTCGACGAACGAACTGCCAAAGGAGTTGCATTTACGTCGAGAAAGGCATGCAAGGTAGGAATTACATGCTCAGGGAGTTCGGCCCGATTGAAGGCTTCCAAAATTTCAGCATCTTCGGCTGTTGATAAAGCAACACCATACAAATTATTCTTCTCCATAAACTCGTCGAAAACACTGGTTGAGAAAACCATGGTGCGGGGTATAGAAATTACTACATTGTCGAACTGGTAAAGAATCTGATGTTTTTTAATTAAAGAATCAATAAATGCCAGTCCCCGTGCTTTTCCACCCAGCGAACCGTGTCCAACCCGGCTAAAGATGCAGTAGCGGTCGAAATTACTGTCGCTAAAGCTGGTAATAATTCCACGCCCCCGATTCAGCCGGTATTTTGAAATCTCGTTGTACATGTAACTCCGTACTTCGTCGGCGCTGTTAAAATCTCTAACATCAGCGGAGCGGAAAATAGAACCCAAAGAGAAAAGTGCACGAGCATTTAACCACCGCGAAAAATCATTTTTCCGCGAATGGTATTCCAGCGATTCGTCGGGAATAGTTAACAACAAGTGTTGCAACTGTTTTAGGTTCGATGCGCGCCCCACCACACTGCGGTCGTTTACCCTGAAAACAAAATCGCCAAAAGCAAAATACCTTTTAATATACTGGCTCAGTTCCTTATTCAATTTGCTCGAATCTTTACTTAAAAAAAATGCGCCTACTTTTTCGGCCATACGTTTGTTGTGGTATTCCGACGATTGCATTAAAACCGGCAAGTGTTCATTATCGGCTCTAATGTGTTCATAAAGCCGGAATCCGGCTTCTGCATCATCCTCGCCATCGCGCTTATAGCGGATGTCGGTAATTACTCCCAGTATGTTTTGTTTGTATTTCTCGTAAAGATAAATGGCCTCGTTGTAATTTGTGGCCAGCATAATTTTCGGGCGTCCCCGTTTGCGCAGCATTTGCTGGTATTCATTGGCGCCTTCCTGTTTAAAGTCCTGCGATTGCTGCAACACAATTTTATACATGGTTGGCAAATAGGAACTGTAAAACCTGATGTTGTCTTCGACCAGCAAAATGGTTTGAACCCCCACTATTTCAATGTCGTTCCGGGCGTTCATTTTATCCTCAATCAGTTTAATAATAGCCAGTAAAATTTCGGTGTCGCCCAACCACGAAAAAACATAATCAATGGCACTCAAATCCTCTTTACCCATGCGCATACGAACCTCACGCGAAAAGTGCGTTAACAATACAAAGGGAATTCGTGGATAATCGGCCTTTATTAATTTTGCCAGCTCAAAAGCATCAATATTGTCGATACTCAACATGGAAATTACCAAATCGATATCACCATTTTTTAATAAACGAAAAGCTTTTTCTGATGTATGGGCATGAATAAACACCGGTGGATAGCGCAAATTAAGCGAAACGTATTCGTCAAAAATCTGCTCATCAATTCGTCCGTCTTCCTCCAGCATGTAAAAATCATAATTGCTACAGATTATCAGAATTTTATAGATACGTTTCTGCATTAACATCTTAAATGCAGTCTCGTTTATGTAGTATTTTTTTGTTTCGAGGTAATTTTTATATAGCGACATGAGAATAATTTTTACTTTTTTGGCAATTTAATAAAATTTGCAAGTCCAAATTAAGCTAGCTGTTTAATTGCAGTTATTTTTATAAATAATTCCACATTAAGCCTTTAATTATGGATATAAGAAGCTTGAGCCAAAAGACTTAAAAGCCTTATTATCATTAATAATACACAATTTCAAAGAAATGCAGACTGAATAAAAATCAATTCCATTTTACCAGATACCAAGCTGCCGAAAACATATATTAATATATATTGAAAGAAAAAAGGAACACAAACGATTAAACATTTTTTATACCTTATTGTTAATATTTTTATCCGAATAATCCCGAATTTACTGGTAACAAGAGCAATAAATTTTAAAAAGTAACAGGCATTACGTGAAATTGAGGTAATTTTTTTTAAAATAAATTTTGTGATTTAGTTCATAATTAGTATAATTGCATCGTTTTCAAAGGGGTATATAACAATCCCGAAATCAATCACCTCATATTTTCATGAGCCTTTTCAAATAAAAAAAATAACAATCGAATTTATATTCGTTAAAATCAAAGTAAATCACATAACTTATGTATGACATTCTCGAGTTGAACAAGAAGCTTGTTCCTGAGTTAAAAGAAATTGCCAAAAGCTTGAATATTAAGCGTATTGAAACTTTACGCAAACAGGATTTAGTTTATAAAATCCTCGATCAACAGGCAATTGACGCTTCAAAAACCAAAAAGGTTGTAAAAAAAGAAGCTAACCCAGACGAAAAAAAGCAAACCCCCTCCTCCGAATCAGCCGATTACCAAAAGAAAAAATCACGGACACGCACATTCAAAAAAGACTACAAAGCTGAAAAAGTAATGAGCGTAAATCCACAAAACCGGGTGGAACGTACCGAGGCTCCTGCCAACACTAAAAACGAACCAACGCAAGAAGTTAAGAAAGAAGAAACTCCTGCAAAAGAAAAAGTAATTGCACTTCCCTCGTATCGTGACAGAGCGCGTATCGATCAGGAAGAAAGCGGAACAGCTACTCCGGAGACAAAAACACCGGCCGAACCTACACAGGAAACTCCTGCAAGAAGCGAACGCCCGGCTCCTGTATACCGGAAAGAATCGCAGGATATACCACAGCGAACAAAAATTGAACGCCCGGCCCGCCAGGAGAACGAACCCCGCAGGGTTGAAAAACAAAAGGATGATAGGGCTAAATATGAATTCGACAGCTTAATTTCTACTTCAGGAGTACTGGAATTAATGCAGGATGGTTATGGTTTCCTTCGCTCGTCGGATTACAACTACCTGAATTCGCCCGACGATATTTATGTGAGTCAATCGCAGATTAAACTTTTTGGTTTAAAAACAGGTGACACCATAACTGGTGCCATTCGCCCTCCAAAAGAAGGTGAAAAATATTTTCCGCTGATTAAAGTAGAAAAAATTAACGGACGCGACCCTGAAAGTGTTCGCGACAGAGTTCCTTTCGACTTTTTAACGCCACTTTTCCCCGACGAAAAATTCGACTTAACCAGCCATCCGCAAAACTCGCCATCGACCCGTACCATCGATATGTTTACCCCAATTGGTAAAGGTCAGCGTGGATTAATTGTGGCTCAGCCAAAAACAGGTAAAACTGTTTTGCTGAAAGAAATTGCCAACGCTATTGCAGCCAATCACCCCGAGGTATATCTGATCGTTTTGCTTATCGACGAACGTCCTGAGGAGGTTACCGATATGGCACGCAGCGTTAATGGCGAAGTGGTGGCATCAACTTTCGACGAACCCGCCGACAAACACGTTAAAGTAGCCAGCATTGTGCTCGAAAAGGCCAAACGTTTGGTTGAGTGTGGACACGATGTAGTTATTCTTTTAGACTCAATTACCCGTTTAGCCCGTGCTTACAATACCGTTTCGCCGGCTTCCGGTAAAGTATTGTCGGGTGGTGTTGACGCCAATGCCTTACACAAACCCAAGCGCTTTTTTGGTGCTGCACGGAATATCGAGAACGGAGGTTCCTTAACTATTTTGGCTACCGCTCTTACTGAAACCGGTTCAAAAATGGACGAAGTTATCTTTGAAGAATTTAAAGGTACCGGTAACATGGAGTTGCAACTCGACCGTAAATTGTCGAACAAACGTATTTACCCGGCTGTCGACATCAACCTGTCGAGCACCCGCCGCGACGATTTGTTGATAGACAAAGATACCTTAAGCAGACTTTGGGTGCTGCGCAACTACCTGTCGGATATGAATTCGGTAGAAGCCATGCAATTCCTTCGCGACCGCTTAGTGAAAACACACAGCAACGAGGAATTCTTAATCTCGATGAACGACAAATAATTAAATATTATTTATATATAAAACCCCAATCCGTTTACCGGATTGGGGTTTTTACTTTTTAGCCAAATATTATAAATGTGCCGCTCCATGATAATATAACGGAGAATCGGGACCCAGCGGAATGTCGAAATAAATCCAGGCCATCAATAGAATGGTCCATCCAATAAAAAAGATAATAGAGAAAGGAATCATGGTGGAGATGATAGTTCCAATCCCGGCGTTTTTATCGTACTTCTGAACAAAAGCAATGATGAGAGCAAAAAAGCTCATCATGGGTGAAATTATATTGGTAACGCTGTCGCCAATGCGGAAAACCACCTGCGATAATTCGGGTGAATAACCCATAAGCATAAAAATTGGAATAAAAACCGGCGCCATGATAGCCCACTTGGCCGAAGCACTTCCCATAAGCATATTGATAAAAGCTGCAAACAGGATAAAAAGAATCATCAGTACATAAATGTTCAGATTGGCTGCTTTCAAAGCTTCGGCTCCATTTACAGCCAGCACAATGCCCAGATTACTTTCTTTAAAATAAGCCACAAACTGGGCTGCAAAAAATACCAGCACAATGTAGGTTGCCAGGGCTTTCATGCTTTCGGCCATTCCCTTCATCACATCGGCATCGTTTTTAAATTTACCCACCACGGCACCATAAACAACACCCATGGCTCCGGCAACTACAAACAACAGCGTTACAACACCGCGTAGCAAAGGCGAATGCAGCAACGAACCGTCTTCGCTTCGCATAACACCGTCCCCGGGTATTGCGCCCCACAAAATCAGACCCAGGAATACCAAAAAAGTCAGTCCGCTATAGAGCAATCCTTTTTTCTCTTTTTTGGTCAATCTTTCCAGAGCCATAGTTTCTTCTTCTCCATCGGGTTGATACTTACCAAAACGAGGAGCTACAATTTTTTCAGTTACCCAGGTTCCCAAAAACGAAATCAGGAAGGTTGAAACTATCATAAAATAATAGTTGGCCGTTGGATTCACCACATAAGATGGATCGATAATTTGTGCAGCCTCTTCAGAAAGACCAGCCAACAGCGGATCGATGGTTCCCAAAAACAAGTTGGCACTAAACCCGCCCGAAACTCCGGCAAAAGCCGCTGCCATACCAACAATAGGATGTCGGCCAACGGCAATAAAAATTACTCCGGCCATAGGAATTAAAAGCACGTAACCAATATCGCTGGCCATGTTCGACATGATACCGGCAAACACCAATACAAAAGTTAAAAGCGATTTTGGCGCCGATAACACCAGCAAACGGATGGCTACTCCAATTAATCCACTGCTTTCGGCAATTCCAATACCCAACATGGCAACCAGAACAATTCCCAGAGGAGCAAAATCGGTAAAGTTTACAACTGTTTTTTCGAGAATAAAATGCAATCCATCGCCCGAGAGCAGGTTTTTTACACTAATCACGTCGCCATTTGCCGGATGTAAAATTTGCCAGCCCAGCCAACTGCCTATCCACGAAATTACCAGGGTAATTACTGCAAAGCCCAAAAACAGGGTTGCCGGATGCGGGAGTGCATTTCCCCCTCGCTCAACTAAATTTAAAAAGCGTTGCATTAAAGAAATTTTCTGTTTTGCCATAATATATTGTGTTCAAAAATTACTAGTCAATGTTTAAACAAACAGCAGGCAAAAATAATTGTTTAGAGGAATAATCCTAAAAAGAAGGTTTATTATAAAACAATCGGGCACTTTACCTTAAAAAAGACCCTAAAATCTGAAATAAACCCACGCTCCCGGTGGGTTCTGGAACAGCAGGAAAAACGTGTTCAGCAAGTAATCTATAATCATTTTAAATTAGGCTTTAAACTGCGTTTTGCAATGTAAAAATTGCAGCATCAACAGTCTTTTTGCTAAGTTTGCATGACAATTTTAGGTATGCAGCGATTTTATCAAACACATTTCGAATTACTTGAATCGGTTAAAGCTCCCATTACCCGAGAGCTTAAAAACGAGATCGATTGGCGTAATCGTTTGATTGGTATTAAAGGTACCCGGGGCATCGGTAAAACCATATTCCTGCTCGATTACATCAAATCGGCTTATGGCGACGACAAATCGTGCCTTTACGTTAACTTAAACAATTTTTACTTCTCGGGACATTCACTGGTCGATTTTGCCAGCGAGTTTCGTAAAACTGGGGGCAAAACCCTGGTTTTGGATCAGGTTTTTAAATACCCCGAGTGGTCGGCAGCCATACGCGATATTTACAACAAATTTCCCGATTTACAGGTCATCTTTACCGGAAGCCCGGTGATGCGTTTAAAAGACGATAATCCCGATCTCAAAGGCAAAGTTGCCTCGTACCATTTGCGCGGATTATCGTTCCGGGAATACTTAAACTATACCACACAAAATACATTTATAAAATACACCCTCGACGATATACTGAAATACCATGTTGAAATTGCCAAGGACATTTTATTTAAAACCAAACCGCTGGCCTACTTTAACGATTACCTGCATCATGGGTTTTATCCCTTTTTTACCGAGCATGTAAACTTCAGTGAGAATGTATTAAAAATAGTAAACCTAACGCTGGAAATCGATATTCCCTTTTTGCAGCAAATGGAACTCAAATACCTGCCCAAACTGAAAAAACTGATTTATACCCTGTCGGGCGATATGCCTCACACACCAAACATCAGTCAGTTAAGCAGCAGTATTGATACCTCAAGAGCCACAGTAATAAATTACCTGAAGTATTTAAAAAATGCGCGTTTAATCAACCCCATTTATCAGGGCGATGCCGACAGCTCAAAAAAACCCGAGCGGGTTTACCTGCACAATCCCAATTTATTGCATGCCATTTCGATGAGTCAACCCAGTCAGGAAGCGCTAATCGAAACCTTTGTGCTCAATCAGGTACAAAAAGGACATTACATTTCCGGAAACGGAAAAGCAGGCGAATTTGAAATTGATAAGCAGTTAACTTTTAAAGTTGGAAATAACAAACGCTTAAACCCCAATCAGGAAAATACCTACGTGTTGATTGATATGGAAGAGGTAGGCGAAGGAAAACGCATTCCGGCGTGGTTGTTCGGCTTTTTGTACTAATATTCGGGTGCTTGTCTTTCAAATAAAAGACTATAGACGTTCTTTTCAGAAATTAAAATTCAAAACGGAGTTCATCTCCCGGTTTAAAAATTAATAAAGCAGCCCTGGCCTTAAAAGCCAGGCTGATAAACTAATTAATATAAATTCTTAATAAGTAATAACATGGCAAAAGAAAAAAAATTCATCACTTGTGATGGTAACTATGCCGCATCGCACGTAGCTTATATGTTCAGCGAGGTGGCTGCTATTTACCCCATCACTCCCTCGTCGAACATGGCAGAAAATGTTGACGAATGGGCGGCTCACGGCCGGAAAAACATTTTTGGCGAACCAGTTACTGTTGTAGAGATGCAGAGTGAAGCCGGTGCAGCAGGTGCTGTTCACGGCTCGTTACAGGGCGGTGCATTAACCTCAACCTACACGGCATCGCAGGGTTTATTGCTAATGATTCCCAACATGTACAAAATTGCCGGCGAATTACTTCCCGGTGTTTTCCATGTTTCGGCCCGTAGTTTGGCGGCTCAGGCCCTATCAATCTTTGGTGACCACTCCGATGTTATGAGCGCCCGTCAAACCGGATTCGCATTCTTAGCTTCAGGTTCTGTTCAGGAAGCTATGGATTTGGCCGGTGTGGCTCATTTAACCGCTATCAAATCGCGCGTTCCTTTCGTTCACTTCTTCGACGGTTTCCGCACCTCGCACGAGATTCAAAAAATTGAAGCCCTGCAGGAAGACGATTTGAAACCTTTGCTCGATATGGAAGCGCTTCAGGCATTCCGCGACGGTGCTTTAAGTCCTAACCATCCGGTAACCCGTGGTTTGGCTCAAAACCCCGACATCTACTTCCAGGCACGCGAAGCTGCCAATAAATTTTACGATGCTGTTCCCGATATGGTAGCCGATTACATGGCCGAAATCACCAAAATTACCGGTCGCGAATACAAACCATTTATGTATTATGGAGCAGCCGATGCCGAGAATGTAATTATCGCCATTGGTTCAATTACCGAAACCATTCGCGAAGTGGTTGAGCACTTGAATGCCAAAGGCGAAAAAGTAGGTGTTTTAGTAGTTCATTTGTACCGTCCTTTTTCAGCAAAACATTTTATGCAGGCTATGCCCGAAAGCGTAAAACGCATTGCTGTACTCGACCGTACTAAAGAGCCCGGAGCCAACGGCGAACCTTTATATCTTGATGTAAAAGATTTGTATTATGGAAAACCCAACGCTCCTGTTATTGTAGGCGGCCGTTACGGTTTATCGTCGAAAGACACCACTCCTGCCATGATTATCAGCGTATTTAACAACCTGAAAATGGCTGAACCCAAAAACCGCTTTACCTTAGGCATTGTCGATGATGTTACCTTTACCTCACTTCCTTTGTTACCCGAGGTTAGTTTAGCTACCGATGGCCGTTTCGAAGCCAAATTCTACGGTTTGGGTTCTGATGGTACTGTAGGTGCCAACAAAAACTCGATTAAGATTATTGGTGACACCACCGACAAATATTGCCAGGCTTACTTTGCCTACGATTCAAAAAAATCGGGTGGATTTACCGCATCGCACCTGCGCTTTGGTGACAAAAAAATCATGTCGCCATATTTGGTTAACACTCCCGACTTTGTAGCTTGTCACGTACCGGCTTATTTGGGAAAATACGACATGCTGAAAGGTCTGAAAAAAGGAGGAACTTTCCTTTTGAACGCCATTTGGGACAAAAACGAAGTTAAAAACCACCTTCCCGATTCAGTTAAAAAGTACCTGGCTGAGAACAACATCAGCATGTACATGATTAATGCTACCAAATTAGCCGAAGATATTGGTTTGGGTAACCGTACCAATACCATCATGCAGGCTGCCTTCTTTAAAATTGCCAACGTAATTCCTTACGACCTGGCCGAAGAGCAGATGAAAAAAATGATTAAGAAATCGTTTGGTAACAAAGGTGAGGAAATTGTTAAGATGAACTACGCTGCGGTTGAGGCCGGAAGCGATGTAATTAAAGTAGAGGTACCCGCTGAATGGGCTAAAATAGAAGTTAAAAAAGAAAAAGACCAAAGCGGTAAATTACCCGAATTTGTTCGCGACGTGGTAGTTCCCATCAACAACCTGGCTGGCGACGACCTTCCTGTTTCAGCTTTTGCCGGACGCGAAGACGGAACCTTCCCTTCAGGAACAGCTCAATACGAAAAACGTGGTATTGCTGTAAATGTACCCGAATGGCTTTCTGACAACTGTATCCAGTGTAACCAGTGTGCTTACGTATGTCCTCACGCTGCCATCCGTCCTTTCCTTCTCGATGAAAAAGAACAGGCTGCTGCTCCCGAAGGCACCGTAACCATTAAAGCCAATGGTAAAGGTTACGATGGATTAGGATTCCGCATTCAAGTATCAACCCTCGACTGTACCGGTTGTGGTAACTGTGCCGATGTTTGTCCTTCAAAAGAAAAAGCCCTGGTTATGAAACCTCTGGCAACTCAGGAAGTCGAAATTCCACGCTGGGATTATATGGCTGCTAAGGTAAGCATCAAGGAAATTACTCCACGCGAGATGAACGTGAAAGCTTCGCAATTTGCCCAGCCTTTGTTTGAGTTCTCAGGCGCTTGTGCCGGTTGTGGCGAAACCCCTTATATTAAAACCATCACCCAGTTGTATGGCGAAAGCATGATGGTAGCCAATGCTACCGGATGTTCTTCCATCTATGGTGGTTCAGCTCCTTCAACTCCTTACTGCGCTTCAAAAAGCGGAAAAGGGGTAGCCTGGGCAAACTCCCTGTTCGAAGACAACGCAGAATTCGGTTTGGGTATGGCCTTATCGGCTCAAAAACTACAGGCACGTATCGAACGTTTGGCTACTGAAAATGCCGCCTCGTTTAGTGCCGAAACTCAGGCAGCTTTAACAGAGTGGATCGAAGCCAAACACAGTACGGTTAAATCGGCTGCTGCTTCAAACAAACTGGTTACTGCTCTTGAAAAAGAAAAAGCTCCGGTGGTTAAAGAAATCTTAGCCATTAAAGACTGGATGCCAAAACGCAGCAACTGGATATTTGGTGGCGACGGATGGGCTTACGATATCGGTTACGGAGGTTTAGACCACGTATTGGCATCGGGCGAAAATGTAAACGTGCTGGTTATGGATACCGAGGTTTACTCAAACACCGGTGGACAATCGAGTAAAGCAACTCCCGTAGGAGCTGTAGCCAAGTTTGCCGCATCGGGTAAAAAAATCCGTAAAAAGGATTTGGGTATGATGGCCATGAGTTATGGTTATGTTTATGTGGCCCAGGTTTCGATGGGTGCTAACAATGCCCAGTATTTTAAAGCCCTGAAAGAGGCTGAAGCTTACAACGGACCTTCGTTGATTATTGCCTATTCACCCTGTATCAACCACGGATTACGTGCCGGTATGGGCGGTTCGCAAAACGAAATGAAGAAAGCTGTTGAATCAGGATACTGGCACTTGTACCGCTTCAACCCTGAGTTGGAGAACGAAGGAAAGAATCCGTTTACGCTCGATTCAAAAGAACCCAACTGGGAATTATTCCAAAAGTTCCTGATGGGCGAAGTACGCTATACCTCGCTGATGAAGAGCTTCCCTGAAGCTGCTGAAGAACTGTTTAAAGCAGCCGAAGCGAATGCCAAATGGCGCTATGCCTCGTACAAACGCCTGGCAGCTATGGATTATTCACCCGTTGAATAGTTAAAACTGTACGTAAAGTAGCTTAGGCTTACTTTAAAAACCATATAAATTGCCTGCTCCGCTTTCCGGGGCAGGCTTTTTTATGTTTAAACAGCTAAGTTCACTTTGCGGTTTTGCTTTTGTAGCCTGCAACAAGCTCCTGATCGAAAAATTTTGCCGCTCTCAGCCGTGAAAGGGGCCTCCCAATCGGAACGTTTTGCCCCTCGCAACTTTGCAAGTGCCCAAACGGCCGCCGTTTACCTACTTGCAAATCTGAAAGTGCCTCGCCGTTTTCCATTTACCTACTTGCAAATCTGCAACAGGCAAACCGGAGGCTCGATCACCCTCTCGCAGGTTTGAAAGTGCCCCGCCGTTTTCCGTTTACCTACTTTCAAAGCTGCAACAGGCCCACAGGCGACTAGATTAGCCAACTTCATGCTACAATCATCCTCGTAACGCTGTTATGGCAGCCCTAGCACTAAAAAAGCCCCATACACCGGAATGCAGGGGCTAAACTTCAACCAAAACACTAAATGCCAGCTAAAGAATTAAAAATTTTAAGGCTTCGTACACCAAAAAAGCCGGCCACACACAGGCTTTTAAGAAACCAAGCACACCCATCCAAAAACCGGTGGCCTGTGAAATGTAAAATACTGCAGCGCCAATCATTCCGAGGCCATAAAGGGCTCCATGTGAGGCATTGCATTGAACTTCTTTACTCATAATATCAAATTTTTGAGGTTACTTATTTGCACAATAAACTGACGCACTCAGGGGAGCTAAAATTACCTGCTGTTGTTGATTTTGAGTCGTGAGCTTTTTCATTCCCCCGGGGAACCACTGCTGCAAAGCTGCTCCGGGTAAACTAAAGCTTTGTTCTTTAGCAGAATTATTTATAAGCACCCACACCGTGTTTTCGTCTAGGATTCGTCGGTAGGCAAATACACCGCTTTGATCGTTGGCTTCCAACACGGCAAAATCACCATAAACCAGTGCCGGATTGGTCTTGCGCAGTTTTATCAATGCTCCGATAAAGTTTCTCAAGCTGGTATCGGGTTTCACTTCATCGGGTATCTTATTTCCATTGATGGGATGCGCTTTTTCGGCTTCATACACCTTTTCGTCCCACAGCATGGGTTTGCGGGTATCGGGGTCGTCGGCTCCCCACATGCCCACCTCGTCGCCGTACCAGATATGAGGCGCACCCAGGTAAGTGAATTGATGCACCAGCAACATACGCTGCCGGACCCGGGTTTCCGCATCGGGTTTACCCACCTTATAAGCAGCATCGTCGTAAGGCTTTGCCCGGAATTTGTATTTGCCTTTGTTGTATAACGAAGTAGCCGTTCGTGGTGCATCGTGACTGGCAATAAGATTCATCATAGCCCGATGGTGCTCTGGCGAAAGCCCCTGTGAGAGTTGTTCCAGCGAATCGGCAAAAGCCCGGGGACCAATGGCCGGTTTGGCCTGTGCAAAGAACTGCCTGGCCGAGCGGTACCAACGGTAGTTCATCACCGCATCGAACTTATCTCCCTGCAAAAACGATAGCGGATTCATCAGATGATCAGGCCACTCCTGCCACCAGATTTCCCCAATCAGATAGGCTTCGGGATTAATTTTACGCACTTCGCGCCGGAATTCCGGCCAAAAACCCAGGGGAATCTCAGCGGCAACATCCAAACGGAAGCCGTCGATGCCATCATTGGGATCACCATCTCCATTAGGGTCTATCCAGCGCCGGGCCACATTAAAAATATGTGCTTTGGCCGCTGCACTGGCCAGGTTTCCCTGAAAAGGAAAAACGGTGTCCTGGCCCACAATATCCTTGCGCAACTCAGGCAGATACTTTATGCCGTACCACCCCTGGTAATCGAACTCATCGTCGGGTGTTTCGGGTTTATCGAAAGCCTTAATGTGGTACCAGTCGGCAAAAGCTGAAGCAGAACCATTTTTGCGCACATCGTTCAAAGCCCAAAAATCCCAGCCGGTATGATTCCACGAATAATCGAGAATCACGCGGATGCCCCTTTGATGGCAGACGTCAATAAGCTGTAGAAACATTTTGTCGGCCGAAGTAAACTTCCAGGTAGTCGGGTCAATCGGGTTTTCGGCTGCAATCATGGCCTCATCGCCCCGGGGATCGGGACCAAAATTCCGATCGATATGCCGCCAGTGCCGCGGATCGTATTTATGCAACGAGGGCGCATCGTTCAAGGGATTAAAATAAATGGCTGTAATTCCCAATTCAGTCAGGTAATCAAGTTTATCGAGCACACCTTGCAAATCGCCTCCGTAGCGACGCAGTTGCAGATTGTCCTGAAACTTATCCAAACCCGTTTCGGCAAACCAGGGGTCGGGTTGATACCAATCCTGAGTCCAGGGAGTAATTTTCCAGTTCCGGGGAATTTGGTCGGGATAAGCCCCGTAAATATCCCAGATGGTGGGATCGTTGTTTGGATCGCCATTGTGGAAACGTTCCACAAAAATCTGATACCAAATGGCCTCCTGCGACCATTCGGGAACCTGTTTAAAGGCCTCGTTGCTTAAAGCCGCAGCATCTTTGTCAGACAGCGTTCGACAGGAAAAAAACAACAAGCTTGCCAACGAAATAACGAAAAAAAGTAAGCGTTTCATTGTTATACAGTTTTAATGGTTTTACCGGGGCGATGCAAGATAATGATAATTGGACGAAAACATTTGCTCCGACCGATTGTATCTCTTACTAAATTTAAACATACGCTGTCTGAAAACGCAATTTGAAACATACCCTGACTAAGATTACTATGCTTATTCAATAAAACAATAATCGTACTATTAAACAATGAATACTATGCAGGAAACCATTCGAACTACTTACCTGGGGCAACTCCGAACGGAAGCTGTTCATGTGCAATCGGGAAACAAATTAATTACCGACGCCCCCACCGACAACCATGGCAAAGGAGAAACCTTTTCGCCCACCGACCTGTTGGCCACCTCGCTGGCCAGTTGTATCCTTACCATTATGGGCATTAAAGCCGAAGCAGCCGGCTTTAGCATCGACGGCGCAACGGCAAAAAGCTGGAAGCTGATGAGCGAAAACCCGCGCCGGGTGGCCGAAGTTAAGATTGAATTTGATTTTAGCACCTGCACCCTGACTGACGAAAACAAGGAATTGCTTAAAAGCCTGGTTAAAGTAAGCCCTGTTCCACTTAGCCTCCACGACAATACCCAACAAACCGTTTCCATAAAGTTTTAAATCAACAACAATGGATTTGGGAATTAGCAAACAAACCTTTCTGGTGTGCGGAGCCACCAGCGGATTTGGCAAAGGAACTGCCCGGGCTCTGATGAACGATGGTGCCCGTGTACTGGGCGTAGCCCGCAACCAGGAAGGGCTCGACCAGATGAAACAAGAGTTTGGAGACGCCTTTATCGCTCTTGCCGGCGATATCAGCCAATCGGAAACCATCGGTGAGGTAGTAAAACAAGCCCGTAAACTAAATATTTCAGGAGCACTTATAAATGCCGGAGGCCCGCCGGCTTTGGCTTTTGAAGAAACCAGCCTCAGCGACTGGGACGAAGCTTATAAAAAACTGCTGCGGTGGAAAGTTGAAATTACCCAGGAACTCCTTCCCCACTTTAAGGCACAAAACTACGGGCGGCTGGTGTATATCGAAAGTTCGTCGGTAAAACAACCCATTGAAAACCTGGTGTTGAGCACCTCGTTACGTCTGGCAGTGGTTGGAATGGTTAAAACGGTATCGCAGGAAGTGAGCAGACAAAACATTAACCTGAATATTGTTGCACCGGGTTCGCATGCTACTCCGGCTATTGAACGCCTGATTAAAAAGAAAAGTGAGCTAAGTGGTCAAAGCCTCGAAACTGCCCGCAAGGAGTGGATTGAAAACATTCCGGCCAGGCAAATGGGCAACCCCGACAACCTGGGAACATTGGCAGCCTGGCTTTTATCGCCCATGGCAGCTTTTGTAACCGGACAGGTTTATGCCCTGGAAGGCGGGGCGGTTAAATCGACTTTGTAAACCTCAAGTAAGGGCTTAAGCAATTACAACTCCAATGTCTCATCATAGAAAGCAAAAAACCTTCTGTAAATTCAAACAAAAGGTTTTTTGCGAGTATTCTATTTTTTTATTTATCAGGATGCTGTTTTAAAAACTTCATTCAACCGTATGGTATTTTTGAACTCCTGCTGTAATTTATTCAGGGTGTAACTGCGGTGATCGGCACCCATAAGGAACAGTAATTGCTTCCCGGGATTGGCCTTAATAATTTCAATAATATTATTGGCAATCTGCTCATCGCGCTTGGAATAAAAATCAATCAAGGGTTGATAAGGAGTACCATTAAATAATCGTGCCATTTCCTTATAGTAAGCTATATTCAAATTATCGTACCTTCCGCTGTTAAGGTCCTCAACTGAAGCATCTAAAACCAAAGCTGTTTTAAGACGGGCCAGGCTGTCAATCCGATTCATTTTTGCCAGCATGGCACTATCGGTTTGTAACTGTCTTTCCAGCTTTTTCACTTCCAATTCCTTAAAATAATTCTCAGGAATGGCTTTACCTTCAATCCCTGTTCCCAACCAATCGAATCCATATATGAGTCTATCATTATATCGCAATAACACTTCACGCATCTCAAAGGGATACGAACGGCTTAGGTAAGTCTGTGAACTATCAAGATCCTCATTTCTCAACTCAACACCAATTACATCCGGATTACAGGAATCGATAAATGCAAAAAGAATGTCGTATGTAAAATTCAGATTTGATTGGTGTGCCCCGTGAATGGTACTGCAAACAGTAACCACGGTAGGTGGCTTTTGGCAAGATAAGCCAAGTACTATAAGCAGTAAAGCAGGTACTATAAGTTTTTTCATGAAATCATTACTTCTATAACTTAAACCGCTGCACTCTCACAGGGCATGGAACGATCTACTTTTTTAATCATACCCTGAAGGGCAGTGCCCGGACCAACTTCGGTAAACGAGGTGGCACCATCGGCTATCATTTGCTGCACGGTTTGGGTCCATTTTACCGAGGCAGTTAATTGTTTCTTGAGGTTTTCCTTGATAATTTCGGGATTGATTTCGGCTAAGGCACTTACATTTTGGTAGATGGGACAAACCGGTTCTGAAACCACAGTTTCATTAATTGCTGCTTCGAGTTCAATGCGAGCCGGCTCCATTAAAGGCGAGTGAAATGCTCCACCCACAGGAAGTTTTAGCGCACGTTTGGCTCCCAATTCACTTAATCGGGCACAAGCCTTATCAATTCCGGCTATAGAACCCGAAATAACCAACTGTCCGGTTGTATTGTAATTGGCAGGCACCACCACCTCGTCGATTTCGTTGCAAACCTGTTCCACCACTTCATCGTCTAAACCAATAATGGCTGCCATTGTCGAGGGTTCTAGTTCACAAGCCTTTTGCATGGCCAGGGCCCGCTTGCTTACCAATACCAAACCATCTTCGAACGATAAGGCTCCGGCTACTACCAGTGCTGAGAACTCACCCAGCGAGTGACCCGCAACCAAAGCGGGTTTAAAACTTTCGCCCATTACTTTGGCCAGAATTACCGAATGCAAAAAGATGGCCGGTTGGGTTACTTTGGTTTGTTTTAAATCCTCATCGGTTCCTTCAAACATCAGGTCGGTAATCCGGAAACCTAAAATATCATTGGCTTTCTCAAAAAGTTCTTTAGCTAATGGCGAATTCTCGTACAGGTCTTTTCCCATTCCAACAAACTGGGCACCTTGTCCCGGAAAAACGTATGCTTTCATAATACTCGATTTTAAAAATTTGTGGCAAATGTAAACAATTTCACAAAACCGCGCGAAATGTGCAAAAAGATTTCAGTCCGGTTTGATAAAAATCATGTCCGGTGTACTTTCATTCCAATAAAAAGCAAGGGGAATGTATAAAAAGAACCATGGAAAACCAGAAGATGAACCCTAAATTCATTCCATTTTTCCATGGCTCAGGCTTTGAATCTATTTATAGAAAACGTAAGCTGAAATGGGGTCGAGCATAAACTTGCCTTTAACCTTTAGCCCATCTTTATGGTAGCCTTTTTCGAGGTTAAATGCCATAGTCCAGGCTTCTTCATCGATTAAAAAGGGAACTTTGGTTTTATTGGCATTAAACAACACCATAATATGCTCCCAGCTATCGCCATTGGCGTGGTTACTAAGGGTGTAACCCACCAAACCGGGTTCCAAATCCATAAACTCCAGATGCGTAGCCAGCATGTCGGTAGTGGGCATTTTAAAAGCCGGATGCTCCTTGCGCATTTGAATCAGGCTTTTGTAATATTCCACCACATCGGCATGTTTGTCTTTCATACTCCAATCGATCCAGTTAATGGAATCGGGCGATTCAAACGAATTTTCCACTTCGCGCTTGGTACGCAGAAACTCGACTCCTGCATGTAAAAAAGGTACACCCTGCGAGGTTAGCACAATGGCATTGGCCAGTTTGGCCATACGGATGCGCTCGGCCACCGAACTTTCCGGTGCAGAAATCAGCAATTTGTCCCAAAGGGTGTTGTTATCGTGGCACGACACATAATTCATGGTTTGTGTGGGCTGTTTCGACCAGGCCGAATCGGTATAATTTACCGCTTTGTAATCGACCTGCGGATGCTGGGTAGCTGCAATTACACCAAACTTCACCGACTCTTCCATCCCGGGTTCACCGCTAACAAAACCACGGGTTTTCAAATCGTTCCAATGGCCTTTAATGCCATCACGGATTTCGTCGCTAAAAGCAGCTACGCCATAAACTTTAGGCATGTTTTGCTTAATGGCACGTTTTTCAACAGGCAAGGGACTGTCGCCGGCTGTCCAGCCTTCGCCATAAATAAAGGTGCTTGAATCGTATTTATGTAAAGCTTCGGCCAGCAAGTTCATGGTATTGATGTCGTGAATTCCCATCAAATCGAAGCGAAAACCATCGAGCTTATATTCTTTAGCCCAAAACAATACCGATTCTATCATGTACTTGCGCATCATGGCCCGTTCTGAGGCCGTTTCGTTCCCACAACCCGAAGAATTGCTATAGCTGCCGTCGGTATTGTAACGAAAATAATATCCGGGTACGGTTTGCTGAAAGCTCTGCTCAGCAGGATTTCCCACATGATTGTAAACTACATCGAGTACCACACGAATTCCTGCCTCGTGTAAGGCCTGAACCATCTGTTTAAACTCTTTGATGCGGACTTCTCCCAAAAAAGGATCGGTAGCATAAGAACCTTCGGGTACGTTGTAGTTTTGCGGATCGTAACCCCAGTTGTAATGAGGTCTGTCCAGTTGCGTTTCGTCAATTGAACGGTAATCGAAAGCAGGAAGTAAATGCACATGAGTAACGCCCATCTCCTTCAGGTGATCGATACCGCTGGCTTTTCCTCCGGGAGTTTGGGTTCCCTTTTCGGTAAAAGCCAGATACTTGCCTTTATGTTGCATTCCGCTGTTGGGATGAATGGAAAAATCGCGGATGTGAACCTCGTATAGTATAATGTCGTTGGGCGATTCCATAGCTGGTCTGGCATGGTTTTCCCAGCCTTCGGGATGAGTGGTAGTCATATCAACAACCATACCGCGCTTGCCATTAACACCTACTGCCGTAGCATAAGGGCCGGGCACTTCGGCATACCAAACCTCATCAACCTTTACCTGAAAGGTATAGTACATATTGGCTAAATCGCCTTTCTGAGTGCTTTCCCATACACCTTGTTTGTCCTTTTTCAGCCTGATGGTTTTCTCGACTTCACCGCCATCGCCGGCTTTGTATAAGCGAAGTAATACTTCGCTGGCTGTTGGAGCCCAAAGTTTAAAAGTCGTCTTCCCGGGAGTGTAGGTTATGCCCAGATCGGTTCCTTCGTAAACCGGATACGAATCGGGATCGTTGTGATTAAAACCCGTTGGATTGCATGCCATAATAAAAAGCATTAAAAAAAGTATTATTGCACTTTGAGTCTTTAACATATTGCTGTTTTTTAAGTTTATAGGTAATAATTTATATTCTGTCGAGTTAAGGTTACGCAGGAATTATTGGGGGATTGTAAAGATAAGGGAAAGAGCGCACATTTGCATGATTAAAACAAAAAAACCTGAAAGCATGGTAGTACTTTCAGGTTTTTGAATGACCAAAATAAATCAGCCTTATTGTTAATGCAATTTAGTTCCAATCAGGTGAATAAACTCTTCGCGGGTAGAGGCATTGTTTAAAAAGGCTCCGGTAAAAGCCGAAGTGGTTGTTACCGATTCCTGCTTTTCGATGCCACGCATCTGCATACACATGTGAGCAGCCTCAATTACCACAGCAACTCCCAGAGGTTTTAAAGTGGATTGAATACAGTCTTTAATCTGGTTGGTTAAACGCTCCTGCACCTGTAAACGGCGTGCATAAGCCTCAACCACCCGGGCAATTTTGCTTAACCCGGTAATGTATCCATCGGGAATATAGGCCACATGGGCTTTCCCAAAAAAGGGCAACATGTGATGCTCACACATGGAGTATATTTCAATATCTTTAACAATTACCATCTGGCTGTAATCTTCCTTAAACATAGCCGACTTAAGGATTTCTTCAGGTTTTGCCGAATAACCCTGAGTAAGAAACTGCATGGCCTTAGCAACGCGCAAGGGTGTCTTTACCAAACCTTCGCGATCGATGTTTTCGCCTAAGGTATCCAAAACTTCGCCATACAAAGTGGTCAATTTCTTTGTTTTTTCATCATTATACCTGTCAACCCTCAGGTAACCAAAATCGTCATCCAAATCGATTCCGTTTTTTACACTATCCATAACTTATTCTCCGTAATACTCAGCAAAATTATTTTCGGTTTCAACCAGTTTTAATTTGTGAAGTCGGGCTTTGGTATCTTTTAGTTCGGCTTCGAGTACTTTCCAAATAGCCATTATAATATTTTCAGTCGACACAATAGTGTTTTGTAGGAAATCGACTTCGATATTGAGGTTTTTATGGTCGAGTTTATCGATAATACTGGTATTGATAATCTGGCTGAGTTCTTTTAAATTAATAACTACACCGGTTTCATTATCAACCGTTCCTTTAACGGTAACGAATAATTCGTAGTTATGCCCGTGCCAGTTTGGGTTGGCACACTTACCGTAAACGTCAAAATTTTTTTCATCGGAATAATTCACATTAAACAACCGATGGGCACTATTAAATCGCTCTCTTCGTGTAAGATAAACCATAACTATTTGAAATTCATTCCTTGCAAATATAGAATAAGATATCAGGATAACAAAGAATAAATTAGCGCCAATAAATTGCTTTGCCTAAGCCTTATGTTTGTAAAAACTTATAAAAGAATTTCAAAAGGGCTGTGGTGCTTAGGCGCTAAAGCTTATATTTGCATAAAATTTTATTACCATGATAGTAGTTACAGGAGCTGCCGGATTTATTGGGAGCTGTATGCTAAGCAAGCTTAATAGCGAAGGATTTAAAGATGTGGTGCTGGTCGATGATTTTTCGTCGGAAGAAAAAAACCGCAATTTCGAGGGAAAAACTTACTCAGAAAAAGTAGACAGAGCTAATTTTTTTTCCTGGATTGATGATAACCACAAATTTATTCAGTTTGTATTTCACATGGGAGCCCGCTCGGCTACTACAGGTTTTCCAAAAGAAGTTTACGATAAATTAAACCTCGATTACAGCAAAACACTATGGAATAAATGCGTGCAATACGGTTTGCCCCTGGTTTACGCTTCGTCGGCAGCAACTTATGGGCTGGGCGAATTGGGCTACAACGACGAACATGAAATAGTGGAACAACTGCATCCGCTGAATCTGTACGGCGAATCGAAAAACGATTTCGACAAATGGGCATTGAAACAGGAAAAGCAACCCTATTTTTGGGCCGGACTGAAGTTCTTTAATGTTTACGGTCCAAACGAATTCCACAAAGGACGGATGGCTTCAGTTATTTTGCACGCTTTTAACCAGATAAAAGCAACGGGCAAAATGAAGCTGTTTAAATCGCACCATCCCAAATTCCCCGATGGTGGACAAACCCGCGATTTTGTGTATGTAAAAGATCTGGTTGAAGTAATGTATTTTTTGATGCATCACCGAAAGGATTCCGGCTTATACAATGTAGGAACCGGACTGGGCCGTACTTTTCTCGACCTTACCCTTAACACCTTTAAGGCAATGGGCGTAACTGAAAATATTGAATTCATCGATACGCCTGTCGACATTCGCGATAAATACCAGTATTTTACCGAAGCCAATATGCAAAAACTCAGAAGTATTGGTTACAACAAAGCATTTTATACGCTCGAAGAGGGAGTTCACGATTATGTTACCAATTATTTATTGCCAGAAGCCTATTATTAGTACCCGACTGCTGTAAAACAGTCGTAGCTGCAAATTACAGACAATAAAATACTTAAACAACAAAGCTTGCCAGCTTGTGTGAAATACTTTGATTCCAACGGAGTATTTTACAGGCTTTTTGTTTTTAGCCTTTCATAATTAAAAAAAGATTCTATTTTTGCACAATCACTCTTTAATTGTGCAAACACCCGATGAATGTAAAGAATTCCAGAGAAGCTATTTTGAATCAGGCCCTGACCATATTTGGACAGTTGGGTTTTCATAAAACCACTATGGCCGACATAGCCAATGCCTCAAAAAAAGGACGCCGTACCATTTATACTTATTTTAAAAATAAGGAAGAAGTTTATGAGGCTGTAGTGGAACGTGAGATCGATCGTATTTTAATGAAACTAAAAGACGAAATTGCCAGTACACCTGCCATTCAACTAAAATTTGAAAAATACCTCGATTCGCGCATTAGGGCTATGCTGCAATTGACCAAAAACTACGATGCATTAAAGATTGCCTTTATCAACAATTACCGTTGGGTTGAAAAAATAAGGGAAAAGCTGGATGTGGAAGAGAAGAAAATTCTTTTGGAACTTTATAAACTGGGAATCACGCAGCAACTTTTTACCATTAACGATGTAGATGCTTATGTTAAAAACACTTCCTTAATTATTAAAGGAATTGAACTGATGCTAATCAGAGAGGAAAACGAAAACCTTACCACCACACATATTAAAAGCCTCCAGCACTTGTTACTTTATGGCCTACTGGCCCGCTGAGTTCGCTTTTACTATTTTTATTTATTTAGGAACTAAAAGGGTTCAATAGCCAGAATTTGTGCAGCATGCTGGCACACTTTAATGGTTAAAGGAACCCGACCAATTACCTCACCATCCATTTCAATGGGGCAGTTTGCCTGAGTACTCGAAATCTGGCACTCGCTTATTTCGTGATAAAAAACTTCATTTACCGGAATGTGATTTGCTTTTTTCAGCCAGGGCATAAAAAACAAAAACTGCACGATATTAATTTTCCGTGCAATTATTACATTGAGTTTTCCATCGTCGAGTTTGGCATCGGGAGCAATACCCAGGCCGCTGCCAAAATAGCGACCGTTATTCACCACAACCAGCAATACCTCTCCTTTAAAATTTAAGTTTTCGGAAGTTAACTCAACCGGAATACGTTTAAATAAAAGAAACGAGCGGATAATATTATAAAAATAGGTGAAGTTGCTTCCCCAGGTTCTTCCGCTCTTATTCATAAACTGGCAAACCAGTCCACCCAAACCAATATCAAATGAATTATCGTAATACCTTACTTTTTCCAGTCCCGCTTCCTGGTAAGATACCTGCACCAAATCAAGCGGTTTGGTAGCTCCCTTTTTAATTAAATGATACAAATGCTCCATGCTCTGAACTTTTCCGGCAGTACGCGAAAAATCGTTACCTGAACCACGGGGAAAAGCAATTAACACCGTATTTTTTCGGCAGGATTCCGGTGCTAACATAAAACCATTGACAACTTCGCTAAAAGTACCATCACCGCCAACACCCACCAGGTAATCAAGCCCCTGCTCCATTAGCTCTTCTACAATCTGGATGGCATGACCGCTGTGTCGGGTAAAGCGCAAATAAACATCGAATTCTTTTTGAAAAAACCGAGATATATTCGATCTAAACTTGTCGGGTTCGCTTAAATTTCCACGAACGATAAAAGCAATTTTCTTCAAAGCTTATTGTTTTTATGGCTTTAAAGAAAGGAAATATTCCTGACACAATCTTCATTTGCAAACATTAAAATACAGTCGCATAGTTATGAATTGCCTGATAACCTTTTAGCTAAGCCATTAAGATTTTGCTTGAACATTAATTAAATACCCGCTTTTTCTATTATATAACATGTGATTAAAAACCTATAACATAATAATCGTCGTGTGCTATTATGCGATGCTTTTCTAAATTTGCCACAAAAACCAGCATACTATGATAAATCAACAAATGATAAATCCACGGAGCATTGCAGTTATCGGTGGATCAGATGATATTCAAAAACCAGGCGGTAAAGTATTAAAGAACCTTATCGACCACAACTATCAGGGAAAACTTTATGTGGTGAATCCCAAATTGGATCAGGTACAGGGAATCACATCGTATCGCGAGGTAAGTAAACTACCCGAAACCGATTTGGCAATTTTAGCCATTGCCGCCAAATTTTGTCCCGAAACTGTTGAAGTTTTAGCAAAACAAAAAAACACCCGTGCTTTTATTATTCTGTCGGCCGGGTTTAGCGAAGAAAACGAAGCAGGTGCTGCGTTGGAAAAACAAATTGTTGCTACCATAAATTCGGTGAATGGTGCATTAATAGGCCCCAACTGCATTGGGGTGTTAAACCAAAACTACAGCGGGGTATTTACCACGCCTATTCCAAAGCTCGATGCCCGAGGTTGTGATTTCATTTCGGGTTCAGGTGCAACGGCTGTTTACATAATGGAAGCGGGAGTTCCCAACGGATTAACTTTTTCGAGTGTTTATTCGGTAGGAAACAGTGCCCAAATGGGTGTCGAAGACATTCTTCAGTATCTCGATGAAACCTACGACCCCAAAACCAGCAGTAAAGTAAAACTGCTTTATATCGAAAGCATCAACAAACCTGAAGCTTTATTAAAACACGCTCAATCGCTTATTAATAAAGGCTGTAAGATAGCCGCCATAAAAGCAGGCGGATCGGAAGCCGGAAGTCGCGCCGCGTCGTCGCATACCGGTGCGCTGGCCAATAGCGATGCCGCTGTAGATGCGCTGTTCCGTAAGGCCGGCATTGTACGTTGTTACAGCCGCAGCGAATTGGCTACTGTGGCTGCCGTTTTTATGCATCCGCCACTTGTTGGTAAAAATATGGCTATTATTACCCATGCCGGAGGCC
This sequence comes from Salinivirgaceae bacterium, assembly GCA_050179685.1. Taxonomy (GTDB): domain Bacteria; phylum Bacteroidota; class Bacteroidia; order Bacteroidales; family SZUA-534; genus GWE2-40-63. Next base: position 90,224 of record JBFXEW010000018.1, read on the forward strand.
CGGCAGTAATGCTAACTGATGCTTTGTCGAATGGTGGTTTTGAAATTCCGCATATCGAAGGCCCAAAAGCAGAAAACCTGCTAACTAAGTTGTATCCGGGTTCCTCAGTGGCAAATCCCATCGACTTTTTAGCCACAGGAACTGCCGAGCAATTAGGGCATATTATCGATGCCTGCGAAAACGATTTTGACCACATCGATGCCATGTGTGTTATTTTTGGCAGTCCCGGATTAACCCCGGTTTACGATGTTTATGATTTGCTCGACGAAAAAATGCGCAGTTGTAAAAAACCCATCTACCCCATATTGCCATCGATAATTAATGTTGCCGACGAGATTAATCACTTTTTAGCCAAAGGTCGTATAAATTTCCCCGATGAAGTAACCCTGGGCACTGCATTAAGCAAGGTTTTCAGCACACCTTTACCTGAAAGCAAACCTGCAGAATTACCCAAGGTTGACACAACAAAAATCCGCTCCATTATCGACGCATCAGGAAACGGTTACCTGGAACCCGCACAGGTACAACAATTATTAGATGCAGCGGGTATTCCACGTGCCGGAGAAGCCGTAGTAACCACTGAAGACGATGCTGTTAGACAAGCTGAATCTTTGGGTTTCCCGCTTGTAATGAAAGTAGTTGGACCCGTCCATAAATCGGATGTTGGTGGTGTGGTACTGAATGTAAAAACCAAAGAACAGGTGGCAGCCGAATTCAAACGAATGATGCAAATAAAAGATACCACCGCCATTTTATTGCAACCCATGTTAAGCGGAACCGAACTTTTTGCCGGAGCTAAAAAGGAAGATAAGTTTGGACACATGGTTCTTTGCGGACTGGGAGGAATATTTATTGAGGTATTAAAAGATGTTCAGGCAAACCTGGCTCCCTTCTCGCCTGACGAAGCTAAAAATATGATTCGAAACCTGCGCTCTTATAAAATTATTCAGGGCGTGCGCGGGCAGGAACCGGTAAACGAAATACTATTTGCTGAAATTGTTTCAAGAATTTCTGTATTGTGTAAAACAGCTCCTGAAATTTTTGAAATGGATTTAAATCCCCTGCTGGGAAAAAAAGACCAGGTTGTAGCCGTAGATGCACGCATACGAATTGAAAAATAGAGAATGATGAAACTTTGGAATAACTTAAGTACCAACGAAAAAGCCATGCTGATAATTATAGCCGGCTTGCTGTTAATTGTATTGCTAAGCTGGAACCGCATATCGGATGGACTTACCAAAGGATTTAAACCCTATATGGAAAAGCATCCGGTAAACCAAACGCGATAAAAGCATCCGAAATAAAAACATTTTGTGGCATCGAACAGTTTATTGACTTTGAAACGGCAAAACAACAATTCATGAAATCAATAGAATTACCTTGCATCAAAAAACTAAGCAAAGAATAATGAAAATCAACAAACAAGATATTTACGTTAGCCTTATTATCGCCTTAATTGTACTGCTGTTTTATTTTTCTGACGCGGTGCTTCAGGCTTACCTGAGTTTTAATAAAAACCACGGGATGATAACCAGTTTTGTAAAGTTTGGTCTGTTGGCCACATTTGGTGAGATGCTTGGGCTGCGTATAAAAACCGGCAAATACTATTCGGGCGAATTTGGACTTTTTCCAAAAATAATGGTCTGGGGTTTTCTGGGATTAACCATTAAAATGGCTTTTGTGGTCTTTGCCACAGGAACTCCTGTTTTAATGGAATATCTCGGAATTTCGGGTGCAGTTGCATCAATGGGTAACTCCACAACTTATACCAAGCTGCTGGTTGCTTTTGCTATCAGTATTGCCATGAATGTTATGTATGCTCCGGTAATGATGACTTTTCATAAAATTACCGATTTGCACATTGCTTCCCATCAAGGAAAAACAAAAAGTTTATTGCTGCCTGTTGATTTTGCGGCCCATTTTAAAGCCATCGACTGGAACATTCAGTGGCATTTTGTATTTAAAAAAACAATTCCATTATTCTGGATTCCGGCACACACATTTACCTTTTTATTACCGCCTGATTTTCAGGTATTATTTGCAGCTCTGTTGAGCGTACTGCTGGGGCTCATTTTGGCTTTAGCCAGTTTGAAAAGTAAAAAATAATTCTATCTTTGTGACACGTAACCTAAACTATCCCTAAAATGAAAGACAAAATTGCTGTATTATACGGGCCTGTAGGAGGCAATACAGAAAAAGTAGCTACCCTGGTTGCTAAAAAAATTGGTGCTGAAAAATGCGACCTGATTCCCGTTAAAGATGTAAACGAAGAAACTATTAAATTGTATCGCAGTTTTATTATTGGCAGTTCAACCATAGGAACCCACAACTGGTCGCATAAAAATACCAGTAGCGATTGGGACGAATTTATGCCTCGTTTTAGAAACCTGAATTTCGACGGAAAAAAAGTAGCCATTTTTGGTTTGGGCGACCAATTGGCATATCCCAATAATTTTGTAGATCACATGCGTACCATTTACGATGTTTTGATTGAAAATAAAGCTACCATTCTGGGACATTGGAAAACCGATGAATATGAATTTAACGAGTCGGCTGCCGTTATCGATGACCAATTTGTGGGGCTGCCGGTCGATGAGGATTACCAGGATGAACTTACCGAACAAAGAGTTGATGCCTGGCTGAACACTTTTTTACAGAAATTGTAATAAATATTCAGAACTAAGACCGTAAAGAATGAGACAACTAAAAATCACCAAACAGGTAACCAACCGCGATACCCAATCGTTGGACAAGTACCTGCACGAAATCGGAAAAGAAGATTTGGTAACGGCCGATGAAGAGGTTGATTTAGCACGCCGCATTAAAAAAGGCGATGCCCAGGCGCTCGATAAATTAATCCGGGCCAACCTGCGTTTTGTCGTCTCGGTCTCAAAGCAATATCAAAACCAAGGACTTAGTCTTCCCGACTTAATTAACGAAGGTAATCTGGGGCTAATAAAAGCCGCCCAGCGCTTCGACGAAACCCGTGGTTTTAAATTTATCTCCTATGCCGTTTGGTGGATTCGTCAGTCTATTCTTCAGGCATTAGCCGAACAGTCGCGTATTGTGCGCTTACCCCTGAATAAAATTGGTTCCATCAATAAAATAAATAAAACGCTTTCGCGATTGGAGCAGGAATTTGAACGGGAACCATCGGCCGAAGAAATTGCCAAAACACTCGACATGCAACCTGAAGAAGTGAAAAAAGCGCTTCAGTCAAGCAATAGGCATATTTCGATGGATGCGCCCCTGCAGCACGACGAAGAAGGAAGTATGTACGAGGTAATGCCGAACAAAGACATGCCCCTTCCCGACCGCGATTTGATTAATGATTCGCTGCGGAAAGAAATTGAACGCTCGCTTACCACATTATCGGTACGCGAAGCTGACATACTACGTTGCTTTTTTGGTTTGGCAGGAACGCCACAGTATTCACTGGAAGAAATTGGTGAAAAATTTGAACTTACCCGCGAACGGGTTCGTCAAATTAAAGAAAAAGCCATACGAAAGCTAAAACAAACATCGCGAAGCAAAAATCTGAAAGCTTATTTAGGATAAAATAAAGCCGGGACTTGTTCCCGGTTCTTTTTTTTCTGTTGTTACCTATTTACCCGCATTAAAGGGATTTTGTATCTTTACAAGCAATTCAAAAAAAGAAAACACAAATGAAAACACCACTTATTGCCCCATCTATACTTTCGGCCGATTTTGGAAACCTGGCCCGTGACATTGAAATGCTTAACACAAGTACGGCTGATTGGATTCATGTGGATGTGATGGATGGAGTTTTTGTTCCAAATATTTCATTTGGTTTTCCGATACTTAAAGCCGTACAAAAGTTAGCTAAAAAACCACTCGATGTTCATCTAATGATTGTTGAGCCCGACCGCTACATTCAACAATTTAAAGAAGCAGGAGCCGAAATACTTACGGTTCAATATGAAGCCTGTACGCATCTGCACCGTACCTTGCAAGCCATAAAAGCCGGTGGAATGAAAGCTGGTATTGCACTAAATCCTCATACTCCGGTAAATTTACTGAACGACATCATTCACGATATCGACATGGTGCTGATTATGAGTGTTAATCCGGGTTTTGGCGGACAAAAATTCATTGAACACTCGTATACCAAAATCAGCAATCTAAAAGAACTGATTACCAAAGCCGGCTCAAATACACTGATTGAAGTAGATGGCGGTGTTACTTTACAGAATTATAAGCAATTGGTTAAAGCAGGTGTCGCTGTACTGGTAGCCGGCAATACAGTTTTTGCATCGGATAATCCGGCAAAAACTATTGAATTGTTAAAGCAAGTTTAGTTTTTTAACACTAAACCGATAAGCCAAATAATTCAAAAATAAAATCCATAATAATCCTATTCCGGCTACAATAAAATAAGTGCTGCCAAGTGGAACGCAGGCTAGTTTATATACCCAAAAAGCCGGAAAAATTCCCAATAAATTAATCCAACCACTGTTGACAAAGAACAGTGCGGCAGGTATAAATATTACTACATTAGCAACTTTCAATAGGGTCATGCCCTCCACTTTATTTTTTGCCACAGTACTGATAAGCAAAACAAATATGGGAACCTGAAGTGCACTTAATAAGGATATGCAAACTATTGCGTACCAGGGAAGTATTAATAATCCATTAAAAACCAGCAAACCAACACTAAAAACAAATCCCAATACAACCATAAAAACTATCCGGGTAAGCAAAAAACCGGATAGGGAAACCGGTGTAACTTTTACGATAGAAAATAACTGCTTGTCTTTTTTATCGAGCAATAAAAAAGAAACCAGAAAACCCGGAAACACGGCAATCAGTAACGAAAAAAATGTTAAAAGTGCCGGATAATAGGCTACTATTTCAGGAACCCAAAGTGCAATTTCAGTTAGGCCAAAACGAACTGCAACCCAAATGAGCAGCGGAACCCAAAGCATCAATAATAAAGTAGGATCGCGTCGGGTGTTTTTTAAATCGGCAATAATTATGGCCAGGTATTTTTTCATAAACGATCGGTTTTAATAATGCGTTTGTTGTAACTGGCATAAGCCCATCGGTAAACCAGATAGTTTAAAACAAGCAGGTATAGCAATGCATAAATCAACTGCCAGTTTTCTATTTTGCTTACCGATGCTTCGAAAAGTAGTAAACTGGCTTGCGTAGGAATCAGGTAAAACAACCACGAATCGGCCAGAACAAAAAATGGCAAAAAAGGCAAACAAACCGGTGCCAAAACTAAAGGTATTATCAATATAAATTCGTTAAAACTATTTACATACGATACGCCTACCACGCCCACGAAAACAAACAAAGCCGCTGATAATACAACTGCCAGAAAAAACCACAATAGATTGAAATATTCAGGCCAGGCGGCTACCATAATTCCGGAACCCGTTACCAACGCCAGCATGGAAAAAACAATGGTTTTTGAAAGAATATACTGTGAAGTGGTTAGCGGCGTAACCGCTAAAACCTGATGGGTATTTGCATCTTTCTCGAACAAAATAATAACCGCAGTAAACAAAAAGCCATACATTACCGGATCGGAAAATACCAAAGCCACAATTAATTTCTCAAAACCCTCGGTATCGACAAGTAAAAAAACCAGACTATAAATTAAAGCAATGGCAAAAGCCACGGCTACAATTCCGTATTTGTAAATAAGGAAGACATCCCATTTAATGGCTTTCAATAAAGTATTCATGGCTACAAATCGATTGCGTTTAGTTTAACTCCGGTAGTCCGGATAAAAACCTCGTCGAGGGTGGCTTCCTTTGAATGCATACTCACAATAGTATGGGTTTGAATTAAGTTCAGAAATTCGTTGTTCTGTCCCAGCTGTTCCAAATCAAATTCACGCGCTGCCAATCCCTGGTTCTGGTATTCGACCCGCAACAAAGGTTTGCCATATTTCATTTTCAGGATTTTGGGAGCTCCTTCAGCCTGAATCTGTCCATCGGTTATAAAAGCTACCCTATCGCAAAGTTCATCGGCATCGTACATGTTGTGCGTAGTTAAAAAAATGGTTTTCCCCTGGCGCTTTAAATCAAGAATAATATCCTTTATAATTCGGGCGTTTACCGGATCGAGTCCCGAAGTAGGTTCGTCAAAAAATAAAATATCCGGATTATGAATCAATGCCCGAATAAAATTCAGACGCATTTTCATTCCTTTGGAATAAGCTTCGGTTTTTTGATGAGCTGCAGCCTGCAAACCCACCAGAGCAAACAGTTCCATCAAATTCCGACTGGGTTTATCGTAAAACGAAGCAAACAATTGCAGGTTTTCCAAACCGGTGAGTTTAGCATAATGGTTGGGCAGTTCAAAACCAACACCAATATGGTTATAAAAATCGGTATCCCAGCTCTTTAGTTCCTTACCCAATACTGAAACGTTTCCACCAAAACCACTTAATAAACGAATCAGTATTTTTTGTGTAGTGCTCTTGCCCGCTCCGCTTGGACCCAGAAAACCATAGATTTCGCCTTTTTCAATGGTAAAATTGATGCCCTTGATGGTATCGGCTTTTTGGTTGGGGTAACGGTAGTGAATATTTTGAACAGTAATCATGGGTTTAATCTTAAAAGTTTAAACTGTGGTCAGGTGCAATTAAATACCATTTTTTAACATCGCTACCGATACATCAATAATGCGGTGCAAATCGGCTTCGCTTAAATTTAAAACCGGTTTTCCATTTTTGATATTCGCTTGAAAATCGATACGGTATTTGTACGCCACATAATCGTAAAGCCAAAGCTGCATATGAAAAACCTGAAAAGCTACCAACTCGGCATCCTTACTTTTTAACTGCTTACTGAATTTTTCCATTTCAACAATGGAGCGGGTTATACCAATTACCGATTGATACAAAGCATTGATAACATCAGCCACCTCGTGATTTTCGCGCTCGTGCATAACCTGGTAAAGGAAACCGGCAATCACCGGATTTTCTATATCAAACTTCAGCTTATCATAAAAATTCTGTCGAATAAGTTCAAAAAAATCAATCTCCGGATGATCAATTAATTGATTCAGTTTCGATAAGCGACGTTCCGAGGCATGTTGAATCAGGTGGGCATACAATTCCTTTTTATTGGTAAAGTACCTGTAAAACGAGCCTTTGGCCAATCCCAGCTGTTTGATAATCTCCGACAGCGATGCACTTTGGTAGCCTTTTAAGGCGAACTCCCTGTAGCAGATCATCAGAATTTCCTCGCGACGTTCGGGTTTTAAGTTTTGAAATGTTTTTAAAGCCATATAAAAAAATTTAGAAGCGACTATACAGTCGCAAATGTAGAAATAAAAAAGCGACTTACAAGTCGCTTTGGTGTTTTTTTTGCATCTATTGCATGTTTGGATATTTGAAAAATGGTTATACTTTTATACGGTTCATAAACCAATTATATATAATTACTTATTTAAATCATTAATCACGATGTGTAAAATATGTGCTAAAGTTCTGATCATCATAATACTCTTTTCTGGACCTTCGGTATTTGGTCAAAAAATTAACTTTAAGTTATCAAATTACAAGTTACCCGAATATAAAAGAGAACTATTCGATTTTAAGTTTAATTTTAATGGTTCCCATCGAAAATCGGATTATTTTAACAACTATGATATTTACGGAGACCCTGAAAGTTTCCTATCACTACAAAATAATATCGATGGAGTATACAATTTGTATGTTAATTCATCACAATTTCAAAAAGAACGAAGTATAAACATGAGCTTGCCCTTAAGTTATCAAAAATTCAATACCTCTGAACAATTAAACACAACACCTCATTTTGAAATTGAAAATATTCACCGACGTTTCTTAAAGCGAAACGATTATTTTGAAACCAATTTCAACGCAAATATTGGAGGATTTCTTGCAAAAAGAACAAGCCAGGAAAATCAAAAACAAATAAACGCCTTTATTGAATTGCCATTTAAATATGGCAATGGAAGAATTGAGGAAGTTCAGGATGCACGTCAGGCAGTTTATTTATTTCAGGAATTTCAAAACGCAAATATTCTAAACCAGACAGTCAATGATGAGGACATTATTAAACTTGCTACTCAAATATCCAAACTAAAAAAAGAACGCTACTATGATTCCCGGATACAAAAAATTCACGAACTGGAAATCATTGATGTTTTTTTAAAAGAGCATAATTACATTTCGGAGAATAATATAGGCTACTTTGCAGTTCTAAACGATATGTGGGATTACGGGCGGAATCAAATCAGAAAATCAGGTAATTCAGCAGCATTAGCAATATATCCAGGAATTGGAGCACTTAAAATGACTAGCGGAAGCAATTCGCAAACATTAATTACTCCATCAATTTCAGGAGGATTTGAACTTAATGCCCACAAACCCCTATCACTTAAAGTTCAAAGCAATACAGAGTTTAAAGCTCTGGGAGGTTATATGCAATGGAAAGACACCGATTCCGAACAAAAAGCCAAGCTTCCACATGCCCGACTATCATTCTATCAAGATTTTGGAATTTACCCAAATACCCGCACCGATTTTAATGTATTTACTAATTTGTCGTTAATACAATTTATTGAAGCAAAAACTGCCAGTAATGGAACCCAACCTGAAAGTCGAATGATGGAAATAACTGGAGGCGTCAATTGGAATTATTATATTTCAGAACGTTTAAGGTTTAGATTAGATTGGCAGGTAAGTTATATTTCAAACGATTCTGATTATTATGAAGGAATGCCATTAGACCAAAATATCAATCAAAATGTTCTTGTTTCTGTTCTTGAAAACTCTTTAAGCGATAACTTCTATTATATGTATCCTGTAAAAGAAAAGCTTTTTCAAACATTCAACATTAGCCTGATTTACCATTTATTTTAGAAACAAGCTAACTACAACCTAACGGTGTGAATTGATTTGTCAACCATAACTAAGTAACATTTATCCGGTATACAAATCAATCACACCGTGACTATTAATCAAATGCTCTCTTATTCCTTCCCATCCACATAGTCCTGCAAATAAGCAAACTTTGGGGTCAGCTTTCCATCTTTCGCAATGGTGGCCCGTTCAATCACATATTCGTGATCGTCTTCGATAAGCGCCGGAAAAACACGTTCGAACAAATCGCGCCCAAAATCACGTGAAGCATCGCGGGGCAACTCGCCAGGCAAATTATCGACAGCCATAACCGTAATATTTGTTGGTCGGGTAAAAGCCGGTTCAAGCACATCCAGTTGTGGATTGTATCCATAAAAAGGATCTGCAATGGTTGATGCCCGCTTTGTAGAATAAATAGGTCCGTTTATATCGCAGCTTACATCGGCAATAACCGAAATTTTAAAGTCCGGCTCAAGATAATCTGCCTTATCAATAAACTTAGGCGATTGATTATCCCAGAAATGACAGGCTATAAAAATATCGGTAACCTTTGTAAAAGACTTAAAAATTGATTCATACTCTTGTGGATGTTGAATAAAATGCTGCATGTCGAACAGTTGCCCATCGCTGCGTTTTACGTAATGCATGGGTTCTATCTGGCAAACCACCGGTTCATCAAAAGTCTGTTCCAGAAATTCTTTTGGGGTTACCTGTCGCAAATTTAACTGACTTAAGGTTTCCATTGCCCCATGAGCCACCCGTCCGCCTCCGGTAATTAATATTTTTATTGGCTTTAGTTTTATCTTTTTTAAACCAGCAAACAATTCTTCCATGTCGTGACATTCGTGCGCCGGTTTCAGGTTGAAATTATTGGTGCGGTTACCTCGTGCCCGCAAGGCATTGTACGCACCCACAATTCCGGCCCATCGGCCAAAAGCCACAATTCGCGTTCCATCGGGACGGGTCAGGTATTCGTAATCGATAAGGGTAATATTCTTGGCTAAAATAGCTCGTAACAACTCACGGTTATAGGGTTGCTTTTTAGCCACATGGGCAAAAAACAAATAAGTTTTGTTGGGTATCAGGGCATCAATCTTCACTTCTTTTACGCCAAAAAGAATGTCACAGGTAGTCATATCGCACTCCAGGTCGACTCCCAAATACTGGTATTCATCATCGGTAAAACACCTTAAAGGACTGGGTTCAACACACATTTTAACCGAAGGGAAGCGGGTTTGGATGGTGTCGACCTGAGCCGGAGTAACCGGAACACGTTTATCGGGCGGAGTTTTCGTTTCTTTAATGATTCCTATACGTAAGTTTTTATTCATAGTAATTAGCATTTTGGTTTGGTAAAAGACCTGTCGGAGTAAGATATTTTCTCCGGTAAGGATGCGAATTTAGGAAATTAGGTGAATTTTAAACGGAGATACGATGTGATAAACAACAGGATTTTGTATCTTTGCGCACTTTGCATCGGGTGAAAACCCGTGTTCTTTGAGGGGCTGACCTGGTTTTGACAGCAAGATGAGGTGGTATGTAAGCATGCCGGGTGTAGTGAAACTGACCCGTAAATCTCAGGCACACACTTTTCAAATGGCGAATCTAATTACGCTCTTGCCGCTTAATCGAAGTTTAGTAGATTAGCATAATCCCGGCACCAGGTGCTGGGACAAGACATTTCCCGGAAGCCGCTTTTCTGAGGCTCGCCGATACGGAAATGCTGACAATTCAGAAATAGTTACGATAAAGCTCCGCTATCGTGATGAAATTAAGGAGCTAAGGTATGGGTCGGTGGCTTTGATCCAGCCCATGCACGAAAATCAAGTCAGAGCTAAGCATGAAGAAAGCGTATGGTCTCCTTGTTTGGACCCGGGTTCGAATCCCGGCAGCTCCACTTTTTAAACTTCAAAGAATTTCATTTTTCTCCAAAACCCTTTATCTAAAAGGGTTTTTCTTTTTTAAAAATTTGTTACTTTTCATGTTTTTTCTAAATTTGTTTCACCAATATGTGACCTTTTAATCACTAACTTTAAAAGGTGAAACAACTTCAAAGGCAAAAAACATGACACAATCATTTTCAATTCGGTTCTATTTGAATCTGAATAAGCCAAAATTTGATACCTATAAAATTTATGGCCGCTTAATCATTGATAGACGAAAAACTGAATTTGCCACTAATTTCTATTGTGAAGAAAAACTATGGGACAAAGAAAAAGGTAGAGCAAAAAAGAATATGGTTATTAACGATGAGCTAAGTGAAATAGAAAACAATCTGAATAGAATCCGTCGTAAATTACTGGATGATGGCAAACCCCTTTCTTCGCGTTCGATAATTGCAATATACAAGGGCGATAAAAAAACGCAACGTTTCCTTGTTGAATACATGGATGAACACATTAAGGAAATTCGAGAAAAAAAAGAACACGCCATTAATACTGTTAATCATTATTCAGCATCAAAAAAGATATACCAGGATTTTATTAAAAGTGCCTATAAAAAAAGCGATTTTCCGATTAAGGAGATGAATTACGATTTTGTTAAAGCTTTTGACCATTACCTTATGACCAAGCATACAGATCGGCATGGAAATAATATTAAAAGAAACACCGCCAATAAACACCATTCCAGATTGCGTACTATGCTTCACAAAGCACATAATGAAGCATTGATTTTAGAAAACCCATACACCCGTTTTCAATTAAGGAATAAGCCTACAAATAGGAGTTTTTTGACTTCTGATGAAATTAACCGGATTATTAAACTCAATTTCGAAAATAATCAGGTATTAGACCGGGTAAGAGATTTCTTTTTGTTTTCCTGTTATACCAGTTTGCGCTTTTCAGATGCATATAACCTTAAAATGACTGATATTATTGAAACATCCAATAGTAAAAAGATAATATCCATTGAAATGGATAAAACCAAAGAGATGGTATATGTACCACTAATCGCAGAAGCAATGGAACTCATTGACAAATACAAAGATGAGGATTCACGTATCGTTTCAAATTATGTTTTACCGCGCTATTCAAATCAAAAAGTTAACCTGTTTTTAAAGCACATTGGAACACTGGCAGAAATTGAAAAGGATTTAACACATCACGTTGCCCGACATACCTTTGCAACTGTAGCTTTAAATAATGGCATTCCATTGGATGTTGTACAAAAAATATTAGGACATAGCAGCATCCGAACTACACAGATTTATGCTAAGATGCTGACCTCTACCTTAGAAAAAGAAATGGAAAAATTTAAACTCTAGAACTTAAAATATAATGCAAAAAATTTTCACAACGTTTGTTAATGAAATTAACAAAACACTAGAAGAAATAGAAAGGATAAATCGCGCTCACCAGAATCATTTCAAAGCAGGCTCAACAAACTTGATTGATCCCCTCAATTCTACATGCTGGAGCGTAAAAGATGAAATTAATTTTCTGGCAAAAAACATTGGAACTCTTAGTAAATTAAAACTCGAAAATAATATCCTTTTTATAATAAGTGTTTTTATCAACTTCCATATTATAAAGAATACAAGAAATAGCAATCAAATAAAAACATTTAACCATGATTTCATTCAAATTGCTCTATGTGCTAAGGATATTGAAAAAAAAGGAATTTCAGATTATAACATTGAATCAATATTAAATGATTATTTACCATTTCTATCAGAAATATTCGCAATTGATTTTGATAAAATCTATAAAGAATATTACGACAAAGTAAATCTTGCCATAAACGAACTCAAGGTAGACTTTGAACAAAATAATTTGCCATTCATAAGATCAATTGATTTTGTTGGTTTAGGTAACAGTATTAAATTTTTTCTAATATTAAAAGACCTTTCAATAAAAGATGCTTTTGATGCAGAATTAAGCGAATTAAAAGAATCAAAACCCTATAATAAACCAAAATCCAAACCATTGCAGGATGCCATTGCAGAGCTTCGCAGTAAAATATTCGACAATAATGAATTTGAAACGCTAAGCCTAACTCCAACTGAAATCTACAAGATTAAATACGCACTAAGCAAGACGTTCGCTAAATTCTCGGCAGAGTTTATTTTTCATGACTTAATGGAGTGTTTTACGTTTAACGAATACAATCAAAATGGAATTTCAAAAGTTATTTATGAAATCTTTCAAAAAACAGTAAGCCAACACTTACCGGGATTTATTAATAAAGAAGAACGCTTCAATACTAGAAAAGTGCAAACCGATAAGCTGATAGATAAAAATGATTTTAAAAAATACCAAACAAGGCAATTAATTAAATATATCAACTTTCCAAAAAAATAAGCATTTTTTAGGGGGGCAATGAAATAATTACCAACATTTCTAATGCCCCCCCATTTCAATTGTAATTTTATTCCTCTCCTCTTTCTTTCCCACATCTTTGCTTCATAAACAATATTAAAAGTTTATGAAAAAATTTAATTCAAATCAAAATGACTTGAAGCATAGTATGGTCATTTTACCCGCAACAGATTATCAGGAACTCGTTGCAAAAGTTGAAAGCATCCTGAATTGTGTTAATCTCAATGAAAGCAATGCGTCCATTTTTAATGGATATATCTCGGAAAAAGATGCCATGAAAGAAACCGGCTATAAAAGTACCTGGTTTTGGCAACAACGCACTTCCGGAAAGCTACCTTTTAAAAAATTAGGCGCAAAGGTAATGTACAAAATTGATGATTTAATTAACCTAATGGAGGAGAAATAATGGATGCATTTAATGATTATAAAAATGGGGTCGCTCATCTAGTCGCTATAATAGAAAAAGAAGACCGGAATTTAAGAATTCTCGACCGAAATAAGTATCCTCAACATTTTAATTATAAAAAGAAACTTGTTGAGGATCTAAAAGAAGTGTATCATAATATTTACCAGATACATGACTTTTATCTCTTTAAAAATATCCAAGATAATATAATTTTTCATTCACAAAATGGAGCGCACGGGTTAACTATATTTCTGCCTTTCAAATCAAATCCTAATCTAGGAAATTTTGCAATTCTTGATTTTACTAAAAACTTACCACAATGATACCAGAGATATTTAAAATCTTCCCTAAACCAATTCAGGATTTTGCAATGGAAGTTAATCAGGGATTAAACTTTAACTTAGAATACATTTTTGGTTCTATTCTGTTTGCAAGCAGTGTCAGCATTGGAAACAGCTATCAATTAAAAATAAAAAATGGCTGGAATGAAGGATGTAATTTATTTATGATCATAGTTGGTCCAACTGGAGTAGCAAAAACACCAACAATTGCTGCTGCTGCCAATCCTTTAATTAGAAAGAACCAAGAGTATTTTAATCAGTGGAAAAAAGAACAGGAAGAATATGAGAAAAATAAAATGCTAAGCGCAGATGAACGAAAAAATCACCTTGATGACTTTAAAGAACCCAAGAAAAAGCAAATTATAGCCGAAGATGCCACCCTTGAGGCCATATACCGGTCACATGATAATAATCCCAAGGGTTTTGGAATTTATTATGATGAAGTTATTGGATTTTTTAACAACATGAGTAAGTATAATAAAGGTAGTGATCAAGAGCAATGGTTAAAAGTTTGGTCAAGGAAATCAATAACAGTAGATCGGGTTTCTTCTAAGCCAATTTCAATTTCCCTACCCCATATAAGTCTTATAGGCGGAATCCAAACAAAACTAATTTCTGAGCTTTTTAAAGACAATCGTGAAAAAAACGGATTTGTAGAGCGGCTACTTTTTATTATGCCTGATTATCTGGAAAAGAAAGACTTCCCCGAACATAAAATTCCTACTTATGTTTTTGAAGAATATGAACGAATTTTAAACAGATTAGCTGATCTACCAATATTTTCTGATGAATTCAATAGGGTTAATCCTTCTACATTAGAGTTCACACAAGAAGCTTTAACTCGCTATAAAAGCTACTACAATAAGAACTCAAAATTGCATAGGGAAGGTAATTTACCTGATGAAATGCTAGGATTTTATCCTAAAATGGATACATATTGTGCAAGGTTTGCTCTAATCCTCCAGTTATTATATTGGGCTTGTGAAGAAGAACCTAATGATAAAGTAGGATTAAGAGCTGTCGAAGGAGCCATTATTCTAAGTGACTATTTTTTATCGAATGCAAAAAAAGTATTGAAGAAAATAAAAGAACCTACAATTCTAAAAAAAGAACATAAAAAACTCTTTGCCTTCGACCTTATTGACCATAAGGGTTTAAGTTACCGTGATGCGGCTCATTTACTAGATGTTTCTCACGAAACTGTCAGACAATGGACATTAAATAGAAATGACACTTGACAGATGACAATTGAAAAATAAATATTTCGCTTCTGAATATGAGGAAATTAGGCCTAACCTTTTAAATATAACTGTCAACCTGGAGAAAAACAAAATCCAAACTTAATTGACATCGTTTAATCTCAATATATCACATATTGCATTATATTACAATATGATACAACTAATTCTAATTCTATCAAGAGTCAAATGTCAACCACTTACTAAATAAAAACTTTATTAATTACTCCCAAGATTATTGGTCATAATCTTATCTTTCACGTAAAATCTGATTTGCCCTTTCAATATCAAGAATGATTTTTCTCCCATGCTGATACACTGCATCTTTTAAAATTCCATCTTTCCACTTTTGCGCTGTTGCATGCGAAATTCCATACAAATTACGAATACCTTTTAGTCCATATGCATATTTACCGGAAGTAAAATCGAATGATATTACCGCATTATCATCTTCATTGTTTTGTTTAGCGCTTAAAATCTCTTTTAATTGCCCCACGTTAAGCATTACAATAGGTGTTGAGTCGTTAAATTCCATATCACTTGGTTCATATTTATTTATAAAAATCAGTAAAATACTATAATGCCTAAATTATTAAATATCAACGCACAAGGAGCGGCCAACGAGCGACCAACGCGCGTTGATTTTGCGGAAAATTTCACTCAATTAAACGTTGATTTGCGTATTTTTATTTTTATCTATACATTTTTTAGCTTTAATCAGTAATAATTTAAACTTTAGCGCATAACCCAGGTATAACCCGATTACATTTCTACAGTTCAGTTATTAAAAACAGTTTCAATCACTTTTTTAATTTACACCTAATAATCAGCGCTCAAGGAACGAGACGAGCGGAATCCGTTATGCTAAAATTGAAATTTATTTTCAACGCTAATTAATTGATAAATAACGAACAAGGAGCGGCCAACGAGCGTTGATTTACCGAAATAATTTCATTCCAAAATCCAAATTTGCGCAAATTCCCAAATAACAAAATTGGCTTTTGCGCATTCAAATGTTTTTCCTGCCATAATTCGAATAAAATAGTTGCTATAGCGCTCTTATTATACTTCAAAAAACCGGATTGTTATACAAAGACGCAACAATTGCGTAAATCTTTAGTAATCAACGCTCAAGGAACGGCCAACGAGCGGCCAACGATCGTTGATTTTGCGGAAAATTTCACTTAGTTAAACACTGATTTACGCAAATTTTATTTATAAGCTTTCGCGTTTTATTCAGAGTTAATCTAAACTTTAGCGCATGCCCTCAAATAATAAACTACATAAATATTACAATTCGATGCTAGAGTCAATCTTATATCCTATTTAGGAGGCGGTAAATCAAAGGATATATTGGGTATGATTGGTGATAATTCCTCTTATAAAACTTGGATAAGCAGAATCATATTAAAAACTAAAAATTGCACATTTTTATAATGATGTGACTAAATGAAAAATGCAGGCAACCCAAAGGTACTTGCTTTTAAAGCAGTTTTCCAACCGGCGATACCTGCAAAGCAAATTTAAAAAAAAAGTTTTATGTTTTTATAGCTTTGTAATTGAAAGTTGATTTGAATTTGGGTATTTAGTGCAATTGTTCATTATTAATAATATGTTGTAATATACTTTTTTTCAACACACAAGGATCGGCCAACGAACATTGATTTACCGAAATAACTTCATTCAAAAATCCAAGTTTGCGCAGGTTCCTAAATCACCAATGTGATTTTTGCGCATTCAACTGTTTTCCTGCCATAATTCGAATAAAATAGTCGCTAAAGCGCACTTTATTAGACCTCAAAAAACGGAATTGTTATACAAAAACGCAATAATTGCGCAAAACTTTAGTATTCAACGCACAAGGAGCGGTCAACGAGCGGCCAACGATCGTTGATTTTGTGAAAAATTTCACTCAATTAAATGCTGATTTGCGCAATTTCTATTTTTATCGATACACTTTTACGTTTTATTCTGGAGTGATTTAAACTTTAGCGCATAATCCAATAAAACCCAACCTGATTACCACAATTCAGCTTTTAAAAACAGACTCAAATACTTTTTTATAAATATTTAATATTCAACGCTCAAGGAACGGCCAACGAGCGGAATCCGTTTGGCTAAAATTAAAAATCATCTTCAATACTAATTGATTGATAATTAACGGACAAGGAGCGTCCAACGAGCGTTGATTTACCGAAATAATTTCATCTAAAAATCTAAGTTTGCGCAGATTTCTATATTACTTAATTGACTTTTGCGCATTTAACTGGTTTTACAGCATAAATCTAACCAGGTAAACCAATACTTCGCAATTTCCGAACATTAAATACCTACTTGTAAATAGAAAAAAGCAATAATGGCACAATTCCTTAGTATTCAACGCGCAAGGAGCGGCCAACGAACGGAAAATATGCGCAAAAATTTGAATTAAAAACGTGAAATTTGCGCTTATTTTAGAAAATTAGGTGTAATTAATTTTTAATGCAGCCTTATTTTGCATTAACTTTTTATATTATTAATTTCTTGTTTGCTATAATTATTTAAGGCTCTGGATAATTTTGATTGTAATCTCCTTGCAAAACTTCCTGGTGATAAAACTCTCATTCCTTCTCCAAATCCAAGAATTAAGCGCTCTAATTCATAATTTGGTACAACCCTTATCTTGATTTCTATGCCATCATCCAAATTATTAAGTAATTCCTGGGAGTGATGTAGTGGTTTGGTTAATACATAAGGAGCATTACTTTTGTCTACCCAAATACCAATATTGCGGGGTTGCGCATTTTTAACAGTAACACCTACTACATCTTTATAGTATTCATTTGCTGAGAAGTCCAGTTTTTCAACATAAGATAGTTGGTTGTTTACCGAAAGTGAACATATTCGATCAAGCGCCAGATTTAAAATTGATTCACTAGAATCTTTATGACCTATTAGAAACCAACGATTATTATACTCTTTTAATAAATATGGGTGAAATTGCAGTTCACTTGGGTTTCGCGCATTAAATGATTGGTAATTTACATTCAATACTTTTTTATCTAGTATAGCCCGATAAATAAAATCAAGATGCTCCAACCCCTTCAACCCATCGTTTTTATCAATATCAATAATCGGACGAGTATTCAGTTTCTCTGAGTTAACGCGATCTTCAATCTTCTGTACAACACCGGTTAATTCCTGAAAATGCGCAAAACCTTTAAATTGACGTAAAATATCCGTTGCTTCTGAAAGCTTTTCCAAATCATGCTTTGATAAAGGCATATTGGTAATACTGTAATTTGGTTCCGTATATTTGTAATACTTTTTGTCGTAAACTTCAATTGGTGCATTGTAGCCCAATTTATCACTACGCATCATTTGGATATCCATTTGCACAGTTCTGCGCGAAACTCCTTTGTCAATCCCTTCATATTCATAAAGCGCATCTGAGCAGGCATCAATTAAATCTTCAAGCGACCATAAACGATAAGGATTCGACAAGCATTTATCTATGGTTTTATACCGTATAAGCGCATTCCTATTAACTGGCATTTCGATTTTTTTTTTGAAAAAATAAGAAAATAATTTCATCTGCGCAAAAAGACTGCGCACTTGGGTGAAATCTTTGTATCGTCAAAATGATAAAACGTTCTTTGAATCCTGTTTTCAAAACCATTATTAAGAATTGTTTTGAAAACGCGAAAATTAAAATAAAGGATCGAAGATTCTTGCTTTAAGAGCAATGAATCTTCAATCATTGAAAAATGCTTTCAATTAATATAAAGATCTTCTGTAAAAGGAAGCGTTCAAAAGAAGTGTGAAGCAAAGACCTAATGAAAGTTTCAAAAGGCTTCATAGTGCTAGAATCTATAAAACGATGATAGCATGCTGCTTTTCTTCGTATTTGCTTTTGAGCTAATTTGTGTGTTGTGGGTTCGAGTCCCACTCCTAGCAACTCTAGGATAGCTTAATGGGTAGAGCAACAAACAACCATGGTCAGCCCTTTTGGGCGGTAGGTTCGAATCCTACAACTCCCCGTCACGGAGTGGTATACGAGAAGCTAATCTCTTCTAAAAAGGATTATCCGGAAAGCATATTGTAAAAGTCCCGTTTATAATTGGCGATTGAATTCATTCAAAAGCCAGGATTGAACAATTCTGATAATTCCTGAGAATTAAAGGATACCGCTTTTTCAAAGACAGTTACTTTTTTGATGAAGTAATAAACAACGATTAGTGTTTTA
>JBFXEW010000019.1:0-108126 GCA_050179685.1 Salinivirgaceae bacterium
TTTGCTCTGGTAATAAAGCTTTTATTAGTGTGGTAAAGTGGTCTGTTGCTAAACTCATGCTTATTTAATTTTATAAGCTGCAAAGTTTATATTTTTATTTACTCCACCAACTTTTTAAAGTGACCCAGGAAGTTGGATAAAATAGCCATTTGGCGATAAAAAAAGCACCTACTTGCTTAAGTAGGTGCTTTAAAGTGACTCCGCCAGGACTCAAACCTGGAACCTTCTGATCCGTAGTCAGATGCACTATTCAATTATGCTACGGAGCCAAATGCGGGTGCAAATATAGGTAAAAAATTGAATTGCCATAAAATTAAAAACTGTTTTTTTCTACTTTTTTTACTCCCTTTTGTAAAACTCCTGTTTATCAGTAAGGAAGATTTTATCTTATTTCTTTTTATTATCTTGCATTGTTAAATTTTAACCGGCGTTTTTGAATATTCAGCCGCCGGGTACTTTTAATTACGTATTTTAAATTTGATTTTAGTTGAATACAAGCTTACAAAGTAGCATTATATTGAATAAATTTTTAATTAGTTCCCGATGAAGCGATTTTTTAATATCCCCATTGTTTTACTTGTCATAGTTAGTATTTCAGGTTTTTATGCCTGCAAAAATATGGATGAACCGGCTTATAAAGCAATTTTCGACGGGGTAAGCTGGTATCATAACGACCGCCTGCTGATTCGAAATGATTCTTCAGTCATTTTTACCGAATTCGATTCGCTTCAGAAAAAGCCGGTTAACCAAAAAATTATTCCATTAAGCATTAATGATTCCTGTTTAATTATAAGCCGCTCGCAGGAGAGAGGTTATCATAATGAGAACCGGGAATTTGTAGTAACCCATATGGAATTGCTTATCGACACCGTTATTTTCGATTTAAAATACATCAACAAAAAACCAAAACTTATCTTATATATTGAGCCTTTTCCATTAATTCTTTCAACAAAAGATCAACTTACGGTAACCGAAACCAATAATTATAAACCGGTTAAATTTTTAATAGCCAATTATTCTATTGGCGATCAGATTGATCGTTCCCTGTTGAAAACCCGGGGTATATATAACTATCCAAACTATACCATCGAAGATTGTGAGTTTATGGAGAATAAAGACATTACCATAAAAATAATAGGTTACAATACCATTTTCTCCATCGAGCGTCGGCGCATCGAAAATTATCGGGTCGATGAAATAATAAAAGTGGTAACCGGTAAAATGGGGTTAATTCCCGAATACCGTCCCATGCGCCAATGGATTGATGGTTCCGACTACGAATATGAATTTTATCGCTGGGACGATAATGGCGTTCAAATAAATCTGTCGCGTAGCAAATACATTGGTTCCGATGTTTATAAAACCCTGGTACGCGGCGACGATTGGGTTTTGGCTTACGACGATTTATTTCAGCAGGCCATTTTAGTCGAAACTTACCGGAATGGAATGCCGCAATCAAGTATTATTAATTAGGGTAGGGTTCAATCTTAAATTAACTCAAAGCTTACCCCAGGTAAAATAAATATTAAAAACATCTCTCATTTTTTTTGGCAGACATTAAAAACAGACACTAAAATTTTGTGTCGTTTTGTCACAATGTCAGTCATGATGTTGGAATTTATTGGCCTTGTTGTGTCATATTTTCTATTTATCCGACCAAAAATTTGCTGGCACAATCCTTGAAAAAGACAATCCCGAAATTAATGATTATTAAATCTAAAACGAACATATAATATGGGTAAGATCATAGGAATCGATTTAGGAACAACCAACTCTTGTGTTTCCGTAATGGAAGGTAATGAGCCTGTAGTTATTCCTAATAGCGAAGGAAAAAGAACCACTCCATCGGTGGTAGCATTTGTTGAAAACGGTGAACGTAAAATTGGTGATCCGGCCAAACGCCAGGCTATTACCAACCCACAAAAAACAGTTGCTTCTATCAAGCGCTTTATGGGTGAGAAATTTGACTCTTTAACAAGCGAAGTTTCAAGAGTTACTTATAAAGTTGTAAAAGGTGAGAACAATACGCCCCGGGTTCAAATTGACGACCGGAAATATTCTCCCCAGGAGATTTCGGCTATGATTCTTCAGAAAATGAAGAAAACAGCTGAAGATTATCTGGGTCAGGAAGTTACTGAAGCGGTTATTACTGTTCCTGCTTATTTTAACGATGCTCAACGTCAGGCAACAAAAGAAGCTGGCGAAATTGCCGGTTTAATTGTAAAGCGTATTATTAACGAACCTACCGCAGCATCATTGGCTTATGGTCTCGATAAAAAAGATCGTGACATGAAAATTGCCGTGTTCGACCTGGGTGGTGGTACTTTCGATATTTCAATTCTTGAACTGGGCGATGGAGTTTACGAAGTAAAATCGACCAATGGTGATACGCACCTTGGTGGTGACGATTTTGACCAGGTAATTATCGATTGGTTGGCCGAAGAATTTAAAAACGAAGAGGGAATTGATCTGAGAAAAGATCCAATGGCTTTGCAACGCTTAAAAGAAGCTGCCGAGAAAGCAAAAATTGAATTGTCGAGTTCATCGAGCACCGAAATCAATTTGCCATACATTATGCCAGTTGATGGTATTCCAAAACACCTGGTAAAGAATCTGACAAGAGCAAAATTTGAGCAACTGGCCGATCGCCTGATTCAGGCAACGCTTGAGCCTTGCCGCATAGCGCTTAAAGATGCCGGAATGACTCAGTCGGATATCGATGAAGTAATTTTGGTTGGTGGTTCAACACGTATTCCTGCTATTCAAAAAGTGGTTGAAGATTTCTTCGGAAAAGCTCCTTCAAAAGGAGTAAATCCTGACGAAGTTGTAGCTGTTGGTGCAGCCATTCAGGGTGGTGTATTGACCGGCGAAGTAAAAGATGTATTGCTGTTGGATGTGACTCCGCTATCGTTGGGAATTGAAACCATGGGTGGTGTAATGACCAAGTTAATTGAATCGAATACAACCATTCCAACCAAAAAAGCAGAAACCTTTACCACAGCTTCTGACAATCAACCTTCGGTTGAGATTCATGTGCTCCAGGGCGAACGCCCCATGGCAAAAGATAATAAAACCATCGGAAGGTTCCATTTGGATGGCATTCCACCAGCACCACGCGGTGTGCCACAAATTGAGGTTTCGTTTGATATCGATGCCAATGGAATTTTACATGTGGCCGCAAAAGATAAAGGAACAGGTAAAGAGCAAAAAATCAGGATTGAAGCTTCATCAGGTTTAAGCGAAGAAGAAATCAACCGCATGCGCGACGAAGCAAAAGCAAACGCTGATTCCGATGCTAAGGCTAAGGAAAAGATTGAAAAAATTAATGCAGCCGATAGCTTGATTTTCCAAACCGAGAAAAACCTGAAAGAATTTGGCGACAAGATTCCTGCTGACAAAAAATCAGCCATCGAAGGAGCATTAGCCAAATTGAAAGAAGCGCATAAAAATCAGGATTTAGATGCTATTGATGCAGCAACAAAAGAGGTGAACGACACCTTCCAGGCAGCATCGCAGGATTTATACAATGCGCAACAGCAGGCGCAGGGAGCTCAGGCTCAACCTGATGCTGGCGAAGCACAACAAGGAAAATCATCAGGTAAAGACGAAGAAGTTACCGATGTTGATTTTGAAGAAGTAAAATAATTCTGAATAAGACAATTGAAAAAAAGCCGACTTTTCGTCGGCTTTTTTTATGGAGTAATTTCAATTAAGGTTCTTGGTTAATTTTCTTTTTATTAAAAAGGGGCAGGAGCATAAAACTAATAGCCCCAACAATTAACAGCATTAAATTCATTGATGTGTGCGATATTAAGGCGAAGATTTTACCATCGGTCTTGTCGAGTCCATACAAAGCCAGCGTTTCCAGAACCATAAAATGCCAGGCGCCAATTCCCCCTTGTACCGGAGCCAGCATAGCCAGTCCTCCCATAATAAATGCTGTAAGTCCGGCCAGCATGCTTAAATGTTCGGTTGGTTGGTAGCTAAAAAAGATTACATACATCATTAGAAAGTACATAATGTAAATAAAAAAGGAATGGAATAAATACCATCCGGGGTTTTTAAGATTTTTTATAGAACTGATGCCCTGGAAAAAATTGGTCATCAAATCGATAATTTTTGCCACAAATGATAGGCGTTTTAGTTTTTCACGATAAACCCAGAGCAGAATTAAAGAGCCAACGCCTAATAATGCACCACCCAACCAAAACCAAAGCGAAAACAAAAAGCCAAAACTTTGTTCAAACTCCGGATTATTTGCCACAAAAGCAGTGAAAACACCGAACTGAGAAAAAATGGTGATAAAAACCAGCAACAATAAAATCAGGGTGTCGGTGGCCCGTTCAATTACAACAGTTCCGGCCAATGTGCCAAAAGGAATTTTTTCATGTCGCGATAAAAGAGTGCATCGCGCCAGCTCGCCACCGCGGGGAATGATTAAATTGGTAGCATACATTATCATTACCGATAAAAAAGTATTCAGGGTTCTGGGTTTATGTCCCAAAGGAGTAATAAGCATGTTCCAGCGAATGGCACGACTGAGGTGACTTGCAATGGCAAAAACAAACGATAGCCAAACCCATCCCCATCGCAGGTTTTCCAATTCATGTGCAATTTTTTCGACTCCCAGACCTTTATATACATAGTAAAACAATACCGCACCCACCGAAAATAAAAGAAGGTATTTTATTGCATTTAAATATTTTTTCATGCTTTGTTTGCTTAAACGGGCAAATATAGATTATTTTTTGTTTGTCATAAATTGACTTTTATAACGAAAAAAGCAACAGACTCTTGTTGAGCTGTTGCTTTTTATTTCTTATAACTATTCTTTTTCTGATTTTTTTAAGCGTTTGTAGTATCAACAAAAACCCGCTGCGATAAATCTTTATCAATCATGAATAAGCCATTTCCGGCACCGCCAACCAGTTTTAACTGGTCGAGTATGGTGCGTACATTGTCTTCTTCTTCAACCTGTTCGTCGACATACCATTGCAGAAAACTTTTAGCTGCATGGTCGCGCTCATCAATGGCAACGTCCATCAGGTTGTTAATTAAAGCCGTTACTTTTTGTTCGTGTTTCAGCGTTTCTTCAAAAATGGTGATTATGTTATCCCATTTCCTGGGAACTTCGGCAATGGGCATCAATTCAACTACGCCACCACGATCAATAATGTAATCGAAAAACTTTAAGGCATGCGAAATTTCTTCCTGGTACTGAATCCGCATCCAGTTGGCAGCTCCTGCCAGTCCAATTTCAGCGCAATAGGCTGACATTGATAAATACAAATAAGCCGACCAATACTCTGCATTGAGTTGCTTATTTAATTCGGTTTCCATTTTTTTTGTTAGCATAGTATTACTGGTTTGGTTTGTAATTGTTTCTGCAAAATAAGATAAAATGTGCTTATTTTATTCAAAATCGAGGTTAAAGTTTTGTTTAAGTTTGTGTAATAATTCGTTTTTTTCAGCCAGATAATTGTATTTATCGGTGGTTGTATATACCAGTTGTTGGTTCGAGAGTTCTTCAAAAACTTCAACTTCCAGCTTTATCAACGAATTTTTTAATTGTTCTTTTAAATAGGCTGTCAGGCGCGAATGAACTTTTTCCATAAAGTCTTTTTGCTGACTTACGTTATCGAGTTTTACGCTTAGCTGATGCTCCGTTTTTTGTTCGGGTAAATGCGTTTTCAAAACCTGATACATGCGTGGAAATTCGTTTTCGACACTGGTAGTAAACTGGTTCCAGACTTCAATAAGTGCTGTTTCGGTAAAGGGTTCAGCCGGGCCGCTGACCTGTTTTTCAACTTTCTTGCTTTCAGGCTCACTTACCTTGTCATCTTGTTTTTTACCAATGTTTTTTAACGATGGCGACGATGACTGGTAACTCGAATAAACAGGCGCTGACTTTTCTTTTGCCGGTTCTGTAGTTTTTTCTGTTGCTTTGGGTTCAGCCTTCTTTTTTGGACTTGCCGCTGCTAATTCACTTTTTTTTTTTCAGCGATTATCTGGCACAGGTTTATCAATGCCAGCTCAACCGACAAGCGTTTGTTCTGACTGCCGCGGTATTGAATCTCGGCATCGTTACAAAGGTTGATGGCACGAAATAAAAAGGAAGCCGTACATTTTTTCGATTGTTCCAGATAATGAACTTTTATTGCAGCGCCCACTTCGAGCAATTGAATGGTTTTTTCATCCTGCGAAACCAGTAAATCTCTGAAATGCTTCGATAAACCAGCCAAAAAATGCTGTCCGTCGAAACCTTTATCCAGAATTTCATCATATAGGCTAAGTGCTGTGCTGATATCTTCCGATAAAAAGGCATCGGTAAGTTTAAAAAAGTAATCGTAATCGAGCACATTCAGGTTGGCAATGGTATTCTCGTAGGTAATTTTTTTACCCGAGAAACTAACAATCTGATCAAAAATAGATAAGGCATCGCGCATGGCACCGTCCGATTTTTGTGCAATTACGTTTAAAGCTTCAGGTTCTGCTTCAATGTTTTCGCTTTTTGCAACGTATTCCAAATGTGTAGTGGCATCTTCGACGGTAATACGGCTAAAATTGAAAATCTGACATCGCGACAAAATGGTGGGGAGAATTTTATGCTTTTCGGTAGTTGCCAGAATAAATACTGCATGTGCAGGTGGTTCTTCCAGCGTTTTTAAAAATGCATTAAACGCTGAGGTAGTTAACATGTGCACCTCATCGATAATATACACACTGTAATTTCCCATTTGCGGGGGAATGCGCACCTGATCAATCAGGTTCCGGATATCGTCAACCGTGTTATTCGATGCTGCATCCAGTTCATGAATATTGTATGAGCGATCTTTATTGAACGACACACACGATTCGCATTCATTACAAGGTTCGGTTTCAGGAGTTAAATTTTGGCAGTTAATTGTTTTTGCAAAAATCCGGGCGCAGGTGGTTTTTCCAACTCCACGCGGTCCGCAGAACAAATAGGCATGCGCCATGTGATTGTTCTTAATGGCATTCTTCAGAGTGGTTGTAATCGATTTTTGACCAACTACCGAAGCAAAGGTCGAAGGCCTGTATTTACGCGCTGAAACTATAAAATTCTCCATTTTTATTAAATTGTAGGGCAAATATAGGAAAATTAGCTACGGATACTAAGTATTTCTTTCAACGAATTTATTAACACTTTTTGCGAATCGCCCTAAAGTAAAAACCATGAAATCGTTAGCCAAATGGATTCTTTTTGGGCAATAATTGATTAAATAATATTATCTTTATGGAGCTATAAATATATTTTTGAAATTTGATTAGCAATATTATTTTTGTAGAAATTAAGATTTGTATCCCGGGTAATAATGGAAACACCAGAACTCATAGGAGGTTTTAAACAGAAATTTGAAAAGTTTGTCTATCTTTATAAAGTCTTAAAAGATGAAAACAGGCAAATTAAACTTGAGAATACAGGTCTTAAGAATAAATTGGAACAAAAAGAACAGGAGCTTGATGAATATCGTCAAAAACTGGAAACAAATAACCTGGCAAAAACGTTTTTAGCTTCGAGTGGCAATGGTCAGGAGGCTAAACTCAAAATTAACAAAATAGTGCGGGAGATTGATAATTGTATTGCTCTGTTAAATAGATAAAAATGGATGATAAACTTACCATAAGGGTTAACATAGTTGATAGGTATTATCCATTGAAGATAGATAGGAATGATGAAGAGAAAATCAGAAAAGCGGCTAAAAAAATAAACGATACGGTAACGCAATACCAGAAGCTGTATGGAAATAAAGACGGACAGGATTTTTTAGCCATGGTGGCCCTTCAGTTTGTAACCCGTTTGGTTGAAGCTGAAGAACATCACGAAATCCATCCGGTTTTAGAAGAAGTTCGACAATTTGATAAACTTTTAGCATCGCTACTTGAAGCAGAGTAATTTACGTTCTTTAAAATAGAAAACCAAAGATTTTGCCCGCACCGGTTCTTGGCTAGTTTGGAAAACTCAACATTAACACAATTGGAGTTTAAGCTCAATTTTTGTAAGACAGGCCCCATCCGTCTTTGACGGTTCTCTTCGGAGACCAGGGGAAGTAAGAAAAAAAATGGCGACTCCACCCATGTTTGACAGGGGTTTTACAAAACACAGAAATTGGTGCGGGTTTTTTATTAATATACATAATAGTTTATATGGACAAAACTTCAATTGTAATTGCAATAATTTCAGTCATCGCAGGAGGCTTGCTCTCTTATATATTCGTAAAACTTGGGCTTAGTCGCAAAAGTAAGCGGATTATTCGTGAAGCCGAAGTAGAAGCTGAGATAATTAAGAAGGATAAAATTCTTCAGGCAAAAGAGAAATTTTTACAGCTTAAAACGGAACACGAGAGGCTGATAAATGAGAAAAACAGCAAAATTCTGGCTGCTGAAAACAAATTAAAACAAAAGGAAACGGTTATTTCTCAGCGTATCGAAGAGCAAAACCGCAAAATTAAAGAGGTTGACGTTATTAGAACCAACCTGAATGCCCAAATGGAATTGGTTGAAAAAAAGCATGAAGAATTGGAACGCATGCACAAACAACAAGTAGAACAACTGGTTTCAATTTCGGGTCTTTCTGTTGAAGATGCTAAAAACCAATTGATTGAATCGCTTAAAGCGGAAGCCAGAACAGAGGCCATGTCATCCATTAACGAAATAATGGACGAAGCCAAAATGACGGCTAATAAAGAAGCTAAACGTATTGTGATTCAAACCATTCAGCGGGTAGCATCAGAATATGCAGTGGAAAATTCAGTTACCGTATTCCACATTGAAAACGACGATATTAAAGGTCGTATTATTGGACGCGAAGGTCGTAACATTCGCGCTTTAGAAGCTGCAACCGGCATCGAAATTATTGTGGATGACACACCCGAAGCAATCATTCTTTCAGGATTTGATCCCGTACGTCGCGAAGTTGCCCGTCTGGCACTTCACCAATTGGTTACCGATGGGCGTATTCACCCGGCCCGTATTGAAGAGGTTGTAGCCAAAACGCAAAAAATGGTGGAAGACGAGATTGTGGAAACCGGAAAACGAACGGCTATTGATTTGGGTGTTCATGGTTTGCATCCTGAATTAATTCGTATGGTGGGTAAAATGAAATACCGCTCATCGTATGGTCAGAACCTGCTGCAACACTCGCGTGAAGTGGCTAACCTGGCAGCCATTATGGCTTCTGAACTGGGACTGAATCCACGCCTGGCAAAACGTGCCGGATTGTTGCATGATATTGGCAAGGTGCCCGACGATGAACCAGAATTGCCACACGCAATTTTAGGTATGAAGTTGGCTGAGAAATTCAAAGAGAAACCCGAAATATGCAATGCCATTGGTGCTCACCACGACGAAGTGGAAATGACCACTTTAATTGCACCAATTATTCAGGTTTGTGATGCCATTTCAGGTGCCCGTCCGGGAGCTCGCCGCGAAGTGGTGGAATCGTACATCAAAAGGCTGAAAGATTTGGAAGAATTGGCTTTATCTTATCCTGGTGTACTGAAAACCTATGCCATTCAGGCCGGACGCGAGTTGCGAGTAATTGTTGGATCTGAAAAAGTGAACGATACCGATGCTGAAACTTTATCGTACGAGATAGCTAAAAAGATTCAGGACGAAATGACCTATCCGGGACAGATTAAAATTACGGTAATACGCGAAACACGGGCTATTAATTACGCCAAGTAGAAGGACAATGAATGCTGAAAGGCAAGTAAAACATAAACGAATTCTTGTTACAGGTGGAGCCGGTTTTATCGGCTCCAACCTTATAGAACACTTGCTAAATCAGGATAACGAAATAGTTTGTCTCGATAACCTCCTTACCGGAAAAGCTGAAAATCTGGAGGCTTTTCATTCCCATAAAAATTTTTCTTTTATTCAGGGCGATATTCGAAACCTAAAAATTTGTGAGCAAGCAACTGAAGGTGTCGAAATTGTTTTGCACCAGGCGGCTCTGGGTTCGGTTCCCCGTTCCATTAAAGATCCCCTGACTACCAACGAAATTAATATAACCGGCTTTTTAAACATGCTGACTGCCGCCCGAAATGCTAAAGTAAAACGCTTTGTGTATGCAGCCAGTTCATCTACCTATGGCGATAATTTTACCCTACCCAAAGTGGAAGATGTTATCGGAAAACCCTTGTCGCCCTACGCAATTACCAAATATGTGAACGAATTGTATGCCGACGTTTTTAGCCGGCTTTATGGAATGGAAACCATTGGCTTGCGTTACTTCAATGTGTTTGGTCAGCGCCAGGATCCCGAAGGAGCTTATGCAGCGGTAATTCCCAAATTAATAAAACAACTGATTCGACACGAATCGCCGCTTATTAATGGCGATGGTTCCTACTCACGCGACTTTACTTATGTTGAAAATGTGGTTCAGGCCAATGAACTGGCCGCTACGGTTTCTAATCCGGAAGCCTTGAATACGGTTTACAACATTGCTTATGGCGAAAATACCACCTTAAATCAGCTTTTTGAGAAGCTTAAAGTGGCACTGAGTGCTTTTGATCCGAAAATACGAGACCTTGAAAAAACACATGGCCCCATCCGCGAAGGAGATATTCCCCATTCGCTGGCATCTATTGATAAAGCTGAGCGTTTGTTGGGTTATCAACCGCAGTTTAACCTGGAAAAAGGTATCGAAAAAGCCATTTCGTGGTATTGGAATCATTTAAAGTAAAATAAACCGAACGCCGGCGCGTTCATACAACATTAAAAAGTTTGCTATGCTTCCTTTAACAATGGTCGACTTAAAAAGTCAGTATAAAAAAATAAAGCCGCAGGTCGATGCGGCCATTCAGTCGGTTATCGATAATACTCAGTTTATCAAAGGGCCTGAAGTGAGTAGTTTTCAGGATGAATTAGCTACTTATCTTGACGTTAAGCATGTGATAGCCTGTGCAAACGGAACCGATGCCTTGCAGATTGCCATGATGGCCCTGGGATTAAAGCCGGGTGATGAAGTAATTACCACTAATTTTACTTTTATTGCAACAGTGGAAGTAATTGCTTTGCTTGGACTTACTCCGGTTTTGGTCGATGTGTATCCCGATACTTTTAACATCGATATTGAGGCCGTAAAGAAGGCCATTACACCAAAAACAAAAGCCATTGTTCCCGTACATTTGTTTGGTCAGTCGGCCGATATGGAAGCACTGATGGATGTGGCTAAAGCACACAATCTTTTTGTAATTGAAGACAATGCCCAGGCTATTGGAACCGATTATACTTTTTCGGATGGAACCGTTAAAAAAGCCGGAACCATTGGGCATATAGGCTGTACTTCGTTTTTTCCATCGAAAAATTTAGGTTGTTATGGCGATGGAGGAGCAATGTTTACCAGCGATGACGCTTTGGCAGAACAGATATCCAGCATTGTAAACCATGGAATGAAGGTTCGTTATTATCACGACCGAATAGGAGTCAACTCCCGTTTGGACACAATTCAGGCAGCCATTCTCCGGGTTAAACTCCCGCTGCTCGATTCATACAATCGGGCGCGTCAAGAGGCAGCCACTTATTATAACAATGCGTTTAAAGATGTTTCGGATATTCAAACACCCAAAGTAGCACCTTTTAGCAGTCATAGTTACCATCAGTACACCCTGTTGGTTAAAAACGGAAAACGCGATGCCCTGAAAAAATTCCTCGATGAAAAAGGAATTCCCAACATGGTATATTATCCGGTTCCTTTGCATCAGCAAAAGGCCTTTGAGATATATAAAACAGAACAGCTTTATCCGGTAACGGAAAGTCTTTGTGACGAAGTGCTTTCACTGCCCATGCACACCGAACTGACTGTAGAACAGTTGGAGCTGATAAGTTCAACAGTAAAAGCATTTTTTAACTAAATAGGATGGAAAAACAAGCGGATTATTTTGCACACGAAACAGCGGTAATTGATGCCGGTTGTACGATTGGCGCCGGAGTAAAAATCTGGCATTTTTCGCACATCATGCCCAATTGTACCATTGGAGCGAATTGCAATATCGGACAAAATGTAGTGGTTTCGCCGGGAGTAGTACTGGGAAAAAATGTAAAAGTGCAAAACAACGTTTCTATTTATACCGGAGTAATTTGCGAAGACGATGTTTTTTTGGGTCCATCGATGGTTTTTACCAACATTACCAATCCACGCAGCGCCATAATTAGGCGCGACCAATACGAACAAACACTGGTAAAACGTGGGGCATCCATTGGAGCCAATGCCACGGTGGTTTGCGGAAATAGCATCGGCGAATATGCTTTGATTGGAGCGGGTGCTGTAATTACCAAACCGGTTTTGGCTTTTGCTTTGGTGGTCGGGAATCCGGCCCGGCAGATTGGCTGGGTAAGCGAGTACGGTCATCGTTTAAGCTTCGACAAACAAAATAAGGCACGTTGTCCCGAAAGTGGTGATGAATATCTATTTTCGGATGGAAAGGTACATAAAATTTGATGCTGCCTGTTTATTTTACTAATTTTGAATCCTCATAAAACTTAACCTTTAGCATGAAGAATTTTGCTTTGATAGGAGCCGCCGGATACATTGCTGTACGTCACCTGAAAGCCATTCAGGAAACCGGTAATAATCTGGTTGCTGCGCTCGATCCTTTCGATAGTGTGGGAATTATTGACAGTTATTTTCCTGATGCCGATTTTTTTACCGAGTTCGAACGCTTCGATAGGCATATTTACAAACTCAAACGCGAAGCTCAGGCGGTTGACTATGTAAGCATCTGTTCACCAAACTATTTGCACGATTCACACATGCGATTTGCCTTACGTCAGGGAGCCGATGCCATCTGTGAAAAACCTTTGGTGCTCAATCCGTGGAATGTGGAAGCGTTAAAGGATTATGAGAAAGAAACCGGCAAAAGGATTTATAATGTGTTGCAATTGCGTTTGCATCCTTCGATAATTGCTTTAAAAAAGAAGATTGATGAGGGCGATCCTCATAAAGTGTATGATGTGGATTTAAGTTACCTGACCAGTCGAGGCAAATGGTATCATTTTTCGTGGAAAGGCGATGAAGCCAAATCGGGGGGTGTGGCAACAAACATAGGTATTCATTTTTTTGATATGCTAAGCTGGATTTTTGGGGAACTTCAGGAAAATGTGGTGCATCTTAAAACCAAAAGCAAAAGTGCCGGATACCTGCGTTTTAAACAAGCCCGCGTGCGCTGGTTTTTAAGTGTCGATTTTGAAGATTTACCTCAGGCCATAAAAGAAAAGGGACAACGGACTTATCGTTCCATCACCATTGAAAACGAGGAATTGGAATTCAGTGGCGGGTTTACCGATTTGCATACCCAAACCTATCAGCATATTTTAGATGGCTACGGTTTTGGTCTGGACGATGCTGCCACTTGCATCCGCATAGCCCACGAAATTCGCAACGCAACCCCGGTTGGCCTAAAGGGCGATTATCATCCGTTATTGCTAGAGAATAGACTCTAGATATTAGAATTTAGATCTTAGACTTTTGAAAATTGATTTAGAGTACATTAAAAGAATATGAAACCTTGAAAAGAGGAAGTGAAACAAGAACCTGGAAATAAGAAATTATTAACTAAAATCTATAATCTAAACTCTAGATTCTAAACTCTAAACTCTAAGTTCTAAATTCTAGAATCTAAATTCTAAAATATGGCTAAACATCGATTTAAGGATATTCAGGCATGGCAAAAAGCCAGGGAATTGGTTACTTTGGTATATAGATACACAGGAAAATTTCCTACGGAGGAAAAATATGCATTGACTTCACAGATTAAACGTGCGGTAGTTTCTATAGCTGCGAATATAGCTGAGGGAAGTGGGAGAAATACCGATGTGGATTTTGCTCATTTTTTAGATATGGCCATTGGTTCCGCTTTCGAATTGGAAAGTGATTTGATTATAGCTTATGACTTAAATTTTATTAAACTTGAAGATAAAGAACAACTATTTTTAGTATTGGATGAGGTTCAGAAACTTATTGTTGGTTTTCAAAAACATTTAAGAAAATAAATTCTAAACTCTAAACTCTAACATCTAAATTCTAAACTCTAAATTCTAATATCTAAACTCTAACATCTAATTCCTAACAAAAAATACAATGTATAAAAACATCGCAAACAAAAAATCAAAAATCTCAGTAATCGGACTGGGGTATGTGGGATTGCCCATAGCATTGGAATTTGCAAAAAAAGCCTCGGTGATTGGTTTCGATATTAAACCGGAGCGGGTGGAATTGATGAAGCTTGGCATCGATCCGAGTAAAGAACTCGATGGCAGTGAATTTAACAATTGTGATATTGAGTTTACCGCCCATGCGGAAGACATTAAAAAAGCACATTTTCATATTGTTGCGGTTCCCACACCCATTGATGAGCACAACCAACCCGATTTGGGACCGGTTTTAGCAGCCAGTCGTACCGTAGGTAAAGCCCTAAAAAAAGGTGATTACGTGGTTTATGAGTCAACCGTATATCCGGGATGTACCGAAGAGGATTGCGTTCCAATTTTGGAAGAATTATCGGGACTAAAAATGGGCACCGACTTTAAAGTGGGATTTTCACCCGAGCGTATCAACCCGGGCGATAAAGTACATACCTTAACCACCATTACCAAAGTAGTTTCGGGTAACGATGCCGAGGCTTTGGAAAATATTGCTCAGATATATGAGTTGGTGATTAAAGCCGGAGTGCACCGGGCACCAAGTATAAAAGTTGCTGAAGCCGCAAAAATTATAGAAAACACACAGCGCGATGTCAATATTGCCTTGATGAACGAATTATCATTGATTTTTAATCGCATGGGCATCAATACGTACGATGTGTTGGAAGCGGCCGGTACCAAATGGAATTTTCTGAAATTCTTTCCCGGACTGGTTGGCGGCCATTGCATTGGAGTCGATCCTTATTACCTGCTTTACAAAGCCAAAGAACTGGGTTATCATGCCAAAATGATTGACTCGGGACGTTTTGTAAACGACAGTATGGGCGGCTATGTGGCCAAGCAAGTGGTAAAAAAAATCATTAAACAGGATAAAAACGTAAAAGACGCCCGGGTATTGATTATGGGCGTAACCTTTAAAGAAGATGTAGCCGACATTCGCAATTCCAAAGTGGTGGATATAGTACGCGAATTGCAGTCGTTTAGCGTAAATGTTGATGCCATCGACCCGCACGCATCCATCGAAGAGGTGAAGGAGGAGTACGGTTATCAGATGGTAGAAAAGCCTTCGGGAGTTTACGATGCGGTTATTCTGGCCGTTCAGCATGCCGAATACCGAAACCTGGATGAAGCCTGGTTTAAAAGCCAGCTATCCGATAAGGGCATCCTGATCGATTTAAAAGGGGTTTATCGCGGAAAGATTAAGCGTTTGGCTTATTGGAGTTTGTAAATTCAGCACGTATGCAGGAACAAAATATTTTTCCGGTTTTTGAACGCATCCTGAATAAGGAACATAAAGAAAAGCTTTTGCGGCAACATGCCAAAGTGCTTTGGGTCTATGGTCTGAGCGGTTCCGGAAAAACTACCGTATCCATTGCATTGGAAAAAGCCTTACACGACCGGGGTTTTTTAACCCAGATATTGGATGGCGATAATGTACGGAAAGGAATCAATAACAATTTGGGTTTTTCAGCAGCGGACAGGAGCGAAAACCTTAGAAGAATCGGGGAAGTTAACAAACTGTTTTGCCATTGCGGGGTAATTACCATCAATTGTTTTATATCTCCCTTAAAAGCTAACCGGGAAACAGTTAAAGCCATTGTTGGAGCAGAAAACTTTATCGAGATTTTTGTGGATACCCCGCTTGAAGAATGCGAACGCCGCGATGTTAAAGGACTTTACAAAAAAGCCCGGGCAGGCGAAATTAAGAATTTTACAGGGATTGATGCCCCTTTTGAAGTCCCCGAAAATCCGGATATTGTAGTGGAAACCATGAAGAAATCGCCGGAACAAGCTGTTGCCGAAATCCTGGAATTTATTTTATCTCGTCTTTACTATTGAGGTTGGACTGTCGGAAGGTTTGTTCAGTGCAACTGTTTTAATGGCATATTTTGTTTTAACCTGATTTACTAACAGCATTTTATGTTTGATACCGAAAAGGAAGGAAATTTTTTATTGGCTATCCGCGCAGCTCTGGAGGCTGGACTGGAAATAATAAAAGTATATAATTCTGATAATTTTCAGGTCGAAATTAAAGCGGATAACTCTCCATTAACCCGGGCCGATAGAGCAGCTCATAATAAAATTATGGAATACCTGCAGCAGACTTCCATTCCGGTATTAAGTGAAGAAGGAAAAACCATTCTTTGGGACGAACGCAAACAATGGAAGCAGCTCTGGATTGTCGATCCTCTGGATGGAACCAAAGAATTCATAAAACGCAACGGAGACTTTACAGTTAATATAGCTTTTGTACAGGATGGCATTCCCATTTTTGGATTGGTGTACCTTCCGGTTGAAAAAACACTATATATGGGATTAAAAGATAAAGGAGCTTTTAAGATAAAGAACATTACTACATTTGAATCTATTTCAGTTGATGAATGGGATAGATTTGCCATTCGACTTCCGGATTATCAGGACAATCGACCATTTACCGTGGTGGCCAGTTTATCGCACCTGTCACCCGAAACGCAGGAGTTTATAGATGAGCTTAAAATCAAGCATCACGATTTGCAATTATTCTCCAGAGGAAGTTCATTAAAGCTATGTGCCGTAGCCGAAGGTTCAGCCGATGTCTATCCCCGTTTTGCACCAACCATGGAGTGGGATACGGCGGCTGGTCAGGCCCTGGTTGAAGCTGCCGGAGGGAAAGTATTCCAATTAAATGGAGAACCCTTAAGATACAATCGCAAGGACTTGTTGAACCCTTTTTTTATAGCCCTATTGAAAGAATCTTAAAATAGGAACATAAGAATGGGTTCAATCAGAATTTTACAGTAACCCATTTCATTTTTACCATTCAGTCTATTATGGTACAACATACGAATCATAAAAAGCATTCCCAAAAACACCTTGGTCATATAAATTAAAACCACTACTTTTAACCCCTATATCAATCCAAATGTTAACTGATTTTTAAGCATGGTCCAAAAACTAAATAGTAATTGTATGAAATTCAAAGTTTTAAATCATATAGTCATCGATCTTAGGTCTTGAGTCTATTGTCTTAAGTCTAAACTCTAATCTCTAAATTCTAAACTCTAAATTCTAATCGCTAAAAAACAACCCAATGAAAGGAATTATTCTTGCCGGAGGAAGCGGCACCCGCTTGTATCCCATAACCAAAGGAGTTTCGAAGCAGATGCTCCCCATTTACGATAAACCCATGATTTACTATCCGCTAACCACTTTAATGTTGGCCGGAATAAAAGATATATTAATCATTTCAACTCCCGAAGATTTGCCCGGATTTAAACGTTTGCTGGGTTCGGGAGCCGATTGGGGTATCAGGCTGGAATATGCCGAACAACCTTCACCCGACGGACTGGCTCAGGCTTTTATAATTGGCGATTCCTTTATTGGCAACGATGATGCCTGTCTGGTTTTGGGCGATAACATTTTTTATGGTCATGGCCTGCCCGAATTACTGCGGTCTGCCCGAAAAAATGTAGAGGAAGATAAGCAGGCTACGGTTTTTGGTTATTATGTAAACGACCCCGAACGCTATGGTGTGGCTGAGTTTGATGAAAACGGAAAAGTTATTTCCATTGAAGAGAAACCCTCAGAACCCCGGTCTAATTATGCGGTGGTAGGTTTATATTTTTATCCAAACAGCGTGGTACAGGTGGCTAAAAGCATTAAACCCTCAGCACGTGGTGAACTGGAGATTACCACGGTAAATCAGGAATACCTGAAACAGGAGGCCTTAAAAGTTGAATTGATGGGCAGGGGCTTTGCCTGGCTTGATACCGGAACTCACGAAAGCCTGATTGAAGCCAGCAACTTTATCGAAACCCTGCAAAAACGTACCGGTTTAATGGTAAGCTGTCCCGAAGAGATTGCCTATAAACGTGGTTTTATAAACAAAGAACAGGTAAAAAAACTAGCTGAACCCTTAAGCAAAAACGCTTATGGTCAGTACCTATTGAAGCTTTCTAAATAAGGTCCACTAATTACACTAATTAACACGAAAAACATAAATTTAATTAGTGAAAATTGGTGTAAACCTGCCCGTTCGTTCAGGCGGGTTTGTGGACTATAATATTGAAATTCGTGGACAAATTATGAAACTATTAGATAAAACTGTTCAAAAAAGCCTTAAATACCTATATTTGCCAACAATTAATTAAGCACAACATAAATTTCCATGAAACAGATAAAAAACATTTGCTGCATTGGAGCCGGTTATGTGGGAGGACCTACCATGGCCGTTATAGCTCAAAAGTGTCCCGAAATAAAGGTTACGGTGGTCGACATTAACGCCCAACGCATTGCCGATTGGAACGATACCAATCTGGATAAACTTCCCATTTACGAGCCCGGATTAAAAGAAGTAGTGGCCGAAGCCCGCGGAAGGAACCTCTTTTTTTCGACCGAAGTGGATAAAGCCATCGACGAAGCACAAATGATTTTTATATCGGTAAATACCCCAACCAAAACCTACGGTAAAGGTAAAGGTATGGCTGCTGATTTAAAATACATTGAGCTCTGTGCCCGTCAGATTGCCCGGGTGGCCAAAGACGATAAAATTGTCGTTGAGAAATCCACTTTGCCGGTGCGTACTGCAGAAACGTTGCGAACCATTCTGGATAATACCGGTAATCACGTTAAATTTCAAATTCTATCGAACCCGGAATTTTTAGCCGAAGGAACGGCCATTCAGGATCTGCATAATGCCGACCGCGTATTAATTGGAGGAGAACAAACCCCCGAAGGGCAAAAGGCTATGCAGGCTTTGGTCGATGTTTACGCCCATTGGTTACCCAAAGAACGCATCCTGACGACAAATGTTTGGTCCTCAGAGCTTTCAAAGCTTACTGCTAATGCCTTTTTAGCCCAGCGCGTCTCGTCCATCAACTCTTTATCAGCTTTATGTGAAGCTACCGAAGCCAATGTGGAAGAAGTAGCCCGAGCTATTGGTTCCGACAGCCGCATAGGTTCCAAATTCTTAAAAGCCTCTGTAGGTTTTGGTGGTTCCTGTTTTCAAAAAGATATTCTAAACCTGGTTTATATTTGTCGCACCCTGGGTTTGCAGGAAGTAGCCGATTACTGGGAACAGGTGATACTTATGAACGATTACCAGAAACGCCGCTTTGCCGATAAAATTATTTCCAGTCTTTTTAATACCGTTTCCGGAAAAAAAATTGCCTTTTTAGGCTGGGCCTTTAAAAAGGATACCAACGATACCCGCGAAACCGCAGCCATGTATGTGGCCGATATACTAATGGAAGACCGGGCCGAAATAGTAGTGTACGACCCCAAGGTAAAACCCGAGCAAATGTTTGCCGACGTGGATTACCTCAATACCCGCTCCGAAGCTGAAAATAAAGCCTTGTTGCATCCGGTAAACAACCCTTACGAAGCCTGCAAAGAGGCCCATGCCATAGCCCTGTTAACCGAATGGGATGAATTTAAAGATTACGATTGGCAAAAAATATACAATAACATGATGAAACCCGCGTTTGTGTTTGATGGCCGGAATATTTTGGATAAAGAAAAACTGGAGCAAATAGGATTTAGATATTTTGGGGTAGGGAGATAGTTTTATATTGAGAATAGGTGATATAAAGTTTAAAATATAGTCTCATAACCAGCGCTGTTGATAAGCATGGTTTCATGAATATGGCATTTTCTTATTAGTGATAATTAACTTAGTTGAGCCCTTCGGGGTTCGTGTAACCCGCCTGAACTGACGGGCAGGTTCGTGGATAAAAATAGTAAAAATGAATGAGAAAGAACTACGCTGGAAACAACGCTATGTAAATCTGGATAAAGCGTTTAAACTTTTAGAGCGTACCCTGGCTATTGAACAGCCTTCGGAAGCAGAAAAAGGGGGCCTGATTCAGTTTTATGAAACCTGCTTCGAATTATCATGGAAAACCCTGAAAGATTATTTGGAAAATGAAGGATTTGAGGTAAAAAGTCCACGCGAAACCATTAAGCAAGCCTTTCAGACAGGCATTATTAAGCATGGTGAACTTTGGATGGCTGCTTTGGAAGATCGTAACCTGACTTCACACATTTATGATGAGAAGCTGATAAATGAAATAGCACAGAAAATCAAGGTTCACTATTTTGCCTTAATAAAAGAGTTACATCATTTTTTTAAAGATAAAAATGAATAATAGCTTTGGAATAGCAGACAAAAGCTTTAGGCACCTGTTAGAAGCTATAGCTACTTATCCTGAAATAGAAAAAGCGATTATTTTTGGATCTCGTGCCATGGGAAACTACAAAAGCGGTTCTGATATTGATCTTGCAATCTTTGGCGAAAGGGTCTGTTTTGAAACCGTGGCCCGTTTACATGGAAAATTGAATGAAGGTTTACCCATCCCATATTTTATTGATGTGGTAAACTTTAATACCATTGAATTAGAAGGCTTAAAACAGCATATTATAAACCAGGGAAAAGAGATTTATAATCGAAAGAAAATGATAAGCTAATGTTTTTGCATCCGGTGATCGGATTCGACGAACCTAATATTTTGGATAAACTTGAAATGGAGCAAATAGGGTTTTGGTAATTTTAAGCTTTGGATTAGATGAAACTGGACTTACAAATATAAGTAAGAAGCAAATTTAAGGTTTAGTGAATTTTAACTGCTATAAGAGTATAGTCCACTAATTTCACTAATTAACACTAAATTGTCTTATTAATATTCGTGAAAATTTGTGTAACCCGCTCGACCATCGGGCAGACCCGCCTGACCGGACGGGCAGGTTCGTGGACAGAAACATTGAAATGGGGACTAAATTTATGACTGATTTAATTTATAAAGAAGAAGTTTAACAGATAATTAAAGCCACCTAGGGAACAGATCAAGAATAAGGCTTTGCAATTAAGATTTGTTTTTGGAAATTAACGGGTTTAATAATAGGATCCATTAACCTTCCATACGATAGGTAGGTTTAAACAAAAAATTAGTGTTTATTCGTGTAAATTCGTGGACAAAAACAAAAAAACTAGTAGCTTTGGCACCGTAAGCCTAAAAAATAGTTAAAAGAAATAGTTTTAATTATAAAATAATATAACAACCCATGAAATACCGTCGTTTGTGTTTGATGACCGCGACATTCTTGATAAAGCTTATCTGGAGCAAATTGGGTTTCGGTATTTTGGAATTGGAAACTAGAGTTTAGAAAATTTTAATTACCCATTATGTATAGTGATATTAAAAACAAAAAATCAAAAATCTCAGTAATCGGGCTGGGTTATGTTGGATTACCCATTGCACTGGAATTTGCAAAAAAAGCCTCGGTGATTGGTTTCGATATTAAACCGGAGCGGGTGGAATTGATGAAACTTGGCATCGATCCGAGTAAAGAGCTTGAAGGTAGCGAATTCAACAATTGTGATATTGAGTTTACTGCCCATGCGGAAGACATAAAAAAAGCACATTTTCATATTGTGGCGGTTCCCACCCCTATTGATGAGCACAACCAACCCGATTTGGGACCGGTTTTAGCCGCCAGTCGCACCGTAGGTAAGGCCCTGAAAAAAGGCGATTATGTGGTTTATGAATCAACAGTATATCCGGGTTGTACCGAAGAGGATTGTGTTCCTATTTTGGAAGAATTATCGGGACTAAAAATGGGCACTGACTTTAAAGTGGGGTTTTCGCCCGAGCGCATCAATCCGGGAGATAAAGTACATACCTTAACCACCATCACCAAAGTTGTTTCGGGTAACGATGCCGAGGCTTTGGAAAATATTGCACAGATATATGAGTTGGTGATTAAAGCAGGAGTTCACCGGGCTCCAACCATTAAAGTTGCCGAAGCAGCAAAAATTATTGAAAACACCCAGCGCGATGTCAACATTGCTTTGATGAATGAATTATCGCTCATCTTTAATCGCATGGGAATCAATACATATGATGTGTTGGAAGCAGCCGGTACCAAATGGAATTTCCTGAAATTCTTTCCGGGACTGGTGGGTGGCCATTGCATTGGAGTCGATCCTTATTACCTGCTTTACAAAGCTAAAGAACTGGGTTATCACGCGAAAATGATTGACTCAGGTCGTTTTGTAAACGACAGCATGGGCGGCTATGTAGCCAAGCAGGTGGTAAAAAAAATCATTAAACAGGATAAAAACGTAAAAGATGCGCGGGTATTGATTATGGGCGTTACCTTTAAGGAAGATGTAGCCGACATCCGCAACTCGAAAGTAGTTGATATTGTCCGCGAATTGCAATCATTTAGCGTAAATGTTGATGCCATCGACCCGCATGCATCCATCGAAGAAGTTAAAGAGGAGTATGGCTATCAGATGGTTGAACAGCCCTCGGGTGTTTACGATGCGATTATTCTGGCCGTTCAGCATGCCGAATATAAAAACTTACAAATGGAATATTTTACTAAATTGATGAATACGAATAGTATATTTGTTGATTTAAAGGGAGTCTATCGAAATAAGATTAAAGAATTTATATATTGGAGTTTGTAAAAATAAAATACAATGAAAAAAGTTTATATTGGAATGAGTGCGGATATAATTCATCCAGGACATTTAAATATTATTAAAGAAGGAACAAAATTGGGAGAAGTTATTGTTGGGTTGCTAACCGATGAAGCTATTGCTAGTTATAAAAGGTTACCCTATCTTGATTTTGAGCAAAGAAGAATTATTGTTGAAAATATAAAGGGCGTAGCTAAAGTGATAGAACAAAATACTTTAGACTATGTACCAAATTTATTAAAAATAAAACCAGATTTTGTTGTTCATGGAGATGATTGGAAGGAAGGAATTCAAAAGGAAACAAGACAAAGAGTTATTAACACCATTCAAAATTGGGGAGGGAAAGTAATCGATATTCCTTATACTAAGGGAATATCATCAACAAAATTAAATGAAAAATTAAAATCAATTGGAACTACTCCAGAAATAAGGATGAAAAGACTTCGTCGATTACTTCAGTCTAAACCAATTGTAAGAATTTTAGAGTCACATAGTGGATTAACCGGATTAATTGCTGAAAATGTAAATGTTGAGATTAATGGAGTAAATTATGAATTTGATGGTATGTGGTCAAGTAGTTTAACCGATTCAACCTCGAAGGGAAAGCCCGATATAGAAGCTGTTGATATTACAACTCGCTTACATGGATTGAATGATACCTTGGAATGTACAACTAAACCTATTATTTATGATGGAGATACCGGTGGAAAGATTGAACATTTTGTGTTTACTGTGAGGACTTTAGAAAGACATGGTATATCTGCTGTTATTATAGAAGATAAGACTGGATTGAAAAAGAATTCACTTTTTGGAACAACTGTACCTCAGATGCAAGATTCTGTTGAAGATTTTTCGGCAAAAATTAAGGCAGGTAAAAACGCTCAAGTAACAGATGACTTCATGATAATTGCAAGAGTTGAAAGTTTTATTTTAGGAAAAACAGTTGCTGATGCAATTCAAAGAGCCTTTGCCTATGTTGACGCTGGTGCCGATGGGATTATGATTCATAGTAAAGAAAAAACAGGAAATGATATAAAAGAGTTTTGTACGGAATTTCGCAAAAAGAATAAATCAACGCCAATTGTAGTTGTTCCTTCAACTTTTAACCATATAACAGAAGAAGAATTTCAAAGATGGGGAGTTAATATCGTAATTTATGCGAATCATATGTTAAGAGCATCTTATCCTGCAATGGTAGATGTTGCGAAATTAATTTTGTTTAATGGAAGATCATTAGAAACAAATGATAAATGCATGCCAATTAAAGAAATTTTAGAACTAATACCGGGGACAAAATAATGGTAAAAGCGGAAATATTTTTTAACAGTTTAGTTAGTAATCATATTGATTTTTTTAGTGGTGTTCCTGATTCATTATTAAAAGATATGTGTGCTTACATAACTGATAATGCTCCCAAAAACAATCATATAATAGCTGCAAATGAAGGAAATGCAGTATCGATAGCTGCTGGATATCATATGGGAACAGGTAAAATACCAATGGTATATATGCAAAACTCAGGAATGGGTAATGCTGTTAATCCATTATTATCATTGGCGGACGAAAAAGTATATAACATTCCTATGCTCATAGTTATAGGTTGGCGGGGTGAACCTGGAGTCAAAGATGAACCTCAGCATTTGAAGCAGGGTGAAGTGACTTTACAACTATTGGATGCAATGCAAATACCTTATAAAATTTTAAGTTTTAATGAGACTGAAGCAGTGAAGCAATTAGAAGAGGTAATCCAAGAAATTGCGCTTAAAGGAAAACCTCATTCATTAGTAATTAGGAAAGGAACGTTTGAAAAATACAGTATTAAAGAGGGTGTTAAATCAAATTTTAAAATGTCGCGTGAAACGGCTATAAGATTGTTGATTGAAGGTTTTTCAGGAAAAGAAATTATAGTATCAACTACAGGAAAAACATCTCGTGAATTATTTGAGATAAGGGAAGCTTTAAAACAACCTCACTACTTTGACTTTTTAACGGTAGGTTCTATGGGTCATTCGAGTCAGATTGCCCTTGGAATTGCAATAGCTCAACCTAGTAAGATGGTTGTTTGTATTGATGGTGATGGGGCTTTAATAATGCATATGGGTGCTTTAGCTATTAATGGAGCTGTTTTACCAAAGAATTACTTGCATATTGTAATAAATAATGGAGCGCATGAATCAGTTGGTGGGCAACCAACTGTTGGGTTTAATATTGATATACCAGCAATAGCAAGGGCTAGTGGATATAAAACTGCATTTTCAGTATTTACCGAAGATGAATTAAAAGATATATTCAATTCACCTTCAAAGCTTGAATACCCAGCATTAATTGAAATAAATGTAAAGACGGGTTCACGAGTCGATTTAGGACGCCCAACTATTTCACCTGTTGAAAATAAGGTTAGTTTTATGAAGAATCTTCAATCATAATATAGGTACAAATGAATCAGACTGTTTTTCAAGCTGACCAAATTGAAGATTTAAAAAATGAGATACAGAGATTTGAACCCAAAGATATCTTTGTTGTTAGAGCAAATAAATCTTTTCATTTTTCAGGTGCTGAGAAATTTTTAAACAAGCTGATTTGCTGCGATAATTATACTTCATTTTATAGTTTTGATCCAAATCCTCAAGTCAAAGATCTAGAAAAAGGACTGGAATTATATAAAAAAAACCACTATAAGTTAATAATAGCAATTGGAGGAGGCAGTGTTATTGATATGGCAAAATTAATTAGCCTTTTTGCTCATCAAAATGCTTTCTTTAAAAAGTTAATACTTGCTAAATCTAATTTTGTTGAAAAGAAAACACCTTTAATAGCTATACCAACCACTGCTGGGACTGGTGCTGAAGCAACTCATTTTGCAGTATTATATATGAATGGTATCAAATATTCAGTTGCACATCCATTAATATT
This sequence comes from Salinivirgaceae bacterium, assembly GCA_050179685.1. Lineage (GTDB taxonomy): Bacteria > Bacteroidota > Bacteroidia > Bacteroidales > SZUA-534 > GWE2-40-63. Next base: position 25,541 of record JBFXEW010000019.1, read on the forward strand.
ACCAGATTATACTTTTTTATCTCCTGAATTTTTAGTTTCAGTTTCACCATACTTAACTGCTTGTTCTGGTATTGATGCTTTTAGTCAGGCTATTGAGTCATTTTGGAGTATTAATTCAACTCATGAGTCTAGGGAATTTTCAAAAAAAGCAATCAGAATTATATGGGAAAATTTATATAGTGCTGTTAATGAGAAAAATAATGAATCTCGAAGTAAGTTACTGGAAGCTTCATTTTTATCTGGAAGAGCAATAAATATTTCAAAAACTACAGGACCGCATGCGTTGTCATATGGATTTACAATAAATTATGGACTGCCACATGGTCATGCTGTAGCGTTATTTTTGCCAATTTTTATGCAATTAACAATAAATATAAATAGTTATAATTGCAATGATATTAGAGGAGTAAGATGGATAAAGGGAATTATTGGTGAATTGGCGGAATTGTTGGAAACCAACGTGGAAAAATTACCAGTAAGAATATTTGATTTTATTATTTCTATTGGTTTAATAATTGATTTTAAGAAGCTAAATATATCTAAACCAATGTTTGATAAGGCTATTAGTGGATTTAATGAAGAAAGATTAAAGAATAATCCAATTAAAATTAATAGTGATTTTATTGAAAATATTTTTTTCTCGGAATTTAATAGATCAAAAGATTAATAATTTATGAAAAGTAAAATAGAGTATATATTAAAGCATAACTTAGTTATTCAGAATATTTATAAAAAAGTAATGAGTTTTGTATTTAGATTTCTTGGTTATTTTTTTAGTATTGATGAGAATATAATTCTATTTAATTCTTTTGGGGGAAGAAAATTTAATGATAGTCCAAAGGTCATTTTTGATTATTTGTCTGAAAAAAGAGAGTTTGATAATTTTAAATTTGTTTGGGCTTTTGAAAATCCAGAGAAATATAATATACCCAAAGCAACGCTAGTTAAGATTGATTCCTGGAAATATTTTAAAACAGCATTAAAAGCCAAATATTGGATTTCATCAGTTAATATTGAAAGAGGGCTGAATTTTAAAAAGAATGAAACTATATATTTAAATACTTGGCATGGGGCTGGTACCAAGAAAATTGGAAATGCAGTTTCTGGTCGTAAAGATTTTAACTTTTCTAATGTCGATTTCATGTTAGTACAAAGTGAATATGAAAAGGAAATTTTTAGAAAAGATTTTTTAGTTAGAGACGAATCTTTTTTATTATCAGGGTTTCCACGTAGTGACGAATTATTTCAAGCTACTAATGAGAAAGTATTGCGATATAGAAAGGTTTTAGGTATTCCTGATGATAAAAAAGTAATATTATATGCCCCTACATGGAGAGATAGTGTGAATGGCGGTATGAGTTATGATATAAAACCACCAATCAAAATTGAAAAATGGAAAGAGCAATTGTCAAATGAATATGTAGTATTGTTTAGAACTCATGCTTTCACAACAAATGTTTTAAATATGGAATTTAATGAATTTGTTAGAGACGCGTCTTCATATGTAGATCTTAATCATTTGTTGATCGTTGCAGATATTGTAATTACTGATTATTCTACACTTGTATTTGATTATTCAATACTTGAGAAACCTTTTTTATGTTTTGGATATGATTATGATGAATATAAAAAAGAACGTGGTTTTTATTTGGATATAGAAAAGGAATATCCCAATGGGGTTTTCAAGACAGAGGATGAAGTTTTGGATTTTATAAAAGATATTGATTATAATAAAGAAATTATTAAAGTTAAATCCTTTAAGAAGAAATATATAGAAGCAGGAGGCCGAGCAACTGAAATTGCAATAGAGAATATGTTTAATGTTAGTCTTTATTTATGAATATTCTTATAAACTCAGGTAGGATTCCTCCTTTTCTAACTACTAGAAAGTTACTTATTGAATCATTTTTAAAAAAAGGACATAATGTTTATTTAACAGGATATCAAAACGGTTATGAAGATGAAGTCGAGAGAATGGGTGCCAAACTGATACTTGTTCCATTTTCTCGCGCAGGATTTAACCCATTGAGCGATATTTTTTTAATATACAGATATTTTAAAATTATAACAAGGAATAATATTGATATTGTCCATAGTTATACGATTAAACCTAATATTTATGGAAGTATTGCAGCAAAAATTGCAGGAATAGATAGTGTTTTTCCAACATTAAACGGTGTAGGTTATGCATTTTCTGGAAACGGAGTAAGGGCTTCAATAACTAAGTTTATTGCATCACGTCTTTATAAACTTGCTTTTTTGTGTAGTAAGAAAGTGTTTTTTCATAATTCAGATGATATCAATTTAATGGTAAGTTTAGGGTTGATTAATATTGAAAAAAGTGTATTGACATTAGGTTCCGGAATTGACATGGAATATTATAAAGAGAAAAAATTCCCAGAATTGATTTCATTTTTATTAGTTTCTCGTTTACTCAGATCAAAAGGGGTTTTGGAGTATATACAAGCAGCGAAAAATGTTAAGAAAAAGTATAGTAAAATAGAATTTCATTTGGTTGGTCCAGATGATCCAAACCCTACTGGGATTAAGTTAGATGAAATAAAACCTTTTATAGATGATAATATTATAATTTACCACGGTCAGCAAAATGATGTACGTCCATTTATTGAAAAATCGGCAGTTCTTGTTTTGCCATCTTATAGAGAAGGTGTTCCTCATACAATTCTGGAGGCAATGTCGATTGGTCGAGCCATACTTACAACTGATGTTCCGGGATGTAGAGAAACAGTAGTTAATAGTAGAAATGGATTTCTTGTTCCATTACAGAATACTGAAGAATTAACAAAAAAAATGGAATGGATGATTGAAAATTTTCATGCTGTTAGTGATATGGGGAAACAATCAGTAATCTTAGCAAAAGAACGCTTTAATGTTCATAAAGTAAATAGCATAATAAATTCAACAATTGGTTTAGCATAAGAATATGATAGAGTGTAAATTTAATAATGAAACGACCTTTTTAGTCACAGGAGCTGCTGGGTTTATAGGTTCAAATTTGGTTGAAGCTTTATTACTTGAAGGATATAAAGTAATTGCCTTAGATAACCTATCAACCGGGAAATGGGAAAATATTCAATTATTTTTAAAAAATATAAATTTTGAATTTATTGAGGGAGATATTGTTGATAAGGAAACTTGCATTAGAGCTTGTAAAAACGTTGATTTTGTTTTACATCAAGCTGCTTGGGGTAGTGTGCCACGAAGTATTGAAATGCCATTGTTCTATGAAGAAGTTAATATTAAAGGAACATTGAATATGCTTGAAGCAGCACGACAAAATAAAGTTAAAAAATTTGTATATGCTTCTAGTTCTTCAGTATATGGTGATGAACCTAATTTACCGAAAAAAGAGGGAAAAGAAGGTAATTTATTATCACCTTATGCATTAACAAAAAAAACAAATGAAGAATATGCAAAACTTTATACAAAACTTTATGGGCTTGATACTTATGGATTACGTTATTTTAATGTTTTTGGAAGGAGGCAGACTCCTGATGGTGCTTATGCAGCGGTAATTCCAAAATTTATTAAGCAATTATTGAATAATGAACGACCAATAATAAATGGAGATGGAAGGCAAAGTCGGGATTTTACTTACATTGATAATGTTATAGAAGCTAATTTAAAAGCATGTCAAGCATCAGGTGAGGTTGCAGGCGAGGCTTTTAATATTGCATTTGGAGGTCGAGAATATTTAATCGATATTTATTATGCACTTTGTAGAGCACTAGATAAAGATATAGAACCCATATATGGACCAGATCGTGCAGGAGATATAAAACATAGCAATGCATCGGTTGAGAAAGCAAAACAAATGTTAGGATACAATCCACAATGGAGTTTCGAAAAAGGAATTAATATGGCTATTGAATGGTATAAAAAAAATCTGAAATGAGCGAACCGATTAGAGTATTGCAAGTTTTAGCAGGAATGAATCGTGGTGGTTCTGAGTCATTTGTGATGAATCTTTATCGAAATATCGATAGAACAAAAGTGCAATTTGATTTCATTTTGTATCGAAAAGAAGAGTGTGATTTCAATGAAGAGATTAGACAAATGGGAGGTAGAATATTTTGGGTTCCACGTTATACCGGAAAAAACCATTTTTTATTTAAAAAGGCCTGGAATAGATTTTTTAAACAACATAAGGAATATAAAATTATACATGGCCATGTTAGAAGCGCTGCTTCTATATATTTAAGTATAGCTAGAAAATATGGTCTAATAACTATTGCACATAGCCATAGTACTTCTTCCCGGGGAAACATATTGGAAAAAATTGGGAAAAAGTTGTTGCAATATACTATCAGATTTAAGGCCGATTATTTATTTGCTTGCTCAAATGAAGCTGGGAAATGGTTATATGGAAGCAAAAGAGACTTTTTGGTAATTAACAATGCAATTGATATTCAAAAATTTGTATTTGATGAAAATACAAGACAATCAAAAAGAAATGAATTGGGATTAGAGGGTAAATTTGTAATTGGTCATATTGGAACTTTTACAAAACCTAAGAACCATAATTTTTTAATTGATATTTTTAAAGAAGTTTTTGAAAAAAATAATAAAGCAATATTATTGCTTATTGGCAGAGGTGAATTACAAGTTGAGATTCAAAAGAAAGTAAAGGAATTAGGATTGTTCGAAAATGTAATTTTTGCTGGTGTGCGTTCTGATATATCGGAATTACTCCAAGCTATGGATGTATTTGTTTTTCCTTCATTGTTTGAGGGAATCCCAGTTACACTAATAGAATCTCAAGCATCAGGAATATTTAGTATATTATCTTCAAATATTTCTGATGAGGTTAAAGTTACAGATTCAGTAGAGTTTATTTCTTTATCAAAATCTCCTCAATATTGGGCTGATAAATTACTGAAAATAGGAGAAATTGATTATCGGGTAGTTAATAGTCAAAGGTTAAAAGATGGTGGTTATGATATTCATGAAGTTACTAATATCATTATGAAGTTTTATAAGGATATCATTAATATGTAAGACTATGTTCTTTTCAACAATAATAATAACCTCAAACCATAATAATTTCTTTGAAATAGAAATTGCTAAGAAGGGAATTAAGGTTTTTGATTTATATAGAGGTAATAGTTTTTTTTTACGAAATTTAAGAGGATTTTGGTTTAAGTGCGGCTTTCCTTTTTCTCATATTTGGTTCAATAAATACATTCTTAAATTAAATGTGGAAAATATAATTATTTTTGATTCATTAGTTATTGATAAATACTTGGATTGGTTATATAAGAAAAAACATTCATCTAGGATAATCCTATGGTATTGGAATCCATTTAAGAAGAGTTTAAACCATTCAGTAGGTGATACAATAAATATTGAAAGATGGTCATATTCTAAAAATGACAGTTTGAAGTTTGATTTGAAATATAATACCCAGTTTTACTTTAAGTCAATTCATTTGCCGATGTTAGAAATAGAATACGATGTGTTTTTTGTAGGTAGAGATAAAGGTCGACTGAGTGAACTGTTGAAATTGGAGAATTATCTAAATGAATTAGGTATTAAAACCAATTTTCACATAACTCCAGATAGGAAAAAAAATAGATATAAAAATAAATACTACAAAAAAGTAATTTCATATAAAAAGGTACTTTCATTAATTGCTCAAAGTAAAGTAATACTAGATTATCTTGCGAATCCATATGAAGATATTACTTTAAGAGTAATGGAATCAATATTTTTAAAAAAGAAGATTATTACAAATAGCCAAATAATTGAATTATATGACTTTTATTGTAAAGAAAATATTTTTGTTTTAGGAAAAGATAATATACAAGATTTACCCAATTTTATTAATTCAGAATATATGAAAGTTGATAATAATATTATAGAAAATTATGAATTTTCTAATTGGTTGAATCGATTTAATTTATGATATATTTATTTTCAATAGTCACTATCTTTTTAGGAATTATAAAGAAAAACTCTAAGTTTATTTCGTTAATTATCTTAATGTTCCTTTGGTTTATATTTGGCTGGAACTCTGGTAATATAGATTATGATAAATATGAGAGAGGTTATTTGTGGGCAGAAGGGGCTTTACGTTTTAATTCGGAAGTTGGGTACCAAATACTTTATAAATTATTTATTGCTTTAGGGTTTGAATATAGACATTTTTTAATTTTTATTTCATTTATTGGAATATTTTTAATTAGTAGAATAGTAAAAAAATTCTCTCTAAATACCAATTTGGTTTATGTTTTATATTTTATATTTCCATTTGTAATTGATGTTGTACAAGTAAGAAATTTCTTGTCAATGGCATTGTTTTTATACAGTATTAATTATTTAGTAGATAATTCTAAATATAGTAGTTTAAAATATATTATAATTGTTTTATTTATTTCCTCTTTACATTATTCAGCAATATTTTATTTATCACTTTTACTTGTTAAGTATAAAGATGTGAAATTTTTGATAATTTTTGCTTTTTTAGTACTTATTCTTGGATTGTTTTTAGTATATACTGACTTCTTATATTATACAGTTTTAAAGTTTGTTCCACAATATAAAGTTGACCATTGGTTCGCAAATAAGTTGAATTGGGGAATACTTGTGGCGGCTATTATTTATTTAATTAATCTTTTTATTGTTTATTATTCATATTATAAAATTAGATATTCAATTAATGATGAAGATTCATTTTTTAATTCAAAAATATTACGGTTTTCAGAAATAGCTTATAAAATTAATATTCTTATGTTGATTTTATTTCCATTATATATTTTCAATATGATATTTTTTAGACTTAATAGAAATATTTATATAATTAATTATATCCTTTTTATTAATAATTTTGCCTTAATGCAAAGTAAAAGAAATGAAAGATTATTGTTTGTTTTTTTAGTATTCCTATATGTAATAATTTTATTTTTTTATTTCATATTCTTTCCTTACCGCGATTCAGTTTTTTACCCTGTTTTTGAAAATAATTTTTTAATTGAAAAATAATTTTTGATGAATAAGTTTAATTATCTATTAAAAAATATTTCTTATTCAATATCGTCAAATTTATTATCATTTTTTGTTTCAATAGTAATTACTTTAGTTGTTCCAAAATTTATTGGTGTAGAGGAATATGGTTATTGGCAACTATATTTATTTTATAGTCTTTATGTGGGTTTTCTTCATTTTGGTTGGATTGATGGAATTTATTTAAGATATGGAGGGAAACATTATGAACAATTAGATAAAGGACTGTTTTTTAGTCAGTTTGTAATGTTATTGGCCCTTCAATTTTTCATAGGTCTTCTAATTATTTTTTTAAGTATTTATAAAATAACCGACATAAACAGGCAATTTATTGTTTTAATGGTTGCCATTGAATTGGTTATTATAAATATGCGTTGGCTTTTGATTTATATATTGCAGGCTACCAATAGAATTAAAGAATATGCGATAATAACAATCGTTGGAAGAATATTATTTATTGTTTTAGCAATAATAAGCTTGGTATTAGGTTTTAGGAGCTTTGAATTGTTAATTATAGCGGATATTGTAGGTAAGTTAATTTCATTCTTAGTGGCTGTTTATTTTACAAAAGATATTGTTTTTAATAGAATATCTTTATTTTATTTTTCTATTAGAGAAGTGCTTGAAAACATTAAAGTAGGTATGAATTTAATGTTTTCAACAATAGCTAGTATGCTCATTATTGGAATAATAAGGTTAGGAATAGAAAGGTTTTGGGATATCTCTACATTCGGGAAAATCTCCTTAACCCTAAGCATTTCGAATATGATGATGGTTTTTATTAATGCGGTTGGCGTTGTTTTATTTCCTATGCTACGTAGAACTTCTTATGATAAGTTATCAAATATTTATTCCAAATTGCGAATTTCTTTAATGCCAGTAGTTTTTGCTTTTTTGCTTTTATATTATCCAGTAAAAGAATTGCTGGTTTTTTGGCTACCCAAATATGCGGATAGTTTAAATTATATGGCATTGTTATTACCCATTTGTGTTTTCGAAGGAAAGATGGCCTTATTAATCAATACCTATTTGAAAAACCTCAGAGAAGAGAAGTTTATGTTAAGAGTAAATTTAATTACATTAGCTTTTAGTGTTTTATTAACAGCCATATTTACTTTATTATTCAACAATTTAAATCTTCTTGTTTTTTCAATAGTTTTTTTATTGGCATTTCGTGCTGTCTATGCTGAATTATATCTTTCAAAAAAAATTAATATCCTGGTAAAAAAGGATATTTTAATGGAACTCATTTTAACGCTTATTTTTATTTATTCGGGCTGGTTTATTAATTCATGGAACACTTTGCTTATTTATGGGATAGGCTATGTTACTTATTTACTAGTTAAAAGGAAAGATTTATTAGAACTCATAAGCTCAGTTGTAAGATTAAAATAAAAGATCCATTTATTTATGCTTAGATTTGGAAATATTAAATACTGCTTAATTGCTTATAATCTTCCAATTATTGCAATACTGGCATTGATTTTTAGAGCATTAATACCATACCAATTTATTGTTGTTGGTGCTTCATTACTAATATTTACTGTTTATTATGTTTATAATACTTCTTTTGTTGAGATAACAAAAACACTTAAATCAGCACTCATTTCCGTTAGATTTTTATTTTTAACAGGTTTGTTTCTTTTAATTCCTATCTTATTTTCTAAAATTGAGGTAGAGTTTTTACACAAAGAGGCTTTTAGGGTATTATCAATATTCTTTATTTATTTATATTTATTTATAGTTATTAAGAAAAAGGGATTTGATTTCTTTAAGAAGCAATTTTTCAATGGGTTTTTATTTTACATTTTAATAGTATTGTTATATTCTGGTTATAAATTATTTATTCTGAATGTAACCCTTGCGACATTTTCAAGCAATATTGATTTTAATATGTTTGCATTGTATCTTATAATGGCTTTTATAATCATCATTTATAAAATTAATTCATCTAATCTTTCTAAAATAGAGTTAATTGCTTATAACCTTTTATTGCTTGTAATAAGTGTTGTTGTTTTATTTTCTTCATCAAGGAGAGGCATAATCTTATATTTTATTATTTTCATAATAATTCTAGGGGCTCTTTTTTTTAAAAAATATAAATTCCAATTAATTAAGCTACTTCCATTTTTTAGTCTTTTTTTATTGATGATTGTATTATCAACTTATACAATTTCCAATAATAACATTAGAACATTTATTACTCAGAGGTATATCAAATCACAATCATTACAATATAAAATTAAAGCAATTGCCTCCGATTATCTCACCATATTGAACAGAGATGCAGATAAAATAGAATTTTTTAATCCTCCAATAATTGGTTCAAATATTGCTAAAAAATTAATTTTAAAAGATTACCAGAATATTAAAGATTCGAATGAAATATTTTCAATAATTAATTCTTTGGCTCTTGTTGTGAAATCTAAGGAAAAACTTGAACAATTAATTCCCCAAGCTTCAATTTTTCCGGACTCTATTTTTGAAAAAAACTTTTGGCCGGTTTTACCTGAAAATTACAATTGTGATTTTAATTTTCAGTACAGTTTTATTCCTATAAGTTTTAGAAATTGTAAACTTCAAAAATACAATCAGGATGCCTTTATTTTTCAAGCAATAGACACTTACAAACCGAGTTCAATATTTAGCTTTTTACCTATTTCTGATAGTTCCCGTTTTATTTTGGAATTAGTATATAATAGGCTAGATAAGGACCCATCCATAAAAATATTTGATAAAAAGAGAATGCCTTTCTCTCATCAATTTTTAGATACAACTATATTTTTTAATGATAGCTTGGTAAAAAAATATATAGGTGTAGACATATACAACTCGAAAGAAAATCAAGGAGGAATTGAACTGGAATATTTTTCGGATGATTTTATTTTGAGGAAGATAAATTGGAAACGTGTAAAGTTATCAAACCAAATATTGAATACTCCAATAAAAACTTATTTGATAGAAGCTAAATATATTAAAAGAATAAAACAAATAGAAAGACTACATAATCCTGCAAATATTGATTTTACAGGAGTGGAAAAATTGTTAAAAAGCAATGATTTAATAGTGAAGAATCAAATATTTTCTAATTACTCCAAAAGTGATATATTTCAAAGCTCAAATACCATGGTGTATTTTAATTCAATTGGTAAAAATGGAGCTGTAATGATGAAAATACCGACTATACCTGATCAGGAGTATGCCGTGTCATTTAAAACCAATATAATTCCTAATGATTTATTTTACCGAATAGGAAGGTTTCCCCAAGTAGAACCAGAGTTTACAACATTAAGAAGCAGAGTAACATCTATTAAGCAGGAAGATGGTCTTTATATAGTCAATGATACTTTTAGAATAGAAGATTGTTTATCATTACGTTCAAGTTTAATAATTGGGAACAAAGAAACAAAAGATTCATTAATTATAAAAAGCTTTACTTATCGGTTGATTAATTCAAATAAGTTAATTAAATTATCACCAAGACAAATATTGGGTGCTAATGAACTTCAAAGATTGGCAGATGTTGCTACGGAAAAGATACATAGAGCAATACAGGATAGCTTGTTAAGTAGTTATGATTTAACTTTAAATAGAAAAGAGTCTGATTTATTAACAAACAGATTGTCTCATTATAAATTAGGAATTCAGCTTTTTAAAAAATTTAGGTGGTATCAAAAATTATTTGGAAACGGTTTTGAGTATCTATCTGTATATGGCAAAATCTTTTACTCTGCTGAAGTAACTTATGGCTATCCACATAATCCGCTTATTTCTTCATTTTTATATTCTGGGATAGTTGGTGGTGCTATTTATATATATTTTTTAGTCAATATTGTTATTTATTATTTTAGAGATAGAGAGAAACTTAGTATTTTTTTTATTTTGTATCTTGTAGCCTTCTTATTTGCCTTTTTTAGTGGTAATAGTCATTTTTCAATACCAGTTTTTGCATTTTTATCTGTTATTCCCTTTTTAAACTTTCGTAAAAAGACAAATGAATAAAATTTCCATCCTCGGTTCCGACTCCTTTATTGCCACCCAATTTTTAGCTTCCCTTAAAAATAAAGAGGAGGCAAGATTTTTTTCACGGCAGGCTTCGGGTAAACCAAACGAAATGGTAAAAGATTTATTCGAAATAAGCCACCTCGATTTTCAGGATTCACAGCTCGCCATTAATTTTGCTGCCATAGTGCATCAGCCTAAACTTAAGGATGAGGCCTTATATAAAAGAATAAATACCGACCTGCCCATTCATTTGGCAGAGGAGGCAAAGAAAGCAGGTGTCCGCCATTTTATTCAAATGAGTACCATTGCTGTATATGGGGATGTTGAATTAATCGATGGTTCTACACCCGAAAATCCGCTTAATGTCTATGGAAAAACTAAATGGGAGGCCGATAAAGCACTTTTGGCTTTACAGGACGAATCCTTTAAAGTATCCATTATCCGTCCACCCATGGTTTATGGCGGAGGCAAAGCTCCGGGTAATTTACAAAGCCTGATAAAGGCGGCATTAAAAGGCATTCCCTTACCGTTTAAGGGTGTTGAAAACAAGCGTGACTTTATCCATGTGGGTAATCTGATTCAGGCGCTGCATGCTGTTATCGAAAACAAGCTTTATGGTGTTATTATCCCTACCGATAAGAAATCCGTTTCAACCTGGGAGCTTATTACTTATATAGACAAATATTCCGACAACAAAATTCGAAACATAAAAATACCGGGCTTTATTCATACCTTAATTAAAATGCTTAAGCCAAAAATTTACAGCAAAGTTTTTGGAGACTTGCAGGTTGTTTGCACCTTACCCAACGAAATATATCAACCCACCTTTAGTATGAAAGATGGAATTAAAGAAATGGTTGAATCGCTGAACTCCCTCTAATGACAGCCTCTTTCCTTAACTTCCCTTGATGGTTTTTAGTAAATTAAAAATCTGAAATCTGAAATCTGAAATCTGCAACGACGAAGTCCTCACGGAACGTAATCAAAATTCGTATCAAATCCCAATAACAAGAAACCAGCCTATGCTGTCTTTAGTCTTAGGTCTAAAATCTGGTCTCAATGCAAAAAAAATGCGCCTCAGTCCTTAGCGCATTATCATTTCGTTTCCCGATTAATGGTTTATTCTTCATAGGCATCTTCTTCTTCGTTTGTTTCATAAGCTCCTCGCAAATCAACAATAATCCGGGCAGCCTTATACTCGTTGTACACCACCGGTTCCTGACCCTGAAGTACCAACATCAGTTTATCCATTTCATCGCGTAACAAAGCATTTATTTCATCGAATAATTCCTTCAGACGCTTGGTAGCTGTGCTTCGGGCAACAATTTGGGTTCGGGGTTTGGCTATCAGGGCAGCAAAATCATCAATCTCTTTCCGTAAGCCGCTGATAGTTTCTGCCAGTATGCCATAAGGAGTAAGAGCTTCAGCATCCAACCCACTGGCAATTTGGTGTATCTGGTTGCATCGATTCAATAAGCTGCTGTCACCCAGATTTTTTAAATACCAGGACGAGACCTTTACCTCTTCTTGAAGTTCCAGGTTCTTTTGGTCCGTAGCATATACATAAATAGCCGCTGCAACACGCAGGGTAATTTCTATCATTTCAGCTTCTTCCTTTTGCTTTTGCAGGGTAGTACCAGTGGTCTTCCCTTCCTGAATTAGCTGAACTTCCTTTAGTTCTTCAAGCAGTGCCATAAATCGGCTTACAACAGCTGCAAGTGCCGGCACTATAGCCAGCTTAGCTCCATATTTAGTCAATACATTAGCTATGGCCAGATACGAAGACAAATGATTATTTTGTGTTTTGTTCATAAGTGTATCTTTTAAGTTATGGACCGAATAGGATTTCGAGAATCGCTTACTAAATTAAACCATTTTATACAAAAATACAAGAGCTAAAAACATGTTTCTGATCACATACTCGTTTGACAATTAAGCTGCTAGCCAGCTAAAATGGGGGTGAAGCTGCTTAGTCCGCAACGATTCCCGTTACACACAAGGGAGTTCCCGGTATTTAAAATGGGGTTCCCGCTGATGACATTGGGATTTCCGCTCCATACACTACCATTCCCGCTACATTAAATGGTGTTTCCGCTACATACACCGGCATTTCCGCTACATATACCTGCATTTCCGGTACATAAAATGGTGTTTCCGCTACTGACATTGGCATTTCCGCAACATTAAAGGGTATTCCCGCTACAGACATTGGCATTTCCGCTCTATTAAATGATGTTTCCGCTACTGACATTGCGATTTCCGCTACATCCATCCAGGCTCCCGCCTATTAAATTGGGATTCACACTACTGACATTGGAGTTTTCGCTGCATACTCCGTCATTTCCGCTGCTTACATCGGGGTTTCCGCTACATAGAGCAAAGCTCCCGCTTATTAATAGCGAAAAATGAATAGTGAACGGTGAAAAGTTGGCAGTACCACTTCGTGTTCCGTGCTCCGTAATCCTTTCTGTCTCGCGTCTTAGTTCTTTAGCCTGATATCTAAAAGTCTACCTACCAGCCTCCATTCCTTAACTCTCCTTAATATCTTAATGGTTCAAAAATAGTGAAAAGTGAAAAGTGAAAAGTAAAAAGTGAATAGTGAAAAATGAAAAGTCTTGGTTCTTGAGTCTTAAGTCTAAAGTCTAAGTTCTTAAGTCTAATTTCTAAAGTCTTAAGTCTTAAGTCTAAGTTCTAAAGTCTAGCATTTAGTGTCTAAAGTCTGCAATCCATTGATTCTGTGATTCAGTAGTGAACAATGAACAATGAAAAATGAAAAGTCTTGGGTCTTGAGTCTTAGGTCTAAAGTCTAAAATCTAATAGTCTAACCTCCAAATTTTGAATATTCGTGAAAATTAGTGTAATTCGTGGCTAAAACTTATTCCTATGATTTATATTTTGGCATGCATCCTGGCTATTGCGTTAACCTACCTGGTCCGCCAGTTGGCCCTTAAAAAGAACATCATCGACAATCCCAATGAGCGCAGTTCGCACACCGTGCCCACACCGCGTGGGGGAGGACTGGCCATAGTGCTCACCTGGTTTGGCAGCTTAATCTTTCTTTTTATACAGCAAAAGATCGAAGCTTCACTGTTTTTTGCCCTACTTTCGGGTTTGGTGCTGGCAGTGGTAAGTTTCCTCGATGATATCTTCGACCTAAAACCCATCATCCGCATACTGGCTCAGGCCTTTTCGGCTTTGGGAGCATTATACTTTTTAGGAGGCTTTCAATTACTGCCCGACTTCGACAATACCTTTGTGTTTTGGATATTGAATTTTCTTTTTTTTATAGGCATTATCTGGTTTATCAATCTGTTTAACTTTCTCGATGGTATCGACGGCTATGCTTCACAGGAAGCCATTATGGTGGCTGCCGGAATAGTATTGATTACGGGTAGTCCTTTTCCGGGAGTTTTGATAGCCGCTGTAGCCGGATTTCTTTTTTGGAACCGTCCCAAAGCCCTTATATTTATGGGCGATGTGGGAAGTACCCAATTGGGTTTTGTGTTGGTGGTTCTGGGACTTTATTTCCACAATTCCGGCGATTTAAACATCATAAGCTGGCTGGTGCTCACTTCCTTATTCTGGTTCGATGCCACCTTTACCCTTTACCGAAGATGGCGAAATACGGAACAGCTCAGTAAAGCCCATAAAAAGCATGCTTATCAGCGGCTCACTCAGGGTGGCTGGTCGCATCTAAAGGTCGATCTTTGGGCTATGGGATTAAACCTCTTATTTGTTGCCGGAGTTTACCTCACACAGCAGCATTTGGCTTATCAATGGGTTTTACTTGTTGTAGTAGTTATCCTGCTATTTGCAGTAAATCACCGGGTCGACAGAATTTTTCCTTTTTCCAAACAATAGATAGGCTGAAGAAATAATAAACCTTACTATCGCTATTGTCGACTAAAATATTTATTCGTGAGACTTAAATTTCATGAGTTTGCGAAATGAAATTTTCTAGTCGAACAATGCCGCTGAAAGCGGGAGCGAGGGTAAATACCCCGCCTCTTGAGGCGATAATAAGAAATTTTTTTTGTAGATACCACGTCTGCTTGCAGCAGGGAGCTTCATTTTATTTACCTTTGTATAAAACGTATGGATATGGAAATTACAGTTAATATTAAGGAGCAGAGTAAAATTGATGCATTTCTTAATCTAATTAAAAAAATGGATTACGTTGAGATTGTTAATGTTCAAGAGGAACAGCAGGAGTTTTTTGCAGAACATAAGGAATTGTTGGATAAACGGCTGGAAAGAATAGAAAAAGGCGAAACAAAGTATAAGAATTGGAATTCGATTAAAACAAAATATGAGAATAAAGCCGTATAGTATTGAAATCTCAGATGAGGCCGAATTAGACTTTGATAAATCATACAATTACTTTTACGAAGAAAATCCAAAGGTTGCAGACTCTTTCTTCAGGAGTATAAATCTTGCCTTTAAGAATATAAAGAAAACTCCGAAATCTTTTCCAATAACCCATAAAGACATAAGAAAATATATTGTAAAAAAATTTCCCTTTGTGGTTTATTTTCGCATTGTTGATTCTCTGATACAAGTGATAGCAATATTTCATACAAGCAGGAATCCTGAAATATGGAATAAAAGAATATAATTTGTGCTTCTTGGTTAGCTTATCAATAAGTTGTGGCTCTTTATCCTTTACTGAAGATGGCGAAATAAAAAACAGCACAGCCCATAAACAGCATGCCTATCAGCGGCTCACTCAGGGTGGCTGGTTGAATCTAAAGGTAGATCTTTGGGCTATCTGATTCTAATTGGTGCGACTTATTTGCTTCATTATTATTATCACTTTGATTGGATTGCGCAGGCAGTTCTGATACTCGTTTTGTTTGGAATCTATGCCCGGGTTGATAAAATACTTCCTTTTAAAAAGGATTAATTTGAGAAAAGTAATAATTAGTGTAAATTCGTGTCATTAGTGGCAAAAATAGGATTATGAAAAATATCGAGTTAACAGCAGTTTTTGAGCCTTGTTCTGAAGGGGGCTTTGTGGCTTATATTCAGGAGATACAGGGGATTAATAGTCAGGGGGAAACCATTGAAGAAGCTAAAGAAAACTTAGCTGATGCGGTAAATCTAATTTTTGAGGAAATCCGAAGTAAATCGTTTTCAAATAAAACAAAAAAGTTGATCACGCAGACATTGACTTTTAATTTTTAATGAAAAGAAATAAATTATTGAAATATCTTGTAAAGAACCAATGCATTTTAGTAAGAGAAGGGGGTAAGCACTCCCTTTACAAAAATTTGCTAAATGGAAAACTTACCACAGTTCCACGACATCCTGATATTAAAGAAGGCCTTTGTCGTAAAATTTGTAAAGATTTGGATTTGCCTGATATATTAAAGTAATTCAAAAAATTGAATATTGATTTCAAAGCTATTATACCGATAAGAACCGCTCATTATGTCTACTATTTTAAATTGTCGTCCAACTTTGTTTTTACACTGGGTACATTCAGCTTGTTTTTACCGATACAAAATGCTTAGTTTGTATTTTTCAAAGTATTAATTGGAGTAAAGTAATATTTGTGTGAACTATGCGCAGTGTTTTCATGACGGAAAGAAAAAACCCGCCTGACCGTCGGGCAGGTTCGTGTAAATTCGTGGACAAAATAAAAGAATGACTCAAAAAAACAATCAACTGTTCTCCGATAAAAACCGCTCTTTAAGCCAACTCTTCCAGATAGCTGTTGCCCTCTGGTTTTTCCGTATGGTACTGCCCGGCATGCTTTACCTGTTTTTGCCGGTCTTTATTGCCTTGTTAGGATTTTTACTGCTCAGGCACCATCGGGCCGTCTTTCATAGAACGGCTATTTTTGAGTTCCTCAAAACCTTCAACCCCCTGGTTATTTTAGGCTTACTTTTTATTTATGCCCTTTTACTATCCGGCAGTCTTTACGAGCGCTCCCTCCGCGATTTATTCGAATACGGCGTTAACCTTACTTTTTTGGTGATTTTCTTTAACCTGACCTACAGGGCACGCAAAAAGGCGGGTTTTGTTTATGTCTTTAACAAGATGACCCGCATAATCTGGATTTCTGCCTTTATCGTGGCTGTTCTGGGTTTAATAAAACACGCTCTGCAGTGGGGTGGGTATAGTCTGCCAGTGGCAACCCAGTTTGGAACCACCTTTAATCAGGATAAAAACTTCTTTGCCTTATATTCCATGCTGGGTATTATTGGCTTACTGCCCCGTCTGGCCAAAGCATCCACTTTTTTTCACCGCTTAATAAGTCAAAGCATTTTAGGGGTGTTAATACTGAATATTATATTTTCCTATTCGTACCGTTCCCCTTTGTTGTTGGCTCTGTTGGCCTTGTTGATGCTGGTTTTGATTGTTTTGGGCCTAACTTCTCAGGCCAACGATTTTATCAAACAACTAAGCCGTAACCTGCGACTTTTTACACTGATTTATTTTCTCGCGGCACTAACATTTATTATTGGTTTTTCCAGGGAAAACTCAGGCATCCAAAAGCTCGGAAATAACTACATTGAACAGGTATTTTCGGTTAATTATAACAAAATCGATGAGTCTTTATTATACCTTACCTTTCATTTCGATAAATGGTCGTATGCCCTCGATTTATTTAATCAACGCTCTACGGCCGAAAAGTTGCTGGGCGACGGCTTCGATTACCTCTCAGAATATGGTTTGCAATTCAATCAGGATGCTGCTTTAACCGACTATCCGCATAATCCGGTCTTGTCGGCCCTTTTGTATTCGGGCGTGGTGGGAGCTGTCTTTATTCTTTTCTTTATTTTGGTTGCCTTGTATTATGGAGGCATTTACTTTCGGAAGTATCCATTGTATTCCATGATGCTCTATACCTCAATGCTTTTTATTCTTTTCAGTGGAAACAGTCTGTTTAGTGTTCCCATTTTTCTTTTTCTGTTCTCCCTGTCTTTTATGATTCGGCATCAGGAGATTTCAGAATTGCATCTGATAATGAACCTGCAAAAACCCGGAGCCAAATTCATCAAGGAAACCTTCGATTACATTCTGGCATCGCTGGCCTTGGTTTTTTTATCGCCCCTTTTACTGTTTATCAGTCTGGTGGTTGGTTTTACCATGGGATGGCCCGTTGTTTATACCCAGGTACGCATCGGTCAAAACGGTAAACCCTTTAAGCTGCATAAGTTCCGCAGCATGAAAAAAGTAAAATCCGAGACCACAGTAGCTGCGCGCGAACAAAACCGCATCACACGCTTTGGTCGGATGATGCGCAAATACAAACTCGATGAATTGCCCGAGCTTTGGAACATTATTCGGGGCGATATGAGTTTTGTAGGCCCTCGTCCCGATGTACCCGGTTATGCCGATAAACTGCTGGGCGACGATAGGGTGATTCTTCAGCTCAAGCCCGGATTAACCGGAGCTGCTTCCTTAAAATACATGCACGAAGAAGAAATCCTGGCAAAGCAACAGGATCCGCAGGAATACAACGACAAGGTTATCTTTCCAGATAAGGTACATGTGAATAAAAAATACATGGAAAAATGGACCCTTTGGTTAGACCTGAAATTGATTGCTTTAACCGCTATTGGCAGAGCCCTGCACGAAGATCGGTTCTTATAAGCATAGCTTTTACTTCATTGTTTTTTTTGAATACTTTTATTACGCGATAATTTGTGTAAACGAAATGTAGCATTCTCATACCAAAAGGAATACCTTGTGTTAAGCTGCCCGAAGATAAGGCTGATTCGTGGAAAACAAAATGAATAGCAGGTAAGCTTTTCCTGAGTCTTGGGCTTAACTTACCCAATTAATTTTAACTGGATTTTAGTTTATGAAT
This sequence comes from Salinivirgaceae bacterium, assembly GCA_050179685.1. Taxonomy (GTDB): domain Bacteria; phylum Bacteroidota; class Bacteroidia; order Bacteroidales; family SZUA-534; genus GWE2-40-63. Next base: position 44,388 of record JBFXEW010000019.1, read on the forward strand.
AATTTTTTCGTGTAAACCCGCCTGACCATCGGGCAAGTTTGTGTAATTCGTGGCTAAGCCTTATATTTAGCCCTCCAAATAATTACTATATGCACGAAAAAATATGGCTCTCTCCGCCTCACATGAGTGGCGATGAACAAAAATACATTAAACTCGCTTTCGACGAAAATTACATTGCACCACTGGGTTCGAACCTGACGGGATTCGAAAAAGAGTTGGGCGCTTACCTGGGTGTTCCCAATGTCTTGATGCTTACCTCGGGAACTTCAGCCATCCACACAGCCATGATGGTTCTGGGAATAAATGATGGCGACGAGGTGATTGCACCCACATTTACTTTTGCGGCCTGTGTAAATCCCATCATTTATCAGCGCGCCATTCCGATATTGGTCGATAGTGATCTGGAATCGTGGAATATGAATCCCCAATTATTGGAAGAGGCTATTAAAGCTCGCTTAAAACTGGGTAAAAAGCCTAAAGCCATAGTTCTGGTCCATTTGTATGGAATGGCAGCTCATATGAAGCCCATTCGCGATATTGCCGATAATTATAACATTCCAATCATCGAAGATGCTGCCGAAGCTTTGGGCAGTGAATATCATGGTCAGTTATGTGGTACTTTTGGCGATTTATCCATTATATCGTTTAATGGAAATAAAATAATCACCACCAGTGGAGGAGGTGCTTTAATTTCAAAAAACAGGGATTACATCGATCGGGCCCGGTTTTTAAGCACACAGGCTAAAGACGATGCACCCCATTACCAGCATTCCGAAATTGGATACAATTACCGAATGAGCAATGTAGTGGCCGGTATCGGTCGGGGTCAACTCGAAGTGCTTGACAATCGGGTGAAAAAGCGCCGGGCCAATCACGATTTTTATTTTAAACGTTTGGGTAAGATTCCGGGAATCACCTTCCTGCGCGAACGTCCGGGAGTGTTTTCCAATTTTTGGCTCACTACCATTGTGGTAAATCCCGAAATAACCGGCGGTGTCAACAGGGAACACCTGCGACTGGCTTTGGAGGCTGAGAATATTGAAAGTCGCCCGCTTTGGAAACCCATGCATCTGCAACCGGTATTCGAAAAGTATCCAGCCTATGTCGATGGCACTTCGGAAGCTCTTTTCAGAGATGGTTTGTGTCTTCCTTCCGGTTCCAACCTAAGCGACGAACAAAAAGAACGAGTTGTAAATGCGATTATAAAAGCTTTAAAGCGTTAATATTCTATATTTTTAGTATATGTGCTTAAAGTGGTAACTTTTTAATTTTTATAATTTAATTAGTGTTTATTCGTGCAATTAGTGGCTAATTTTTCAAAAAGTCCCATAGTTAAAAACCTCAGTTTGCTGGTAACCGGGACAGTAGTCGCCCAACTTTTGGTGATTGGCTTCCAGCTGATACTGCGACGCCTTTATTCGCCCGAAGAATTTGGTGCTTTTGCTGTTTATATGAGCGTTCTGGGAATTGTTGCTACTCTTTCATCGTGGCGCTACGAACAGGCAATATTGCTTCCCAAAGACGAAAAGAAAGCAGGTGCTGTATTTCTTCTTTCCGTTTTTCTGATGCTGTTGAGTTTTTTGGTGATTAGCCTACTTATTATTTTGTTTCATAAACCCATTGCCGCTTTTATTCAACTCAGCGATACTTACAGTTGGTGGCTCTGGTTACTTCCACTTTCTATCTTATTTTTTGGCCTTACTCAGTCGCTGAATTATTTGCTGATACGCCATAAAATGTTTGCTTTTTCGGCCGGAAATAAAGTGTGGCGCAGACTAACTGAAGGAGCGAGCCAAAGTTTACTGGGTGGCTTGGGAAAAACGGTGGGATTAGTGCTTGGTGATTTAATAGGCCAATTTTTAATAGCCCTGAGAACCTGGTACAAGTTACCTCGTTTTAAAAGCCAATGGGATGGATTCAAACCATTAAGGGAAGTTGCTTTACAATACAAGGATTTTCCTTTAAAAAACGGAATACCATCGGTTCTAAATGCTTTAAGTCTGATGCTTCCGGTAATAATCATCAATCGAAAATTTACGCCCGAAGAAACCGGATATTTCGATTTAGCGCGTATAGTGCTAATCATTCCGCTTTCGCTGGTTACAGCATCGCTGAGTCAGGTGTTACTTCAGCGGTTTACCGAAAAACGAAACGCAAATAGTTCTATGTGGAAAGAAGCAGTAGGAACCTTACTGCCGTTGCTTTTAATAGGTGTTTTATTTGGCGTCGTAATCCACTTTTTTGGAGCTGAATTATTTCGCTTTGTTTTTGGTGATACCTGGCAAATATCGGGTCAGTTTGCATCAATACTGGTATGGGCTTTTGCGTTGAAGTTTGTGGTTTCGCCCTTCAATATATTGTTTACCGTCTTCGAAAAAATTGGCTGCTTATCGCTTTGGCAGGTTTTTTATTTTTTGCTGATACTTTTGCTGGCTTGGTTGCCGTTTGAATCTACAGAAGCATTTTTAATATTTTATTTATGGATAGAAGTAATAAGTTACCTCGTGGTAGCTCTTATGGATGGAGCTGTGCTGCGCTCGTATGAGAAAAAAATAGATGGAAACTAAAATGGAAACTATTAAAATTTGTAAGGTGCTTAATAAATAGATATTTCTTAATGTTAATAAAGTTGTGTTTTTTTATGGAAAGGAATAACCCGTCTGACCAGCGGGCAGGTTCGTGTTAATTCGTGTTAATTCGTGGATAAAAATAAAAATAGAGCAATCTGTCACTTAACCTCGGTGCATCCGCCATTCGATATTCGTATTTTTTATAAAGAATGCGTATCATTGGCCCGGGCTGGTTACCAAACAAGCTTGATAGCACCCATTGGGGAAGAAACCATCAAAAATGGTGTACGGGTAGTGCCCATCAAATTGCCCGAAAATCGTTTGCTGCGAATACTCATAGCCCCATTTCGAATGTTTCGTCTGGCCATACAGCAAAAAGCAGCTATTTACCATTTTCACGATCCGGAATTGATGCTTACCGGTATTTTACTCCGCTTGGCAGGGAAAAAAGTGCTTTATGATATACATGAAAATAATCGGCTGAATATTCTTGACAAAGAATACTTAGGAACATTCTTTAAGAGTGTTTTTTACTGGGGCTATTTATGGTTTGAAAAACTTGCCATTCTGTTTTATCACCAATTGGTTTTGGCACTGTCGGAGGAAACTTACAGGCAATATTATTCAGAGAAAAAGTCAACGGTTGTTTTGAATTTTCCACTATATAAAGATATTATCATTAAAAATAGCGACATAAAAGCTAATATAAGGTTTGTATATGCAGGAGTAGTGCATCCCACAAGAGGAGTTGTATTCATGATTGAGTTAATAGCCAGACTGAATGAGAAAGGGCTTAATGCATCGCTTGATCTGGTTGGAGCTATAAGACCTGATGGATTTTTTGAAGAAATTCAAAAGCTTTCAAAAGACTACCATATTACAGAAAAAGTGAATATACACGGTTTTGTTGATGCTCCTGATGTCTCGAAATACCTGGCCGGAGCTGATTTTGGTTTGGTATTTTTATATCCCTATTTAAGATATAAAGAAGCTTTGCCCACTAAGATTTTTGAGTACATGCAACAGGGTTTGCCGGTTATTACCAATGATTTTCCCCTCTATAAAAACTATGTTGAAGAAATGCAAACCGGCATTTGTATCGACATTGAAAAATTGGATGAAGCTATAAATCGAATTTTGCTCTTGCTTGACAATCCGAATAGTTGTCAGCAAATGGCTCAAAATGGCATTGAACTTACTCAAAACCGATTTAACTGGAGCACGCAGGAGGCAAAACTCCTGGAATTATATGCGTCTTTGTAACCAGATTCCTGGTTTTCGGGTTTTGCTTTTGTTTAAAATCCTTTAAATTCGTGGATAAAATAAATTTTGTGAAAGTCAGCGTAATTATTCCCTGTTATAACGAAGAACTTTATATCTCAGCCTGCCTGGAATCCTTGGTAAATGGTTCCTTTCCAAAGGAGCAACTTGAGATTCTGGTGGTTGATGGGGGCAGTACTGATAAAACCAAAGCTTTGGTTCTTCAGTTGCAGAAAGTTCATCCACAAATACATTGGATGGAAAACCCCCGACAAAAAACTCCTTTTGCTTTGAATCTGGGTATCCAAAATGCTTCGCATTCGTTTTTACTTATTGCCGGAGCGCATGCAATTTATCCAACAGATTATTTATCGCGTTTAACCGAATTAATTTTACAACCCGGGATTGATGCCGTTGGCGGAGCTATTGAAACCCGGGTGAAGAACAATACTTCCAAAACCCGGGCCATTCAGTTTGTGCTTTCGCATCGCTTTGGAGTCGGAAATTCCCTGTTTCGGATTGGTGCCAACCAGTTAATAGAAGTGGATACGGTACCTTTTGGTTTGTACAAAAAAGAAGTCTTTGAAAAGTCCGGGCTTTATAACGAAAAACTTATCCGGAATCATGATATAGAATTATCGAAAAGGATAAAACAGCAAGGGTTTCGTATTTGGATGGAGCCAAACTTGAAAGTAGCCTATTTTGCCCGGGAAACTTTTTCAGGTCTGGCCCGAAACAATTACGGAAACGGATTCTGGAATATTCGCACCTTATTTATAACCCGAAAACTCAAATCGCTGGGATTAAGACATTACATTCCCCTGGTTTTTTTGCTCTCGCTGATTTTGCCTCTTATTCTTGCCCTGATATTCGATGCTCGCTTAATTTTTCCGGCTCTGGCATCCTTTGGTTTTTACTTGCTTTTTGTAGCAGGAATTGGATTTATAAATCGAAAAGCGGTAAACCTCTATTACCTGGTACTGGCTTTTTTTGTTTTGCACTTTTCTTATGGATTTGGTTCCCTTAGGGGTTTTTTTTCAGGGTTTGGTGATACGGGAAAACGTAAAGAAATGAAACTTCAAAAATCAAAGCTGTGACTTACCTGAATCGCTACGAGGAACTTTTAAAGCAACAGGATATTAATTACCTCCGCTTGGGTGATTTGTTGTTGCGCGAATACGGTTCCATTATTATTCCTCTGGGGCCGGCACTTATTCCTGAACCAACTACTCAAATTGATACCGCTACTGTTTTTAGTCATTTGAAAGGTAAACTGCTATGGTGGTCGCATCAAAAACCCGGATATGATTCAAATAACTGGTATGCGGTAATAAAAGATAAGCATTTAAGTCTGGATGAGTACCGCACAGCAAATATCCGTAATCAAATTAGAAAAGGATTAAAAAACTTTGAAATAAAAAGGATTGAGCCCGAATTGTTGGTTCAGCAGGGCTTTGTCATATATCAAAAAGCATTTGAGGCTTTTAATACAAAGGCTCCCATGGAATTAACAGAATATCAAAAATTCATAACAACATTGCACGATTTCGATGATATCATTCATGTAGTTGGCGTATTCCATCAGCAAAAGCTAATAGGCTATGCCTTAATCTATTGTTACGGAACCCTGGAAGCAGGTATTTCTGAAATAAGGATACTTCCCGAATATAACAACCTATATCCTTCGTATGCGTTGTTTCATTGGTTATCAGAAGAATACCTGGCAAAGAGAAAGTTTGAATACATAAGTGATGGATATCGGAATTTGCTGCATGAGACAAACATTCAGGACTTGTTAATCCGTAAATTTGGGTTTAGAAAACAGGGATTATACCTTGAATGCGAGTTGAAAAAGCCCTTCAATTATTTTTTTAATAGTTATTCGCTGCCCTTATTAAAATTGGTTTCTTTTAATCGGGTTAGAGCCATCACTACGCTGTTGGAAATAAGGCAGCAACAAAAAAGGCTACCGAAGTAGCCTTTGATGCAATTGTTCTATTCTTTAATGAACTGTAGTATCTCTTTTTTATTACGCCAGAGCAGTGCAACCAGTAATCCCAGCAACAAACTTACGGCCAAATATTTTATACTCACTTTTTCTTCTTTCTCAATATTTACCGGATTGTTTACCGGAACAAACTTACTGATAAAGCGGAAAGGTTCGGTGTTCAGCTCTAGGGCGGTTATGTTTTCATGATTTTTGGTTTCCAGTCCTAAAGTTACATCATGCAACAATCGGGTGGGTTCTTCTTCCTCTGGTGTGGTCGAAAGTAATATTTTATCGAAAGGAATAACGCCCACATTTTTTTCCAGTCGTTCTTTATCTTTTATAAAATACTCGTAATATTTTAAACTATCGAGTATCGTCAGTTCCGAATTAATGCGTTTGATTTCCGATTCGAGATTGCGTCTTTTTACGGCGGTTATTTGCTCCAATCGGGGATAAGTGTGAAGAAAAGATTCAAACTTATTTTGAATGGTTTCAATGTATTCCGGATGAAAAATCAGTAACTGCACCAAAAAACGGTTGTTAATCTTTTCTGCAGCATTAATGGTATCGGGTTCAAACATATTTTCATAATCCACCTCGTCGGCAACACCGTCTTTATTTTTATCAATCAGCCAATAAGCATCAATGCTTTTGATGCTGGCCGCTTCGCTTACCGAGATGTTAAGCATCTGGCTCAATGCAATGGAATCACGAGTTTGACAAACGGTGCTTAATGAATTGGTATATTCTATCAGGTTCGAACTGCTCACTGTAAAAGTCTGAATAGTAGCATTGGTGCGGTAGTAAGGAACAGTGTGTTTAACCTGAAACTTACCTGCTACAATACCCAGCAAGGCAAAAGCAATTAGAATATGGATATTTTTTAGGCTAAACTTTAAGCTTTCTTTACCGGCAATAAAAATCCAGAAAAGAATTTTGCCTATCAGGTTAAAGAATTTGCTAAAGAGATTGCTGATGCCGTTTCCCATGCGCGAAAACAATTCAATTAAATCAATTTCTTGTGGGGTGTTCTTATTTTCTGTCATAATATGATTAATTAATTTAGGGCTTAAAAATATAAAATTTTAAGAAGTGCCTGATAATTTTCTGCTTTTGTTTTTTCTGCATTCAATTCGTAATATACAATAATGCTTTTAAGTAACAAAACAATGGTGTCGAGGTTGGTGCTTGCCTGAAAATAGGCTGCTTTATTCTCAAGTTTTTGTTGTTTTATAAACTGGTCAATCTCTTTTTTGCCAAAAACCACCCCTTTATTAAAAGGATTGATGTAAAACAAAACCCCTTCGTTGGGTTCATTTTCAAAAACCTGTTTGTGTGGATCTTTATAGCAAAGAATAAAATTCTTGGGCAAGGCTACACCAAAAACCGGCAAATTTAACTGCTGACAAAGGCCGGCATACAAAACCGCCAGAATTATGGGCGATCCTTTGCGATTCTCGAGCAGATGGTTGATAAAATTGCTTTGAGCACTGTTTTGAAAGGTGTTGCTTCGCGAGAATTTATGAATGTCGAAAACAATATGGTTGATGATCTTAATTTTCTCAAGCGCAGTTAAATTATCATTCAGTTCTAACCAGATATCTTTTTTAATTTTCTCAATTTGTTCTTTAAGTTCCTGAATATTTAATTCGTGATACTGGAATTTGGCAATAATTAAGGCTGCTTCAATCAGATCGTGAGCTTCAGTTTTTATCCATTGGTTAAGTTGATCCTTTACATCGTTTTGATAAATATCGTCGATAATGTTTTCGATTCGGGATTGAAACAACGAATCGAGATTGTTTTCCCAGGCTTTTTCAAGGCTGGGAATAACCGCAAGCCCAAGCTGGTTCAATTTAATCCGGATGGCTTCGAAAACCGAAGCATCCGGATCATCAAGTAGTTTTATTAAAGAATCAATCTCTTTTGGATTCATCATTGTATTTAGGTCGTAAGACGCTTCAGTACTTTTTCAATCAATAGTTTAACCGAAGTTTTGTAATCTTTGCTGTATTCACCCCGTTTACGATTCGCAATAATGTTGCATACGGTTACCGCATTATGTCCCAATAAGGCCGATAAGCCATAAATAGCGGAGCATTCCATTTCGTAATTGGTTATTTTTTTACCATTGGTATCAAAGCTTGATATTTTTTCATTGATATCGGCATCCTGAATGGGTAAACGCAAAACACGACCTTGCGGACCATAAAATCCGGGAGCCGAAATGGTAATACCCTGGCGCATATCAAAACCTACTTTTTGCAGCAGTTCATTGGAACTGGGCACAAAGTAAGGATCGGTTAGCTGGGGGTTCCAGTTTACAAAATCTTTAAATGCTTGCTCCATTCCAAGGTTCGAAACCTGATTTCGGTTGGCATAATAGTTTAATAAACCATCGAAACCAATGGCCCATTCTGAAATTACCGGTGTGTCAACGGGAATATCAGCCTGCAATGCACCGGATGTCCCAATCCGTATTAAGTTAAGTCGGGTATGTTCCTTTTTTGGTAAACGGGTATTTAAATCAATGTTAACCAGCGCATCGAGTTCGTTAACTACAATGTCAATGTTATCGGTTCCAATGCCTGTTGAAATTACGCTGATGCGTTTTCCGTTGTAGATTCCGGTATGGGTAATAAATTCCCGGTTCTGTTTTTTAACTTCAATGCGCTCAAAATAACTTGAAACAACTTCCACACGATCCTGATCTCCCACTAATATAATGGTATCGGCAATATCCTCAGGTTTTAAATGAAGATGAAAAATGCTTCCATCGTTATTGATTATTAATTCCGATTCTGCAATTCTGCTCATAATGTTGATTAATTTTGGTAAGGTATTCAATAAAATATTATGTGCCTTTATTTAGCACGGTGTTAATTAAATCTTATTTTTGTAAAAAATGAATCCAAAAGTAGAAAAAAATTATGGATACAGCAACCAATCACTTACTCGTTCCGGTCGACTTTTCCGATAAAGCAGTTTTTGGCCTGCAGATGGCTGCAAAAATGCTGAATCTTTTAGGCGGAAAAGTTACAGTTATAAATGTTTTAAAGGGAGTTGACCCTATTTATTCCGACTTTTTTGAAGATGAGGAGCGGGAACTTTTGTTGAACAAATTACGCTTGCATTTAAGGCGTTTTAGCGAAAAATACATCGACACATCGCGTTTTGAATTAAACTGCGTGATTGAAAAGGGAAAACGCTGCGAAACAATATTGAGTAAGGCCGACGAAATTCAGGCAAGTTTTATTGTTATGGGGACCAGTACCATCGATAATATTAAAAAATGGATTATTGGAACCAATGCCTTGCGCGTGGTTACCGAAGCAAATTGTCCGGTTATTACGCTTAAAGAAGCACCTACCAACGATAAAATTGAACGCATTATTTTACCGATGGACATTACTAAAGAGGGGCGCGAAAAGGTTGTGAGTGCGGTACATTGGGCCAAGGCCTTAAATGCTGAGATTCATGTGGTATCGGCTTATACCCTTGACGACGACAGTATTTTTGCCCGACTGCAAACGCAGCAAAAACAAGTGGTGAATTTTATTGAAGAGCGGGGAGTTAAATGCGTGTCGAAACTCTTTAAAGTCGACGATAGGGTGGATGCGCTTCTCGAATATATTGAAAACAATAAGGGGGATTTAGTGGTTATAACTACGCATGAACAATTGGAGATTGTTAAATTCTTTATGGGTTCATTTGCCAAAAGTATTATGCGTGGGAGTAAAGTGCCGGTAATCAGTATGGTTCCCAAAATTAAACATCATCTGGTCTTTAAAATGCCAGCTACGTAATAGTGTATACATTTTAAAATAATTATATAATGAAAAAACCACAAAGTCTTGTAATTGCCGGTCTGGCAATTTTTTTAGTAATCATTTTGTTAGGAAACCGCTTGTTTGTGACTTTAGATCAAACGGAACGGGGGGTTTTGTTCAAACCTTTTGGAGGTGGATTGGAAAAAGAGGCAATTTTTGGTCCCGGTTTTCACATGATAGCTCCATGGAATAAAATATATTTATACAATGTGGAGGAGCAAAAAGCCGAAGAACCCATGGATGTGCTCGATAAAAATGGGCTGTCGATAAATATTGATGTTACTGTGCGTTATTTCCCTATTGAATCGCGTATTGGTTATTTGTATGAAGGGTTTAAACTCGATTATGCCAATCGTTTGGTAATTCCTGAAATACGCTCTACGGTGCGTCAGGTGGCAGGTCGCTACACTGCTGAAGAAATTTATTCAACCAAACGCTCCGAAGTTGAAAAAGCAATTATCGATGAGGCCGGAGCAAAACTTAAGGAGAACAACATTCAAATGACAGCTTTGCTTATTCGTTCCATTAATTTACCGAACGATATCAAACGCGCCATTGAATCGAAATTAACACAGGAGCAGGAAGCTTTGGCCTATCAGTTTAAACTGGAAAAAGAAAAAGCCGAAGCCGAACGTAAACGAATTGCAGCCGAAGGTGAAGCCCGTGCCAATAAAATTATCAATTCAAGTTTAACACCTGAGCTACTGCGTATGCGTGGTATTGAAGCTACGTTGGATTTGGCCAAATCACCCAACGCAAAAGTTGTGGTTGTGGGTAGCGGAAAAGATGGTTTGCCCCTTATTTTAGGTAACAACTAATCGTATTCCTATAAATTAAAAACCGGATGTCGAAAAGGCATCCGGTTTTTTTGTTTTTAACGTGAGTTCGACATAAGAATATTCATCCCCCTAACCCCCTTCAAAGGGGGACAGCCTCATCTTAGAAAATAAAATAATTTGGAAAATGTGTTCCACCCCGGCGGAGACTTTAGGGGTGAATTCAATTTCTTTTTAAATAATTTTCATTCTGTTTTTTTACATCGAACTCACGTTTTTAGTTTTTTCTCTAGCATCGGGGCTGTGATTAAATGTTGCCCATTCATATTAATTTGCTATGTTCATTTAAGCTTTTCAGCTAAAAATTTTCCGGTGAACGATTCTTTGCACTGAACCAAAGCTTCAGGTGTACCTTCAAAGACCAGATGTCCGCCATTTTTACCTCCAACGGGACCTAAATCTATAACCCAGTCGGCATTTTTTATAATCTCCGGATTGTGTTCTACCACAACAATGGAATTTCCTTTCTCGATAAGTGCATTGAACGATTTTAACAGGTTATTAATGTCATGGAAATGCAAACCGGTAGTGGGTTCATCAAAAATAAAAAGCATGGGTTGTTCATCGCGTTCCTTACTTAAAAACGATGCAAGCTTAATGCGCTGGCTTTCACCACCACTCAGGGTGCTCGACGATTGTCCCAGTTTTACATAGCCCAAACCCACATCGATAAGAGTTTGTAGCTTTTTGGTGATTTTTTTTGTGGTACTGGTTGCTTTGTCGCTGAAAAACTCCATGGCTTCATCTACAGTCATTTCAAGCACATCGAAAATATTTTTTCGATGGTAAGTTACTTCAAGCACATCGGGTTTAAAACGTTTTCCCTTACAACTTTCGCACACCAATTCAATATCGGCCATAAATTGCATCTCAACTTTTATGGTTCCTTCGCCCTGGCATTCTTCGCAACGTCCGCCATCGATATTAAACGAGAAATGGGAGGGCTTGTATCCCATCAGTTTGGCCGATTTTTGTTCGGAATACAGCTTGCGTATTTCATCGTAGGCTTTTATATAAGTAACTGGATTCGATCGCGACGATTTACCGATAGGATTCTGGTCAACAAACTCCACATCGCTTATTAAATGCATATCGCCCGATAATTTATCGAAGTGTCCGGTTTCCTCTCCGTATCCGCCATAGTATTTTTTTAACGAAGTATAGAATACTTTTTTAATGAGCGACGATTTTCCCGAACCCGAAACTCCCGTTACCACAGTGAGAGTGTTAAGCGGAAATTTTACCTCTATATTTTTCAGGTTGTTTTCGCGGGCGCCTTCTACTTTTAAGTAGTTGTTCCATTTCCGGCGCATTTTGGGAACCGGAATTTGCATGTCGCCGCTTAAATAACGGGTAGTTAAACTATTGTTTGCCTGCATTAATTGCTTATGGTTTCCCTGAAAAACCACTTCACCACCCAAGCGACCTGCCAGCGGACCAATGTCAATAATTTCGTCGGCAGCACGAATAATATCTTCGTCGTGTTCAACCACAACCACGGTATTTCCCATTTGTTGTAGTTTCCGCAGCACCTGAATCAATAATTCGGTGTCTTTTGAATGGAGCCCGATGCTGGGTTCATCGAGAATATACAGGGACCCTACCAGGCTACTACCCAGCGAAGTGGCCAGGTTAATACGTTGCGATTCTCCGCCAGAAAGTGTTGATGACAAGCGGTTTAGTGTAAGATATCCAAGTCCGACATCCATTAAAAACTGGATGCGGTTTTTGATTTCGATAAATAAACGCTCGGCAATTTTTTTATCGTGGGCATCGAGTTCGATACCTGCAATAAATTGAGCCAATTCATCGATGGGTAAACTTACCAGTTCTGAAATGGCTTTATTGGCAACTTTTATGTAATTGCTTTCTTTTTTTAACCGTTTTCCTTTGCATTCGGGGCAGGTGGTGCGTCCCCGGTAGCGCGAGAGCATAACTCGGTATTGAATTTTGTAGCTGTTTTCTTCCAAAAAAGTAAAAAAGCGGTGCAGTCCTTCAAAATGTCGGTTCCCATTCCATAAAACTTCCATTTCGGCATCACTTAACTGATTCACCGGTTTATGAATGGGAAAATTAAACTTTGAAGCATTCATAATAAGCGCATCCTTCCATTCGCTCATTTTTTCTCCCCGCCAACAGGCCACAGCATCGTCGTAAATCGATAGACTTTTGTTGGGAATTACCAAATCTTCATCAATGCCAATGGTCATTCCAAAACCCTCGCAGCGCGGGCAGGCTCCTAACGGATTATTGAAACTAAAGGTGTGAACGCTGGGTTCTTCGAATACAATTCCGTCGGCTTCGAATTGATTTGAAAATATTTGTTCTGTAGTGCTGTTCTCCAGCAAAACCCGAACAATACACGTTCCGTGACCTTCAAAAAAAGCAGTTTGTGCCGAATCGGCAATCCTGCTGATGGTGTCGCTTTCCGGGTTAACAACCACCCGGTCGACCACAATATTTATGGCTTTTACTTTTTTTGAAAAGTCGAAATCTTCAAGCTGAATTATTTCATTCTGAATTTCGATGCGTGAAAACCCCTGTTGTTTGAGCACTTCGAGGGTTTGTTCCAGCGGTCTGTCGTTTTGTTGTTTCAGTGGAGCTAAAATCAACGCTCTGGTTCCTTCGGGAAATGATTGAAGGTAATCGACCACGTCTTCGGCATGTTGTTTTTTTACCAGTTGTCCTGAAATGGGCGAATAGGTTTTTCCGATACGGGCATACAATAATTTCAGGTAGTCGTAAATCTCAGTCGATGTTCCTACTGTAGAACGTGGATTTCGGGTATTGACCTTTTGCTCAATGGCAATGGCCGGTGGAATTCCTTTGATAAAATCAACTTCGGGCTTGTTAACGCGACCTAAAAACTGTCGGGCATACGACGACAAACTTTCTACATAGCGGCGCTGTCCTTCGGCATAAAGGGTGTCGAAAGCCAACGACGATTTTCCACTGCCCGATAATCCGGTAACTACTATCAGCTTGTTAAGAGGAATCTTTAATGAAATATTTTTTAGGTTGTGAACCCGCGCACCTTTAATCTCAATGTATTTTTGTTTGGAAACTTCCTGACTCATGCTTTTTATCTTGATAGTTTAGCGGCTTTTCCATTTGCCTGTATGGACTATTTTAACTCCGAATTGCAAAGATTGTTTATTTTTTTTCGAAGTGGATTAGGATTGGCATATTTTTTTAATATATTTGTTGCTGTTGAAATTAATAATTACTTAAAACCAAGGAGGATTGCTTATAGAAACATAATTACACTTAATTATAAACTAAGGAGGTAATTATGAGTATTCATAATCATAGTGATTATGATTTGATTAAGCAATATCTTGGTGGACAAGCATCCAGCCTCGAAGTCTTAATAAATCGACACAAAAGCAAAGTTTATTCCTACATTTTAATGGTTGTTAAAAGCCGTGAATTGGCCGAAGACATTTTTCAGGACACCTTTATAAAAGTAATTAAATCGCTAAATAGCGGAACTTACAAGGAAGAAGGCCGTTTTGTTTCGTGGGTAATGCGTATTGCTCATAACTTAATCATCGATTTTTACCGAAAAGACAAGCACCTGAAAACGGTTTCAGACGATCAGACGGATGTTCCTTTGTTTAATTCAGCAAAATTTTCAGATGCCACCATTGAGGAAGAATTGGTAATGGACCAGATTCACCACGATGTGAAAAAACTGGTTGAATTGCTTCCCGATGAACAAAAGGAAGTGGTGTTATTGCGCTACTATTATAATCTAAGTTTTAAGGAAATTGCTGAACATACCCAGGTAAGTATCAACACGGCGCTGGGGCGGATGCGCTACGCCATTCTGAATTTGCGAAAACTAATGGAGCAATCAAAGGTCGATTTGGTATCACAAAGTTTTATGTCGTAACAAACTGAATAGCTGAAATTAGTTTTCTTAAGCGGCGAATGGACATTTAGCCCATGTTTATAGCCATCGTTTAAAAAACTTTTCTTTTTGTATAATATTCCCGGTTGTGGGTGCGTTAATTTATTGTATGTATAAATTATCGAGCCTATGATAAGAATTTTTACGTTTTATTATTATTTAAAAGAAATGTGGGGAAGGAAAACGAATGGTGAAGCTAGCATGTTTATTCATAATGGATTGAACCAGAAGTTTGAACCCAACGAACAAACCATTAAAAATATTCTGGCTTTTTCCGATGCCTATCAACAAAAGCAAACCAAAAGCATGGGAACGGTTGAATATTTAATGAATTAAAAAAAAAGAGGCGGGAAGCCTCTTTTTTTGTTTTGGTCAGATTAGTACAAGTGTGCTTTATTGTAATAATTAGTTTCAATCGAAGGAATAAGTTTATTTAATGGCATTAGCTGCGAATTCTTTTCCTGCTCTTAATGCCGCCAGGTTTACATTTACCACATCTTCACCTTTGCGTGAGAAAAGTTCAATGATACCTTGTTCTAAATCTTCGGCAGCTATGTGATTTAAAAAGGGCGAAGCTGCACCCAGCATAACCATATTCGACGAAAGTTTTGATCCCAGTTCAGTTGCCGTATTATCGGCATCAATAGCTACTATGCGAGGGTTTTTGTTCAGTTTCTCCATAATAGTTTCCATTGCCGGATAATTGGGAATGTTTACAAAAGGAGCCGTATTGGTAACAATGTAACCGGTTTCCGATAAATACGGAAGGTAGCGCAAGGATTCCATAGGCTCAACGGATAAAATTAGGTCAGCATTTCCTTCGGCTATCAAATCAGAAAATATAGGTTTGTCTGAAATTCTGAGATGCGAAATTACTGCACCTCCGCGTTGGCTCATACCGTGCGTTTCGGATTGTTTTACATGAAGTCCTTTTTTTAAGGCAGCCACACCAATTGCCGAAGCAATTGATAAAATACCCTGACCACCTACACCGGCTAATATAATATCTGTTTTCATTATTTCTTGGTTTAAATTAATGTTTGCTAAGCGATGAATTATTCTACCTGAGCTTTGCGAATTTTAATATCGCGACGGTTCTTCTGCACACAAATTCTTCGGGGAACAATTACAGAAACGCCCTGATAAGCCAGTTCGGTTTTAATCAGGGTAACCATTTCGTCGTGGTTTTTCTTAACCGGATTAATTACATGCAAATGTTCGGCTTCGACACCTACAGCCAGACAAACTTTTTCAATAATTCCTTTAGCCGCCGATTCCTGACCCCCAGTCATTGAGGTTGATTCGTTATCGGAAATTATAATGGTAATGGGCGATTTTTCGGCTACCGCATCAATTAAACCGGTAATTCCACTGTGGGTAAAGGTTGAATCGCCAATTACTGCAAGTGCAGGTACCAAACCGGCATCGGCAGCACCTTTTGCCATGGTAATGGAGGCTCCCATATCAACGCAGGTATTTATCGCACGATAGGGTTCAAGCGCTCCCAAAGTATAACAACCAATATCAGAAAACACACGTCCTTCGCCAAAAGTAGCTACGGCTTCGTTTAAGGCACGGTAAACATCGTGGTGACCACAACCCACACACAATGCCGGTGGACGATTACTTACTTCTTTAGGAATATCCAAGCCATATTTTACGGGTAATTTTAAAGCTTTGGCTACCAAATCGGGATTCAATTCACCATCGCGGGGCAGCGTTCCGTCTAAACGGCCTTTAATTTTTTCTTTTTCGAGATATCCTTTTAATAATTCTTCAAAAATAGGGTAGCCTTCTTCTAAAACCAGTATGCTTTCGGTTTCTTCAGAAAGACGGGTGATTTTTTTCCGGGGCAGTGGGTATTGCGATACTTTTACCACGGGAAAAGGGCAACCTTCGGGGAAATGCTCCATCAGGTAATTGTAGGCAATTCCACAAGCTATTACACCAACCGATTTGTCGTTTCCGTCAAAATACTGGTTAAAGGAACTTTCGTCCGATGCTTTTTCAAAATTTGCCTGACTGGCCAATAATTTTTTGTATTGTTTTCGTGCATTTACCGGCAATAATACAAACTGATTGGGATTTGATGGAAGTTTAACTTCGTTTTCGGGTAATGTTTCTTTTAAATTCACTACAGCCCGGGAGTGTGCCATTCGTGTGGTTACCCGTAGCATTACCGGAACACCAAACTGTTCCGATAGTTGAAACCCGTAATAAGCCATATCGTAAGCTTCCTGCTGATTCGACGGTTCCAGAATAGGAATTTGTGCAAAACGGCCGTAATAACGAGAATCCTGTTCGTTTTGGCTCGAATGCATCGACGGATCGTCGGCTACAGTAACCAACATTCCACCGTTTACACCGGTTACCGCTGCATTCATAAAGTTATCGGCAGCAACGTTTAATCCCACGTGTTTCATGCAGGTCATGGCTCGTTTTCCGGCATAAGCCATTCCTAAAGCTGCTTCCATGGCAGTTTTTTCGTTGGCCGACCATTGACTATGAATTTTTTTCTCTTTTGCATACTTGCTATGCTGAATGTATTCGGTTATTTCGGTCGATGGGGTTCCGGGGTAGGCATAAACACCCGACATTCCTCCATCAAGGGCTCCTTGCGCAATGGCTTCAACACCTAATAATACTTTTTGCATCGTAAATGTTTTAAGATGTGTTAATAATGAAAAATGAGTCTGGGATAAGGGTTTGTGTGGGGAGGAAGGTATTTTACAATCCGCCAAACCGTTTTAAAAAGCCAACCTGAATGGCTACTACAAAATAAAAAATTGATGGATGATGTGTTTTTCTCACAATATATTCATTTTTCGATGAGCAAATTTATAAATAAAACCACGTTAACCATTTTTATAAGCTATGTTATCAAAAAGGTTTTAAGTAAAACTTATTAAAGCAGTAAAAGTTTTACTTAGGAAATAATTGTAGCAACCAGGTGTCGGTTTCCTCCGTGGTTTCGAAATTCGCAAAGGTAAATTCCCTGCCAGGTTCCCATATTTAACCTGCGATTCGTGATGGGGATGGATAGTTCCGCACCAAAAAGTGACGATTTGATATGGGCAGGCATATCGTCTGCTCCTTCAAACAGGTGTGTATAAAGTGGATGGTTTTCGGGAATTAACTTGTTAATAAAGGCTTCAAAGTCGTCACGAACCGATGGATCGGCGTTTTCATTCAGGCTCAGTCCGGCCGAAGTGTGTTTAATTAACAGATGCAATAATCCGTTTTCAGGCAGTTGAGGTAATTGGCTTAACACCTCGGATGTAATGAGGTGAAATCCTCTGCGGTAATTTTTTAGGGTGAATTCAACTTGTTGTACCATAAAAATATTCGTCTTTGGATACCAAAAATAGATTTTTTACCGTTAAGTTGCAATGTATGCGATTGCATTGAGTACTTCTAATTAATGAAAACGCAACATAGAATTCCGAAAGTTTTGTTTTTTCGGTATCCGTAAAAATAAAAAAGTATTTTTGTCCACAAAGGTCACTAACTGTTATAAAAAACGTGAGTAAATATATTGTTCTGTTGCTGGTTGCCCTGATTTTTGGCGGCAATTTGGCTGCACAAACCAGTCTGGTTTATGGAAAAGTAAGTGATGAAAACGGTGCTCCCTTAGAATTAATAAACGTAACTATTAAAGGTGAACCCCGGGGAACAGCTACCTTAACTGATGGAAGCTATCGGCTCGAGTTAAAGCCAAATATCCCCTTTACTTTGGTTTTTTCGAGCATAAGCCACAAAAAAGTTGAACGCGAACTCATACTGAAGCTGGGTCAGAAACTGGAGTTTAATGTTACGTTAAAAGCTGAAACCGAGGAATTGGTGCAGATAAATATTGAAGATAAACAGGTGCGTAAAAGTACCTTAACGCGGCTCGACCCAAAAATTATGAGTGTAATTCCCGAAGCATCGGGTAATTTTGAAGCCATTATTAAAACCTTACCGGGTGTTTCGTCAAATAATGAATTAAGTGCTCAATATTCGGTACGTGGTGGTAATTTCGATGAGAATCTGGTGTATGTAAATGGTGTGGAAATTTACCGTCCCTTTTTAATCCGTTCCGGACAGCAGGAGGGAATGAGCTTTATCAATTCCGATATGGTTTCGTCGGTATTGTTTTCGTCGGGTGGTTTTGAGGCCAAATATGGCGACAAACTTTCGTCGGCACTCGATATTCGTTACAAAAAACCTACAGAATGGGGCGGAGCCGTTTCGGCCAGTTTGCTGGGAGCTTCGTTGATGCTTCAGGGGGATAATAAAAGTCATCGTTTTAAGCATATTTCAGGACTGCGTTACAAAACCACAAAATATGTGTTAAACTCACTGGAAACCGAGGGAGATTACGATCCGCGTTTTATCGATTTTCAGACGTATTTAAGTTACGAATTAAGTGAAAAAATGGAGGTGGGCTTTTTGGCAAATTATGCACAAAACAGCTATACTTTTATTCCCGAAGATCGGATTACCAGTTTTGGGACTATCAATCAGGCCATGCAATTAAAAATGTACTTCGACGGACAGGAAGTTGATAAATTCGATACCTATACCGGAGCCTTTACTTTTGATTACAATCACAGCGAGCATCTGAAACTTAGCTTTGTTGCTTCGGCTTTTAATACGGTTGAAAGCGAAACCTTCGATATTCAATCGCAATACTGGATTAACCAGGTTGATACGGATTTAAGTTCTGAAACCCTGGGCGACAGTCTGGATAATCTGGGTTATGGAACTTATCTGGAACATGCCCGGAATTTTTTAACAGCTACCGTGCTAAGCGCCGAACATAAAGGTCTCTATACCAATAACCGGAATTTTTTGCAATGGGGAGTAAAAGTACAGGAAGAACATATTGTTGATAATCTTAGGGAATGGACCTTGAACGATTCTGCCGGTTATTCTCTGCCTTATACCGATACTTCTGTCAATGTTTCGTTTTATTTTCATGCAAAAAACAACATCCGCAGCAAGCGGGCCAATGCATACCTGCAAAATACCTTCACTTTTGATTTACCCAAAGGCGAGTTAAGTTTCACAGCCGGAATTCGGGGTTCATATTGGGACTTTAACAAAGAGTTTTTGTTAAGTCCCAGGGGAAGCTTAGCTTTTAAACCGGATTGGGAAAGCGATATTGTCTTTAAATTCTCGAGCGGATATTATTACCAACCCTCATTTTATAAAGAGATGCGTTCGCGAACCGGTGCTTTAAATGCTGACATTAAAGCGCAAAAGTCGGTTCATTTGGTGCTTGGAACCGATTATAATTTTATGGCCTGGAACCGGCCGTTTAAATTGATAACCGAAGTTTATTATAAAAAACTATCCGATTTAATTTCGTATTCTATCGACAATGTGCGCATTATTTACTCCGGACAAAACGATGCTACAGGCTATGCAGCAGGATTCGATGTTAAGGTGAATGGTGAGTTTGTAAAAGGAACCGATTCCTGGTTTAGTTTTTCACTAATGAAAACCGAGGAAGATATTATTGGCGATGTACATACCTACACCGATGCCGATGGAGCTATAATTACGGAATATCCCGGTTATATTCCACGTCCTTCAGATCAACGGGTTAACATTGGGGTGTTTTTTCAGGATTACTTTCCCGGAAATCCGGATTACAAAATGCACATGCAGATTAATTATGGAACCGGTTTGTCGTTTGGGCCACCCAATGCTCCCAGATATCTGGCCACCGGAAGAATGAAATCGTACCAACGGGTCGATTTGGGCTTTTCGAAAATACTAAAGAATCCCGATAAACATTATCCGGCAGGACATTGGTTGCATCATGTTAAAGAAGCCTGGATAAGTGCTGAAGTTTTTAACCTGATGGACCGTAAGAATACCATTGGTCACGAATGGGTAGCCGACTACAGTAACCGCCAGTATGCCGTTGAGAATAGTTTAACCGGCCGACGACTGAATCTTAAGCTAAACATTCAGTTTTAGCCTGCTACTACACATTCTTTTTTTAACTTTGCAAGCCTTAAAGTTATTGAATTATGCAGTTTTTGTATCCAAAGTTTTTGTGGGCCCTGTTAACCTTATTGGTTCCCATTGCCATTCACTTATTCAATTTTAAACGATACAAAACCGTATATTTTAGTAATGTAGCTTTTTTGCAAACCCTGCAACACGAAACAAAATCGCAATCGGTAGTAAAAAAATTACTGTTGCTGTTGCTTCGTCTTTTTATGTTGGCAGCCTTGGTATTGTTATTTGCCCGCCCATATATTCCAGCGGCGAACCAGGTTAATTCAGGTCAAAACCCTTTGGTGGCATTGTATATCGATAATTCATTCAGTATGGAGGCCGAAGGTTCTCAGGGTGTTTTGCTTGAAGAGGCAAAAGTAAAAAGCCTTGAGATTATTGAATCGTTTCCGCAGCAAACCCGGTTTTTATTGATAACCAATAATTTTAATCCCTTGCATATGCAATGGTTGAATAGCGGGCAGCTTGTCGATTTTATTTCTCAAATTGAGTCTACGCATGTATTCCGGACTATAAATCAGGTTTATGAGCGGGTTCAAATGCTTATTCCGGGTAAGGATTCTTTAAGCCGGGTAAATCTGTTTTTATTGAGCGATTTTCAGCAATCGCTATTTGCATCGCCTTTAAATACCCGAAAGAATATTCAGGTTTTTGCATTGCCATTTAAGAGCAATACCAGCAATAATTTAAGTATCGATTCGGTTTGGTTTGCCACGCCGGGGCATTACAAGGGGAAACAGGAGGAACTTGTGGTATTGATAAAAAACTACAGTAAAGAAACGTACAGCGATATTCCGCTTCAACTTTTTATTAACGATACCTTAAAAAATACCCGGGTATTTACGGTTGAGGCCAACAGTGAGGTTCAGCTTAAAATTGCTTTTACCCAATGGCACGCCGGTGCTAAGAAACTGCGACTCGAAATTAGCGATTACCCCATAACCTTTGATAATACCTTGTTTTTTAATTATCATATTTCCGATAAAAGTAAAATTTTAATCATCGATGGAAAACAGGCTCCCGATTATTTTAATGCCTTGTTTTCCGATGACGAAAATTTTATAGCACAAACAGTTACAGAAAATCAGATTCCCTACAGTGATTTTTCGGACTACCAATTAATTATTTTAAACCAGATGCTTCAAATTCAGTCTGGCTTAAGCACTGAACTGAGTCGTTTTGTTGAGGAGGGCGGACATGTGGTTTTTGTACCCGCCCAAATGGGAAATATCGAAACGTATAATAATTTTCTAAAGCGTTTTTCAGGAATAACTTTGAATTCCTGGCTTACTCAGCAGGGTAATTTAAAAGTGGTCGATTTAAAAAACCCACTGTTTGATGCAGCATTTAAAACCTCGTTGAACGATGCGCAATTGCCTGAATATTCAGGATATTTCCCCATGCAACTTTCCACCAAATCATTTGTTCAGCGCATTTGCATCAGCGAATCGGGTTACGATTTGCTTTCCCGTGTATCGTTTGGACAGGGGATGCTTTATGTGGCTGCTTTGCCTTTGAACGCCACTTTTACCGATTTTGGTAAGCATCCGCTGTTTGTTCCATTGTTTTATCAGTTTGCGCTCCAAAGCACACATCAGGTAATAAATATGAACTGGTTAAAACCTGAAGTAAGTTTAACGCTTCCAAAGGCAAATTATGGAGGCGAACAGTTAAGGCTTGAGAATCGGGAACTAAATACAATATTAATTCCCCGGAGCATTGTTTCCAGAAGCGCTATCCGGTTATTTCCGGATGTAGAAAAGTTAGTTGGTGCAACTTATCAGGTTTTTAGTGATGATAAGTTTGAAACGTATGCCTCGTTCAATTATGACCGCAAAGAATCGGAGATGAGTTTTCTTGCTATCAGTGAATTAGAAGAATTTCTTCCTTTAAATGGTAACTCGGAGAATATATTAATGCAATCGCAAACAAAAAGCCTGAATCAGAAAATTGAAGAACAATGGAAGGGGAGCGATTTGAGTACGTATTTTCTGCTCTTTATTTTCTTTTTATTGATTGGCGAAGTGTTTGTAATAAGGTATTTGTATTAACGTGAGTTTGACATAAGAATATTCATCCCCCTAACCCCCTTCAAAGGGGGACAGCCCCATCTTAGAAAAAAAAATAATTTGGAAAATGTGTCCCGCCCAGGCGGAGACTTTAGGGGTGAATTCAATTTCTTTTTAAATAATTTTCATTCTGTTTTTTTTTACATCGAACTCACGTTATTAATGTTAGAGTAGAGTATTAAAATGAAAAGCAGCCTGATAATTTAAGGTATCAGGCTGCTTTTAGTTAATTCGGGCTTTATGCATCGGCCGATTCGCCTTCCAAATCTTTTCTCCAGTAAACAGCTGTTTTTGCTATCATATCGTGCAAAGCCAGTTTGCTTTCGCCCAAAACAAAAAAGCATCCAATAAAAATTACAAAACCCAGTACAGAGCCAATGGTGTTAAGGGTTGTTGCCATTAAAGCAATGGCAATTAATCCAATTATAGAACTTATGTTTTTAATGGCAAAGCGTCCCATAAGTTTTCCCTGACTTGCCTGGGTACCATCCTGATTTCCGATTTGAATGCCAAGTAAATACTTAGCCGGTGTATAGCCGGTAAAACCTTCGATTAAATTGTAGATAAAGCTGATTAAAACAGCAGTAATGGGAACAATTACCGAGAATAACCAAAGGTTGGGTTTACCATCAAAAACTTCCAGTTGAGCTTCGTTAAATTTCGAGAAATCGACAAATTTTTCGAAAAAGTCTCCTGCAATTGAGGCTAGAATATAAGCCAATCCAAAAATAATTAAAAAGTCAATTACATAGGCGCCAAGTCTGCGACCAAATCCAATTCTGTTTTCCATAATGTTGTTTTTAAGTAGTTATAAAAAGGGTTTAAATGATGATTTGACTGGTATTAAAGCCAAAAGTTACATTTTTACCCATCAAAGTTATATTAAAATAGTGGAATAGGGTTTACATTTTAAATATTAATGTTCAATAATTTTAGCTGTTTTTGTTTTAATTCTGTTAAAAAAGCCCTAATTTGAGCATTATTTTAAAATCAAAACTTTATTGCTATGGAAAAAAAATTAGATGTAATGGAAATTGTAACCCAGGGAGTAACCATTGGGTTGAAGAATTTTTTATCGTTATTGGGCGCTTTAATTCTTTACTTATTAACCATCTGGATTCCCTATCTTAACGTTGGAACAACCATTGCAATGGCTTCGTTGCCCATTGAGCTAAGCAAGGGGAATATCATGAATCCAACTTCAATTTTTGATGCCAAATACCGGAAATTTATGGGTGATTTTTTTATCCTGCAAGGGTTAAAAACAATGGCCATGATTCCCGCAATGCTTTTCCTGGTTATTCCAGCCTATGTTCTGGGTATTTCGTGGAGTTTGTCGGTTTATCTTTTACTCGATAAAGGCCTGAGCCCTATGCAGGCACTAACCGCAAGTAACCGCCACACCTATGGTAATAAATGGCGTATATTTTTTGGATTATTGATTTTAGTAATTTGTTTTATGATAGTATCGGCTTTGTTGGGTCTGGTAGCTGAATTTTTATCAGTTATTGCTGCCTTATTATTTATACCGATAATTTTAGGTGCCTATGCCTATATTTATAGAGCATTGGTTCTTGAAGTTGGTGCAATTTCAGAAACACCTGCCGAAGAATAACTTAATAACAGGATTTTTTCAGTATATATTAAAACCTGCTTTAACCGGCAGGTTTTTTTATAAAACTACCGATATGTTAAAAAACTTGTTTGGCTGATAAATTCAAGCTAATTGCATGTAAGTGCATAAGCATAAATGCATTAATTAATTATGCCTGTTTTTACCGATTTTGTAGTAAAAAATTGAATAAATCAACCTGAATTAGTAATCTTGCAAAAGCAATAAGTAATTTGTTAAACGGTTAAAAAAAACAGAAGATATGACAAAAATTACCGCACAAGAGTACATGGATCGGGAATCGAAATACGGAGCTCACAACTATCATCCACTACCCGTGGTTCTTGATAAAGGCGAAGGAGTTTATGTATGGGATACCGATGGTAAAAAATATTTCGACTTTTTATCGGCCTATTCGGCTGTAAACCAGGGACACTGCCATCCAAAAATTGTAGGCGCCATGGTTGATCAGGCAAAAAAACTGACACTAACATCGCGCGCTTTCTATAACAGTTCGTTGGGTGAGTTTGAGGAGTATGTAACCAAATATTTTGGATACGACAAAGTGCTGCCCATGAACACAGGAGCTGAAGCCGACGAGACAGCCATTAAGCTTTGCCGTAAGTGGGGATACATGAAAAAAGGTATTCCGGCCAATCAGGCAAAAATAGTTTGTTGCAACGAGAATTTCCACGGACGTACCATTACAATTATTTCAATGAGCACCGATCCCGATGCTTATGAAGGATATGGACCTTATACACCTGGTTTTGTTAAAGTTCCTTACAACGATTTGGAATCACTTGAAAATGAACTAAAGGATCCGAACGTAGCCGGATTTTTGGTTGAACCCATTCAGGGCGAGGCCGGAGTTTTTGTACCAGACGAAGGTTACCTGAAAAAAGCCGCTGAACTTTGCAAAAAATACAATGTATTATTTATTGCCGACGAGGTTCAAACAGGAATTGCCCGTACCGGAAAATTGCTGGCTGTTGATCACGAAGGCGTTCGTCCTGACATAGTGATTCTTGGAAAAGCCATTTCAGGTGGTGTGCTTCCGGTTTCATGCGTTTTAGCCGACGACGATATTATGCTTTGCATTAAGCCCGGTGAACACGGTTCAACTTATGGTGGAAATCCAATTGCAGCTAAAGTTGCTATTGCTGCCCTTGAGGTTGTAAAAGAAGAAAAACTGGCTGAAAACTCAGAACGTTTGGGAAAAATATTCCGCGAAGAATTTAAATCCATTAAATCAGATATGATTGAACTGGTTCGCGGTAAAGGTTTATTAAATGCTGTGGTTATCAAGCCAAAAAATGGAAAAACAGCCTGGGATGTTTGCGTGGCAATGAAGGAAAACGGTGTTTTAGCTAAACCAACTCACGGTCACATCATCCGTTTTGCACCTCCGTTGACAATTACCGAAGCACAACTTCGCGAAGCCATTGGTTTAATTAAAGAGACATTCAAACAATTTGAATAAGCTGTAATTACAATTCAGTTACAATGAAAGATGGGATGCCAAGGGAGTAGGCATCCCATTCTTTTTGTTGCTTTGTTTAAGTTTTTCTTTTAGCAATCAATTTTTGATTTTTTTTGCAGGTGGAACCTGTTTTTTATCGGTTTACAGCAGATTGAACCTAAGATAACTTTAAAATGTTACTACTTATATTAAATGGTTCAATAAATATTAAATATATTTACACAAAAGATATATTTTTACAGTTGTTATTGGTCGGGAGTTGTTTCATTGGCCAAAACAATTAAAATAACCTATACAAAGTGAAAAACATGATTTACCAACGACTATTGAAACAATTCTTATTGATTCTTATTTTTAGTTTTCCTATACTTCTTGTAGCACAAACCAATGACTATAAAGGTCGAAAATGTTTTGGTTACGAAAAAGACAGCTGCCCCAACAGCGCCAATATGTTTTATAAGGTTCATCAAAATTCAAGAAGTGCTTTATTTGTTAAAGGGCAAACCTCGCAAACTCCGCTAACTATATACAATGGTCGCGATTATCGGATTTCTCTTTGTTGGGATCCCATTCTGGGCAGTCAGGTGTATTTTAAATTGATTGATGCGCAAACCGGCAATGTGTTGTACGATAATGCCACAAACGAATACGCCAGCGATTTTGAATTTACGGTAGCACAAACCCGCGACATAATTCTTGAAGTTAAGGTTCCCGGAAGCAGCGCCCTGATGGAAGCCAAAAGCAACGATGAAATTATACTTGTTCAAAAAGACACCGATATGGGTTGTCTTGGAATCCTGATTGAGCATATGATTACTCCGTCGAAAGGATTCTAACTTGTCCATGAAATACTTGTTTTTTTCTTTTCTTTCTATTTTATTAATAAGTAGCAGTGTTGTAGCTCAGGACTGTATGGAGTTTTACCAGGCAGAATGTGTTTCACCGCCATCCAAATTTACTTATGTTATAAATCCGACTTCGTGCAGTTTTATGCTTAAACCGGGAGGGCAGGAGCTAATTCCATTTATATTCAGCGAGGGTAAAGATTACCGCATATTGCTTTGTGCAGCACCGGTTTTTAACCGGGTAATTCAATTCGAAATTTTTAATGAACAAAACAATTTGCTTTACAGCAATCGAGAAAATGATTTTTCGTTGCAAGTGGAGTTTTCATCGAACAAGACACAAGCAGTTACTTTTATTGTTACTGCACCGGAAATGGAATATTTTACAGACACCTCAGCTTGTGTGGGCATCTTAATTGAAGAAATGAAATCGGTAAATCTTGGTTTTTAGCACGGTTCTTTCCCAACAAGCTCGCTTTGATACAAATCTACTTTTTTCCCAAAACGTTTAAAATATTGCGTTCCATGTCCTTCTTTTATACAATCAATCAATTCCTGATTGCCGGGTTCAAAAAGCATTCCTGAAATAATTCCGTTGGGTAAAAATCTGAAAAAATCGCGATGCAGAATCGACGAAGGACCTGTAAAAGCAACCGTTGTGTCGGAATTTATATTTGAAATTATCTGATTGAATGTATTGTTTGCTAAAGTTGTTGCACTCATAATTATCAAATCGGCTTTTTTAAGCCAATAGGCTTGTTCTGCCATTGGAGTTAGGGTCTGATCATCTTTATTGTGATCGAAAATAATGGGTTTGATGCCCCATTCCTGATACCGTTTTAATAAAGGTTTAAAGTAGCCAATCATTACAATTTGTTTGAAATTGTATTCATTTAATTGCTCTACAAACGACGAAGTGGGTAAATGGCTGCAATGGCGGTTTAAAAGTGCATTTAAGTAGCAAACATAGAGCAAGCGGTGGGTATTTTCGTTCAGATTTAGTGCTGATGGAACTGCTACCTGCGAAACATCAATGGTATGTCCGCATACACCACAATAACCATCGTTAAGTTCAGCTATGGCATATTTTTCACCAATAAAAAACTGTTTTACTTTTTTTGATTCATAGCCGATAGTTTCTAAATAGTATGCCAGTGGATCCATAGGTTAATTATTTATTTAGTAGCGATTGATATAGACTGAGTACTTGTTTTGTAACTACGTCGTTTTCAAAACGCTTTATGTGCATGCTTCCTTTTTCAATTAATTCCTGTGCATAGTTTTTATCCCCAATAATTTTAGCTATTCCTTCGGCTATTGAAGCTGGTTCTTTGGGATTGCATAAAAAAGCTCCGTCGCCCGCAGCTTCGGGCATCGATGAACAATTTGATGTGATTACCGGAGTTTTGCTCCAAAGTGCTTCAATTACCGGAATACCAAATCCTTCGTAAACCGAGGGATAAATAAAGACTGACGCTTTTTGGTATAAGGCGGGTAAATCTTTATACCTTACCTGGGGAGCAAATACAATGCGATCTTCCAGCTTTTTTTCTTTTATATAAGCGTTTACTTTTTTTAAATAGGAATTTCCTTTTCCAACAACTACCAGCGGCAGTTTTATGGTTTCAGGCAGCAATTCAATGGCTTTAATCAAGTTTAGCAGGTTTTTGCGTTCAATAATTGAACCTACAAAAAGCATGAACTGATTGGGCAGTTGATACGGAAGCAAAATATTTGAAATTTCGTCGGTACTTAGCGTTTGTTTAAATTGCTGATGACACGATTGGTAAATTACCTCAATTTTTGATTCCGGAGTACCATAGTATTTTACGATATCGTTTTTTGTACTTTGACTGACTGCAATAATTTTATCGGCATTTTTGCAGGCATAGGTAAACTTGAAATCATAAATCAATCTGTCGAATAACGAGAAATCGTTTGGATAGGTTTTATAAATTAAATCGTGGATGGTTACTACCGATTTTACTCCGGTTTTTTTAATGCCCAGGGGCAGTTCATGCGATAATCCGTGAAAAATATCGAGTTTTAACTGCTTAATCTTTCGTACTGAGCTAACTGATCGCCAATAAGCTTTAAATCTTGTTTTGGGTGTAACCGCTTGGTAGGGTTCTTTGAAAAATTCACGGGAATCGTTGTGGTACTTTTTCTTGGGCGTAAACAGGTACAATTCGTGTTCAGGTGCTACCTGATTTATGCCGCTGACCAGGGTGCGACTGTAATTTCCTAATCCTGTAAAATTATTGAATAGCCTTTTGGCATCGAATCCTAGTTTCATTGCTGTGAGTTATGGATTATCGGTAAAAACAAAACTAATTATGTTGGCGCCCATTTTTAAAGCTTCCAAATGTTTTTCGGGCGAGTCGTTATGTACGGTGGGATCTTCCCAGCCATCGCCCAAATCACTTTCGTAGGTGTAAAAACACACCAGACGGTTCTTGTAAATAAGTCCAAAACCTTGTGGTGGCTTATTGTCGTGTTCATGAACTTTGGGAAGTCCATTGGCAAAGGAAAAAACTTTATGGTAAATGGGATGGTTAAACGATAGTTCCACAAAATCGAGTTCGGGAAAAACCTTTTTCATTTCACGACGCACAAATTTATCCATCCCGTAATTGTCGTCAATATGTAAAAAACCTCCCGATTCCAGGTACAATCTTAGGTTTTCGACAGCCGATTCACTAAATAACACATTTCCATGGCCTGTCATATGAATAAAAGGCAGTCCAAAAATATCGCGACTACTGGCTGCAACGGTTACCGGTTCCGGATTTATGTTGGTATTTAATTGCTGATTACAAAATTTTATCAGATTGGGAAGCGAGGTGGGATTCGAATACCAATCGCCACCGCCATCGTACTTTAAAAGTCCCAGCTTTACCGGTTGTGCTCTGAGCATCAATCCCAAAACCAAAAACAGCAAAAGCAAGCCAGCCCGTTTATTCATCTTTAATTAAATTTACGGTGTGGCAGGCAACAATGGCTGCAGTTTCGGTACGCAGGCGACTTTTGCCCAAATGCACTTCTTCGAAACCGGAGTTTTTTGCCAGCGCAATTTCTTCGGGAGAAAAATCGCCCTCAGGCCCAATTAAAATGGTAAACTGGTTCTGATTTGGTAGTTTCGATTTAAGCGAAGGTTTGGGTACATCTACGCAATGGGCAATAAGTTTTTTACCATCCGCAGGTTTTTTAATAAAATCGCTGAATTTGGTCATCGGATTAATTAGCGGAAGGTAAGCCTTTATGGATTGTTTCATGGCCGAAAGTACAATTTTTTCGAGTCGTTCAATCTTTATGGTTTTCCGCTCTGATCGCTGACAAAGCAGGGGCGTAACCTGATCGACTCCAATTTCAACGGCTTTTTCCAAAAACCATTCAAAACGATCTAAACTTTTGGTAGGAGCAATGGCCAAATGCAATGAATAGTTTTTTCTGCCATATTGCTCAATTTTTTCAATAACCCGAATCATACAGCGCTTAGGGTCGGGCTCGTCAATAATACCGTAATACAAACCGCCCTGGCCATCAATCATACAAACCTCATCGCCGGTTTCCATCCGCAGAACTTTAACAGCGTGTTTCGATTCTTCTTCACTAAGCTGATAGGTTATTTTTTTGATACCCGGGGTATAAAATACTTGCATAAATTTAATTTTGAAAAGGGTAAAGATAAAAAGTTTATAGTAATAGCGAAAGTTAGTTTTTATCTGGAATAAATGACCTAAAGATTCTACATTTGCTTTCAATTGAATAAATATGGTTAAAATTGGTTTACTGTCTGACACCCATGCATATATCGACGAATCGATAACTAATTTTCTGGAATCGGTCGATCAGATTTGGCATGCCGGCGATATTGGGAATGTTAAAGTTTTGGAGCAATTGCAGTTAATAAAACCGGTAACTGCTGTTTATGGAAACATCGACGACCATTTATTGTGCAGTGAATTGCCCGAAATTAATTCTTTTCAGGTTGAAGGAGTTCAGATATTAATGACACATATTGGCGGCTATCCCGGAAATTATGCTCCGGGAATAAAAAAACTATTGCTGGAGCACAAACCACAACTTTTTGTTTCGGGGCATTCGCATATTTTAAAAGTGCAGTTCGATAAACAATTGCAATGCCTGCATATGAATCCGGGTGCTGCAGGTATTTCGGGTTTTCATCAATTTCGTACCATGCTCCGTTTTGTTATCGACAAAACTCAGATTAAAGATTTGGAAGTTTGGGAACTGCCCCGAAAATAAGCAAGATGATTAGTCGTATTCTTCATACTGTTCGTAATCTAAATCTTCCTCCAATTCCGATTCTTCAACCTGCTCTCCGCTAAGGTGTTTCAGGAAATTGTCGCGTCGTTTTTTGTTCGATAAAAAGAACACATACGACGATTCACCCCGGTTTACTTTTAATTTTCGGTCGCTTCCTTTAATATCGGCAATAATATTATTGAAACCGGCTTCGGAACTATAAGCCTGCATCAAACCACGCTTATAATAGAAAAAGTACCAATGGCTTTCGCTGAATTCAAGGTAAAGCGTAAAGCTGTCGCCGCTTCGCCGGCGCTCAACTTCAAGATTCCCTTTTACCTTTCGGTTTAATTGGGTTCCAAGTATATTTGCAATTCCTAAATCGCCTTTCGACTGCCAGGCCCTGACTGATTTATTCCAGACCAGTTCCAAATCGGAAAAAACAAAGGTGCTGTTTAAGGCTTTGGGTACTTGTTTTACCGTTCCAAAAATTGCCTGTTCTTTTAGCATATTGTCAGCCTCTTTATAAGTCAGCAATTCTTTTACGGCCCGGGTATAAGTTTTGCTTTTTAAATTTACCGGTTTTAAACCCGACATACTTGCCAGTGTATCGCTGATAAACTTTATAGATGCTTCAGGAAAATAGAAATCGAGGGTCATCAATACTTCCAGATTTAGCTTGTCGTCGGGTAGTATGTAGTTAGCATTTCCTTTGGTTTGAATTTTAACTTGCCCCAGATTCGCAGTTAAATCAATATGTCCCTCGCCATAGATGTTACAAAAGTTTTTATGTAGACTTAGTAAATTGCCGGTAGTGTCGTTGTTCATTAACTTCTCCATTTGGGCAATTTTGTATTTCTTCTCTTTGTTGTCGAAGGTCAAATAGCCATCGGCAGTAGCAACAGCCAGGTTGCTGTACCGTTTACGTGGCGATACAAAGGCAGGGAACACATGAACCGAATCGGTGGCCAACATGGCGCCTGAAACCAGGAAGCTTTCGTTTATATCTTTTAAAGGCTCTTCCAGGGGAATGTAAATATTTTTGGGATCGATTTCTGTTTCAAATTTTAACCAATTTTCTTCAATCTGATTGCATTCGTGGTTAATGCGAGCTGCTCCATCGAAATAAAGCAATGGGTTTGGGGCTTTAAGCAATACATCGCCCTGATAAGCAAATGCCGGCGAAAGACTAAAATCTTCAATACCTTTAATTTTTCCCTTGGCAAAAGTTTGTCCCAGGGAATCGACAGCAATCAGATCAAAATTTATGGGGAATTGCCTTCCCACTTCATCCAGGTAAAGGTATTTTCCATTTCCCTGATACCTTTTTCGTGAACTGATATTTATGGTCGACGATTCGAACCTGTGGTATTTGGTTTCGGTGTTTGCAAGTATTTCTGCTTTATTTAAAGTGCGCATTTTTGCCACAGGTTCAATGGTAACCTCGCCTTCGAAAGGAAATATCCGGGCGTCGGCCACATCAATGTACTTAACATTGTGGGCATTAAGTATGTTTGCCGATAAATCGAAATCGGTTAAGGGCGAAATCCAGTTGAGTGAATCCTGACCGGAATGTTGCGAAACAAACAGAGATCCTTTTGTATCCAGGCCGGCTTCTTCTCTAGTTACAATCCGGTTTTTTCCCTGTTCAAAAACCTGAACGGTGTTAGGAGTGGCTAACTGCATGGTTTTATCGTCCATTTGCCAGATGAATTTTTCAACATAAGCCTGGTATAAGTTTTCAGGTAAATCAACTTTCGATGAGCCGGTATTCGATTTGAATTCGGATTCCATCTTTAAAAAATCGACTTTTGCATTGACGTTTTGTGTAGACAAAGCCAGCATTTCAGGATTTACCGATTTTAGTTCAAATTTGGCCGTGTCGGAATTAAAGCGGTCGGCTTTATAAACAAACTTATCGGAGGTTAGTGTTCCGTTGCTGTAGTTGTTTTCACCGGAACCTACAAGTTCTTTGGGTGTATAAATTAAAGTTCCTTTGTGACTCGATTTTCGGGTGTACATGGCAAAGTCCTGCTCCAGGGTATTTGCAGTTAACTCATCGTCGTAAGGCATCCAATGTACATAAACCTGTTGTGCTGCAACATCGGGATACTGAACTGCCTGGTTTTGTCGGGCAATGGTAAATTCAGTGGTTTTTGCATTGGTCGAATCGGGATAGAAAATAAAATTGTTCGATGCTAGCTGCGAAGTCAGGTAAGCCATTTTTCCGTTACCGCGCAATCCATTGTTGCTGAGGTTTACGTCGGCATAATACCGTCCCTTTCCTTTAAACAGGGGCAATCCCTTTTCGGGCGTGTTGTAATGGAAACCCAAAGAGTTATCGCGTTGCAATACCAGGCGCTGTTCAATTACCGGGAAAATGTCGGCCGAATGTAATTCCCCTTCGTAGCCCATACCTTCGGTAGAAAAGTTATTTAAGCTGTCGATGACATAAGGATATACTTTGTAGAAAAATTTATCGCGGGTGTATTTTCCGTTTTGAATGTACTTGTCGTCGTAATAAACGTACGAGTCGTTTTTGCTGGCAAAAATAGGGTATTGTGGAAAATGCTTAACCCCCGATTTATTGTTGGGATCGTCAATAACCAAATCGCCGCTTACTTCTTCAATTACATTTTCAACATTAGCCAGCACCTGTTGTCCCCAATTGTCGACACCCGATTTTACTTTTATTGAAAGAGAATCGACTTTATTGAGTACAATTTTAAAACTGTCGTATTTAAATTGGAAATTATCGCCGTGGTAGGTGAAAAAGCCGGCCTGAATAATTCCACCAAAATCGAAATCGCGGTTTTTCTTTAACAGGATTTCCTGATTTTTGGGATAAAAAATTACGTTCTGGCTATCACTCAGGTTGATTCTTGGAACGCCCTTTATGGCCAAATCCATATTTTTTAGATTAAGTACCGCATTGTTATCGGGGGCTGTAGTTCGCGATTCAAACTGAATCAGGTCGTAATCGCTTTTACCTACAATGGCATCAAGGTATTTGTATAGTTTGGGTTTTAAGGTGCAATATTCCGTTTCAAAATCGTAATCTACAATTCCGGTGTAGGTAAGTTCAATTAGCAGACGTTTAACCGGAGTTAGCGGCAAGCGCATAAACTTTGCCAGATCTTCGGCATAAAACGATTCGGTTTGGTTACGTTTGGCAAAGTTTCGCAAATTTACATAGGGATGAACCTGTTCGAGTCCCATAATTTCGTAAAAACGTGCTGCGCTGAAATAATCGGCCGATTCAAACATGGCTACATTCAACGATGAACCGCGTAGCATGGTAAATTCAATAAAAGTTTCATCCATTAACCATTTCAGGAGCTCAAAATCCATTTCAATTTTATGGTAGCCATCGTAATAAGGACTTCGCGACATGTTCTCGGGATTTTTGTCACGAATCAGGTTAACTTCGCGATTGGTGTGGTAATAGCGGAAAAGTAATCCCGGATGGTAAATGGAATCTTCGGCAATATACATGCTGATTTTTGCGTTACGTGAAACAATTTCACTTTCTGAAAAAGCATAATAGAGCGCAAAAGTTTTCATGAAAACCCGTTTTTCGATAATGGTGTCGCCATCAACCACCAATTCCACATCGCGGTAAAGCGAAAGGGTGGCGTAGTTTTCTTTATTTCCTGTTCCGATAAGTTTAGCCCCTTGCATCGAAAAACCGCCCTTGTAATCGATGTCGGTAAAAATTCCCTTAATCTCAAAAAGCGATTCTTCCGATTCAAACCGGGGATAACTCAGGCGTTCGGGCGAAGTAACTTCAACAACTTTGTCGGTAAGGGTACCCAATAAAGGATAGTCGAAATAGATTTTGTTGTAAAAGCGAACCTGTTCAATGGTATAGTACGATTTATTCATCGGAAAACTGTAACTGTCCATTTCGGCCCAGGCCGTGTCGCGCCCCAATCCTGATTTTTTCCAGTAAACTTTTGCGTTTTCACCTTTCCATTCATTGCTAATCGGATAAAAACTGCCCGATGTTTCGTGAATCTGAATGCTGTCATTCCTTAGTTTTCCGGTCAAATTAACCTGTTCGAAGCGGTATGAAATGGTATCGTTTTCGAATAAAATTTTGTAATTGTTGTTGTTTGCGTACCATTTTACGCTGGGCGAATAGTAAACGGCATTCTCTTTAACCAGGTAAATGGAACTGTTTATAAAGGACGAAATATCGCCCAGCTTTCCGTTTTTTACTGTTGCCAGATGCATTAATGCCTGTTCCCAATGGTAATAGTTTACCGAATCAATTTTGTATTCATAAAAGGTTAAAAGTGCCTGAATGTAATCGTAAAAATGAGGAAAATTTCGGGCGTTTCGCTTTAACATCAGGTTGGCCACCTCATATATTTTTTCCTGTCGGGCTTTTGAAAAGCCACCTCCGAGCCAGGGTTCTTCAAATTGACTTAATAAGTCTTTACCCATTTTGTAATTGGTATTACTGCGGGCAAAGAGTTCATCCATTTCGTCGAGGAAGGCTTCGGGTTCGGTAGAAAATTCTGTGAACCTTTGAGCACTTAGGTTAAGCGTGAGTACAAAAATAGAAATTAATACCGCGAAATTTCTCATGGAATATGTCGTTTTATTCGGTTTTGGTAAACTGTACGGCAACCCAGTTATCCTGTTCCAGATGTTTTAGGTAGTTCATTCCGTGTTTGGCCGCTTTTTCAGTAATTAGTGGTAAATCGTTGGTATAAAACCCGCTAAGTAACAGAAAATCGCCTTTATTCAGACAATTTATGTAAGCTTCCATGTCGTTCAATAAAATATTTCGGTTTATGTTAGCCAGAACTATATCGAAAGATTTTCCGCGAAGTATTGATGCATCGCCTTTTACAGCCTGTAAATTGGCAACTTTGTTTAGTTGAGCATTTTCTACCGTATTTTCAAACGACCATTGATCGACATCAATGCCCAATACTGCTGAAGCATTTTTTCGGGAAGCTAAAATTCCCAGAATTCCGGTTCCACAGCCCATATCGAGCACGTTTTTTCCGCTAAAATCTATTTCGAGCATCAACTTAACCATAAGTGCAGTGGTAGCATGATGCCCGGTTCCGAACGACATTTTGGGTTCAATAATTAAATCGTAGGTGTAATTTCCCGATGACTCATGAAAAGGCGCACGAATCCGACAGGTATTATCGATAATTATGGGTTCAAAGTTTTTTTCCCAGGCAGCATTCCAGTTTTGAGCCGGGATTGTGTATGTGGTAAACTGTAACGATTCAAAGGTGCTTTTTAAAGGTTCAAGCAGCTCATTCATTGCATCCAAATCAAATTGCTCACTCGGTATGTAAGCGTTAATTCCTTCTTTGGTATCCGAAAAACTGTCGAATCCCATTTGACTTAACACAGCTGCTATAATTTCCCGTCCCTGATTATCGAGAGGTTTAAATACAAATACGAATTCGAGGTATTCCATGCGTTCCTGTTTATAGATTGCTTGTTGTTATATTGATGAATTTACTATTAACCAATTTTTAGACAAGCAGATTTATTAAAAATAAAAAAAGGTATCTGATTTTCACAGATACCTTATGAATAGTTATTCACAATTTTTTAGAAACCGTTTATTATTCCCAAAAAGTCGTCAGCAGTTAGCGACGCTCCACCAATAAGTCCGCCATCTACATCGGGATTGGCAAACAATTCTTTGGCGTTCGATGGTTTGCAACTTCCGCCATAAAGCAGGGAAGTGTTTTTTGCAGCTTCACCAAATTTAGCTACCAGCAAATCGCGAATGAATTTATGAATCTCCTGAGCTTGTTCCGGTGAAGCAGTTTTTCCTGTTCCAATAGCCCAAACCGGTTCGTAAGCAATTACTATTTGCTTAAATTCTTCGTCGCTTAAATCGAAAAGAACGGTTTCCAATTGTTCTTTAATTACATCGAAATGTTTATTGGCTTCGCGCTCTTCCAACACTTCGCCCACGCAATAGATGGGAGTAAGGTTAAATTCCAATGCTTTTTTAACTTTTATTTTAAGCAAATCATTGGTTTCGCCATAATAGGAGCGGCGCTCTGAGTGTCCCAGAATTACATAATCGGCACCGGCACTCCAGAGCATTTCGGCCGATACTTCACCGGTGTAAGCTCCTGAAGTTTCAGTAGCACAGTTTTGTCCGGCAACCGAAATACGTTCGTTGTTAACCACTTTATTTACTTCAGCAATGTGAGTAAACGGAGGAGCTACCACAACCTGAACGTTTTTGTCGCCTTTTTCGGCAACAGCTTTATCAATAGCAATGGCTAAATCGATACCTTCCTGATAGGTGGTATTCATTTTCCAGTTCCCAGCTACAATTTTTTGTCTCATAATAATTTGTATTTATAAGTGCATAATGTTTTAAAGTTATTTGGGCCCGTTTAGTTAGCCCATTTTTTTCGCAATTGAAGGTAGCTGCTTGTTAACAAACCGCCTAATAGAATCAGGGTGTAAATATAATACTTATCGGCCATTTTCTTATAAGCAATGATTGCGCTATGGCTTACACTCTCGTGCAATTGTTCGGGGTCAGGGATATTCCGGTGCGACCATTTGTTAATAATGGTTCCTTCTTTAATTACCATTAATCCGGGATTTGAACGGACCATTGTTTTTAATGTAATTTCGTCGGTATGCAGAATATCGTACGAGGGAACTTCGGTTCTTCGAAAGAAATTTTGCAAACCTTCGTCGCCCGAAGCGGTTAATAAATAAAAACCATATCCTTTTGCCCTGCAGGCTGCTGCCAGTTGGTTCATTTTAGCTATGTTTTTGGTATTGGCTTTTTCTAAATTATGCGAAATCATCAGAAAATTATAATTCGGACTGGCAAGTATTAATTCCGACATATCGCTGCCATCGTTAGCTATCATGGTTAAGTCGTGAATAGGTGGTTCGTATCCTTTCGAAATTAAATTATGTTTGGCATCAACAAAAGCCCAGCTTGAATCGGGTAAATTATCGAGTGAAAACTCTTTTTCTTCTCCATTTTTGGAATACACAAACACACTTTCCCAAACATCGGCAGGAGCACCTTCGGGAATAACCATGCCATCGGGAATATAGGTTCCCACCTTATAGGGTCTGAAATCGAGAACCGGAAGGTTATTTAACGAATACCAGCTAATTGACAACATAATTAGTGTAAAAAATCCGGCGCTTGCCCATTGTTCGGTACAGCTAAGCCGGTTTGTAATTTTCTCTTTGTTAAGAAACAAGAATAGCAGGGGAATTAATAGCACTACATTTTTCCAGAATGTTTGCCAGTTGGTTAAAACCAGGGCATCGCCAAAGCAACCACAGTCGGAAACCGGATTGGTTAAGGCCAGAACCAGCGTAAGCGGTGTAAAAACGGCCATCAGCAACATGGCTCCCCAGGTGCTGTGTTTAATTTTAAGGTTTAATAAAATTCCAACTCCAATAATAAACTCAGCTGTTGATAGTAACAGTGCTAAAATCAGGCTTATTGCACTGGCCCAGCTCATTCCAAAAGCATTAAAATAGTCGTTGAACTTATACATGGAGCCCAAAGGATCAACCCCTTTTACAAATCCGGAATAAATAAATACGATTCCAACAATAATTCTGCTTGTCCAGATTAATAAGTTCTTATAGTTAGCCATAATTAATAATTATAATAAATGGTTTGTATTTAATTCTGTTTTAATCGATTCAAAAATCTGCCCGGGTTCGAGCATTTCCATTTGGGAGTTGTAACACTTTACTATTTTAAAAGTTGCATCCTGTTCCACAAGTTCCAGGTATTCCTGTCGCACTTTTTCCTGAAAACTCAGGTCGGCTTCATGTATGTCCGACTTTCCTTTCAGGTAATCACGGTCGTCGCCCTGACGTTGATTTTTTAAACTTTTTTCGGTAAAACTAAAAGGAACATCCAAAAATAAACTCAAGTCGGGTTTGGGAATTTTGTAGTACTCATATTCCAGATGCAGGAGCCAGTTACGAAGTGCTTCTTTCTCCTTTTTTTCAGTGAGTTTTGCTCCCTGAAAAGCCATGTTTGAATAAACATAACGATCAACAATAACCAAATCAACTTCCTGTAGCCATTGGTTTATCTGGTTTTTTGTATCGTGCCGGTCGCCAGCATAAATTAAACCCACCAGGTAAGGATTTACTTCATCAATTTTACCCAAATCGCCCCGTAAAAACCGGGCCACCAAATCGCCAAAAATTCCGGTTTCCGTTCGGGGAAAATGCAAATATCGGTAGGAGATGTTCGCATCGGCCAAGTATTGTTTTAACATTTTTAACTGGGTCGATTTTCCCGAGCCATCCAATCCTTCAATTACTATAAAACTCATATACCTGATAAATTTTTTGGAAAGTACAAAAGTAAAATTTCTTTAGGCTCTTAAAAACGATAAATAAGCTAAAACCATTAATTTATTTAACAAATGCATGTTTTTATTAACTTTTATGCAAGGGGGCAATTATTGTATTTTGGGAATCCTGCATAAAACAGAATCCGTAATTCTGATCGATGAAATTTTTAATTAATTGAATTTTGATGGCGTTATCTCTTAGAATCCATTATTTTTGCTGAAAATAGCTTGGTTATGGTACAATCATCATTTAACAAACCCCAATTTATTTATTGCAAAGGCAGGCTTATCGACTTATCGATTCCCAAAGTGATGGGAATTTTAAATATTACTCCCGATAGTTTTTATAGCGGTAGTCGCGTTTCGGAAAAGGAACTGGTAAAACAAACCGTAGCAAAAATGCTCGCCGATGGTGCCGATTTTATTGATGTAGGAGCTTATTCATCGCGTCCGGGAGCTGATTTTGTTTCAGATGATGAGGAGTGGAGCCGCGTTGAACCAGTGCTTAATCTTATTCAAAACGAATTTCCGGATGTCCTTATTTCAATCGATACGTTTCGCGCCTCAGTGGCACAGCGTGCAGTAGCCAATTTTGGGGTTGCTTTAATTAACGATATTTCAGCCGGAAGTCTGGATGCAAAAATGTTTGAAACCGTAGCGCATTTAAAGGTTCCTTACATTATTATGCATATGATTGGAACGCCACAGAATATGCAGCAGCATGTAAATTACAAACATCTAATGCAGGAAGTTTTTACTTATTTTGCCGAAAAAATTGAGCACTTAAAAAAGTTGCAGGTTCCCGATGTGATTATTGATCCGGGCTTTGGCTTTTCAAAAACCCTGGAACAGAATTACGAAGTATTGGGTAAGCTCGATGAGTTTATGATTTTTGAACATCCGGTTTTGGTTGGGCTGTCGCGTAAATCGATGATATATAAACAATTAAATACTAATCCTGAAAAGGCTTTGAACGGTACAACAGTTTTAAATACCCTGGCTTTAGCCAAGGGAGCGAACATATTACGCGTGCACGATGTTAAAGAAGCCAAAGAAGCGGTTGAACTGTATCTAAAAACCAAACAATTTTCTTAGTTTTAAAACAAAATTCATTACCCGATTATTTTGATTCTTAATAAGCGTATTCAATGATGCCATTATTTATTTCGGTTCGGTTCTTCGATTTGCTCGACATTCTTTTAGTAGCTTTTTTACTTTATCAGATATATTCGCTCATAAGGGGAACTGTAGCCATAAACATATTTGTAGGAATTTTAATGGTGCTGTTTTTATGGTGGCTGGTGCGTTTCTTAAACATGAGCCTGTTGAGTACCATTTTGGGCTCTGTAATTGGCGTTGGAGCCATTGCTGTAATAATTGTGTTTCAGCAGGAAATACGCCGTTTTCTCTTGCTTTTGGGCACGCAGGATATTTTTAACCGACGCTATGCGTTTCAAAAATTCTTTAACCGGCAATTTTCAAATATTTCGAGCCAATCGTTGAAGCATATTTCAAGAGCCTGCCGCAATATGAGCCGGACCAAAACCGGTGCGCTGATTGTTATTTCAAACCGCTCTGAATTAATTACCTACGTTCAAACCGGCGATGAAGTAAACAGCGATATATCGCACCGTTTGTTGGAAACCATTTTCTTTAAAAACAGTCCAATGCACGATGGTGCAACCATTGTTGTTGGCAATAAAATAAAAGCTACCCGCTGTGTGCTACCTATAAACGACGATTTGGTGATTCCTGCCCATTTGGGTTTAAGACATAGGGCTGCTCTTAGCATGTCGATGGAAACTGATTCCATTGTAGTTATAGTTTCTGAAGAAACCGGAACAATAAGTTATTCAAAAGGAAGTCAGCTTTTTACCGATTTAACCCACGAAACACTTTTTGCCAGTCTGGTTAAGGAGT
This sequence comes from Salinivirgaceae bacterium, assembly GCA_050179685.1. Classification (GTDB taxonomy): domain Bacteria; phylum Bacteroidota; class Bacteroidia; order Bacteroidales; family SZUA-534; genus GWE2-40-63. The sequence goes on from JBFXEW010000019.1 coordinate 85,348, forward strand.
TTATGGTAAACCAAAACTAAAAACGGCAACCATTTTAGGTTACCGTTCTTTATTTCAAATTAAAAAATTCTTATCAACGTTTTCTCCGCGGGAACTGATTGCTGCTTGCCCGGCGGAATCTGACCTTGTTTTCTTCCCGGTCCGCTAAGCGAACAATGTTTTTTTGATGGGTAACCACCAATAAAATACTTATCAGTATCGAAAAAACAACCAATGAAATTATGGTAGTTTTAAAGATGTAGATTATCAAAAACGGAAAAGCCAATCCGGCTAACATCGAGCTTAACGACACGTATTTTGAAATCAGTAAAATAACTGTAAAAATACTCAGCGTTATTAATGCCGCTAAAGGATGTATTGCCAAAACAATTCCCAGCAAGGTGGCAACACCTTTTCCTCCCTTGAAACCTACGTAAACAGGGAAAATGTGACCAAGCACAGCAAGACCGCCTAACAATAATTCAAAATTTACAAACGGAGCAGTTCCCGGCTCCAGGGTGTGAATAATCCGAATTAAATTTACGGCCAACCAGCCTTTAAAAATATCGACAACAAAAACAACAATTCCGGGTTTGGTTCCAAGTACCCTGAAAGTGTTTGTGGTTCCTGCATTCCCGCTTCCGTGTTCACGAATATCGATCCCGTAAAACCAACGGCCAATCCACACCGACGAAGGTATGGAGCCCAGCAAATATGCTGCAAAGCAGAGAATAATGCTTAAAATTACTACATTCATAATTGGATAGTTTAACTGCACAAATGTAATAAAAATGTGTTAATTGACACTTTTTTGTAAGAATTTGATTAAAAAACAAAAGCCCTGAGTTTGAATCTCAGGGCTTAATTGTTTGATAAGTAATGGTTTAAAACTTAAAGCTGTGGCCCTGCCGCAACTAAAGATTTTCCTTCGTCGTTATCGGTATATTTTACAAAGTTTTTAATAAAAAGGCTACCCAGTTCCCGGGCACGTTTTTCCCATTCTTTTGAATCAGTATAGGTATTTCTTGGGTCGAGAATATTGGTATCTACTCCCTGTAAAGCAACGGGAACCTTTAAATTGAAAATAGGAATGGTAAGGGTTTCTGCTTTTTCAATGGAGCCATCCAAAATGCGATCAATTATAGCCCGGGTATCTTTAATGGAGATGCGTTTTCCGGTGCCATTCCAACCGGTATTTACCAAATAAGCTTCGGCTCCGTTTGCCTGCATGCGCTCAACCAGTTCTTCGCCATATTTTGTAGGATGAAGACTTAAAAATGCGGCACCAAAACAAGCTGAGAAAGTTGGCTGGGGTTCGGTAATTCCCCGTTCGGTTCCGGCCAGTTTAGCGGTGAATCCTGATAAGAAATGATATTTGGTTTGTTCCAGACTTAGTTTCGAAACCGGGGGCATAACTCCAAAAGCATCGGCAGTTAAAAAGATAACTTTTTTTGCATGTCCGGCTTTTGAAATGGGTTTTACAATATTGTGGATGTGATAAATAGGGTAGGAAACCCGTGTATTTTCAGTTACTGAACTGTCGTCGAAATCAATTTTACCATCGCTGTCAACCGTAACATTTTCCAAAAGAGCGTCGCGTTTTATTGCCTGGTAAATATCCGGCTCACTTTCCTTATCCAGCCTGATGGTTTTGGCATAGCACCCGCCTTCAAAGTTGAAAACGCCATCGTCGTCCCAGCCGTGTTCGTCGTCGCCAATAAGCTGGCGTTTGGGATCGGTTGATAAGGTGGTTTTTCCAGTTCCCGATAAACCAAAGAAAATGGCTACATCACCGTCTTTTCCAACGTTAGCCGAACAGTGCATCGAAGGAATACCCTGAAGTGGCAGGTAATAATTCATCATGGCAAACATACCTTTTTTCATTTCGCCGCCATACCAGGTTCCCCCAATAACCTGCATCTTTTCGGTCAGGTTAAAAACGGTAAACACTTCGGAATTCATTCCGTGTTCTTTAAACTTTTGATTGCTGGTTTTCGATCCGTTCAGCACTACAAAATCGGGTTCGCCATAAGTGGCCATTTCTTCTTCACTGGGGCGGATAAACATGTTTTTTACAAAATGGGCCTGCCAGGCTACTTCCATAATGAAGCGAACTTTTAAGCGCGTATTTGGATTGGCACCTAAAAAAGTATCCATAACAAAAAGTCGTTTCTCGGAAAGTTGACTGGCCACAAGGGCTTTCAAGTCGTTCCACACTTCTTTCGACAGCGGTTTGTTGTCGTTTTTTGCTTGTTCTGAATTCCACCAAATGGTGTCCTTCGAAATATCATCGTAAACAATATATTTATCTTTTGGCGAGCGTCCGGTAAAAATACCGGTCATTACATTTACTGCTCCAAGTTCCGACATTTGGCCTTTTTCATAACCCTCGAGACCTGGATTCATTTCTTCCTCGTATAGTTGGTCGTACGAGGGATTGTGAATAATTTCTTTTACGTTGTTAATTCCATACTTGCTTAAATCAATCATCTTCATAAATCGTTAGCTTTTATGTGAATATTTGTGGTTATTTTAAAAAGAGTCAAATGTTGAATGTTTACTGTTAAATATTATTAACTAATATCGTTGTTGTTTATGATAATTATCATTTGATTGTTATTTATACTTACTAAACGAAACAAAAATAATCAATTTATTTATAAAGTGTTAAAATTTACTGATTATTAGCAGTTTAATACACAAAACTCAAAACATATGATTTTCCTTAATGTTCAGTTTAGAATGGTAATGCAGAACATAAAACGGCTACTTGTAAAAAAGCAAAAAAAAGTTAAAGCAATAAAATACCCCGCCGTAGCGAGGTCAATTTTATTTGTATTTTCTTCTTACGAGCGGGGATGGAACCGTAAGATGGTATCTTTTAAGAATTCTTTATCCATGTGTGTGTAAACCTCAGTGGTTGTAATCGATTCGTGACCCAGCATGTCTTGTATAGCACGTAAATCGGCACCTCCTTCAATTAAATGCGTAGCAAATGAATGGCGGAAGGTATGTGGACTTACATTTTTCTGAAGGTTTATTTTTACGGTAAGATCCTTGATAATGGTAAAAATCATTACCCGGGTCATTTTCTTTCCACGACGATTTAAAAACAAGGTGTTTTCATCTTTTCGGTCAACTTTTAATTTAATCCGGTAATTGTCGAGGTAAGCATTGATGGCTTTTTTTGCTATTTTACCCAGTGGAATTAAGCGTTCTTTGTTGCCTTTTCCCTGTACTTTTATAAAATTATCATCAAAATGAACATCGGTAATGCGTAAGTTCACCAGTTCTGAAACTCTTAATCCGCAACCATAAAGCACTTCGAGTATAGCTACATTCCGATATCCGGTTTCTGAGGAAAGACTAATGGCTTTTATTAAGCGCTCTACTTCATCGGGCGACAGAACAACCGGTAATTTCCGGCCAATTTTCGGTGTTTCAATTAATGCCGAGGGATCTTTTTCCAACACATCGTGAATTAACAGGTATTTGAAAAATGATTTTATTCCTGATAAAGCCCGGGCTTGTGAACTGGCACTCATACCAAGTTCATTAATGTAATCAATAAATTCCCTGATTCTGGCCTGGGTAATTTCAGCCGGATTGCTTGAGTATCCGTGTTGTTCAAGATAATCGGTAAACTTGCTAATATCTTTTAAGTAAGCTTCAACAGTATTTGCCGACAACGATTTTTCGAGTTGCAGGTAGCTTTTATAACCTTCGAGGTAGTCTGACCAATTCATTGTTCTTATTTTTGATTTAATTCGTAAACAGGCAATCAATTATATTGTTTAATAAATAACTAAAAAATTTTACAATAAATTATCTGGTTTATAAAGAATTTGCATCTGCAAAGTCGAAATTATTCTCCCTCAAATGTTTTTTCGGTAATGAATTCAAATAGCCTTATCGCATCTTGTTGATATTCATTATTTAAAACTAATTTCTTTTGCTTCATATAAGCATGATGAATATCAATAAAAAAAGTGCTTTCACCTTAGGTAAGAATCCATTTTAAAAAGTACTTTTGCACAAGAATATGTTAATTTTATAAATATCTGATTAGCAATGGATTTAATAACGCAAATTAAAGAAAAGGCAAAAAAGCACATCAAAACGATTGTGTTGCCCGAGGGAACTGAAGAACGCACTTTAAAAGCTGCCGATATTATTTTAAGCGAAGGTATAGCACAGTTGGTAATTATTGCCGATCCAAAAGAAGTTGCACGTTTGGCAAAAGAGTTCAACCTTACACACCTGTCGAAAGCAACGATTGTCAATCCGCTCGATCACGAGAAAAAAGCAGCTTATATTGCTCAGCTTGTGGAACTCCGCAAAAGCAAGGGACTAACTTCGGAACAAGCTCAGAAACAATTGGAAGATCCCTTGTACCTGGCTGCCATGATGGTAAAAATGGGCGATGCCGACGGTGAAGTAGCCGGAGCGGCCAACGCAACCGGCGATGTGTTACGTCCTGCTTTTCAGATTGTAAAAACAAAACCGGGTGTAAGCGTGGTTTCCGGTGCTTTTTTAATGATTTTAAAAGACAAAACCTTCGGTAACGATGGAATGCTTGTTTTTGCCGATTGTGCTGTGCATCCCAATCCAACAGCCGAAGAATTAGCCGAGATTGCAGTTGAAACAGGAAAAACAACCCGGGCCATTGGTGGTTTTGAACCAAAGGTTGCCATGTTGAGCTTTTCAACCAAAGGCAGCGCCAAACACGAAATGGTCGATAAAGTAGTAAAAGCCACTGAATTGGCTCAAAAAATGGCTCCCGATATGCAAATTGATGGGGAATTGCAGGCCGATGCCGCAATTATTCCGGCAATTGGTGCCAGCAAAGCCAAAGGAAGTAAAATTGCCGGTCATGCCAATGTGTTGGTATTCCCAACACTCGAAACCGGAAATATTGCCTATAAACTGGTTCAACGTTTGGCTGGCGCCGAAGCGGTTGGTCCGGTACTTCAGGGAATGGCTGCTCCCATTAACGATTTGTCGCGCGGTTGTTCGGTCGACGATATTGTGAGTCTGGTTGCCATAACCTGTAACCAGGCTGCGGCACAGTAAACTTTAGTAACTTATACATCAAAATAAATTAAACTTATAGTAAATGATTGTTTTAGTTCTTAATTGCGGAAGTTCGTCAATTAAATATCAGTTGCTCGATATGGCATCAGTTGACGAACCGATTGTAAAAGCAATTGGTGTGGTTGAGCGTATTGGTTTACCTGAAGGTATATTAACCCACAAACCTGAAGGTGGCGGTAAGTACAAATTTACTGAGCCTATTCCAAATCATGAAGTGGGAATCAACTTAATACTCGATGCTTTGGTAAGTCGTGCTCATGGGGTAATCGAAGATGTGTCGGATATTCAGGCAGTGGGTCACCGTGTGGCTCATGGAGGCGAATATTTTACCAAAAGTGTTATTATCGATGAAAAAGTTAAAGATCGCATTGGTAAACTAAGCGATTTGGCACCATTGCACAATCCGGCTCACCTGGCTGGTATTAATTCAATGGAGAAACTGTTGCCCGAAGTTCCACAGGTTGCGGTTTTCGATACTTCGTTTCATCAAAGCATGCCTCCTGAATCGTTCTTATACGCAATTCCTTACGAGTATTACACCAAACATAAGGTTCGCCGCTACGGTTTTCACGGAACCAGCCATAAATATGTAGCTGAAAAAGCCTGTGAATTCCTGGGTCTTGATATGAATAAATCAAAAATTATTACCTGTCACTTAGGAAACGGAGCTTCAATAGCAGCTATTCTGAACGGAAAATCGTTCGATACTTCGATGGGTTTCACCCCGGTCGAAGGATTGATTATGGGAACCCGTGTGGGTAACCTCGATGCCGGTGCTTTGCTTTATTTAATGGAAAAAGAAAATCTTGATGTGAATGGCATCAACGATTTGATTAACAAGCGCAGCGGAATGCTCGGAATCTCAGGAATTTCGTCCGATATGCGCGACATTGAAGACGAAGCCTGGAATAAAAAGAACGAGCGGGCAACACTTGCGCTTAACATGTATCATTTACGGGTTAAGCGTTACATTGGCGCTTTTGCTGCTGAAATTGGCGGAATTGATGCATTGGTTTTCACCGGTGGTGTGGGAGAGAATGGTCCCGAATCGCGCGAAGAAATTTGCAACGGACTGGAATTTATGGGCGTTGCTTTTGATAAAGATGCCAACGACGGCGTTCGCGGAAAAGCAACTTTGCTAAGCAAACCGGAGTCGCGTGTAAAAGTGGCTATCATTCCAACCAACGAAGAAAAAGTGATTGCTGCCGATACCGTAAAAGTTATTAACAGTCGAAACTAAACAGCTTTCCGGCTAACAACATAGAACCCCCGCTTGAACGGGGGTTTTTTATTGGCTGCTTTAAAACAGGTCGATAAATAATTTTACGCATATATTAAATGAATTTCATACATTAGTTTTGCATCGCTTAAAAAAATAACTAAACACATTATACAATGAATATTACAAAGCTTGAACAAATGTACGATGTGCTCCGCGGAGCCGAGAAAAAAAAGCTGGTTGCCGTTTGGGCCAACGATTCGCATACCATCGAAGCGGTGAGCGAAGCCATTGATTTAGGCATTGTTGAAGGAACTTTGGTAGGCGATATCCTTGAGATTGAAAAAGTTTGCAAAACCTTGTCGATCGACAGCAGTAAGTTTAAAATTGTTGATTGTAAATCAGATAATCAGGCAGGCGACCTGGCTGTAAAACTGGTTATCGATGGTGAGGGCGATATCCTGATGAAAGGTTTATTGTCGACCGATAAATACATGCGGGCAATTTTAAATAAAGAAGCCGGTTTATTACCTCCAAAAGCCGTATTAAGTCATGTTACTGTGATTGAAAACGCCCATTATCATAAACTGTTGGTAGTTGGCGATGTGGCTATTATTCCCGAACCCGATTTGAAACAAAAAATGGCCATTGCCAATTATTTAATTCAAACAGCTAAGGCATTGGGAATGGAAAAACCCAAACTGTCGCTTATTTCTGCATCGGAACAGGTGCTTCCCACAGTGCAATCGTCGGTTGATGCCTGCATTATTTCAAAAATGGGCGACCGCGGGCAAATAAAAGGTGCAGTAATTGACGGCCCTTTATCGCTCGATGCCAGTATTGATGCCGAAACAGCAAAAACTAAAGGAATAGCCAGTCCGGTAGCCGGCGATGCCGATTGCCTGTTATTTCCCAACCTCGATGCAGGAAATGTTTTTTATAAAATGAATTCGAAAATGAGTGAAGCCGAAATGGGCGCTTTTGTGGCCGGAGCTAAAGTACCCTGTGTACTTTCGTCGCGGGGCGATACCACAAAAACCAAATTGAATTCCATTGCCTTGTGCGCTATGCTGGCTTTATCGAAATAAACATTAGGTAAGAGGAAAACACTGGTTTTCCTCTTTTTTGTGCGATTTATGTTGTTAAACAAAGTACACATACTAGAAATATATTTTAATTATCTGATAGATTTTCAGACCTTTGCAATAAAAATACCAAGATGGATAAAATAAGGATATTAGCCATTAATCCTGGCTCAACTTCTACTAAAATTGCTGTTTACCACAACGACAAGTCGGTTTTTTTGAAAACCATCCGCCACAATGCGGAAGAATTGGAGCAGTTTAAAAAAATTACCGATCAGTTTGAGTTTCGGAAAGAGGTAATTATGAAAGAATTGCTCGATGCCGATATTTGTGTAAACGAACTCAACGTAATTATGGGTCGCGGTGGGCTTATTAAACCGGTCGAAGGTGGCGTTTACGAGGTAAATGAGCGCATGAAAGCCGATTTGGAAATAGGTTTAATGGGCGAACACGCCAGTAACCTGGGCGGTTTAATTGCCTTGAATATAGCCCAGTCGCTACCCGATGCCCGTGCCTACATTGCCAACCCGGTGGTGGTCGACGAATTGCAGGATGTTGCCCGTATCTCGGGTCACCCTGAGTTTGAACGTATCTCAATTTTTCATGCCTTGAATCAAAAAGCCATTGCCCGTCAGTTTGCCAAAAACCGCGATTCAAAATACGAAGAGCTGAACCTGATTGTTGCTCATTTGGGTGGGGGTATTTCGGTTGGTGCACATTACCGGGGCAAAGTTATCGATGTAAACAATGCGCTCGATGGTGATGGGCCTTTCTCGCCTGAGCGTTCGGGAAGTTTACCTGCCGGACAATTGGTTCGTTTTTGCCACAGCAACAAATATTCGTTCGACGAAGTGAAACGCATGATAACCGGCAAAGGTGGACTGATGGCTTACTTTGGAACCAACTCGTCGTACGACATTGAAATGCGCGCAAAAAATGGCGATGCCAAAGCAAAACTTATTCAGGATGCCATGGCTTATCAGATTGGTAAATCGATTGGTGAAATGGCTGCCGTACTTTATGGCGAAGTACATGGGATTTTAATAACCGGCGGTGTGGCCAACAACAAAGAACTGATAACTTACATCCGCAATATGGTGGGTTTTATTGCACCCATCTTTGTTTATCCCGGCGAGGACGAAATGTCGGCACTGGCCATGAACGGACTAATGGTAATGCGCGGCGAAGTGGAAGTGAAGGAATACATTTAAACGCTTAGCAAACAATAAAAAAGGGGGGCGATAAAGGCCCCCTTTTTTATTTTGTATTATTTAAGGTTTAGATTGCCGTACTGGTAATATTTTGTATTAAGTCTCGCGTCTTAGGTCTTGAGTCTAAATTCCAGCACCTAAATTCTTCCGTCTTGTGCCCTAGCGTCCTTGCGGTTTAAGGCTTAGACTGCGATAACGGTAATATTTTCCCTTAAAAAAAAATGAAACCCGCTTAAAGCAAAGACAGCAATAAATTTTCCCATTTCCTGTGCGGTGCTTAAACGCTAAAATCTTAAATCTACAACGCCGAAGCCCTCACGGAACGCAATTAGCGTTAGTCTTTAGTCTTGCTTCTTAGATCTTAAGTCTTAAGTCTTAAGTCTCGCGTCTTAGGTCTTAAGTCTAAATTCTAACCTCTAAATTCTAACCTCTAAATTCTAATCTCGAATCTCTAAATTCCAGCACCTAAATTCTTTCGTCTTGTGCCCTAGCGTCCTTGCGGTTTAAGGCGTAGATTGCGAAACAGGTAGTATTTTTCCATTAAAGAAATGATGTCCGCTTAAAGCAAAATCGGCAATAAATTTACCCATTTCCTGGGCTGTGGTTGGGGCTTCATAACCCGGAAAAGCTTCGGCAAGCATTTCAGTGGCTACAGCTCCCAAGGCCAGGCAATTAAACTTAATCCGGCTTTCTTTATATTCTTCGGCCAGGCATTCGGTTAAACTGGCAATGGCCGCCTTGCTCGATGCATAACTGGCCAGACCCGGAAATTTTACACTTCCCTGAAAACCACCCATACTGCTAATGTTTACCACATGAGCCCTTTCCGATTGTTCAAGCAACGGAAGGCAGGTCTTTATCAGTTCAATGGGACCTAAAACATTTACCCGGTAAATTTGCGCTACTTCGCTTGCCGAAAGTTCTGCGAAAGGTTTGTTAATTAAATACCCGGCATTATTAATCAGCACATCAATCGAATCGGTTTCATCAGCAATTAAAGCATAGAGTTCCTGAAAAGATTCTGTTTTGCTTAAATCAAAAACCAGGGGAATTATTTGTGCGTAAGGCTGCTCTGTTTTGCAATAGTTTGCCAGTTCATTTAGTTTTTCGCTGTTCCGCGATACCATAATTATTTTGTGTCCCGGTTCTTTCGTAAGGTACTTAACCATTTCAAACCCAATTCCACGGCTGGTTCCTGTAATTAAAATGTTCATAGGGTATTGTTTTGTTTTCTGTTTGTATTAATCGCTCGCAAAATTAAACTATTTTTATAGAACAACTTTAGTTAATTTTTTTTGTTAGCCTATGCAATGACTTTGTTTCACTGCAAAGCATGACGAAAACGAAAATATTTGTTGAGATGAAACGCTTATTGTTTATAGGAATACTGGTAATACTTTTGATGCAGGGATATTCCCAGGGAGCCATTAAAAAGCAACGAAAATTAAGCGACAAATTCTTTTTTGGAGGCGGACTGGGCTTTCAATTTGGTGATATTGCTGCCATTGAGATTAATCCCCTGGTGGGTTACGTTCCCTTTAACAACACTTATGTTGGATTAAAAGGTTCGTATCAGTTTTATAAAGATAACCGATTTAATGAGTCGACCGATATTTATGGAGGGAGCCTGTTTGGCATGTATAATTTTGTGGATAAGGTAGCGCTGTATGCCGAATACGAAGTGATTGGCTTACAAACCAGTTATTTTACATCGCTGCAGAGTTTTACCGATAAGGATCGTTACTGGATTCATAGTCCCCTGGCAGGCATTGGTTTTGTACAACCAATTAATGAGCGTTCCAAAATGGTATTGATGCTCTTGTGGAGTTTTAACGACAAAGCCTATTCACCTTATCAGAATCCGCTGGTGCGTTTTATGATAATGATATAATTAAAAGAATTCTTCGGGGTTTTGCCTCGGGAATCTTGCGTTTCAAGAATTTTTTTTATTTTAAGAAGCAATTTTTGTTTATCGATTAACTTTACAGAAAACTATATCCAATGAATGATTTTTTTGAAGACTTTTTTCACCATTTTGATTTACCGTTTACCAATCCTGTACTTGTTTTTTCGCTGATTCTGTTCATCATTCTTTTTGTGCCGATACTATTCCGACGGATAAATGTGCCGGGAATTATCGGACTAATTATTTCAGGAATCATTATCGGGCCACTGGGTTTTAATGTATTGGAAAAGAATAGTGCTGTCGATTTGTTTTCGACCATAGGTTTGCTCTACATCATGTTTATGGCCGGTTTGGAACTCGAACTCAATGAATTTAAGCGGGTACGGAACCAAAGCGTGGTATTCGGGTTCTTCACTTTTATTGTTCCCTTAGTTATTGGTTTTCCCATTTGTTATTATTTGCTGGGTTACGAACTCAACGCAAGTTTGTTAATTACCAGTATGTTTGCTACGCATACCTTGGTAGCTTATCCAATTATCAGCAAACTGGGCATTGCTAAAAACCGGGTGGTGGCGGTTACAGTAGGAGGAACCATAATTACCGATACCATTGTACTAATACTATTGGCGGTAATCATGGGAAACAGCCAGGGAAAACTAAACCCCGAGTTTTGGATTATTCTTGGTTCAACTCTGGTAGCTTTTACTTTTATCATGTTTGCAGTTATTCCCAGAGTTACCCGTTGGTTCTTTAAAAAACTCGAAAGCGAAAAGCATGCACACTATGTTTTTGTATTGTCGGTGGTTTTCTTTTCGGCGTTTTTAGCTGAACTTTCTGGTTTGGAACCCATTATTGGCGCTTTTATTGCCGGATTGGCACTGAATCAGTTAATTCCCCAGTCTTCGCCTTTAATGAACCGCATTGAGTTTATCGGCAATTCCATTTTTATTCCTTTCTTCCTGATTTCGGTGGGTATGCTTATCGATGTGCGGGTACTTTTTAGCGGTCCTACAACCTTGTTGATTGGACTGGTTTTAACCATTAGTGCCCTGTTAAGCAAATGGCTGGCTGCTTTTATTACCCAAAAAATTTATAAGTATTCCCAGATGCAGCGGCAGCTCATATTTGGATTAAGCAGTGCCAGGGTAGCAGCAACCCTGGCCATTATTCTGGTGGGTTACAATGCGGGTATCCTCGATAAAAACATTCTGAATATAGCCATTATAATCATTTTGATAACCACCATTTTTTCGTCGGTGATTACCGAAAAAGCGGCCAAACAAATTCTTTTGGCCGATAATGCATCGGACGATTCCCAGGCACAGCAACCTTTACAGGAGCACATGTTATTGCCGATAGCCAATTTAATGAATATTGAAAAACTGATTGAATTTGCCTTTTTAATTAAGCATAACAAATCGCCGAATCCCATTACTGTTTTATCGGTTGTTCCAAACAACATGCAGGCCGAAGCAAATCTTATTGAAGCCCGAAAACGGCTCGAAGAGTTTAAAGTACATGGTGCAGCAACCGAAACCAGCATAAATACAGTGGCTACCATCGACTACAACCCTGCCAGTGCCATTGGTCGCATTTCGCGCGAAATTATGGCTGATATAATTGTTCTGGGCTGGCCCAAAAAGGCAAATATTCTGGAGCGTTTAATCGGGGAAAAAATTTACGCCATTGTTAACAGTGTCGATAAGAATTTCTTTGTTTGCAGTTTAGATGCTCCACTTATCAATCAAAAACGAATTGTTGTAATAACTACGCCCAACGCAGAGCTGGAATTTGGATTTGAAATCTGGCTCCAAAAAGTAGCTAAATTATCGAAAGAACTGAGTATTCCTTTGGTCCATTTCGGAAGCAAAGCTACCCATGAAGCCATTCGGGAAGTAAACGAGCGAAGAAAGCTGGGTGCACTCTTTACCTTTAATCCTTTCGACGATTGGGAAAACTTTCATTTACTGGCCGATTATATTAAAGCCGATGACTTATTGATTTTGGTTTCTGCCCGCAAAAAATCAGTGTCTTATGTGCATCATTTCGATCATATTCCCAATAAAATTGATAAGCGACTTATGCATAACGATATAATAGTAGTTTATCCGCAGCAGTTTAATCACAGAAATGTCGAAAATGAAGTTGTTTTTTCAGAGTCATTAATTACTAATCACGAAAAATAGACTTTTGTTTTGCTTAATGTTCCTTCAGGTTAAGAACATTCCGTGTCCTTAATTTGTACCCTTAACATTCACTAACTGTTGCTTTGTATATGGCTTTACTTGCTAACCTGTTTAATCAGCTGCCCATTGCCGATCCGGTGCTTAAGTTTTTAATCATTCTATTGATTATACTGGTTATTCCCCTGGTTTCGGAACGGCTTAAGATACCTCAGTTATTGGGAATGATAATAGCCGGGGTGGTGATTGGCCCTTATGGGCTAAATCTTTTAGCCCGCGACAGCAGTATTATTCTTTCGGGTACGGCAGGCTTACTCTATATTATGTTTTTAGCCGGATTGGAAATCGACATCAACGATTTTAAAAAGAATGCAGTTAAAAGTACGGTATTAGGCTTATTGGGATTTGTCATCCCCATGATTTTTGGAACCTTAGCGGGAATTTACCTGCTTAATTTTGGTGTTTTGACTTCGGTTTTACTGGCCAGCATGTTTGCATCGCATACTTTAATAACCTATCCTTTGGTGAGCAAACTGGGCATTTCAAAAAACACAGCGGTTAATATTTCGGTGGGCAGTACCTTAATTACAAACATTCTGGCACTTTTGGTTTTGGCTATGGTTGTTGGAATGACTTCGGGCGATATGGACCATCGTTTCTGGCTTAAGCTGGGCATTTCGTTTGTGGTTTTTACCCTCATCATTGTTTTTTTGTTTCCCATTGTTGCGCGCTGGTTTTTTAAACGCTACAGCGATAATGTGTCGCAATATATATTTGTATTGGTGGTCGTATTTCTGGGAGCTGTTTTATCGCAGCTTGCAGGTATCGAAGCCATTATCGGAGCCTTTATGGCCGGACTGGCTTTAAATCGCTTAATTCCGCGTACATCGCCTTTAATGAATCGCATTGACTTTGTGGGAAATGCCATTTTTATTCCCTTCTTTTTAATAGGGGTGGGTATGCTTATCGATTACCGGGCTTTTAGCAGTGTCGAAACCATTGTTGTGGCCATAACCATGTCGCTAATTGCTACTGGGACTAAATTTTTGGCAGCCTGGCTAACTCAAAAAAGTTTTAAGTTTTCGAAAGCCGAACGCCAGGTAATTTTTGGCTTAACCAATGCACAGGCGGCGGCTACCTTAGCGGCTGTTTTGGTGGGATACAATATCATAATAGGGGAAACGGCAGCGGGTGAACCCATTCGTTTATTGAGCGACAGTATTTTAAACGGAACCATTATTATGATTCTGGTAACCTGCACCATTGCTTCGTTTGCTACGCAACGGGGGGCCCAAGCGATAGCCATGAATGAACAGCCTGAAAAACATGCAGACAACCACAGCGAGCGTATCTTAATTCCGGTAAGTAATCCCAATACCATCGAGGAGCTGATTAATTTAAGCAACATCATCAAATCAAAGACCAATACCCGGGGCCTTTTTGCCCTGAATATAATTAACAGCGATAATGCCAATCCGGAACTCGAAAAACAAGGCTTAAAAGTTCTCGATAAAGCAAAAATGGCAGCCGCTGCCACCGATATCGAAATGAAGACCCTCTTACGCTACGACATCAATTCGGTGAATGGAATTGTTAGTGTGATTAAGGAACAGCGAATCACCGATTTGGTGCTGGGCCTGCATGTAAAAAAAGGAATCTCCGACTCCTTTTTGGGAAATTTAACCGATGGGATTCTTTCAAAAAGCAATGTTACCACCTTTGTTTATCATCCTTTTCAACCTATATCAACAGTAAAGCGGCATTTGGTGGTTGTACCTGAAAATGCAGAATACGAATTTGGTTTTTCGTTTTGGCTGGCCCGACTTTGGAATATGGCGTTAAATACCGGGGCCAAAATTGTGTTTTATGCTTCTGAAAACACCTTAAATCTGATAAAACAGGTACACGGTAAACACCCCATTGAGCTTAGTTTTAAAGAATTTACCCATTGGGACGATTTTTTGATTTTATCGAAAGACCTAAGAAAAGACGATAATTTTATTGTGGTAATGAGCCGGAGTAAATCCTTATCGTACCAGTCGAATATGATTAAAATACCCAAATACCTGAACCGCTATTTTCATGAGCAGAATTATTTATTGGTGTACCCGCAGCAATCAGAGAATCTGAAACACGAAAAAATTGATCTTACCAATTCATCGCTGATTGAAGCCATCGAAGGAATTGATGTGATTGGTAAAACCATTGCCCATATTTTTCGTAAGCGCTAAAGAATTTTAAAAATTTGCAGGCCGGCTTTAAACAATAGCCTTTATTGATTTGTAAATACATTTTGAATAAAAAGTTATTTAGAAAAATTTTGAATAACGATATATTGCGTGTTTCTTTGCACAAAATTTTAATGTGAATAACCAGAAGTAGTTTAAATTAAACCAAGGATAGAGATGAATATTGCAAAAGAAAAAATGGTTTCTGTAGTCTACGAATTAAAGTACGACGATGCCGATGCCCAGTTAATTGAAAAAGTTGAGAAAGATAATCCGCTTACATTTTTGTACGGAACCGGTTCTATGTTAGAGCATTTTGAGAAAAATCTGGAAGGTTTGGCTACCGGCGATGCCTTCGATTTTCGTTTAACGGCTGAACAGGCTTATGGCGAAGTTACCGATCAGGCCATTGTTGATGTTCCCTTGCAGGCTTTTGAAGTGGACGGAAAAGTTGATGAGACTTTAGTTAAAGTGGGAAACACCATTCCTATGATGGACAGCTATGGAAATAAACTCCATGGTATTGTTGTTGAAGTAAGCAGCGATGCCGTAAAAATGGACTTTAATCACCCCTTAGCCGGCGAAGGTTTGCACTTTAAAGGTAAGGTTATCGAAGTACGTGAACCTAAGGAAGAAGAACTGGCTGCCAGTTGCGGTACCGGTTGCTCAACCGATGGTTGCGGAAGCGGTGGCTGCTGTGGCGGATGCTAGCATTTTTTAAAGATATTGAATAAAAAAAACCGGTAGACATACCGGTTTTTTTTGTGCTATTTTATAACAGTAACCTGGGTGGCCATAGGGCCTTTTTCCCCGGTTTTTATTTCAAATTCTACTGTTTCACCGGGTTGCAAAGCATGTTTGCCTACAATTCCTGAACGGTGAACAAAAATGTCTTTTTGATCCTCGCCGATAATAAAACCAAATCCCTTGGTTTCATTATACCATTTCACAGTTCCTTGCATAATAAGTATTAATTTAGTGTTGAATTACTCTTTGGGTCGGGCTTGATTTACTACCAAATTGCGTCCTAAATACTCTGAGCCATTCAGATTTTCAATGGCACTTTGTGCCTGGCTGTCATCAGGCATTTCTACAAATCCAAAACCTTTACTTCGGCCTGATATCTTGTCCTGGATAATTTTTACAGAATCTACAGTTCCATAAGTTTCAAAAACTTCTTTTAAGTTACTTTCCTGAACTTTATAATTCAGGTTTCCTACATAAATGTTCATAATACAATTAAAAAAATTAGTAATGTAATCGGGTTTTTCATTTTATTCATTGGACAAATAAACTGTTAATACACAAAATTAAAATAATAATTGAATTTAACCCGCTATTCCCTGTTTTTTTGTAAATACTTTGTTATCAATCACTATTATATTCTATAAAACAATAAGTCCCGGCTTAGGGAACTAAACCGGGACTTGAAATTATTTATTTATTTTGCTTTTTAATTAAGCCCTCTGTTGTTTAACAAAGGTTGAATGCCGGGTTCTGAACCGCGGAATTTTTTATACAATTCCATGGCATCTTCGGTTCCACCCAATTCCAATACATTGGTGCGGAAGGCGCTGGCCGTAGTCTTATCAAAAATTCCATGTTCTTTAAAGGCTTCAAAAGCGTCGGCATCAAGAACCTCAGCCCAGATGTAGCTGTAGTAAGCCGAAGCATATCCGTCGCCTGAGAACACATGAAGGAAATAAGGACTGCGGTAACGGGGAACAATTTCGTTAATCATGTTTATTTTTTTCATCGAGGCTGCTTCAAAAGCATTTACATCCCAATCCTGAACCTGGGTTTGGGTATGCCAGTCTAAATCGAGGTACGAAGCTGCCAAATATTCGGTAGTAGCAAAACCCTGGTTGAATTTACCGGCTTTCTCAATTTTTGTAATTAATTCAGCTGGCATAACTTCACCGGTTTCGTAATGTTTGGCATAATTATTCAATACATCGGGTTCAAAAGCCCAATGTTCCATAATTTGTGAAGGCAATTCCACAAAATCGCGCGGGGTGCGCAAGCTGGAGTAATGCTTGTTGGCAAATAAACCGTCGAGGGCGTGTCCAAATTCGTGGAACAGGGTTTCGGTTTCGTCGGCTGTTAATAAGGCAGGTGCATCGGCAGTGGGAGCCGAGAAATTGCAAACTATCGACATTACCGGGGCTACACGTTCTCCGTTTTCGTATTTTTGCGAGCGGTAGCTGGTGCACCAGGCTCCCGAGCGCTTCGAATCGCGTGGGTGATAATCCATATAAAGAATGCCCACATGGTCGCCGTTTGCTTCTTTTACTTCAAAAACTTCCACCTCAGGGTGATAAACCGGCATGTTTTCGAGCTGGGTGAAGCTGATTCCATAAAGTTGGTTGGCTACCCAGAACATTCCATCGCGTACATTATCCAATTTCAGGTAAGGACGGATTTCGTTTTCGTTTAAAGCAAATTTTTGCTGTTTTACTTTGGTGGCATAGAAATCGTAATCCCAGGGAGCCAGTTTAAAGTTGTGTCCGTCGGCAGCAATCATTTGTTGCATGTCGGCTACTTCTTTTTTAGCCACCCGCAAGGCGTTGGGCATAATTTGATCGAGCAGTTTGTAAACATTATCTGCATTTTTAGCCATGTTCTTATCTAAAATATAGGCCGAAAAGTTCTCGTAACCCAACAACTGAGCTTTTTCGATGCGCAGGTTTACAATGTTTTTAATTACTTCTTTATTATCGAGCGAATCGTCGTAATTGGCTTTGTTTATGTATCCTTCGAACATTTTTTGACGCAACTCGCGGTTTTCGGCGTTAGCCAGGAAGGGGAGCAGACTGGGTTTGTGAATGGTAAATACCCATTTGCCTTCCAAGTCTTTTTCTTTGGCTTTTTGTGCGGCAGCTGCAATTGAGGTCGACGAAAGTCCGGCAAGGTCGGCTTCGTTGTCAACAACCAGCATAAAACGGTTGTTTTCTTTTAACACATTCTGTCCAAAGTTTAAAAACAAGACCGACAATTCTTTATTGATTTCGCGGAAGCGGGTTTTGGCTTCTTCGTCGAGGTTGGCCCCACCGCGCACAAAATTTTTGTAGGTATTTTCAACTAAAGTCAGTTGTTCGTTAGTTAATTCCAGGGCTTCGCGTTGGTCGTAAACAGCTTTTACCCGGGCAAACAAGGCTTCGTTTAAACGAATGTCGTCGTTGTGCCCCGACATGATTGGCGCCAGTTCCATCGATATTTTTTCCAGTTCGTCGCTGGTAGCGGCTGAGGTCAGGTTATAGAATACACTGCCCACCCGGCTAAGCAATTCGTCACTGTTTTCGAGCGCTTCAATGGTGTTTTCGAAGCTGGGCGCTTCGGTATTTGTGATAATAGCCTCTACGGCGGCTTTTTCCTGCTTCATGCCTTCTAAAAAGGCCGGCATGTAGTGTTCCGCTTTTATCTGTTCAAAAGGAGGAACCTGAAAAGGCGTTTCAAACGAGCTTAATAAGGGATTTTCCATAGATTTTTTCGATTCGTTGTTTAGCTGGCATCCATACCCCACAAGAAGTGCCATAGCTATCAATAAGAATAAGTTTTTCACTGTACTATTTTTTTAGTTAGAAAACCCGAAAATAGAAATATTCTTTCAGTTATTCAATTTTTACCCGCAGGCAAATTTTATGTTGTGGGATTGCTTTTTGATAAGGTTCCGTACCAAAGTACTGCAAACACTCCGGATTGAGGCCTGCTCGGCCTGTTTAATGGAATTAACCAAGGAAATTCCTGAGCAGCTGTATAAATTGATTCTCGTCGATGGGATTTTGCACCACGGCATCGCCAATGGGTTCAGGAATAAACTCGACCAGCTCTTTTTCTACGGTATTGTGCGCAATTACCGGAAGGTCGGGATAATTATCTTTTAGGTTTTTTACCAGTTCTGCGGCTGGCATGTAAGGGAGATACAAATTTGCTATTATCAGATGGGTTTCCTGGTTTTGTTCCAGTAAATCGAGGGCTTGCCGGGCTCTTTCGGCATAAACCAAGGTTGCCTGGGTTTTAAGCAAAAGGGCTTTTAGTTTTTCGTCTTCCCACGAATGTTTTCCTATGATTAAGAGGGTTTTCCCCAATAAATTTAAGTCGTCAGTTGGTAGGGCTTTTTGTTTTTTTAACTGGGGTTTTACCGGAACGCTTACGCTAAAAACCGTTTCTTTCCCGGGAATGCTGGCAAATTCAATGGTTCCGTTCATTAATTCAATCATTGCCTTTACAATAGACAGGCCGACTCCGGTTCCCCCATACTTTCGGGTGTTTTGGTCGTCGAGTTGCCGAAACGATTCATAAATTTCCGATTTAATTTTTTTCGATATGCCGATACCCGTATCTTTTACCGTTAAATTCAGTTTATTTTTTGGGGTAATATCAATAAATACATCAATATGCCCTTCGTCGGTAAACTTTATGGCATTGTCGATGAGCTTGGTGGCTATCTGTTTTAATCCTTCCAGGTCGCTAATAATGGGGCAGGGACTGGGAATGTTATTGATTATTGAAAAAGTCAGTTTGTGTTCTTTAAGGATGAAAACCTCGCGGGTATAGCGGTTGGTCAGTTCTTCAATCAGGGTATTTATATCGAATAATTCGTGGTGGAGGGTATATTGACCCGATTCGAGCCGGGCCATTAGCATAATGTCGGAAATTACATGTAAAAGGTTGTTGGTACTGGTTTGTATGATGTCGAGGTAGCGGTGGGCATCGTCGGTATTCATGTCATCGCCCTTAAGCAGGCTGGTAAAACCCACAATGGCATTCATGGGCGTGCGAACCTCGTGCGACATGTTCGAAAGGAAACTCGACTTCAGTTGGTCGGCTGCCTGGGCTTTTTCTTTGGCTTCATTCAATAAAAGGTTCGATTCTTCGAGTTGACTGTTGGTTTGATTGAGCTGTTGGTTTATTTGCTGGTATTCCTGGTTGAGCTTTTTACTTTCGTCGATTTGCTTCTTTAAAAGCAGCTCGGTTTGCTTACGGTTTTCAATCTCTTTCGACAACAGCCGGTTAATGCGTTGCAGATTGGCCTCGTGCAGGTTGCTCGATTCAATTTTTTGAGTAAGAAATTGCAGGGTTTTATTCCAGAAAATAAAGATTACTGCCGAAACAATCGAAAACAACAGCAGTAACATGGCCCAACTCGAAAGGGAATCAACAAAAAGTTCCACATCAGCCTGGATGGTAAGTACCTTAAACCGGAACAAGAGGGCGCAGGCCATAAAGAAAACAATTACCGTTGTAAGCGAAATAATGCCCCACAATTTGTTTATGAGAATGGCTGTAAGTACCACAAACAATAATAAGAGTATTACACCCTGCGACAACAAACCATAGGTTAAAATTCCCCCGGCACCCACGGTAAAAATTACCATAAGCAGAATCCAGGCGTGCAGCCGCCAATTCAAAAAGTTACGCCAGGCAAAAGTCGATAAAAGCACCAGGGTCATGGCAATATGGTAATAATTTAAAGGAGTAAGGCCAAATTCACGGATACGCAGCAGGGTTCCCAACAAGGCAAACCACATAAATATAATAATAATCCAACCCAGTAAATCGACCAACTTGGCTTTTATCTGGCTCAGTTCGTTTAAGGTAGCATTGGAATCCGGTCGTGTTGGTTTCGTTTTTTTTGTCATGTGCTGCTTTAGCTAGCTTTGGTTGGTTAAATTTAAAACATTTTTGGTATTCTCAGCATGTTCGGGGCAAAATTTAACAGAAAGGGTCTTTTGTGAGTAGCGTGACTAAAGTTAACTATTGCATCTGGTATGGTTGGAGAAAAGAGTTTACGAATCGTTACTTAGTATTTACATAAGGATTGCTTCTCAACTTAACGAACCGCCGTACCTGTCTGCCGACTAGGCAGGTACGAGACCCGTATCCCGAAAGCTTTCGGGAGTGGTGTGAACTAAACATAGTGTTCTCACGAGCTTTGCGAGTAAAGGTTCTCCGCTAGACTATGTCTAGCGGCTGCCTACTCGATTGGCTGCTGGCCTTTATTCACCATTGATATCTAATGTTTTTTAATGTGTCATTTATAAAAATCAGTTCAACTCTTTCAAGTGGTACAGTATCCATTTTGAAGTCCATCATATCAAAAAATCTGTGCTCTTTTAGCAACTGCTTAATTGAGTCTTTGCTGAAATCGTCATAATTTACAATGTCAATTATTGTGTTTAGGTCATTTTCTGTATTCTCATATCCTTGTTTCATATACGTTATTGTCACTCCTTGGTCTAAAATACTGTAAAACCCAAATACAACTGAAAACAATAGGGATACAAAACAAATCCAAAATGCCAATTTCCATTTATTTTTTATCATTGCTTATTTTAATAAAGTCAAAGCCTAATTTACTTTTATAGTTTGTCAAATACACAGTCTGCCCAACCGAAGTTCGTATCCAAAAATCATAACTACAAACTAATCGACGGGAATCTCCATTCATTTGGACTACTATTGAATTTATCTCTGGCTGCATATATCTGTATTCTTGTCGGTACTTGTTTTCAACTATAAAATTATCATGATAATCAACTTTCGATAATTTGAGATTTATAATCGAGGCTGACATTAAGAATAATCCAAAAAATCCAATCGAAATAAAAAGAGTTGGCAAATAGTAATCATTTTTCATCCGTTGATTTACTGCGATAATCGGTTTAAGTTTCTTAGCTGTCAATAATCCAATTAAAAGTCCAAGTCCGCCAAAAATCAGTCCGAATAAATAGGGGTGATAATAATTCTCAATTTTGTTAATCCCCATGATTGCCAAAATAATGCCTCCAAATACAGATATTAAAGTCATTAAAACAATCCATAATGGTGGTCTTTTTTCTCGTTTTATATTCATAAAGTTTTTTTGTTGCAGTATCGTTTCTTAGGCTTGCAGCCAACGTTGACAATAAACGTAGGCGCTATATTTCGATTTTGTAATCAGTTTTTTACCTAATTCCAAAGTTAAAATTTCTCCTGCATTTTCAAACTGCTTCGAGCGCTTACTTTTATTTTGGGTTGTGCCCAGTTTTTTAATGTAAATCATTAATCTCTTTCAGCAAAAAATATGTAAATCCTATACAGAATTAAACTTGGAAAAATATTTCTTCTAAATTCATATCTATCAAGAAATAATTGTTTTATCTCTTTATACTGTAAATTATTGATTGTTATTCTTGAATCATCTTGCAATAAGAAGTCAGCATATTTATAACTGCCCCATGGAAAAAAATGAAATTTATAAGTCTCTCCATATTCAATCACTTTTTTAATATCATCTAGATTTATGCTTTTGTATAAATATCCGTGTTTATAAAACTGAAGGTTTTTTTTATTAATTATAAATCTTTTATTTAAAGAAAATAGAAGATATTCAAATAAGAAAATAATCGATATACCAATAATGACAATAAATGGAATAAAAAATGCCTCTTTAAACTCAAGTATATCCGTTAGTGAAATTCTACCAATAGTTGTATAAATCCATAAAATTAATACGTACAAGATTGTAGGAAAAATAATACTCCTGATTGTCTGAATTATTATACGATCTGTTTTTAATCTTATCTCCATTCAAAAATCTAATAAGTTAAATGGCATTTATATTGCAGTTCCAAAATTGGGCACAACGGACGGGTGTAAGAAATCGTTGCGCATTCAAAACACTTCCTTTTCCATATACACCGACCGCTTATGTTTTAATTTCACAATAAATATAGCACTTTTTCAGCGCAATGTTTTTTACACCTTGTGTGTGCCCTGCATGGGTAGCAGTGCCCACAACTGCAAGTTCTGAATAAATTTGAAAATTACTAATTTAATCAAGAAAACCAAAGGTTGTGAGTCTGTATATTTTCCAGAGGGTGTAAGTCCCT
>JBFXEW010000020.1:0-102819 GCA_050179685.1 Salinivirgaceae bacterium
CTACTGGATGGAATTTAAAGAAAATGATGGAGAAGTTGAAACAGGAACTTCTCCACCTATATCTTTTACTCAAATCAAGATATTTTTATTTTTACTTAAATTTGAGTTCGTAAGGAACGACTAATTAAATCAAAACAAACCCTCAAAATTCAAACCTGTACAGGTTTTGGTTTAATCCAATACAATCACTAAATATTTCGACACACTCCAAAAGGCATCAGGGTCGTTTATCAGCAGACTGTCGACGGGTTTTTCGCCATAAACCTGGAACGAAGCCGAAGGATGCTTTGAAATGATGTTTATCTTTTTTGCAGTAAAAGTGAATTTGGTTTGTTCACGTATATCGATGGGGGTAAATAGTTCCTTGTCGAAATCGGCATTCAGGTTGGTGCCAAAACCAATACCGATGAATTTACCTTTGGCATCGAGTATTTGCAGGTCTTTTAACTCGCGTTCGGTTCCAAAAAGGTAATAAGCGGTATTTAAACTTTCTTCCTGCGATTCAATGATGGCGGTTTTTACTTCGCTTTCAAATTTAAGGGTGTCGAGGGTGTAACTCAACTCATCGATTTTAAGGTTCATTTCGAGCAAATCGCCACGCATCTGTATGATTTCTGCATTTTTTTCGGCCAGTTTCTCCTGGAGCGAAGCAATGGTTTTTTGCAAATCGTTGTTTTTAATATGTGCCTGTTTTAGCTGATTCTGCATTTTGGCCAGTTTTTCCTTGTTGTCGAGCATCAGGCCATAAATGGCATTTATTTCCTCGTTTATTTGTTCTTCGCGGCTTTGGGTATCTTCCACGTTTTTAACGGCTAAGGAGATAATATTTTCTTTGGCTTTTATGGTCTCCAGGTTGTTTTCGATAGCACTGAAGGTATTCAGTACGGCATAGATGGCTGAATCTTTCTCAACCAACAGGCGTTGCAGACTGTCGTTACGCATTTGAGCCTTTTGGGCATCCTCGATGTTTTGTGTGCATTGCACAAAAAGTAAAGCAATAAAAGTAAAAGCAAGCAGGTTCTTCATAATTGTTGTATTTAATTGTTTGTTAAAAATAACGAAAAAACATACAGTACCATGTGTTTTGGTAGAAACTATTTGCAGCACATTGGATAAGCGACAGAAATAACAAATAACAAATATCAAAAACCAAAAACCAATAGCGAAGTCAGCAGGCTTTAGGCAATTAGCAATGGGAATCAGTAATCAGTAATGAGTGATGAGTGAAGAGTAATCAGAAATGAGAGTAGCGTAATCAGTAAGTGTGGAGCGCAAATGTATTAAGAGGCCGCGGATCGCACGGACTTTGTTGTACTTAAAGTTCATCAAGTGACTAAAGTACTTAAAGTTCATCAAGTGATTTTTATCCACGAATTTTCACAAATTTTCACGAAATACTCTTTTAAAGGCAAGGAATACCCAGGCTGAAAAGGCGGGATTGTATTTCTGTGTTGTTACCTTCGAGGGACAGGTAATTAAGCAAAAATTTATGGTCACCCATTAGGCTATTAAGTCATTAGAAGAAAAACCTCCGGAATTTAGCGGAGGTTTTTTTTTATGATTACACAGGCCCCGCCTGCCGAAGGCAGGCGCTCCCTTTGATAACTATCGTGGATTGTGTATTTTGTCAGGGAAGTACCACGCAATCCCAAATGATTTCTAACTCCCTCAAAAAAAAACCTCCACCGAAGCAGAGGTATAGGAAAAATTCCTTCGGCATATAGCCTTATTGTGATAAGATTTAAAATGGAATTAAAAATCTTTGAAACAATATTACAAAAGAATATTGAAACATCCAAAACGTTAGTGCATGAACACCGCTAACAGGAAATTAATTTTGTGTTTTTTTTAAAAAAGTTTTAACTTGGGGTACCATTTGTATAACCAACACATTAGACCCCAATGAATAAAATACTTGGACTGGATTTAGGAACCAACAGCATCGGGTGGGCTGTAGTAGACAAAGAAGAACAAAGCATAATGGATGCCGGTGTTCGGATATTTCAGGCTGGTGTAAATGATGCCGGTACTTCAAAAGAGGAATCTAAAAATGCCACCCGTAGGGACAATCGCCAGAAAAGACGGCAGTTTTATCGTAAAAGACTACGAAAAATTAAATTACTTGAAGCCCTAATTCAATTCAACATGTGCCCGCTTGAGTTGGAAGAACTCAAATCATGGAAAAATTGGGATAAAGCAAAAAAAACCGATGGAAGGCAATTCCCCGAAACAGAAGCCTTTGTTTCCTGGTTAAAATTAAACCCCTACGAACTGCGCTCAAAAGCGCTGGAAGAGGATTTGACAGCCCTTGAATTGGGACGGGTTTTTTATCATTTTATCCAACGCAGAGGTTTTCTTAGTAACCGAAAAGGAAACGAAGACGGAAAAATTTTCGCAGGGAAAGAACATATTACGGGTATTGATGAAACCCGTTTAAAAATAGAACACACCACCCTGGGCAATTATCTCTATCGTATTTCAGCTAAAAAAGGTGAGAAGTTTAAGCTTAAAACAGATGAAGAAGGAAAGGAAGAAAGGGTAAGAGCACGTTATACCCTGCGCGACATGTATATCAAAGAATTTGAAACCATCTGGAACCGACAAGCTGAACATTTAGGTTTAAACCAACTACAGGTTAAAAAAAGGAAAATCCGTTTCATCCAGGGGGGTCTCGAGAACAACCGGAACAAACAAAAGATTGATGTATTAAGGAATACCTATGGTACTGACAATGTATTAATAAATAATACAAGCATTAGTACAACAGAAAAAATACCCTTAAAACAATACTTAGCCGGAGAAATACAAAATGAAGGAACTGAGATAAAATTCAAAAGCAGCGATAGTATTTTGTTTTTTCAGCGCCCCCTTCGCTCACAAAAAAACTTACTGGCCAATTGTCGTTTTGAAAACGAATTGCCTGTTATTAAAACAAACGGGGAGTTTAAAACAGACAGCAATGGACAGGTAATAAAACGAAGTAAAAAGCCTTGTCCTTTGTCGCACCCCGAATTTGAATTGTTTAGAGCTTATCAGTTTATAAATAACATACAATATGGCAAAAACTGGTTAAACGATGAGCAACGCATGGCTGTTTTGGAATTATTAAACGGCAAAGACAGTAGTTTTGATTTTGAGCAGATTCCCAAGAAATTGAAATTGGTTTACGAAAAGTTTAACTACGACGATAACTTTAAAGTAGCACCCAATCCTACCATAAAAAAGCTGAAGCCTCTTTTTCCGGAAAATATATGGAATGAGAAATATGAAGAAATTTGGCATTGCTTTTATTTCTATGAAGACAACGAGAAACTTTTTGAAAAGCTTAAGAATGATTATGAGTTAAAGGAAGCTTCTGTTGATAAAATAAAAAACATTCGGTTAAAAGATGGGTATGGAAGTATTTCGTTAAAAGCCATTAGAAACATACTACCTTTTTTAGAGAAAGGATACAAATACGACCGTGCAGTAATTCTGGGTGGAATTAAAAATGCATTTGGACAGCGTTGGGAACGTTTTAGCGACTTTCATGAACAATTAGAGCGTGATGTATTAAAACTCTTAAAAGAAGAAAACAAAACCGGAGAGGCTATTGAAAAAATAAAAGCTTACTTATGGAATCCTGAAAACAACTATGGTTTTTTTAAAGACGATAAGCACTTTCTTCACCTGTATCACCATAGCCAGGAAATTGAGGAAGCTGAAAAGCAGGAATTGGTACCTGAAATTGAAAACCTGCGAAACCCAATTGTACAGCAAAGCCTTCATGAGCTGCGTCGCTTAATCAATGAGTTGTTAAAGTCGTACAGGCAAAAACTGGGTCCCGACTTTACCTTTAGCCAGATTAAAGTTGAAATGGGACGTAATTTAAAAAACAGCAAGCAGGGGCGTCAGGAAGCAACTTATAGAATACTTGAAAACGAAAAAAAGAACGATGCTGCACGGGAACGTTTGGCGGAATATGGATTAAAGCCCACCCGGACAAATATCCAAAAGTATTTAATGTTTCATGAAATAGAACAAAAGGCAGGCAATGTACAATGCCCTTATACCGGGAAAACGGTGTCCATAGCCAACCTGTTGGGAAGCGAAAACCTGATGCAGATTGAACATATTATACCTTACTCCATATCGCTCGACGACAGTTTTGGAAATAAAACCCTGTGCGAAGCAAACTTTAACCGCGATAAGGGAGAATTAACCCCTTACCAGTATTACCTGAAAAATCCTGATCCAAAAATCTGGGGCATTGCCAAATATACTGAAGTTGAGGATGGATGGAGTGAAATTGAAACCCGGGCATTTAAGCTATTGCCTTATCCGAAAGCCAAACGGTTTACTTCAAAAAAAGAATTTTCTGCCGAATCATTTATTGAACGTCAGTTAAATGATACCCGCTATATAAGTAAAAAGGCAGTGGAAATTTTATCGGCTGTTTGCGACGATGTGCGGGTACTACCCGGCCAATTAACCGCCGAGTTGCGTCACCTTTGGGGACTTAATAATGTATTACAGCCCATTGAAAATATTAATGGACTTGAAACCAACGATTTTGACACCGATAATTCACAGGCTTGTTATGTAATTACCGATGAGAATGGACATGCACAAAGCATTCATAAGGTGCGAAATGAACGACCTGAAACACGATCGGATGAAATATTGTTACCGGGTAACATTACCAAAGAGGTTTTTGCTTCGAGGTACCTAAGCGTGAGTTTTGATGCACCCGAATATGAAAACGGCAAGTATTGGGCTTCGCTGAGACTTTCAGAACCGCTTAAGCTGGTTCCTGTTTTTACTCCCAGGCCACAAACCGACGAAAACCAGATTGTTTTTAGAGGAAGGGTAGAAAAAAATAAGTTCAGTAACGATACCCTGGGAAGAAAAATGAATACTGAAGCGGCTGATGGATGGTATTGGGCCTGCTTTCAGGTAATAAATAAGAGTTTTGAAAAACCTGAAAAACAAAAACAACCCAAAGCCAGTGGAAATAAAGTGGTACTTTATGGCAAAGTTAAAGAAGGTGTGTTTTATAGTTACATCTACACCTGTCGGAGTAATATGCCCGAAGGCAATTATTGGGCAATACTTGAGTTAAACCTGGAACAGGTGAACTATACCCATTCCATTAATCCCAAACCGGAAATTGGAAACGAACAGCTATTGATAAGCGGAACCATTGATCAAAATCAGTGGTTTGCCGCTGAACCCGACCAAAACTATCGGTTTCGTTCCAGTGAGAAACCCGGCAAGTACCATGTGGTTTTTAATATCCTGAGCCAAAAATCGGAATATTTTAAATTGGAAAACGAAGCTCCCAAAGTACCCAAAGATTGCAAACTTATTGAAGGTCATATATGGGTTGATAAATATACGGGCGATATAAAATTTGACCCCAAAAAGAATCGCGATGACCACCGGCACCATGCCATCGATGCCATTACTATTGCTTTAACCGAGCAGGCTTACCTGCAATACCTGAGTACTTACAATGCCCAACGAAAAAGTAAGGAAAGAGGACTCGACAGTACCGAAAAATTTCCTTTGCCCTGGATTGGTTTCGACGATGAGGTTAAAAAGGTAGCGCGTTCGATACTTATCTCACACAAAAAAAGCAATAAGGTGCTTTCAAAAATCAGCAAGTTGGTGGTTAAAAACGGGAAAAGGTTTCAAAGCATTGGTTTTGCAGCAAGAGGCCAATTACACAAAGAATCAGTTTTTGGAAGCCGGCAGGCTCCGGGTCAGCAAGAATCTTTTCATATCCGTAAAGCCCTGACTGATCTGAAAAATAACAAGCATATTGATAAAGTGGTTGATCCGGTAATTCGTACCTTGATTCTGAACCACCTGCGTGATAAGTGTGGCGTCGATATTTCGAAATCATCGTTCGATGTACCTAAAGATGCTTTTTTTAAAGACGGCCGGCCGTTATTGTTTTTGCCAAACAAGCGGGGTGAACCCGTACCCATAAAAAAAATCAGGATAAAGGAAAATATTGGAAACGCGGTTCCTTTAAAAGGCTTTTTAAACCAGTGGGTAAACCCGCGCAATAATCACCATGTACTAATTTATAAAGACCACGACGGCAATTTAAAAGAAGAAGTGGTTTCATTTTGGGTGGTTGTGGAACGGCAATCTAAAAACCAGGCGATTTACCAATTACCTGCCGATGGTAAAGAAATAATCAGCTTACTCGAAATAAACGATATGTTTTTATTGGGCTTAAGCGATGAGGAATTTGAAAGCAATAAAGAAAACTACGTTTTTCTTTCGAGGTATTTGTACCGGGTTCAAAAGCTTTCGTCGTCATTCTATACTTTTAGACACCATTTGGCATCTACATTAACTAACAAAGATGAAGAGAAGTATATTCAAAGCTTTATAGCTTGGCTAAGTTTAAACCCAATTAGAATTAAAATAAACCTATTGGGCCAACTGGAAAAAATATAAGCCGGTTTTTATCGTTTTTTTTTGGGTAAAAGCCTGTTTAGATGAAAATTTAATTACTTAAACCTATTATGATGCATATCCTGTTTAAGTTACTTACCCGTCTCCGAGGCGGCACCCCGAATGCCTGCTGACCAGAAATAGGTGGGTTTCGGGGTGCAAAACAGTACAAAGCCTGTTAAAACTAATTCAGGCAGGGTGCTGTACTGTCCAAATGGCAGACCTTCGTTTAAAAGTTGGTCGCGTATTGTCCAAATGGCAGTTTTTCATTTAAAAAGTGTTCCCGTAGCCTACAGTTCAACTTTTTCAATAAATGATGTGGTTGCGTACTGTCCAATTGGCAGTTCTTTGCTTAAAAAGTTGCACCGTAGTGTCCAATTGGCAGTTAATCGCGTTTTTAAGTCATTGCGTAGGCTACGCGGATGCACCAAACACCATTTGGAGTGCTTATGCAGGCAAAAACCCTTCGTATTCCCTGGGTTAGCCTTAAAACAGCTTAACGCTGTATATTATACTACTATTTTATTTGAAATACTGAACAATTAAATATCATGCTTATGATTCAAGTAGCGCTTTCGCGGATTAACTCCCGCGATCTGTTTACTTTCGGGGTCCGCATAAAAGATTTAATTGCAGGCTTCGATGTTCAGGCTCTGGGAATAAAACACTATTTCGATTTATTTCTGGAGAAACTGGGAATCTATACGGCTGCTATCGAAAAGCAGGAGGTAAGTGCTCAGGAAATTGCCCAAAATGATTCGGTGCGCGACAATTACTACCTTGCCTTGCGTCGCCATATTGCCAATTACCTGAACCACCCCGATGCTGAAATTCGTGAACAAGCCCGGCAGATTCTGCTTATCCTGAATAAAGACGGAAAAACTATTTATGCCAAAAATTACCAGTTGGAAACGGCTGCCCTGCATACAATAATTGCTGAGCTCGATAAAAACTGGTTACCTGTACTCGACCAATTGTCGGCTACTTTCTGGTATAACTGGTTAAAAACTTCACAAACCGATTTTGAATCGGTAGTTAAGCGAATAACCGAAGATAAGGCTGAGAATGCTAAAATTGCTGCTGCAACAGCCATACGCAAAGAGTTTGAAGAGGCTATACGTAAACTGTTTGCCTTTTTGGAACTCCAGTACGAAATGACCGAGGCTCCTGAACTGTCCGATTTAATGAGGCAACTGCAGGAAGCCGCCAACCGGTTTTAGTTAATTTAACCCCTCACCGGGTAAGTTATTTTCTTGCCCGGTGATTAAAAAACCTAACCCCATGTTAAAACGAACCCTGTTTTTTTCGAACCCCTTTCATTTGTCGGTAAAAGACCGGCAATTGTTGGCCAGCCCAAAACCTGAGGGCGAAACCCACACCATTCCAATCGAAGATGTGGGTTTTATTATTATCGACAACAAACAAATCTCCTTAAGTACACCCCTGCTCGAACAATTGGTGTACTTCAATGTGGCTGTGGTTTTTTGCGACAGCCGGCATCATCCGCAAAGCATGTTGCTAAACCTCGATGGACATCACCTGCAAAACGAACACTTTCGCAACCAGATAGAGGCCAGTGAACCTTTAAAAAAGAACCTGTGGAAACAGGTGGTGGAACAAAAAATTGCCAACCAGGCCCGGCTGCTTGAAAAACTGGGGAAAGGGCATCTGGGGGTTGAAGCGTTTGGCAAACAGGTAAAAAGCGGCGATACCACCAACCGCGAAGGAGCCGCTGCCAGGGAATACTGGCGCCAGTTAATGGGCGGAACTTTTATCCGCGAACGCGAAGGTGCCTGGCCCAATGCCGCTTTTAATTACGGATACATTGTGTTACGGGCTGCTGTTGCCCGTGCTTTGGTTGGTTCCGGGTTGTTGCCCACGCTGGGTATTCACCATCACAGCCGTTACAATGCCTTTTGTCTGGCCGACGATATCATGGAACCCTACCGCCCTTACGTCGACAATCTGGTGTACAACCTGTATGTAAACTATCCGGGGGTTACTGAACTGGGTAAAGAATTAAAAGCTGAGCTCTTGCAATTAATGACCCTCGATGTAAAATTCGATAACATGACCCGTCCGCTAATGGTTGGACTGAGTCAGACCACCGCATCGTTAACCCGCTGTTTTGCCGGCGAAGTGCGAAAAATTGACTTTCCTGTTTTTTAACTCCATTGCTTTGTTATGCCTAAGCAACTAACTAAGGAAGTATTATGGAGCAAAACCGTTTAAACGCTTACCATATTATGTGGCTGTTTGTATTTTTCGATTTACCCACCAACACCAAAAAAGAACGGAAGGCAGCCAGCCGCTTTCGAAAAGATTTGGTGCAGGATGGTTTTACCATGATGCAGTTTTCGGTTTATATCCGTCATTGTGCCAGCAAAGAAAGCGGTGAGGTGCACACCAAACGCATACGGGCGGTAATTCCCGAGAAAGGGCTGGTGAGTATTTTATCAGTTACCGATAAACAATACGGACAGATAATGAACTTTTGGGGAAAAACCGAAAAAGCCCTGGCCGACGGTCCCAAACAATTGGAATTGTTTTAGTATATTTAGGGCTTCAGGTTCTTTGACGTATTGAAATAATTCCATTATTTCAGTTATTTTGATTCAATAGCTAATTATTAACAGCATAAAAAAAAACGTGTTCAAAGCACTTCTTAGGTTTACCCCGCTTTATTTTTTAAGAATAAAAAAGCAATAATATTCAATAGAATAAAGGGTAAGGGGCTCCTTGGTTGTGCGTTATTCGCTGGCGCTCATGAGCTCCCGACGGTCGGTTGATTTAAAAATGAGAACAAAACAATAAGTTCTATTAGAAAGAAAAAATGTTCCAATTCGGGCTACTTCTTAGGTTAAACCCACTTTATTTTTACTTGAAAAAAATGATAATTTTCAATGAAATAGAGGGTAAGGGGCCCCTAGGTTGTGGTTTGATTTAAAAATGGAATAAGATATTACTTCATTATGGGTGATGGTTACTGCTTCCCGGTTGTGGTTTGATTTAAAAATGGAATAAGATATTACTCCAGGAAACACCATTATCTTATGAACCCAGTTGTGGTTTGATTTAAAAATGGAATAAGATATTACGAGGTTGCCGATATACCTTTACTTGCGGGAGTTGTGGTTTGATTTAAAAATGGAATAAGATATTACTCCCTTGAATGGTTTAAGGAAAAGGGGCCGGTTGTGGTTTGATTTAAAAATGGAATAAGATATTACCAAATGGAAAGATGTGAAAATAGAGGACGGGTTGTGGTTTGATTTAAAAATGGAATAAGATATTACACCGGCAACGCCCTCCATTTTACCCAGGCCGTTGTGGTTTGATTTAAAAATGGAATAAGATATTACTATCTTTATCTATTAATAGATCGGGAGAATGTTGTGGTTTGATTTAAAAATGGAATAAGATATTACCCGCAAGCACTTTTTCAGGTTCAACACCATGTTGTGGTTTGATTTAAAAATGGAATAAGATATTACGAA
Organism: Salinivirgaceae bacterium; assembly: GCA_050179685.1. Lineage (GTDB taxonomy): Bacteria > Bacteroidota > Bacteroidia > Bacteroidales > SZUA-534 > GWE2-40-63. The sequence goes on from JBFXEW010000020.1 coordinate 9,948, forward strand.
TCCTTACCGTACACGCTACGGCCGTGGGTTGTGGTTTGATTTAAAAATGGAATAAGATATTACTTGATAATGGTTATCATTTAATACATAATAGTTGTGGTTTGATTTAAAAATGGAATAAGATATTACCGGCAGTCGATGCCGCGCAGGAATACAAAGGTTGTGGTTTGATTTAAAAATGGAATAAGATATTACAAGCAGGAAAAATAAAAAAGGCATCGTTTGTTGTGGTTTGATTTAAAAATGGAATAAGATATTACTTTAACTTCATTAAATATTCAGGCTCATTCGTTGTGGTTTGATTTAAAAATGGAATAAGATATTACTACAAATTGAAATTGATAAAAAGAGGGATGGTTGTGGTTTGATTTAAAAATGGAATAAGATATTACACGACTCCTTACGGTATGTTATCGACCGGGGTTGTGGTTTGATTTAAAAATGGAATAAGATATTACTGATATTATTACCAGCAAAAGAACGACTGGGTTGTGGTTTGATTTAAAAATGGAATAAGATATTACCTTTACTAATTCGTTCATTGAGCCGACTGGGTTGTGGTTTGATTTAAAAATGGAATAAGATATTACAAAGTAGGATAGGCAGACACTTAAATAAAGTTGTGGTTTGATTTAAAAATGGAATAAGATATTACAAATAGCGGGAGTATTCGCCGCCCTGGTTCGTTGTGGTTTGATTTAAAAATGGAATAAGATATTACCGCTGTTCTAAAACTTTAGCGTGTCCTTTTGTTGTGGTTTGATTTAAAAATGGAATAAGATATTACAGCCGCTGGCTCGCGTGGCTATACCTTTAAGTTGTGGTTTGATTTAAAAATGGAATAAGATATTACCATCATACCTAAACCCCATAAACCACCGGTGTTGTGGTTTGATTTAAAAATGGAATAAGATATTACGTAATTTTCATTTGGAGATACTAGCAAGTAGTTGTGGTTTGATTTAAAAATGGAATAAGATATTACGTTGAGGTTGCAATTGCAGCCTGTTATCATGTTGTGGTTTGATTTAAAAATGGAATAAGATATTACCATTTTCGATGCCATGCGTCAGGTATCTGGGTTGTGGTTTGATTTAAAAATGGAATAAGATATTACTATAAGTGCCGAAACAATGGAAACCGACACGTTGTGGTTTGATTTAAAAATGGAATAAGATATTACCATAAAGCATGTTTTCTTTTGTGGTTAAGTGTTGTGGTTTGATTTAAAAATGGAATAAGATATTACCTTGTCGACAAAAAGAACTGGTCAAGTCCTGTTGTGGTTTGATTTAAAAATGGAATAAGATATTACAAAACAGATTCGAGTTATTACACCGGAACGGTTGTGGTTTGATTTAAAAATGGAATAAGATATTACAACCGCTTCGAAGTCTCTTTTTGAACCCTTGTTGTGGTTTGATTTAAAAATGGAATAAGATATTACTGCGATAATTTCAGTACTACCTTCGGGCTTGTTGTGGTTTGATTTAAAAATGGAATAAGATATTACAGGACGGAGGTATTGAAAACTACCGGGGGCGTTGTGGTTTGATTTAAAAATGGAATAAGATATTACATTGCCAGTATTTTTTTTAGCCCCCATATTGTTGTGGTTTGATTTAAAAATGGAATAAGATATTACATTTTTACAAAATTAAAAACGAAATTGTAAGTTGTGGTTTGATTTAAAAATGGAATAAGATATTACCGTGAAAGTTTTTTGAACACAAAGCGCTTCGTTGTGGTTTGATTTAAAAATGGAATAAGATATTACTCACGTTAATAAAGGAAATCATCCTCATGGGTTGTGCTTTGATTTAAAAATGGAATAAGATATTACACAATTTGTTTTTATACTTTTCACCTCTGTGTTGTGCTTTGATTTAAAAATGGAATAAGATATTACCCGCTGGTGGGTACCACTTGCACACTTTGAGTTGTGCTTTGATTTAAAAATGGAATAAGATATTACTTTTCTCTGAAATTCGTATAAATCGATAGGGTTGTGCTTTGATTTAAAAATGGAATAAGATATTACCTACGCCTGAGCACCGACGACAAAGGCTTGGTTGTGCTTTGATTTAAAAATGGAATAAGATATTACATTGTCGAGGACTACAACGACGAGTTGGGCGTTGTGCTTTGATTTAAAAATGGAATAAGATATTACCCTATGATTATCGACCTGACGATTTTTTAGTTGTGCTTTGATTTAAAAATGGAATAAGATATTACGAAAACCGTCAAAACGGACCAATAATGATTGTTGTGCTTTGATTTAAAAATGGAATAAGATATTACATAAATTCGATTTTGTTGGAGAGATTGCAAGTTGTGCTTTGATTTAAAAATGGAATAAGATATTACTGCATCACCTTCTGGAACACCGGCAAATGGGTTGTGCTTTGATTTAAAAATGGAATAAGATATTACTTTTAATGTTCGATTTAAACTATTTGACTTGTTGTGCTTTGATTTAAAAATGGAATAAGATATTACTGTTGCGAATGCTACAAACACAATCAACATGTTGTGCTTTGATTTAAAAATGGAATAAGATATTACACATTAATTTTGACGGCTTAAACGTTAACGGTTGTGCTTTGATTTAAAAATGGAATAAGATATTACAAAAAAGTAATTTATAAATTGTAAGCTATGTTGTGCTTTGATTTAAAAATGGAATAAGATATTACTTGAACAACTTCGATTAACCAGCAAATAGCGTTGTGCTTTGATTTAAAAATGGAATAAGATATTACCAACCGATGAAGAAATCGAAAACGAAGTAGGTTGTGCTTTGATTTAAAAATGGAATAAGATATTACTACTAATTGATAATACAATTGACGAAGAGTGTTGTGCTTTGATTTAAAAATGGAATAAGATATTACTAGATTTTAATGCTGCAGCTAATAAACATAGTTGTGCTTTGATTTAAAAATGGAATAAGATATTACCAACAAATCAAACAGCTAAAAAGCGTCCACGTTGTGCTTTGATTTAAAAATGGAATAAGATATTACAGGGGTCGATGCTTTTGAAGTAGCCAACGGGTTGTGCTTTGATTTAAAAATGGAATAAGATATTACATACAAGGGAATGTACCAATTGTGATGCAGTTGTGCTTTGATTTAAAAATGGAATAAGATATTACTACTAATTGATAATACAATTGACGAAGAGTGTTGTGCTTTGATTTAAAAATGGAATAAGATATTACTAGATTTTAATGCTGCAGCTAATAAACATAGTTGTGCTTTGATTTAAAAATGGAATAAGATATTACACGTCGCATCGAAGATGTAAGCTCCCGGGGTTGTGCTTTGATTTAAAAATGGAATAAGATATTACTTTGAGCTTGAGCAGAAGAAACAGGATTTGGTTGTGCTTTGATTTAAAAATGGAATAAGATATTACGTAGACGGAAACAAAGCGGTAGTTCACTTTGTTGTGCTTTGATTTAAAAATGGAATAAGATATTACAGGACTTTCGAGAATAATTAACTTTTCCATGTTGTGCTTTGATTTAAAAATGGAATAAGATATTACAGATCCGGTTACGCTTATTGACGTGGATGTGTTGTGCTTTGATTTAAAAATGGAATAAGATATTACTGTATTTTCCTGAATTTACCCAGGGCTCTTGTTGTGCTTTGATTTAAAAATGGAATAAGATATTACCAAAGGCTATACAGGTTCGAATCCTGTACCGTTGTGCTTTGATTTAAAAATGGAATAAGATATTACCAGGTAGGCATTTTATTGCATACAACGCGGGTTGTGCTTTGATTTAAAAATGGAATAAGATATTACTTGCACTGCCAACTTTATAAACTCATTGGTGTTGTGCTTTGATTTAAAAATGGAATAAGATATTACCCATAAAATTAATTACTTGTGGGTCGCAGGTTGTGCTTTGATTTAAAAATGGAATAAGATATTACCAAATGACTGACCCCGCTCATTACATCACTGTTGTGCTTTGATTTAAAAATGGAATAAGATATTACAAATTAATGCAAGAACTTGACCTCTCTTCAGTTGTGCTTTGATTTAAAAATGGAATAAGATATTACATAAAATTTGGGTTCAATCAGTTTGGAATAGTTGTGCTTTGATTTAAAAATGGAATAAGATATTACCGATATCCCAACCGCCCAAATACGATTGCTGTTGTGCTTTGATTTAAAAATGGAATAAGATATTACAATTTTCTCAGCGCTAAGGTCTTTTGTTTTGTTGTGCTTTGATTTAAAAATGGAATAAGATATTACCCCTTACACCCAACAGTCTGGTGCCTGGTAGTTGTGCTTTGATTTAAAAATGGAATAAGATATTACATCATACGATCGGTTTTGGCACATCGGTACGTTGTGCTTTGATTTAAAAATGGAATAAGATATTACTTGCGAAGCCTTTGGCCGCTATGTTACTGCGTTGTGCTTTGATTTAAAAATGGAATAAGATATTACCTCGAGAAAATGCTAAACACCAATCCGGGCGTTGTGCTTTGATTTAAAAATGGAATAAGATATTACATCAAAACATACCTTTTGCCAGGCATATACGTTGTGCTTTGATTTAAAAATGGAATAAGATATTACCGAAACATAAATATTGTCGAACTCGCGAAAGTTGTGCTTTGATTTAAAAATGGAATAAGATATTACAGCAAACAGGGTATTGCCCGTTTTGCGGTTGTTGTGCTTTGATTTAAAAATGGAATAAGATATTACGCAGCTTTCATTATTGGGAAAATCTCGATCGTTGTGCTTTGATTTAAAAATGGAATAAGATATTACGGTGAAAAGGTGGAGCTATTAGGGTGGGTTGTTGTGCTTTGATTTAAAAATGGAATAAGATATTACTGCAGCTTTTATTTAATAGGCATCAACTTTGTTGTGCTTTGATTTAAAAATGGAATAAGATATTACCCAGCAACATTTGTTCCAGGGTTACCCCATGTTGTGCTTTGATTTAAAAATGGAATAAGATATTACCGGCCTCGAATTAATCATTGACCCATACAGTTGTGCTTTGATTTAAAAATGGAATAAGATATTACCTTTTGGTAAAAGAAGGAATTTCGATAGTCGTTGTGCTTTGATTTAAAAATGGAATAAGATATTACGAAATTGCAGCGCAAAACGAAGGTTTCTACGTTGTGCTTTGATTTAAAAATGGAATAAGATATTACCCGCCAAAACAATTGTTGAAAAGCTTTTTGTTGTGCTTTGATTTAAAAATGGAATAAGATATTACCCAAAAGACAGCACAAACGAACTGCTTTGGGTTGTGCTTTGATTTAAAAATGGAATAAGATATTACATGGCCGGGATTAATGGCCCACAGTTGGTTGTTGTGCTTTGATTTAAAAATGGAATAAGATATTACTAGGTCGCTTCAAATGGAGTACCAGAACCGTTGTGCTTTGATTTAAAAATGGAATAAGATATTACTATTATCAACTTCGGGTTTATTTAGTTCGCGTTGTGCTTTGATTTAAAAATGGAATAAGATATTACCTGTTGTAGATGGGCTTACTACTACAACCGGTTGTGCTTTGATTTAAAAATGGAATAAGATATTACCCACTGCTTTAATCCCCTGAGCCATCCCCAGTTGTGCTTTGATTTAAAAATGGAATAAGATATTACATTCAAGAAAGGTTGGTACATGACATTATTGTTGTGCTTTGATTTAAAAATGGAATAAGATATTACTTTTAAAGAAAATATAGTTCATGCAGGGACGTTGTGCTTTGATTTAAAAATGGAATAAGATATTACAGGTCGTTCAAGGGTATGAAAAGCATGTTGGTTGTGCTTTGATTTAAAAATGGAATAAGATATTACAGCGACAAACTTTAGTTATCCTGATTTTAGGTTGTGCTTTGATTTAAAAATGGAATAAGATATTACCAGCGGCTTTGCTTTTCAGGTGATTGATATGTTGTGCTTTGATTTAAAAATGGAATAAGATATTACTGCTTTCGGTGGCAGTGGTTTTGTTTACCGGTTGTGGTTTGATTTAAAAACACATCAACTAACGAGATAATTGAAATCAGTCATAAAGAAAAAGCCTGGATTGATAATATTGCAGAAAAAAAGCTGATTTATTATAATTATAGTTTCGAATTAAATTGAGACTCAAGACTTACTGGATATTCTTGACCATATGGACCCCCGACCGGGAGTAAGCAAAAACGGAGGAATACGTTTTGCGGCAAGACTGACTAAGATAAATCCCAAAGGCGAGAAGCGCGATGGCATTGTTAGTTTTCCCATTGAAGCCATTTTACAGAAAAGCCCAAACTTTCACCTGCTTAAACCCGGATTTACAGCCGTTGCCAATTTAGAAATTGAAGTCGATTCCACTTCGCTGGTAGTATTTGAGCAGGATATTCTGTTTAAAAACGATTCCACTTTTGTTGAGGTGCTGAACAAAGAGCAGAAAAAAGAGAAGACAGCTATAGTTACCGGAACTTCCGATGGCATTAGAACAGCCGTGGTTTATGGTGTGGATACCAGTTCGCTTATTGTAAAGCAATAAACATATTTATTCAGCAATTAAGGTTTGCTAAAGTTCATCCTGCATTAAAAAGTCGGTAAGGTTGATGTTGTGTTCCAGGCTTAATTTTTTTCGTAGCCGGTAACGGCTTATCTCTACAGCGCGGGTCGAAATGTTGAGCAGCTGTGCAATTTCTTTTGAGGTGAAGTTCATACGCAGGTAGGAGCAAAGCCGTATATCGTTGTTGGTTAATTTGGGGTAGGCTTCTTTTAAACGCTTAAAGTAACCTTCCTGCGAGAGTTTCAGGTTGTGCAGCGCCATTTTCCATTCTTTGGTTTGTAAAATGATTCCCAATAAAATATTGACAATTGGTTTTTAACAGCGTGTTTTCATAGGTTTAATTAACATAAATTAAAACGAGCTTATTTTTTTTTAAATTTTTTTCTTACTGATTTCCATTGGTTTATAAGCTGACAAGGTAACTTTTTTTAAAACAGGGTGATTATGTTTTTACGTTTTTGGAATAAATAAATAGAAACTACCAAACTAATTGTTTCTCTAAAATAAGTTTATTGTTAGAATAAATTACACTGAATGGCAGACTCAACTTGCATTATTACGTTGTTCAATAATTTAGATAACTATTTGAACGTTACCTACTCCTGGCCGTGTTGTTCTTCTGATAGTACCTATAGTTCTTTTTCTATCTACAAATTTATAAGGTGCAAATTTATTACTTATCCTTATCAGACCATTGCAATCAATTGTTTTATAAATACAAATCATAAACAAAATTTATTTTAAGATGAAAAAGCAAGCATTTTTATTCTTTGTATTGTTTATTATAGTAAATCAAATGATGGCCCAGATAGAAGTGGGTTATAATAACAATGTGGGTATTGGCATTTCAGGTCCAGTTAACTCTAAACTTTCCATTAATACCACAGGAAGCAGTTCATGGATGGGTTATATTCTTGGAGTAAATGGTTCTAGTGGTCTTGTAGTAAAAAGAGGTCCATTAGCCACTTCAGGTAGTTGGGGTTATGCTTTATATGGTATAGCAACTGAGATAAATGGTCTAAACATGGCCATATATGGAAATGCATATAATAGTAGTACAACCTATAGTGGCCGATCCTATGGTGTATTTGGAGTGGGAGGAAATGCAGATAATGGTCGTAATTATGGTGTGTATGGTAAAATATCAGGCTCAAGAAATGGAGCGGGTATTTTTGGTACACAATATGCCGATGCTGTGATTAATGGAATATATGCCGGTTATTTTTATGGTCATGTAAAAATAACAGGAGATTTAGATGTTGATGGGACATTTGAATCTTCTGATAGAAATTTAAAACAAGAAATTAAGGATTTAGAAAAAAATAATTTATCCAAAATTAAACAAGTGCATGCTATAAAGTTCAAATACAAAATACCCGAAGAGTTAAGCATGTCAGATTCTGCGAACACCACACTCAGCCCTCAGACAAAGGAATATTATGATAGAGAACGAATTGGTTTTATAGCTCAAGAGATTCAACAAGTCTATCCGGAATTAGTAAAAGTAGATCAACAGGGTTTTTTGGCAGTAAACTACAGTGGTCTAATACCGATTTTATTAGAGGCCATTAAGGAACAACAGGTAACGATTGAAACCTTAATTGAAGAGGTGGATAAGCTAAAAATAAAAAGTAAGAAGTAAGAAATCCAATTTTATAAAAAAGAGAAATGAAAAATTTAGCATATCTTTTTGTATTGATAATTGCAATTAATTTTCCTTCAAAGTCTGGTTTTGCTCAAAATACCTTTGGCTATACCTATGATGATGTCGGAAATAGGACCGTACGTCAAGTAATTGTCCTAAAATCAGCTACAGCTTATACAAGCGATAACGGAGAAGAACAAAATATTGACCAATCCGGTAAAAATATTCACCGCAATGAAATAGGTGATATTACTGTCTCTCTATTTCCGAATCCAACTGCAGGTTTTATTAATATAGAAACCAATAATACCGATGTAACTGGGGCAATATACGTGTATGACCAGAAGGGTGTTCTTTTAATTAATAAAACTGTTCAGGAAAAAACTACTATAGATTTATCAGGGCAGGTTCCTGGTAATTATATACTAAAAGTTATTTATGGCAACAAAAGTTCTGAATGGAAAATTATTAAAGAATAAAAACATTAACAATGAAAAAAATAGTATTCTTAATATTAATCCTTTTTACTTGGTTGGTAAATTATAGCCAAACATTTCCAATATTAAGCACCAATTTTAATCTTGATAGTGAATTGCAGGAAGGTGCTGCATGGAACTACTTTGCTAACGATTACATTAAAATGAGTGCAGGCTTTAAATATGATGCAAATGGTACCGGTAATTTTAGTGCAAAGGTAAATAGTGATTATATAGTACCTTTGAATTACGATCAGGCCATTTATCAGAGAAGTGATTTAGAAAGTGTAGATATATCATTAAATCCGGGAAATGGACCAATGAAAGGAGTATTTTCAGTTTCCCAACAAGGGTCTGCCACATATCAAGTACCAATTGATATTCCATCTGGTTCTAATGGACTTCAGCCTCAGATTTCTATAAATTACAATAGCTTAATGAGTGATGGTGCACTAGGAATAGGTTGGGAACTCACATCAACATCAGTCATTACCAGAGTTGGTAAAAGTTTATTTTCAGATGAAAAAATATCGGGTGTCCTTCTGAATTATGAAGATCGTTTTGCTTTAGATGGTAACAGATTAAAAATAGTTAGTGGTATAACATATGGTGCAAATGGAACAGAATATGAAACTGAAATACAGTCTTTTGTAACCGTGGTTGCACATGAAGAAAATTCGAGTTTGGAGGGGCCTGAATGGTTTTCTATTACTACAAAACAAGGACAAGTAATGGAATATGGTCGAGAAAATGGCTCTTGTTTTACTAGAAATTCAAAAAATATTTTCTGGAAACTCAGTAAAATTTACGATTACAATGGCAATTATATAACTTATCACTATAAAGTTATTGATGATGAACAAGTTTTATCAGAAATAAAATATACCGGTAATACCAATGAACCTTATAATACAATAAAGTTTCTTTATGGTTTAAGAACAGACAGAAACTCCCTATATATTGGCGGTGAACTTGTAAAAAAATCAGTTCTGTTACATAAAATACAAACTATTTCAAATGGAGAATACTCAAAAAGCTATGAGTTTAAGTATTCATATGATGATAAAATATCCAGATTAAAAGAAATAATGGAGTTCTCTAGTAAAAATATAAAAGTCAATTCGACCAAGATTTTATGGGGGGACTATGGGTTAGAAAGCCAATGTAATAATTTAAATGTCAATATTCCGGATTATACTAGGTTAGTCCCTTTAAATCAAAACAATGATGGTAGAATGGATCTTATGATTAAACCTTATAGATATGATGGAGAATACGATAATGAAGAAACAATCAAGGTTTTAGAAAATTATGGAACTGGTTTTGTGCAAAATGGATCTATCACATTTAATGCGGATAATTATCTGGATGCCTTTGCTATTGATATAGATGGAGATGCTAAAGATGAAGTTTGTATCTTAACCGGCAATTTAGACCAAACAATTATTTACAGGTTTTATTTTAAACAGCCGGGCTCTAATTATGCTTATACTGGGGTTTATTTTACTGCTCAGGGGGGTAATCATAAATTAGATAATAATTCATTTGGTGATTTTGATGGGGATGGACGCATAGAATTTTTATTTAATCATAACAATGAATCCTATTTATATAAAGTCACCAAGAGTGGAGATACATATTCACAAAAAACAACAATTGTTAATGCATTAAGTAATTTAAATGATTGTTTTAAAATTTATACAGGTGACTTTGATGGTGATGGTGCCACCGATTTATTAGCTATTCCTGAAGATGATAAGGAAAATACAAGAATACTTAAGATTATTACAGAACAAACAAGTACAGATCCAGCTTATAGAGGACAGGCAATATATAGTAGTGGGTATCCAACCAAATATCATCGGGTTTTTACAGGCGATTTAAATGGTGATGGCTATACAGATTTATTACGGTGGGTAAATAATAATTGGGCAATCAGTTATTTTAAAGGAGCCTATCAAGGATTTCAATTAGAGGTGCCAATACAAATGACTTTTAATACTATTGACCCTGAAGCCTCTACAACAGATGATAATTATTTCGTTGAAGACTTTAATGGAGATGGGAAAGGTGATATTTTGGAATATTATAACACTGCATCATACCATATTTTTAACTTTTATTATTCTACAGGAACAGGTTTTGTTAAAAAAAGCATTCTTAGAAATCGTGGTGATTTTGAATGGTTAGATATGAATGATTTTATTGGGGATGTTAATGGAGATGCAAAACCAGATTTCTTAATATGGAACGTGGATAATTTAAAATCTTTACTTTTTTTTCAGGACGAAACAAAAAATCTTGTTAAAGGTATTAGTAACGGTATATATCCAACATTTATTGAATATAGTAAAATGCTTAATACGGCTGATCGTTTTTACACTCCTGGAACTTCAGCAGAATTCCCATTTGTAGATTTTCAAGGAGGTCTTTTTTTGGTTAAAGAAGTAACTTTACCTTCCGGTACAGGTACGGATATTAGAGCAGAATATTCATATGAAGAAGGGAGGATTCATAGACAAGGACGTGGTTTTGTTGGATTTAAAAAAATAATTCAAAAAAATCAAGTGTTGGATAAAAGAATAAATACCTATTTTGGAATATCTCCCATTGAAACACAGAGAATAGAAAAAATAGAGACTTGTGATTATGCCGGAAACCTATTGAATAAAGAAGAATTCTATTATGATGATTTTGAATATACAAATGGCCCAATTTATTCAAAAAGGTATTATTCATATATTGATAACAAACTTATTACTGATAATTCAATCGGTGTTGTTACTGAGTTTCAATATAACCAGGGTTTAAATGGAGATAATAATTACGAAATTATTAAATACCAGGGAGGTACCCTTGTTAAAAGAACGGATTATTCATATGTAAATAAAACATCATCAAATGGCCTTATTGTAAGAGTAATAGACTTAATAACAAAATCTAATACAAATCAGGCAGGAACGTATATCGAAACAAATTCATTTACTTTTGAAAATGCCAGAATAAAAACTAAAACAAATCGTGGCATTACAACCACCTACTCTTATGACAACTTCGGAAATGTAATAAACGAAAAAGTAAACGGTACGGTAAAAGAAGTAGATTACACATATGATGCAAAAGGTAGATTTCTTGAACAAAAAAAATATAATAATAGCAATACTATAGAGGAATTTTCCTATGATAGTAAAACAGGACTAATTATATCTGAGAAATCAAGTGAAGGTTTACTTTCTCTTTATAAATATAACGAAAAAGATATATTGGAAGAGTTAACTGACCCTCTGGAACAAAAAAGCACTATTATTATAAATTGGGACCAAAATTCATCTGACAATATTGCCTATTTTTCTCATAGTTCTTCTCCTGGCTTACCTGATACCTGGATGTATTTTGATATTTTTGGGAGGGTGATAAAAACAAAAACTGAAAGTATTAATAGTGATTTTATTATTACGGAAAAAACTTACAATCCTGATGGCAGTCTTTATTCTGAAACAAAACCCTATAAAGAATCAACTGGGAATGGAACAGAAATTACATATACCTATGATGTATATGGAGGTGTCAAAACCATAAGCGATATAGGCACAAAAAGGTATTTTTATGATGGTCTTACTACTGTAATTACTGAACCTAGTGGCATTACAAGTTCTAAAACAGTAAATACTGCTGGAAATATTGTAACTGTTTCTGATCAAGGAGGAACAATTACTTACGAATATGATCCAACCAACCAAATTAATAAGTTAATTTACGACAATGGTAAAACAATAGAAATTGGTTATGATGCCAACGGTTTCCAGGATTATCTTAATGACCCGGATGCTGGTAATATAGATTATACTTACAATTCATTGGGTGAGTTAATAGATATTACTGACAATAAGAACCAAACAACATCATATACCTATAATTCATATGGACAAATTGAGACAAAGACAACTCCGGAAGGTACTGTCTATTACGACTATTACGAATCAGGAGCTGCTATTAATAAGATAAAGAAGGTAACATGCTATAATAATATAATTAAGGAATATACTTATGATAATATGGGTAGATTGGCAACCTTTATTGAGGATATTAATGGTGAAAGTCTTTATAAAGAAACATATACTTATGATATTTATGGAAATCTGGTTGAAGAAACAATGGATGCCAATGCAGATGAGAATATTGAGGTTACATTGACCAATGAATACGATAAAGGCATCCTGAAAAAAATTACCTTTGGCGGACAAACCCTTTGGCAATTAAATGCCATGAATGCTTATGGTCAGGTAACCAATTATAATCAGGGAAGTGAAAGTGTTACCTATACGTTTGATGATAACGATTTACTTAGTCAAATTAATTATAGTAATGACTATCAGATTGATTACACATTTGATCCTCTTAAAGGTAATTTAGAATATAGAACGAACTCTTTAAGTAATGATGGTAGTGGACCGATAACCGAACATTTTTATTATGATACTTTTAATCGCTTAACTGATATTGAACATAATGGTTCGTTGGTTTATTCTACCAGTTACCTGGATAATGGAAATATAGATTATAAATCAAATGCAGGTTATTACCAATATGAAGCTAACCAACCTTCTGCTGTATCTTCTATTATTGAACAAAGAAATGTTTCTTTACCTATGATTCCATCAGATATAAGCTTAAACCAACAAAATATAACTTATACATCTTTCAACAAAACTGCAAATATTTCGGAATATGACGATTCCTACAGTTTTGTATATGGTCCGGATAATGCTCGTAAACGTATGTATTATCGAGGCCATTATATTGAACGGTTTACCTATTATCATGGTACCTACGAAAAAGTTACAGATGGATCTAATTTGGATCAAAAAACATTTTATATAAATGGTTTAAATGGTTTGGTGGCCATATACCGAATTAATAATGATGTTCCTGTTTTATATTTTGTACATACAGACCATCTTGGGAGTATCATTGCCCTTCAGGATGCATCATCCGGAGATTTAGTAGAAACCTACAGCTATGATGCCTGGGGCCGTAGAAGAAATTCAGTAGATTATTCCTACAACGGCTATAGCTACACATATACCCACAGAGGATTTACCGGTCATGAGCATTTAGATCCTATTCAACTAATAAATATGAATGGCCGTATGTACGACCCTATTTTAGGTCGTATGCTTTCCCCGGATAATAATATACAAGCACCCGATTTTACTCAGAATCTGAATCGGTATAGTTATGCGCTTAACAATCCTCTCTTATATACTGACCCTGACGGAGAATTGATACACTTGCTTGTTGGAGGATTGATTGGTGGCACCTTGAATTGGATGGTAAATGGTTTTAGATGGGATGCAAAAGGATTAGGCTATTTCGGAGTTGGGGCTCTTGCAGGAGCTTTGGGCGCAGGAATTGGTGCAGGGATTAGTTCAGCTATGGCAACTGGTGGTTCTTTTGGTGCCGGTTTTTTGGGAACGGAAGCTGCAATGACTGCTACGACAAGTTTTGCTTCAGGAGCAGCTATTGGTGGAGGAGCAGGTTTTACAAGTGGATTTACTTCAGGTTTTGGTAATAGCCTAATGCAGGGTGTTGCAGTTGATGCTGCACTTGGTAATGGAATAAAGACAGGCTTAATTGCAGGAGCTTCAGGAGTATTACTTGGTGGTATTGCAGGTGGTATTGATGCTTATAGGGATGGGAGAAACTTCTGGAATGGTGATGCTTGGGAAGTTACTCATGATTATCAACTACCAGGTACTTGGAGTTCGCCTGATGGAGACTTGCCAATACATAACCAAACAGACCCAACAGTAGGTTGTACACAAGAGACATTAGAGTCAATGGCTGATTATAGAATGCAAGATTTTGATATTCCAGTAGATGGAGGTGCTGATTTTAGAGAATTAGCAGAGGGTTGGGGATATGAAGTTAACAGGAATTACAATAATGTACATAGGGTTGGTGGTCAGATGTTAAGAGGAAATCCTTCCGCAATAACTTATAATAATGGAGGTGTACAACATACCGTAGGCATCAATAGAATACAGGTCATGCGGACAACTAGGCTCTTTGGTAGCGGATTTAGATACAATAATGTAATTAATGTTATGGACCCCTTGGTGAAAGGTTCCTACCCTAGGTTGTCTAACTCTCTTTTTAACTCAGGTGTAATTAGAACGCTTGGCAGATATCACGGTTTTGTAAGAGCTTTTTATTAATAGATATGAAAAAGATTTTTTTTATAATATATGTATTTTTAAGCACATTCATTTGTTTTGGACAGAATCTTACAGGAAAAAATTCTTTTATTGATAAGTACAATAAAAATGAAAAGTGTTATAATCAGAAAGCAGAAGCTTTAATAAAAAGGGAATTGACAAAAGAAAATATTTTCAATTCTTATACTGCTAAGCAACTATTAGAGAAAAGTGACTATTTTTTGGTCCCAATGTTTAAAGCTAAATTGAAAGATGACATTAATTATGTAGATGTCAACGATTTTTTGAGTTCTTTGAGCTTATGCAAAAAACTTTGGTTTCATGATATTGCTGTATTTAAAAAAGATACTTTAATCGGCATTTATAACTGCAATGAACTTGGTAGTTGTGGTTTTTCTCTTTGTAGTGATACCCCAAATTCTTCTAATGATATTATGATTGATTTACAAAGAGTTAAAAATATCGAGCATGACCACGTTTTTTATGTGCATGGGATTTTGCATGCTTGGTGGATAGTTAAGGAAAATGATATACAGGTTTATTATTTGTTAGATGGGAATTTTTACACCCCTCAAGTTTTTTTGGACAAATATTATACAGATGATAAAATAAGGAAAATTATAATGTATTATCGCTAATTAAAAAAGCTCGGCAAGTCCGAGGTTCTTTTAAAAAAATATCCCTGCAAGTTCCAAAATATATTTATCGTTAAGGTTTTTATTGTTTGGTTTGTTGTAACAATTAAGTTTTGCAAAAACCTTAATCCATACAATAAAAATTATTTTTTAAGCCAAAAGTTCTTTGAAAAATAAAACGTAAACAAGCCGATTTTACCAGCATTCTTTGCCGGGTAGCCTGCCTTGTACCTTATTGAATGACAACATTTAAACAACGTTAGCCTTATAAATATAACCGACTGCATCTACGTCTCAGTAATAGGCCGTATGTTTTCTCCGAATAATTATATGCAGGCTCCGGATTTTACACAAAGTTTAAATCGATTTAGCTATGCCTGGAATAACCCGTTGATTTATACTGATCCTGATGGAGAATGGCTTTTAGGTTTTTTATTATTTTTGGTAGTGAATTCTGTTTTAAGTGGTACAGTTGCTGGATTTGGTGATGATTTTAAACATGGTTTTGATTGGGAGGAGGCTGGCAGGATGGCGGTATATACTTTTGTAGGGTTGGGTACTCTAGTCCTAACAGTTTTTACACCTGGTCTAAACCCCTTATTGCAACCTTTAGCTATACTGACTGTAAATAATGCTATGAACAACTTGGATTATATTATGGGTGATGACGATTGGGATTTACATGCCTTTTTTGTTGGTTATGATCATGGTGAAGATGATTGGTATAATTTTGGTGAAAAAGGGACTACTTGGCAACAAAATCTTGATTTTGCAACAGAAATAGTAAGTTTATTAAGTGCAATTCCGGATATTAATGAGAGTATCCCATTTAAGAAATTAGAACGTGTTAATAAATATGGACAGAATGGTTGTGGTAAAAAATGGGATTGGGTCTACCATGGAAAGCAGTTGCCTATTCACTACAATAATGGGTTTTTAAGAAATATATTATATCCTGTGGTTTATGATCAATGGACAACATTTTCCTTTAACAGAAAAATGAACGATTATGAAGATACTTATGGATCCTATACATGGGTTTATGAACAATGGAAAAATTCCTTTAACAGAAAGAAGAACAATTATAAAGATGAATATTGATTTTTCCTTACATATTGATTAATAGTTATATCAAAGTCTATAAAATAAAAGCCATTATGAAAAGACTTGTAATTCTAATAATTATATTTCTTCCTTTTATTCTGCTTGGTCAAAGTAATTCTAGCAATAATATTCTAAATAAAATTGAAAATCAACTTAAAAAAGATACGAGCCTTACAGATTATTACATGCAGAAAAGTTATTATAAAAGTGGTAATATCAAGCAGATTTTTCTTTTTTTTAACTATAAGGATGATACTATTGATCGTTATATATGCTATGATAGATATTATTGGTTTCTTGAAAGCGGAGAAATAACTATGAGTCAAAGTATTAATAATGAAAAATATAATATTCCGGATACTATTTCTTATATAAGTAAAAACGGTGAAATATTATCTTCTGAAATATATGTTACTGTTGATTCCAGTGAAATTGATAAAAAAATTAATACTATAGACTATGATTATGGTAACAAATATATTTTTTTTATAAATGAATCGGGTTATACATTAATTGAGGGCTGCTCACAAATATACAGAAAGGAATTTTATGTAAAATATCATAATAGCTATGTTAAGATACAACCTGTCAATAAAAACACCTATAAATATTCTTATTATACTTTTGATTTAAAGAAAGAAAAGTATAAAAAAGAGTTTAGTGTTTACAAGTATTTTTATGTTCCTGATCTTTCAGCAAAGGATATACATAAGTTGGAACAGAAAGGATTACTTGTTTTGGACAAAGAAATAAATAGGAAAGAAATAAAATACGAAACAACGGATACTTTGGGTCTCATTCGGCTTATACAAGATTATTTAGAATATTTCTCAAAATATTATTATTTAACTCAAAGAGCTGGAGGTGTGCATTATACTCAAAGTTATTATTTAAAAAATAATGAGATAATAAATTGCCATATTGCTTTTCTTCGCGATCCAAGAAAGCCAACACCTGAATCAGTTCTTAACCTTTTATTACTGGCGTATAATGGGGAAGGGCATACTGTTTTAATAGCCAACGAAGTAGATGGTTATAGATTAATAGGTAATTTCACAAATCACATAAATAAAGATTTTGTTGCATTCCGAAATGGAACATTTAAAATATTTGTTGAACAAATTAATTCTGGAAATTTTGTTTTATACAAAAAACCAGAACTATTTACAGGCGATGCATTGTGTTATTATATTTATGATAAGGCACAGCAAAAAGTTTTTGTTATAAGTCCTAATCGGTATTATAAAAAAGAATATGATTTTGCTGAATTAGGATCAGCTAAAAGATTAAAAGTTGAGGTATTAATGACTGACGAAGATATTCGTTCATTTTTAGTAACTCTCCCTATTATTGATGAAGAAACCAGGGAAAAAATAAGCTCAGGCAAATTCCCTATTTGGCGGATAGAGCATTTATTTAAGTAATTTTTATCAAACTGAATATAAATTGGATCAAAAAAAATTTTATATAAATGGTTTAAATGGTTTGGTGGCCATATACCGAATTAATAATGGTGTTCCGGTTTTATATTTTGTACATACCGACCTTCTTGGGAGTATCATTGCTCTTCAGGATGCATCAACAACATTTAACTTTCCATCAACTTACAACATGTATGTTCAGGCAAATACTACTCTAATTTATAATTATCAAAGTTTAGTACAATCGTTAATTATTTCTTATAAATAGTATGATTAAGTATATTTCTTTAGCAATAATTATAACTTTCTTTATTAGTCAAGATTGTTATGGTCAGAGGAAACTGAATCGAAAAAAGAAAGAAGATAAAGTGTATTATAATGTTGAGGATTATTCCTTGGCTCAAAAAAGAATAGATTCATTAAATACATTAATCGTAGATTTTATATCAACTGATATTAATGCAGACACGGTTCTTCTAAATACGATACAGAGCTCTGGTTTTATTACAACAGACACAACTACTTATGAAATAGTCTTCTTTGAGTGTAATTTTATTACAAAATGTTCAGATACTTTAAAATTAAGTACGCATGATGAATGGGCAAATATTAGATTCTTAGAGTTTTTAATTGAAAACATTAGAGCAGAGTGTAGTAAGATGGAAGCTGTATCTGTTGTAATAAACTTTGATTATGGTAAAACTCATAAACTAGAATCTCAATATGATATAATATTTGTAGATAAAGGTTTTGCTATTAAGGAACGAAATATTGAATTTATCAAAATAAGCAATTAACTAAGGAGTTCCTCCTTAATATAAATTCAACAGGGAAAAGGAATCAAGTTGTGGATTAATTCAAGTCATATACTATTTATTAGGATTATTAAAGATTTATAGAAAATGAAATTAATTTACCTTTACTTATTTATTACATCACTGCTATTTAGTTCTTGTTTAGAGAATAATAAAAGTTGTCATTATGATATTTTATTTAATAATGAAAGTAATTATGATATCATATGGGCAAGATTAGCTTATTATGATACTTTATGTTCTTTAAATGGAAATATAGTTAAAAGTAAAGAAACCTATATAGATCATAGTCCCAGACATTGTTGGGAAGATATACTTTTGCCTGAGCCATATGAGATTTTTATAATTGACACTTCCTTATTTAATAATGAAGGTGTTTTCTATTGTTGTGATTCCATTGCAATTAAAAACAAAGTATTAAAACATTACATATTGTCTTTGGAGGATTTAAAACAAAGTGATTTTACAATAACCTATCCCTAAAATAGCAATTCAATATTAATTCTTATCGATTTTCAGTCCAATCAATTATATAGAGACAATCAACAGGTTTGCTTTATAGTAGGAAAGCCCTGCGCTGCAAAACATCAATCATTACAGTTCATCCTGCATTAAAAAATCGGTAAGGTTGATGTTGTGTTCCAGGCTAAGTTTTTTTCGTAGCCGGTAACGGCTTATCTCTACAGCGCGGGTCGAAATGTTGAGCAGTTGGGCAATTTCTTTTGAGGTGAAATTCATACGCAGGTAGGAGCAAAGCCGTATATCGTTGTTGGTTAATTTGGGGTAGGCTTCTTTTAGTCGTTTAAAATAACCTTCCTGCGACAGTTTCAGGTTGTGCAGGGCCATTTTCCATTCTTTGGTTTGTAATTCGAGCCCTTGTGATATTTGTTTGTCGATGGTATGGATAAATCTGGGCGAAAGCTTTTCGGGAGCATTTTTAACCTCGTTAATGTTTTGTTGCAGGTTTTGTAGCGATTCGTTCTTTTGAATCAGGTAACGCAGGGTTAGCATCAGTTCCACATTGGTGTTTTGCAGGCGGTTTTCGAGTGAGGTTTGTTTTATTTCGAACTCAAGCAACTTGCGTTGTTTGCTGAGCTTTAGCTGAAAATTACGGTGAAACAACCAGGCCAGCAGCAGCAAAAGTACGGCATAGGCTGCATAAGCCCAATGCGATAAATACCAGGGAGGATTGATGGTAAACTCCTGAATCAGCTTTTGGGGATTGGCATCGCTCCATATTTCGAGATGGTAATTGCCGGGTTTCAAATGGTAATAACGAATTTCGGGCAAAGCGGTACTAATCCAATGGTCGTCAATTTCACGAATACGGTAATGGTAAGTGGTTCCCGAGTGCTCAATGGACGAAGGATCGGAAAAGCTAAAGGTAACGCTGTTCATAAAAAAGGGCACTTCAAATGGTTTTTCGAATGAACAGCGTGTTGCCGACTTGTTCTTTCCGTGAAAAAAAGCACTGTGGATAAAAATGTGGGTGGTATCTTTCGCTTTATTTTGCTTGTTTTTTTTAAGCAGGGCCAGCCCGTTCCGATTCGAAATCAGAAAGTTGTTATCCGAAAAGGGAATAATAGCAATATCCTGTCCGGGCATGTGGTCGTCGGCAATTACGTATTCGGCCATTAGTGTAGGTTCCGATTCAATGGAAATACGGAAAAGGGCCAGTTTGTTGTTGTTAATAAACCAATACAGGTTTTTTTCCCAGGGAATAATCTGGGTGGCTTGTTTGTAGTCGCCCAGGGCATTGTTAAGCACGGTAAAAGGCACAATGCTGTCGTTAACGTAATCGTAAGTATAAAAGGTTTTCCCCGACGAAAAAACCACCCGGTTGTTCAGTTTGTAAACATCGGTCAGGTTCAGACTTTTTTTAAGAGCAGTATAGGAGTAAATGGCGGCTATGGAATCTTTGGCTTCGTTTACTTTAAGCCGGTAAATTCCCTTTTGGGGATGCGAAACCCAGATGTATCCGAGGTAATCGATTTCGAGATGCCGCGAAGGTTCATAAAATCCGCTTAAGCGGCTGCGGTATTCCCATTGGTTTTGGCTGTTCTTTTTATATGTTACGAGTCCGGTATAAGTACCTTCGATAAGCATATCGCCGTAAGGTTTAAGCGACCATCCACCGGTAACATCACATATTTTGTTAAAGCCGGTTTCAGTAACCCTAAAAGTACCTTCGTTATGTCCGCAAAGAATTTCTCCGTCAAAGGCAGCCAGGGTCCATACCTGTCCCTGACTATTGGGAACCAGGCGGAGTTTTGAGAAACTCAGCTTGTCGGCGTTTTGGCTGAGTTGTGTTTTAAACAAACCATGATTGGAGCCCAGGTAGAGTGTGGTGCCAATTTTTAACAGCGAATATATGGTTCCTAAACTTCCGGTAGCCGAACTGAAGTAATTCACGTTCGAATTTTGACTGAGGTAGTTGGCTCCTTCGTCCAAACCAATCCAAAGGCCTCCGTAAGGCGATTTACCAAGAGCTAAAACGGTGTTGTTGTTTAAACCATTGGTGTAATTGTAGTGTTCCAGAATCTGACCTTTTGCATTGCTAATGATAAGGCCATCGAGTATGGTTCCAAACGCAAAGGTGCTGTCGTTTAAACGGGTTGCTGCATTAAAAGTCTGGTAGCTTAAGAACTCGGAGGCCGGCGTGTTCCAGGGGCTAAACTCCTGATAATTGTAAGTGAAAATACCCGATTTCTCGGTGCATATCAGCAGGCTCTTGTTGTTGTAAGGAATAATGGCATGAATTTTCACATTTTGAAAGCGCTCACTGTGAGCAACAAACTCAAAACGATTGTTTTTAAACAGATACAAGCCTTCGTTGAGCACCTGAACCATAAGCTGGTCGTGAATTTTAAACATAAAAAGCATAAAACCCGGAGCCGGAAACTTGCTTAGGGTATGGTAATCGTAAACATAAATGGTGGTAAACGATTGAAAAACGATTTGCTGCTTGTCCTGATATATTTTCCAGATTTCGTCGTTTTTGTTCATCTCAATGGAATCGGAGATGGCAATATAATTTAAACGACAGTCTGCATCTTTTTCCCAATAGCCAAAAGTTTCGAAACCACCGGTAAACATCATTCCCTGGTCGTCGATGCAAATGGAACGTAAGCTTTTTATCTGGTTCGATTCCTGCATGGTGAACGATAATCCGTCGAACTCCAGCAGTCCGGTGTTTGTGGCAAAATATACCAGCTTGTTTTTGGGGTGGGTTTCTATTCCCCAAACCTGGTTCTTTATATTAAAATTGTTTTGCAGGTACGCGGTCACTTTATCGGGAACCGCATCAGCGGCTAAGGAGCTATTGCCTAAAAGAATAAGGGCAGGAATAAGCGCTTTGAAAAAGTGGTACATAACCTGAATTTTCGATTTCATTTTTTCTTTAACGAAATGATAAAGCTACACAAAGCAAGAGAATGCCTGACATGTTATCAGACATTCTTTGATTTTTTCGTTTCAGGATAAATATAGTAAAAAATGAAGAAATTCCTGCTTAGCGTAATTCAAATGATTCACTCAGGCCTTCGTCAGAATTGGGTCCCACAAATACCTTAAATAAGCCGGGCTCAAAGGTGTAATCCATGTTGAGGTTGTAAAAGCGCAAATCGTTGGCTGTGATTTTAAAATTTACTTTTACCGATTCGTTTTTGGGAATATACACTTTTTCAAAACCTTTGAGCTCTTTTAACGGACGGGTCACGCTGCCAACCATATCGCGAATGTATAGCTGCACCACTTCGTGCGCATCAAAATTACCGGTGTTGCTAACTTCAACTGTAATTTGGAGGGTATCTGCCGCTGAAATGTTTTTTGCGTTCAGCGTAAGGTCTTTGTATTCAAAAGTGGTATAACTCAGGCCATATCCAAAAGGATAAAGGGCTTCGTTGGGACTGTCGATGTACCGTGATTTGTATTTGTAGTCGGGATTGTCGGGTGTTACCGGGCGGCCGGTATTTTTCATGTTGTAATGAATGGGTATTTGGCCCACGCTGTGCGGGAAAGTCATGGTAAGCTTTCCCGATGGAATGGCATCGGCAAAAAGTAAATCGGCAATACCGTTACCCGCCTGGGTTCCTCCAAACCAGGCTTCAAGTATGGCCGGAGCTGTGGCATCGAGTGCGTTTATTGTTAAAGGACGACCGTTAAACAAAACCACTACCACGGGTTTTTTAAGGGCAATAATGGCATCGGCCAGTTTTTGCTGAACCTCGGGCAGTCCTATTTCAGTCCGGCTGGCAGCTTCACCACTCATGTTTCTGTGTTCGCCCAGGGCCAACACTATGTAATCGGCATTTTTTGCAGCCTGAATGGCTTTGGCAAAACCCGCAGTTGATGCATCAAGCACATCGCATCCTTTTTCATAGCTAAGCGAGAAATGGTAGCTAAGGCTTTTTTCCTGCAAGCCTTCATAAAGTGTTACGCAGTCTTCGGCCCTTCCGGCTGCCGACCAATTACCCAGCATATCAACCTTTGAATTACCCAGCGGACCAATTAAAGCAATCTTTTTTACTGTTTTTGTAATGGGCAGGGTTTGCCTGTCGTTTTTTAAAAGCACGCAACTTTTGCTGACAAAATCACGGGCTAAAGCTTGTGATTCGGGTGTAAGTATTTCGGTTTTTTCACGCTCCAGGTTGCAGTATTTGTAAGGGTCGTCGAACAGTCCCAATTGATATTTTGCCTTAAGAATACGACTTACTGCTGCATCTATTTCCTGCATGGTGACAGTACCTTTTTCAAGCGATTGTTTCAGGTGGTTTTGGTAAACTGTGGACTGCATATCCATGTCGATTCCGGCTTTTAATGCCAACTCGCCTGCCATAGCCGAATCGGCGGCTACACCGTGAGGAATGAGTTCGTAAATGGCTGAATAATCGGTAACGGTAAAGCCTTTAAATCCCCATTCGCCACGGAGCAAATCGGTATAAAGCCAGTGATTGCTTGTGGCAGGTACTCCGTTAATTTCGTTAAACGAGGTCATTACCGAAGCGGCTCCTGCATCAATGGCAGCCTTATAAGGAGGCAAATACCATTCGCGCAGGCTCCGTTCCGACATATCGACGGTGTGGTAATCGCGGCCTGCCTGGGGAGCTCCATAAGCTGCAAAATGTTTAACGCACGAGATCAGGGTGTTGTTGGCCGATAAATCGGAGCCCTGAAACCCTTTTACACGAGCGGCCCCAATTTGGGAAGCCAGCCAGGTGTCTTCACCGGCACCCTCGGAAACCCTTCCCCAACGCGGGTCGCGCGAAACATCGAGCATGGGGGCAAAGGTCCAGTTAATTCCTTCGGCACTGGCCTCCCGGGCAGCTATCTGTTCCGATTGTTCAATAAGCGTTAAATCCCAACTGCACGATTGAGCCAGGGGAATCGGGAAAATAGTACGGTGCCCGTGAATTACATCGTAACCAAACAGCAGTGGAATTCCCAAACGGGTTTCTTCAACGGCCAGGCGTTGCAGTTCTGAAATATATTTAACGGTAAATGCATTAAAAATGCCGCCAACTCTGCCTTCTTTTATCAATTGCTGGTAATTGTCGCTCATATTAGGGCCGGTAACATCCCAGCCGCTGGTTAAGAGATTTAGCTGACCAATTTTTTCGTCAACGCTCATCAGTTCAAGCAAGGAGTCGATTTTAGGCTGCCACTCCGAATCGGTTTGCAGTTTGTTTTGCGTTGAATTGCAAGCCTGAAACAATAAGGCTCCTAGAAAGATTACGATGTAAGTAAATTTGATTTTCATGATATGCATTTTTTCTGATTTATAGCTGTTGGGATTGTGACTCAAAGCCCAGTTTTTTTAATCCTTCCTGAATTTCGGGTGCTGACATAAACAAATCCCAGATTAGTCCGCTACGGTAGTTTTCAATCATTACCACAATGGGTCCCTGGTCGATGGCCAGGTAACGCTGTGGAAACCATTGGTACTGTTCGGAGAAAGCATCATAGAATCCATAGCTGCCCCATAGTTTACCTTCCAGGCTATCGTAAAAATAGCGGGCTGCTTTCATGCTTTGCTCCGGTGTGTATGGGAACGAAGCCAGCGCTGCGGTTGGCGAAATTACTCCCAAATCTTCCGAAGGCTGATGCGCTGCGTACCCATTTATGGAATAACTGGCTGTTAAGCCCCAGCTGTTTTCGCTATAACCCTTGTATTGTTTGGGGTTTTCGACACAATAATGGTAATTAATCAATACATGATTCTTATTGTGTTCCCAATAGTTGGTATAAGCGTCGGAAAGATCCCGGGGATTCAAGCCCAGAAAGGAGTAGTGCGACCAAAACAAAGGGCCTCCGTAATCGGGTGCTCCGTTGTGTTTTAGGTTTAAATCAAGTCCATATTGGCTTGTTTTACCTTGAATGTTTCCTTTACGGGCCCATCCCTGGTGATAAACCTCAGCAGGTATCCCATGCGTGGGCGAAGCTGCAGCCAACACATAGGTAATTAAGCACTCGTTGTAGCCTTCGAGCGGGAAGTTCATTTCCCATTCGTATTCGGGCGACCAGTGCCAGTACAATACGTTTTCGCCTCCTTTGCGATACCAGTCCCATTCCACACTTAACCAAAGTTTATTAATTTTTTCTGTAAGCAAACGTTCCTGCTCACTACCACCGGCATAATACTGACGTACGGCAAGCAGCCCCTGCACTAAAAATGCGGTTTCGACCAAATCGCCTCCGTTATCTTTTTTTCCAAAAGGTTTTACTTTTCCGGTTTCACCATACAACCAATGCGACCAGGCTCCATGAAAACGATCGGCTTGTTCAAGGTAATCCACAATTTTTTCAAAGCGTTCCAATCCTTGTTGGCGGGTAATAAAGCCCCGTTCTATTCCAACCAGAATAGCCATGAGTCCAAAACCCGAACCGCCTGAGGTTAATACCGTCTGGTCGTTTTGTGGATAATCGTTATCCATGTGAATGCGTTCACGGGCCAAACCGGAAACAGGTTCAGCACCATCCCAGAAATATTGAAAGGTATTGTATTGAATCAGGGTTAGCAGGGAATCGTCGGATATGGAATTGTCCTGCTTTTTATTGCTTTGTTGCGGATTAACACAAGCCCAAAATAATAGCTGGATTGATAAAAGAACGATACTTAGCTGAATTGTTTTCATTTGTTCTGATTTAAGGTTAACGTTTATTCTACTTTAAGGGGTAAGGTTCGGGGCGATATGCCACTTTCACTCAAAGCTTCGATGGAAAAATAGTAGGTAGCATCGTGGTTCATGCCTCTGAAATCGTAAGTTGTGGCTCCGTTCACCGTGATGCAATTGTAAAGTTTATCGGGTGCTATACCAAAATAGATGTTAAAACCATAGGCATTGGGATGGGGATTCCACGAAATAATGGCATTGCGGGAATCGCTTTTACTGCGCTGTACTGTAAAGTCCTGCACGGGTTCCGGTGCACTTTCGGTTGAGAAACCGAAAAGGCGAAAATCGCTCAGGGCGAACATTCCGGTGGCCATGTGTCGGTTCTCCAGTTTAAAATACTGAAAACTTGCCGGATTTGTCAGTTCAATGTAATCGTGGGGAATGTCTCTGTCGTTGTAAGTTTTATCCACAATAAGTTCCCAATCGCTTTGATTATTTGAACCGTAAATACGGTATTGATGGTATAAATCCATGGCTTTACCCCGCTGGTTGGCATTGTGGTCGGCATAGTTTACCTGAAAAGCATGTACCTGCATTTTTTTTTCGAGGTTGATGCAGAGCCATTCGCCCGGTTTTTCGGTTTGAGCACTCCAAAAGGTTCGGATGTCTTCGTCGGCTGCCAGGTGAGGTAAGTAATTTCCATCGGAAGAGGAAGCGGTAAGTTCTTTTTGGAACGAAAGGAGCATCCATCCGGTGTGTTGTGTTTTTTGATGGTCGCGCAAAGCGGTCGGCAGGTAAGTGGGATAATCGCCAAAAGCGGTATTGGTGTACAATACGCCGTCGGTATCGAATCCGGCAGGGTAGAGGCCAATGCGTCGTTCAAACTTGTATTTTACTGAAATCATTGCGGTTCCTGTATGCCAGTAGTTTCCGTAAGCATCGCTAAAGGTATTTCCATGACCGCAACCCATAATAAAACCACCAGGTTTATAGGCAAAAGGATTGTGAGGCTGGTAGTTAAATGGCCCCAGCGGATGGTCAGCGGTGTAAACGCCATCGGCATAAACTTTAAATTCGGTTCCGGGAGCACCGTATTGCAGGTAATATTTCCCCCGGTATTTATTCATCCAGGCTCCTTCAATAAAATGTCCCCAGGGAGCATTGGGATGGTCGTTGTTCATGCCAAAGCGTTCCCATCCATGTGTTTCGGGGTCGAGCGCAATCACTTCTTTAATTTCGCCAACGGCTTCCTGTTTCTCCTGTATGTTGTTGGTTTCGTACACTTTTTTATAGGCTGAAGGTTCGCCCACAGGCAAAAAGGTTTGCTTGTCAATTTCAACTCCTTTTAGGGGGAGCGTTCCGCTGGAGCCATAATACAGGTAAAGCTTCCGGTTGTCGTCGTAAAAATAGGCCGGATCCCAGGACGGCAAACGGGTTGAATCGACATAATGCTGCCAGCGACCAGCTTTTGGATTGGTTGTATACCAAACCGGGAGGCTGTAATACGTTGAACCCACATAAAACAGGGTATCGTTCATAACCCAGGCAGCAGGCGCACATTGATCGTCGGTGCCGGGAAGTCGTTGGAACGCGGAATAAACAAAATTCCAGGTGCCCAAATCGGACGACCAATAAAAACCCGATTGATTGGTCGAAAACAAATAATAATCCCCCTGGTAAAATACAATTACCGGATCGGCTGTAGTGCGAAATGCCGTATCGACTGATTTGTGATTGAAAAACTCAAAATTGTAATCAATATTTATAGGGTTGCAATAGGTAAGCGCTTGGTGCATGGGATTGAAGTAGTCAGTTTTGTATGCACTGTAATCCTGAGCCTGAATCCTGGTGAAAAAGACCAACAGAACAAGGTTCAAAAGTAAAATATATACAAAAGAGTTCATACTTTCTGTCTTCATGGTAAAAGCTTAGTAGTTAAATCCCAGTTTTGTTAATCCCTGTTGAATTTCCGGAGCACTCATAAACAGGTTCCAGAGTAAAGCGCTCCGATGATTTTCTATCATACAGATAATGGGTCCCTGATCGATGGCCAGGTAGGAACTTGCCCACCAATTGTTATTGGCATCAAAAGCGTCGTAGAATCCATACGCGCCCCACAATTTATTGCCCAGTATGTAATAATAAAAGCGCAGGGCATCCATTGAAGCTTCAGGTGCGTAAGGCATTGAGGCCAAAGCGGCAGTGGGTGCAATTACTCCACGATCGTTTGCTGGTTCGTTGGCGGCGTAGCCATTGGGAACATCGCAGGCGGTGAGGCCCCAGCAATCGGCACTGTAGGTAAGGTAATTTTTGGGATTGGCTTTGCTGTATTCGTAATGGATTAAAGCATGCGCCTGGTTTTGTTCCCAGTATGATGCATATTTATCGGATAAATTTCGGGGATCAAGTCCCAGAAACGAATAGTGAGCCCAGAAAAGGGGGCCACCATAATCCCAGCTTAGCGGGAGGGTAATTCCGTAAAACGATTTGCCATTGGTCATCGGGAAAGCACCGTTTCGGGCCCAGCCTTCATCATAAACAGCAGATGAAATGGTGTGCGTGGTAGAACTTGCGGCCAAGACATAAGTAATTAAACATTCGCTCCAGCCACGA
Source organism: Salinivirgaceae bacterium (assembly GCA_050179685.1). Lineage (GTDB taxonomy): Bacteria > Bacteroidota > Bacteroidia > Bacteroidales > SZUA-534 > GWE2-40-63. The sequence continues at coordinate 38,563 of JBFXEW010000020.1, forward strand.
ATCTGCATGTTCATTTCCCATTCATAAGTGGGCGACCAGTGCCAATACAGTACATTTTGTTCGCGGGTAAACCAGTCCCATTCAACTGCCTGCCATAGTTCGTTAATCCGGTTTATTAATCCGGCTTCTTCGCTAAATGTTGGGTTTAAATATTGCCGTAAGATCAGAAGTCCCTGAATCATAAACGAGGTTTCGACCAGGTCGCCTCCATTATCGTAGGTGCTAAACGCAATGGCTTTTCCAGTTGTTCCATTCATCCAATGTGGCCAGACACCATGAAAGCGGTCGCTTGTTTCAAGAAAAGAAACAATGGTTGTAACGCGTTCCAGCAATTGAGTGCGTGAAATGAATCCCCGTTCGGTGCCCACTATAAGAGCCATCAACCCAAAACCGGAACCGCCAGTGGTAACCACATCGCCCGAACCCAGACGCTCACGGGCCAGACCGCTCACCGGATGGGCATAGTCCCAGAAATATTTAAAGGTTTGCTGCTGAACTAAAGTGAGTAATTCGTCGTCAGTTAGGAGCGGAAATTTGGGGGTTGAATCGATGGCGGTGTAAAAATAATTGTTGAAACCACCGAAAGGATAACCCTCAAGAGCTGTTAATGAAGATGAAATGGTGAAATAGTATTTTTTTATGCTTTCAAGTGGCCCCGGGATATTTATTAAAATCGTTTTGTTTTGATTTGTAAGAATTGTTTCAAGCCCGCTATAACCAATTAGCGCCAGATTACTTTTATAATTGGTCGGATCTAAAGGAAAATTAAAAACCACTTCGATGGTATTGTCTTCGAACGGTATGTTTTTCAGGTGGTTGGTTTCGCTAAAATTGGTGTTGTTTAATATTATATTTTCGATACGCAATACGCCGTTTTCCGTTTCGAACTCAAGCATGGCACCGGCAAAACGTTCTTTGTTTACTCCTTGTAGTGTTTTATTTATATTAAGTTGGTAAATTTCTTTGTATTGCAGGCTCTGGTCAGGTTTAGCAAAAATCAGGGTTTGGTTTTCAGCATACGTAAAGTGCAATTCAAGCGGATTGTTTTGTTGGTCGAAAAGCTGAATTGCGCCTGCCAGGGTATTGGTGTCAATAGGGCTGCTAAAAGTTAAGGAAAGTTCTTTGGTGGTTTCAATACCTGTAGTTCGTTCATTCAATAAAAGGTTTTTATCACCCATACTAACTTTTGAAAGTTGTAAATCCCCATAGTTAATTTCAGTATCATCGGGTTTGCATGAAACTAAGAAAGCAAACACAAAGAAATACACCCCTATTTTTACTGAAGAAATCATAATTTATGCATTAAACGGACTGAAATCCTTATTTAAAATATTGTAATAACTTTAGCTTCTTTTAAAAGCCTCCTCACCAATGGAGGAGGCTTAGTTTTACCATTTCAGCTAAAGTCGATTTTTGAATTAGCGTAGTTTTGATGTTGTTTCAATTATGGTTTTTCAGAATCGTACATTAATTCAACTTCGGCTTGTGATAAAGCTTTATTGAAAATGCGAATATCATCTAGCTGGCCTTTAAAGTGATTGGCTTCAGCAAAATCGTATCCACCCCAGGTCTCAGTATCCCATAGAGTACCAGCTCTTGACTGGATAAATCCAAAAGCCAATTCGTTAACAACTTCCGGAGCTACACCGGCATAAGTCATACCTGTAACCACGCGTTTTGCATCACCATCGGGCCATAAATCAAAGTCGAAACTCTTCATTTTTTCACCGTTGTAATACAATTTACCCGATTTTTCCACTCCGTCGTAGGTATAGGTAACATGGAGCCAGTTGTCTTTAAGGAGGGCTATCATGTCTTCGGTAGGAATGCTTTTGGCAAAATCGGCACCTTGCCATCCGCCATTATCAGCATAAGTTGCATTACTTGGAAACCACATATCTTCGGCAACAGTTGCTGTGTCGCTCAGGTTATAACGAATGGCAAATTTGGCTCCATCGTAAGCCCCATAGACTTCGAATTGAATGCCATAAAAGGCTCCTAATCCGATAACAAAATGGCCACTGGTTTTGTCGGCTGAATTGGTTTTCATCCAGAAACTTATAGTGAAGTTTTGAGTTTTTATCAATTCATCCCCATTGGGAACTTCAATTATTGAAGTGGTTCCGTTAAAATCGGCAGCTTTACCTGCGGTTGTTTTTCTACCGGCTACATAGTTAATATCAATTTCTGCACTTGCATCGTAGGTTCCAACCTGGTCTTCGGCATTGTCTTCAAAACTCCAATGAGCAACCATTCCACTTGGGGCAAAAAATCCATCAGTGGTAAAAGTTCTTGAAACCTCGGTAGTAAGCATCTCTCCATTGGTTGCTTTTAAGCCTGCACCAAAGGTAAGTTTGTGCAAGGCTCCTGTTGCTAGTCTTTCGCCAGGAGTAATGGTAATTGTAGCTCCTGAAACTGCAATGCTGGATGTTATTACCGTGTTGTCGTAATCTCTTATTAAGGTAATGTTTGCAGCTGAAGCTGATGTTTCATCCACATTGGTAGAGAATGTAGCAGTGATAACCGGCTCAGCGGCTACATTGTTGGGGGCAGTTGCACCATTTAAATCGATGTCTCCGGCCATTAAAGTGCTTAAGGTTAATGCAACGGGATCTTCTTCATCGTTACAAGAGCTTACTGAAACCATTAAGATTACAGCCATAAGCAGTACATTTAAAAAATAGAGTTGTTTTTTCATAATTCTTAAGTTTAAGTTAATATTCATTGTTATAGTTAAGGTGTTAATTGTTAATTCCAGTTGTTGTTTTGTTCCATCTTACCTTGTGATAAATCAATTTCATTTTGTGGAATGGGAAATAATTCGTGTTTTCCCGATGTAAATCCAAGCGGGCTCAGAACTTCTTCTGCTTTTCCGGTGCGAACCAAATCCCAATACCGGTGACCTTCCAGAGCCAGTTCGATTCTTCGCTCGTTTAGAATAATGTCGCGTAAGGCCGTTTTATCGGTAGTTGTAATATCGGGAAGAATGGCATTGTTTCCTTCCCGTGCACGGGCTCTTACCCTATTTAAATGTATAAGTGCCAGATCGGGTTTGTTGTTTTCGTTAAGGGCTTCGGCGGCCATTAAAAGAACATCGGCAAAACGAATTATCCGGCGGTTGTGTCCAAATTGTGGAGGAACAGTTGTTCCAGGAGTCCAGACTTTTCGGTTGTAGCATTCAATTTCGATAATATTTCCCTCTCCGTCTTCGGTAACATCGGGAGTGGTGCCATCGCCCATTATGGTTATTCCGTCAATAACATCGCCTAAATCGATGATGGTTCCTTTTAAGCGTGGGTCGTTCGCTTCAAAAGCATTCCGAAGTTCCATTGATGGACGGTTGAATCCCCAACCCCGGTTTGGTGTTCCACGAACACCCTGTACATTGGCGTATTGACTTCCGGGTTCGGCCTCAACACCCTGGGCTCCAATTTCAAAAACCGATTCTACCCCATGTTCGCCATTAACTCCATTGGCATCGGTAAAAACCGGTTCAAGATCGTATTCGAGTGAAGTTATTACTTCGAGTGCATATTTTTCGCAGTTTATAAAATCGCTCTGAAAAAGATAAACTTTTGCCAATAATGCTTTGGCAGCTCCTTTTGTGGCACGGCCTAATTGGGTTATTTCAATTTCGCTTTTTTCAGGCAGGTTTTCTATGGCAAATAAAAGATCGGTTTCAATTAAATTATAAACCGAGGAAGCCGGATCACGTTCCAGTAAAAGTGGTGGATCGAGTTCGGTAATAAGAGGCACATCGCCCCAGGCGCGAACCAAATCGAAATAAATCAATGCTCTTATAAAACTGGCTTCGGCCAGGTATTGGTTTTTCAGTGTTTCGTCCATTATAATATCCGGCACTTTGTTAAGCACCACATTGGTTCGTTTTATACCCTGGTAAAGGGTTGACCACCAACTGGCCAGTTCACTACCTGTGGTTGTAAAAGAAAAGTTTTCGTAAAGTCCAATTACAGCAATTTGGTCACCGGGATTGCTTCCTTTGTAAGCATCATCCGACATTATATCGGTAAGTGGAAATAGTCCGGAATGGAAAGAACCCACTCGCAATATAGAATAGCAGGCATTGGTTGCCAATAAAGCATCGGAGGCTGTTACCGGGAACGAGGTTTGGGTTAATTCACCCTGAGGATTTTTCTCTAAAAAATCTTCGCAGGAACTTACCGGTAATACAAAAACCAGCAGGATTAACCAAAAATATTTTGTTGTATACTTCTTCATAGTTTTAAAAAGTTAAGTTGACACCGAAAGAATAAATAGCAGCAATGGGATAGGTTCCCATGTCGATTGCGTTTCCAAGCACATCGTTACTGGCAATTTCCGGAGAGTATCCGGTAAACTTAGTTAGTGTAAACAGGTTATCTCCTTTAATGTAAAAGCGAAGTTTACTAATATTTAATTTACTGCTCAGTTCATTTGGCAGGGTATAACCCAATATCACACTTCGTAAGCGGGCAAAAGATCCATCTTGTATGAATTTATCGGATGGAATAAAGTTGTAACCACCCCAGGTAGCTTTAGGCTCAGTAGTACTTGTGCCGGGCCCTGTCCATGCATCCAAAACATGTTTTTCAAAGTTGTATTTGTCCGGACGTACAATTTCTTTTCCGTTGAGAATCTTATTTCCGGTTTGCCCCTGAATGTTTAATGAAAAATCAAAATTCCGGTAAGTTAAATCGAGATTGATTCCGAATATAAAGGTTGGAATGGGTGAACCCAAATAGGTGCGATCCGCACCATTTAGCAAACCATCGTTATTGATATCGACTCTTCTCAAATAACCTACTTCAGCATCGCTGGTATGTGGATATGCAGCCAATTCTTCAGCCGTTTGGAAAATGCCGTCGGTTTTGTAACCGTAAAAAGCACCAATGGGCAATCCTTTTCGGCTTTGTGTGGTATATCCGTTAATATTACCTCCCCAAAGCAGGGAATCAGCTTCACTGTTTCCACCAATGCTTAATATTTCGTTGTGTACCGTAGTAGCCAATATACCAACACCATAGCTGAAATCGCCTTTTTTCTCGCGCCAGCTAATACTTGCCTCGAACCCACGGTTTAATACACTACCGGCATTGTAGCGTATCAGTTGACCCTGTCCGTTTCCCAAATGGCCTGGGGTTGAGAGGTAAACCAGGATATCATCGGTTACCCGGTTATAAAAATCAAACTCCCCGGTTAATTTATCATTAAAAAAGCCGACCTCCAGGCCTATATCAGTTTGTGTGGTGGTTTCCCATTTTAAATCGGGATTTCCACTTTTGCTGTATGAAACAGCCGGGTAGGAGGTGTCTTCGGGACCGAATACTGCCAATAGATTTTGGGTGAGTGAAAAACGATCGGAATAAGTAATTTTTTCATTTCCAATCTTACCCCAGCTGGCTCTTAATTTTAATTTGGTTAGGTAAGTGAATGAATCCATAAATGATTCTTCAGCTATATTCCAACCGGCAGCAAATGATGGAAAATTACTAAAGCGATTTTCGGGGTTGAATTTTGAGGATCCATCGCGACGAAAAGTTGCAGTTAAAATGTATTTTCCTTCATAAGTGTAATTAGCCCTGAATAAATAGGAAATCATGGAATAGTTTAAATTGTCATCAACTTTGTTTACAAGATGATTCAGAGAATTGTCGGTAATATAGCTTGGCTGTAAATACCAAAAATCTTCTCCGTCGCGCAGTATGTTTTCACCCGAAATATTAAAATACTCTGAACTGGAATTTTGCATCGTATATCCGACTACAGCACTTATGAAATGTTTGTTTATTTCTTTAACATAGTTGAGGGTGTTTTCCCAAAGCCAGGTCAGATTTTCGGTTGAGCCTTTTGTTAAATCGTTTGTGGGATTGCTTTGCATCGATTGCGTACCATCGTAGTACAACACGTTATATTCGGGAGTGAAATTAATTGACTTGTTGTACAGGGCATCGATTCCAAAACTACTTTTCAAGGTAATTGAATTAAGAAAAGTTGCTTCGGCAAATAAATTGCCCACACCCCGAATTCCCTTGTTGTAATTGTTTGAATAGGCTAAGTCGCCCAAGGGGTTTCCCACACCGGGAACTCCTGCAAAGCTGCCATCTTCACGGTAGGGTTCCAGCAAAGGATTGGCCCGGTAAACCTGATAAGTAACATTGGGTGCGTTTTGTTGCTTGTAGGGTGTAAAAGTAAGGTTATTCCCTAGTCTGAAGTTTTCAGATAACTGATAGGAGTTATTTAGTTTAAAAGAAAGTCTTTCGTAACTCGATTTATCGACAATACCCTGCTGGTTAAAGTACCCCAGGCTAATGTAAAACTGGCTCATTTCGGAACTTCCCGAAGCTGATAATTGATGATTGGTAATGTTTGCCGGGCTAAAAACCAGGTCTTGCCAATCGGTATTTGGTACCAAATCAACATTGTTATAGGTGGGTTTTATCATATTGGTAACGATTGCATATTCTTTCCCTGTCAACAAATCTATTTTTTTTGTAAGTTGTTGAATTCCAATCTCACCATTGTAATTAAATGTGGTACCTGTGCTTCCTTTTTGACCTGTTTTTGTAGTTATTAGGATAACACCATTAGAGCCCCGGGAGCCATAAATAGCAGTTGCTGAAGCATCTTTTAGTATTTCGGTTGATTCAATATCTGCGGCATTTAAAAACGAGATGTCGTTAAGAATAACACCATCTACAATATAGATGGGAGAGTTGTCGTTGAGCGTTCCCACACCACGTATGCGAACTACTGGAGAAGCCCCTGGAGCTCCAGAAGTGCTTGTAATTTGTACTCCGCTAACTTTTCCCTGTAAGCTTTGTACCGGATTCATGGAAGTGATTTTAACCATTTCGTCGGCTTTTACAGAACCCACCGCCCCTGTTAAATCACTTTTTTTAACTGTTCCATACCCAATCACCACTATCTCATCAAGTTGTTTAACATCTTCCAACAGGGTTATGGTTACAGGCTGTGTGCTGCTAACCAGATATTCCTGGGTTTCCATTCCCACCATTGAAAATACCAGAATGCTATTGAGTTCGGTTTCAATACTGAACTGACCATCAAAATTGGTGATAGTTCCCAGGTTGGTGTTTTTAACATGAATGGTAACACCCGGAATGGATTGGTTATTCTTATCCACTATGGTTCCGTTTATGGTAAGCACTTGTGCATTTAAAACGATGGGGTTTATCAAAGCAAACCATAAAACAGCGAGTAGATGTAGTTTTTGTTTCATATGCATCGGGTTTAGTTTTCGATTGAGCTAATTTACCACCTCTTAATGCTAAATGGCAATTATTCAAGGTCATATTGTATTCACAGCATGTCAATTGTCTTTTACAGCTACCACAACATTGCCTATACAAAACAGTGTAAGTAAAAGAAAAACAGTGCTTAAAGTGTTTTTGTTTTAAAGTAATTGGGTTTACTTGTTTGGTAATGAATTGACTTGGTAGGCAATCCAAAAACCCAGACCCTGTCTTTTATCTGCAGATATAGGTAACCCCATATTTTAGCAGGATAGGACAAGGCGTTTTTTATTCTTTTTGTATCCAAAATGTTTTAACTCTCAGCTTATTGTTGTTAAGTTCTACACTAAAGACACCTCCGTAAATTATAATTGAAGCAATTCGACCTTTTCACGGAATTTTTTGAAAGTTTGTAGTCCATATTTTTTAAATTATTGTAATTTAGCGGTGCTTAAAAACATACTTTTAAAGCAAGGAATTACACAGTAAATAATCGATTATCAAACATAAATTCAAATCATTATGACACAGAAAAAACGTGTTTATACCTTTGGGAACGGTAAAGCAGAAGGTAGAGCCGACATGAAAAACCTGTTGGGTGGAAAGGGAGCCAATCTGGCCGAGATGAACCTTATTGGAGTGCCTGTACCCGCTGGTTTCACCATTACAACTGAAGTTTGTACGGAATACAATTCAATCGGAAAAGATAAAGTTGTTGAGTTAATGAAATCTGAAGTGGAAGCAGGAATTGCTGCTACTGAGAAAGTAATGAATGCTAAATTTGGTTCAAAAGGTGAAGCTTTTCCTTTGTTGGTTTCCGTGCGTTCAGGTGCCCGCGCTTCCATGCCGGGAATGATGAATACCGTGCTAAACCTTGGAATGAATGATGATACGGTAAAATTGGTTGCTGAGAAATCAGGAAACGAAAAGTTTGCCTACGATTCATACCGTCGTTTCATTCACATGTATGGCGATGTAGTTATGAATGTTGTGGCTGAAGAAGGCGAACACGATCCTTTCGAGCAGGTTCTCGATAAAATTAAAGCTGAAAAAGGTTATAAATCTGATACCGAGCTAACGGTAGACGACTTAAAAAATGTGGTTGAAGCTTATAAAAAAGTTGTTAAAGCCAAAGCCGGAGTTGATTTCCCGACAAATCCCTGGGATCAGTTATGGGGAGCTATTTGTGCCGTATTCGATTCATGGAATACCGAACGGGCTATTTTATACCGTCGTATGGAGCAAATTCCCGATGAGTGGGGAACAGCAGTAAACGTTCAGGCCATGGTTTATGGCAATATGGGCGAGACTTCGGCAACCGGTGTTTGCTTCTCTCGTGATGCTGCAACCGGCGAAGACCAGTTTAACGGAGAGTACCTGGTTAATGCCCAGGGCGAAGATGTGGTAGCCGGAATTCGCACACCACTCGAAATTACCAAGATTGGTTCTAAACGTTGGGCCGAACGTAATGGTACTTCAGAAGCTGATCGTCTGGCTAAATTTCCTTCACTGGAAGAAGCCATGCCTGAGGTTTATAAGCAATTGGACGAAACTCAGCAAAAACTCGAAAATCACTATAAAGATATGCAGGATATGGAGTTCACCGTTCAGGATGGTAAACTTTGGATGCTGCAAACCCGTAACGGTAAACGTACCGGAGCTGCTATGGTTAAAATGGCTGTCGATATGCTTAAAGAAGGTTTAATCGATGAAAAAACGGCCATCTTACGTCAGGATGCAAACAAACTCGACGAATTGCTTCACCCGGTATTCGATGCAAAAGCTATTGCCAATGCCAAAGTATTGTCAAAAGGTTTGCCTGCTTCTCCCGGAGCCGCAACTGGTAAGATTGTTTTCTCTGCTGAAGATGCCGAAATTGAAGCAGCTAAAGGCGAGAAAGTAATTCTTGTTCGTCGCGAGACTTCTCCTGAAGATTTAAAGGGAATGTATGCTGCTGTAGGTATTCTAACCGAACGGGGTGGAATGACTTCGCATGCTGCTGTAGTAGCCCGCGGAATGGGTAAATGCTGTATCTCTTCGGCTGCTGGATTAGCCGTTACTCATACTTCAATGACCATTAACGGGGTGACGTTCAAAAAAGGAGATTTCATTTCGCTTGATGGTTCTACCGGTGTGGTTTACGAAGGTAAAGTAGCTACCATTACTCCTTCGCTTGATGGCGATTTTGGAAAAGTGATGGAATTGGCTGAGAAAAACACCCGGATGTACGTTCGTACCAATGCCGATTCTCCTAACGATGCAAAAATTGCCCGCGAATTTGGTGCAAAAGGTATTGGTCTTTGTCGTACCGAGCACATGTTCTTTGAAGGAGACCGCATCTGGGCCATTCGTGAAATGATTCTGGCCGAAGATTTAGCCGGTCGTAAAAAAGCTTTGGAGAAATTGCTTCCCATTCAGCGCGAAGATTTCTACGGAATTCTGAAAGCTATGGACAGCTTTGGTGTAACCATTCGTTTATTGGATCCCCCATTGCACGAGTTTACTCCCAACGATTTGGCTTCGCAAAAAGAAATGGCCGATAAATTAGGTGTTGATGTAAAGATTGTAACTGAAAAGGTAGAATCGTTACACGAATTTAACCCCATGTTGGGTCACCGTGGTTGCCGTTTGGGAATTACCTATCCTGAAATTACCGAGATGCAGGCTCGCGCCATAATGGAAGCTGCTTGTGATCTTAAAAAAGAAGGTCTGAATCCCAAGCCGGAAATTATGGTACCGCTTATTGGAACAGCCAAAGAATTCCAGATGCAGGAAGCTATTATTCGTAAAGTAGCTGCTGAAGTTCAGGCTGAAAAAGGCGTGAAAGTTGACTTTATGGTGGGAACCATGATTGAGATTCCACGTGCTGCACTTACTGCAAATGAAGTTGCTGCTAACGCTGAATTCTTCTCATTCGGAACCAACGACCTTACTCAAATGACTTTTGGATATTCTCGCGACGATGCCGGTAAATTCTTACCCATCTATATCGATAAAGGAATTTTGAAGCAAGATCCATTCCAGGCTTTAGATCAAACAGGTGTTGGTCAGTTGGTTGAAATGGCTTGCCAAAAAGGTCGTGCAGTTCGTTCAGACTTAAAATTGGGTATTTGTGGTGAACATGGTGGTGAGCCTTCATCAGTAGAGTTCTGTCACCGTACCGGACTGGATTACGTTTCGTGTTCTCCGTTCCGTGTGCCTATTGCCCGCTTAGCAGCTGCTCAGGCAAATTTGCGATAATAAAATGTAATGCTATAAAAATTAAAAGCCCCGATTTAGGGGCTTTTTTTTATTCCTGATTTTCATGAATCTCACACGGCTTCGTGCAAGAAAATATACGAACAAGGCCGTTCGCTTTCCAGTTAGGTATAAAACAATACTCCTAAATAATGAGCAATAGCACCAGCCAATACAAAAAAGTGAAAGATGGCGTGGTTGTACGGAATCTTTTTAAACATATACAATACAGCTCCAACAGTGTAGAATAAACCACCGGCAGCCAGCCACATCAATCCTTCAAAAGGGAAGCGTTCTATTAAGGGCTTCAGGGCAATTACGATAATCCAACCCATGGCAACATAACTAATGGTTGAAAGCAGGTTGTAACGGCCTGTAAAAAATAATTTCAGAATAATTCCTGCCAGGCCAATTCCCCAGGCAATGCCAAAAATGGTCCATCCCCAGGCTCCCTGCAAACCAAGCAGGGTAAAAGGGGTGTAAGTACCGGCAATCAGAAAATAGATAGCTGCATGATCGAAGATATTCAGTTTCTTTCGTCGTTCGGGTTCTGTAGCCGAATGGTAAAGCGTTGAGGCCGAAAACAAAACCAGCATGCTGATGCCGTATAACGCATAACTTGCAATATGTATAGCACTTTGCAGGTGAATTCCTTTAATCATTAGTATTACCGTACCAATCAGGCTCAGAATAATGCCGGCAAAATGGCTCCAGATGTTTATCAGTTCTTCGGTTCGTGTATATCGATGTATGGACGTTGTCATAGTTTTTGTTTTTATAAATAAATTGGGATGCTAGTTACTACTTTTTTCGTTTTCGGGGAAAAAAATCTTGCTGAAGTGCGAAAAATGGGGATTGAAATTAAGCCGACTAAGCAAAAATGCATCGATTTAAAATTACCTTTGTTGCATGAATTTTTTAAGTAAGTTTTTTGCATTTATTCTAATAATCCCGGTAAAGCTTTACCAGTGGGTAATTTCGCCCTGGTTGCCTAATGCCTGCCGGTACAATCCCACCTGTTCGCATTATACCATCGAGGCCTTAAAAATTCATGGACCGCTTAAGGGTTTGTTTTTGGCGCTGCGTCGCATTTTCTCCTGCCACCAGTGGGGCGGATGGGGCTACGATCCGGTTCCCCGGAAAGAAGATTTTACCTGGGAAAAACCGGAAGCACAAAAAAACCGTCCTTTTGAATAAACTTCTGGTTTAAAGACAAAACGCTGATAAAAATCATAATCATTTCCTAAAAAGTGTAACAATTATCACATTATTGCAAGCCGCTTAATTGTATATTTGCTACGTAATTCTAAGATAACGGAAGTATCGGTTATCGAGGAAACTAATGAAATCGGATCCGGAGGAAATGCTGACGGAAAAGAAACTTTGAATGGATTATATTTTTTGATGATTGTCTATTCATAATTTTCCTTCCTTTTTTTTCTCAGGATAAATTTTATAAGTCTAATAGTCTGATGTCTAACATCTAATAGTCTAAATTATGATTTACCAACCGCAACAGTACGCCATTGCCGATGAACGCATGAAGCCCTTTATCGATGAGCAGGAAATCCACAGTTTTCTTGAAAATACGCATCCTACCAAAGAACGGGTTCGTGAAGTAATTGCCAAATCGCTCGATAAAAATCGCCTGAGCCTGGAAGAAACAGCGGTGTTAATCAATGCCACCGATCCGGAATTGATTGAGGAGATTAAGCAAGGAGCAAAAACCCTGAAAGAGAAAGTTTATGGCAAGCGTATTGTGCTTTTTGCGCCACTTTATGTGGGGAATTTTTGCACCAACAATTGTAAATATTGTGGTTTCCGCACCACCAACCGCAAGCAGGTACGCACAACATTAACCGACGAGCAATTGGTAAAAGAAGTTGAGGCGCTGGAAGAGAACGGACAAAAACGACTGATACTGGTTTATGGCGAGCATCCCAAATACAATGCCGAATTTATTGCCTCTTCGGTACGCACGGTATATAGAGTAAAAAAAGGCAATGGCGAAATACGGCGGGTAAACATTAATGCAGCGCCTATGGAGATTGATGATTTCAGAACCGTGCATGAAGCCGGGATTGGAACGTATCAGATATTTCAGGAAACCTATCACCACGAAACTTACCAAAGCGTGCATCTGTCTGGTAAAAAAGCCGATTACAATTACCGCTTAACAGCACTCGATCGCGCTCAGGAAGCCGGAATCGACGATGTGGGTATTGGCGCTTTGTTTGGTTTGTACGACTGGCGCTTTGAGTTGCTGGCGCTTATTCGTCACGTAAATCACTTTGAGGCTTGTTATAATGTGGGTCCGCACACCATTTCGTTTCCACGGATAAAAGATGCCAGCGAGTACGATATTGTTGATAAATGGCGCGTTTCAGACGAAGATTTTACCCGTTTGGTAGCAATTTTGCGTCTGGCAGTTCCTTACACCGGAATGATTCTTACTGCCCGCGAGCCTATGGAAATACGTTCTGAGATAATGAGTTTTGGTGTTTCGCAAATCGATGGTGGAACAAAAATTGAAATGGGCGCTTATTCCAAAAAAGAAGACCATCAGCATCTCGATAAAGAGCAATTCCAGATTAACGACAACCGCTCCCTGGGCGAAATTATCGACGAATTGCTCGATAAAGATTACCTGCCCTCGTTTTGTACCGCATGTTACCGTGCCGGGCGTACCGGTGAGCATTTTATGGAATTTTCGGTACCCGGATTTATCAAAAAATATTGTACGCCCAACGCCATGCTTACTTTGGCCGAATACCTCGAAGATTATGCTACCCTTGATGTAAAAGCCAAAGGTGAAAAGGTAATTGCCAAAAATCTGGCTGAAATGGAAGAGGGAAAGATAAAGCAATCGTTGATTGAGCGGCTCGATAAAGTAAAAGCCGGTGAACGCGATTTGTATTTTTAACGTTTTTTGAGATTTTCTCGATAATTACCCGGACTTAAATTGCTAAAAGCAATGAATAAAACCAGTACGCATATTAGTAAATCAGGAATGAAAAACCTTACATCGATACTTTCTCAAAAAGAATTTTCAAAGCAGGATATTGTTATCCTGTTGGCGGCACAGGGCAACGATGAAAAACTGTTATTTGCCCGGGCCAAGGAAATAAAAGAGCAGGAGGTGGGCAAAAAAGTCTATTACCGTGGACTGGTTGAGTTCTCGAATATTTGCTCTAAAGATTGTTTTTACTGTGGAATCCGTAAAGGAAACACGGAGGTGAGCCGTTTTAACCTGAGCGACGAGCAGATTCTGAAAGCCGCTGAATTTGCCCACAAAAGCGGTTACGGTTCTTTTGTGATGCAAAGCGGTGAAATCAGTTCACCGGCTTTTACAGCTCGTATCGAAAAGCTATTACGCCAAATCAAGCAACTTACCAACGATGAACTGGGAATCACTATTTCGTTGGGCGAACAAACCGAAGAAACCTATCAGCGCTGGTTCAATGCCGGGGCACACCGTTATTTACTGCGTATTGAATCGAGTAATCGCGAGTTGTATCAGAAGTTACATCCCAACGATGGAACTCACGACTATCAAAAACGGTTGGATTGTTTGTACACACTAAAAAAAAATGGTTATCAAACCGGAACGGGAGTGATGATTGCGCTGCCTTTTCAAACCCTGGAACACCTGGCCGACGATATATTATTTATGCAGCAGTTTGATGTGGATATGGTAGGCATGGGGCCTTACATTGAACATCCCGATACGCCTTTGTATCAGTATCGAAGCGAGTTGCTTCCGCTTAACGAACGCTTTAAACTGGCCTTGCGTATGATTGCTACCTTGCGCATTGTTATGCGCGATATTAATATTGCTGCTGCTACCGCCCTGCAGGCTATCGATCCGCTGGGGCGCGAAAAAGCCGTTAAAGTAGGAGCAAACATTATAATGCCTAACATTACTCCGGGAACCTACCGGAACAGCTATAAACTTTACGAAAATAAACCCTGTGTGGATGAAGAACCCCAGGATTGTGTGCAATGTCTTGATGTGCGCATTAAGCTGGCCGATGCAGAAATAGGCTATGGTGAGTGGGGCGATTCACGACATTATTACAAGCGGCACAAATAAAAAAAACTTACCTTTCAGGATAAAAATGCTACTGTATGTGCGTGGTATCTTAAATTTTTGTAATTTGCTTCAACGAACAAACAATGTTTAACCAAATCTTACAAAAATTATGAAATTACGCAGAGCCTTAGCGCTGTTCATTATTGTGGTAATGACAGCCTGTTCCGAAAATGAAGATTTTCAACAAATCCCTCAAAATCAGACCGAGTTAGAGCCGCTTACAGGTTCCGAAATTAACGCTTATATACATGGCGTGTTGCAGCAAACCGGTAGCTTTACCTGGAGTGATGCCGACGATTACCTGTTATGGAGTGCCCTGATGCGTGGCGACAGTATCTTAACCATTGGATACGGTTCATCTGCTTATTCGCAACACAAAAGCACTGAGTTGTTAACACAAAAGCAGGAAATTCTCGATGTGGTTCGCAGTTTTGAAGAAGAAAGCGGATTGCGCCTGAAATCGGGCACCGATGTGGTGGTTTACGACGATGCCGTGTTGAATTTTGTGGATGTGTGGGTCGGAAATATTGAAACCTTAACAGCCTTGCGGGCTATGCCAAATATTCGGTACCTGGAACCTGCCGGCTATCGTTTTTTTGCATACGAACCAACCTTAAAAAGCTCGTCGGGTTGCGATAACACGCCCGTTGCGGTTAATAGCTACGATTATCGTACCATTGCTCCCAATTGTCTGGTGTCGTGGACTTACGATAAACACAATATTACCCAGGCCTGGTCGTACAGTACCGGTTCGGGAATAACCGTAGGACTTATCGATACAGGAGTTTCCCAGGATCAATCGATGTGGGGCGCGAATTTTAACGATGGTTATTCCAACGGCCGCTCAATTTATAAGTATGGGGTTTATGTCGATTCTTTCTGGCCCTGGAGTACCACTACCGATGGTGTTTGGGATAAATGCGCCCACGGAAGTCTTATGGCCGCAACTATTGCCAGTCCGCGCAACGATAATTATTTGCCAGTGGGTGTGGCTTACAATTGCAATCTGGTGAGTTACCGGGCAACCAAAAATGTGGTACTCGACGGTTATCATGAGCAACGGGGTGTGGCCCGCGCTTTAACTGAGCTGGGTAACCGCAGCGATGTAAAAGTAATCTCGATGTCGATAGGCCATATTTTTTCAGTAGGTAGTATTTCTGATGCCGTAAAATATGCCTATGGAAAAGGTAAAATGATTGTTGCAGCCGGTGGAACTTCGACCGAGTTTACCAACTTTGTTGGTGTTATTTTCCCGGCCAGCATGTCGGAAACAGTAGCTGTTACCGGTATTACCGATGGAGCGGGTTATACCGAATGCGCTGTTTGCCATAAAGGGAGTAAAATTGATTTTACCGTTATTATGCAACGTCATAGCGATGACAACCGCCGCTCGGTTTGTCTGGGATTTTTCGAAAATTCCAAAACCTATGTTGGGGGATCGTCGGTAGCTACTTCTTTTACTGCAGGTATTGCAGCCCTTATTTGGGGTAAATACCCTACCTGGACCCGCGATCAGGTATTGGCCCGCATGAAGCAATCAGCCAGTTTGTATCCGAATAAAAGTGCTGATTTTGGTTATGGAAACATCAATGCATTAATGGCAGTGCAATAAACAATTAAAGCCTAAAGAAAAGAAGAGGGTGTCCCAAAAGCAATATGCATTTACCAAAAACTTACAAAATGGAAGTAATCTTCAAAAAAGGAACGCTGATGACGCGGATTTTAACTGATTTTCACAGATCTTATCAGCGTAAATCAGTTTTTTCAGCGTTATCCGCGTTCTATCCCTTTTAATTTGAAAGCAGATGGTTTAAATCTTTTGCTTTTTAGACAGCCTCTTTGTTTTCTTATTGTTCTTAGATGCGTACGCCAATTACAATAACATCATCGATTTGCTCAATGGTTCCACGCCATTTGTCAAAGGTTTTGTCCAGAATTTCGCGTTGCTCAGCCATGGGCTTTTGATGAATACTTACCAGCAGTTCCTTGAAATTTTTCGACATATATTTACGGCCATCTTCTCCTCCAAACTGATCGGGATAACCATCGGATGAATTATACAGACAATCGCCTTTTTGCAATTCAAATTCTTCCATCTCGAAGGGGGAATCTTTTTTTATGTGGTATCCAATGGGCATCCGATTCGCTTTTAATGTTTTTAACTCTCCATCACGGATAATATACAAGGGGTTGTAGGCTCCTGAAAAGCGGAGTGTCATGGTTTTGTGGTCAATCACATACAGCGACAGGTCCATACCATCTTTCGATTCGCCTTCTTTTCCGGTTTGGTGTAGCTGTTTGATTACCTGTTCACGTAGTCGGTCGAGAATGGCATTGGGCTGGCAAATGCCTTCTTTGTTTACAATTTCGTTTAAGAAAGCTATACCCAACATGCTCATAAAAGCACCCGGAACCCCATGGCCGGTGCAATCGGCTGCAACAATTATGGTGGTGTCGTTACGGCGCGTGGCCCAGTAATAGTCGCCACTTACAATATCGCGCGGACGGTAAAGTACAAAATACTCATCAACCACATCGGCAATTTGCTCAATCGGTGGTAGTATGGCCGATTGAATTCGTTTGGCGTACTGAATACTGTCGGTAATATTTTTGTGTTGCTCATTAATTTTTTCATTCTGCGTAGCCAGTTCTTCTTTTTGTGCTTCAATTTCGGCGGTTCGTTCGCGTACTTTTTGTTCCAGAATGCGTTTCTCTTCAATCAGTTTTCGTTCACGGATAACAATAAACAACCAGATTCCCGAAGCTATCAGCAAGGCATAAATAACGTAAGCCAGTATGGTTTTATACCAGGGAGGCGAAATATTCACCTGGATTTTTACCCCCTCATTGTTCCAGGTTTTGTCATTGTTTGAACCAATTACGTGGAAAGTGTATTTTCCCGGTGGAATACCCGAATAGGTTGCCCTTCGGTTGTTGGCATCGCTTAAAACCCATTCGTCGTCGAGTCCCTCGAGGCGGTATTTGTATTTGTTGGCAGCCGGTTCGGTGTAATCGAGTACGGCAAATTCAAAAGCAATAAAGTTTTGATTGTATTTTAGATTGATGCTGTTTTTGTAATAAATCAGGCTGTCGAGCGGGTATTCTTTTCCCCGAATGGTGAATTTATCGACTACCAGTTTGGGCACGTTCCGGTTGATGCTGTCGGGATAAAACGAAACAAAACCACGACCGGTAAACAACATCAGCTCGTTAGTTGGCGAACTAAATGATGGTCGGTTTCCAAGAAAGATATGTCGTGAAAAATCTGTGGCGGTAAAATAGTTTTTTGCCTGTTCTTCTTCCAGATCGAATTTTATTAACCCTTTTCCGGTAGTGAGCCATACCTGTCCTTGTTCATCTTCGTGAATTCCATTTATGTTATTATCGATAAAACCATTTTCGATGGAGTAGTAGGAGAATTCCTCCGATGCGGCATCGAAACCATAGAGTCCGTTGGTACTGTAAATCCAGATGCTGTTTTTTCCAATTTTCAGATGGGCCATACCCCAATCGTGTTCATAGGGACATTCCCACGACCGATGCTCAAGCGTTTCGCTATTAATCTGGTGTAAGTAGGGCAGGGTGGCAAACCAAAGGTTGCCGTTTGCATCAAGATCCATAAATCCTTTGCTTAATGGGCCGTCTTTGAATTCATCGGGGTATTCAAAAACAAATTCGAGCCTGCTTTTTGTGGGGTTAAGCCGGTAAATTCCTTTTACCGTGCGCACCCAGATGTTTCCTTGCTTGTCGCTAAGTGCCGAAGAGAAAAAATTCAAATCCACCTCATCGATAAAATCGTACTGTTGCTGAAAGGGATAAAACGATTCGTAGCTTAAGTCGCTATGGTTGATTATGTAAACGCCATTCGGGCAAAAAGCATAAAGCTTGTTTGCTTTGCCGGCAATTAGTTTTCTGACACTGTTTTTTAAACTGTCGTTACCAACAATGAGCGCACCGGTTTCTCTGACAAAATCGATTTTTTGTCCGGCCAGATTGTAACGACTAATTTTATTGTCGGTAGCCAGCCAGATATTCTTATCGGGGGTGCGAACCATATCGTTAATAAAGTAGTTTGGTTCGCCGGTAAAGTCATCGTGACTAAAAATATGGGAGGGTAGCTTGAATTCCGTTTTTGTGGTCAAGTTGCGCGAATATTTTACAATTTGGTTGTCGATGGCAAACCAGATGTTGGCCGCTTCGTCGTAACTTACCGGATAAGTAATATCGGAGTTTATGCCCAAATCGGTAAAACGAAACGGGCTTTTAATCAGTCGGTTTAAACCTTCGGTGGTGGCCACCCAGATGTTTTCTCCCCGGTCTTCAAAAATCTGAATAATCCGGTTGTTGTAGAGCCGGTTGTGAATATCGGCCTTAACCTGTTCCAGCGTGTTTTGCTCTTTGTTATAGATATTGATGCCCTCGTCGGTTCCAATCCAGATGTTCTGTTGATTGTCTTCGAAAACCGAATAAATAATATTACTGGTAAGAACTTTCTTTTGCAGCGTATTTTGAAAAACTACAAATTTCGACCAAAGGTAATCGTACTTAATCAATCCATACATCGAGCCAATCCAGAATATGCCTTCTTTATCCTGAAAAAGACGCAGGTATTCCTTATCGACCGGTGTCCCCAAAAGTTCTTCGAAATTGATGGGGAAAAACTCGAACTTCCGTTTTTTGTAATTGTATTTTTCGAGGCCTTTATTGCTTAAAAACCAAAAACTTCCCTGCTTATCTACCAATAAATCTTTAATCTGATTCGACTCAATAAACAGTGAATCTTTATGTGGTTTCAGCAAGTGACTGGCAATGTAGTTTTTATTGTTTTCTGAAATGGGAAGCACTTTTATACCGCAAAATTCAATTTTGTCGGGACCTTTTCCATCCCAGTTCTGGCAACTGTGGGTAATATCCGATTGGTAGCTGAGCTGGTAGTTTCCTTTCTCGAGAAATACCGGATTAACCTGAAACCGGTTCTTTTCTTCGCCTCCCGACCACATGCTTTCGGTTTTTGACAGTTCCCAAATTTTCTTGCTCTTTTGAGTAAGCGAACCAAAATCGTAAATGCCGTAATCGTCTATTTCACCACTCGATGCAATTAAGTAGTAAGCCGGTTCGTCAACCGTAAAGTTTAATACCGTATCGGTATTGTTGCCTGGATTGTTAATTTCAATCAATCCGGCTTGGCTGGCCAGCAGCGAATCGAAATAATGCCAGGCTTGCGGTGTGTAAGTTTGCGGCGGACAGGTGTAATCGGTGAGCTGCTTATCGTTGGGATTATAGCGGAGTAATCCTTGGCCGGTGGGCCCCACCCAATAATTACCTCTACGGTCTTGTACTATCTTAACTTCAATGTCGTAATCGCGGTTTACCACGGAATCGAAATTAAACACGCGTTTTTCATCTTTAAATACCGACAATTGTTCGTAATGCCGCATCCATAAATGGTGCTGATTGTCGTAGTACAAATAGGCAATATCGTTAAAGGGAAGCGAGGTGCTGTCGTTTTTTTGGTGTTTAAACAGCTTGTACGAGTACCCGTTGTAACGGTACAATCCACTGCGGGTAGCAAACCACATAAAACCGTTGGTGTCCTGGCTTATACCGGTAATAAAACCCAGGCTCCGCCCACTCTCGTTGGTGATTTGTTCAAAAACAAAATCCTGCTTCTGCCCTTTGGCTACTTGGCTTATTATCGCCAATAAACACATCCAAAGGATGAATTTAAGGTTAATCATCAAGGCTCAGTTTACATTAATTAGTGCACTAAAGATAAGGTTTTCGCAGCACTTTTAAAAAGAAGTTTTTAGCCGGGTGCGGCTGTAATTTTTAACGGCCGGCATAATGAGGCAATTCACTAAAAAAATCTGTTCTTTTGCAGGATATTTTATTAATTTGCCAACTTTACTAATTAAACGATCCGAAACTGATGATAATTGCCCACGACAAAGGAACCATACGAATTACAAAGCAGGAACTATTAAGCGAGATATTTGAAAAATGGTCGGGAACTAAAGCTGGTTCAATTAATAAATTGCCGGCTTCGGGATCAAAACGGGAGTATTACCGAATCAGCAACGATAAAACCAGTGTTATTGGGGCCATTAACGAAGACGAAGCCGAGAATAAAGCATTTATTGGTTTTACCGAGTCGTTTGCAAAGATGGGGCTTGCTGTTCCGGCCGTGTATTTTGCCGATTTAAAACAACACGTTTACCTGCTCGAAGATTTGGGTGATACCACGCTGTTTAATTTCCTGTTGGAAGTGCGCACCAATGGGAGTTTTCCGGACGAATTGCTAAAGGTTTACAAACAGGTGCTTACCGAATTGCCCCGTTTTCAGGTCGATGCAGCCCCTAATATCGACTATTCCATTTGTTATCCGCGCGAAAGTTTCGACCGCCAGTCGATGCAATGGGACTTGAGCTATTTTAAATATTATTTTCTGAAACTGGCCGATATTCCGTTTAACGAACAATTGCTCGAAGACGATTTCAACACCCTGATAAATTACTTATTAAGCGAGCGGAGCGATTTCTTTTTGTATCGCGATTTTCAGTCAAGAAATATCATGTTGCAAAACGATCAGGTTTATTTTATCGATTATCAGGGAGGACGCCGGGGTGCGCTGCAATACGATGTTGCCTCGCTGCTTTACGATGCCAAAGCCGATATTCCGCAAGAGGTGCGCGAAGAATTGCTCGGTTTTTATATCGAAAACCTGAAGCATCACCTTCCGGTTGACGAGAAAACCTTTCGTGAGTATTATTACGGTTATGTGCTCATACGAATCATGCAGGCCATGGGCGCTTATGGTTTCCGCGGTTTTTATGAAAAGAAAACCCATTTTTTGCAAAGTATTCCTTATGCACTTAAGAATCTGGCCTGGATACTTCAAAACGTTGAACTTCCCATTCAACTGCCGGTGCTTACGCAGGTTTTTGAACAATTAATCAGCTCAAAAAAACTATTGAAGTTTGTTCCCAAAAAGCGTCGAAAATCAAATTTGTCGGTGTTTGTCAGTAGTTTTTCGTACAAACACGGTTTACCCGAAGACAATACCGGTCATGGAGGAGGTTATGTGTTCGATTGCCGCGCCATTCATAATCCGGGAAAGTATGAGGAATACAAAGAGCTGACCGGAAAAGACAAAGCGGTAATTGATTTTTTTGCCAAAGAAAGCGATATGCAGGAGTTTTTGAATCATGTGTTTGCACTTATCGACATGTCGGTTGAAACCTACGAGGAGCGTAACTTTACCAACCTGATGGTAAGTTTTGGTTGCACGGGAGGCCAGCATCGCTCGGTTTATTGTGCGGAACGACTGGCGGCTCATTTGCGCGAAAAGTATTCGGTGCAGGTTTCACTCTGGCATCGGGAACAGGATTAAGAAAAAAGTAAGACAAAATTTAGTGAACATATTTAATTATTTAGATATGTTTGGTTACTTTTGCGCCCAATTCAAATAAAATAGTAATACAAATTTAGTAGCATGAATATAGTTTTTATAATTATTGGCGCGTTGGTAGTTGTGTTTTTAGGAATGATTGTGTACTCCTATTATAAAATGAAAAATACGCCCGACGTAAAAAACAGTGAACACATTAAAGTTTTAACTCCAAAAAACATAGGTTTTCAGATGAAGCAGGGAACCATTCTTATCGACTACTGGGCTGCCTGGTGTGCTCCCTGTAAAATGATGGCTCCGGTGCTGAACGAAATTGCCGAAGAGCAAAAAGGACGTTTATCCGTAGGAAAAGTTAATGTGGAACAATACCAGCAATTGGCCAGCAAATATAAAATTAAGAATCTGCCAACGTTGGTTCTTTTTCAGAAAGGAAAAGAAGTGCACCGCATGATTGGTTTTAAAAACAAGCGTGCACTTATGAAAGAAATTGAACCCTTTTTGAATTAAGCGGATACATTGCTTTTCAGATCCAGGAAAAGCAGCATCTAAAAATAGTTTTTTGGCTTCGCTTTTTTTTCAGCGATTTTAATTTACATTTGATCGAAATTGCAATTACGCTTACAAGCCTATGAAAGAACATTCCAAAGCCTATTTAGCCCTTATTATTGGTGCTGTAATGATAGCCTTTTCGCCGGTATTAATCCGCATGGCAGGGGCTCCCGGTATTGTTGCCTCGTTTTATCGTCTGGCTATTGGCACTGTGGTTTTAAGCCCGGTGTTTTTTTATCAGGTAAGTCGAAAAAAAGCTACACTGAGTTCCCGTGGTGTATTAATTGCTCTTTTGGCCGGATTAAGTTTTGCGCTCGATATGGCTTTCTGGACAACAGGAATCATGGCAGCCAATGCTACCATTCCAACGCTGGCTGGTAATCTGGCTCCTTTATGGGTAGGCATAATGGCCATGTTTTTGTTTAAAGAACGCAATAAAAAAGGCTTTTGGCTGGGCTTGCTTTTGGCATTGGCCGGAGTATCGATGCTGGTTATTCAGGATTTGTACTACCCCAAGGGGATGTTTAAAGGCTTAATGTTTGGTTTGTTGGGAGGCATGTTTTATGCGGTTTATATTATTCTTACACAACCCGGACGCAAACTGCTTTCCACCATTTCGTTTCTTTACCTGAGTACCTTGTCGGCCGCAGTTTTTCTGGGATTGTTTTTAATGCTGATGGGGCATTCTTTTACCGGATACAGCACCCAGGCCTGGGTTTTATTCTTTATTATGGGCGTGTTGATTCAGGCAGGAGCCTGGTTCCTTATTAATTATGCCCAGGGTTATCTTCCGGCATCGCTGGTTTCGCCTACTTTGCTGGCACAACCCGTACTGGCCGGAATTTTTGCTTATTTTATGCTGGGCGAACGCCTTACCTTTTGGCAAATTGTTGGAGGAGTAATAGTTGTTTCGGGAATCTATACCGTACATTTTTCACGCAGCCGCAAGGCATAAGCAAAAGATTGAAAACAAAAAGTGGAGGAATCAACGCTTTGATTGCCTCTGTATTTTAAACCTTACTCTTTGGTGCAGTATTTTTTAATTACCGGATACGCATCTTCCATTCCCAGTTCACCGGCTTTACTCATATCGAGACAGCCTTTTTCGTTATCCTGCAAATATATCAATGTTAATCCGCGGTTGTAATAGGCTTGTGGTAAAGTTGGCCCAACTTCAAGGGCTTTGGAATAATCGTCAATAGCACCGGTAAAATCTTTGTTCATGCATTTTACATTGCCCCGGTTGTAGTAGGCAAAACTAAATTCCGGATTCAGTTCTATGGCACGGCTTAAGTCGTTTAGTACTTCGGAATAATCGTTGAGTTGCACATTTTGGTTTCTATCGTCGTGGCGGGTGGTTGCTGTTCCTTCAAGGGTAATTACCTGCGAATAATCTTCGAGCGAGTTGATGTAGTCAATCATCAGGTAGCGGGTGTTTGCCCGGTTAAAATAAGCCAGTTCAAAATCGGGGTCGATGCTGATGGCCGTGGAATAAGCTTTTATCGACTGATTAAAATTTTGGATGGTGCTGTTTAACAAACCCTGATAAAAATATAGCTGGGCGTTAAACGAGCTGCGAAGTTTTTCCTGTTCGGTGGTATTTAACAAATACCGCACGGTATCGACATTAAAAGCGGGTAGTTCGGTTGAAACGGTAAACCGGGCTCCCATGGGGTTAAGCCGGTTCAGTTCTTCCAGACTTTTCATGTAAAATGTTAGTTCGCTGTCGGCCTGTTTGTCTTCTTTTTTGGTAATCAGCAATATGGGTTTCAGTTCAATAACAATTCGTTTGTTTTGAATCTGTCCGTCGTCGAGGTTGGCCCGGTAAAAGTCAGAATCGAATTCAATCAGCTGGTTAAAATTATGCGAGGTGTCCATAAACTGGGCCAGCGTGGTATCGCTGGTCGAGTTCTTTTGGTAGGCTTCAATTTTCTTTTTGGCCGTTTCCTTATCGTCCATGGCGCCAATAACATCGCCCACCTGGTACCTTGCCGATGAACGTGCCTGATAAGCGCGGGCAAAATCAGGAAAAATTTCAATAGCCTGGCTCCAGTCCTGGATAGCGCCGTAATAATCGCCCACATCGTATTTTACACCGCCCCGGTTAAAGTAGGGTAAAATATTTCCCGGGTTTAGTTGGGCTGCCATGGTGTAATCTTCAATGGCTCCGGAGTTATCGCCAATCTCGGTTTTTAAAATGGCCCGGTTAAAATAAGTCAATGCGTTTTCAGGATCCAGTTCCAATACTTTATTGTAATCGGCCATGGTGCCATCGATATCTTTATTGTAGTATTTTATATAAGCCCGTTGAAAATAATACAGGGTGTTGCTGTCGTCCATTTCCAATGCCCGGTTTAAATCTTCGAGTGCTTCGGGGTATTTTTCCTGTTGTGCCAGGGCCAGTGCACGGCGGGCAAAGCCATCGGGACTGTAAGGATTCAGTTTTATTCCTTCGCTAAAATCTTTTATGGCTCCCTCAAAATCTTCGAGGCTCATTTTTGCGTAACCGCGATGCAGGTAAGCATAGGGCAATTCCTTTTTAATCTTTAATGCCTGGTTGAAATCGATAATGGCTTTTTGATATTCTTTTATGAGCAGGAAGGTAAATCCACGACTTACATAATTGTCGGGGTTGGCTAAATCGAGCTCAATGGCTTTGTCGAAGTCCTCCATGGCATCCTGATAATCCTGCATGGCAGCTTTGGTAATTCCGCGGAAACGGTATCCTTCGCTAAAATAAGGATTCAACTCAACCACCTTATTAAAATCGTTGTAGCCACCCTGGTAATCGCTTAGCGAGTATTTTGCAAAACCCCTGAAATAATAGGCTTCGAGCAAATCGGGCTTTATCTGGATAAGGGTATTAAAGCGTTGAATGGCGTTGGTGTAGTTGGCTTTCATTAAGTCGCGGTGCCCTTCAACCAGGTAATGCTGCACATTAATCTGGGCTTGCGACGACAACCAGACTAAGTTTATCAGAAGTAGAATAATTTTATATTTTGAAGCCATGAACTTAGGATTAACAAAATTAGAGAAACGGCTAAAATTAATGAAATTAACACACAAATGGGTTTGGCGGTTCTTTTTTTTGTGAATCTCCTTGCACAGATACCAAATAATTATTCGATGCTATCGTCTGGTTGAATTGAGGTGCGTTTCGATTCAAATTTTGTGAAAATGGGTAAAAGGTATTTATCGCCATAGGCTTTTATGGCAAAAGCAAAGAATACGCCCGATAACACATCGATGCTGTAATGTCCGCGGGATAAAAATAAGGCAGCAATAATTACCAGCACACTAAAGAGTAGAATTATCCGGTAGGTTTTATCTTTTGCCAGTATAAAATACATGTAGGCAATGCCGGTATGCCCCGAAGGATAAACGCCCAGTTCGTATTTCGAGAAGCCGTTGAACAAGCCTTCGGTTCCATCGAACATAGGCGGGTTGCCAAAGGGTGTTAATACAATAAATACCCCGCGCACCAGATGAAAAATACCACAGAGCATTAAAAAATACGGTACTTTTTTATATTCCCGCTTGTGAATCACATAGGTGCCAAAAGCAAAAACCGAAACCAGACTAAAAATATCGTACAGGTAATCAATGTCCCAATAGGGAAGGTTGTCGAGAATTAAATCGGAAAGTACGGGCAGGGTCTTTCCCTCAATCATGTAGTTGTGCAGATAAGTTTGCGACACAAAATTTAACTGAATGCCTCCAATTAAAAAGCCCAGTCCCAGATAGAACATCGGGTTTTTAATAAGAAGCAGCAATTCACTGGCTATTTCGCGGAATTTACGCGTTATTTTATTGGTCTTGCTATTAATAACTGCCATAATCGTAGGTAATTTCGTCGCGGAGTACCTCTTTTCCGGTAAACATACGGTAAGTGTGTATTTTAATGTATTTTAACATCAGGCCAATTTCCCCCTCGTTCAAAGCGCGGCGATCAGAAGTATAAAACATAGGTGATAAGATTTGATAAGAAAACTGATGGTCGCGACGGGCCCGTTTTACATAGTTACAATCTTCGCACACGCCCAAATCTTCGCGAAAACCGTTTATTTGCTGATGCACGGTTTTGGTGGTAATTAAACAGGCTCCGTAGGCTGCTGTATAAACCGGACGCAAGCCAATCATAAAACCATTCAGAAACATGGCACCCAGATTCGATTTTATTGCGCCCTCGCGGATACGAATGGGACAGGTGGCTACATCGGCCTGGTTTTTTGCCAGTTCATGCATCACTTTTTGAATAAAATCGGGTTTTAAACGGGTGTCAGCATCTAAGAATATCAGGCGTTCATAACTGGCAGCCTCAGCGCCTTTGTTGCGTGCATAAGCCGGCCCACGAGGTTTATCGAGCTTTATAAAACTAAAATTTTCAAATTTTTCTTCAAACGCCAGGGCAAGCTTTTCTGTATCATCGGTGCTATTGCTGTCAACAACAATCAACTCAAAGCGGGTAAAGGTTTGCTTGCTTAGCGAGTCCAGTAAAACTGGCAGGTATTTTTCCTCGTTATAGGCAATTACAATGATGCTGAGCAAAGGTTTGCCCCATACCTGCAAGTCGCTTTTTTGCTTGTCGTCTTTTAATAGAAAGCCGGGGATAAGTATATTCCTGAGCGCTGTCTGATTTCCCGAAAATTTTAATTGTTTAATTAAAGTCATGTACCCCGGTTTGATTAATTTGAGAAACGGTATAAAATTAAGAATATTTTCCAATTCCATTTATACCCCGTTTATTCTTTGCTTATTTTCAATTTAACAATTTAACGTGAGTTCGATGTAAAAAAAACAAATTGAAAATCAATGTCGTTTAGTTAAGCAGACTTCACCCTCCGCCCGCCAAGGCGGGCACCTTTCCGCGGCGGCGGAAGGACTAGCTCTGTTCCATCGTTGCAGGTATCCCGCCGCAGCGGGGATTATAGGGGTGAATTTCTTTAACTAAACGACATTAAATTATAACTTACGAACGCAAAGCAATCAATAGCCTAATAACCTGCAGCCTGTCCGTCTTTTCTGCTCTCTGAGGCTCCCCGGTAAATTTTATTCTTTGCATCCCACATAATGGCCTGATAGCCGCCATAACCTCCATTTAAAAAACCTACTTTGTGCCTTTTATGCATCAGTCCACGGACGGTTTCGTAAGCAATACCCGATTCTACCCTGACTTCGCCGCTGCCTTGCCGGGCTTGTCCGGTGGGTTCCGAAGTTCCGGTATGGTCCCAGCGTGGTGCATCACCGGCTTCCTGCAGGTTCATTCCAAAATCAATCAGATTCATTACTATCTGGCAATGCCCCTGCGGTTGAAAATCGCCACCCATTACGCCAAAGCTGATGTAAGGAGCTCCATCTTTTGTAATAAAAGCTGGTATAATGGTGTGAAAAGGACGTTTACCCGGTTCGTAGGTATTGGCCTGACCCCGTTTTAGACTAAACAACTCGCCCCTGTCCTGAAGCATAAAACCCAGACCGGGAGGAACCATTCCCGAACCCATACCCCGGTAGTTGCTCTGAATCAGCGATACCATATTTCCTTCCTTATCGGCTACGGTAAGGTAGATGGTTTCGCCGGCACTTATGGTACCGGCCTGGTAAGCGCCGGCCTGTTCACCAATCAATTTCCGGCGTTCATCGGCATAGCTTTCTGCCAGCAATTCATCAACCGGAACTTTGGCAAAATCCATATCTGCATAATATCGGGCCCTGTCTTCAAAGGCCAGTTTCTTGGCTTCGGTAAAAAGATGCAAATGTTCCGTACTCCCGAAGGGAATTTCAGAGAAATCATAGGCTTCAAGTATTTGCAGCATCTGCAGGGCAGCAATTCCCTGTCCGTTGGGCGGTAACTCCCAAACGTCGTATCCCCGGTAGTTCACCGATACCGGTTCAACCCATTCCGAGTGGTGTTCGGCCAAATCGCTTTCCGATAAAAATCCGCCTTTTTCCTGAATAAACCCGGCGATAGTTTGTGCCAGGGCTCCTTTATAAAAAGCATCGCGACCGCCCTGTGCTAGTTTTTTATAGGTTTCGGCCAGGTAAGGGTTTTTATAGATTTCGCCTTCGTTGGGCAGACGTCCTCCGTTTTGTTTTAAGTAGGTAGCTTCAATATTTGCAAAGCCTGAACGTTGATAAAACGGAATAGAAAGTTGCATGTAATGGGCGATGAGTTCGCTTAATGGAAAACCTTTTTCGGCATAGTCGATGGCAGGAGCCAGAATTTGGTCCATGGGCAAGCTTCCAAATTTCTGATGCATTTCGAACCAGCCATCTACTGCTCCGGGTACGCTTACCGAAAGCGGACCGTGTGAAGGAATTTTTTCAAGGCCTTTTTCTTCAAAATATTCCAGGGTAAGCGCTTTGGGCGACCGGCCACTGGCATTAAGTCCGTAGAGTTTTTTTGTTTTTGCATCCCAGATAATGGCAAACAAATCGCCGCCCACGCCACAGCCGGTGGGTTCCATCAATCCCAAAGCTGCGTTGGCGGCTATGGCTGCGTCGATGGCATTACCGCCGTTTTTCAACATGTCGAGCCCTATTTGTGTGGCCAGCGGGTGACTGGTGGCTACCATGCCGTTTTGAGCCAGCACTTCGGAACGCGTGGCAAACAAAGCTCCGGTTACCCGATCCTGAGCAAAAGCAACGCTTGTTATCAAAAGCAGCAAATTGAATGTTATATACAGATTTTTCATATAAAGCAGTTTAGGTATTAGCTTGTTGATTTCTCCCTTGTTTTATGGCTGTTCCTCGCGGCCATCGGCATAGCTTGCAAAGCGGCTACGGTTGGCCGGATGCACCTGATCGCTTTGTGGCCAGGGCCAGCCGCCGAATTGGGTAAGCCGGTAATCGGCAAAGGCCTGATGGATTTCTTCCATACGGTTCATTACAAAAGGACCGTGTTGCACTACCGGTTCGTTTATGGGTTTTCCCTGAAGCAGGAGCAGGTAACCCTCGTCAGCACCATTGCTGATGTTTAAGTCCTGTTCAGCCAAAAGTTCCACCGAATGATAGGAAGGCACAGTAATTCCGGCCACGGTGAGTTCGGAGCCCTGATAAAAGTACAGGGTGCGGTTTACTTCGGGCGATGCTGCCGGAAGGTTCCATTGCGCCTGAGCTTCCATCTTTATAAGCCAGATGGCCACTTCGTTTTCGGCCTCACTGGCCCACGAATCGGGCACAGGAGCCGGAACAACGGTCGATTTAAGTTTGCCGCTGATGATTCTAATGGTGGTCTTTTTTCCTTGGGCATCGTTTTCAGTAAGTACCGGAATGGCTTCGTCCCATAGCATGTTGTAATGGGGTTCAACCATCTTATTCTTTTGCGGCAGGTTCAGCCAAATCTGGAACAGCTCCAGGGGGTTTGGTTTCGAGGCATCGAGCAGGGGAAACATTTCGGCATGTTGCAGTCCGGAACCCGCTGTCATCCATTGTACATCGCCCTGACCGTATCTTCCGGCAGCACCGTGCGAATCGGAATGATCGACATAGCCGGTAAGTACCACGGTAACCGTTTCGAAACCCCGATGGGGATGCGCCGGAAAACCGGGAACCGTCTCGCCATGATACATCCGCCAGCCGTCTTTGGGTGTGAAATCGTTACCCAGATGCCGTCCCGAAAGGGAAGCCGCAGGTCCTAAGTGGCTGTTACCGGCCGGATAGTTGTCGTTATGGTGCACACAAAACAAAAAAGGATCGCGGGTTTCCCAGGTAAACCCCAGGGGTTTTATTTGCTGAACTACTTTATGATACATAATGCTGCGTTTTAGTTTTTACCGAATTAAATGTAAGCAATTTTTCTCACACTGTTTTTTTTACCTAAAACTTCCTGCTAAGTGTTTTGGTATTAAATAATTTCATAGCTTTGGTTAACTGAAACCAAAAACGTGAACCCAAACTGCACGAATAATACAGATAAACGCAAGCTTTTACCGCTGCCATCCCAATTTGGTAGGATAAAGGGGGTGGGGTTCTTTTATTTTATAGTTAGCGGTTATTAGGTCGAAAGAAACTCATGAACTATATTTAACATCATTATGAACATTATTTATAGAGTAATTGGAATAAAACATAAAACGAATGACTATGGAGAAATATAGCTTTATTTTTTTTGTCGTATTGAGCATAGTGGCAATAAATACAAATGCACAAATAACAATTCGTGAAGAAAAAATAGTAGAAAAACCTGTACTTAAGCCACAGGAATTCGATAGCCTTTCAAACTTTGTTGAACAAAAGCAACCTATAAATTACAAGAAATATATTGGTTATAAATTGTTCTTCCTTCCAACATCTGAAAACAAGACCTATAGTGGCACAGGGATAAATTGCATTAACTTTTTATATTCAAATAAAACTAACTATTTAATAAAAAATAGAGTAGTCCCTTTTGAAAGTATTTTATCAAACCAAATAATGGTATCTCAATTAGGCAATGTAAATAAACTAAGAGGTAAATCTTTAGAAAAATACAATGCGGCAGTTGATGAGTATAATTTAGGAGTTAAAGAAGAGACAAATATCTATCAACCCATTTTTTACTATGAAAAAACGGATATGTCAACAGGTTCTATTTATGGAAATGTTGGCACTAACCCAGATAGCGTAGAGAACCAATATTTTACAATTATTGATATAAAAGGGAAATATCTTGAAAAAGAATATAAGAGATTAGAAGACATTGAAATACCTGAACATAAATATTCAAATTGGTATCGGTCAGTAAGTCTTAAAATATCTTTGAAAAACGAATCAAACAATGATACTTTATTTTGGATTTTAAAAAGAGCAAGGGATATAAATAAATCACCATTTTTTCTTGTACCATATTTTGAAAAATTGAAAGATTTAGTTTTAAATCAAAATTTTGTTGTCAAAACCAACGTGGCGTTAGAAAATTTAGTTGACGTAAATACAGGTGAACTAATCAATATAGCACATGGTGAAGTCTGGAAATGCACAGATATAAGTTTTGCAAATTCGAATGATTTTTATTTGACACCTTACTATTTCCTTAAGAACGGCGATAGAGAAATTAAGATTAAACTCGGCATAGGTGAACTAAATAAGCATTTTCTATTTGAAACAGATTATATTAAACACAACCTGGAAAAACAGAAAAAAGCAGATGAAAAACAAAAGGAGAATGAGGAGAAAAAGCGCATAAAACAGGAACAATACGAGCTTGAACAACAATTAAGAATTAAATTCAGAAATGATTGTATTATAAAATGGGGTAAAGAAATGGGTAATTATATAGCTGACGAAAAAGTTATAATCGGAATGAATATGGAAATGTGCAGGACAGCTTGGGGAAAACCTATTGATATAAATAGAACAATCGTTCGTGAACTCGCCATTGAACAATGGGTATATGGTTGGGGTACTTATTTATATTTCAAAAATGGAATATTGGAAGGTATACAAAACTAAGAAAGAGTATTTTACAACTAGGAAATATCAAAAATGAAGGATTTAATAAAAAGCTATTGTCAAAGATGTGATTATGAAACAAATCACAAAGTTATTTCCAACAAAACGTTTCGTAGTGACTATAATGACTATGACTATCAAATTGATTATATGATTGTTGAATGTATGGGGTGTGAAACAATTTCATTTCGAAAAGAGCTAATTGACATTGAATCTGCATATCCTGACGAGAATGGAAACTGGCAACCAGACATAACGGTCTCTACATTTCCGAATGAATTGAAAATTAAAAAACGCCTAGGAAATTTATATGACTTACCAGAGAAGATTAAACGGATTTACAATGAAGCAATAGATGCATTCAATTCGAATTGTTTTATTTTAACTGGAGTTGCTTTTCGTGCTGTTATTGAAGCAATTTGTTTGGAAGAAAAGATAAAAGGAAATAGTCTTGAAGTAAAAATAAACAAACTTATTGCTCAAAATTTAATAACTGAAAAAGAAGCAAATAGATTGCATTCTATTAGGTTTATAGGGAATGACTCTGTGCACGAAATGACAGTGCCAAATGAAAAAAGTTTAAGGTTAGTGCTTAATATAATCGAAAACTTACTGAGCAGCTTATATTTGATTGATTCTGATAGTGATGGATTAATAGAGAAAGTTATTGTTCACTTTCAAGAGTTTGAACGTTTATTAAATAAAAGCATTAAAAAATATGCTTCTGGTGATGAACTTCCACTTGCTAAAATATTAAACAAAGACCTGCGAAGATTAAATGGTAAAATTGCTGATTATGAAAGGGAATTAATTGATAAGATTAACAACAATAGCTTTACAAATTTAGGAATTGGTAAAGTAGAAACTTATGGGAATGATTCAAAGAAGAGACAACATTTTATAATCAAATAACAACCGCTAACAATTTATAAATTCCATGGCGGCCTCAGTGGTATGCCAGCATCGGATTTTAGCTCATTCTCTCGTCATTACCAAGACAGAGTATCTCACTCAATTCACAGCTCTACTTATAATTTTCTGTTTTTCCCCATCCAAACCCATAAAATTCAACCCCTACCACCAAAGAGAGCTGCCCTATAGGGTAATAAACCCTTAGCCAAAAAAATAAGCTTAAAAAGCACCCCTACACAAATGTTTAAAGCCCCGGAAAAAAAGGGAGTCGATCACAAGTGTTAATTGCTCGCCCAAAACTTTTTTTGAGAAAATCACAAGTGTTAATTGCTCGCCCAAAATATTTTTGAGCAAATCACAAGTGTTAATTGCTTGCCCAAAACTTTTTTTGAGCAAATCACAACTGTTAATTGCTCGCCCAAAACTTTTTTTGAGAAAATCACAACTGTTAATTGCTTGCCAAATCTTTTGGTGGAGCAAATCACAAGTGTTAATTGCTTCCCCAAAATATTTTTGAGTAAATCACAACTGTTAATTGCTTGCCCAGGCTTTTGGTGGAGCTTCTAACAAATGTTAATGGCTCCGCCAAAGAAAAAGGAGCCAATTCACAACTATTAATTACTACCCTAAGCAAAAAAGCAATCCTGCTCAAAAACATATTCCGATATTTGTAAAAACCGTAAAAAGGGTTGTAACTTGCTTACATCCAAGGGCCCCGGTTAGGCAAAATCAACCTTTCTCTCTTTAATAAAAGCCTTCCCGGGTCAATGTTTAACCATAAACTTTACCGCCATGATTCAAAAAATTAATTATCAAAGTCGCACCACCGAGGTAGCAGCTACCAGCACACGCATTGTGGAAGCCTACAAAAGCTCCGGATTAACTACCGATGCCTACCTGCCCAATATGTTTACCACCCTTGAGTCCCGTACCAACGCATTAACAGCCGCCATCAGGCGCACCAAAGCCGAGAGTGAACTCGAAACCAAAGACGAGGGCCGTGACCGACCGACTCGGGCATTAATCTTCCTGATAAAGGCCTATACCGCTCACCCCGATGCGGAAATTCGTGCCGCAGCCCTGAAGCTCGAAAAGGTAATCGATAAATATGGTTTGAAAATCATCAGCGAAAGTTTTGCCACCGAATCGGCCCTGGTAAATTCCCTTTTGGGCGATTTTGCCGCTCCCGAATTGCAGGAAGCCATTGCCCTGCTACCGAGCTGTGCCGAGATACTTGCCAGCCTGCAAACGGCACAAACTGCGTTCGATACCGCCCGCGTTGCCTACGAGGCCGAACGGGCCCGCGAAGGAACCCAGGCCAATGCCTCCGAATTAAAAAAAGAGGTGCTGGCCCTTATTAACGATAAGGTGGTGCCGTACCTGCGCGCTATGGAAGCAGTTAACGATGCCACCTACGGCGCATTTGCCCGCACGGTGGCTACCATTATTGCCGATAATAACATCGTGGTTAAAAAACGCAGCAAAGGGGAGGAGGAAGTACCCGAGGAATAGTTGCTGGTTGCTGGATTCTTGTTGCTTGTTTCTGGATGCTGGTTACTTGTTTCTGGATGCTGGTTACTGGATGCTGGAGACTAGAATTTAGAAATTAGAATTTAGACATGCTGGTGACTGGTGACTGGATGCTGGTGACTGGTTACTGGAGACTAGAATTTAGAGATTAGACATTAGACTTAAGGCTGGGAACTGAGGGCTGAAGACTGCGGACTGGTTACTGGTTACTACCCCATAATGCCCTGCAAGGTAGAATCGTTGACAGAAGCGCATTAACCCTGTCAGGGTTTTAATCCCTGACAGGGTTGATTAGTTATCAATTGGAGACCGAAGGTTCATTAATGGTTGCCGGCTGGTTGCTGGCTGAGGACTGCGAACTGTGAACTGTGGCCTGATTGCGGTGCATGAGAATTCAGCATTTCATGGCATGAAACTGCTTGCACCGCTTTATTCGATGCGTTCCTATAATTCTATAAAGGTTCCGCCCCGCTGGGGCATTATCGCCGATTGTGGTTTATGCCAAAAACCCCATAGGGGTGAAACTTTTGTAGCCCCGGGTGAAAACCCGGGGAACAGGTGCCCCCACAACAACGGCGGGGCAAGCACCAAATCCCAATTGGAAAACTATCCCATCATGCCCCGCAAGGTAGTTCTGTTTGAATAAAAGCACAACCCTGTCAGGGTTTGAATCCCTGACAGGGTTGATTAGTTATCAATCGGAGACCGAAGGTTCATTAATGGCTGCCGGCTGGTTGCTGGCTGAGGACTGCGAACTGTGAACTGTGGCCTGATTGCGGTGCATGAGAATTCAGCATTTCATGGCAACCAACTGCTTGCACCGCATTTGTTGGGGGTAAACTAAACCCCGGGTTCACACCCGGGGCTATTATAATGACACCCCTTCGGGGTTCTCGCCCCTCTGAGCACCTGCCTTAGATTGTTGGAAACAAAGACCTTTAAGGTTTCTATTCGGCTATAAGTCTACCAACTCGTAGAGTTGAATAACAATAGCCGTAGGCGCAACCTACGGTTGCAAATCCGCACCAATCCATGAACCCTGAAAGGGTTCAATCGGGGATATGATAAATATTTACCATTAATATTAGGGTTCTAATTGACCCCTGTGAATTGCGGCCTGCCGCCTTTTGCGGTGCATGGCAGGCTGGTATTTCATGGTAACCATTAAACAAAAACATAAATCAACAAAATCCTCACAAAACCCTGGCCATGGACTTGCCATTTCCTGCTTTGGCTTTGTAAAAAAATCCATCAAAAAAAAGGGCCACCCCTTGAGGCAGCCCTGAATTATAAGGAAGAGTCAAACTAACGGTGGATAATGGGATCGGAATTTCCATCGGGATCGTTCCGTACATAGCCATCGGTGCGGGCTGTACCCAAAACCAAAACACCGGCTGCATGTGGCGCAGCCATGGATGTACCGCTGATGGTATTATAGGCACCCCCTTTCCAGGTCGATTTAATATTTACTCCGGGTGCACAATAATCGACCGGAGGATTGGCAAAATTCGAGAAATAAGCCCAGTTGTCATTGATATCCATAGCTGAGATGGTGTACACATTGGCATGGTTCACGCGGGCCGGAGAATGATTGTTGGCATTGTCGCTCTCGTTTCCGGCAGCCAGACTAAACACAACACCTTTTGCGGCAGCAGCCAGAACAGCCTGATCCAAAGCATCCGAAACGGGACCACCCAGGCTCATGTTGGCCACTTCACCACTTTTGGCATTGGCAGCTACATAATCAACCCCCTGAATAACTCCGGAGTAGGCACCGCTTCCGCGCGAATCCAATACTTTTACGGGAACTACCGTAGCACCGGCGGCAACACCCAGTACGCCCAAATTGTTATTAAGCGCTGCAATGGTGCCAGCCACATGGGTTCCATGACCGTTATTATCGTCGGGTGTAGCATCTTTACGGGTGGTAAATACCGAATAGCCCCTGTTTTGATCCACATTTAAATCAGGATGATCCAAATCGACACCCGTATCCAAAATCCAAACCGATTTTCCCGTGCCGTCACCATAGCCTACGCGGGATATTCCCCAGGGAATTTCCTGAACGGTGGTACCATCATCGCCGGGTTTAACCGGTTTGGCCAACATCACCAAGCGATCGGGTTCAATATAGGCAACCCGTGAATCGGAAGCCAGCTTATTATAAAGGTTGTCAGATAATTTTCCTGAAAATCCATAAATACTTTCCACAAATAAGTGCTCTACCATTTCCGGATCAGTACTCTTTAAACCAACCATGCTTTGAATTTCAGTGCGTAAAGCCTTTTGTTTATCGGTATAACTCATGCCCGATTTTAAGTTGTTTTGATTTTGCTTAAGTACTACAATGTACTTGCCTTCAATTATTTTTCCATTGTCGCCCAGGTCCATTTGCTCTTCAACCAGCAACTCTGGCTCTTCAAAAGTCTCCTTATTACAGGCTGCAAATACCATCGTGGCTACTGCAAGCAGCAACATTGATTTTCTAAGGAAATTCATCTTCTTCATAGCTATTAAATTTAGTTAGTGTTTTACCAAAATTACGATATCTGATGCTCACTGGGAATTTAAATCGACAAACTACCGTTTGCTCCGCATAAACAACCGGAATTAACGGGCTTTCAACAAAATATTCTTTTGGTAAGGCTGATAAACAAACATTTAACAAACTACCTGAAGCTTTCCCAATTTCAAGCCGGGCGCTTTATTTACCTATATTCAACAGGCTCGGTTTTGCATCAAAATGGTTTCGCTATAGTTTGATTGTCATTTTTTATTAACTTTATTCGGCTTTGACACCTGAAAAAATAGACTTTAATAATAGAAGTGTACCACATAAAGATTCAAAAAGAAAAATCTAAAAAACCACGAACAAATTGAAAATAAACTACTAACAACTGATACAATGAAAAACAAAAGTCTGAGCTTAATCGCCCTTTTGCTGCTGGGTTTTGCCTTTGCCTGTCAGCAGCCCGCATCAAAACTTTCCAACAATGCTTTTGCCCTTGAGGAAATGACCATTTTGGAGATGCATCAACGCTACCTCGATCAATCGCTTACCGTAGAAGAGGTGGTACAACAGTACCTGAATCGCATTGAGCAAATCGATAAAAACGGACCAGCCCTAAATGCTGTAATCCAGCTTAACCCCGACGCCCTTGAAATAGCCCGGGAACTCGATGCTGAACTGCGCGAAGGTAAGGTTCGCGGATACATGCACGGCATTCCGGTATTGCTGAAAGACAATCTTGACACCCACGATAAAATGGCTACCACTGCAGGATCACGCGCCTTGATGGGTTCACAACCTTTGCAGGATAGTTGGGTAGCCAAAAAACTGCGCGAGTCGGGAGCCGTTATTCTGGGTAAGGCCAACCTGAGCGAGTGGGCCAACTTCAGGGGCGAATTGTCGAGCAGTGGTTGGAGCGGCGTGGGTGGACAAACGAAAAATCCGTACGTTCTCGATCGCAATCCCTGCGGTTCAAGTTCCGGTTCGGGTGTGGCAGTATCGGCCAACCTGTGTATGGTAGCCATTGGTACCGAAACCAACGGTTCCATTGTTTGCCCCTCGCATGCCAATGGTATTGTGGGCATCAAACCCACGGTAGGTCTGGTAAGTCGCAGCGGGGTAATTCCCATTTCGTGGACTCAGGATACGCCCGGCCCCATGGCACGCAACCTAAGCGATGCAGCCATTTGTCTGGCAGCCATTTCAGGAGTCGATTCGGCCGATACAAAAACCCTGGCTGCTAAAGAAAACCTGCATGCCGATTACCAGCCCTTCCTAAAATCCAATGGTTTGCAGGGAAAACGCCTGGGTTTATACACCCGTGCTTTGGGAACGCATTATAAAGTAGATGCCCTGATGCAGGAAACCGTGGACTACCTGAAAAGTCAGGGTGCCGAAATAGTTGAAATTGATCAGATTGCCAATCCCGAAGTCGAAAGCTGGTCGTTTGAACTGATGCTTTACGAATACAAAGACGGACTGAACAAGTATTTTGCGTCGTTGGGCGAAAAGGCAACCATAAAGAATCTGGACGAATTGATTGCTTTTAATAAAAGTGATTCGGTAGAAATGCAGATTTACAATCAGGTTTATCTTGAAATGGCCAACGAAAAAGAGGGCCTCGACTCAAAAGCCTATAAAGATTTGTTGCAAAAAATGGAAAATGGCATGCGTACTGAGGGCATCGACCGGGTAATGAATGCCCATCAACTGGATGCCATTATTGCACCTACGGGTTCACCCGCCTGGAAAACCGACTGGGTAAACGGCGATTTTTACCAGTTGGGAAGCTCTTCGCCTGCAGCCATTTCGGGCTATCCGAATATTACCGTGCCTATGGGCTTTATCGGTGAATTGCCCGTAGGTATCTCCTTTTTTGGCCGTGCCTGGAGCGAACCCCTGCTGCTCGAGATTGCTTCTGCTTACGAACAGGGAACCCGGCACCGAAAGGCACCGAAGTTTTTACCGAATTAAGTGGTTGATTTTCAACAAACGGATACAAACTCCGAAAACAAGGATAATTTTATTCCAAAATAAGAAATGCACCGGATCACCTGTGCATTTCTTGTATAAAAACAAATCGGTATTTTTGTATCGTAACAAAATTGTCTGGGAATCCAGGTTCATCACTAATTAAAACGTGTATTTAAACTGCCACTCCTATTACAGCCTCAGGTACGGCACCTTATCGGTCGACGATTTGGTAACGCAGGCTGCTGCGCTTAAAATAAAGGAGTTGGTATTAAGCGATATCAACAACACCAGTGGTATGCCCGACTTTGTCAAGGCTTGTCTTAGCCATGGCATCAAACCCATTGCGGGAATCGAATTCCGAAACAGGCACACTTTTCTTTACCTGGGTATAGCCCGTAACAACGAGGGGCTGGAACAATTAAACCGTTTTTTAAGCACTCACCTTCTTGAGCAAACGCCCTTACCCGAAAGAGCGCCTCAACTCTCACAGGCCTATTTTATTTATCCTTTTGGCAGATTTCAACCCAACGATTTACTTCCCAATGAGTTTACCGGCATTCGGGTAAACGAACTAAACAAACTCTGGAACAGTAAATACGCTTTGCGTACCGATAAACTGGTTGCCCTGCATCCACTAACTTTTAAAGATGACAAAGGATACTACCTGCACCAAAACCTGCGAGCTATTGACGACAATACGCTTATCACTAAAGTAAAGCCGGAGAGTCTGGCGCAAGCCAACGAAAAATGGATTGACCCGCACCTGCTCGGGATAGCCTACAGCGATTACCCCGAGATCGGGAAAAACACCCGGGCTATTTTGGACGATTGCTTTATCGACTTCGATTTTACCAGCACCAAAAACAAACAGGTTTACTCAGGCAGTCGTTACGACGACAAGCAACTGCTGGAAAAACTGGCTTTCGACGGAATGGAATACCGCTATGGAAAAAATAATCCCATAGCCCGCCAACGGGTAACCCAGGAACTGGAGGTTATTCATAAACTGGGTTTCTCAGCTTATTTCCTGATAACCTGGGATCTGGTTCGTTACGCTATGAGCCGTGGATTCTATCACGTTGGTCGGGGAAGTGGTGCCAACAGTGTGGTAGCATATTGTTTGCGAATTACCGATGTCGATCCCATTGAGCTTAACCTGTATTTTGAGCGTTTTATCAATCCCAAACGAACCAGTCCACCCGATTTCGATATCGATTTTTCGTGGAAAGAGCGCGACCAGGTGCAGGATTATCTCTTTAAGCGTTACGGTCGTGAACACACGGCCCTTTTGGGAACAATCAATACGTTTAAGGGAAAAAGTATTTACCGCGAACTGGGAAAAGTACACGGTTTGCCAAAAGATGAAATTGACGCCTTTATCGATCGGCCCACAGCTTACGAAAACCAAAACGAAATTACGCGTCGAATCATAAAAATTGGCGCGTTAATGCAGGATTTTCCCAACCTGCGCAGCATACATGCCGGAGGCGTATTGGTAAGCGAAGAATCAATTTTTCGCTATACCGCGCTCGACATGCCTCCCAAAGGATTCCCCACCACTCAGTGGGATATGTATGTGGCCGAAGATTTAGGTTTCGAAAAGCTCGACATACTCAGTCAGCGGGGAATAGGCCATATTCGCGAATGCGTTGAGCTGGTAAAAGCCAATCAGGGTATCGATATTGACATTCACCAGGTTGAAGCTTTTAAAACCAATCCCCAGGTTAAGCAACAACTAAAAAAAGGCGAAGCCATTGGTTGTTTTTATATCGAAAGTCCTGCCATGCGCGGTCTGCTTAAAAAACTACAATGCGACGACTACCTCAGGCTGGTGGCAGCCAGCTCCATCATCAGACCGGGAGTAGCCAAAAGCGGCATGATGAAAGAATACATCAAACGCTTCCATAATCCCGAAGGCTTTAAATACATCCATCCGGTGATGAAGGAACAGCTGGAAGAAACTTATGGAGTGATGGTGTATCAGGAAGATGTATTGAAGGTGTGTCACCATTTTGCCGGACTCGATTTGGCCGATGCCGACATATTGCGACGCGCCATGAGCGGGAAACACCGTTCGCATGCTGAATTTAAGCGCATTGAACAAAAGTTTTTTGCCAACTGCAGGGAACGGGCGTACCCCGATGCCATTACCAACGAAGTGTGGCGACAGATTGAATCGTTTGCCGGCTATTCTTTTTCAAAAGCCCACTCGGCATCTTACGCAGTCGAAAGTTTCCAGAGCCTTTATCTAAAAAGCTACTTTCCTTTGGAGTTTATGGTGGCTGTCATCAATAATTTTGGCGGATTCTACCAAACCTGGGTTTATTTTAGCGAAGCACGCTACCAGGGTGCTAACATTAATCTGCCTCACATCAATCACAGTCAGTATTTAACAAGCATCAATAAAAACGAGGTGTACATTGGCTTTATTCATATTGCCCGGCTCGAACAGCAGGTAGCTTATGCCCTAATAGAAGAGCGGAAAAAAAACGGCCCTTTTCGAAGTCTGGTCGATTTTGTGAATCGGGTACACATTGGTATTGAACAACTGATTCTGCTCATACGGATTGGGGCTTTCCGTTTTACTGAAAAAGACAAGGTAAGTCTGCTTTGGGAAGCGCATATGTACCTTAAAAAAGAAAAACCAAAGCCCAAACCCAAAGCGCTTTTCGAACTGGAAGAACCCCGATTTGAGATGCCTCAACTGGAACACCAGCTCATTGAAGATGCTTACGACGAGATTGAATTGATTGATTTTCCGGTGAGCATGAGCTACTTTGAAATGCTCGAAACTCCGTTCCGTGGTGAGATTAAAGCCCGACAAATGTTGCAACATGTGGGTAAAAAAGTCCGCATGATGGGCCTGCTGGTTACCTTAAAATACGTATGGACCAGCAAAAAAGAAATCATGCACTTTGGTACCTTCTTCGACGATGAAGGGGAATTTTTCGATTCGGTAAACTTCCCGCCTTCTTTAAAACAATATCCGTTTACGGGAAGAGGTGTTTACCTGATTTTAGGAAAAATTACCCAGGAATTCGGACAGCCATCCATCGAAGTAGAAAAGATGGTATGTATGCCGCAAAAACCTGATCCCAGAAGCAAATAGTACAATGCCATAAATTTATTGAACCACTATCTTTTGGTCGAAACTAATTCCTGGGGAAGAAAATCGGGCAAAATAAACTCCTTTCGGAAAAGCTGATAAATTAAACTGCTGATTGCTCTGTTGTGTTACATCGGTAATTTGCAATACCCTTTGGCCCAAAATATCAAATACCGCTAATTCTATTGGTGTACCCGGATTTGCATCGCCTGCAAATGAATAATAAAATAAACCATTCGATGGATTTGGATAAACATTAAATGTCGATTGGGTATGACCTTTTTCAATACCCGTGGCTTGTTCTACGGTTATTGTGCCTTTCATGCCACTTGTGGCATGAAACTCACACACGTAATAATGCGTCCCCACGGGTAATTGTGCGGGTAAAATCATTCCGCCTCCATTGGGCGTGGTAAATCCGGTAACCGGGTCGTTGGCATTAGCATCCCAGGTAGTTTTGTCAACCTCAAGGGCATTATGTATCGATGCCAATTGAAACGTAACCGTATCGCCAGATTTTATAGTAAGTGATGCCGGACTAAAAGTAAACCCGTCGTTGCTGATAATCCAGTTTTTGGGGTAAGCCGTGAAACTTAAATACAAGGCTCCCATAAGAATCATAAATTTTTTCATGGCTGAAAAATTAAGTGTTATAAAAGGCTAATTACAATTTATGGTCAATAAACAGTTGATTTATAAGATTGTTCAAAACGATCCATCTGCCGGGTAGGTATTAAAATAGCCCTCCTTAAGGCAAAGCAAAATTCAGTTGAAGTTTTATTAACCATTTAGTCAAACTTTTTGGTTAAATTATTTGGCCAATGAAAAAATAGCTTTACATTTGTTGACCATTTGGTTAAACTAACTGATTAATTTTTTGCATCACATGACAGAAAAAGAAAAACACACCGAGGACAAAATTGTAGCAGCTGCGAAAACCGTATTTATCGAAAAAGGTATGCAGGGCGCACGCATGCAGGAGATCGCCGATCAGGCAGGCATCAACAAATCGTTGCTCCATTACTATTTCAGAACCAAAGAAAAGCTTTTCGACTTTATTTTTAATGCGGTTCTGGGTAAAATTGGAAACATTATCGGTAATATAATGAAAGAAGACCTTAACATTGAAGAAAAAGTAGCCGCATTTGTGGAAGGTTATTCCGATTTGCTTTTAAAAAATCCCTTTTTACCGAATTTTATTATCAATGAAATAACCCGAAACCCCGAAGCTATTATCAATCGCTTTAAAAAATCGAACATTGAACCGCAACAGTTTTTCGGGCCCTTAAAAAAACAATTGCTGGACGAGGGTTATCACATTGAACCCGCCGATTTCATTGTAAACCTGCTTTCACTGGTTATTTTTCCCATAGTGGCTAAGCCGGTAATCGAAAGCCAGTTATTTGAAAAAGATAACAAGGCTTACAAACAATTTATTAATGAGCGCAAAACTTCGGTAGTTAAATTCATAATGGCCGGACTAAAAGCTTATAGTTAAACAAAATGAACCGGACAATTAAAACCTGACTATGAAACAATCTATTTACCAAATCATGAGCCGGATGATACGATTTATCAGCAGCCAAATTAAATGGTGGACAACCCTGGTGTTGGCCATATTTAAAATTTACCTGCTTGCCGGAATTTTTCTGCTTCCGCAAAAAGCAAAAAGTCAAAACATTTCGTTACAGATGTGTTACGACAGTCTGAAACAGCATTTTCCGCTGGCCCGGCAAAGCGAACGTTTAACACAGATTTATGAACTTAAAATCCAAAACCTGCAAAGCCAATACCTGCCTTCGGCTTACCTGAAAGCCCGGGCAACTTACCAGTCGGAAGTTACCTCCATCGATATTTCTATGCCCGGATTTTCAGCACCTCAGGTGCCCAAAGACCAACTTACGGCACAAGTGGAAGTTAATCAGGTGCTGTATGATGGCGGTTTAACCAAAGCCTCGAAAAATCTGGTACAGCAACAACTGGCTGGCGAGCTCCAAAAGGTTGAAAGCGACTTGTATCAGCTCAGGAAACAGCTGAACGAACTCTTTTACCTGAGTTTAATGATGCAGGAAAACCATCAGATTCTTGAACTCACCAAAGAAAGTATCGAAGCGCACATTCAGGTGCTTGGTTCGGGTGTAACCCAGGGCGTGGCTCAGGCTTCGGATCTGGATCATTTGTTAGCCGAAAAACTTCGACTGGAACAGCAAATAATTGGTCTTGAGATGGGAAGAAAACAAGCCTTGGAAGCCCTGGAGCAATTAAGCGGATTCTCGTTTCCACCAAATGTAATACTGGAACTACCTCTTGAACCAAAATCAGCAGTAGGCAGCAGGCTGCGACCCGAACAAAAACTTTTTCAGCAACAAATGCAAGTCATCGATGCTTCGACGCAGTTAAGTGCAAAAAAACGGATGCCCACCATCGGGGCTTTTGCCACAGCAGGTTATGGAAAACCCGGTTACGACATGTTTAATGAGTCGATGCATGGTTATTACCTGGTGGGAGCCCAATTGCAATGGCATATCTGGGACTGGAAAATAAATCAGCGTGAACAAAAACAAAACCTTATTCAAAAGCAAGTGCTGACGGACCAGCTCGATGCTTTTAACAAACAACAAGCCATTGGCCTGAACGAAACCGGATTACGCATTCAAAAACTGGAACAGTTGATTGAAAAAGACAAGGAAATTATTGAACTTCAGATAAAAATAAGTAAACGCTCGGCTCAACAACTTGAGAATGGCACCATAACCCCGGCCGATTACCTGCGCGATTTGAACGAAGAAAAACAGGCTCGCATCAATTTGTCGCTGCATCAGATTCAAAAAGCACAGGCCTTTACCGACCAGCAATTTCTTGCCGGAAATCCGGAAAGCGAAACAAAGACAAAATAAATATCCATCGACAAAAAAATTAGCTATACAAAACCTACTGTTATGAAAAATTCGGGAATTCTCATTTTACTTATAAGCCTGTT
Source organism: Salinivirgaceae bacterium (assembly GCA_050179685.1). Lineage (GTDB taxonomy): Bacteria > Bacteroidota > Bacteroidia > Bacteroidales > SZUA-534 > GWE2-40-63. The sequence goes on from JBFXEW010000020.1 coordinate 83,543, forward strand.
TGCCTCATGCGGAAATAATTCGCAGCAGGCTGATGCTTACGGAAACTTTGAAGCTGAAGAAGTATTGGTGTCATCGGAAAGTAACGGAAAAATTGAAGCACTTTGGGTTAAAGAAGGAGAGCAAATTCAGAAAAACAAAGTGGTTGCACTTATGGACACTACATTAATCTGGCTGCAATTGAACGAACTGGAAGCACAAAAGCAGAAAGTACACGCATCACTGGTGCAGATGGATGCGCAAATTGCCATTTATCAGCAACAAAAAAGCAACCTGTTGACCGATCAACAACGCATTGAACGCTTGCTGGAATCCGGTGCATCGACCCAAAAACAACTCGACGACATAAATGGCGCTATGTTGCTTACCGAAAAGCAGATGCAGGCGGCTGTTTCGCAAAAGCAGGCCATTGCCAAAGAACTGGGAATAATAAGCGCTAAAAGCAAGTTGGTAAACGAACAACTCAGCAAATGTTATGTAAAAAATCCCGTTCAGGGAACTGTTCTCGAAAAATACGCCGAAGCTGGCGAAATTACTGCTGCCGGACGACCGCTGTATAAAATTGCTCCCATGGATAAGCTAATCCTGCGTGCTTACGTTTCAGGAAGTCAATTGCACCGGATTAAAACCGGAACAAACTGCCAGGTGCGAATTGACAAAGGAACCAAGGAGTACGAAACCTTTGAGGGCACTTTGACCTGGGTAGCACCGCAAGCAGAGTTTACTCCCAAAATTATTCAGACCAAAGAAGAAAGGGTGCACATGGTTTATGCCATTAAAGTAGAAGTTCCCAACAATGGCCATCTGAAAATTGGCATGCCCGGCGAAGTAATTTTTCAATAAACAAAAACGTACCACCAAAATACTTTATGCCTACAAACCACCACAATATCAATTTATTAAAACTCAGCCGGTGGCTCTTGCCTTACCGTCATCTGGTAAACGCTTGTTCCTTCAAAGTGGGTCAACAGGTATTGCTTTACGGTGATATTCCGGTAAAACTGATTAAACGCGTGCTTAAGGCAGTTGGACCAAGCGGAAGGGTTTTGGTTATCGGGCGTAACAATCACCTTACCCGATACCGGAAATTAACCCGGGGAAGCTATCAGTACCAGGTGGTAATCAATCCGTTTTTCGAGAATCTGCCCGAAGATTCTTTACATGCTATGTTGATTTCTCATGCAAGTATCAGTTCCGACGAAACTCTGCCTTTGGCTCGCCTGGCATCTGCTAAATTAAAGAGCAAAGGTCGCCTGCTGCTAATTGCCAGCAAAACTTCGACAAAAGTATTTATCGAACTTAGCAAGCAACAGACTGATTTTACACTTGTCACTAACTCCGGCCTCTTATCGTTTCAAAAAATTAATTAAATCTGGTTATGATACGTATTGATAAACTATCGAAAAACTACGGAAGCGTTGAAGCCATAAAAAACATTGAGCTGCATGTGCGTCGCAACGAATTGTTTGGACTTATCGGACCCGACGGGGCTGGAAAAACCACTTTATTCCGCATTCTTACCACCTTATTGCTTCCCGATTCAGGAACCGCGCTGCTTAAGGGCTACAATCCGGTTAACGATTACAAGCTTATCAGGGGACTGATTGGTTACATGCCCGGCCGTTTCAGCCTTTATCAGGATTTAAGTGTAGAAGAAAACCTCAACTTTTTTGCCACAGTTTTTGGAACCAGCCTTGAAGAAAACTACGATTTAATTGCTGATATTTATAAACAAATTGAACCTTTTAAAAAACGACCTGCCGGAAAACTATCGGGTGGAATGAAACAAAAACTGGCATTGTCGTGTGCCCTGATTCACAAACCGGAAATACTGATTCTGGACGAACCGACCACCGGCGTTGATGCAGTTTCGCGAATGGAATTCTGGCAGATGCTAAAAAAGCTCCAGCAAAAAGGCATTACCTTTCTGGTGAGCACACCGTATATGGACGAAGCCAGTCTTTGCGACCGGGTGGCGCTCATTCAAAACGGGTTGTTGCTTACGGTGGATACACCGGCTAACATAACACAACATTTTGAAAAAAAGCTTTGGGCGGTAAATGCTCAAAACAAATACCAGCTGATAAATCACATCAGGGGCTTTGAGCAAACCGATACGGTTTATCCCTTTGGCGAAGTGCTGCATGTAACTTTAAAGAACAATCCCGATAATCCCGATGCACTTATAAATTATCTCCGGGACAAGGGGGACAAGCAACTGACTGTAAAGAGCACCCAGGCAACTATTGAAGATTGTTTTATGCACTTAATGCCTGAGGAAAAGAGGGAACAAGAAGTACGAAACAGGGAACGCGGTGAACGGATAAGGGAATAAGGAAATTGAAAAAATAATTAATTAAAATTAGCTACTATGCAATTTGAAGATTTAGAAGTCTGGAAAGAGTCAATGGATTTGGCAGAATCTGTTTACAAAACATTTGCTAATTGTAAAGACTATAGCTTTAAAGATCAAATTCAGCGCGCATCAGTCTCAATTCCTTCTAATATTGCTGAAGGCTTCGACAGACAGACAAACAAAGAGTTCATCCAGTTTTTATTTATAGCAAGAGGCTCCTGTTCCGAGCTAAGAACCCAATTGATGTTAGCTAATCGATTAGGTTTCATCGAGGAAAAAACTTCTGACTCCTATATTGAAATTACCAGGAAATTATCAGCAATGCTCTTTAATCTTATAAAAACACGTAAAGAACGTTTTAACTAAAAATTATTCGTTCTCCGTATTCCATATTCCGTGAACCTCAATGAATCAATTATGGAAAATGAAGAAAGCATAGAAATCCACGTTCGTAATCTGGTAAAAAAGTTTGGATCTTTTGTAGCCAACGACAACCTGAGCTTTGATGTGTATCGGGGCGAAATATTTGGCTTTTTAGGTGCCAACGGAGCGGGAAAAACCACAGCCATGCGCATCTTATGCGGATTATCGCATCCCACTTCGGGCGTGATTACCGTTGCCGGATACGACGTTTACAAACAAAAAGAACTCATCAAAAAAAACATTGGGTACATGAGTCAAAAATTCTCGCTGTACGACGATTTAACCATAGCCGAAAATATGGAACTGTACGGAGGAATTTACGGCTTATCGCGCAAGCAGATTAAACTACGCATCAACGAATTGCTCGGGAAACTACAATTGACCGACCGGCAAAGTACCCTGATTGCAGATTTGCCCCTGGGCTGGAAACAAAAACTGGCCTTTTCGGTTGCCCTGATACACAAACCCCAGATTGTATTCCTCGACGAACCCACAGGCGGTGTCGATCCCATTACCCGGCGCCAGTTCTGGGATTTAATTTACGAAGCCGCCGACCAGGGAATTACCCTGTTTGTAACCACGCATTACATGGATGAAGCGGAATATTGCGACCGGGTCAGCATCATGGTCGACGGCCGTATTGATGCCCTGGACACTCCGGGAAACCTAAAAAACAAGTACCAGGCTCAAAACATGAACGATGTTTTTATAAAAGTTGCCAGACCGGACTTTTTCAGCCCACAGTCAACAGTACACAGTAAGCAGCAGTCACTTGAATAATCAGATAAATTAAAACATTTACTCTAATGGGATATAATAAACTTCAAGCCTACCAAAAAGCATTTAATCTTGCCTTAAAAATATTTGAAATTTCAAGGACTTTCCCTCCTGAAGAAAAGTATTCTCTAATCGATCAAATACGAAGATCGTCCAGGTCAGTCTGCACAAATATGGGAGAAGCTTATCGAAAAAGAAAGTATGAAAAACATTTTGTAAGCAAGCTAAGTGATTCAGACAGTGAGAATACAGAAACACAAATATGGCTCGACTTTGCATTGGCATTCAACTATATATCGCCACAATTACATAAGGAGTTAAAAGCAGAATCGGATGAAATTGGAAAACTAATAAATTACATGATGAACAACCCGGATAAGTTCACCTAATAATAGTAACCAAAAAATTTAATTTTTAAAACAAATAAGGCTGAGAACTGCCAACTGATAACTGAGCACTGTAATGAAAAGATTCCTGAGTTTTGTAAAAAAAGAGTTCCTCCATATTTTCCGCGATGTGCGGACGCTCATCATTATTTTTGGAATTCCGGTGGCCGAGATTCTTATTTTTGGCTTTGCCATCAATACCGATTTAAAAGATGCCCGCATTGCTATTCTTGATTTATCGAAAGATGCCACCACGCAACGGCTCACCAACAAACTGTTGTCGTCGGGCTATTATATTCTCGATAAGGAACTTCAGAGCGAGAGCGAGTTGGAAACGGTTTTTAAAGAGGGTAAAATACGCATGGTGCTGGTTTATGAACAGCACTTCGATCAAAAACTTCAAAAAGAAGGCCTGGCAAGCATCCAGCTTTTGCTTGATGCATCGGAACCCAATACCGCTAATATGTTGCATGGTTACACCACCGGCATTATCAACGATTTTATGATGAAAGCTTACCCTTTGAACCAGCAAAACATAAGGATAGTACCCAGCGTGCGCATGGTTTACAATCCCGAATTAAAAAGTGTTTTTATGTTTGTTCCGGGAATCATGGCCATTATTCTGATACTGGTTTCATCGCTGATGACATCGGTTACCATAACCCGCGAAAAAGAACTGGGAACCATGGAAGTATTACTGGGTTCGCCCCTTAAGCCCATCCAGATAATATTGGGCAAAGTTACGCCCTACCTGTTGCTTTCGCTGGTAAATGTTGGCAGCATTCTACTTTTGGCCTATTTTGTTTTTGGGCTCCCCATTGCTGGAAGTCTGGTTTTACTTATTGCCGAATGTACCCTGTTTATATTTTTGTCGCTGTCGCTCGGAATCCTGATTTCAACAGTGAGTAAAACCATGCAGCAAGCCATGCTTATTTCCATGGTTGGATTAATGATGCCCAGCATTTTGCTCTCGGGTTTTATTTTTCCGGTCGAAAACATGCCCGATATTTTATATTACCTGAGCTTTATAATGCCCCCCCGATGGTTTATCGAAATTCTTAAAGGTGTGATGATAAAAGGGGTTGGTTTTAGTTATATCTGGAAAGAAACGCTGATTCTTACGCTAATGACCCTGGGCTTTATAGTTATAAGCATCAAAAAATTTAAGATACGACTTGAGTGAAAACAATTATCAATTAACAATGAGCAATGAACAATGAGAAGGCAGTTTACAGTCTTCAGTGAGCAGTCAACAATCGGAAGCAGGCAGAAACCAGGTATGGACAAGCCCCTATCGCGACAAAACCTTTGTAGCTATGAAATACGGTTAACCAGGGAAAAGCGGTGCAAGCAGTAAGGATTAAGTGGAGATCAAATGAACCATGCACCGCAATCAGTAATCAGTCAACAAATGGCAATGAACAATTATCAATTAACAATGAACAATTAACAATGAACAATGAGAAGGCAGTTTACAGTCTTCAGTGGGCAGCCAACAATCGGATGCTGGCAGAAACCAGGTATGGGCAAGCCCATATCGGGGCAAAACCTTTGTAGCCATGTAATACGGTTAACCAGGGAAAAGCGGTGCAAGCAGTAACGATTATAGGGAATTCAAATGTTCCATGCGTCGTAATTATAAATTAACAATAAGCAATGAACAATTATAAATGAACAATAAACAATGAGAAGGCAGTTTACAGTCTTCAGTGGGCAGCCAACTGACGACAATAAATAAAACAAAGATATTAACCAGTATCCGGAAATAACAAGAAAATGACCCCGGAGGGGTTAAAGGTCGGTAGATTAATAGTACACAAAATAAAAAGCGGTGCAAGCAGTAAGGATTATGTGGAGATCAAATGAACCATGCACCGCAATCAGTAATCAATCAACAAATGGCAATGAACAATTATCAATTAACAATTATCAATTAACAATGAGAAGTCAGTTTACAGTCTTCAGTGAGCGGCCAACAATCGGATGCTGGCAGAAACCAGGTATGGACAAGCTCCGAGGGGGTGAAATAATAAAAACATAAAAAAGACTATGAAAACAATTCTATTTCTTCTACAAAAAGAGTTCCGGCAGATACGACGGAATAAAACCATATTGCCCATTATTTTTGTATTGCCTATAGTACAATTACTCATTTTGGTTCATGCCACTACCTTTGAAATTAAACAGGTAAACCTTTGCATGGTCGATCAGGATGGTTCCGCGCTGTCGCAACGCTTGGTGCAACAGATTGAAGGTTCTTCGTTTTTTAAAGTCACCGCCTCAACATTTTCGATGGAGCAGGCGCAACAGCTGCTCGACAGAAATAAAGCCGATATGATAGTTCATATTCCGGCAAATTTCAGCCGTAAGCTGATGCAACAAAAACATGCCCCACTGCAACTAATTCCCAACGCCATTAACGCCAATTTTGCCACACTGTCGTTTAATTACCTTACCCAGGTTGTACAAAGCTTCAATAAAAACCTGATTGTTGAATGGTCGGGTGCGCTAAGTCCGGTACCGGTTAAACAAATTGCCGTAGAAGCGCGCTTTTGGTACAATCCCGAAATGAATTACAAATGGTATATGTACCCCGGAATTATGGTGATACTGATAACCATGATAGGCATGTTTTTATCGGGACTAAACCTGGTACGCGAAAAAGAGATGGGAACCAGCGAACAGCTCAATGTGAGTCCCATGAAAAAACACCATTTCATTATCGGAAAACTGCTGCCCTTTTTAATCATCGGAATGTTTGAACTGGTTTTGGCAACCCTTTTGGGGCGCCTGGTGTACCAGGTTCCCCTGGTGGGCAGTGTCTGGGTATTGAGCCTATTTACTTTTATTTATTTGCTGGTAGTGCTAGGGCTCGGACTTTTTATCAGCACTATGGCTGAAACCCAGCAACAGATGATGTTTGTCGGATTCTTTATAATTATTGTTTTTATTTTGCTGAGCGGCATTTTTACACCAACCGAAAGCATGCCCTATTGGGTACAACAATTCAACATCATAAATCCGCTGGCTTATTTTATGCGGGTGTTGCGGGTTGTGATGCTAAAAGGCTCGGGCTTTGCAAACCTGCTTAGCGAATTTATTTACCTCAGTATTTATGCAGTAATTATGCTAAGTCTGGCAACCTGGCGGTACCGTAAAACAGCTTAAACCACTTCAGGCAACTTTGACCTGGAACGATAATCGCTCTTAAAGATTATTGAAACCGAAGCTATCACCACATACAAGGAATAAAACAGCTCGAACAAGGGAATATAAACGGCCAGCTTCCGCTTGTTAAAAAACAGGGCTACCCAAAAAAAGAACCAGGAATCGATGGCCGTTTTGAATAAAAAAACAAAAAGCAAGGGTTTGTAAAAATTAAGATCCTGAATCATCAAAAGTGCACTGAGAATAATGGTAAGCGAAATACCAAAAACAACTCCGGCGGTAAAAAGGGTATCGCTATCGGTATAGCCCGGTGTTTTTGATGCCCAACGAAAACGTTGCCTGAAAAACTGTTTCCAGCTACCTGCACTTTTGGTTTCGACAAGTGCCTGCGCTGATTTTATAAAATGAATGGATTCCGGATAGCGACTCTTTACCTGATGCATCAGAAAAACATCGTCGCCCGAAAGAAATTCTTTTTTAAACGGATCGGAAAATTCCTGGTAAACAGCCTTGGTAAACGCCAGATTGGCTCCGTTACACATAATGGGGCGGTTTATTCCGGCAGCGCCTCCGGTGGTTCCAATTAAACTTACAAACTCAATTCCCTGAAATTTCTGTAGCCACGAAGTTCCTATCTGCATAGTTACCGGACCAATAATAAGTCCTGCCTGCTGCGTTTCATAATAATCAATCATGGTGGACAACCAGTGGGGAGGATGGCTGCAATCGGCATCGGTGGTAATAATCAAATCGCCTTTTGCGCTGGCTATTCCTGTTTCCAGAGCGGCTTTCTTACCTTTCGTTCCTTCGGGATTGGCCAGATAACTTACCTGATAATATTGCGCTGCCAGTTGCTGTGCCAACTTTGTGGAACCATCGGTGCTGTGATCGTCAATTAACAGAATTTCGACCAAAGTGGTTTGTATTTGCTGATGAACCAAACCTTCAACACAGGCTTCCAGATTTTCGAACTCGTTGTAAAAAGGGAGCAGAATACTAACCCGGGTATGATGTTGCTTTTGTTTTTGCGTATAGTTGACCAAACCATTCCAACCCGACAGAAAACCCATCATCACAAAAAGGTACATCAATGAAAAAACCACCGCGAAAAGCCAAACAATATAAAAAAAGTTCATAGCCAACATTTTGTATCTCAAAGATAGGCTATTTTACCGGCTTAAGAAAAACACAAAAAAGATAGCTTACTTATTTATCGAGCAACTTTGCTGCATCCTGATCGAGAATCCAGTTAAGTTTTCCTGTTACCGGCTGCACCCGCGATGCCGGATAGTTATGATATCCCGGCTCACCTTTAAAAAGTTCCTTGAGCACCTTTGCTTTTCCGGCCCCGGTAACCAAAAAGCGGATTTGAGCGGCCCTATTAATCAGTGCTCCGGTTAAAGTAATTCGATTTTGCCGATTGTAAGGATTTAGGGTTGCAGCCACCCAGGCTTCCGAATCAAACAAAGCAATCGACGGAGGAAAAATTGAAGCAGTATGTCCGTCATCACCCATTCCCAGCAATAGTATATCAAATTGGGGAATTCCATCGACAAGGGGAACAAATTGACCAATCTCAGCGGCATAATGCAAAGCTTCCTCTTCAGGATTATGCTCCCCCTTAATGCGGTGAATGTTTGCTTCCGGAAGGTTTACCTTATCGAAGAGTGTTTTTTTTGTATTTCCATAATTGCTTTCAGGACTGTCGGGGGCTACACAGCGCTCATCGACCCAAAAGAAATGAAGGCGTTGCCAGTCCATTCGGTCGGCGTAAAAGTTTGCCCATTGCTCAAACAGTATATAAGGCGTGTTTCCTCCGGATATGGCAAGGGTAATAATTTCCTTTTCCAATCCCCGGATAATTTGATAAAGTTCCTCGGCCAGATTTACTGCGGCTTCTTCTTTGGTTTTATATAACTTGTAGTTCATTAGAATCGTTGTTTTTTAGGCGAATTGCTGAAAAATAATTCCCAGCAAGTTTAATTTTTATCGTGTAACATTACAATTCACAATACTCGCCGTCGTAGCTTAAATTTTTACAAGGATAGCGCCAGGTAAGGTCGGGTTCTTCAATCAACGAATCGGCATGTTCAGGCCCCCAGGTTCCGGCCGGATAGCCATACACCGGAATATCGGGCTGGTTTTTCCAGGCATTTAAAATGGGTTGTACAAACTTCCAGGCTTCTTCCACCGCATCGCCCCGAATGTAAAGGGTACTGTCGCCCTGCATGCAATCGAGTAACAAACGTTCGTAAGCTTCCGAAATTCTTCCGTCGTTAAAATCGGAATAATGCACATCCATGTTGGCCGTTTTTACCTTGAAACCCACTCCGGGTTCTTTCATTCCAAACTTAATCAGCAGCCCTTCGTCGGGTTGTACCCGAATAACCAGTTGGTTCTGCGTATTTATCTGTTCGTATTGATGCGAAAAAATATGGTGCGGCGATTTCTTAAAGTGAATCACAATTTCGGTTACCTTGGTAGGCAGGCGCTTTCCACTTCTGATGTAAAAGGGTATGCCGCTCCAGCGCCAGTTGTCGATAAAAAACTTCAGGGCCACATAGGTTTCGGTCCTGCTGTCTTCGGCCACGCCTTCTTCGTCGCGGTAGCCGGGCACTTTTTTGCCTTTCACTTTGCAGCTGGTGTATTGTCCGCGAATTACGTACTTCGATACTTCCTCCTCTTTAATTGGCCTGAGCGATTGAAACACCTTCATGGTTTCGTTGCGGATGGCAGTCGATTCGGCCAGAATGGGCGGTTCCATGGCAATTAGTCCGACCAGTTGCAACAAGTGGTTTTGTACCATATCGCGCAAGGCTCCGGCATTATCGTAATACCCGCCCCGTTCTTCAACGCCCAAATCTTCGGCCGATGTTATCTCCACATGGTGAATGTAATTGCGGTTCCACAAGGGCTCAAAAATTCCGTTGGCAAAGCGGGTTACCAGCACATTCTGCACCGTTTCCTTTCCCAGGTAATGATCAATCCGGTAAATCTGATCTTCGGCAAAATAACAAAGCAAGCGTTTATTCAGATTTCTAGCCGACTCATAATCGACGCCAAAAGGTTTTTCAATAATGATGCGCTTCCACGATTTTCCCTCTTCATCCTTATTTATTCCGGCAATGGCCAGTCCCTGCGCAATCTTCTCGTACAAAACCGGCGGCGTGGCCAGGTAGTAAATGTAATTCTCCGGAATATCGCTTTGAGCACGCAACTCGTCGAGGCGGCTCTTTAGCTTCACATAAGCATCGGGATTACCGGTGTCGAGTGGTTCGTAAAACAAGAGCTTCAAAAAAGCTTCTTTCTGTTCGTGGTGTTCATCCTTCTTATCAATCCATCCGGCCATTTTCTTACGGAATTTGTCATCCGTGCTTTCGGTGCGACCAATTCCCAGAATTAAGAACTGTTCGGGCAGGTGTTTTTGCTGATAAAGTTTAAACAAAGCGGGAATCAGCTTGCGCTGGGTCAAATCGCCCGACGCTCCAAAAATGGTAAGTATATGGGGTTCTGTAGCATTCATTCGTATAAAATCTAAAATTAAGAAACAAAGGTAAAAAATGTCGGCATCATTGCCTATCGATAATTAACATAATAGCATAGAACAAATTTATAGCAGAGTTCTGGCATAATTACTATTTTTGCCACGGTTTCGCTATGGCAATAGTTCTGCAAAGCAAAACAAACCAGTGGCTATAACGTTTAAATTCGACAAGCATCCGCTTCTTTAAACAGTACAAACGGACATATAACTAGACCAATAAAAACTTAGCGTATGAAAACATTATCAGATATCGGATTGGTTGGACTTGCCGTGATGGGCGAAAACCTAATCCTGAACATGGAAAGCAAAGGCTTTACCGTTACTGCTTACAACCGCTCACTCGAAAAAGTAGATATATTTCTGGCCGGAAGAGCCAAGGGTAAAAACATTCGGGGCGCCCGTTCCATTGAGGAATTGGTGAACTCGCTGCAAAAACCCCGCAAAATCATGCTCATGGTAAAAGCCGGTCAGCCGGTCGACGATTTTATTGAAACCCTGCTACCCCATCTGGAAGCAGGCGATATAATTATCGATGGCGGAAACACCAATTATCCCGACACCAACCGCAGGGTGGCTTATGCTGAAAGTAAAGGGCTGCGCTATATTGGTACCGGTGTTTCAGGTGGTGAAGAAGGAGCCCTGAACGGCCCCAGTATTATGCCTGGCGGTTCAAAAAGCGCCTGGAACGAAGTAAAACCCATTTTCCAGACCATTGCAGCCAAAGTTGATAATAATGTTCCCTGCTGCGACTGGGTGGGCGAAGGCGGTGCCGGCCATTTTGTAAAGATGGTGCACAACGGCATTGAATACGGCGACATGCAAATTATCTCAGAAGCCTACCACCTGATGAAAGACGTTCTGGGTATGAGTGCCGACGAAATGCACGAGGTGTTTGCCGAATGGAACCGTGGCGACCTGAGCAGTTACCTGATTGAAATTACTTCCGACATACTAAAACAAAAAGACAGCGACGGACAGCCCCTGGTTGATAAGATACTGGACACTGCCGGACAAAAGGGTACCGGTAAATGGACGGCTATCAACGCCCTCGATTTTGGCATTCCGCTTACGCTGATTGGTGAAGCGGTTTTTGCCCGCGCTTTGTCGTCGTTAAAAAGCGAACGCCTTGCTGCATCAAAAATTATTGAGGCCCCCAAAGCCCGCTTTAGTGGTGATAAAAAAGCCTTTATCGATGCCTTGAAAGATGCGTTATTTGCTTCAAAAATTGTGTCGTATGCCCAGGGTTATACCCTGATGCGCGAGGCGGCCAAAGAATTTGGCTGGGATTTAAACTACGGAGGTATTGCCCTGATGTGGCGTGGTGGATGCATTATCCGTTCATCGTTTTTAGGAAAGATAAAAGAAGCTTTCGACAAGCAAGCCGATATTAGCAACCTGCTGCTCGATCCCTTCTTTAACCAACAGATGGCCAAGGCCCAGCACGGTTGGCGCCAGGTTATTGCCACCGCAGTAACACACGGCATTCCGGTTCCGGCCATGGCCTCGGCACTAAGCTATTTCGACGGATTCCGCAGCGAGCGCCTGCCGGCCAACCTGCTCCAGGCACAACGCGACTATTTTGGTGCACATACCTACGAGCGCATCGACAAAGCCCGCGGAGAATTCTTTCATACCAACTGGACCGGTCAGGGTGGCGATACCGCATCGACTACCTACAATGTTTAATGGACAATGAACAATTTGCAATGAGCAATGATCAATGTACAATTAGCAATGAAGAGTGAACAATGAGGTGCCAGTTGACAGTCTTCAGTCGACAGTTTGCAGCCAAAGATCAATGAGTAATTAGTCCACATTAGCAGTATGCAGTCTTCAGCCAATTAATAATAAACAATTAACCTCGATTCGTTAAAGAAATTCACCCCATGAATCCCCTCAAGGGGATACTAGCTCCGATAGAACAGGCAAGTCTTTCCACCGTGGCGGACAGATGTCCACCTTGGGGGGGGTGAAATATGCTTAACTAATCGATATTGAATAAGCAATTAACAATGAATAATATACAGAATACTTTGGGCCCCCGAAAGCTTTCGGGGCTGTGATTCTTTGTGGGCTCTGTGTTATAGCTTTTATGATAGTAATAGAATGCAAAGCATTTCCTTTGCGACACTGCACCCTGGCGGCTAATATTTCACCACTCCCGATAGCTATCGGGATATCACAGAGCTTATCTTAAAGGATCTGTTGTTTTCACAATAATCAGTGTACCAATTTTTAGCAAAACTTCGCTGTTAACACTGTTTAACTTGAACTGTTTTTATCGGTAAGACAAAGGCTGTAGAAATCGAGCCGGCGGTTTTTCAAATTGGTTACGGCGCCATGCGAATGCAATTCTTTCAGTAAATCGAGATCGACATCTACAATCAAAGTCATTTCGGTATTGGGTGTGGCTTCGGCTTTTACCCCGTTGGTGGGAAAAGCAAAATCGGATGGCGTAAACACCGCCGATTGGGCATATTGAATGTCCATATTATTCACCTTGGGAAGGTTTCCCACGCTTCCGGCAATGGCTACATAGCATTCGTTCTCGATGGCCCGTGCCTGAGCGCATCGGCGAACGCGGGTATAGCCGTTTTGGGTGTCGGTTAAAAAGGGTACAAAAATAATCTGAACCCCTTCGTCGCTCATAATACGCGATAACTCGGGGAACTCAATATCGTAACAAATCTGCACCCCTATTTTTCCGGCATCGGTATCAAAAACCTTTAGCTTATTACCACCCGACAGCCCCCAGTAGCTGAGTTCGTTGGGCGTGATATGAATTTTTTCGTATTGCTCCCAGGTTCCGTTCCGGCGGCAGAGGTAGCCCACATTATACAACTTTTCATCAATCATGTAAGGCATGCTTCCGGTAATGATGTTTACATTATACGAAATAGCAAACTCAACAAACTTATCGCGTAGTTGCTCGGTGTACTGAGCCAACTCGCGCACGGCCTCCGATTCTTTTAAATGATTGTAGATGGACATTAAAGGCGCATTAAAGAACTCGGGAAAGAGAATAAAATCGCTTTTGTAATCGGACACCGCATCGACAAAAAATTCAATCTGTTCGTACAAAGAGTCCAGGTTATTGAAAGTACGCATCTGCCACTGCACCAGTCCGAGGCGTACTACCGATTTGGGATTGTTTATCAGCTTTTCACTCTGGGTATAGTAAATATTGTTCCAGGCCAGCAGGGTGGCAAATTCCATCGACTCTTTATCGCCTTTCAGATAATTCTTAAGCACTTTACGCACGTGAAAATCGTTCGACAATTGAAAATGCAGCACGGGATCGTGAATCTCGGTAAGCTTAACCTTTTGGATGTATTCTTTGGGCGATAATTCGTGGGCGTAATTGCTGTAATTGGGTATGCGTCCGCCTGCTACAATGGCTTTTAGGTTCAGGTTTTCGCATATTTGTTTGCGTCCTTCGTAAAGCCTGCGCCCCAAACGCAATCCACGGAAATCGGGATGAATAAAAATTTCTATTCCATAAAGCACATCGCCATCGGGATCGTGGGTATTAAAGGTATAGTTTCCGGTAATTTGTTCGTAGGTATGTTCGTCGCCAAATTTGTTGTAATCGACAATTATGGATAGCGCACTTCCGGCAATTTTTCCGTTAACCAAAACGCAAATCTGTCCGTCGGGGAACTTATCGAGCAGGGTTTTGATGTGATTTTCGCGCCAGTAGTATTCGGGCATCTGTTCGTAAGCTTCAATCATCGACGATTTTAGTTGCTGGTAATCTTCAATCCGTAGATTACGCATTTCAATTTCCTGAATATCCATAGTATGTGTTTAATTTTCGTTTAAATCTACAAAATAAACACACATCAGTAGCTTTAATGTTTAGTGAAAACAAAATTTTTGCGTTTGTCTCTGGTTTCAATATCTGATTTCCTTTTGCTGCATAAAAAATGAAACAGTCGGATTATAATGCGATGCATTTCCTTTGCGCTTTAGCGCCTTTGCGGTAAAAAAATTGCAATGTAATTGTAGGAGATACACAACAAAACAGTATCTTTATTCTGTCAGAACCAAATCAACCTATAAAAAGTAACTTTATGGATATCTGTCCTAAAACTCCAAAGTGTCCGCTATTTAACGACGGTTTGTTAAAGCGGCAGGAATCGGCTGAAACTTATAAGAATTTGTATTGCCGGTCGACATCGAAATTCAAAGAGTGTAAACGATTTATTGTATCGGAAAAAACGGGTAAATGCCCCAATTGGATACTGCCCAATAGCTCGTATCCGATGGAGGAAATTATTACCCGCATGAAAAAAGAAGGGCTTATTGCCTAAAAACTCCTGAATTCGGGTAAGATACTGAACAGGTTTTTTAAGCTTGTATGGGAAAAGTATGGGCAATTAACAATGGGCAATGTGCAATTAGCAATTAACAATGGGTAATGTACATTTAGCAATTAACAATAGGTAATGTACATTTAGCAATGAGTAACCAGTTCACAGTTTGCAAAGAACAAATAACAAAATTCAAAGAAAAATCAGATAGCAAATACCAAAGATTAGTTTATCTACGAACCGCCGAACGGACGGGCAGGCCTGTCTGCCTCTGGTAGATTAAAATGCGAAGTATTTCCGTTGTGCTTTTGTGGTAAAAAAAAGAAAACCAAAGAAAAAACAATAGCTTAAACATAAAACTCAGGGCTTTTTTAGTGAAAGATGAGGAATGAAGGGTGTATTTTACAGTAAAATTTGCCTGTTTTTAAGCAAATTTGCCCAATTTTAGGCAAATTTCCCTGAATTTAGGCAATTTTGCCTGATTTTAGAGCAAAAGGTCTGAATTTGGAGAAAAAGGTACGATTTAGGTAGCTTTTGGTCTGATTTTAGGCAATTTTGCCTCTTTTTGGTACCTTTTGGTATGAATTTCATACAAAAAGCTATGAATTTTGCCCACTTAGGTCTGAATTTAAGCAAATTTGCCTCTTTTTCATTCCAAAAGGTCTCTTTTTTGCCCAAATTGGGCTGATTTTAAACCAAAAGGTATGATTTTCATACAAAAAGCTCACTTTTTCGTACCAAAAGCTATGATTTTTACCCCTTTTGGGCTGAATTTAGAGAAAAAGGTATGATTTTTATACAAAAAGCTCACTTTCTTGCCCCTTTTGGGCTGAATATAGAGTAATAGCCATGATTTTTGTACTAAAAGTACTGCTTATTAATCCCTTAGCTGTATTTTTTATAGTTTTAATCCAATTCCAATCATTAAATGGTAATTTTTCCAATCTTTGGCTGAACTATTATTTACTAAATCATTAGTTAGCACATATTTGAGTCCATAATTAAATCGTGATAATATTACTCCCTTTAATCCACTACTTAAACTAATCTCATAATCAAGTTGTATAGATAAACCATAATCTATTGAAGTATAATCCTTTTTTATATTTGTGTCATATTTTTGCGTTGGTTCAATTAGAATTACTGGGTCAGGTTCTGCAAATACAAGTCCTGCAGTATCAATATATGAAGTTCCTTTCTCATTGGCACTAATTAATAAACCAAGGTATGGTCCAGCAGAAATTGTAATTGGTATTTTATCAGATAAACGACATTTTATCAAAACTGGAAAGGTTAGGTATGAATTTGTTAAATTACCTATATTCTCAATTAGTCCTATTTTATCGTTTATTTTAAGAGAAGTCAAATTATAATTCAATCCAGTGCTTATCGAATATTTACTGTTTAGATTATAAGAAATTAAAACTTCCAAAAAATAACCAAAATTAGAACTATAATCAGTCTGCGGGTGATTATCTATCTCAGGCCAAATTTCAATTGTACTTTTATATGGAATTGTCAAGGTAGTTCCAAAATCAAATTGATAATTAATCTTTTTTAAATCTTGCGCGTTAATTTCTCCTAATGAGATTTGTCCTAAAATTAGAATCATTAAAATCTGTTTCATATTGTCTGTATGTTCGTTTTTGATTTGGTTGGCAACTATTTACTAAAAACATCCAACTTCCTTATATCTTCCCAAAATTGGGTGGATATGTGAACAATGTGCGTTTAATATTAATAGGTGTAGTCTGGTTTCACTTGTGTTTGGTTATAGCTAACCAAAGCTATAAAATTATTTGGTAAACAGTTACTTTGCACGCCAATAATTTACCATTAATAGCCTTACAGGCCGGCAATTAAAGCGCTAAAGGAGTAGCTTTTATTGGTAGCGGGGTTTGGGGTATGAAAAAGGGCCACCCCTTGAGGCAGCCTCCTTGCTTTTATACCGGGTGTGATTTTGCTATTTTTCAATCCTATGTTCCCAATAGACACCGCTAATATCAGTGATTTTAAGGGTATAAGCTCCTTTTGATAAATTTGCTAAAGCCTTGTTTGGCAAGTTTATTTTTGCCTTTGCCCCTAAGGGAACAATCAAACTGTGTTTGCCCGGTTTTATTTTAGCAATATAATAGTTCGAAATACTTTCATTTGTTAAAGAAGCTAATTCATTTTGTGAAAGCTTAAGTATGGTATTGTTTTGCTTATCAAGCAATTCTATTGAAATTACCCAGGAACCATAAACATCTGCTCCTTCGGTCCTGAATACATCAAAAGAAAGTATCGAATTGTCAATTTTGCCTTCGGAAATTTCAAGCTTTGGTTTTACTGATTTATTGTGCAGAGTTCCCCATAAACCTCCGTGAAATACCTGGTTGGTCATTAATGTTATGCCAAGAATAAATAAGGAACCAGCCAATACAACTTTAGGAAAAACACCTTCCTTTATCGGCAAGGTACCTGAACCCATCCAGGCAAACCAATTCTTTTGGGTAAAAGCAAAATTGTTTTTCATCAGGTAATTATCCAACGAGAACTTTCCACTT
The DNA here is from genome assembly GCA_050179685.1 of Salinivirgaceae bacterium. Lineage (GTDB taxonomy): Bacteria > Bacteroidota > Bacteroidia > Bacteroidales > SZUA-534 > GWE2-40-63. The sequence continues at coordinate 101,054 of JBFXEW010000020.1, forward strand.
CCGGTTAAAAACAAAACAAATCCAGTAGCAATACCTAAAACACCAATCTGCCATTCGTCTAAGCAGGTTGTTCCTATCCATCCGGAACCCAACAAAATACCCATAGCTAAACCAAATACCCCAATACTCATTATTCGGGTAAACAAACCGAAAATGATAAACAAGCCTACCATACCTTCAATAATAGTAAATAGTACCATATTTAACCAAAGCACATCAGGATTTTCTACTAAATACTGAATTAAGGGTTTTATACCTAGTGCATTGGGAAGAAAATGGTTAAATTTTTCACCTATATAACCCACCACTTCGGGGTCAAGCTTGTTGGTTAATATAGTTCTTCTCCAGAAAGCTGAAAAATAGGTCCAACCTATTACTAATCTTAATGCAAGTGCCAAAAGCCCTGCATCATTTTTTATACTTTTATTTGTCATTTCTAATCTTATTTAAATAGTTAGTTTGATAATTTTTTTTTTTGAAAACCATAAGGCCTACCATTAATTGAACTAAGCAAAAAGCAAAGTACAACTACAGAATGTTAGCTTACTACAATTTTTTTTACTGCGAATTGATTTTTATAATTGATAAAATGCAGTTATATAACTGCTTAAATACTCCCGGGTCGGAGAATCAATTACGAATAAACCTGAAGATTTTGGTATAAAATGTATAAAGGAACATCAGTGCCCAGTTGACTATTTGATGAACTTTGACGATAAGTAGGCTTAATTAAGTGAATTGAAAAACCTGAAACAGCAGCTTGCAGCATTGGGAAGTTAGCCTGCTTGCCGCTTGGTTCCAACATTGTTGGTAAAGACTCAGACAGCTCTATAGAAAGGCAATCTGATTGATTAATTGTTGACTGACTCTTGTTTAAGACTTTGGTTTGAGGAACATCTAATTCAGCCTGAATATGATTCCGAACCTTGCATGGCGAAAGTAAAAGCAACAATACCAATCCGAATGTGGATAGGAATGCATAACTATTTTTTAACGCTAACCTTTGTTTCACTTTTACCAATTTTGAATAAATGCATTTTTGTTGGGCTCGTTGTTTTTAAAATAAAAATTACGCAGCATAAAAGCGCAATTATTTTCCCCAACTTCTTTGCTTTGGGTAAATACAATCAAGAAATACTTTTGTTTTTAATTAACGCAGCTTCTGCATTCACTCTTTTGGGTTTCAATGAAATAGACAGTTAAAAACCATTCGGTAAGGGTGATGTTTTAACTGCGAATGATTTATGATTAATAGCCCCGACAAGCCAGCTGGAATAGCTGTAAAGAGAACGATTCATTTTGAATACAGGGATTATACTTGTGATTATAAAGATTCACAGCTCCAAGCAATATTGAGGTACAGATAAAACCCAAAGCAAACTTTAATTATCATAATAATTCAGTGGGTTTTTTCGTATCGATGTACAATAAAAAAGGTTTACCAGTTACCTGATAAACCTGTGTGGCGGAGAGACAGGGATTATTCCGCTTCGCTCCATGAAGGCTTCGCCGTTCGAACCCGGTTCTCATCCCTGTACTTAAATATAATTGATGTACAATAAAAAAGGTTTACCAGTTACCTGATAAACCTGTGTGGCGGAGAGACAGGGATTATTCCGCTTCGCTCCATGAAGGCTTCGGCTCACTTTAATTTTCCGGTGGATTAATAAAAATTATGCCCAGATTTTAGCTACCCGATATAAGAAAAATCGAATATCTGTTACGCCTCTCAATGTGGCTCTAAAAGCTTTGAGTTTTGCATTGAA
>JBFXEW010000021.1:0-92248 GCA_050179685.1 Salinivirgaceae bacterium
ATGAGTATTAATAATCTATCCGGGTATTGAACCCGGATAGATTATACCAAGAAGAAAACCTCTAGTTTAATATTGCCCGATAAAAAAGTTGTAAAAATTTGGATAGCAACATAGAAGGGTTAAACAATAATAGCCGTAGGTAAAACCTACGGATTGATAACCCACCAACCCCGAACCCTGAAAGGGTTCAATCAATGCAAGCTGGTTTGGAATCTTCGTAGCGTTTACCAGGCTGCCATCTTTTTGTTCATTGCCCATTGTTAACTGTTAATTGACGCATACCCGCAAGGTAGTTCTGTTTGAATGAAGGCATAACCCAGTCAGGGTTTGAATCCCTGACAGGGTTGCTTGCGGTGCATGACAAGCAGGTATTCCATGGCAAATTACTGCTTGCACCGCATTTTTCGGGGGTGGCTGTTGTTCTACCGACCTTTAACCCCTCCGGGGTTATTCGTTATTCACTGTTCATTGTTCATTGCCCATTGTCTATTGTTCATTGCTCATTGTCAATTGCGCATTGTCAATTGTTCATTGATTTAGTTGAGAACTGTTACCTTACGACTGCTGGCTACTTAGGGTCTCAGGTCTAATGTCTAGCGTCTAAAGTCTAAAATCTGGCGTCTAATGTCTAACCACTATAATCTAATCTTTGGTCTTAAGTCTTAAGTCTAGCGTCTAATATCTAGCGTCTAAATTCTAAACAAACACAATAAAACCCAAAATTATCGTTTCTAAAACAGTATGGGGCTAACCAAAGTAATAAACAATGCTTTGTTGAAAACAAGCACTTAATGGGCGTAAGTCCTGGCGTTTTCTTTGTTACCTTTACACGATTATTAAAATTAAACAGAATGACCTACAAGTTGCTGCGAATTAAAATACTGATTCTTGTTCTGATGGTTTTTGCGGGTACGCTTTCGGCTCAAAAAACCCTCTTGTTTACCGACGAGGATTACACCTATAAATTGGGCGTTGAACTGTTTGAGAAAGAACGCTATGCTCAGGCCATGGAACTCTTCGATAAGGTAATTGCCTATTACGGAAACGAACATACCGATATTAAAGCCGATGCCGAATACTATCGGGCGCTTTGTTCCATCGAACTGTTTAATAACGATGCCGAATACCTGATTGCCCGCTTTATTGCCAATTATCCCGAAAGTCCGCGCACCCGGGTGGCTTATTTTGAGATGGGTCTTTACAAATACCGCAAACGCAAATACGATGAAGCGCTTTTTTACTTCGATAAAGTCTGGAAACAAAACCTTACCAAAGAACAGCTTCACGAATACTATTTTAAACGGGGCTATAGCTATTTTAAAACCGATGATTTAACCGCATCGGCAAAAATGTTTTATGAGCTTTTAAACAAGGACAGTAAATTTACGGCTCCGGCGCAGTATTTCTATGCCCATGTAGCTTATCTCGATAAAAATTACGAGACAGCCCTTAACGGATTTACCAAACTGAACGATGATCCCACTTTTGCACCCCTGGTTCCTTATTATATGGTGCAGATTTATTACCTGCAAGGCAAAACCGACAAGGTGCTTGAGCTGGGAACCGAATTGCTGACCCAGACCGATACCAAACGCGAAGCTGAAATTGCCCGCTTGGTAGGCGAGGCCTTTTATGCCCGTAAAGAGTTTCAGCAAGCCCTGGAATACCTCGAAGTTTATAAAAAGAAAGCCGACACCTACACCCGCGACGATATGTATCAGTTGGGTTATGCCTATTACATGACTCAGAATTACGAACAGGCCATAGCAACGCTTTCTAATATTACCAATGTCGAAGACGGCCTGACCCAGAATGCTTTCTTTCACATGGCCGATTGCAACCTGAAACTCGAACGCAAAGAACAGGCCCGCATGGCATTCGAAGCGGCTTCGCGGCTCGATTTTAACAAAGAGGTAAAGGAAATATCCCTGCTCAATTACGCCAAACTATCGTACGAACTTTCGTATTCGCCCTTTAACGAAACCATTACGGCATTTTACGATTACATTACTACGTATCCCAATTCCATTCATCACGACGAAGCTTACGGCTACCTGGTAAAGGTTTACCTGAGTTCACGAAATTACAAAGAAGCGCTGGCTTCGCTGAATAAGATTAAGGTAAAATCGCCCGAGATGATGGCAGCACACCAGCGGGTGGCTTTTTTCCGTGGATTGGAACTCTTTAATAACCTTCAGTTTTCAGGCGCATTGGCTGCTTTTGAATTATCGCTGGGCGAACGGGCCTTCGATAAAAAGATGCACTCGCTGGCCATCTACTGGAAAGCCGAAGCGCTTTACCGGCTCGAAAGGTACCAGGAGGCTGCCGAAAGCTACAATCAGTTTTTGTTAACTCCCGGGGCTTACCTGCTCGACGAATACCACCAGACCTATTACAACATGGGTTATTGTTACTTTAAATTAAAGAATTACAAGCAAGCCATCTCCTGGTTTCGCAAATACACCGACAATGCCGCCAAAACCCAGATGCTAAAAAGGGGCGATGCCTTTATCCGCATTGCCGATAGTTATTTTGTTACCCGCCAGTACATCGATGCCGTGGAATACTACGATATGGCCGTTAAACTCGATACCTTTGATGTGGATTATGCCTTGTTTCAAAAAGGTTTTTCCTTTGGTTTGATAAAGCAATTTGCATCCAAAATAAGCACCTTAAGCACGCTGTTAACGCAAAAACCATGGTCGACTTATGCAGCCGATGCTTTATTTGAGCGGGGACGAAGCTATGTTGCATTGGATTCAGTAAATGAAGCCGTTGCCGATTTTAATCTCTTGGTTCAAAGCTACCCAAACAGCTCGTATGTGGTTAAAAGTTTGCTGCAACTGGGGCTTTTGTACTATGGTGCCGATAAACCCGAACTGGCGCTCGATAGTTATAAACAGGTGGTTACCCGGTTTCAGGGTACAGCCGAGGCCAACGATGCCTTATTGGGAATAAAAAACATCTATGTCGATTTGAATCGCGTAAACGAGTATGTTGCTTTTGCCGAAACTTATGGCGGAGCTGGGAATATAAGTGTTAGCGAAAAGGATTCCTTAACATACCTGGCGGCTGAAAAAATCTACATGAGTGGAAAATGGAAGGTTGCTAAAAATTTGTTTACCGATTACCTGGCTCAATATGCCAACGGTCGTTTTGTGTTGAATGCCCGTTATTACCGTGGCGATTGCTACAACCGGGAACAAAAGAACGATTCGGCTTTGATTGATTTTCAATATGTGATTGACCGGGCAAAGAATATTTTTACCGAACCATCCTTGCTAAATGCTGCTACCCTCTATCAGCAAAAAGGCGCCGACTCGCTGGCTTTTGCTTTATATAAGAAACTGGAAAACCAGGCCGAAGTAAAATCGAACCTTTTGGTGGCCCGCAAAGGACAAATGCATACGGCCTTTAAGATGCAGGATTATACCAATGCCATTGAAGCAGCACGCCGGGTTATTATGACCGACAAGGTATCGGAAGAGGAGGTACGGGAGGCCCGTTTGATTATGGGAAAATCGTTTAAAGCGCAAAATCTTTTGGATCCTTCCATTACCGAATTCCGCATTTTGGCCCTCGATGTTAAAAACCAGGAAGGTGCCGAAGGAAAATATCGCGTTGCTGAAATACTTTACCAGCAGAATCAACTCGATGAAGCGGAAAACACCATTATGGAGTTTATTTCTATGGGAACTCCGCATCAGTATTGGTTGGCTAAAGCCTTTATTTTGCTTTCGGATATCTACCTGAAAAAAGACGATGGTTTTATGGCTAAAGCTAATTTGCAGAGCGTAATTGACAATTATAAAAACAACGACGATGGAATTGTTGAAGAAGCCCGGGAAAAACTGTCTGTTATTGTTAAAAAGGAAAATGAACAGTTTATTGAAAAGGACAAAACCAACGATGGGTTGAACCACACCAACTAAAAAGGTTGGTTGAGAATGAATAGAAAAATAAAAACACCAAATAAATCGAATCAATGAAGCGGCTAATTACATACCTTATCATAAGTTTTGCACTGATTACAACAATAAATGCGCAGGAATCGGTGAATCAGGAAGTAAGAGTGGTTAAACCTTACGAACCGGTTATTAGCGATGCGTTTAAGATTAGCGAATTGCCCAAAATTGTCGATACCATAAAAGTTGATGCCCGCTTCGAGTACGAAATTACACCGGTTCAACATGCTACCGGTTTTTCACCTACTCCCATTAATGCAGCGCGCTTAATTAGTGAACCGCTGTCGAAGCTTTATTATGGTTACGCTAAAGCAGGCTTTGGTTCGTATTTATCGCCCATGGCCGAAGTGTATTTGGGCAGCAAACGTTCTGAGAACTGGCGATGGAATGCCTTGCTGAATTACCATTCATCGAACGGAAAAATTAAAAACAGCGCCGACCAGAAAGTCTACGCCGGACTATCCGATGCAGGAGCTTCGTTTAGCGCCAGTCGTTTTTTTAAGAACAACACCACCTTAAAAGCCGAAGCCGCTTACGGAAACTACAAAAACTATTATTATGGTTTCGACCCCGAATGGTTGCAACAAACAAATACTACGGCACCGCTTTTAAAAGATGATATGGAACATCAGGTGTTGAATATAGCCCGTTTGGGAGCGCGTTTTGAAACAAACCACCTCGATTCGACCCATGTAAATTACTTTATCGATGCCAACTGGCAAAGTACCACAGGACTTAACAGCATTGGAGAGAATGTACTGCATGTAAAATCGAGTCTCGATTATTTTTTTGAACGGGAGTTTGTTGGGGCCGATGTTGGATTAACCTACATCAATAACCGCGGACTCAGCGAATCGACCAATGCAGCGCTTTTTCGCTTCAGTCCCTGGGTGGGCGCATTTGGCGATAAATGGCGTATTGTTGCCGGAGTACATACGGTGTTCGATCAGGCTAACGAAGATTATAAGTTTTATCCGCGCATCAGCATGCATTACAACATTATCGACTACTTTTTAATTCCCTATTTCGAGTTGGATGGAACTTACGAGGAAAACAGTTATTATAAGGTGTATAAAAAGAATCCGTTCATTAATCAAACCTTAAGTGTTAAACCTACCGACACCCGCTTAAACCTAAGCTTTGGTTTCAGAGGCAACATAAGTTCCAAAGTAGCCTTTAACGCCAAGGTAAATTATGCACAAATAAACAATATGTATTTTTTTGTGAGCGATACCAATACCTTGTTGCGTAATAAATTTACCACCGTGGGCGACACCTTAACCCGAATCCGACTCCTGGGCGAGTTATCGTATAAAACCAGCGAAAAGCTTTGGCTTTCGGTAAAAACAAATATTTACAAATACGAAATGGGTTCTCAATTAAAGCCCTGGCATCTACCAACTTTCGATTTGAGTGTAAACGCACGGTACCGCATTCAAAACAAAATTACCCTCGATGTAAATGTATTCGGAATTGGTTCGCGCTATGCCCGCAGTTTTGATGAAAACAACCAGTTGGTGGCAAAAGAGCTGCAAGGAATTATCGATTTGAACATAGGAGTAGAGTACCGCCTGACAAAAATACTATCGGCCTTTGCTTATTTTAACAACATCAGCTCGGTAAAATATTACCCCTGGCATAATTATCCTTCACAGCGCTTTAATGTGATGCTTGGAGCTACTTATTCGTTTTAATTGCACCGTATTTATTTTGGGTTAATCAAAAGCCCAAAGCAAGTTGCTTAAAGGTATTTTTAATCTGTCAATTGGGATTATCTCCATTTGTAGATAAAACCTGAGGTGCAATAGGAAAAATATTGTTCAAATCTTGTTAAAAACTACCTTAAATTAAGCTTTGATATAAGCGGTTTAAAGCAGCTAAAACACTATATTTGGTTGTTTGTACCGGAACCATCATTTATGGTGTAAGCAATTAAAAATGAATTTATTATATTAAAATAATATAAGATGAGTGATTTAGAAAATAACAAACGTCCGCACAATGCTTATTCAGCCGACAGCATTCAGGTTTTGGAAGGTTTAGAAGCTGTTCGTAAACGCCCTTCGATGTACATTGGGGATACTGGTGTAAAAGGATTGCATCATTTGGTTTATGAGGTGGTTGACAATTCCATTGATGAAGCATTGGCAGGTCATTGCAATAATATTGAAGTAATTATAAACGAAGATAACTCAATTACGGTTAGCGACGATGGTCGCGGTATTCCAACCGAAATGCACCAGGGTGAAGGAAAATCGGCACTTGAAGTAGTTATGACCGTACTGCACGCCGGTGGTAAATTCAATAAAGATTCCTACAAAGTTTCCGGTGGATTGCACGGGGTGGGAGTTTCCTGTGTAAATGCCTTATCGACTTACCTTAAAGCCGAAATTCACCGCGATGGTAAAATTTATGTACAGGAATATGCTATTGGCGTTCCTCAGGGCGACGTTCAAATTATTGGGGATTCAGACAAAACCGGAACATACATTACTTTCATGCCCGATGCTTCTATATTTAACAGCGTCGAATACCATTACGACATATTGGCCGCACGCTTACGCGAATTGGCTTTCCTGAATCAGGGAATTAACCTGGTTATTATCGATAAGCGCGAGTTAAATGAAGATGGAACCTTCAAAACCGAAACCTTCTTTTCAAAAACCGGATTAAGCGAATTTGTTGATTACCTGGATGGAACACGTGAGAAACTCATTGAAAATCCCATTCATATTTCAACCGAAAAAAACGAAGTTCCTGTTGAAATTGCCATGCAATACAACAACTCATTTACTGAGAATATTCACTCGTATGTAAACAACATCAATACCATTGAAGGAGGTACCCATTTAACCGGTTTCCGCAGGGGCTTAACCCGTACGCTTAAAACCTGGGCCGATAAATCGGGAATGCTTACCAAATTAAAATTCGATATTAGTGGCGACGATTTTCGCGAAGGATTAACTGCTGTTATTTCTGTTAAAGTGGCCGAACCTCAGTTCGAAGGTCAGACAAAAACCAAATTGGGTAACTCTGATATTAGTTTGGTTGTTGATCAGGCGGTGAGTACCATGCTTACCAATTATCTCGAAGAAAATCCAAAAGATGCCCGGGCCATTGTTCAAAAAGTAATTCTGGCTGCTCAGGCGCGTCATGCTGCGCGTAAAGCACGCGAAATGGTTCAGCGCAAATCGGTAATGACCGGTGGCGGATTGCCCGGAAAACTGGCCGACTGTTCCGATAAAGATCCGGCCAATTGCGAAATTTACCTGGTAGAGGGAGATTCGGCAGGTGGAACGGCTAAACAGGGACGCGACCGTAAATTCCAGGCCATTCTTCCGCTTCGTGGTAAAATTCTGAACGTTGAAAAAGCCATGCACCACAAGGTGTTCGAAAGCGAAGAGATTAAAAACATATTTACAGCACTCGGGGTATCCATAGGAACCGAAGAAGATTCGAAAGCCTTAAATTTGGAAAAACTGCGTTACCACAAAGTAATTATAATGACGGATGCTGACGTGGACGGTAGCCACATCGACACACTGATTATGACTTTCTTTTTCCGCTTTATGCAGGATTTACTGAAAAACGGTCACCTTTATATTGCCACGCCTCCGTTATATTTAATTCGCAAAGGAAAAAATCAGGAATATTGCTGGACCGAAGATCAACGGGTAAAGCTGGTACACGAATGGGGAGGTGGCTCTGAAAGCAACCTGCATATTCAACGATACAAAGGTCTTGGTGAAATGAATGCCGAGCAGCTTTGGGACACAACCATGAATCCCGAAAACCGTACTTTACGCCAGGTGACCATCGACAATGCAGCCGAAGCCGATCGGATTTTCTCGATGCTCATGGGCGACGATGTTCCACCCCGACGGGCTTTCATTGAGAGTCACGCCAAATATGCAAAAATTGATGTGTAGTAATAGTAGGTAAGACAAATTAATTCGAAGGGTTATCAGTTTTGGTAGCCCTTTTTTTACATGGTTTTCTTTTATTATCTGTACTAATTTTATGAAATAAATAGCTTTATACAGGTTATATAAATATGATGCTAACCTAAAAAAGTAAGATTATTTAGCGTAAACCATAGCTATATTCTTGTTTTTGTAACTAGTTTTTTTAACTTTCGTACTTTAAGCTTGCAACCATCATTTATAAATATTATTAAAGGCATTTATGAAGAAAGGCGAAAATATGAACCTTTCAAAAGATAAGGTATCAACCTCTTGGCAGATTGTTTTATTCTCATCAAATCAGAAAGCCATTGCTCAGTTTAAGACGGCTTTTTCTGAGATATCTGAAAATGACACACATTTAGCCATTCATCAAACCGATTCCGAAGAGCAACTAATCCGTTTTATAAAAAACCAGCAAAACACCTTTCTGAATCTCGATATTTCAGATCTAGAATCCGATAAACAGCTAGCTCTTATTGCGCAAATCAATCATAAAGCATGCAATAAATTTTGTCATACCATTTTGTGGATAAAACGAGATACGCTGCCGTTTATAATTGAGAACAAAATTGAGTTGGAAGTAAACGACATTCGTTTTACTGAAGACTTGACACAGCTTTATGTAAAGTCGGTATTTAATACCATATATACCAATTATTTAAACAATTTTAAGCTTGCAGCTAAAGATAAAGACAACCACAATTTGTTTCAAAAAATTGAACATCTGTCCGATTTCAACAAAAAACTACTTAAAGCAGTTATCGAAAGCAGCAATATAAAAACAAAGCTTACCCAACAGCGCATTACCATTGAACAGCAGAATAAGGAAATTGAAGAGCGAAATCTTGAATTGGAACGGGCTTTTAAAAAGTCAAGCATTAATCACATAAAACTGCAGAAAGCGTTTCACGAAAACGAACAACAGCGCAAAAAACTCGAAGAATTGTTAAGTGAATTGCAGGAAACCAATCAAAAGTTGGAAACTCAATTTCACGAAATTATGGCGCAGCGTGATTATATTGAACAGCAAAACGAAGAGATTCAGTCGCAGCGCGATATGGCCTTAAAACAGCGCGATAAAATTGTAGCCCAGCAAGAGGAAATAAACGATAACATTCAATATGCGAGTAAAATACAACAGGCGCTTTTCCCTCAAAAAGACTGGGTGAATGTTTTGTTGCCCCAGCATTTTGTGTTAAATCGTCCCAAAGACGTTGTTAGCGGAGATTTTTACTGGATATCGCAAAACCGGCATAAAACCATTATTGCGGTTTCAGACTGCACCGGACATGGTATTTCGGGAGCCATGATGAGCATGCTGGGAACTGCCTTTTTAAACGAGATTGTAAATAAAAACGACATTACCCATGCACAATTGATTCTGGAACAGTTGCGCGAACGCGTTATTTCCAGTCTGCACCAGGATATTTCTCAAAATATGGAATATTCGCGCGATGGAATGGACATTGCCGTATGCATTTTGGATATTGTGGATAATTCCCTGGAATACGCCGGAGCCAATAACCCGATTTACATTGTCCGAAATAAAGAACTAATTGAATTCAAAGCCGATAAAATACCCATAGGAATTCATGAATTTTGCAATGAACCTTTTACTACGCACAAAATTGATGTTTTTCAGGGCGACAATATCTATATGTTTAGCGATGGTTATGCCGATCAGTTTGGAGGGGTTAAAGGGAAAAAATTAAAGTATAACAATTTTAAGAATATCCTGCTCGAAATAAGTGAATTACCTATTGAAGAACGGGAAGGGATTCTTAACAAAAAATTTGTCGAATGGATGGGGCAGCAGGAGCAAATTGATGATGTTTTGGTATTGGGTTTCACCGTAGTGTAGCTCTTAATCAATAAATAACTGCCATTGAACAAATTATGACGACTGTTTCGCGTAAAAATACGTATCGAAAAAGTAGTTTTCCCTTAATTAACTTATCTTTAGTTGGGATTTGGACAGATTTATAATAGTATATGATACAAAACAAACACATAGTACCTAAAGTAAGCATGGCTTATCTATTGTTATTGGGTTCATTTTTATTGGTTTCTAATACTTTTTCGCAAACAAAAAAATTACCTGAAGATGTTTACATTCAGATAGATAATTTTAAAAACAATGCCATTAAGAACAGAAATTTGGGCAATGACAATGCTGCTGCAACCTACCTGAATAAAATAGCCTACCTGTATTGGGAATATTTTATTTATGAAGAAGCGGTTAAATATTTTCATGAAGTACTCACGATTAATCAAAACGCAGGAAATATTAACGGAACACAAAGCGTGTTGCAGAATATAGCCTTTGTTTATTCCGACATGGAACAATATGATAAAGCTATTGAAAACTTTGAGAGGCAACTCGAAATTCTTAAAACAAAAAACGATAAGCAGAAACTAACGGAGTGTTACAGCAATCTAGCACTTACCTACAATAGCAATGCTCAGTACCAGGAGGCTATAAATGTTGCGAATACCGGGCTGGAGTTGAGCAAAAACCTGAATCATTTAAAACTGATGCGTTCGTTTTATGGCTCTTTATATGAGAGTTATGAGAAATTAGGCGACGAAAAACAGGCCAAAGCTAATTTTGAACTGTATTCTTCAATCGATAAACACATTCAACAGCAGTTATTTGCCGAGCAACAACAATTAAATACTCAAAAACTTCAGCAGGTCGAAGCGCAGAAAAAGGAAACCGAGCAAGCCCTGGTTAAAACCCAGGATACGCTAAAGGAAGTGGAACAGGTTAGTCGTGAAAAACAGCTCGAAATTAATTTATTAAATAGCGAAAACGCTTTAAAAGAAGCAACGCTTAAACAAGCCGAAGCACGGATGAAAGCCGAGCGACGATTTATTTATTTTTTGTTGTCGGTGGTGTTGTTTATTGGGACACTTGTTGTATTGATATTTAGGCAAAATCAACAAAAAAAGCGGGCTAATGCCGTATTAAAAGAGTTGAATACTGAAATAGAACGAAAAAACCAGCAAATTCTTGACAGTATTAAATATGCCAGTCATATTCAGGAAGCCATTTTACCTTTTGAACAAAACTTGCAGGCCGATTTTCCCGACTCATTTGTACTCTATAAACCCCGCGATATTGTAAGTGGTGATTTTTATTGGCATTCGCGATTCGAAAATAAAGTATTTGTTGCTGCAATTGACTGTACCGGCCATGGAGTGCCCGGAGCTTTTATGAGCATGATTGGCAACACCCTTCTCAACGAAATTGTAAATGAGCAACGTGTTCATAATCCGGCTAAAGTGCTAAAACAATTAAACGAAAAAGTGGTACTTACCCTGAATCAGGATAATGGCCACGAAGGCTTTAGCGAAGATGGCATGGACATTACGTTTTGCTGTTACCATACCGATACAAAGGTTTTGGAACTGGCACTGGCCAATCATAATGCCTGTATGATTTCTGAAAATAAAACAAAAATAGTTGAAGGCGATATTTTTAGTATTGGAGGCAATGTGGGAATTGATAACATTAAATTTAATAATCATACCTTTACATTGAATGCAACCACTTCATTGTATATGTTTTCCGATGGTTTTCAGGATCAGTTTTGTGGTAATTCCGGTCAAAAATATATGGCTCCAAAATTTATCCGCCTTCTGGAATCGTTACAGGATAAGCCTTTTAATCAACACAAAACTCTTTTGGAAAAGGAATATAACGATTGGAAAGGTAGTAGCCGACAAATTGACGACGTTTTGGTTATTGGAATTCAGTTATTAAAAAACACATAATGTAGTTTGAATGGTAAAAAATACTATTCAATATATAGGGAGTTTTCTTATTCTAATACTTTGGGTTGGATTATTGCCGGTTTTTGCCCAAATCGGAAGTCCAATCATTACCAATTATCCTTCCACAACTTTTGGTTCCACCGCACAAACCTGGGGTATTGTGCAGGATCACAGCGGCAATATGTTTTTTGGGACCAATGTGGGGGTTGCTAAATTTAACGGTTCTGAATGGACTGTTTACAAAACTCCTTTAAACTCTGCGGTACGTTCGCTGGCAATAAATAATGAAGGAACTATTTTTGTTGGAGCCACCCGTGAGTTTGGTTTTTTAAAGCCCAATATTCATGGAAAATATGAGTATGTATCACTTTCCGATTCCTTACCGGTAAAAGATTTCACCGTAATCTTAAAAACATTTGCTATCGATGATGCGGTTTACTTTTTAGCGAATCATCAAAAGATATTTAAATACCAACAAGGTCTTGTTTCTGAAATTAAATTGGACAAAATCAGTTATTTCCGTGGGTTTTTAGTCAACAAAGAAATATGGCTTACCGACAAGTCATACGGTTTTGCCCGACTAATAAACGACAGTGTAGTGTTTTATGACAACCCCAAAATTCCCGACGATATTTATACCATGTTGTCCATCGATAACGATAAATTTCTTATAGGTACGCTTAAAGAGGGCCTTTTTTCCTATGATTTTTCACAAAAAAAATGGGCTAAGTTTCATAACGAGGCAGATAATATGCTGCAAATAGGAAATATTTATCATGCTACCGTTTTAAAAAATGGTGATATAGCACTGGCAACTTTAAAAAGAGGAGTATTTATAATTTCTGAAGAAGGAAAATTAAAATATGTTTTCGATAAGCAAAGTGGTTTAATTAACAACGCAACTTATTTTGTTAGCAACGATGCCCATAACGATTTATGGATTGCCCAGGAAAAGGGAATCTCACATGTTGAATTGAGTGTTCCATTTAACCGGTTTGGTGTAAATTCAGGCATCGACGGTAATATTCAGAAGCTTACTATTTACAACAATAATTTATACTGCGGAACATCGAGCGGAATTTACTATATGCCCATCGATAAAAAAGAACCCTGGAAGCACAAAACATTTCAGCAACTTAGTCCGGAATTGATTTACAATCTCGATTATTGCCAGATAGAAGTTCCCAAAAGCGACAAAAAAATACTGCTGGCTTCTTTTTTGCGCGATTTAGCCGTAGTTTATCCTGATAATCGCATAGAGAGCATTCATAGTATTTATGGCTGTTATTCCATAAGTGCTTCGGTTAAGCATCCCGGCAGGGTGTTTTTAGGAGGTGCCAATGGGATAGAAGTTTTGGATCTTTCGTTTGAAAATGGGAAAGTTAAGGTTAAAAAAAGCACTCAACTAAGCAAAATGACTGAATCGATTCGGAAAATAATAACCGTACCCAACGGTGATTTATGGATTCAGTCGGCTTTCAATTCGTTGTTTCGCATCTCATTCGATGAGCAGGAATCGTTGAATAATTATCAGGTGTTTAAATATCCGCAATTAAGTAACACCTATCCCGGAATTATTCTCACAGGGATGCATCGTTTTAATGGAAAGATTTTTCTTACCTCAAACTTTGGAATTTTTAGTGCTGATATATCATTGCTTTCATCGGGTAAGCAGGCATTTGAGCCTGATTTAAGCATGGGACTGAATTTTCAGAAAGACAATATTGCGGTTCAGGCTATGGAAAAAGATGCTTATGGAAATTATTGGTTTGCAAGTTCCATTGGTCTGTTGAAATATGATATCTCAAAAGATGAAATTGCATTGGCCGAGTTTAAACGCTTGCAGGGGAGAGCCATTCAGGGAATACATATTTCAAATCATTTGGGCGTTTCTGTTATTTCTGAAGAAGACATTTTTATTTTAAACCAGAATTACCAAAAAACACCGGAATATAACTTTAACGTTGTATTTGATGAGGTGGAATTTGGAATGGATTATTTGCAACAATGCTTCGATGGCGTTTTTTTATCAAATTTTAAGTTAAAACAATCGATTCCTTACGATCAGAATACTTTTTCGATTAAATTCTCGGCTGCATTTTTCCAAAAGAGTGAATCCATAACTTATCGTTATATTTTAGATGGCTTTGAAAAACAATGGAGCGAGGCGAATAAAAGGCAAACGGTTAATTATACCAATTTACCTTCAGGCAAATATGTATTTAAGGTAAGGGCCGAAAATATTTATAATAAACAAAGCAATCAGGCCGAATTTTCGTTTGTAATTGTTCCGCCATGGTACCAAAAACCAGTGGCCTTGATAGCCTTCTTTGTGTTTGTATTTGGCCTGGTTTGGCTCTTTGTTTTCCTTTATACCTTGCGGTTAAAGAAAGAAAAGAAGAAGTTGCAATCGATAATAAAAGAAGCGATTCATAAAGAAGAATCGCAAAAAGAAGAGATTGAAAAACAGGCCGGAAAACTTTACCTGGCAAATCTCGAACTGCAGAAATTGTCGCTGGTAGCCAGTAAAACCGATAATGCGGTTAGCATTATGGATAATGGCGGTAAAATTGAATGGGTAAACGAGGGCTATACCCGCCTTTTTGGGTTTACTTTTGGTGAAGTAATCCACTCAAAAACCGATTTGTTGGGTGAATTTGCCGATGTAACCATTAACGACATGGTAAACCTATGGTTTGGCGATAGAAAACCCATTATTTTTGAAAATCAAAAAGCAACCAAATACGGTACAAAAGTCTGGGTACAAACTACTTTAACACCGGTTCTCAACGAAAATAAACAGGTTAAAAACCTGATAGCTATTGAAACCGACATTTCGCGTTTAAAATATGCGGAATCTGAAATAGCCTCGCAAAAAGATGAAATAGCCCGGCAACGCGATATAGCCCTCCAGCAGCGTGATGCAATAACCAGTCAGCAAAAGGAAATTATCGACAGTATTCTTTATGCTGAACGGATTCAAAAAGCTGTGTTTAATAAGGAGTCTGATTTGACAGCTATTTTTAAAGATTCGTTTGTATATGATAAACCCCGTGATATTGTTTCGGGCGATTTCTTTTGGGTTCACGAAGTTGATAATTTAAAAATTCTGGCAGTAGTCGATTCCACAGGACATGGAATTCCCGGAGCTTTTATGAGTCTTATCGGGTTTACTTTTTTGAACAATATTATTAAAGAAAATGGTATTTTAGAACCCTATCAGATATTGAACTTATTGCGCGAAAAAGTAATTGCATCGCTTGGGCAAAAAGGCGATGATAACGAGGCTAAAGATGGTATGGATGTGTCGATTTGTGTAATTGATACGCAAAAAAAGCTGATTACCTACGCAGGTGCAAACAATAAATCGTATTTGGTTAACAGTGAGGGGTTAATAGAACTCGAAGCCGATAAAATGCCCATCAGTATTTACATTACGGCTAAACAGTCGTTTAAACAAAAACAAATAAATTATCAGTCTAACGATGTATTATATATGTTCACAGATGGTTACCCTGACCAATTTGGTGGACAGCATGGAAAAAAATTCAAATCGAGTCGGTTTAAAAAATTGTTGCAAACTCTGAGTAAGGAAAATTATAACAATCAAAAAACCATGCTCGACATCGAATTCCTTCGCTGGAAAGGTGCATTAAATCAGGTAGATGATATACTAATAGTGGGAGTAAATCTGGAATAATTGTTTATTCGTAGGGAAGTAATTCAATATTTGCTTTTATCAGTTTTGCAAAACGCATTCCGGAAGCCATAATATCGGCATCTTCAACATAATAATGCCAATTTACTTTTATGTCCAACTTTAGGGTCATTTGCTGCAATTGAATCAATAATTTGGTAATTTGTTTTGCCGATGCCGTATTAAAATAATCCAGTTTAAAATCGAAAATAAATCCTTTTTGTTCCGATTTTTCGTATTGTTTTAACCATTCAAGAATCGGATTATAAAAAGCAACTGCATTTTCAGGAAGGGAGCGTCCTTCGATGCAATAAACCCCGGCTTCAGGCTCAAAACGAACATTAGGAGTATCTTCAGTATGCTCAATTATTAGTTTTTCCATTGCTTGTTTAGTCTACTACTGTTTGTAGAACAAAAAAACTAAATTTTTCGTTAAAATCATTGATTTCGAAGGTTAATTTACGATTTGTTTTTAACCGTAATTCAATCAAGCCCAAACCGGCTTCTTTGCTGGTATCAATCTGAAAATTAAAAAGACTTTTTTCGTAAAACTCATTTAATTCATCCATGGTTAGTGAATTAACGTAGTTTATTTTCTTTTTTAAATTTTCGACTTCGCTTTTGTATATGTAATTGCCTGTATTCAGGTGGTACTGTTTGCCTTTTTGATTGATGAAGAAGATACCCGGATTCAGGTTATTCCCCAAACTGTTTGCTCCATGCTTTACAATATTCTGAAGCATCTCAACCATAATGTTAAACACTTTCTTTTTTAGATTCAGGTTGTGTTCCATCATCTGGTTTTCCATAATCGACAGCAAATTCAACAAGCTTTCCTGGTTAAAAATCCCATTGAAAATAAGCACCACATCTTCCTGATTAAGCAGGCGGTGAATTACTTTGATGTTTTCGAGGGCATGGGTGGCTTTGTGAACTTCGGGGCTGTGTTCGGTTTCGTTTTGCGAAATTTCGGTATTTAAATAAAAGTAAGAGTAGTTTTCGTTCAAATCAACAAAGTCGTAAACCAGTTTATTGCCCGATTTGCGGGCCATTTCAATTAAACCCAGACCGGCGCCGCCTTTGTCGGAGATGATATTGTCGTTTAATACTCTTTTGTAATAATTTTTTAATTCTTCGTTATCTAAACTGTTTATTTTGTTCAGTTGTTCGGTAAGGTTAGGAATGTTTCTTTTTAAAATAGGATTTCCGGTTGTAATATAGTAGCGGTTATCGACATCCTGAATTAAAAAAATTCCGGTTTCCTTAACATCGGAACTTTCTTCCATTTCCTGATGGCGGGTAATGTTTTGCAAACCCTCTACCATAATAGTAAACACTCTTTTCTTAATCTTAGAGTCTTCTCCCGATTTATCGAGGTTCGATTCGGTAAGTGTTAAAATACCATCGGTTATATTCTGACTGAATACACCGCGGTAAATATAGCTCAGGTTATCCTTCTGCATTCCTTCAAATAACCGGTAAGCATAGCTTATTTCTGAATGTTGGGTAGCCATTAACTCAATTTTGTTATCCCTTTTCAATGCTAAATATAGAGTTTTCTTTCATCAAAATCAAATATATAAAATATTCAATTAATCGAGCAGATAAGTTCCTGTAAAAGTTTTTTTTGTTGGTCCCTCCAGCCAGATATCGGTGTAGCTGTTTGCATCCTTTTTATTAAAATAAACTTTCAGTTGCCCGCCTTTCGCTTGCAGTGTTACCGGAGACGATTTTCCAAATAACTGATTCAATGTAAGTGCAGTTGCTACGGTTCCTGTTCCACAGGAATAGGTTTCATCTTCAACACCACGTTCGTAGGTAAATATTCTGGGAATGTTTTGATTGGCTTGAAAAAAGTTTACATTAACTCCTTCTGCTTTATAGTTTTTCTCATTTCGAATTTTATTTCCTTCAGTATACACATTAAAAGTTGCTTGTTTGCTTTTGTCAATTACCAGGTGAGGAGAACCTGTATTAATAAATAATCCCAAATCGTGTTGTTCAATGCTGGTAACATCGGCCATTTGAAGTGAAATTTTGTCAGCATTTTCATAATTAGCCACATGCGGACCATCGGGTGCAAAAAAGCGGGTCTCATTTTTTATAAGTCCCAAATCGTGTGCAAAAGCCACAATACAGCGTCCGCCGTTGCCACACATACTGCCTGGCTTACCATCGGAATTATAAAAATCCATAAAAAAATCAAATCCTTCTTTTCTTCGTAGTACAATTAAACCATCGGCACCAATTCCATACCTTCGGTGGCACAAGGTTTGTATGGCTTGTTCGCTGAGTTCAATCGATTTATCGAAAGCATTTACAAGAATAAAATCGTTTCCTGTTCCATGATATTTTGAAAAAACAATTTCCCGGGTCATTAAACAAAATTTAAATGGTTAAACTTTTGTTAAAGTAGGCCAAATTTACAACAAAAAAAAAATAGTTTTCGTTTCACATGCATTACCGGTGAAATAAAAGAGAACAAATTCTTATGTTTAACTTTTAAAACAATATATACATGAAAAAAATAATTGGATTGATTGCTGCTTCAATAATTGGGGGAGTGGTAACACTTACAGGATATCATTTATTTATTAAAAAACCTGCATTGCAGCATGCGCAAAGCGAATTTTTTACCCAAAAACCTACTTCAGCAGAAGAAGTTGTACCGGTAAAAAATTCAATTGCAGTTTTAACCAGCATGGATTTTACCGAAGCTGCTCAAAAAACAGTGCATGCAGTGGTTCATGTTAAAGTGCGGAGCCAGATTTCGGGTTACGAAAATCCGTTTTATAATTTTTTATTCGGAAGACCCAATTACCATCAGGAACCGGCTCCTATAGTTTCGGCGGGTAGCGGGGTTATTATTTCGAACGATGGTTACATTGTAACCAATAACCACGTAATTGAGGGAGCTGATAAACTGGAAGTTACCCTGAACGATAAAAAAACCTACACAGCAAAGGTTATTGGTGCTGATCAGGCTACCGATATTGCTTTAATTAAAATTGACGAAAAAAACCTTCCTTACCTCGATTGGGGAGATTCCGATCAATTGCAAATTGGGGAATGGGTGCTGGCTGTTGGAAACCCTTTTAATCTGGCATCGACCGTAACGGCAGGAATTGTTAGCGCCAAAGCCCGAAGTATTAATATTCTCAATAAAAGTACCGCCATCGAAGCTTTTATTCAAACCGATGCAGCGGTTAATCCGGGCAACAGTGGCGGTGCCTTGGTAAATACACAGGGAAAGTTGGTGGGAATAAATACAGCAATAGCAAGTCCAACTGGTTCTTTTTCAGGATATTCTTTTGCTGTTCCTCAAAAAATAGCTCAAAAAGTAGTGAGCGATTTGCTTGAATATGGAGCGGTTCAGCGCGCCTACATTGGAGTTAGTATTGCCGATGTTACATCACCTTTGGCTAAACAAAGCGGTATAACTAGCACCAAGGGAGTTTATGTAAGCGATGTGTCGCCCGATGGTGCGGCAAAAGAAGCCGGTATTAGAGGTGGCGACGTAATTCTTAAAGTTAAAGATGTTTTTGTTAACAGCACTTCAGAACTTCAGGAACAAATAGGTCAGCACCGGCCGGGCGATCAGGTTTCAGTTACTGTGCTTCGGGGCGATAAAGAGAAAACAGTTTTACTTACTTTACGAAATATTGAAGGAAAAACTGATATTATTAAAGCCGATGAAACCCTGAAACTGTTTGGAGCTGAATTCAAAACCCTTTCTCCATCCGATGCTAATAAGCTAAGAATCAAGGGAGGCGTTCAGGTTATTTCAGTTGGTGATGGCAAATTTAAATCGGCCGGAATAAAAGAAGGATTTATAATTACCTCAGTAAACCGAAGAGCAACTTTTGACTTGCAGGAATTGCGACTGATATTCAATAATTTAGATGGTGGTGTCTATATCGAAGGGGTTTATCCCAATGGAATTTCAGCTTATTATGCATTTGGTATTTAATTATTAACATTTATTTTATAATTTTGTAACCCTTTTAAGGTTTTATGCGTACTGTTGTACGTTAACTAGAAAAAAGTAATTCTCAAAAAGGGATGAATTATAAAAACCACTTAAAGCAATAACCTGATCATAATTGAAAGATGTGATCGGGTTTTTGTTTTATGTCGTTCAATTTTTATAACTGGCAAAAGAAAATTATTGTATGAGACAATTAAAAATCACCAAGTCGATAACCAACCGTGAAAGTGCTTCGCTTGACAAGTATTTGCAAGAGATTGGAAAGGAAGAACTTATAACAGTTGAAGAGGAGGTTGAATTAGCGCAGCGGATTCGTAAGGGGGATCGAATTGCATTAGAGAAATTAACAAAAGCTAACCTGCGTTTTGTGGTTTCGGTTGCTAAACAATATCAAAACCAAGGTCTAAGTCTTCCTGACTTAATTAACGAAGGTAACCTTGGATTGATAAAAGCTGCTGAAAAGTTTGACGAAACACGGGGCTTTAAGTTTATTTCGTATGCTGTTTGGTGGATTCGTCAGTCAATTTTGCAGGCATTAGCTGAGCAATCAAGAATTGTTCGTTTGCCATTAAATCAGGTAGGTTCTTTAAATAAAATCAATAAGGCCTATTCAAAATTTGAACAGGAAAATGAACGTACTCCTTCACCCGAAGAGCTTGCGTTTGCCTTGGATTTGCCCAAAGATAAAGTGGTTGATACTTTACGTGTATCAGGTCGCCATATTTCAGTTGATGCACCTTTTGTTGAAGGCGAAGACAACAGTCTTTTAGATGTGTTGGAGAATAAAGATTCCCCAATTGCTGATACCTTATTAATTAGCGAATCGCTGAGCAAAGAAATTGAACGTGCTTTGGCTACATTGACCGAACGTGAGCGTGATATTATTCGTTTGTTCTTTGGAATTGCCTGCCAGGAGATGACTTTGGAAGAAATTGGCGAGAAATTTGGTTTGACTCGTGAGCGGGTTCGCCAGATTAAAGAAAAAGCAATCCGCCGATTACGTCACACTTCGCGCAGTAAATTGTTAAAAACCTATTTAGGATAAAAATACTACCAAAAAGAGCGGCAGTGCCGCTCTTTTTTATTTAATAAGTTTTTTCTTTTCCACCAGCTTTTGTAACTCAAACATTTCGTCACGTAAGCGTGCCGCCTCCATAAAGTCGAGTTTACCGGCAGCCTGTTCCATCTGTTTTCGGGTTTTGTCAATGGTTTTCATCAACGCTTCCTGACTCATATAAGCAATTACCGGATCGGCTGCAATATCGGTATGGTCTTTTCCGCTATAGGCAGTTGCAGCTGGCTTTGATTCCATGTCTTTACTTACCATACTGCGTTTTGCTTTTACAATGGATTGGGGCGTAATGTCGTTATCCTGATTGTAAGCCAGCTGTTTTAGTCTTCTGCGGTTGGTTTCATCAATTGTACGTTGCATGGATCCAGTAATTTTATCGGCATACATCAGTACCTTCCCGTTTACATTACGGGCAGCCCGTCCGGCAGTTTGGGTAAGAGAGCGTTCCGAACGGAGAAAACCTTCTTTATCGGCATCTAAAATAGCAACCAGCGAAACCTCTGGTAAATCGAGCCCTTCGCGCAATAAATTTACGCCCACCAAAACATCATAAATCCCTTTACGGAGATTCTCCATAATTTCAATTCTATCCAAAGTATCCACATCGCTGTGTATGTAGTTACTTTTAATATTTAATTTAAGAAGGTATTTGTTTAATTCCTCGGCCATTCGTTTGGTTAGCGTTGTTACCAATACACGTTCTCCCTTGGCTATTATATGGTGAATTTCTTTTATCAAATCGTCAATCTGATTCAGGCTGGGACGAACTTCAATAATTGGATCGAGCAATCCGGTGGGGCGGATAACCTGTTCAGCAATAACTCCATTGCTTTTCTCCAGTTCGTAATCAGCTGGTGTTGCACTAACATAAATGGTTTGTCCGGTAACCGATTCAAACTCCTCAAATTTCAAGGGACGGTTATCGATAGCCGCAGGCAAACGAAAACCATAATTAACCAGTGTTTCTTTTCGCGAACGGTCGCCGCCGTACATGGCCCTAATTTGAGGAAGTGTTACGTGGCTTTCATCAATAATGGTGATGAAATCCTCAGGAAAATAATCGAGCAGGCAAAAAGGCCGGCTTCCTTCGTTCCGCCCATCAAAATAACGGGAATAGTTTTCAATTCCAGGACAATGACCCAATTCGCGAATCATTTCCAAATCGTAATTTACCCGTTCGTTAATACGTTTGGCTTCGTGCGTTTTACCGATGCTGTTAAAATAGTCGATACGCAGAACCAAATCGTCCTGAATTTGCTTAATAGCTTGTTGAATGCGGGTTTGCGTGGTTACAAAAATGTTGGCAGGATAAATTAAAGCCTGCTCCATTTTATCAATTGTATGTCCGTTTACCGGATCGAAAGAATAGATTTCCTCCACTTCGTCGCCCCAAAAAATAATGCGATAGGCAAAATCGCTGTAAGCCAAAAATACATCAACGGTATCGCCTTTAACCCTGAAGTTTCCTCGTTTAAAGTCAACTTCGTTACGGCTGTATAAGGCATCAACCAGCTTACGCAGAAACTGATTACGTCCGGCTTTGGCTCCCTTTTTTATAAAGATGCTGTTTTCATGAAAATCATCCGGATTTCCGATACCATACAAACACGAAACCGATGAAACTACAATTACATCACGCCTTCCCGAAAGGAGTGAAGAAGTAGTGCGAAGACGCAGCTTTTCAATTTCATCGTTAATACTTAAATCTTTTTCAATGTAGGTGTCGGTAACCGGTAAATAAGCTTCCGGCTGATAATAGTCGTAATACGATACAAAATATTCAACGGCATTATCGGGAAAAAACTCTTTTAGCTCAGAATACAACTGAGCAGCCAGCGTTTTGTTATGACTCAGTACCAGGGCCGGCCGCTGAACATTTTCAAGCACATTGGCAATTGAAAATGTTTTTCCAGATCCGGTTACCCCTAATAAAGTTTGGTAGGGAACTCCCTGCATAATGCCATCGGACATTTGCCTGATGGCTTCAGGTTGATCTCCGGTAGGACGGAACGGCGACTTTATGGTAAGATTCATAAGTGCTTAATTATTTTTGATAAAAAATGCTGTAAACCGGAAAATGGTCGCTGTAACCACCATAGTAATTATTACCTCCGTAAGTGCGGTTTGGCGATTTGTCACCGTTTTTATTGGTATAACAAATAAATTCCGGTGTAAAAATAAATTCGTTTTGTGCGAACAATCGAAAACCTTTATTGGCTACCAGCAATGGGTTCGATACAACAATATTATCTATCATGTTGTAGTTTCCTCGGTAATAGTACGATCCTTTACCTTTTGTATGAGCTTCGTACAAGAGGCTTTTTAAATTGGTGTCATCTGTTAAAGCTCCGGCTTGCAGCGATTCTTTTAAACTTTTATTACTGGGTTCATCGTTAAAATCGCCCATAATAATAATTTTTGCCAGGGGATTTACTTTAGTGATGGAATCGGTAACGTTTTTCAAAGCCAGAGCCGATTGCATTCGCTTGGGTTCCGATGCTTCTTCACCACCACGACGCGAGCTCCAGTGATTTACAAATAAATGCAAGGTGTCGCGCCCAACCATTCCTTTTACATACAAAATATCGCGGGTTCGTTTGTTATCAGCAAACGGAAAGCGCACTTCAACTGCCTGATGATTCAAATAATCAAATGCGTCCGACCGATAGAGTAAGGCACAGTCGATTCCCCGTGGATCGGGTCCATCCTGATGAACAATTTTATAGTTTCCTTTTGCCAGGATATCGGTTTTAATCAAATCTTCCAAAACTGTTCGGTTTTCAATCTCGATTAAGCCGATAATTTCGGGCAATTCCTTTGGATTAATAGAATCGATAACCTGAGCAATGCTGTTTAGTTTTTTATAGTAGCGTTCTGTATTCCAGCTTTTTTTCGATGCCGGGGTAAATTCTTCGTCAAATCGGCTTTGTGCCAGTGTATCAAAAAGATTTTCAACATTATAACTTACCACGGTAAAATGCTTGCGGGCCTTCCATTTAACCGGTTGTGCCATGGAGATTCTAACAAAAAGCATTGCGAAAACAAAAATAATGAGCTTCATAAAAATGATTTAAAATTGAATTTGTTATAAAAAAGATTTCATTTGTTACGGTTGCCTTCCTCTTCACTGAAAAGTAAATCAACTGCATGCAAAAATAACTTTATTCTGAAATTAACCGGGCTATATTGTCTTTAAAATGGTTTACCGGCTTTATTTTTTTCCTATGGGATAGTACTTTTTAACCACAGTAATACCAAATAAGCCTTTGTGCATTTCGTAAGCAATGGAATCGGGGATAGCATGCAAATTATGGGTCGAAAAGCGGCGCAGCTGAATATGATTTATGGTGCCGGAATCGTCCAATTCAAATTCTATGCTTTGTTCACTGCTATACAACTTATACCTTTCAACCGGGTAGCTTTGAACCCACGATGAACTTGTTATGTTGAAATTTAAAGTTAAAACTAACCCGGTAATTAGCGGTGCAAGCGAAAAATAAATCAACAACGCTTTATATTCGGAATGCTTTTTATACAAAACAGGAAAAAACTTAAGAGGAATCAAACTAAGTAGAATACCACAAACCAGATAAAAACCAAAAATGGTATTCCAAGTAAGCAATGTTTTAGCTCCAAAAATGGCCGATAGAAAAATTCCCAGAAAGAAAGACACTACCATTAGACGAATCTGCTTTTCCAAATTTTTATTTTCCGACTGTTTTTTATATAATAACTGATTGGCTGATACTTGTAACCATTTACGGTGCAATTTTTTGTATAGCGTGTTCCGGCTCATTTTGTTTTATATGAAAGCTAAATTTAAGAAGGAAAGACAAAACTACCAAAACAGCAATAAGTTAAACCGCTTTTTGGTTCGATAAGAGGTTGCGTACCGGACGGAATTCGTTGCGCAGGGTTGGCCAACGGTCGGGAAACTGTTTTAGTAAAATAATCGCTTTTTTATGATGGTTTTTTAAAGCGTCGCTAATGGCAGGTGCCGAAATGGGTGTTGGACAAGCACTTCCAACATTTTCGCTGGTTAAGCGGTCCTGATTGTTTATTACCCGACGGGCTGCATTCTCAAGTTTTTCGAGCAATAAATAAGTTTTTTGATAACGTTCCTGGATTCCCGGTTCTATTGGAGATTCGGTAACCGTAGAAGATGAATCGAACTGAATATCCCAGGCTTTAAGTACAATATTCGTTTGTGCAGTTCCATATTGCATATTCAACGCCAATTGTGCGGCCTGGTTTAGGGTAGATTTCAACTGCTCAATACTGCCTGTAAAATGTTCCAGCTTTTTTAATGCAGATTTATCCAGTGAAAAATGGATTTGATATTCACCGGATAATTGCTGAAGGTGGCTGTGGCAAAGATTAACCATATTTTGCTGAGTTCCTCTTTTAAGCTGGTCAATCTCAGTTTGCAATTGCTCGTTTTGTTGTTGCAGGTTTTTAATTTGTCTGTTTACATGAAGTAAGATTGTTCTATCAGCTTGATTCTTTTTAAGCTGCAACTTAAAGCTGTTGTAAGCCATGGTTCCAATAATAGATTTTTCTGAAGTAGTCAGGATATTGGAACTGTTCGAAAGACCAAAGCTGCTAAGGTTACGGCTTAAATATAAAAACAGCAAATCCGATTGGGAATCGTGTTCGCTTTGAAAGGCGAGGGCCAGTACCACGTTAGCCGTTTCGTCAAAGATGCTTAATTGTTTTTGTTCTTTTTCTACCGTTTCAAAAGGCAGTTGATCGGAACGCATCCACTGGAATTGAAATCTCTTTTTGCGGAGTTTCTGGCTTAGTTCATTATCCATTATGGCAAATTCATTCACCTGGTGCTGTTGTTTGTGATGCATGTTTTTGCAACGAATGGAATTTGTATTTGCATCGAAATACAATAGCGTGCTTTTTTCAATACCGGGAATTAATTGAACCGAAGCTTCGAGCATCGATACAACAGGATCCTTTATAAATGAAAAAAGTTCTGGCATACTTCGTTGTTTTGGACAAATGTAAGGCTTATAAAAAGCATACGAATGCTAAATTAAGCTTTTTTATTAACAAAATTAAGTAATACTTAAGAAATTATTAAGTGTAAATTTAAGTTAAATAAGAAAAAAAGTTAAGCAAATATATTGCTTAAGTAGCTTTCCTAAGCTGTTTACAGACATTATATTTGTATTGCAATAGCGAAAAAAATGATTAAAAGGAAGAAGAGAATTGTACTAACTAACTTAATAACTTAAAAAGAGGAGGATATAAAATGGGATATGCATTACTCGTAATTACCCTGGTTTTAATGGTAGATTATTTTATGAGCTACCGTAAAAAACACCTGAAGAATTCAAATAAGGAATCGGTAAGCTAATTAAAACGATGCTTACAAAAAAAGCCCTTTAAGTAGCAAACTTAAAGGGCTTTTTTTATAAGTAAGATTCGGAATTATCTTTTGCGCTTGTAGCTTTTTGTGCCATACGACTCTCTTGAGTCTCTCGAGTTCCTTGAATCCTTTGAATTACGGGGTTTTCGGCTTTTGCTTTTATCCCTTCTTGAATTGTCGGCTCTTGAAAAATCTCTTGCTCCGGCTGCTGAAGGTTCGGGTTTTGAAACCTGAACTTCAAGCTTGGTATCTTCATGATTTACGTTTTTAAATGCATCAATTATTGTTTTCTCAAAACGATTATCAACTTCAAAAAACGAAAACTTGCGTAGGATGTCAATTTTACCAATCTCAATATCACGCGTATGGGTTGCGTCGTTAATAATTCCCATTAAAGAAGCGGCACTAAGGTTTTGTTTAGTTCCAATATTTATATGGAAACGGGTAAACCCATTGTTACCGGTACGTTTTTTCGATCGGTCTCTTGTGGATGAACTATCTCTTGACGAAGAATTGTCTCTTGAAGACGAGCTGTCTTTTGATACATTTAAATCAGTAGCATTCCGGTAGTATTCCAAAAAGTGGTTAAACTCTACCGAAACAAAACGTTTGATAAGCTCATCGCGATCGAGCCAGGCTAATTTTTTCAACACATCCGGTAAAAACGATTCGATTTGCTTTTCGTCAACCTTGATGTTTTCAACCTTATCAATTAAATTGTAGAGACGCTTTTCGCAAATTTCGCGTCCGCTGGGAATTAATTTGTGTTCAAATTTCTTTTTTACCAGGTTTTCCAGCTCTTTAATTTTACGACTTTCACGTGAGTGAATTATAGTAATTGCAATGCCGCTTTTTCCGGCACGTCCGGTACGTCCACTTCGGTGAATATAAACTTCCGGGTCATCGGGTAAATTGTAATTAATTACGTGGGTTAAGTCGTTAACATCGAGTCCACGGGCAGCCACATCGGTAGCAATTAGTAATTGCAGGTGTTTTGAGCGGAAACGCTGCATTACATGATCGCGTTGCGCTTGCGATAAATCTCCGTGCAAGGCATCTGCATTGTAACCGTCCTGAATAAGTTTATCAGCTACTTCCTGGGTTTCGCGACGGGTACGGCAAAAAACAATTCCGTAAATATTGGGATTAATATCAGCCAGTCGTTTCAGCGCCAGATACCTGTCGGTAGCTTTTACCATATAAAACTGATGCATAATATTGTCGGCTCCTGAGTTTTTGGTACCAACCGTCATTTCATCAGGTTCAGTCATGTAATTATTGGCAATACGGCGAACTCCCTGGGGCATGGTTGCCGAAAAAAGCAGGGTTTGTTTTTCTTTGGGAGTTACGGCCAGAATTCCATCCAATTCGTCTTTGAAACCCATGTTAAGCATTTCATCCGCTTCGTCGAGTACCATCCACTGAATGTGGTTGATGCGTAAAGCGCCCCGATTAATTAAATCGAGTGTACGACCGGGAGTTCCCACAACTATTTGAGCACCATCTTTAAGCGCCCGTAATTGAGGAACAATGCTTGCTCCACCATAAACAGGCAGAACAGAAAGCTTTTTTACATATTTTGAGAATGAGTCCAAATCTTTAGCAATCTGAAGGCAAAGCTCACGGGTTGGACATAGAATTAAAGCTTGTGTGCTTTTACTGTCAGCCTTAATTTGCTGAATAATGGGAAGTCCAAATCCGGCAGTTTTTCCGGTTCCGGTTTGCGCCAAAGCAATTAAATCGGTACCGTTTTTTAGAATGGCGGGGATTGTTTTTTCCTGGATTGGAGTAGGGGAAATAAAACCCAAATCGTCAATAGCCTTATAGATTTCTTCCGAAAGGCCCATTTCTTTAAATGTTGTCATAAATACATACGTTATTCCGTCTAGAAAACCATTTTACTTTCAGCTCGGAGATTTTAAAAATTAAAGTGCTGAAAGGACTAAATTAAGACGGCCACGCAGCCATAAATAACCAGAAATGATTCCTTTTTGCACTTCTGTTTTTAACTTTTAACTGCATATTTATAAAAACTGGAGCGAAACCGCCTTTTAAAAACTAAATATACAGGTATTTACAATAACATTAATTAGCAATTAACTTTCTTGTAAACAGCGCGCAAAGGTAAGTTTAATTATTTATAATCAAAGCACTTGCAACTATTTATTTTCAACTCGTTAAAATTGAGCTTTTACCGAAGCAATAAAATTTCTTCCGGCTGCTGTAATTCCACTTGAATAAGGGCGGTAGCGCTGGTCGGTAATATTCTCGATGCCAAAGGAAAACGAAAGAATGGGATTCATTTGATATAGCACTTTGGCATTTAAGGTGTACCATGAGGGAACATAGGGATTTCCATTTCCATCTTTTGCATACAAATAATCCTTTCCTTGTTCATCAACCGGAAGATTATCGTAGGAAATTTGTGCGTTATAAAGCGCATAAAATGCCAGATTTAGTCTTGAGGTTGCATAAGTTATATGTGTTGAACCAAATAAAGGGGCAGCATGTCGTAAAGGGCTGATGGTTCCATCATCCATTTCTTCGCGCCCTTTTTGGTAATTAATTCGGCTTTTGATTCCCACACCACCGGGAATTTTTATACTTAAGCCACCCTGAACCCCATAAATACTTGCTTGTGCTGCATTTTGCAAAGCTACCACTTTACTCATTTGCCCTTCATAAACAATACTATCGGCACCATTAAACTGAAAATCGCGACGTACCATGGCGTTGTTCAACACAGTATAGTAAACAGTAGCATCAAGTTTAAAAAAGTCGCTAATTATTTGCGTATAGCTAAGCTCAGCGTTATAGGCATATTCCGATTCCAGTTCCGGGTTGGGAACTATAACGGTTTCCGGTTCCGGATCAAATATTTTACCGATATCGTCAACATTGGGTGTTCTAAAACCGGTGGATACAATAGCCGATAACCACATGCTTTCATTTGGATTGTATATAGCGCCCAGACTTCCTGTTACGGCTCCTTTCTTTAAATTAGCCTCAGAAAATGGAAAGGAATAAAAAGTGTCGTCAAAAGTGGCATTTAATGCAAAGTAATTGTATCGAAGGCCACTATTTAGTTTTAAATAATCGCTTAAACTCCATTCAAAAGTTGCATAAGCAGCATACGAACTCCAATTGGAAAGCGGATACCTTGCAGGTCCGGGAGTTTGGGTTTGCGCCAGAATGTTTATGTCGGTGCCTTCAGATTTTACTTTATTATAAACCAATTCAGCACCATAGTACATTTGCATTTGCTGGGTAAACTGTTTCCTAAAATCGAAATTTACCGCATAAGCCGCTACATTTTCAATGCGTTCATATTTCATTGAATCTTTAAATCCGCGATCGTAGCGGCTTTCTTCGAAAAGCTGATGACTCAGACGTATATTAATTTCATCGTAAAAAGAACTGGATAAACTACTGCTTAGATTAAAATTATTCATCATCCATTTCTGAGGTCCGTAATACCATTCAGCACTTCGTGGTAAGCCATCTTTATAACGAATATGGCGGTCGTAGCGTGAATAGTCGCTGGTTGTTGAATATAGAAAGCTGTAGTTTGCTTCCCAGTATTGGTTTGGCTTAAAGCGCACTTTCTGCATAAAATAAGTTTGTGAAAAACCAGTGGGAACCTGAAGTTTTGGGTTTTTATTTGGCAGCACGGTATCAACTCCGTTAATTTGCTGCACGTATTCATTTCGCAGGTAATCGTCAGGTCCATTACTACCCATTAGCAAATCGTTATAATTACTTTGTGTAAAGCTGCTTAAAAAGGCCCATTTTTGAAAACCAAGACCTATGTTGAAATGCGTGGTAAATTCATTATTTGCTGATGATACCCGTGAAGCAATTTGTCCGCTAAGCGTTGCAGCACTGGTATCCGAAAAACTGGGTTTCAAAGTACTAAAACTCATAACTCCTCCAATGGCATCGCTTCCGTAAATAACCGAACCCGGTCCAAATAGTATTTCAGTTTCCTGGATGGTATAAGGATCGATAGAAATAATGTTTTGCAGGTTTCCGCTCCGGAAAATAGCATTGTTCATTCGTACGCCATCAACTGCAATTAAAACCCTGTTGGTAGCAAACCCTCGAATCATTGGGCTTCCGCCACCCATCTGACTTTTTTGGATAAAAACCTCGTTGCTGTTTCCAATTAAATCGGCAGCCGTTTGTGGGTTTTGTAAGGCTATAGTTTTAGCAGGGATAATGGTAACTTTCGATGCAATATCGCTTTGGCGCTGCTCCCAGCGATTGTGCGAAATTATTACTTCGCTAAGTTTAATAACCTTCTCTTTTAAATAAATTACCGGAGCATCGCCCAGTTCTGATTTGGTAAATTGCCTGATTTCGTACGAAGGATGACTGATAATTATATGGGCATCATTACTAAACTCATGAATACTGGCATTTCCTTTCGAGTTGGTCAATACCATAACGCTATGGCTTTCATCAAAAATCATGACATTTTCAATGGGCTGCAGGTTCGATTCATCGATCAGTGTAATTTGCTGGGCCGAAATTTGTTGAAACAGGGCAACAAGTAAAAGATATAGTACAGCTTGCTTTTTTATCATCAGTACGCGATTAATAATTTTAAAAGTATTCTACATTTTATTTTGGCGGTTCGTGCGAATACAAAAAATGAGCCATTATTTACCAAATCGCTAATTTTATGATAAATCTCTTAATTTTTTTGGTATTTTCTTCTTCTCCGTCAAGTTTTTTATAAAAGCATCTCAAAAAAAAGACAAAAAAACGTATGGAAACATCTACATATTTGCTATATTTAACCGATTATATGCAAGGTGGGACGAAGGGTTGAGATTTTTTTTGTGAATGAACCGACTTTGAGATTTATTAATTACAATTATTGTATTTAAATCACTTACAAAGTATTGCAAAAATCAAACATTCAATAATAGTTTAGTAGTCTGTTGGGATGGATAAAAAAGAAGTTGAATTGTAGCTGAAACTAGCTGTTTTATTGGATTTTTCCGAAACAAAAAGCTTGATTTTTTGTTTCGATTATTGTTAAGCTTTTAGAGAACAACATAATATAACTTTTATAAGTATTAACTATTTAAAATAGATTCATTATGCTATTTGATTTTCCAATCATTGAACAATTTTATCAGAACTATTCCGAAAAGGTAAAAAAGGCACGAAAGCTTTTAGGCAGGCCACTAACCCTTAGCGAAAAGATACTTTACAGTCACCTTTCGCCCGAATCGGAGCCAAAGGTTTATGAACGGGGTAAAGAATACGTTTTATTTAATCCCGATAGAGTAGCCATGCAGGATGCGACAGCACAAATGGCCCTGTTACAATTTATGAATGCCGGAATTGACCGGACAGCAGTTCCAAGCACGGTGCATTGCGATCACCTGATACAGGCCGATGTTGGTGCTTCCGAAGATTTAAACGTGGCGCTCAAACAAAATAACGAGGTTTTTGATTTTTTGAAATCGGTTTCGGCAAAATATGGAATTGGTTTTTGGAAACCCGGAGCAGGAATTATTCACCAGGTTATTCTTGAAAACTATGCTTTTCCTGGCGGAATGATGATTGGAACCGATTCCCATACGGTAAATGCCGGTGGTTTGGGTATGGTTGCCATTGGCGTTGGCGGAGCCGATGCGGTTGATGTTATGGTAGGAATGCCCTGGGAACTTAAAATGCCCAAACTAATTGGGGTTAAACTTACCGGAAAGCTCAGTGGTTGGGCCTCACCA
Source organism: Salinivirgaceae bacterium (assembly GCA_050179685.1). Taxonomy (GTDB): domain Bacteria; phylum Bacteroidota; class Bacteroidia; order Bacteroidales; family SZUA-534; genus GWE2-40-63. Next base: position 31,589 of record JBFXEW010000021.1, read on the forward strand.
AAAGATATTATTTTAAAAGTTGCCGGTTTACTTACCGTTAAGGGAGGAACCGGTTATATTGTTGAGTATTTTGGCGAAGGAGCTAATTCACTTTCTGCTACCGGAAAAGGAACCATCTGTAATATGGGTGCCGAAATTGGAGCAACTACTTCACTTTTTGGATACGATGCTAAAATGTCGGAATACCTGGCTGCAACCGGTCGTGCCGATGTTGCCCGTTTGGCAGATGCCATTAAAGACGATTTGGCCTGTGATGAGGAAGTAATTAGTAATCCTGAAAAATACTACGATTCATTAATTGAAATTAACCTTTCAGATTTAGAGCCGCATATTAACGGGCCATTTACACCCGATGCAGCAACTCCGTTATCAAAATTTGCCGATTACATCAAATCGAACAATTATCCTGAAAAAATGGAAGTTGGATTAATTGGTTCATGTACCAATTCATCGTACGAGGATTTAACCCGCGCAGCTTCGGTTGCAAGACAGGCAAGTAATAAAAACCTGGAAGTTCAGTCTGAATTTATTGTAACTCCGGGTTCTGAGCTCATCCGCTATACAACCGAACGCGATGGCTTATTGGGTGATTTTAAATCGATTGGCGGCGTTATAATGGCAAACGCCTGTGGTCCCTGTATCGGTCAATGGAACCGGCACACCAACGACCCCGAGCGCAAAAACAGCATCATCACATCGTTTAACCGTAACTTTTCGAAACGAAACGATGGAAACCCAAATACACACAGTTTTGTAGCATCGCCTGAGTTGGTAACAGCATTTTCCATAGCCGGTTCGCTTACTTTTAATCCAATGACAGATAAGCTGAAAAACAGAAACGGTCAGGATGTGATGCTTGATGAGCCTACCGGCGAAGAATTGCCTGTAAAAGGCTTCGATGTAAAAGATCCCGGATATCTGGCACCACCTGAAGCTGGTACTTCCATAACTATAAATGTGGCTCCCGACAGCAACCGTTTGCAATTGCTTACTCCGTTTAAAGCCTGGGATGGAAACGATTTAAAGGGCTTAAAACTTTTAATTAAAGCCAAAGGTAAATGTACTACCGACCACATAAGCATGGCAGGACCCTGGTTGAAATATCGCGGACATCTCGACAATATTTCCAATAATTTATTGATTGGTGCTGTCAATGCTTTTAATGATAAAACCAACAGCGTTATTGATACCAAAAGTGGTGAATACATGAAAGTTCCCGATTTAGCGCGGAAAATCAAAGCCGAAGGACAATATTCCATTGTAGTGGGAGACGAAAACTACGGTGAAGGCTCATCACGTGAGCATGCCGCCATGGAGCCACGGAATCTTGGCGTTCGCATTGTTTTGGTAAAATCGTTTGCCCGTATTCATGAAACCAATCTGAAAAAACAGGGAATGCTGGCATTAACCTTTGCCAATAAAGACGATTACAATAAAATTAAAGAGGACGACACCTTTGATTTAATCGGACTTAAAAACTTTGCTCCGGGAAGTCAGTTTACGCTGCGTATTCATCATTCCGACGGAAATACTGACGATATTCTGGTAAACCATACCTACAATCAAACACAGATTGCCTGGTTCGAGGCAGGAAGTGCATTAAACTTAATTCGTAAACAGTCAAAAAAATAAACTCTATGACACCACAAAAAATTACCATCCAAAACGGAAAACTCAATGTACCCAACAATCCAATAATCCCTTTTATCGAAGGCGATGGAACAGGACCGGATATTTGGGCAGCATCGGTTAGGGTTATGGATGCAGCCGTTGAAAAAGCCTATAAGGGAAGTAAAAAAATAGCCTGGAAAGAAGTTCTAGCCGGCGAAAAAGCTTTTAATAAAACCGGAGAATGGTTACCCAACGAAACTCTTGATATTATTAAAGAATATTTAGTTGCCATAAAAGGACCTTTAACAACACCTATTGGAGGCGGTATCCGTTCGTTAAACGTAGCCTTGCGCCAGCAACTCGATTTATATACCTGCCTGCGACCTGTACGTTATTACGATGGTGTTCCTTCACCGGTTAAAGATCCAACAACTACCGACATGGTTATTTTCCGCGAAAATTCAGAAGATATTTATGCCGGAATTGAATGGATGAATGGAACTCCGGAAGTAGAAAAGGTAAAAGAATTCCTGATTAATTCAATGGGAGTAAAGAAAATTCGTTTTCCCAAAACCACATCCATTGGCATTAAACCTGTTTCGCAAGAAGGAACCGAGCGTTTGGTGCGTGCTGCTATTACCTATGCAATTGAGCATAAAAAACCATCAGTTACACTGGTTCATAAGGGAAATATTATGAAGTTTACTGAAGGAGCTTTCCGCGATTATGGTTACCAACTGGCCAAAAATGAATTCGGAGCTAAAGATTACGAAGGTGGGCCATGGCAGGTTATTGAAAAGAATGGCCATCAGATAATTGTAAAAGATGTAATTGCCGATGCATTCCTGCAACAGATTCTTACCCGTCCGGCTGAGTATTCAGTTATTGCTACACTTAATTTGAATGGCGACTATATTTCAGATGCCTTAGCTGCAATTGTCGGAGGTATTGGAATTGCCCCGGGAGCCAACATTAATTACGAAAGCGGACATGCAATTTTTGAAGCAACACATGGTACAGCACCAAAATATGCCAACCTCGACAAAGTAAATCCGGGCTCTGTTATTCTTTCCGGAGTTATGATGTTCGAGTACCTGGGTTGGCAGGAAGCTGCCGATTTAATCGTAAAATCCTTATCAAATACGATTGATAAAAAAACAGTTACTTACGATTTCCATCGACAAATGGAAGGTGCAACCTTATTAAAATGCAGTGAATTTGGTGATGCTTTAATTAATAACATGTAATGTTATTTTGATTATGGATTAGCATTTGGTAAAAAATATTTAAAACACACAATCATGTCACAATTAAAAGAACGTTTAGCGCAAAAAATTGAAGAGCATCGTCCACGAACAACCAAGTTGTTAAAGGATCATGCTGATGTAAAACTTGGCGAAGTAACCATAGGACAAGCCCTTGGAGGTGGGCGTGGAGTTAAAATGCTGGTTACTGATATTTCGTACCTCGATCCCATGGAAGGAATTCGCTTTCGCGGATTTACCATTCCCGAAGTACTTGAAAAACTTCCCAAAGCTGCTGGTAAAGAATATCCCAGTATTGAATCGTTTTGGTGGTTGCTGATGACAGGCGATATCCCAACACAGGAAGAAGCCTGTGCGGTTCGCGATGAATTCAATACAAAAAAAATTATTCCCCAGTATGTGATCGATTTATTGCGTCGTATTCCTCGCGATACGCATCCCATGACCATGTTCTCCATGGCAATTTTAGCCATGCAGCGTGAATCACGTTTTGCCCGCGAATATGCTTGCGGCATGAACAAGCTCGATTATTGGAAACCGATGTATGAAGATGCTGTTGAAATCATGGCTAAATTGCCTTCAATAGCAGCTTACATCTATCGGATGAAATACCGCAACGATACCTTAATTCCACCGGATTATACCCTGGACATTGGTGGTAACTTTGCGCATATGATGGGTATTGATGCTCCTTATGACGATGTAGCCCGCTTGTATTTCATTCTGCATTCCGATCATGAATCAGGAAATGCTTCGGCTCATACCACACATTTGGTGGCATCAACTCTTTCTGATGCGTATTATTCTTTATCGGCCGGATTAAATGCTCTGGCGGGTCCTTTACATGGTTTAGCAACCCAGGAAGTTTTACGCTGGCTGCAGGATGTAATTAAAAAACTTGACGGTCAGGAACCAACAGAAGCGTTGATGAAAAAATTTGTTTGGGATACCTTGCAAAGCGGACAGGTAATTCCGGGATTTGGTCATGCCGTGTTGCGCCGTACCGATCCCAGATACGAAGCTCAGCGAAATTTCTGTTTAAAGCATTTGCCTGAAGACCCCTTATTTAAATACGTAAGTATGCTTTATAATGTGGTTCCCGACATTTTATTGGAACAGGGTAAGGCTAAAAACCCGTGGCCAAATGTCGATGCACAATCAGGTGTGTTGCAATGGCATTATGGGATTAAAGAATTCGACTTCTACACCGTACTTTTTGGTGTGGGTCGTGCCTTAGGCGTATTATCAAACATTATTTGGGATCGCGCCTTATTGTACCCGCTTGAGCGTCCAAAATCGTTAACTACTGCCATGCTCGAAGAAATCGCAAAAAAAGGTTAACATAAATTTATATAAAATTAAGGGCTACCATTTGTGTAGCCCTTTTTTTTGTCTTAAAATAACATGAGAAAGTAGCTTAAAAGTGTTTTCATACTTTTTATATATTTACCCGGTTTTTGAATGATAGAAAAACATCCGTAAATGAGAAAAAAAGAACGTTTCGAAAAAGTTATTGCCTGGTTTCAGCAAAATATGCCGGTTGCTGAAACCGAATTACACTACGCCAATCCTTATGAACTATTGGTGGCCGTAATTTTATCAGCTCAATGTACCGATAAACGGGTTAACCAGATTACTCCTGCTTTTTTTCAACAATTTCCTGATGCACACAGCTTATCACAAGCTACGGTTGAAGCTATTTTTGAGCAGATTCGTTCCTGTTCGTATCCCAACAACAAGGCTAAACACCTTTTGGGAATGGCAAAAATGCTGATTGAAACCTTTAAAGGAGAAGTTCCCGCTGATATTAATCAACTTCAGAAACTTCCGGGAGTTGGACGAAAAACAGCCAATGTAATTGCTTCGGTAGTTTTTGATAAACCTGCGATGGCTGTTGATACGCATGTTTTTAGAGTCGCTGCGCGCATTGGCTTAACCACGAATTCAAAAACCCCTTTGGAAACTGAAAAACAATTGGTGAGTCAGATTCCTGAAGCCCTGCTACCTATTGCGCATCATTGGCTCATATTACATGGGCGCTATGTATGTAAAGCCCGTAAGCCTGACTGCGATAAGTGTGGATTAACTTCCTGGTGCAAATATTATCAGCAAAAAAATAAAGAATAGTTTAAGAATTAATGGCCTGTATTTTTTGAATTTCCTGAATCAGGACTCCTGCATTTCTTTGGTTATCGAACCATTTTCCCAAAATCTCTTTTCGAATAATCAGGTCTTTGTTATCAAACGACTGGCTCATCAACTTTTTAGCTTTTAACACAAATTCTTCCCGGGAATCGGCCAGGTGACAAAGGTTTTCCAAACCGGTATTTTTTACCATGTTGGTGTTAACAATGCAATGCCTGCCCTCATAAAGACTGGCAATTAGTTTAAGTTTAATTCCGGTGGGTTGAAAAGTTGGTAATAATACTACATGAGCCTGACTCAGTAAATTGCTCATGGTTTTTGCCGAGGGATTCTCAATAAGTTGAAACTGCTTTTTACCCTGGATGCTTTTTACCAGTTCTTTCGATGGTTTGTTTCCCGCAAATACAAGCGAAAGAGACTCATCTTTAAAAGCATCAACTAAAAATAAGGCTGCCTGAATATTCTCACGAACCGACAAGTCGCCATGATAAAAAAGATAAGTTCCCAATCCTTCTTCACTTTTTATTTGACTGTAGGGATGAAAAGCCGGGAGCAAAAAGGTGTTTGGATAGTGCGATTTAAAGTATTGCGCATCGCTGGGCGAGATAGCGGCAATTGCGTTGGCATGCTTCAAAATACTCTCGTACCGCTCTAGTTTTCCGGATTCTGATTTAAAATAAATTTTTCGCAGCAGATTTTTCTCCTTAAGCGAAAGGTATTGGTAATACTCATGTTCCAAATTATGCGTTCGCACAATTTTGATGCGGTTTTTAATGTCGGGGTGATTCAACCAGTAAGTGGTATGCAAGCCCTCGAACAGAATGGGATGGGAGTCTTTGCATAAATTGACAAGCAATTCTTTGCTGTTTCGGGTTTTCACAATATAGGGTTTACTCGAAAAAGCACTTCTTAGACCAACCTCTCGTTTATAGTAAGTCACTGAACGACAGAATGAATTAAGAATATCCTGACTGCCGCGTCCATAGTCGTAGCAATGCAAATGGATTCCTACTCCGGATGCATTTAAGGCTTTTATTTTGAAAAATATATCGATTACGCCTCCATAATTGGCCGGATAAGGAACATTCAGACTTACAAGGTGTAATTCCAAGTTAACAGGGTTTTAATTTCAGCAAATATAAAAAAAAGTTGAATTGCTTATTCGCTTTTCTTTACTGGGCAATCCCCAGACTTTTGAAAACAAATTTTTAATTCAATCATTGATTGAAAATTATATCTTTGTAGCCAATTTTTTAATAACTATTCAGTACCATAATGGAAATCACTTCACTTATTAAAGATAATGCAGCTAAAGGATTAAAAACACTCTATGGAGCCGAAATTCCCGAGAACCTGCTACAAATACAAAAAACCCGAAAAGAATTCGAAGGAGACTTTACCCTGGTTGTTTTTCCGTTTTTAAAAGCATCAAAAAAATCTCCCGAAGTAACGGCAAGTGAGCTGGGCGAATATCTTGTAAAACAAGTAGCTGAGCTTGAAAAATTCAATGTGGTTAAAGGTTTTTTAAATCTAAAATTAACCGGTGCTTATTGGATTAACTTCCTGAATAGTATTCTTGATAATAATTCCTTTGGAATAAAACCTTACGCTTCCAGCGGAAAATCAATTATGGTTGAGTATTCCAGTCCAAATACAAACAAACCTCTTCATTTGGGACACATCCGGAATAATTTATTGGGTTATTCGGTTGCCGAAATTCAAAAAGCCAACGGTCATAAGGTGGTAAAGGTGAATTTAGTTAACGATCGGGGAATTCATATCTGCAAATCGATGTTGGCCTGGCAAAAATGGGGTAAGGGAGCAACTCCCGAATCGACCGGTTTGAAAGGCGACAAATTGGTCGGCGATTACTACGTTAAATTCGACCAGGAATACAAAAAAGAAATTGCAGAACTTGAAGCTAAGGGACTTACAACTGACGAAGCCAAAGAAAAAGCACCTTTAATTAATGAAGCGCGCGAAATGTTGCGCTTATGGGAATCGGGCGATGAAGCAGTGAACCAACTTTGGAGAACAATGAACGGCTGGGTTTACAAAGGATTTGATATAACCTATAATGCCTTGGGGGTTGATTTCGACAAGATTTATTATGAATCGGAAACCTACAAGCTGGGTAAATCAATTGTTTTGGAAGGATTGGATAAAGGCATTCTAATTAAAAAAGATGATGGTTCAGTTTGGGCCGATTTAACCAACGACGGACTCGATCAGAAAATATTGTTGCGTTCCGACGGAACTTCGGTTTACATGACACAAGACATTGGAACAGCACATCAACGCTTTGCAGAGTACCACATCGACGATTTGATTTACGTGGTTGGTAATGAGCAGAATTATCATTTCCAGGTTTTAAAACTGGTTTTAAGCAAACTGGGTTTCAACTGGGCCGACCACCTTCAGCATTTATCGTACGGAATGGTTGAACTTCCCGAAGGTAAAATGAAATCGCGCGAAGGTACGGTGGTTGATGCCGACGACCTGATTTCAGGAATGATAGATACAGCCCGCGAAACCTCGCAGGAACTGGGAAAACTGGATGATTTTACCAGGGATGAAGCCGAAGCCGTTTATAAAATGGTAGGATTGGGTGCGCTAAAGTATTTTATACTGAAAGTTGATCCCAAAAAAACCATGTTGTTTAATCCTCAGGAGTCCATCGATTTTAATGGCAATACCGGGCCTTTTATTCAATATACTCACGCACGCATTCGTTCGGTTCTACGCAAAGCTGACGAAGCCGGAATTAAATTTAGCGGAACTATTGGTAATGATCTGGAATTATCGGCAAAAGAAATTGATTTGATAAAACTGCTTTTTGAATATCCGGCAACGGTTCAGGAAGCCGGAGAGACCTATAGCCCGGCGCTGATTGCCAATTATATTTACGATTTAACCAAAGAATTCAATCAGTTCTATCACGAACATACCATAGTTAAAGAAGAAAACGAAGCGATAAGAAATTTTAGATTGCAGCTATCGCAAAAAGTTGCTGAAGTTATAAAATCAGGAGCCCGTTTACTTGGAATGGAAGTTCCGGACCGAATGTAAGCGTTTTGAATTAAGCGGATTTTGAAAAATAATTTGCTATATCAACGCAAGCTTATTATTTGCTATCAATACTATTGGATAGAAAAAATAAAAACAGGTAAACTCAACAAAGAGTTACCTGTTTTTTTTAAACTGTATTTAGAACCTAGCAACGTAATATCTTAAGTAAGATTGATACGCAGTGTTTTAATTCAATTGTTTAAGAATGTATTTTTCAATATCAGCCGGTTTGGTATAAGGCGAAAAACGGGTAACTGGTTTACCGTTTTGGTCGATCAGGAATTTGGTAAAATTCCATTTAATTGCTCCTCCAAAAACTCCGGTTAATTCTTTCTTTAAAAACTTATAAATAGGGTGGGCATTGGCTCCGTTCACATCAATTTTTGAAAACATCGGAAAAGTAACGCCATAATCAATTAAACAGCCATCAGCAATTGACGATTCCGATCCGGGTTCCTGGTTGGCAAACTGATTGCAGGGAAAACCCAGAATAACCAAACCCTTATCTTTATATTTCTTGTACAGTTCTTCGAGCCCTTTATATTGTGGCGTTAAACCACATTTACTGGCTGTATTTACTACTAAAACCACATTTCCTTTGTAGCTTTCCATTTTTATTTCCTGTTTACCAAGAAGTGTTTGCGCTGAAAAATTATAAAATTCCATTCTATTATATTTTTAAATTTATGATGTATCGAAACAGATAATGTCGAACACGATGCAAAAATAGTTGATTTATTTTATATCGCAAGCGATATATTAAAAAATTAATTTATTTTCTTGATAGTATACTTTTAGCTAATGATTTATAAACGGTTCAAAAATCTATTTAACGTGAGTTCGATGTAAAAAAAACAGAATGAAAATTATTTGAAAAGAAATTGACTTCACCCCTAAAGTCTCCACCGGGGCGGAACACATTTTCCAAATTAATTCTTTTCTGAGATGGGGTTGTCCCCCTTGTGTTACTCACTTCGTTCGTGAAAGCGCTTCGCTAAGTTGAAAGGGGTTAGGGGGATGAATATGCTTATGTCGAACTCACGTTATTTACTTAGCTGCAAATAAAAAAAAGCATTGAAATAGAAATTAAACGCCAAAAAGTTTGGTATTTGAATACACCAAATGGTAAGAAAAACGGCAGGTAAAGTTTATCTGTTACAAATAGAGCAGGGCACAGCAATTAATTAGAGCAAGTAAATTGGTGCAATAAGCTTATTGTTCTTTTAAAATGTAGCCACTACCATGAATATTTACAATTTCCAAATTAGAATCGTCTTTTAAATACTTTCTGAGTTTGGTAATGTAAACATCCATACTGCGGGCAGTAAAATACCCTTGTTCGCCCCAAATTTTATCGAGAGCATAATTACGGTCGAGTACCTGGTTTTTTTTCTGTATCAGGAACTTTAATAATTCCGCTTCTTTAGGCGATAATTTAACTCCATCCTGTTCCCCGAATTGAAGATTTCGCTTTTTATAATCAAAATGATACTTTCCAATTGCAATTGTTTCGGGAAACTCCTGGTTTTCTGATTCCGTATGCCGTTTTAAAATGGCCTTTATCTTATAAATGAGTACATCGGAATCGAAGGGTTTGGTAATGTAGTCGTCGGCGCCCACCGAAAAACCTTTTATTACATCTTCTTTTAGGGTTTTAGCCGTTAAAAAAACAATGGGAATTTTCGGATTAATTTTTTTTATTTCAGTTCCTATGGTAAATCCGTCTACATGGGGAAGCATTACATCGAGAATGCAAAGATCGAATAAACCTTTTGAAAACTCAGTAACGGCTCCTTTACCGTCGTTTATCCACTGTACCTGATAATCGTTCATCTCAAGGTACGATTTCATGACTGAACCAAAATTCAGATCATCTTCCACTAAAAATATTCTGTTTTTCATTGCTTTACGGGCCTCATACTTTTATTAATACACTTGATGCAGCGGTAGTTTAATTTCGAACGTACTGCCTTTTCCTTTTTGACTTTTTACGGTAATATCGCCTTTAAATTGCATTACAATAGCTTTTACATAGCTTAAACCAAGACCAAATCCTTTAACCGTATGTACGTTTCCGGTGTGTACACGGTAAAACTTTTCAAATATCCGTTCCTGCGCATCTTTATCCATGCCAATTCCTTTATCGCTTACCGAAATTACCAGGTTTCCGGAACTGTTGTAGGTTTTTACCTGAATACTGGGCGGTGCGTCGAGCGAATATTTATTGGCATTGTCGAGCAGGTTAAAAATAATATTTACCAGATGGGTTTCGTCGGCTTTTATCAAATCGCTCGATGCACTTAAATCGGTCGAAATTTGTCCCATTTTTTGTTCCACCTGCAGGCTGATATTTTTTACAGCTTTCTCTATCAGTGGATGCACATGGGTATCGACCATATTTAAATTGAAATCTTTTTTATCGATAAGAGCCATTTTTAGCACGCTTTCAACCTGGCGATTCATCCGGTGGTTTTCTTCTTTAATAATGTGTGCAAATTGCTGTATCTTTTCAGGAACAGTTATTATCGATGGATTTCCAATGGCGTCGGCAGCAAGCGAGATGGTGGCAATGGGCGTTTTAAATTCATGGGTCATGTTATTTATGAAATCGCTTTTTATTTCCGAAATCTTTTTCTGATTGTAGATGGTTTTTAAGGTATAATAAAAGGTAAAAAGAATAATCAGGGTGAACAACAAGGAACCACTGAAAGGCCATATTACCGAATGAATCAGGTAATTTCGTTTTTCCGGAAACTGAACCATTAACTGGTCGCTGCGCATTAAAATGTCGTTGGGAAAAAGCGTGGTGCGATAGGCTTTTTGCGCATGCTTTTTATCGAATCCCGAGGTGGTTAATTTAGGGTAGAAATTTCCCCGGTAATTGGTTATTGCATATTCATAGTTTAAGGGAATACCTATGTTTTTAAGTTCATAAGTTATTGTGGGAGCAATTACAGAATAGCCCAAACGATCTTCCATGGGAATATCGCGGATTGAGAATTCCAGCACCATTTGTTCCATTACATCGGTAAATTGGTCGTGCATAGGATTGGGTCGGAGATTTTGTGTTTCAGCAGGAACATTACTATTTGACTGAGTTTTGGGCATTGTAATCGATGAATAGCTTTGAATGCGCTGACTCGAATTTCCTGATTCTATGATGGTATCGAAACCATAAACCACGGTTTCCAATCCGTTGTGTTCCGATTTTTCTACTGTTAAATTCTTATCGTTTTTATTTATAAAAACATCGTTGCTATTGTCTTGCCAAAACTCGTTGAATTCGTTAAGTAGAGAATCCTGCTGTTGAACCGGTGCTGCTGGGAAAATATTCTGTTTTAATTGCAATTGAGGCATTCCCTGGAACATACTGGATAAAAAATAAGCATTCTGATTCCGTTCAATGCGTAAAGCTGCCCGTGCCAGCGCTTGTTTTACCTGTTGATCGAATTGTTCCTCTTTGGTTGTTATGGCGTTGTGCATCCAAACCATTTGCACGCCTATAATTCCCAAAAGAGAGACGCCCATTAATAATACGATGCCGGTAAATTTATATTTATTCATCTAGAAAAAGTTAACTGCATAGCTTCCATTGCTGGATTGCCTGCCAAATGTATAAAAAGAAATGCTCCTTTAACTTTTTTTAACCAAACATTAACAGTTTTTAACTGGCTGTTAACCTTATGGCATCGAAGGGTAATCTACATTTGTAGCAACAAATTTAGGTTAATAATTAGTTTGTTATGCACGGGAAATGGAACAATCGGAATGGGGCTGACCCGTTTCGGTTTTTCTTAACCCAAAAATCAGAAAGCCTACTATTTGAAATCAGTTATAAAAATCACTTCAGCAAATAATTTCATAAATAAAACATATAAAACGACTTACATTAATATGTAAAATTTGAAATGCAAATTAAAGTAGCACTTCGAATTAAAGGCTTTCAGAAAAATGGAAGCCTTTTTTGTTAATTTGCAGGCGTAAGTCAATTTTTGTTTCTTTGTGGCTTCGATGCATCATAATTTTGGCTGAAAAAGAAGATTAAACATTTGACGCATCGGTTTCATGAAAAGTAAATTATAAGCAAATGAAAATAAGTGCCTTATTATTATTGAGCGTATTGCTGTTTGGTTCAGCATACGGTCAAAAGTCCTTAAAATCAGAAGAAGAACTGACTAATGAAAAGGTTTACCGCTCAATGAGCGAGGTTATTGGAAACAAACGACGAGTTTACGTACTCAATCTCGATGGTAAAAAACTGAATAAAGTTCCTGAAAAGGTTTATAAACTGAAGAACCTTCAGGTTTTATATGTCAGGAACAACCAGATAAGCGAAATACCTGTCAAGCTATTGCAAATGCCAAACCTACAGGTATTGGCTTTGGGCGAGAATCAAATTTCGGCAATTCCTGAGGAAATAGCTCAAGCTGAAAACCTGGAAGTGCTCGATTTGTTTTCGAATCAATTAACCACCGTACCCGATGAACTGGGCCAATTGAAAAATCTTAAAAAACTCGATTTAAACTGGAATCAGTTAAATAAACTTCCGGAAACTTTGGGCAACTTAACAAATCTGGAAGCATTGTATCTTGAAAAAAACCAATTGACAGCATTGCCCGCCAGTCTTGGAGAACTTGTTAAACTGAAGGAAATAAAAATAAGTGAAAATAAGCTGGAGCAACTGCCGGAAAATTTTGGTCAGCTTACCTTACTTACCGAACTGAATCTTGAAAAGAACCTCTTGACGGCGTTACCAGCCAGTATTGGACAAATAAAGAATTTAAAACATTTAAATGTCAGTCAGAACAAACTAACCACCGTTCCCGAAGAACTGGGACAAATGGAACAGCTTGAAATTCTGAATTTGTCGAATAATAAAATTACCCGCATTAGTGGCAACAGCATCAATTTGCCCAATGTAAGCCGCATCGATGTTAGTATAAATCAAATTTCGTCGATTACAGCCAATATGGCCAAACTTCAAAAACTAACGCATTTTGACGCCTCAATAAACCGACTGACCGAAGTGCCAAGAAATATTGGTTATGCATCGAATTTAAAAGTTGTGTACCTGAACCGCAACCAGATTACCTGGGTGGCCGGAACCATAAGCAAACTAAATAAACTGGAAGAACTCGATTTGTCGGACAACCAGATTGAAAAAGTGGATAAATCGTTGGGCGCACTGGTAAGTCTTAAAAAACTGAATCTAAACCAGAACCAAATATTGTATTTTAACAAACAATTGGGCGGAATGAGCGCATTGGAAGAGTTATATTTGGAAAACAATCTCCGATTAAACGACTTTCAACAAAAGCAGGTGAAGAAGTTCTTTCCGAACACTAAAATTTATTTTTAGTTATTCGAGCCATGCCAGTATGTATGCTATTTGAGCTCACTAATTAAAGCGCTTTCAAATGATTAGGGCACGTCTTCTGTTATTTGTAAAAACCGGCATTTTTTGGATGCTCTTTTTTTTACTTAGCCGCACTTTTTTTCTATTGTACAATTGGGAACACACTTTTCAATTGCCTTTAAAAGATATTGCGGGTTCAATACTTCATGGATTAAAACTCGATAGTTCTTTAACCGGATACCTGCTCTTTTTCCTTGCTTTAATACTAGCTCTTTCAACTTTTGCATCGGGAAAGCTAATTAAACCCATTGTAAAAACTTATCAGTGGATATTTTTACTGCTTTTTACTTTGCTAACTGTTGTTGATGCTGAGCTTTATAAAAACTGGGGATTCCGCATCGACAATACCGTTTTACTTTATCTTAAAACACCCAAAGAAAGTCTGGCTTCAACACAATTATGGTTAATCGTTTTGTTGATTATCGTTTTTGCTGTACTTAGTTATTTTTCAATTAAAATATATCAGAAATATATTGGTGCATCAGCAAAGAAAATACTTCCGGCAAAATGGTATAATTTTCCACTTTTTCTGCTATTAGCTGGAGTAATGATTATACCTATCCGCGGGGGACTGGGAATAGCACCTATTAATGTAGGAGCTGTGTTTTTTAGTAAACAGGATTTTGCCAATCATGCAGCGGTTAACGTGGGTTGGAATTTTGGAAAATCGTTAACCGAAATGAATCAAATTGAACTGCCCGAATTTTACGAACAACAGGAAGCCAAAAACACGGTTCAGCAGCTTCTTGCATCAAATGGAGGAAATAAACAACAGTTTCTTCGCAACGATTCTGCATCGGTATTGATAATTATTCTTGAAAGCTTTACCGGAAAAGTAATAGCTCCCTTAGGTGGAAATACACTGGCTACGCCAAATTTTACCGCGCTGGCAGAAGAAGGTGTTTTATTCGACCGGATATTTGCCACTGGCGACCGAAGCGATAAAGGAATTGTTGGAATTCTAAGTGGATATCCGGCACAGCCTACCACCTCAATTATAAAATACACGTCAAAATCGGAGAAGTTACCGCAATTGAGTCGTTTCTTTAAAGCACACAACTACCAAAGCGCATTTTATTACGGAGGTGATATAAATTTTGCCAACATGAATTCCTATTTTGTGTCGGGAGCTTACGATAAACTGGTTACTCAAAATAATTTTGATGTGAGCCAGCGAACTACAAAATGGGGAGTTCACGATCATTGGGTATTCGAAAAATTACAAAAAGATTTATCCCAGACAAAACAGCCTTTTTTTACAGTAATGTTTACTTTAAGCAGTCACGATCCCTTTGATGTTCCACATAAAAGCAATTTCACCGGTTCCGATTGGGACAATCGTTATTTAAATGCCATTCATTACACCGACAGTTGTTTGGGGGCTTTTATTGAAACTGCAAAAAAATCCGATTGGTGGGAAAATACTCTGGTGGTTTTGGTTGCCGATCATGGTTCTAAATATCAGCAGCTTGCCTACAGTTCGCCTGAAAAATTTCATATTCCCATGCTTTGGTTGGGTGGTGTTCTTAACCAAACCGATACTGTAATTTCAAGTACCTGTTCGCAAATAGACATTCCGGTGATGATAAGTAATCAGTTGAATAAGAATTATTCAGGAGCTTATTTTGCCAAAGATGTTTTATCGGGCCAGGAGCCTTTTGCCTATTATGCCTTTAACAATGGTTTTGGATTTTTAAACGACAGTACACATTTTGTTTGGGATTTAGATTTGGGCGACTTTATTTTAAATAAAGAGGTATCATCACAGGTTTCAAAACAAGGAAAAAGCTTCGTACAGGAAGTGCTTATCGATTTTTCGAACAAATAAATGTGTAGGTTTTATCGTTCAGTTTTACTGATCTTTCCTTTTATAGAAAAGTAAAAGATAGTTCCTTTCCCTTCTTCAGAATTACAAAAAATTGAGCCACCCAACAACTCAGCCAGATTTTTAGATATGGCTAGTCCCAGTCCGGCTCCGCGGTAAACCTGATTTTTTAAGCTTTCAATTTTATGAAAACGCTCAAAAATTGACAATTGCATTTCTTTAGGCATGCCAATACCGGTATCGCTGACAAAAAACTCCAATTCATCGGCTGCAACCTGTTTGCATCCAAATTTAATAAATCCGGCCTCGGTAAACTTAAAAGCATTGTTTAGCAGATTTAAAAGAATTTGGGTTAAGCGAAAGTCGTCGGTTTCAATAACCAAATCTTCGGGTAAGTCCTGATACGAAAGGTGAATGTGGTTTTTTTGTATCATCTTTCCATAATCCATCAGCGTGTGATAGACATTCTTTAATAAAGAATTGACATTTACCGGTTTAAAAATAATATCGATTTCTCCGGCTTCAATTTTCGATAAATCGAGAATGTCGTTTATAAGTGTTAATAAGCTTTGACCACTTTTTTGAATGATATCAACATAGAATATGCGATCGTCTTCACTTATTTCTTTTTCAGCAAGCAATTCGGTAAAACCCAAAATAGCGTTCATGGGAGTTCGTATTTCGTGGCTCATGTTTGCTAAAAAAGCTGATTTTAACTTATCCGATTTTTCAGCTTGCTCTTTTGCCTGAAGTATTTCTAATTCTTTGGTCTTTAAATAGGTAATATCCGAAACCAGTCCGAACAATCCTTCTACCTTACTTTTTCCCTCGTTAAATAGGGGCGACAGGTTAATAACCAAATCTTTATAAACTCCATTTTTTGAAGCAACTTTGTATTCAAAAGAAACGGCTTCTCCGGCAAAGCATTTTTTAAACTCCGATTCAGGGGGAGAATAGTTATTTGCACGAAGAATATCGTAAAACGTATGGTTTTCGAGTAAGTCTTTATGGGTACCCAGAATGCTGCAAAGTTCCGGATTAACGTAAGTTACCAGGTGCTGGCAGTCCATTTCAAAAAAGCCTTCCTGAGCAGTTTCCAGAATAGTTAAAAGCTTATTGGTGCTTTTAACCAGACTCCGTTCAGCTAAAGTCTTTTTCCGGTTGTAATAAAGCAGGGTTAAAACAGCAATTATCAATAGTGTGAATGTAATCAACACAAGAATTATTTCAGTTTTGTACTTTTCCATGGCCCGCTGAGGTTTGCCAATAATCTCAGCATCTTCAGGAATTAGTTTTTTGTTTAGTTCGAACTTTTTAAGTGCAGCATAATCGAACATAAAACGGTTTGGACTTTTGGTTACAACAGGAATAGCAACCGCCGGTGTACCTAAAAGTATTTCGTTGGCCAAAAATGCTGCTTTGTTTCCCTGGGCTTTTCCCGATACCAGCAGTCCGCCAACAGCTCCTGTTCCGAGATAAAAATCCCAGACCACATAAACTGGCAGGGAAGTGCTGTTACAAATTATTTTTCCGGATTCTTCGTAACTAAAATATTTTCCTTTTGAATCCTGATTATATGATAACAAGAAAATCAAACTTTGCGGTGGAAGTTTGTAAAGAATGGAATCAACAGCATCCATTTTAAAATTGCTAAGAAAAGTATAAGCAACATTGGAAGGCAATCGGTTTTTAATTAATTGAAAAGCATTGTAGTTGGCTTTTCCGGTAGGAGTCTGGTCGTTGATTATATAAATGTGTTTGGTATCAGGATGTAGTTTTAAAGCCAGTTTAAGTGTCCCCAGTAAATCGATACCTTCAACAACTCCAGTAATTGAATGGCTTGGATCTTCAATTAATGCAGCATAATCGCCTAAATTATTGATTCCACAAAACACTATTTGAGATTCCGGAAAAATTTCTTTTCTGTATTTCATAACGAATTGAAAAGCAATGTCATCCGATGTAATTATTACGGGAATTTTTACCTGGTTGTATTTAACATTCCATAATTTAACCAGTTGTTGAAAATAAATTGAATCGTTATTTCTTTTAGCATCAAGGAATTCCGTAAATAATTCTTTATTGGTAAAACCATCCAGCTTAGCCAATGCTTCATGAATGCCTTCATCAACATTATCGGTCCAGGTGAAACCTTTATGGTAGCTGTGAACAACCAAAACACCTTCAAGTTGAGTAATGGTACGGTCATTACATCTTGCACCAAAATTCAGTGTTATTAGTAAAGCTGCTAACAATATTTTAGTGCGTATCAATAAAACTCTGGTAATCATCAGGTGTATTTAGGTTTAATAAAATTTCCGGTTCGTTTGTTTCGATGATAATTTGAACATGCTTTTTAAGCGCGTTTTTTAGGTTATTTTCTTTTGTTATATCAGCTTGTAATAGTTCATTTGCTACTTCTGCCGACAGCAAAACAGGATGACCACCTTTATTCTTATAAAGAGGTTTAACATAAGTATTGGGTTCCAGTTTTGTTATCATTTGCATCAATAAGCCATTCGATACAAAAGGATTATCGATATTGTGTACAAAAACAGCTTTGTTTTCCATTAATTTTAGTCCAAGTTGTAAGGAATGCATTCTTCCTTTTTCCGGTTCATTGTTCTCTGCAATATAAATATTCCCGGTCAGTTTTTGTATATGCTTTTCCAGAGTTTTTTTTACAGAATTTTGAACAACAAGCACAATTGTGTTTATTCCTGTAGCCTTATAGCTTGAAATTAGCGCTTCAAAAAAATATTGATCGGACTTTGATTTTAGTAAAGCTTTTGGCATACCCATGCGTTCCGAATTTCCGGCAGCTAAAATTACAATTCCCAATTCGGTAAAACAGGTATTCATAGTGCAAACAAATAAAGGAAAAATTACCAAAATAATTTGGCCCGTTGATACAAACGACCAAATTCATTTATATTTCTATGAAATATTTCTATATTGAGCCACCAAAATTTAATCATATGAACGACAGATTTAGCTTACTTCCCATAGAAAAGTTGTTGCAACTTTTCCTTTCCGAAGATACAAAGCATAATGGATTTTTAGGAATCCCTAAAGAACTTTATGCAAAAAGTGCTAACAAAAAGAATTTTAGTTCCCAACTATTTGGGCAATCCCTGGAGTGTCCGCTGGGAGTTGCTGCTGGTCCGCACAGTCAATTGGCACAAAATATAATCAGTGCCTGGCTCTGTGGCGCCCGATACATTGAGTTAAAAACCATTCAAACGCTCGACGAGCTGAGCATTGAAAAACCTTGTATCGATATGCAGGACGAGGGATACAATTGTGAATGGTCGCAGGAATTAAAAATTGAAGAAACCTTTAATCAATACCTCGATGCCTGGATTTTGATTCATGTGCTCGATCATAAAATGGGAACTCAGTTTGCAAAAGGAACCATTTTTAACATGAGTGTGGGCTACAATCTCGAAGGCATTCTTAAAGATAATGTACAATGGTTTCTGAATAAGATGCAGCATTGTCCCAAGGAACTGGAAACTAAAATTGCTGCTATTCGTTCCATTTATCCTGATGTGGACCGCCTCGAAATTCCTTCTCAACTATCAAACAGCATTACTTTAAGTACCATGCATGGATGTCCGCCCGACGAAATTGAGAGCATTGCTTCGTACCTGATTGAAAACAAAGGCTTAAATACTTACGTAAAGCTAAATCCAACCCTGCTTGGACCAGATGAACTCAGAAAAATATTAACAGAAAACGGAAAGTTTAAAACAAATGTTCCGGATATTGCTTTTGAGCACGACCTGAAATATACCGATGCCGTTCCCATGATAAAACGTTTGATGGCGCTGGCTGATAAAAAAGGTGTTGCTTTTGGTTTAAAACTTACCAATACTTTGGAAAGCAAAAACCACAAATCGGTTTTTTCCGAAGCTGAAATGATGTATATGAGTGGCAGGGCTTTGCATCCCATTTCGGTTAATGTGGCGCGAAAGTTACAAAATGAATTTAATGGCAGTTTATCGGTTTCGTTTGCCGGTGGTGCCGATGCGTTTAATTTTCCCGATTTATTGGCTTGTGGCTTAACACCGGTAACTGTATCATCTGACTTGCTAAAACCGGGTGGCTATACCCGTTTACTCCAATACCGTACCGAACTGGAAAAACGAATGGATGAAGCTGGTGTTAATTCGCTAAGCGATTTTGTAGCCAATGAAACTTCCGGAAAAACAGTTTTAGAACGCTTAAATACTTATGCCGATGAGGTATTAACAAATAAGCGCTACCAACGCTTGTACTTTGTAGAACCAACTATAAAAGGAACACGAAAACTTAACCTTTTCGATTGTATTGCTGCTCCCTGTAAAGAGAATTGTGCTGCTTCGCAGGATATTCCGGAATATTTGTATCACACGGCTCAGCATAATTTTGATGCGGCCTGGGAAACTATTTTAAAAACGAATTCACAACCGGGAATTACCGGTAATATTTGCGACCATTTGTGCCAATTGCGTTGCACCCGCATTAATTATGATGATCCTTTACAAATTCGGGAAATAAAGCGCTTTGTAGAAGAAAACCATCAAAAAGAAGCATCATTAAAACCGGCTAAAAGTAAGGGTAAAAAAATTGCCATAATAGGAGCTGGCCCATCCGGCTTAAGCGCAGCCTATTATTTATGTCTGGCTGGCTTTGCTGTGGAACTTTTTGAAGAAAAACCAAAAGCCGGAGGAATGGTTTCCGCAGCCGTTCCCTCGTTTCGCTTAAGTAATGATAAAATCCAAAACGATATCGACAGGGTTTTAAAACATGGAGCTAAAATAAACTACAACAGCAAAGTGGATAGTAGTTTATTCGATGCGCTTTATGCATCGTTCGATTACCTGTACCTTTCTACTGGTGCTCCAAAAGCCAGTAAACTTGATATTCCGGGTATTGATGCCGAGGGAGTAATCGACCCGCTTTCGTTCTTATTTAATGCCAAGCTGGGTGAAAATCCGGTTAAAGGAAAGAAACTTGCCATTATTGGAGGCGGGAACACCGCCATGGATGCAGCACGTGTGGCTCATCGTCTGGTTGGTGATTCAGGCTCTGTTACAGTAATTTACCGACGCACAAAAGAACAAATGCCTGCCGATTTAGGCGAAATAAAGGCAGTTCAGGAAGAAGGTATTTCCCTGATGGAATTAACAGCACCTAAACAGATTTTGCATGATTCCGATAAAGTTGTGGGAATGGAATGTGTTAAAATGAGTTTGAAACCGTCAGTGGCCGGAAAACGCCCGAGCCCTGAGCCAATTCCCGACAGTGAATTTGTGCTTGATTTTGATTTTATAATTCCGGCAGTAGGTCAGGAGGTTGTACTCGATTTTATCGATCCGGAATTATTTAAACCACATCCCAACACCCATGAAATTCGCATAAAAAGAGTGTTTACCGGTGGCGATGCCATGCGCGGAGCAGCAACAGCAATAAAAGCCATTGCCGATGGTCGCAAAATTGCTGAACATATTGCCCGACTTGAAAATGTAAGCATTCCAACAACTATGGTTAATCCAAAACAACACGATTATGTTGAATTGATGCAACAAAGAGCTTTTAGAAAATTTAGTAGTCCGGTTAAGGAAAGCCCTTTAAGTGAGCGTAAAACGTTTAAACCGGTTAGCTATAGTTTATCGGAACCCGATGCAGTAAACGAAGCTTCGCGCTGTATGAATTGCGACGAAATTTGCAATATTTGTGTTACGGTTTGTCCCAATAGGGCAAATTACAGCTACGAAATTACTCCCGAAGCTATTCAATTGTATAAAGCTGTTCGTAAAGAAAACGGGGTTGGTATAGAACCCGATAAGATTTTCAGTGTCAAACAAAAATATCAGGTTTTAAATATTGGTGATTTTTGTAACGAATGTGGAAATTGCGACACTTTTTGTCCAACAAGTGGTGCGCCATATAAACAAAAACCCAGGTTTTATTTAACTGTTCAAAGTTTTAATGAGGCCAGTGAAGGATATTTCTTATCGAAACTTCCAAATCAAAAACAAATTTTGATTTATAAAGAAAAGGGGGGCATTAGAACGCTGGAATATTGGAATGGGGAATGGGTATATGAAACCGATCATGTAAAAGCCACATTTAATGGCGACGACTTTAAATTACTTTCAACCAAATTTAAGGTGCCCTGCGCGCAGCAGGTTCATTTTGATATGGCTGCCGAAATGAAGGTTTTATACCATGCCGCTGAAAGCTTGTATTAAAAACTTAGCTGCATTAAAAAAGGCCAACCGGAATAAACAGGTTGGCCTTTTTTTTATAGAATAAACTTAATCTACTTCAAATTCAAAGGCCGTTTCGTATTTTGAGGTTTCCATTACAAAAGAACTGTAAAAACGACTCACATTTTTTATTTTTGAAAAATCTTCAGTAACAAAACGGTGGTAATCGTCCATATCTTTAATAAAAATCTTTAGAAGAAAATCAATGTTGCCCGATAAATAATAGCATTCATTAACTTCTTTTAAAGCATTTACTTTTCTTATAAACTCATCAACACCTTCTTTTGAATGATTGTCGAGTAGTACCGATAAATAGATGGTAAGCCCTTTCCCGGCTTTTCTCGGATCGGCTAATGCAACGTATTTGGTAATGAAACCCTGCGATTCCAGCTTTTTAATTCGCTCATAAACGGGGGTTTTCGACATCCCCAGGCGACTGGCAATTTCCTTTGCAGTAATTCGACAATCGGTCTGCAATATTTGCAAGATTTCTTTGTCAATAGCATCAATTTGCTTCATAGCGATTTTAATTTTGTGAGTCTCTTAACTAAAATTTTAATTAAAACGTGGTATGTAGTCAAAAGTAATCTTTTTTTTTAATTTAATAGTAAAAAAAACTTTTCTATACGTTAATCTCTTAGCTATTTACAATTTAATTCTGCAATAGTTATAAAACACAGAATATATTCCCAATATATAAAATTATTATATACTTTAATTCTATATTATTCCAAATTTACATTACATTTGTTGTGAACATAAATTTATAATAAACCATATGACACCATTAGTAGCAAAAAATAAAAATGTTATGCTCGAAAACGCTATTGAGCGTTATCGCCAAAAGGGAATTGTTCTGCCAACGTTTAAGCAACAACAGTTTCCGGAATTAATACCCGATAAAGTAAAAAATCACCTGAAAAATGTGGGTTTATGGGACATCAATCCCCTGAATCTTTTTAGAATAACCTGGAAAAACGAACCCGTTGAAAAAGGCGGACTTTTTGGTAAGGTAAACTATTTGGAATTACCCAAAGCCTTGACTGGTGTTGATGCCAAAATAGTACTGCTGGTGGGTAAATATTTTCCAACCGGGGCTCATAAGGTGGGAGCAGCTTATGGTTGTTTGGCTCCTAAAATTATAAACGGAGAATTCGACCCCACTTATCACAAAGCGGTATGGCCTTCAACCGGAAATTATTGCCGGGGAGGAGCATTCGACTCAAAGCTTATGGGAACAGAATCGGTTGCTATTTTACCCGAAGAAATGAGCCGTGAACGTTTTGAATGGCTACGCAATTACATTGGTTCTGAAGTTATTGCTACTCCGGGTTGCGAATCGAATGTCAAAGAAATTTACGATAAGTGCTGGGAAATAAAGAGAACCCGTGAAGATTGCATTATTTTCAATCAATTTGAAGAATTTGGAAATGCAGCCTGGCATTATAACATTACCGGACAAGCTTTGGAAGAAGTCTATTCTTATGTAAAACAAAATAATAGCAATCTTTCAGCTTACATTTCTGCAACAGGTTCAGCTGGAACTATTGCTGGTGGTGATTATTTGCGCACCAAATTTCCATTTTTAAAAGTTGTTGCTTCTGAGGCTTTGCAGTGCCCAACTATTCTTAGTAATGGTTTTGGCGGACACCGCATCGAAGGAATTGGTGATAAGCATGTTCCCTGGATTCATAATGTTAAAAATACCAATGCCATAACAGCCATCGACGATGAAGACTGCATGCGTCTTTTACGTTTATTTAACGAACCCGCCGGGCATAAAAGACTATTGGAGCTGGGAATAGATCAAACGCTAATCGACCAACTGCATTTATTAGGAATATCAGGTATTTCGAACTTGCTTTCGGCCATTAAAACAGCCAAATACTACGAATACGATGCCGACGATGTAATTTTAACCCTAGCTACAGATGCCGCTGAAATGTATCAATCGCGGCTTGATGAACTGAAAGAACACCGTGGAGCCTATACAAGTTTGCAGGCAAGTATCGATTTTGAGTGTTGTTTACAAGGGCAGAGCATCTCGCATTTTAAAGAACTTAATTATCAGGATCAAAAATCGGTTCATAATTTAAAGTATTTTACCTGGGTTGAACAACAGGGAAAGTCGGTTGAAGAATTAAATCAATTATGGAACGATAAAACATTTTGGAACAGTATGTTTAAGCAAACTGAAGCCTGGGATGTTCAAATTGAAGCGTTTAATGAGCGAACCGGAGTTCTAAAAAACTTGTAAATATGTCAGCAGACAAGTTTCTTTATGCTTGTTCCGATTGTGGAAAAACATTTGATTCCAGCGAAATAAGGTATCTGTGTCCGGTTTGTAAACAAAAAAACACATCGGATCAGCCTCCGCTGGGTGTTTTAAAATTGGTTTATCCGTGGGACGAAATTAAAGCAAAATATAAAAAGGAGTCTCTCTGGGAAGCGCTAAAACAAAGAGGTTTTATTGATTTATTGCCAATCAACAAGTTGGAAAATTTTCCAATTTTAAAAGTTGGTACTACTCCGGTTTACAATATTACTGATAACCTGGATGAAAAAGAATGTGAATTGTATGTGAAAGACGATTCCCAAAATCCAAGCTATTCATTTAAAGACAGGGCATCGGCCTTGGTTTCAGCTTTTGCCAAAGAAAATGGGATTACCACCATTGCAGCGGCCAGTACAGGAAATGCCGGCTCGTCAATTGCGGGCATTTGTGCTTCGCAAAAGCAGCAGGCAGTGGTTTTTGTGCCAGCCAGTGCTCCTGTAGCAAAACTTACCCAGATACTAATGTACGGAGCTAAGCTTATTCCAGTAAAAGGAACCTACGACAATGCGTTTGATTTAAGTATGGAAGCTTCGGAAAAGTTTGGCTGGTATAATCGGAATACTGCCTTTAATCCTTTAACTATTGAAGGAAAAAAGACGGCTTCGCTGGAAATATATGAACAGTTTAACGGAAAGCTTCCCGATTATATTTTCGTTCCTGTAGGCGATGGCGTTATTATTTCAGGCATTTATAAGGGATTTGAAGATTTATTGCATCTGAAACTTATTGATAAAATACCAACCCTGGTAGCAGTACAGGCAACCGGAAGTAATAATTTGATAGCCAATATAGAACGTGATAAGCTGTTTTTTAAGGAAAGTCTTACGCTGGCTGATTCAATTTCGGTAACTATTCCAAGGAATTTTTATATGGCCCGAAATTTTTTAAATAAATATCGGGGAAAAACAATTGAAGTAAGTGATGAGCAGATTCTTCAGGCATCATATCTTTTAAGTAAAAAAACAGGATTGTTTGCCGAGCCTGCTGCAGCCGCAGCTATGGCTGGCTTCATAGAATACAAACACACAAAATCAATTAATTCAAAGGCCAAAGTTCTGTTATTACTTACCGGAAGTGGCTTAAAAGATTTGAATGCTACAAAAACTATAATGAACATGCCTGAACCTATAGTTTGTAATTTAGCCGAAGTAAAAAAAGTTTTAGAAATGTAGAATATTGTTTATCTTAGGGTTGGTTTTTTTGAAAATGGAAAATATGGATAAACTCATAGTTAAACCTTCCAGGACTAATCCTTATATTTGTTTTGATCCTATAAACAAACTATATGAGATTTCCGGCCATTCTTTTCCGGAAAACCCTCAAGTGATTTTTGAACCAATTTTTGATTGGCTGAATTTTAATATTCAAAAGATTGACCATCGGATAGAACTTAATTTGCAAGCCATTTATTTTAATTCAGCATCGAACCGATTATTATTAAAACTATTTAGAATTTTGGAGGAACAAGCTCAGGCTGGAAAAGATATTGAGATTATTTGGAATTATATGGACGAAGAGATTCAAAACGACGGCATACTTTTTTCTAGAATAGTTAAACTGCCTTTTCGCATGGTTCCTGTTACCAACAACGATTAAAAGAGACCTAAACTTATTATGACCATTTTTATTTTAAATGGGGAAAATACTCATTACGAGGGTGACCCCGAAATTTCTCTACTTAGCTATTTACGCAATCAAAAATACCTTATAGCATCAAAAGATGGTTGTTCGGGCGAAGGAACCTGTGGCGCTTGTATGGTTTCGTACAATAACAAACCCAGGCTGGCATGTAAAGTTAAAATGGGTGATGTTAATGGAGCCGAAATAATATCTCTCGAAGGACTTGAGATTAAACGAAAAAACACTATTGCTCAATCGTTTGTCGATGCAGGAGCAGTGCAATGTGGCTTCTGCAGTCCCGGTTTTATTATGCGAACCCACTTATTGTTGCTTCAAAATCCGAATCCCGATACCAATCAAATCAAAAAAGCCATTAGCTCAAACTTATGTCGATGCACCGGCTACACTAAAATAATTGAAGCCGTACAACTTGCTGCACGAAGGCTTTTGGGTGAACCACTACTTGCTGCTAAAGTAAAAGGTTTGGTTGGCGAACGTTTAACCAAATACAAAGCCCTGGAGACAGCTTTAGGTCAACGGAAATTTACCGATGACTTATTTGTGGAAGGAATGTTATTTAGTGCACTTAAATTTTCCGATCATCCCCGGGCTCGCGTTATTTCTATTGATGTTTCAGCAGCCCAGAAACTACCCGGAGTTAAAAAAATTGTAACAGCCAAAGATATTCCGGCTCAACGTTACCTGGGGCTAATATACAACGACTGGCCATTAATGATTGCACCGGGCGAGATAACTAATTATATTGGCGATGTACTTGCCGGAGTTATAGCTGATTCAGAAGCCATAGCACGGGAAGCTGTTTCATTGATTAAGGTTGACTACGAAATTCTGGAACCGGTTACCGATACCACAAAAGCCATGGAACCTGAAAGCCCAAAGGTTCATCCCGATAAAGCCAATCTGCTCGATGTTTGTGAAGTAAAACGAGGCAATGCACAAGAATTGATAAAAAATTCTGCATTTATAGCATCGGGTTCCTTTCAGACACAACGAATCGAGCATGCTTTTCTTGAAAAAGAATCGGCCCTGGCTGAACCCATCGGAAAAGGAATTAAATTATTTAGTCAAAGTCAGGGAATATACGAAGACCGGCGACAAATTGCATTGCTTCTGGGATTAGAGCCCAATGAAGTGCAGGTTGAACTAATACCCAATGGCGGAGGCTTTGGAGGAAAAGAAGATTTATCGGTACAAGGACATGTAGCACTTTTCGCTTTTTTATTGCAACGCCCGGTTAAATTGACGCTTACACGTCAGGAATCTATTCGTATGCATCCCAAACGGCATCCGGTAAGTATGGATATGACCATTGCCTGCGACGAAAAAGGAAAGTTTACCGGTGCCTTACTTTATGCAGTTGGCGATACCGGAGCTTATGCGTCGGTAGGGACCAAGGTTATGGAACGTGTGGCGGGTCATGCTACAGGTGGCTACTTTTTTCCGGCTGTTGAATTGCTGGCAAAAACAGTTTATACAAATAACGTTCCTTGTGGTGCCATGCGTGGTTTTGGCGCCAATCAGGTAACTTTTGCGCTCGAAGTTCTGGTTGATGAACTTTGTGAAAAAGGCGGGTTCGATCGGTGGCAAATGCGGTATAACAATGCGTTGGTTGATGGTTCGTTAACATCGACCGGTCAAAAAGTATTTGGTGTAGGCATTCGGGATTGTCTGTTGGCATTAAAAGATGATTTTTACGGAGCAAAATATGCCGGTATTGCCTGTGGAATCAAAAATTCAGGCGTAGGAAATGGCATGGTCGATAAAAGTGGAGTTCGAATTACAATAGTTTCTGAGAAAGAAGTTTTAATTGAACAAGGCTGGACAGAGATGGGCCAAGGTGTTGAAAATATGGCCATCCAAACTTTATGTACCGAAACAGGTATTGATTCATCAATTGTAAAAGTAAAAGAAGATACCAAAGCACAAATACAAACCGGAATGACTACTTCGTCGCGGGGTACAGCATTACTTGGTTTGGCAATTATTGATGCTTGTAAAGAGTTGAAATTAAAACTACAGGATAAATCGTTAAAAGAATTAACGGGCGAAAAGTTTGAAGGTGAATTTGTTTGCGACTGGACCAATAAACCCGGAGCAGCAGTCGAAAATCCGATAATTCACTATTCTTATGGTTATGCAGCTCAGCTATGTATATTAGATAACAACGGCTCAATTGAACGAATGATTGCGGCCCACGACGGAGGTAAAATTATGAATCCGCTGCTTTTCGAAGGACAGATTCAAGGGGCCGTACATATGGGATTGGGTTATGCCTTGAGCGAAGATTTACCTATGAAAGATGGTTTTCTGGTAAGCGATAAGATGCGTGACCTGGGTATCTTAAAAGCTAATGAAACCCCGGACATTGAAGTTAAAATGATAGAAAAACCTGATCCGATTGGACCCTACGGTGCCAAAGGAGTAGGGGAAATTGGTTTGGTTCCCACTGCGGGAGCTGTTGCAAATGCTTTAACACAGTTCGATGGCATTCGTCGGTACCGCTTACCGTTAAAAGCCAACTTAAAACCGTCAAGTTGTTCAATTAAAAAGTAAAATTTTAATTTTTAAGATTGAAAAGTGAATAAGATTTAATTCAATTAAATCTTGTAAGCTATTGTATTAATAGAGTTTACAAGCTATATAAATTAAAATTGCCGAATTGAACCTTTTTTTAGTTTTGTTTAACGAGTAAAATAATATGCAATTTGGGCAAAATAAATTTTTCCTGAATTGTTTTTTTTTATACTTTAATAGAAAAGAAAACCTATGATAATTCTTAAAAATGCAACGTTTATCGATTGGGAATCATTAACTTTTACAAAGTCCAATATCTTAGTGCCAAAAGGCGTTGACCAGGCTATTCAGTTTGTGAACGAAATCCCAAAAGAGCTAAATGCAGAAGCTACCCTGATTGATTGTTCAGGAAAATATGTTACAAAATCGTTTGTAAACGGACATCATCATGTGTATTCGGCTTTAGCCACAGGAATGCCTGCACCTAAAAAGATTCCCGGAAACTTTTATGAAATTTTAAAATATGTCTGGTGGACACTCGACAAATCGCTCGATCTGGAGATGATAAAAACCAGTGCCTATGTTACTGCTATTGCCTGTGCTAAAAGTGGAGTTACTTTTGCAATCGATCATCATGCCAGTCCTTTTGCTGTTGAAGGTTCGTTGCAAACCATTGCCGATGCCTTTAACGAAGTTGGCGTAGGACACTTATTAAGCTACGAATTAACCGATCGTGATGGGGTTAAAATTGCCAATCAGGGCCTGGCTGAAACCGAAAATTATTTAAAAAACAATCAGGGTTTGGTGGGCTTACATGCCTCGTTTACTTTAACCAATAAAACGCTTGAAAAAGCAGCCGATTTAGCACGCAAATACAATACAGGCGTTCACGTTCATGTGGCCGAAGATTTGTACGATCAGGAGCATTGCTACGATATTCATAACAAACGGGTAATTGAACGTTTTAACGATCATGGAATTCTAGAACTAAAACGCTCGCTGCTTGTGCATTGTTTGTATTTGACCAATGCTGAACGCGATTTAATTCGCGAAAGTGGTTTATTTGTGGCGCAAAATACCGAAAGTAACCTGAATAATAACGTGGGGCAGTTTAATTCGTGCGCTATTGGTAATAATATTATGCTGGGAACCGATGGCATGCACAGCGATATGTTAAGGGCTGCCAAAGCAACTTTTTACAACGGACAATTAAACGATACCATCGATTATGCTGAAATTTATCACCGGTTTCGAAATGCCAACCGATATTTGAGCAAGAATAGCTTTACCGGCGATGGCGAAAACAATCTGGTAGTTCTTGATTATCTGCCATCTACTTATATGGATCAGTCAAATTTTTTGGGACATTTCCTTTTTGGCCTCGATGCTTCACATGTTCAACATGTAATTGCCAATGGCGAACTTATTGTAAAAGATCGCATAATTACCAAAGTTGATGAATCAGCAATTAAATTAAAAGCCCAACAAATAAGTCAAAAACTTTGGAACAAAATGCAATCAATTCCCTTATAAAACATATTTATTATTTCAAACTATCAGGATTCCCTGTACATTTGTGCCGGGAATTTTTAATTAAATCAATTTATTAAAATTATGTTAGATCAAAATTTATTGGAATGGATAGGCTATGCAGCCTCGGTGTTGGTGTTGATTTCGATGTTGATGAGTTCCATCCTTCGTCTGCGAATTGTTAACCTGATTGGATCTTCCATGTTTTCAGCTTATGGTTTTTTAATTGGCTCGATGCCTGTGGGTTTATTGAATTTATTTGTTGTGTTTGCCAATATTTATCACCTGTATAAAATGTACGCGGTTAAGGAACGGTTTACCACCTTGGAAATCAGGAGAGACAATCGCTATTTGGTAAAGTTTATTGAGTTTTACAATAAAGACATTTTGAAGTATTTTCCAAAATTTGTATACAACGACAGCATGAATTCCTATTCCTATTTAATCCTTAGGAACATGGCCGTTGCAGGTGTTTTTCTTGCGCGCGATTATGGAGAAAAACGTCTTTTCATTGGTTTGGATTATGTTATTGCACCTTATCGCGATTTTAAACCAGGAAATTATTTCTACGAGAAAAAAACTGAGTTTTTTAAGTCAGAAGGCTATACCTGTTTATGCACCATAGCGCAAACCGAAAAACACGTCAGGTATCTGAAAAAAATGGGCTTTGCTCAGGAATTGATTAATGATGAGCTGTTGTATGTCAAGCAATTATAGCTGATAATTTATATAAATCCTTTCCACCCGAAAGGATTTTTTTTATTTTATTTCTTAGCATTTAATTTTTAACATCCAGATTGGATTTATAAAAAGTATTATTTACTTTTATAAAAATATTTGGAATGCTTGCACCCTATCAAATAGCGTTTAACCAACTTATTGCCGTCGATAACGTAGTTTTTGGTTATCAGGAAGGAGAATTAAAGTTACTATTGTTTGAACGTAACCTGGAACCGGAACTTGGAAAATGGTCGCTTATCGGGGGCTGGGTAAATCCGGATGAATCGGTTGAAAATGCCGCAATCAGGGTGCTTAGAAGTATTACCGGCTTGCAAAATATTTTTATGGAGCAGGTTCAGGTATTTTCGAAACCCGATCGTGATCCGGGTGGGCGGGTTATCAGTGTTGCTTTTTATGCACTTATTAACATTCAGGAACACAATTACCAATTGGTAAATCAATTTAATGCCCAATGGTGGCCAGTAAATAAACTTCCCAAACTAATTTTTGATCACGGACAAATGGTAAATCTGGCACTTGAAAAGCTTCGGTTTAAAACCAGTTACGATTTAGTTGGCCGCGATTTGCTTCCTGTTGAATTCACGTTAACCGATTTACGAAATTTATACAATGCTATTTTTTTTAAATCGCTCGATCCGGGTAATTTCCGAAAAAAAATACTCTCGCTCAACGCATTGGATAAACTCAACAAAAAAGATGCATCTGGTTCCAAAAAAGGAGCCTATTACTATAGGTTTAAAAAAAACTATGCCATCGATTTTAAAGACAGAATTTTAAAATGGTAAAAATCCTTATTTATTAATTCCTAGTTCATTGCACAATGATTGAAAAAATTAAGTCTGCTTTCGAAGCCCGTTTTGGGACCAATCCAATTTTGGTAAAATCACCCGGAAGGGTAAATTTAATTGGTGAACATACCGACTATAACGATGGTTTTGTGTTGCCGGCTGCTGTGGATGTGGCTATTTATTTTGCCTGTAAACCCAATAAATCAAACACTTTCAGGCTCTATAGTTTTGATTTAGACGATTCGTATGAAACTCCTGTAGATAAGATTGATAAATGCAATAAACATTGGGCCAACTACTTATTGGGTGTAATTGCTCAATTTACTAAAGTCGGAAAAAATATTCAGGGTTTCGATTGTGTTTTTGGCGGAGATATACCAATGGGTGCAGGTATGTCGTCGTCGGCAGCCTTAGAAACCGGTTTAGCTTTTGCCATAAATTATATGGAAGACTTAGGTTTTGAAACCATCGATTTGGTAAAATTTTCGCAGAAAGCTGAACACGAATACGCTGGAGTGCAATGTGGTATAATGGATCAGTTTGCTTCCATGCACGGGAAAATCAATCGGGTAATCAAGCTCGATTGCCGGAGTCTCGATTATTCCTATTATCCCTTAGACATGAGCGAACAGATATTGGTCTTGGTAAATACGGGGGTTAAGCATTCTCTGGCATCCTCAGCGTACAACAAACGCAGGCAGGAATGCGAAGCGGGTGTAGCTTTGCTACAAAAACATCAGCCTGAAATAAGGTCCTTACGCGATGTGAGTTTAGCGTTTATTCAGGCTCACCAAAACGAATTCGATCCCCTTATTTATAAGCGGTGTACTTACGTAATTGAAGAAAATTTGAGACTTGAAAACGCTTGTAAAGCATTGGATGAACAAGACTTTGTATCGTTCGGAAAACAAATGTTCGGCTCTCATGAGGGTCTTAAAAATAAATACGAAGTAAGCTGTAAAGAACTGGATCATTTGGTCGATTTGGCAAAATCTATCAATGGAGTATTGGGTGCCCGAATGATGGGAGGAGGTTTTGGCGGTTGTACCATAAATCTTGTTAAAAAAGATGCGGTAAAAATATTCGAAGAAACCATAAAGGCCAATTACAAAACTCCCGATAGACTTGAACCTCAAATAATTAAAGTAAGTATTGAGGAAGGAACCCATCTGGTTTCAAATAGTTAATTGCAGCCTGCATATTTAGAAATAAGTTTACTTTTGCATGAAATGGAAAAATTTTTAAACCCAAATTTATGAATACCAAAGGAAAAATACTGGTAACCGGAGGAACCGGATACATCGGTTCACATACTACTGTAGAATTAATTAACCAGGGATACGAAGTCCTTATTATTGATAATCTTTCTAATTCTGAAGCTTTTATTATCGACCGGATTGAACAAATTACCGGAGTTCGCCCAAAATTTTATGAATTCGATTTGCTCGATCAGTCCCGCTTATCGGCTTTTTTCAAAGAAAACGCTGACCTTAAAGGCATCATCCATTTTGCTGCAGCAAAAGCTGTTGGCGAATCGGTCGATATTCCTTTGCATTACTACCGTAATAATCTGGTTACCATGCTTAATTTGTTGGAAGGAATGAAGCAATACAAGATTGAGAATTTTGTATTCTCGTCGTCCTGTACCGTTTATGGCCAACCCGATCAACTACCTGTTACCGAACACGCACCCATTAAACCTGCCGAATCGCCATACGGATATACGAAGCAGGTTAATGAGAATATTCTTAAAGATACCATTAGTTCAGGAGCTGCCATTAAAGGAATTGCCTTGCGCTATTTTAATCCAATTGGCGCGCATGATTCCGGACTAATTGGAGAACTTCCCCGTGGCGTTCCAAATAACCTGATGCCGTTTATTACTCAGACAGCTTATGGTATTCGGGAGCAACTCAGTGTTTTTGGAAACGATTATAACACGCCTGACGGAAGTTGCATTCGCGATTACATTCATGTAGTTGATTTGGCAAAAGCGCATATTGTAGCTATTGAACGCTTAATTCAACATAAAAACAAAAACAATTTCGAGGTTTTTAATATTGGTACGGGCAATGGTTTTTCGGTACTCGAAGTCATCCATTCGTTCGAAAAATCGACAGGTAAAAAACTAAATTATAAAATTGTCGGTCGTCGGGCAGGCGATATAGAACAAATTTGGGCCGACACAACCATCGGAAATCAGGAATTGGGCTGGAAAGCAGAACGATCCATCGACGAAATGAGTCTTTCGGCCTGGAAATGGGAACAAAATTATCGAAATACTAAACAATAAAAAATATTTATAAATTGCACCCTAAACTCAACAATTAAACATTATGAACGGAAATTTTGCATTTTTAGATTATCTGGTATTTGCCATTTATGCCGTGGTTATTCTTTCGGTGGGATTATTTGTATCGCGGAATAAAAAAGGTCAGGAAAAAACAGCTGAAGATTATTTCCTCGCCGGCAAATCACTGCCCTGGTGGGCTATTGGCGCCTCACTTATTGCCGCGAATATTTCGGCTGAACAATTTATTGGCATGTCGGGTTCCGGATTTAAAGTAGGTTTGGCTATTGCCTCCTATGAATGGATGGCAGCAATCACTCTATTGATTGTGGCCAAGTATTTTCTTCCAATTTTTATTAAACAGGGACTTTATACCATTCCCGAATTTGTTGAAAAGCGTTTCAATACTTCGTTAAAAACCATATTAGCTGTGTTTTGGATTGCGCTTTTTGTTTTTGTAAATCTGACTTCGGTGCTCTATTTGGGAGGTAAAGCGCTGGATACCGTATTGGGAGGAGGAACCGGTGAAAGTGTAGTCCCATTTATGATTGGTCTGGCGCTGTTTGCTGCTGCTTATTCGGTTTGGGGTGGACTTTCAGCCGTAGCATGGACCGATGTTATTCAGGTGATTTTATTGGTTGTAGGTGGTTTAATAACAACCATCATTGCTTTAAACCATGTAACTCCCGATGGTGGGGCCTTTAATGGTTTAGCTCATGTTTTTGATGTTGCCAACGATAAATTCCATATGATTATTAAAAAAGACAATCCGGAATTTATGAATTTACCGGGAATTGCTGTATTAATAGGTGGAATGTGGGTGGCAAACCTGTATTATTGGGGATTCAATCAATACATTATTCAACGCGCTTTGGCTGCTAAATCCTTAAAAGAAGCTCAGCGCGGTATTGCCTTTGCCGGATTTCTGAAATTAATTGTTCCTATTATTGTAGTGGTACCCGGAATTATTGCTTATGTAATGTACCAGGAAAATATTGCCGGTGCCGGAGCCGTTTTTTCCGATGCTCTTGGAGCAAATAACGACCATGCTTATCCTTGGTTAATTGGTAATTTTGTTCCCGTTGGTTTAAAAGGTTTGGTAGTTGCTGCCTTATCAGCCGCTATTGTTTCTTCCTTGGCGTCTATGCTAAATTCTACGTCTACAATTTTTACCATGGATATTTACAAACCATACATCAATAAAACCGCAACAAACAAACAATTGGTTGGTGTAGGACGACTTACTGTAATTGTGGCACTTTTGGTAGCTACTTCGCTGGCCAATACCATGGGTTCCATACCTCAAATGTTCCAGTACATCCAGGAATATACCGGTGTGGTTAGTCCGGGTATCTTAGCGGTATTTTTAATGGGTCTTTTCTGGAAGAAAACCAATGTAAAAGGAGCAATTGTCGGTGTATTGTCTTCAATTCCGGTGGCTTTGGCTTTAAAATTTCTTCCTTTGGAAATGCCTTTCCTCGACCAAATGCTTTATACGCTATTAATAACCATGGTTGTAATTGTTGGAGTATCACTGAATAGCGGAAAAGGTGACGACGATGCCAAAAGTATACCACTGCTGCCTGAGATTTTTGCAACTGGTAAAAATTTCAATATCAGTGCTTATATCATGCTTATTATTGTTGTAGTATTGTATACCGTATTTTGGTAATCATAAATTTGTTCCTTTTGGGGATGATAAAAATATAAAAACGCTGATCAGACTGATTAATCAGCCGATCAGCGTTTTTTATTATTGAAATTAACATCACTGAGGAAGTTTACCTGATAATTTTTGATACCCACTTAATTAACTATCTATGAAACCAGAAAGCTATATTTTAAGCAATAAAAACGGAGTCGAAATTGAATTTTTATCCTTAGGAGGAAAAATTAAGGCGATTAAAATTCCAAATGGCCCGGCTAAAGTAGATATTGCTTTGGGTTACGACAAACCGGAAGAATATGTAGCTGGTGATGCTTATATGGGAGCTCTTTGTGGTCGTTTTGCCAATCGTATTGGTATGGGACGTTTTAATCTGAACGGACAAACCTTTCAATTGGCACAAAACGATAGAACGAATCACTTGCACGGCGGAAATAAAGGATTTAACTCCTTAATCTGGAACGTTGAAAAAACTGTTTTAAATAATTACGAAAACGCTTATAAACTAAGTTTAACAAGTGCCAATGGAGACGAAAACTATCCCGGAAACCTTGAAGTTGCTGTTGTTTATGCCTTGAACAATAACAATGAATTTTTTATTGATATTAAGGCAACTACTGACAAACCAACTCCCGTAAATCTTACCAGTCATCCATATTTCAATTTAAATGGGGTAGGAAATGGAAAGATTTTTAATCACGAACTCTGGATTAATGCTGATGCATTTACTCCTTTAAACGAAGTTTCTGTTCCAAACGGTGAAATTCGTTCCGTAAAAAACACACCAATGGATTTTAAAAGTCCTGTAAGACTGGGCGATGTTATTAATAGTGCATATGAACAAATTAAACTGGTTAGCGGACTCGATCACAACTGGGTGCTAAATAATGATAAGAATGCATTGGTAAAAGCAGCTGTTCTTAGTGAACCGGAATCGGGCAGAAGGATTGAAGTATATACTACTCAGCCCGGACTGCAAGTTTATACATCGATGCACTTTGATGGAACTGAAACCGGAAAAGGAGGTATTCCATTTTCATCTTATGGTGCAGTTGCTATCGAGGCACAAAACTTTCCGGATGCACCTAATAAAAGTCATTTTCCCAATTCAATCTTAAGTCCGGGCGAAACTTATCATGAAATAATAGTTTACAAATTTGGATTTTAAGCTTACAAAGCAAACCCGTATTAGAACAAGTGTAGGGATGCTAATAAAATGAAACAACATTGCATTATTTTACTTCAATTGTAAACTAAAATGCGATTATTTGTTATTTTTTTAATAATTGATTTGTTTATTAAAAAATTACTTTCATCTTTGTGTATCGAAAATTTGAATATGAAAAAACCAAACGGACATACTTCTTTTTATTATTTCTTTTATTTCTGGGGAAGTAAAACCGGGGTTTTATATGTGTAAAAAAACGCAAACAATATAATTGAAACCCCGCCCAAAAGCGGGGTTTTTTGTTAAATAACAACTATGAAAAGTGAAAACTCAGAAATAAAGACAACGCATAAAGTAGCCATTCAAGGAGGTCATGGTGCTTTCCATGAAATTGCTGCCCGTTCGTTTTTCCCAAATGTTCATCTCGATTTGATTCCCTGTGAAACCTTCGAGCAAATTACCGAAATGCTTGTCCGCCACGAAATTGACTATGGAATTATGGCCATTGAAAATACGGTTGCTGGTAGTTTAATACCCAACTATGCCTTAATCCGCGAGACTCCGGTAAAAATTATTGGCGAAAAATACCTGCGCATCAAGCAAAATCTTTTGGTACTTCCGGGTCAAAAAATTGAAGACATAACTGAAGTTCATTCACATTATATGGCCATAGCGCAAACCCGTAAATTTTTCAGCCAATATCCGCACATAAAATTGGTGGAATCGGCTGATACGGCGCTAAGCGCAAAAAAAATTCAGGAAAAAAAACTGGTGGGTAAAGGAGCCATTGCAAGCGATCTTGCTGCAACACTGTATGGCCTCGAGATACTGGCTGCGGGTATAGAAACCAACAAAAGGAACTATACCCGTTTTTTGATTCTGAATCACAAAGAGAACAACGATTATGTGGTTAAAACCCGGAATAAAGCTTCGCTATGCTTTAGTCTTCCGCACCATAAAGGAAGTTTATCGCAGGTGCTAAGCATTCTGGCCTTTTACGACCATAACCTGACCAAAATTCAAAGCATGCCCATTGTGGGACAGGAATTTAAATATTTTTTCTATGTCGATTTAACGTTCGACAGCTTTGAACGCTACCAGCAAAGTCTTAGTGCCATAACACCTTTGGTAGTCGATTTACAGATTTTGGGTGAATATCAATATGGCATCGATTCGTTAGAAACCATTCATAACCAATAATTATGATACAAGCTGCTCAAAGAACCCAGCAGGTAAGCGAATATTATTTCTCGCAAAAACTGCAGCAAATTGACGAGATGAACCGTCGCGGCGAAGCGGTTATAAATTTGGGGATTGGGAACCCCGATATGCTTCCGCCAGCCGATGCGCTGGAATTATTGTCCCAAAAAGTGCTGGAACCCGGAATTCATGGATACCAAAGTTACAAAGGGATCCCTGAGCTTCGTCAGGC
This sequence comes from Salinivirgaceae bacterium, assembly GCA_050179685.1. GTDB lineage: Bacteria > Bacteroidota > Bacteroidia > Bacteroidales > SZUA-534 > GWE2-40-63. The sequence goes on from JBFXEW010000021.1 coordinate 69,282, forward strand.
CATGGCCAATTGGTACAGTAAGTTTTACAAGGTTACTCTCGATCCCAATCGGGAAGTGCTTCCACTAATGGGTTCTAAAGAAGGAATAATGCACATTTCGCTGGCGTTCTTAAATCCCGGCGATGCCGTGCTAATTCCTAATCCGGGATATCCTACCTATCGTTCTGTATCGCAAATGGTTGGAGCCAATATAGTTGAATATCAATTGAATGAAGAAAATAGTTGGTATCCCGATTTTGAAACTTTAGAGGGAATGGATTTATCGCAGGTAAAACTTATGTGGGTAAATTATCCGCACATGCCAACCGGACAGCCTGCAACCCGGGAATTATTTCAAAAATTAGTTGATTTTGGTCAAAAGCATCAAATTTTAATATGTAACGATAATCCTTACAGCTTTATTCTGAATAACAATCCCCAAAGTATTTTATCGGTTCCGGGTGCTAAAGAGGTTGCCTTGGAATTGAATTCACTTAGCAAATCGCATAACATGGCGGGTTTTCGGATGGGAATGGTTGCTGGAGATACAGAATACATAAACCATATTCTTAAAATGAAAAGCAATATGGATTCGGGCATGTATAAACCCATGCAATTGGCAGCGGCACGAGCTCTTGAAAGTTCTCAGGAGTGGTTCAATACCATTAACGAAACCTATGCTCAGCGGCGTCAGCAGGTTTATCAGATTTTCGATTTACTTGAGGCTACTTACAATAAAAACCAAACAGGAATGTTTTTATGGGCCAAAATTCCGGACAAGTTTGACGATGCTTTTGAATTTTCAGATGAGATTTTACGCGAAGCAAAGGTTTTTATTACGCCTGGCTCCATTTTTGGGTCCAATGGGAAACGATTTGCCCGCATATCACTTTGCAGCAACAGCGACTTGTTAAATCAGGCTTTATCGCGCTTAAAGGCGGTTACTGTATCCTTAAATAAATAAATAAAGTAGAAGTATATGATAATTACCATAATAGGATTGGGATTGATGGGTGGTTCGGCGGCAATAGATTTGCGCAAACGGGGAATAGCTTCACATATAATTGGAGTCGATACCGACAAGATTAATGCCAATGCGGCCCAAAATATTGGTTTTGTTGATGAATTGCTCGACTTGGAATCTGCTGTAAAAAAGGCTGAGTTGGTTGTTGTGGCCATTCCGGTGGATGCTGCATTGCTGGTGCTTCCCAAAGTACTCGACTGGGTCGATAAGCAGGTGGTTACCGATATGTGTTCAACCAAGGGAAAATTATTGGAGTGGGTAAAGTATCATCCCAAAAGAAGAAACTATGTGGCGGCTCATCCCATGGCTGGAACGGAGTTTTCTGGTCCCTGGGCGGCAATCTCCGGCTTATTCGACGGAAAAGCTGTGATACTTTGTGATACGGAAGACAGTGATATTCGCGCGGTGGCAACAACCAAACGTATTTTCGAAACATTAAATATGCGTGTCATCTATATGAATGGGGCCAACCACGATGTGCACGCGGCATACATTTCGCACATTTCGCACATCAGTTCATTTGCCCTGGCACTTACGGTACTCGAAAAGGAGAAAAACGAAAAGCATATTTTCGATTTAGCCAGTGGGGGATTTGATTCTACTGTTCGTCTGGCCAAGAGTTCAGCTGAAATGTGGACACCCATTTTTGGTCAAAACAAAGAGAATGTGCTTACTGTTTTAGAAACCTACATCAGCAAACTTAAGGATTTTAAAAAGTCCATCGAAAACGATGACGCTGAAAAGCTGGCTAAACTGATAAAAGAGTCGAACCAAATCAGACGCGTACTTTTTAAATAGCTGTTTTTCATAACAAAATGATACAATTATCGAATCTAAATAGTAATTTCAATTTTTAAAATCATATGAACGCCATTTTGAAACATGCATTTAAAGGTTGGGGACTCGAAAATCCCGATCGTCCACTAATAATTGCCGGACCATGCAGTGCTGAATCCGAAGAACAGGTTCTTGATACAGCACGTCAGTTAAAAGCTATGAATGTACAGATTTACCGTGCAGGTATCTGGAAACCACGAACCCGGCCAAATTCATTCGAAGGTGTTGGAAGCATTGGTTTGGAATGGTTAAAGCTGGTGCAAAAAGAGCTTGGAATGAAAGTTTCCACCGAAGTTGCCAACGTAAAGCACGTTTACGAAGCGCTGCGCTATGGTGTCGATATTATTTGGATAGGAGCCCGCACATCGGCCAATCCTTTTGCCATGCAGGAAATTGCCGATGCTTTAAAAGGAGTTGATATTCCGGTTTTTGTAAAAAACCCGGTAAATCCCGATGTGGATTTATGGATGGGAGCCATAGAGCGAATTCAGGGAGCCGGCATCACACGGGTGGGAGCCATTCACCGGGGTTTTTCAACTTTTGATAAAACACGATATCGCAATGCCCCACAGTGGCAATTACCTATTGAATTACGTCGAAAAATGCCGGATATTCCCATGATTTGCGATCCAAGTCATATTGGCGGGCGTCGCGATATTTTGCAGGAAATTTCACAAAAAGCACTCGACCTGAACTACGACGGCTTAATCATTGAAACCCATTGCAATCCCGATAAGGCCTGGAGCGATGCGCAACAGCAAATAACACCAAACGAACTGAGTAAGCTGCTGGGTAAGCTGGTATTGCGCAATATGAATACCGATAATCCGGTTTTTCTGCACACTTTAGAGGATTTACGCCAACAAATTGATAAATTCGACGATGAATTGCTGACAATTATTGAAGAACGCATGAAAGTGGCCGAAAAAATTGGGGAATACAAAAAAATAAACAACATCACCATTTTACAGCCCGATCGCTGGCAGGAGATTCTAAATAAGGTACTTGAAAAAGGGAAGAACCGCGATTTAAGCGATGACTTTTTAATCGGTCTTTTTAAAGCAATTCACCAGGAGTCTATCAATAAACAAACACGCATCATGAACGATTAATTTTCAAAAATAAACCGTTGAAAATATTAATTTAAAAGTCCTCGAAAAACCTGTAATTTACTTATGAAAGAACTCATCATAAAAGGCGAACTCTCTGATTCTCAAATACTGGTTGGCGAAAGTTTTTTAAACTTTGCCAGGTATTTACCCAAAAACAGGCAGGTAATTGTCCTGACCGACGATAGAATTCAGAAACTTTATGGTTCGCATTTTACGGCTTATCAAACCATTGTAATTGGACAAACTGAAAAAGTGAAGACTCTGGCAACGGTCGATGCAATTATTGAGCAATTAATTACGCTTCAGGCCGACCGCAGTACTTTTTTATTGGTGGTTGGTGGCGGCATTGTCTGCGATATAGGTGGTTTTGTAGCATCCATTTACATGAGGGGGATAGCTTTTGGTTTTATTTCCACTACACTTTTATCGCAGGTTGATGCCAGTGTAGGCGGAAAAAATGGGGTGAATTTCAGCGGTTTTAAAAACATTGTCGGAACTTTCAATCAGCCCAGGTTTGTTATTTGCGATCCACAAATGCTTACAACACTCAAGCCCGATGAATTAATCAACGGATTTGCCGAGATTGTAAAGCATACGCTTATTGCTGATAAAGCTATGTTTCATTGGTTAAGCCAGCATTTTGAAAAAGCATTGAGTCTGGATGCCGACACCATTGAAAAACTGGTGTTTAATTCCGTTTCTATTAAAGCTTCTATTGTAAATAAAGACGAGAAAGAACAGGGTGAGCGCCGAAAACTGAACCTGGGACATACCTACGGACATGCCATTGAAAAAGTTTTTCATTTATCGCACGGTAAAGCAGTAAGTTTAGGATTGGTAGTCGCTGCCCGATTGTCGATGGAAAAAGGATTCTTAAATAATGATGAATTTCACCAGATAATGCAATTATTAAAGGATCTGAAACTGCCTGTTGAAATTCCAGATAAACAAGAAAGGGTTTTACAAGCCTTGACCATGGACAAAAAGCGGAAAGGAGCGCTGGTTCATTTTATACTGATTGAGGGAATTGGCCAGGCACGAATTGAACCCATTGCGTTAAATGTATTGCAAAAAATGCTAACTTAATAGCAAAATTATTAATTACACAAACAATTACCTTATGCTTTGTCGTTCTGTTGCAGTTCAAGGGCTCGATAAGATAATAGAAGCCATCGATGGAGCCGCTTTGGCTGAAATACGTATCGAAAAATCGAATTTATCCATTACTGAAGTTAAAGAATTATTTAGCTACCATAAAAATCTGATAGCTACCTGCAGGCCGGTTGGAATAAGCAAGCAGGAGCGTAAATCGTTGTTAATGGCTGCTATTGAGGGCGGTGCGCAATGGATCGATCTCGAAATTGAATCGGATTTTGAGTATTGCAGCAGCCTTTTGGCTTTTGCAAAAGAAAAGGGATGCAAGGTTATTGTATCGTATCACAATTACGAGTACACGCCTGATTCGTTTCTGTTATGTAAAGTGGTGAACGAAGCGCGTAAAAAACAAGCCGATCTTGTAAAAATAGCCACTCAGGTAAATGATAAAACCGATAATGCACGTTTGCTTTGTTTGTATAATCAGGGTCTTCCGATTATTGCCATTGGAATGGGGCCGCTTGGAAAAATAACCCGGGTTGCCGCACTTGAACTGGGAGCCCCATTTACCTTTGTAAGTATGGACGATAATTCAAAAACTGCTCCTGGGCAATTGAGCGAAGAACAGATGAGAAAGATTTTAAACAGCTTATAATCTGATTTATATATTTATTACTTAATTCAATGATTAAAGTAATTCATCCCTCAGCAATTCAAGGTGAGGTAAAGGCTCCGGCTTCAAAAAGTTTTATGCAACGGGCTATTGCCCTTTCTGTATTGGCCGATGATGAAACCCTTATTGAAAATCCCTCGCGATGCGATGATGCCTTAGCCGGACTAAATATTGCTGCCAGTTTTGGGTGCCGTATATACGACAATGGCAGTTTTATTTCTATCATTCCCAGTAAGGAAGCTTTACCACAAAAACTGTTTTGTGGAGAATCGGGACTGGCAATCCGCTTGTTTGCACCTATTGCTGCACTTTTTGCACATCCGGTGGAATTAGCTGCCGAAGGTTCTCTTTTAAAACGTCCGGCCGGATTTGTGACTCATACACTTCAGCAATTTGGCGTTAAAGTTGAATCAAATAATGGATTTCCTCCAATAAGCATTCAGGGTCCTATTAATGCGGGAAAGGCAGATTTAGATGGAAGTTTAAGTTCTCAATTTCTTTCCGGATTGTTGATTGCGCTACCCAAAGCCAAAGGAAACAGCGTTTTAAAAGTAAAAAATTTGATGAGTATTCCTTATGTTTCGATGACATTGCAAGCCATAGAGGCTTTTGGAGGCAATATTGAAAACAAAGATTATCAGGAATTTATCGTTCCCGGAAATCAAACTTATAAGGGTGGAACTTATAAAATTGAAGGCGATTGGAGTGGTGCGGCAGGTTTATTGGTTGCTGGAGCTATAGCCGGGAAAATTACAGTAAAGGAATTGCAATCGGCTTCATTACAGGCCGATGTGGCTATATTAAAAGCTTTACAGCAGGCAGGAGCAAGAATAAACAAAGAAGAAGAACAGCTTACTGTTTCAAAACCCGCTGAATTACAGGCATTTGATTTTGACGCCTTACATTGTCCCGATCTTTTTCCAGTTTTGACAGCACTTGCAGCTAACTGCAAAGGAACCAGTAAAATACACGGGGTTCATCGCCTGGTTCATAAAGAAAGCAATCGTGGTGAAGCATTAAAGCAAGAGTTTAATAAAATCGGAATAAACATTGATATACAGGATGATATAATGTACATTACCGGAGGGACGGTAACATCCGGAAAAGTTAATGCTCACAACGATCATCGCATGGCTATGGCTTTATCTTTGGCAGCTTTAAATGCCTCAGGTCCCATAACTATTGAAGATGCATTGTGTGTAAACAAAACGTATCCCGGTTTTTATAACGATTTGGAGATCCTTGGTGTTAAGGTAATGTCTTAATTTGAAATAGTTCCAAATCAAATTCTGGTATCTAAAAAAAACAAAACAATGAACACATTCGGAAGAATATTTAAAATACAATTGTTTGGCGAATCGCATGGGATGGGCGCCGGAGTAATTATTGATGGCTGCCCGGCAGGTGTTTCCTTAAGTGAATCCGATTTTGAAACAGATATAGCACGGCGGCGTCCGGGTGCAGCTGGAACTACGCCGCGTAAAGAAGCCGATTTACCGGAATTGATGAGTGGTGTATTTAATGGCAAAACCACGGGAGCTCCTTTGAGTATTTTTTTTAGGAACATGAATACCCGCTCGGGCGATTATGAAAATCTGGTAGCATCTCCCAGACCGGGTCATGCTGATTTTACCGGCAAAGTAAAATTTGGTGGCTTTAACGACTACCGGGGCGGAGGCCATTTCAGTGCACGATTAACGGTAGGCATTGTGGCAGCAGGTGTTTTGGCCAAAAAGCTACTTACCGCACAAACAATTAGAGCAACTTTGGTTGAAGCCGGCGGTTCAAAAAATATTGATGAAGCTGTTAATAAGGCCTTAGCGAATCAGGATTCTATTGGTGGTATAGTGGAATGTCGCGTAAAAGGTTTGCCTGCAGGACTGGGAGAACCATTTTGGGATTCGGTTGAATCCTTAATCAGTCATGCGGTATTTGCAATACCTGCAACCAAAGGAATTGAATTTGGCAGTGGGTTTCAGGCTGCCCAAATGCCTGGTTCAGAACATAACGACGCCATAATCGATGCAAATGGAAAAACCAAATCCAATCATGCCGGGGGAATTAACGGTGGTATCACCAATGGAAATGAATTGGTTTTCAGGGTAGCCATTAAACCTACTTCGAGTATCGGCAAATCGCAGCAAACCATGAATTTTGAAACAAACCGGGTGGAGGAATTAAAAATTCAGGGGCGTCACGATGCTTGTGTGGCTCTACGTGTACCGCCCATTCTTGAAGCAATGACAGCAATTGTTTTAGCCGATTTAATGCTGCTGGAACAAAAAGTTCCCAGAATTTTCCGATAATTTTTGAATGAAATTAAAAATAAGAAAGCTTGACCATATTGGTTTGACCGCGCTTATTTAAGGGAATACTGCCCACATGAACAAGTAATTCGCTTTCATCAATTAAATTGTTCTCTTTTAAATACTTGAGTGTAAATTCAACCGCATCGTTTGTAAATAAAAACTCGTCGGTTAAGTAGGGCCTTGTTCCCCAAAGCAAAGACATTTGCCGCAATAAACCTTTTTCAGGAGTAAAAGCAAAGATATTGGCATCGGGGCGGTGACTGGCAATCCGGAAGGCTGTATAACCCGAATAGGTAAGTACAATAATCGATTTAGCCCGGGTTTGTTGCGCCATGGTGCAGGCGCTGCTACAAATAGAATCGGGAATGAAAGAATGGTTCATTACCGAAGGAGAATGTTCGCGGTAATATTTATAACCTTTTTGTTCGGTATAGCTAATTATCTTGTGCATGCTTTGAATAACTTCAACCGGATATTGCCCTACACTGGTTTCGCCGCTTAGCATTAAGGCACTGGCTCCGTCAATTACAGCATTGGCTACATCGTTTGCTTCCGCCCTGGTGGGACTGAAGTTTTGTATCATGCTTTCCATCATTTGAGTAGCAATGATTACCGGTTTGGCATATTTAATGCACTTTTCGACCAGCATTTTTTGCATCAACGGAACTTCGTGAAAGGGCATTTCTACGCCCAAATCACCGCGAGCCACCATTACACCATCGGTAACGTCAATTATATTATCGATTTCTTTAAGCGCTTCGGGTTTTTCAATTTTGGCAATTACCTTGGTATGTTTTTTCTTCTTCCGGATTAAATCCTTTAAATCAGCAATATCGGTAACCGAACGCACAAACGACAGTGCAATCCAGTCGACTCCGTGATCCAATGCAAAATTGGCATCTTCAATATCTTTTCGGGTAAGACTGGGCAAGGAGATGTGTGTACTGGGAAGGTTAACCCCTTTTTTCGAAGATAAAATACCTCCGTGGATTACCCTGGCTCTAACCAGGTTCACTTTATTGGTAAAAACAGCTTCCAGTTTTAGCTTTCCGTCGTCAATTAAAATTACATCGCCCGGTTTTACATCCATGGGAAATAGCTTGTAACTCATGTACACTTTTTTTGCGGTTCCCAGGCATTCCTCGTTAACAAAATCAATTTCTTCACCATCAACAAGTTGCACTCCATTGTTTTCAATATCGCCAACCCGTAGTTTGGGACCCTGCAAATCGACAAGCAGGGCAACATTGGTATTTTTTTCCTGATTCAAATCGAGTATGTGTTCAATTACCTGCTTGTGATCGGCATGCGTTCCATGCGAAAAATTCAAACGAAAAACATTAACGCCGGCATCGATTAACTGGTTTATCATCTGGCGCGATGAAGAGGCCGGGCCGACTGTAGCTACAATCTTGGTTCTGTTGAAATGCATCTTATACTAATTTTGTTACTTATCCTATATTTCGGTTTGAAAGTTAAACAATTTCGGGCTAATTTGGCTACCTTTCGCATCCCGGATAAAAAAATGTTAACAAAAACCGAAAAATATGAAGTATCTGCTTATTAAAAATGGTTTGCTTATCGATGCCCATAAAAAAGAACAAGCTGACTTACTTATTGGCGATAGCAAAATACTTCAGCGAAAGCCTGACATTCAATCTTATCCTCAAGAAACACAAATAATCGATGCGAAAAACAATTACGTAATTCCCGGAGGAATCGATCCCCATGTACATTTCCATTTAGCAACCTCAGCCGGTTATTCGGCCGACGATTTTTACACCGGTTCTAAAGCTGCATTAGCAGGAGGAACAACAACAATAATCGATTTTATTACACCAAAAGCCAGTCAAACTTTTCAGGAAGCTTTTCCGGAGCGCATAGCAGAAGCCAACAATTGCCTTTGTGATTATGCTTTCCATATCAGTCCAATATACTGGGATTTAACCATGGCCAAACAAATGGAATATGCTGTTAATGAATTGGGAATAAACTCTTTTAAAGTTTATATGGCCTATAAACAAACCATCGGCATTGATACCACTGCTTTGCGAAAAGTGATGGAACAGGCGGCAAAACTTAATGCGCTGGTAACCATTCATGCTGAAGATGGTGATGCCATTGATGACTTACAAAAACATTTTTTAGCCAATGGACAAAAAGAACCTTATTATCATGCTTTATCGCGACCGGCCAGCGTTGAAGCCAATGCGGTAAAAACAGCCATTAATCTGGCAGATGAAACCGGAGCAAGCATTTATTTTGTACATATAAGTGCTGCTGAATCGTTGTGGCATATTGCCGAAGCACAAAAAAAAGGCCTGGCAGTTTATGCGGAAACCTGTCCGCAATACCTGCTTTTTACGCACAAAAAACTAAAAGGAACCTTTAAACAAACAGCTCCGTTTGTTTTCAGTCCGGCTTTAAAAGACGACTCAGATAAAAAAGCACTTTGGAATGCCTTGAGTTCGGGAATTGTAACAAGTGTTGGAACCGATCATTGTCCCTTCAATCTTGATGGACAAAAAAACCTGGGAAAAGACGACTTTACCAAAATACCCAATGGAACAGGAGGCGTAGAATATCGCCTGAGTAGTTTGTTCACGCATGGAGTTTTAAAGGGTATTTTATCGTTAGAACAATGGGTTGGCTTAACTTCAGCACAGGTGGCAAAAATATTTGGCTTGAAACATAAAGGAGCGTTGCAAGCTGGATATGATGCCGATGTTGTAATATGGAATCCCAACGAAAAATTTACGGCTACACTGCAAAATCAATGGCAACAATGCGATTCCAGTATTTATGAAGGCCTGGAATTCACTGGCAAAGCTCAGGTGGTAATAAAAAATGGAAAAATAGTTTTCGAAAACAATGAATTTCAAGAAATTAAAGGTTCTTACCTAAAGCGACAAGCCATGCTGCTGTAATAAGGCATTGCACAGTTTTCACTCGTTTAGTCTGTATTTTTGCAGGGGCAGGTATTCCGCTCCCGTTGGTTTTAAAAGAGATTCGTAAAGCACAAGCTGCTTAATTTGCACGCTTTTACCTGTAAACGAATCCTCGGTTAAAACAACATCTGTATGGCCTTTAAAGCGGGCTAAGGTGGTATGAATTTTTATTTCGACATTAGTTTTTTGAGAAAAATATAAGGCAACTTTTTGATACAATTCCTTAAATTCATGGCTTGGTTTAAACTGTGCCCAAATCATATAAGGACGTCTTTTTGGCATCATTACCAATTTATCAAATTCCAATTCAAAAACTTGCTGCTTATTTACAAGTGCGTACAATTCCTCTTTAAGTTTGTCGATCATTAATTCGTTAAAATCTCCAATAAAAAACAAAGTAACATGAAGGTTATCAATGGGAACCCAGCGTACCGGGCCGCTTAAACGGACTAAACTTTTAGCAGCAATCAAATTTTCTTTAAAATATCGTGGAAGTTCAAATGCCAGAAAAAGTCGTTTCATTTCTTCAAAAAAGATTAAAATATTAGCAAGCAAAACACAATATAAAAGAATTCTACTTAACTTTTAACTCTTAAAAATTGTTATTTAATCAAAAAGCTGGCTGTTTTATTATTAAATACTAATCAATAATAGGTAGCTTTATATTTTTGATGCGTAAATTTATGGCAAATAATCTGGTGTTTTACAAACTTATTCAACAATGAAAAACTTAGTAATCATTCTCACCTTGTTTTTTTCACTCAGCAGTTCAGCTCAATTTCAAGTAGTTGGAGGAACTTACGACAAATTGGCTAAACTTTACGGCCAGGCTAAATACGAAAGTTGCCTGTTTAAAGCCGACGATTATACCTTTAAAGCCGAAAGTTCCCGGGATGCAGAACCCTTTTTATATATGTCCTTATGCTTTTATCAGCTTTCAATTTCTGATGACAGTGATATTCGAGAAGATTATAAAGACGGTTTTAAACAAGCGGTAAATTATGCCGGTCGCTTTATTAAAAAAGACAAAGAAGGGTTAATGTACGCTGACAATATCGAATTCATAAACCATTTAAAAGAAATTCAAAAAAAAGAAATTAAAGAAGTATTTGATAAAGCTGATTATCGTAAAACAGTAGCTGCAGCAAAACTATTTGCCAAATTAAACAGGGAAGAGGACTTAAGCTTTACCTATTTTATTGGCATGAATGAAGTAATGTCGAATAATGTAAGTCAGGGAGAGCGAACTATCGATGAAGCAGTAAAACAACTCAGCGAAAAACTGGCTGCTAATAATTATAAAACCGATCCTTTGGTAAAAAGTTTGGTGATAGATGCCATTCTGAAGTACTCAGAATTTCTTGTGAGCCAGGAACAAATCGAAAGTGCTCACAAGCAATTGGAATTTGCTTCGCGACTGTTTCCAAACGATGGCTATATAAAACTACAATTTAACGTAGTTAAACAAGCTTACGATAAACAATTAAAAGAAAAAGAAGCCGAAGCAGCGGAGCAAAACCAATAAGTTTTAACCTACTTCGCTCAGTCGTTCAAGCAATTGATAACTGATTACTTCAAGATTTTTGCCCTCAATATTCACAATTTTGTCGTTGTGGAACTCTTTGAGTATGCGTATGGCACTTTCGGTCGACATACCGCAAAATTCAGCCAAATCCCTTCGGGTAAGTAACATATTAAATTTATCAGCTTTATAAATAACCCGCGATAAATGCAGTATAGCATCGGCAATTCGCCCGTGCAATTGCTTTTGGGTTAAACTGATGATGCGTTCGAAATACTGGGCCGTATTGGCATTTAAATGAGCAATTATTTTTTCGGCAAAAACCGAATTGTTACTAATTAAGTATTGCATCATTTCAGCATTGATGCTAAAGACCTTTGAATTATCGATGCTGGCAGCACTATAATCAAAAATTCCTTTGCTGTAAAGCGACGACAGTCCGATAAATTCACCCGGTTTAACAATTTTTAGTATTAGATTTTTGTCGTTATGTTCCTTGTAAATTTTAACCAGCCCTTCGGTAAGGTAAATAATGTGAGAGGCAAATCCCCCTTGTTTACTAAGAATTTCACCCTTATTATAATTCAGACTAACCTGATTTTCAGCTATTTTATTTAATTGCTCCTGGTCTAAACTATCGAACCATGGAGCAAATGCTTTTTGTACATCGGTGTTCATATGAAGTAATTTTTTTTAAATATACACAAATTTGACCCATCTCATAAAAATAACTGCTTTGATAATCTTAAAATGCATTATTTTTTTTCATTTGTTTTGTTACTTTTATCGTTGTATTTTCGGTGAGACGATATAACTTTAAAACAACAAAAACAAAAAAACTACTATCTCATGAAAAACAATACCCCAAATGTTTTACTTGTAGATGATTCTTCCACAAATAATTTATTGCTCGAAAGTGCACTTAAGCGCTTAAATTTTAAGATATCTACGGCATTATCCGGTGAAGAAGCTTTAACAGTGCTTAAAAAAAAGGAAATCGATTTGGTTCTTTTAGATATTATGATGCCGGGCATGTCGGGTTACGAAGTTCTGGAAACCATGGCTAAGCATGAGAAATTAAAGAAAATTCCGGTTATTTTAGTCACAGCCCGCAATCAGAACGAGGAAGAAGCGCGGGCAAAAGAACTTGGTGTAGCCGATTTTTTTGAAAAACCCCTTAAGTTAAACTTATTGATTGAACGCATAAAAGAATTAGTTCCTACCAACGAATAATATTTATTTTAAATAGCTAATATTCAATCCTTTTCATAAGAAATACTTTTTGTGGAATCTCTTATTCTAAGAACTATCCAAATTTATCTTTTTTTGAGTTTTGCAATTAAACCCTGGCGTTTATCGAATCATTAATCCCGATAAATCCATCTTTCTTATTACTTTTGGGCGCTAAAGTAGTACATCAATGAATTATTTACAGGTAGATAATTTAACTAAATCGTTTGGCGATTTAGAGTTGTTTAAAAATATAAGTTTTACGGTAGATAAAGACCAGCGTGTGGCTTTAATTGCACGAAATGGGGCCGGTAAAACATCTTTGCTAAAAATAATTGGGGGAAAAGATTCGGCCGATAGTGGACAAATAATCTTTAGAAACGATATTTCTATCGGTTTTTTGGAACAGGAACCTTCACTAAATCCGGAATTAACGGTAATGGACCAGATTTATCTGTCGTCCGACGAAGTTTTAACCGCTATTAAAAACTACGAATCGGCTTGCGCCGATGACAATCCTGATGCGCTTTCGGCTGTCATGCATACCATGGATACCCTGAAAGCCTGGGATTATGAAGTGAAAATTAAACAGATTCTGGCTCAGCTAAAAATTACCCAACTCAGTCAAAAAGTAAAGGAATTATCGGGCGGCCAGCAAAAACGACTGGCTCTAGCCAGTGTTTTGATTACAGAACCCGACGTGTTGATAATGGACGAACCTACCAATCACCTCGATCTTGAAATGATTGAATGGCTCGAGAATTACCTGAAATCGTCGAATAGTACACTAATTTTGGTAACTCACGACCGCTATTTTCTCGACAGGGTTTGTAATGTTATTCTTGAACTCGACAATAATCAAATTTACCGGTATAAAGGAAACTATTCCTATTTTTTAGAAAAACGCGACGAAAGGATTCAAAATCAAACTTCGGAAATTGAAAAAGCCCGTTCCTTATTTAAAAAGGAACTCGATTGGATAAACCGTTCACCATCAGCGCGTACAACCAAAGCAAAATACCGCATCGATTCGTTTTACGAAACGCAGGAAAAAGCGCAGCAACGCATCGGAAACGAAGAGGTAAAAATTGAAGTTTCGAGTGCCCGTCTGGGAAAAAAGATAGTTGACCTTGAACATATTTCTAAAAAATTTGGTGACACAAAAATTATCACCGACTTTTCGTACAAATTTATTCGTTCCGAAAAAGTAGGCATCGTTGGAATGAATGGAGTGGGAAAAACATCGCTGCTGAATTTAATTACCCAAAAACTTGAGCTCGATTCAGGACAAATTGAAGTAGGAAGCACAGTGGTATTTGGATATTATAGCCAACAGGGAATTCAGTTCGACGAAAACAAACGCGTTATCGATGTAATTCAGGAACTGGCTGAGGATATTCAGGTGGCCGATGGAAAACAAATGACACCAACCCAGTTTCTTAATTATTTTCTTTTTCCTCCTTCGATGCACTATGCTTACGTTTACAAATTAAGTGGGGGCGAAAAACGGCGTTTGTACCTGATGACAGTTTTGATGAAGAATCCAAATTTTTTGATTTTGGATGAGCCCACCAACGATTTGGACATCATGACGTTGAATGTACTCGAAGATTACCTGAAAAGCTTTTCGGGTTGTGTATTGCTGGTGTCGCACGATCGCTATTTTATGGATAAAATAGTAGATCATTTATTTGTATTCGAAGGCGAAGGCCTTATAAAAGACTTTCCCGGAAACTATTCACAATACCGCGAATGGATTACCGGCAAAGAACAGGAAATGAAAAAGCAGGAAAAAATTGCCACTCCAAAACCTGAAAAAACGAAAGTCCAAAAAGAAAAAACCAAACTAAGCTATAAAGAGCAGCAAGAGTTTGAGCAACTATCGGTTCAAATAGAGCAACTGGAACAGGAAAAAGTTGCAATAGAAGCTGGTTTTTCCGATGGTTCTTTAAAAGACGATGCCCTGATAAAAGCATCGGAACGTCATGCCGCTTTAATTGAAGAGTTGAACGAAAAAGAGCTACGCTGGCTTCAATTGAGCGAATGGACAGAATAGCAGGTATTCTTTTGTAAATTTTTTTAAGCTTGTTGAACCAAACCTTTTATTGGTTACATTTGCAATCCAGGTTTAGAATTATATCCATGAAGCAGTTAATTCTTTTGTTTTTGTTAATTATTGGGACTCAATTTAGTAGAGCTCAGGATGAAATACTCCTGAATTTCCCAAAGGAGGTGCATGCCGGCAATGAATTTCTGCTTGTGGTAAATATTCCCAAAAACTTTATGTCGGGAGCTGCACGCTTTCAGTTGGTGTTTCCCAATGGTTTTACCGCATCGTCAAGAAAAACTGAAAATGCCGATTTCAAATTTGAAGCCAACAAAGCCACTTTTTTTTGGTTAAACTTTCCACAGAATCAGGAAGTTGAAATTTCTGTCAATTTAACGGCAGCCGTGGGAATGGAAGGTTATTTTGTAATAAAAGGTGAGTCGAACTGGTTAAAAGACGGGCATGCCTATAGAACAGAACTGTATCCGCAGGTGCTTACGGTAAAACCCGGTGATATAACCGAAGAATCCATTCAGCAAAATCTTGAAAAAACCCGTTTTAAATACGAAGAACTCGAAACCCAGGGTGTAAGCTGTTTGCGTCAGGTTCCCTACGAGGAGCAAGGCGAAATTTATGTAAATCTGCTGATTAATAAAGGCGACCTGAACATGTATGGAAAAATTCAGGAGAATATTCCTCCGGGTTATGAAGCGGTTAATTTAAAAAGTCAAAACGCCATTTTTGTTTACAACAAACGCCAGAATATTGTAAAATATTTGTGGATGAATATGCCTGAAAAGTCGCAATATATTGTTAGCTATAAACTAATTCCAACTGCAATAATCGATGAATCGAATCCGTTTTTAATTTTTGGAACGTTCTCGTATGCCTTAAACAATCAAACCCTTACCATTGATATTCAGGAACGAGGAATTGATTTATCAACAGCTCCTTAAGATTAGTTTTTTACAAAAAGAGTCAATGAACAGGAGCAGGGCGGAGCACCGCATCG
Organism: Salinivirgaceae bacterium; assembly: GCA_050179685.1. GTDB lineage: Bacteria > Bacteroidota > Bacteroidia > Bacteroidales > SZUA-534 > GWE2-40-63. The sequence continues at coordinate 85,070 of JBFXEW010000021.1, forward strand.
CTGACAATAGTAATTTTTTTCCAAACTATCTTTTGCCCAATAATCCGGAAAAACTCCCTGAACGGTAAATCCAAGCCCTCGTAGTTTTTTTGTGAATTCATAATTTTCACTTTCGGTCCATGCCGGATAATGCAAGGTTTTACAGCCAAATTTAAAATTCAGTTTGTGAATTATCGCATCAAGCAGGAGCTTTCCAATGCCTCTGTTTTGATAATCAGGAAGAACAGCAATGTTTTTAATGAGACCCAAAGGATAAGCTATTTCTGTAATTTCTGATGAATAGGTTTCCTTATAATCGCCTGTCCTTTCAAACACTGTGGATAAACAATAGCCAACAACTTTTCCATTAACCCGATAAATTAAACCCAAACTGCCTGCCGAAAGAAATTTGGTAAATTGATTCAGTTTAAGGTATCCGGCGCCAAAGCAAGCATCAGAAATGGGGATTAAGCGATTGAGTTCACTCATTTGAAGCAACTCTATTCCAGTCGATTTTTGCATAATAATTAGCATCAGAAAAAACGAAATATAACAAAAAAGCCGGAACTACTGCGTCCGGCTCTTTTTTGTTACCTTAAAATTCCAGGCTATTCTTCTTTATCGTCTTCGCGTTGTTGTACTTCAGCCGTTTTTTTACTCGATTCTATTTTAATCTTTACATTTTCAGTTTTTCGGTCGTACACAATCGAAATCACATCACCTTCAATCATTTCAGCTTTTAAAATTACCTCGGCCATCTCGTCTTCGAGGTATTTTTGTATGGCTCTTTTTAAAGGACGAGCTCCGTATTGCACATCGTAGCCTTTATCGGCAATATAATCTTTGGCTTTAGGAGTAATTTTTAGCTTATAACCCAGTTGTTCAACTCGTTGGTACAATCCTTTAAGTTCAATATCAATAATTTTATGAATGTCTTCCTGCGTTAATTGGTTAAACATTATCACATCGTCGATACGATTCAAAAACTCGGGTGCAAAAGCATTCTTCAACGCTTTTTGGATAACTCCTTTGGCAAATTCATTCGACGATTCCTTTTTAGCCGATGTGTTGAATCCGACACCGGTACCAAAATCTTTAAGTTGTTTGGTTCCAATGTTCGAAGTCATAATCACAATGGTATTTCTAAAGTCGATTCGTCTACCCAAACTGTCTGTCAATCGACCTTCGTCGAGCACCTGTAGCAAAATATGGAACACATCGGGGTGGGCTTTCTCAATTTCGTCGAGCAATACCACCGAGTATGGTTTACGGCGTACTTTCTCTGTTAACTGACCACCTTCTTCGTAGCCAATATATCCGGGAGGTGCTCCAACCAAACGCGATACCGAGAATTTTTCCATGTATTCGCTCATGTCAATCCGAATCAGGTTGTCTTTTGAATCGAATAAATAATGTGCCAATACTTTGGCCAACTGTGTTTTACCAACACCCGTAGGACCAAGGAATACAAAAGTTCCAATGGGTTTATTCGGGTCTTTAAGTCCGGCGCGGTTCCGCTGGATCGACTTAACAATTTTATTGATTGCCTCGTCCTGTCCAATTACGCTGCCTTTAAGCTCGTCGGCCATTTTTAGCAATCGCGAACCTTCGGCCTGAGCAATACGCTGTACGGGAACTCCGGTCATCATGGCAACAACTTCAGCTACATTTTCGGCATCAACTGTTTCGCGATGTTTTATCAAATCTTCTTCCCACTTATTTTTTTCGTTCTCCAATTGTTCCAGCACTTTTTTCTCTGTGTCGCGGAAACTGGCGGCCATTTCAAAATTCTGGCTTTTTACGGCTCCGATTTTCTTTTCTCTGATAACTTCAATTTCCTTTTCCAGATCTTCAATACGCTGAGGTACTTTAATATTCGAGATATGAACCCGCGAACCCGATTCGTCAAGTGCATCAATGGCTTTATCAGGTAAGTGCCTGTCTGAAATATAGCGGTTAGTCAGTTTTACACAAGCTTCAATGGCATCAGGAGTATAGTTTACATTATGATGCTCCTCGTACCTGCTTTTAATATTATTCAGAATCTCTACCGTTTCCTCAGCGCTGGTCGGGTCAACCATAACTTTTTGGAACCTGCGTTCCAGAGCACCGTCTTTTTCAATAAATTGCCGGTATTCATCGAGGGTAGTGGCACCAATGCATTGAATTTCGCCACGGGCTAACGCTGGTTTTAGCATATTTGCGGCATCGAGCGAACCGGTTGCTCCTCCGGCACCAACAATGGTGTGAATTTCGTCGATAAATAAAATAACATTATCGTTTTTCTGAAGTTCATTCAAAATAGCTTTCATGCGCTCTTCAAATTGTCCGCGGTATTTGGTACCAGCCACAATCGATGCTAAATCAAGCGCAATTATCCGCTTGCCAAAAAGAATGCGTGAAACTTTCTTTTGAATAATACGAATAGCCATTCCCTCAGCTATAGCCGATTTTCCTACACCCGGTTCACCAATAAGTACCGGATTGTTTTTTTTGCGTCGGCTTAAAATCTGCGCCAAACGTTCAATTTCGTTTTCACGACCCACAATAGGGTCTAAGCGGTTTTCCTCGGCTGCTTTGGTAAGATCTATGCCAAAATTATCAAGTACAGGTGTATCAGAAGTCGATTTTGGAACACTCGATTGAGGATTTCCGGGACTTTCGGGGCGCCCGCCAAAATCATCATCATCGTCTTCATTAAAATTATGATCGGCCATTCCCCGGGGTTGTTCTTTTTGAATCATCAGTTTAACGTTTTCGTAAGTTACTTCATATTCGTGTAAGGTCATCGTAGCCAGACTGGTTTCGTCGCGCAAAATAGCCAGAAGCAGATGTCCCGTATTTATGGTTTTATCGCTTAAAGCGCGGGCTTCGAGATAAACCACCTTTAACGCATTTTCTGCCGTTTTAAGCAGTGGAATATTCTCAATATCTTTTATTACCGATTCGCCTTTAAGACGAATTTTAGTTTCAACTGCCTTTTTTATATCGAGTAAATCAAGGCCAAGTCCAACCAGCGTTTCTATTGCCAGTCCTTCGCCTTCGCGAAGAATGCCTAAAAAAATATGCTCCGTTCCAATATGCGAGTTATTCAACCGGATGGCCTCTTCCTTACTGTAGGCCATTATGTCTTTCATTTGTTGTGAAAATTTCGAATCCATGTGCTTTAAAATTGATTAATTGTGCTGTTTTTCAATTAACGTACCAAAAATAGTTATTAAATAAGAAATGTAATACAATTATAAACAATATTCTGTTGATAATTTCCATAAAATCAAAGCATGCAAGGCAATGCAAAACTCATTAAAATTAGTACCTTTAGGGGCTTAAAAAAAACACGATTTGATAATTTAAAACAATTATAAATGGCTGACGGAGAGAAAATTATTAAGATAAATATTGAAGAGGAAATGAAATCGGCTTATATCGACTATTCCATGTCGGTAATTGTAGCCAGAGCGTTACCTGATGTGCGCGACGGACTTAAGCCAGTGCACCGTAGGGTTTTATTCGGAATGTCGGAACTCGGAATTCTTTCAAACAGGCCTTATAAAAAATCAGCAAGGATTGTTGGTGAGGTATTAGGTAAATACCATCCCCATGGCGACTCATCGGTTTATTTTGCTATGGTTCGGATGGCTCAGGAATGGTCGTTAAGATATCCTTTGGTTGACGGACAGGGAAACTTTGGTTCCGTTGATGGTGACAGCCCGGCTGCCATGCGTTATACCGAAGCCCGATTAAAGAAAATTGCTGAAGAAACTTTAGCTGATTTAGATAAAGAAACGGTCGATCTTCAACTTAATTTTGATGATACTATCGAAGAACCATCGGTTCTTCCTACTAAAATTCCAAACTTACTGGTAAACGGAGCATCCGGAATCGCTGTGGGTATGGCTACCAATATGCCTCCTCATAATTTAAGCGAAGTAATTGATGCTTTATGTGCCTGCATCGATAATAGTGACATAACTACCGAAGAACTTTTGCAATATGTCAAAGCACCTGACTTTCCGACAGGAGGAATCATTTATGGTTACCAGGGTGTAAAAGAAGCTTTTGAAACAGGCAGAGGAAGGATAGTTGTTCGTGGAAAAGCTGAAATTGAAACTTCGGATAATGGAAAAACCAGAATTGTAATCACCGAGATTCCTTATTTGGTAAATAAGGCTGAAATGATTATGAAAACGGCTGATTTAGTTAACGATAAAAAGATTGAAGGAATCAGCAATGTAAACGATGAGTCGGACCGGAATGGAATGCGTATTGTTTATGATCTTAAAAGAGAAGCCATTCCTCATGTAGTTCTAAATAAACTATATAAATACACCCAACTGCAAACTTCGTTTAGTGTTAATAACATTGCACTGGTTGACGGCAGGCCGCAAATGCTTAATTTAAAGCAATTACTCGAAAAATTTATTGCTCACCGCCACGACGTTGTGGTGCGACGCACAAAATACGAATTGCGTAAAGCCGAAGAACGCGCACATATTCTCGAAGGACTTATTATTGCAAGCGATAATATTGATGAAGTAATCAAAATAATTCGTGCATCAAAAAGTCCGGACGAAGCTCGTGAGAATTTGATTGAACGGTTTAAACTGAGTGATTTGCAGGCTCGTGCTATTGTGGATATGCGCTTGCGTCAGTTAACCGGACTGGAACAGGATAAACTACGGGCTGAATACGATGAAATTAAGAAACAAATTGAATATTTGAATGAAGTACTTTCAAATATTGAACTCAGAATGAGCATTATAAAAGATGAACTTATTGAGATAAAGGAAAAGTATGGTGATGCCCGTCGTACTGAAATTGTTCCCGATGCTGAAGAGTTCAATCCTGAAGATTTTTATGCCGACGAAGAGGTTGTAATTACCATTTCGCATTTGGGTTATATTAAACGGACTCCGCTTACTGAGTTTAAAACGCAATCCAGAGGAGGCGTAGGCTCTAAAGGAAGTACAACACGCGACGAAGATTTTGTGGAGCACTTGTATATTGCCAATATGCACAGTACCATGCTGTTCTTTACCGAACTGGGTCGTTGTTTCTGGCTTAAGGTTTATGAAATTCCCGAAGGCAATAAAACATCGAAAGGAAGAGCCATTCAGAACCTGTTACAAATTAATGCAGACGATAATGTAAAAGCATATATTAATGTAAAAACCCTGACAGATCCCGAATACATTAAAAATCAATTTATTATTCTGGGAACTAAAAATGGTATTATTAAAAAAACCAGTCTTGAAGCTTACAGTCGTCCGCGTCAAAACGGAGTAAACGCCATAACCATCAGGGAAGGTGATCAATTATTAGAGGCAAGACTTACCGGAGGAAATCATGAAATATTACTTGCTGTTCGCACTGGTAAAGCCATCCGTTTTAACGAAAAGGATATACGGGCAATTGGTAGAACTGCATCGGGTGTACGTGGTATTAAACTAAGTGCCGGAGATTCTGTAATTGGTATGATTTGCGTTGAAGAAACCAAAGAAGATGTATTGGTAGTTTCAGAAAACGGATACGGAAAGCGTTCTAAATTAGAAGATTACCGAATCACTAAACGGGGAGGTAAAGGGGTTAAAACCATGAATATTACCGAAAAAACCGGCGCACTGATTGCACTCAAAGGAGTTACCGATGAGAATGATTTAATGATAATTACCAAAAACGGTTTAACCATTCGAATGGCCGTTTCGGAACTGAGAGTTATGGGACGTGCAACTCAGGGAGTACGTTTAATAAATCTGAAGAAAGGCGATCAGATTGCAGCCATTGAGTTTGTAGCAGCTGGTGAGAAAGAAGAGAATGGTGAAGAAGGAGCATTTGATGCTGAAATTCAAGATTAGTATTTATTATAATTGAAAGAATAAACAAATAAACATTATATTTGACGCAAACAAAAAAAGCTTATAAAATGAAAAAACTAGCACTGTCACTTGTATTTATAATGTCTGTGTTTTTGGTTTCAGCACAGAATTCAAAAGTCCAAAAGGCCTTAAATTTATCGAAACCACAATACAATGAGTTAGACAAGGCCAAAGAAGCCATTGATATGGCTATTGAACACGAAAAAACCAAAGATAAAGCCAAAACCTGGAAGGTTCGTGGTCAGGTTTACCAGGCAATTGCCAAAAGTGAAGATGATAAATTCAAATCACTTTCTGACAATCCCTTAAAAATTGCTATTGAGTCGTTCCAAAAAGCACAATCGCTCGACGAAAAAGGAAAATATCAGGCAGAAATAACTCTTAGTTATCTGGCTATTGGCGATATGCAGATAAACCGCGGCGTTGACTTTTTTAATGCAGGTGTTGAATCAACAAATACCGAAGATTTTAGCAAAGCATTCTATGCATTTAAAAGTGCGCTCGATGTTAAAGCCATGGTAGATGAAACAGCTATCGATACCATAGTTATTTTTAACGCAGCTATTGCAGCCGATAGAGGTAAAATGTACGACGAAGCCATTAAATTTTATTCAAGAGTAGCTGAGCTAAAATACGAAGGATCAAAAATTTACGGTTTCATGGCCAACATTAAGCAGGAGCAAGGCGATACCGCAGCTTATGTGCAGTATTTAAAAGATGGAATCGAAGCTTATTCTGAAGACAATACCGTTTTGATGGTAGAATTAATTAACTACTATTTGAACGCCGATATGTCGGATCAGGCGCTGGAATACTTGTCGATTGCCATTGAAAAAGATCCTACCAATCAAACATTTTACTTTGCTCAAGGTGCTTTGTACGATAAACTAAAAGATTTCGAAAACGCAAAAGCTTCTTATGAAAAAGCAGTAGAACTAAAGAGCGATTACTTTGATGCTTATTATAATCTGGGTGCGTTATTCTTTAATAAAGGTGCTGATTTATTAAAATTAGCCAACGAGATTCCACCAAATCAGCAAAAGAAATACGACGAGGCTGTAAAAACTTCATTTAAAGAACTTGAAAAAGCTTTGCCTTATTTAGAAAGAGCTCACGAGATTCAACCAACTGAAGAAACCACCATGCTTACTTTAAAAGAAATTTATTTTAAACTCCGTAACGATAGCGAAGTTTACATGAATAAATTTAAAGAAATGGATGAAAAAATTAAAGCCTTACCAGCTAAAGAATAAATAAAACAAAAGGGCCGGGAATTCCGGCCTTTTTGTTAAAATATTCTATTTTACATAATATATATTATCAG
>JBFXEW010000022.1:0-88162 GCA_050179685.1 Salinivirgaceae bacterium
AAAAATGACGAAATGAACGAATTAAAAGCATGGATGGATGAATTCGATACCCTCGCAAAAGTGGCTTTATACGATAACCCGCAGTTACTTGAAGTTTTGGGAATCTTCGTGCGCAGTTAGCAAGTGGGATTGGGGCAGGCTTGCCGGCATCTTTCCAGCCACCCTTATAGGGGATGTCGGCAGCCTGCATTTTTAAAACCATTGAAAATCGCAAAGCGATTTCATTTTATGAATTAGCGCCATCCTTCTTCCTTTATCTTTGTCTTAATTCGCGAATTCGTGGCATACTTGCTCCGTAGGAGCGACATTAATTGTTGTTCACCTGGTTTATCCGGTATTCATTCATATTTAATTCGTGAATTCGCGGCCTTTTTTCTTCCTTCATCTTTGTTTTAATTCGCAAATTCGCGGCTTTTTCTTCCTTTTTCCTGGTATTAATTCCTGAATTCCTGACATCATTGCTCCCTGGGAGCAACACTTTTGAATTACCCCATATCTCGCAAATATTTGCATCGCGGCTATATGGCCTTACAGAACAATTTCCTAATTTTGCGCATCATTAATTCATAAATTCTATGTCGGACGATAAAAAAATTATTTTTTCAATGGTGGGAGTTGGCAAAACCTTCCCACCCCATAAACGGGTTTTAAACAACATTTACCTTTCGTTTTTTTACGGGGCAAAAATCGGGATTATCGGTCTCAATGGCTCGGGTAAATCAACCCTCCTTAAAATTATTGCCGGAACCGAAAAGAGCTACGAAGGCGAAGTGGTTTTCTCTCCGGGATATTCTGTTGGGATGCTCGAACAGGAGCCGGCACTCGATAATTCCAAAACCGTACGCGAAATTGTGGAAGAAGGAACCGCCGAAGTGGTGGCTTTGTTGAAGGAATACGAAGAACTCAATATGAAGTTTGCCGAACCCATGAGCGACGATGAAATGAACCAACTCATCGAGCGTCAGGGCGTGTTAACCGAATTACTCGACCAGCACAATGCCTGGGAGCTCGACAACAAACTCGAGCGGGCTATGGATGCGCTGCGTTGTCCTCCTTCCGATGCCAAAGTGGAACACCTTTCGGGTGGCGAACGCCGCCGGGTAGCCCTGTGCCGTTTGTTACTTCAGGAACCCGACATCCTCCTGCTCGACGAGCCCACCAACCACCTCGATGCCGAGTCGGTACAATGGCTTGAGCAGCATTTGCAGCAATACAAAGGAACCGTAATTGCCATTACCCACGACCGCTACTTCCTCGATAACGTAGCCGGATGGATACTGGAACTCGACCGGGGCGAAGGCATCCCCTGGAAAGGAAATTACACTTCGTGGCTCGAACAAAAGAGTACCCGTCTGGCTCAGGAAGAAAAAACCGAGAGCAAGCGACGTAAAACCCTCGAACGCGAGCTCGAATGGGTGCGTATGGCCCCAAAAGCCCGCCATGCCAAACAAAAAGCCCGTTTGGGAGCCTACGACAAGCTGCTGAACGAAGATTCGAAGGAAAAAGAACAAAAACTCGAGATATTTATCCCCAATGGTCCGCGCCTGGGCGGTAAAGTTATCGAAGCCCACTCGGTAAGTAAAGCCTTTGGCGATAAACTCCTGTTCGAAAACCTTGAATTTGTGCTTCCGCCCAACGGCATTGTGGGTGTAATTGGCCCCAATGGCGCCGGAAAAACAACCTTGTTCCGCATGATTATGGGACACGAGCAGGCCGATTCCGGAACCTTCTCTGTGGGCGAAACGGCAAAGATTGGTTACGTCGATCAAAGTCATGCCGGCATCGATCCGGAGAAATCGGTGTACCAGATTATTTCCGATGGCATGGAAGAAATCAAGGTGGGTGGACGATTTATCAATGCCCGCGCCTATTTATCGCGCTTTAACTTTGCCGGAGCCGACCAGGAAAAGAAAGCCGCTGTGCTTTCGGGTGGTGAGCGAAACCGACTGCACCTGGCCATGACCCTGAAGTCGGAAGCCAACGTACTGCTCCTTGACGAACCCAGTAACGACATCGATGTAAACACCCTGCGTGCGCTCGAAGAAGGTTTGGAAGGCTTTGCCGGCTGTGCGGTGGTTATCTCGCACGATCGTTGGTTCCTCGACCGCATTGCCACTCACATTCTGGCTTTCGAAGGCAATTCGCAGGTGTATTTCTTCGAAGGTTCTTATTCGGAATACGAAATAAACCGTAAAAAACGTCTGGGCGACGAAGGTCCCAAACGCATCCGCTATAAAAAGCTTACCAAAGATTAAGCATTATAGCCAGGATGTATTTTTAATGCATAAATATTATCTAAAGAGTAGTTGGTTTACGAGAACTTATTTGGTTATTTAAGATTAAAAGAGCAAAGCGAAAATCGGCTTCCAAAAAAAAGCTATCGGAATCGAAACAATCACTTAGTAAGACCGGGAAGCTGAGAACTTGTTCGAAGATCACCCGGCCGCACTTAGTGATTGTAAAGATGTAGATGCTATTTTTTTGGTGCCTTGACCTTCCTGCCTGGCCGGCAGACAGGTTTGCTTCGTTTTTGGGTCGACCGAGCTTGCGAGTTCATGACCGAAGGGAATAACCCAAAAATGAAGAGCCCAGCCGGCTTGAGGCGAAAAACGAGTCCTGCTAAAACAAGTAATTCTTAAGATCACCTTATTTAGGAACAACACGCTATTTAATTAGTTTACCTTACAATAACACAATAGTTTCAGGCAGCCCAGTACAGCATTGCGCAGCTTTTTTTTCTTAAGGCGTGTCCGTAGGTGCCGATGCATCAACCCTAAATACCTCAGCGTTTAATTGCAGGCCGGCTTTTATATGCCGGTTGGCAAAATAGTCGGGGTCGCTCGATATTTCAGCACTTTTAAGCCAGCCCGAATCGGGAAGGGGCGTGACAAGCAGCGGACTATGCTGGTGTCTGTGACTTATCAGGTAATTTATGCGTTCCGTGTACTCCCTTGAGTATTTTGTAAGTTTAATTTGCTGTGTAATCAGGTGGTAACCATTCACTCCCGCTATCGAAATAAAGCAAAGCAGGAATAATCCTTTTTTGAATGCTTTAGTAAAGATACCGCTACGGAATAAAACATAAAAGACCAGGGTGAAATACACCAGCGTATAAAGGCTGATGGGCAAAAGCGCCCGAAAGGCAGCAACATCCTGCGTTTTATAAGTAATGGAAAGTTGATGCAAATAAACGAGCATACCAAAAGCCAGGGTCAAATAAATTATTCGGATAAGGGTACTGCTTTTCTTTTCTGGAACCGGTCGCCGAACCAGATAATACTGAATAGCAAGCCCAAACAGCACAGCATAAACCAGTACGGAAGGTATTCTTTTTAAAAAGATAATCCCAGTCATCTTTACATTTAAAACCAAAGCTTCAGGTGCGCTTATTTTCTGAAAAAACTGACTGCGCAATTCATTTCCTTTACCATGATATAGCATTATAAATGCGATACCTACTGCTAAAAATGCACTAAGGTATGCCGGCCATAGCTGTTTTACATAAGGCCTGCTTTCTGTATGGAAAAAAAGATAAAGCATCAGCAATACTAAAAATAAAAGTACCATTAGTGCCAGCGGTCCACTGGAACCACCCACATAAGCAAAGCTTATTACCAGCAACATGTATTTAGGTAGCGACAATTGTTTGCTCAGCAAGAGGGTAAAACCCAGTATGGCCATGGCAAGACTCAGCGAATAGGTGCTGGTGGAGCAAAGCCAGAACCAGCTTTCGTTAATGCTAAATGAACTGTAAAACAGCGCAGCAATAAAGAAAAGGCTCATCAGGAATTTGCTGGTAAAACGCTGGGTTCGCAGGCGCAGGAGGTGTTTTTTCGATAAAAGATTAACCAATTGATACGTAACCAAAAGCCAAACAACGAAATTGAAAAGAAAAAACAGGGGAGCTACACGGTTTAGAGGGAAAATTTTAAGAAAACTATGGATCAGAAAAGTTGAAAAATAACGGGTACTCCATGTTTGGTATTCGTGTTGGGTAGCTTCAAGAATTGAAAATTGGTTTGCATTATCCAGAAAATAAAAATCGTCGATAGCCAGACTGCCAAACGAAGCTACCAGTAAAAAAAGGTATAAAAACAGCAGTGAACCCACGGTAAAAACCGAATGGATGTAGGTTTTTTTTCTTCCTGCATTGTTCATAAATCAAAGGTTTTTGGCTTAAGCTTTACGGCTATAAGTTACCATTTTATTTAGTAATCGTCACCATGTTTCATAGCTTTTCAGGAATTGAAATTCAATGTATTTTAGTTAGGCATATTTCACCTGCCGCCGTGGTGGAAGGACTAGCACTGTTCCATCGGAGCAAATATTCCGCCGCGGCGGGGATTATAGGGGTGAATTCCTTTAACTAAACGACATTATTTACAAAATACACAATAAATTGGTGACACCAATTCCACCGAAGTTTCACTTTCTAAAATTATCGATGTATTTTTGAACGCTTTTATATAATATTTTGAACCGCTTACTATGAGTAAACAATTTAAACGCGACCTGCTGGTTTTTGCCCTGCTGTTTGGGGTATTAACCCTGCCTTTTCTGTTTTTTGACCTTGATATAGCCTTGCAAAAACCCTATTATACCACCACCAATGGATGGTTTATGGGCGACTGGCCTTTTTGGCACTTTATTTACAAGTACGGCATCTTTCTGGGTTACCTGTTAGCCTTTGCCGCTCTCGTTGTGGTGAGTCTTTCGTACTGGAAAAAGGCTTTGGTAGTCTGGCGCAAAGCCGCGTTATTTATGTTGCTTATTGTAATTGTGGGTCCGGGCATTTTGGTCAATGGAACATTTAAAGATCATTGGGGCCGTCCACGTCCGCGCGAAATAGTTCAATTCGATGGCGTGGAGCAATACCATAAAGTATGGGTTAAGGGCGACACCGGGGGTAAATCCTTTCCTTGTGGGCATGCTTCCATGGGTTTTTTTATGGCAATTCCCTTTTTATTTCTACGGAAACGCTACCGTAGCTGGGCCTGGACTTTTTTTATTTTTGGAACGCTCTATGGTTTGCTCATTGGTTACGCCCGGATGATTGCAGGCGGACATTTTGCCAGCGATGTGTTATGGGCTGCCGGAATGGTCTGGCTTCCGGCCATTCTTTTTTATCATCTTTTAAAGATAAACGAACCGTTGAAGGCTGAAGATTTTGATGCAGCAAAACAAAAACGAAAAGGAAAAGTAGTCTCGCTGGCTCTGGGCCTGTTTTTGCCCATTTTAACCGTAGGACTTTTACTGGCAACGCCCTACATTTCGAAAAAACAGTTCTCAAGGACTCAAACCGAATTGCAAAATCTGGCACCCGTCTTACTTAAAACCTCCTTCGACGAAGGAACGGTTACCCTTTCGTTCGATACCCTGTTTGCCGTGAATTATGCCGTCAATGGTTTTGGTTTTCCGAACAGCAAAATCGGTTTGAACTGGGCAGCGGGCGACACCAGTCATTTCTGGCTGGCTAAAACCGGATGGTTTACCGAAGTTCGCAATCAGATAAACCTGGTAATGCCTCAAAACTCATCCTGGCAAAATCAACTCTTTTTAAAAGAGGGTAAAATATATATCGATGTACCAGCCGACACCACTGCAACGAACCTTTCGGTACAGCTCGATAAGGGCGAGGTATACCTGCGGATGGCTCCGGGAGCTAAATTGAATCTGGAACACCAGGTACCCGAGTTGGTGAACCTAACCGAAGAAGGCAGTACTTTTGACTGCAATCATCCCATAAAAATAAAGGTTGAAATTGGCGAAGGAAAACTGGTAACAGAAGAGCTTAGTCGATAAAAGCATTATTAACACAGCAGCTTTCGGTAAGGGGAATAAAAAGCCGGAGATTTCCCCTTGGCTTAATTCCGGTTTGCAATACTGCGGCTGCGTTTTCTATTCACAAATCTTTACCTTATTTTTGCCACGCATAAATCAAACATAAAAACATGGCTCAGAAACCATCAATACCTAAAGGAACACGCGACTTTGGACCAGCCGAAATGGTAAAGCGCAACTATATTTTCGATACCATCAAAAGCGTATTTAAACGCTATGGCTACCAACCCATTGAGACTCCGGCCATGGAGAATCTTTCAACTTTATTGGGCAAATATGGTGAAGAAGGCGATAAACTCCTGTTCAAGATATTAAATTCCGGCGATTTTCTATCGAAAGCCGACGATGCCCTGCTTCAGGAAAAAGATTCCGCAAAATTAACCGCTCAGATTTCGGAAAAAGGACTCCGTTACGATTTAACTGTGCCCTTTGCCCGCTTTGTGGTGCAACACCGCAACGAGTTGCAGTTTCCGTTTAAGCGTTACCAGATTCAACCCGTTTGGCGGGCCGATCGTCCGCAAAAAGGGCGCTATCGCGAGTTTTATCAGTGCGATGTTGATGTAATCGGGAGCAATTCGCTGTTGAACGAGGTAGAGCTGATTCAGATTGTGGACGAAGTATATCGCCACCTGAAAATAAACGTGCTGGTAAAAATTAATAACCGTAAAATCCTTTCAGGTATTGCCGAAGTAATCGGTCAGCCCGATAAAATTATCGACATTACGGTGGCCATCGATAAAATTGATAAGATAGGCCTCGATAATGTGAACACTGAACTGGCCGAAAAAGGTTTGCCGCAAAAAGCCATTGATGGATTGCAACCCATCCTGAATTTAAAAGGCAGCAATACGGAAAAGCTGGAACAAATTAAAAAAGTACTGGCCACTTCCGAAATTGGACTGAAGGGAATTGAGGAGATGGAGACTATCTTTAACTGGCTTGAACCACTGGATCTAAATACAAAGGTAGAACTCGATCTGACCCTTGCCCGCGGATTAAATTACTACACCGGGGCTATTTTTGAAGTAAAAGCCCTCGATGTGGAGATGGGTTCCATTACCGGTGGCGGGCGCTACGACGACCTGACCGGTATCTTTGGTTTACCCGATGTGTCGGGCGTGGGAATTTCGTTTGGTGCCGACCGCATTTACGACGTAATGGAGCAATTAGATAGTTATCCGAAAGAAGCCGATACTACTACAAAAGTGTTTTTTGTAAATTTTGGAGCAGCAGAACAGTCCTGGTGTTTACCTTTCATTCAAAAGATGCGAAATGCTGGCATCAGTACCGAAATATATCCCGAAGCGGCTAAATTGAAGAAGCAAATGATTTATGCCAACAGTCGTAATATACCTTTTGTGGCCATGGTGGGCGAAGAAGAAATGAATTCCGGACGCATCACTTTAAAAGATATGGAAAAGGGTACTCAGGAAACCCTTAGCGGGGATGAATTGCTTGAACGGATGAAGGAATAATATTTTTCTCGCTTAAAATAAGGCAAACTGCTATAAATCATAAGGGATTTTCACACAAAGTGAATCCCTTTTGTTTCTTTTGCACCATATTTAATTTATAGAAAATTAGCTATGACAAAAGTGCATTATATTACTCCCGATTACTTAACCTTCGAGCGTATCGAAGAAATTATTGAGGGAGCTTTTCAGTTAGAACTCTCAGAGCAGGCAACTCAGGCCATTGTGCAATGCCGCGCATACCTCGATAAGAAAGTTGCCGCGCATCCTGAACCCATCTATGGTATTAATACCGGGTTTGGTTCCTTGTGCAATAAAAGTATTTCGAACGACGAGCTGGGACAACTCCAGAAGAATCTGGTTATGTCGCATGCCTGCGGAACCGGCGATTTGGTGCGCCCCGAAATTATAAAGCTGATGCTTTTGTTAAAAGCTCATGCTTTGTCGATGGGCAAAAGCGGTGTACAACTGCAAACCGTGCAGCGTATTATCGATATGTACAACTACGAGGTGCTTCCCGTAGTATTTGAACTGGGTTCGCTGGGCGCTTCCGGCGATTTGGCACCCTTGGCCAACCTGTTTTTACCCTTAATCGGGATGGGCGAAGTATATTACCAGGGAGAACGTCTGCCTGCGGCTCAGGTATTGAATCAATTAGGATGGGAACCCATCGAATTGCAATCGAAAGAAGGATTGGCCCTGCTCAACGGCACGCAGTTCATGAGTGCCCATGCGGTTTATTCCCTGTTAAAAGCCTTCCGACTGATAAAGTTTGCCGATATCATAGGAGCAACCTCGCTCGAAGCTTTCGACGGTCGCCTGGAACCCTTTAACGATTTGTTGCACCAGATTCGTCCGCACAGCGGGCAGATTGAAACAGCAAAAAACATCCGTAATTTGTTGGCCGGTAGTCAGATTATGGCTCAGCCCAAGAAACATGTACAGGATCCTTATTCCTTCCGTTGCATTCCTCAGGTGCACGGGGCTACCAAAGATTCCGTAAAATATATTGCGCAGGTGGTAGAAACCGAAATAAATTCGGTTACCGATAATCCCACGGTTTTTCCCGATGAGGATCTGGTGCTTTCAGGAGGAAACTTTCACGGCCAGCCTTTGGCCTTAAATCTCGATTACCTGGCTATTGCCATGGCTGAATTGGGAAATATATCGGAACGCCGTACCGCTCAGTTGATATTGGGGTTACGTGGTTTGCCCGAGTTTTTGGTGGCCAACCCCGGCTTAAATTCAGGTTTTATGATTCCCCAATATGCCGCAGCAGGCATTGTGAGCCAAAACAAACAATTATGTACACCGGCCAGTGTCGATTCCATTGTTTCGAGCAACGGACAGGAAGATCACGTAAGTATGGGAGCTAATGCAGCAACCAAAGCTTTGCGAGTGGTTGAAAATGTAGAACGTATTTTGGCTATTGAACTGATGAATGCTGCTCAGGCGCTCGATTTACGTAAACCATTACGGCCATCGCCCTATATCGACGATTTTGTAAGTCAGTTCCGCTTATCAGTTGAATTTATTAATAACGATAAGGTGATGTATCAGGAAATGGAACGGGCAGTTGGTTTTTTGCAAAAAGGAAAGTTCGGACATTTTGAATAGAGTCTGATAGCCCAAATATAATGGGTTGGATACAAAGAGAAAAGCTACATCTTTGTTCTTATCGTATGAAAAGAATAGAACGATCCTGCCATAGGCAGGAAGGGATGATGCGGATTTAAGTTGATTTTCACAGATATAATCTGCGTAAATCAGTTTTTTTCAGCGTTATCCGCGTTCTATTTCTTTTAAATTGAAAGGAGTTAGATTAAATCTTTTACTGTTTTAAACAGTCTCTTTTTTGTTTCTAAAAACCTTACCTTGGGTGAAATTGTTTAGCGGAGTATGAAAGAACAAACCACGGTATTGATTGCCGGTGCAACCGGTTTTGTGGGCAAAGCCCTGGTAGCTCATTTGCTTGAGTTGGGTTATAAAATAAATGTATTGACCCGAAATCCGGATAAAGCCCGTTTACTTTTTCCTGAATCGGTGGGAGTTATAAAATGGCCCGATGGAAACAGCAAACTACTTCTGTCAAATTGCAGGCATTGCGATGCCATAATCAATTTGTCGGGAGCAAATATTGGCACACAGCGCTGGACTCAGAGCTATAAAAAGGAGATTTTAAGAAGCAGGACAGAATCAATAATTCAGCTGGAAGATATTGCAAAAAATTTGCCTGATATGCCCGGGGTTTGGATACAAGCCTCAGCCGTGGGTTTCTATGGTGCACAAACCGATGGCTTTGTCAATGAACATTCGCCCACAGGGAAAGGCTTTTTGGCCGATGTAGTGCAACAAACCGAACAGCAGTTGCAAGGTGTTAATCTGGATGGAATACGCAAGGTAGTTTTGCGTCTGGGTATTGTAATCTCGCCAAAAGGAGGATTTCTGGCCCAGATGAAGCAGGCTTTTAATCTGGGATTAGGCGTCTATCCGGGCAATGGGATGCAATACATTTCGTGGATCCACCTCGACGATTTGGTCGGAATAATTAGCCAGAGCATCACCAATTCCGATTACGAAGGAATTATTAATGCCGTTTCACCCAATCCGTTGCCATTTAAGAATTTTGCACGGTGGCTGAAAAAAAGGACAAGGGCAATATTACTGCTTCCCATGCCGGCTTTTGTTTTCAGGCTATTATTGGGTGCTGAAAAAACCAGCGAAATGTTACTGGCCAACCAACGCGTTGCACCTGAAAAACTAAAACAATTGAATTATAACTTTCGTTTCAGCACTTTCGACAAAATGGAAATGCTGTAACAGACAAAATCAGTTTAAGGAAAATACTTATTCATCAGGGTATTATCAATATTATCGGTTTGACTATGGCAACTAATGCACGAGACTCCTTTTTCTGAAGCAGGAACTTCAACAGTTTGGTCGGCATTAATGTAACCCCAGACCCAGCCGTTTTCATCGGCAAACTCATGTTCGCTTTGTTTGTATAAAATAGCATAGCGATTTATGGTCGATTCATTGCTCCACAATTCTTTTACAATAAGCGATCCTTCGTTAAAAACTGTTTGCGCTTTTACTTTTCCGGTAGCATCCAAATGAGTTGAGGCAACGGTATTATAGCGGGTTCTTAAAAAAGCTTCGGTATGGCCGCTGGCGGTACTGCGATTGAGTAAAATATCGGAGTTTTGATACCAGGTAAATCCTTCGGTTTCGGTGGCCATGTTATAAAGTTCCAAATCGGTTCCACTTAGGGGATCTTCTTTTTTGCAGGATGCATTAATTGCTACACTTAAAATCAGCAGTGCTGCTCCAAATAAATAAGTGATTTGTTTTTGCATAAGGCTACATTTTTGGGTTTAATAAATCAGTTGGATATGAAACAGTTGGATGTTAAAAAGGTTCAATGCAGCAAGTAATGCAGCTCCTTATTCACCAAGGTGTTTGTTTTTAATAGCATTTAATGCCAGTTTCCGATCGTTTTCAAAGATGTCTTTATGGAAGGCATCGAGCTTGCTTAGGAGTTCAACTAATGTGTTTTTTTCAGTTTCACTTAGTTTGCCCGTAACAATTTCCGATGCCAGATGCATTTCTTTAAAAACCTCAATCATCATTGCACGACCTGTAGGAGTGATGCTAACACTTTTTGAACGCTTGTCGTTTGGGTTTTCCTCTTCCCGGATGAATCCGTTGTTTATCAGCCTTTTTATTATGTCGGCACCCGAAGTTACCGAATCGAGCAGGTTATAATGTATCAGTTCGCTTTTGGTCATCCGTTCATGAAACATAAGTGTGGCCATAAAACTGTAGTCGTCTAAACCACTTAAGTTGGTTTTCGACAGAATTTTTTTGGTGTAAATCCGGGCGTATTTTCCCATTCGGCCAATTAAAATACTTATTAGGGCATTTACAGGTTGCCTATAAATGGGTTCGTTGTTTTCTGTTGATTTTCGATTTGATGCTGTTTTAGTTCCCTGGGTTTCATAGGCGAGCCATTGAGCAAAAGCATTGATATTCTTATTACCTTGGTCTTGAATTAATTCAAATTTTTCAAGATGTTGTATCAGTTCAATTAGAAGTTGGTACTTCATGATTTGTTAAATTACGAATTCGTAATAAATATTTGCAATTATTGAAACAAAAGTAGTGAACAAATGTTTTTATGCAACGAAAACGTAATACATTTGTAGATTCAATGCAAGAAATTTATGAAGATAAAACTATTAATAGCAGGTTTATTGTTGCTGGCGTTTAGCAGCTTTTCACAAAACGGAACGCTTGAAGGGCAGGTTAAGAACCCGATAAATAATGAACCGGTGCCTTTTGCTAATGTAATAATTTATGGAACTACCATTGGTTCCGTTACTGATTTGGACGGTAAATTTCGTTTAACCGGCATCGAAGCTGGTTTTGTAAAAGTTCAGGTTTCTTCCATAGGTTACGAAACGGTGGTATCGACCGAGATTTTGGTAACCAATGCCAAAACTGCTTTTATCGAGATTGAAATGAATGAATCCTCGACACAAATCGAAGAAATTAATGTAAAAGCTTCGCCTTTTGTGCGACGCGAAGAAAGTCCGCTTTCAATGCGCAGTATAGGTATTGGCGAGATTGAAAAGAATCCGGGTGGAAACCGTGATATCAGTCGGGTTGTTCAGTCTTTACCCGGAGTTGCCGGTTCGGTTTCGTATCGCAACGATTTAATTGTAAGAGGTGGTGGACCCAGCGAAAACCGTTTTTATCTGGATGATGTGGAGATTCCCAACCTGAACCATTTTGCCACGCAAGGTGCATCGGGTGGACCAATTGGCATTATCAATGTCGATTTTGTACGTTCGGTCGATTTTTATAGTGGAGCTTTTCCGGCCAACCGGGGAAATGCGCTTAGTTCGGTACTCGAATTCAAGCAGGTGGATGGCAACAAAGAGATAATGAAATTCAGGGCAACAGTAGGTGCATCCGATTTAGCCTTAACCATGGACGGACCGATTGGTGATAAAACCAGTCTGGTTTTCTCGGCTCGCCGTTCGTATTTGCAATTTTTGTTTGCCGGTTTGGGTTTACCTTTTTTGCCAACCTACAACGATGTACAATTCAAGCTTAAAACCCGCATCGACGAGAAAAATGAAATTACATTGATTGGATTGGGAGCTATCGATCAGTTTGAATTGAATTTAGATGCCGACAAAACCGAGGAACAACGGTATATTGTGGGTTATTTGCCGGTTTTTGAACAATGGAACTATACCGTTGGGGGCGTGTACAAGCATTACAGGGCACATGGATACCAAACCCTGGTTTTAAGCAGGAATCACCTGAACAATACTTCGTACAAGTACATTGGCAATGTTGAAGTAGATTCGTTGAAAATACTGGATTACAATTCCGATGAAATTGAAACAAAGCTCAGGTACGAGCATACCTGGCGAACCGAGAATAAAACAAAGATAAATATTGGTGCCGGAATGGAATATGCACAGTATTTTAACGAAACATTTCAATTACGTTTTTTAAATGCTGGTTCTACAGCCATCAATTACGAATCGGATTTGGATTTAATTAAATGGAGTACTTTTGGCCAGGTTAGCAAAGGTGTTTTCGACGGACGGCTTACTGTTTCGTTGGGTTTACGTGCCGATGCCAATAATTATTCGTCCGAAATGTCGAATCTTTTCCGTCAATTAAGTCCGCGAATTTCGTTGAGTTATCCATTTGCTGAAAAGTGGTCGTTAAATTTTAACTCGGGCCGATTCTATCAGCTTCCGGCTTATACAACGTTAGGTTACGGCGCACAAAACGGCGTTCTGGTTAATAAAGCCAACGGAATTAGCTACCTGCAATCCGATCATTTGGTTGGCGGGTTGGAATATTTACCCAACGAGCAATCGAAAATTACCCTGGAGGGCTTCTATAAAAAATACAACAATTATCCTTTTTCGGTAAATGATTCCATTGCACTTGCCAGCAAAGGAGGCGATTACGGAACCTTTGGCGACGAGGAAGTGGTTTCAACAGGCGTTGGCCGGGCCCTTGGTGCAGAATTGTATTTGCGCCATACCGATTTTTTTGGTTTCAATACCATTCTTGCCTATACCTTTGTTCGCAGTGAATTTAAAGATGCTTACGGCGAGTATATTCCAACCGCCTGGGATAACAAGCATCTGTTTAATATTACCGCAACCCGCAGTTTTAAAAATCATTGGGATTTTGGTTTTAAATTCCGTTTTGCCGGTGGCGCACCTTATACACCTTACGATATTGAAAAAAGTTCTTATGTACTTGCCTGGGATTCGCGCTTACAGGCTTACCCCGATTATTCGCGTTTTAATCAGGAGCGTCTGAATGCTTTTACTCAGTTAGATGTTCGTATTGATAAGAGCTATTTCTTCGATAAATGGTCGTTAATGGTTTATGTTGATATTCAGAATCTGTTAAACGCCAAGGTGGATACACCCGATATTTTAACCGTGGCTACCAATCCCGACGGGACAAAAATAATTGAGAATCCCGATGCACCACTTGATGAACAAAAGTACCAAATGCGTTATATTGCCACCGACGGCTCAGGAACTTTGGTTCCATCGGTTGGAATTATGATTGAGTTTTAATCGGGAATTAGGATAGCTTTAAGGAAGCATTGCCTGCCAATGCTTAGGGTTGCTTGCTTTTTTCTGACATACTTCGGTTTATAAACTGAGTTATATCAACTTATTACCGGGTTGCTGGTTGGGGCTTTTCTATACCTTTACAAGGATGGAAAATCTTCGATACGTTTTTGGAATATTATTATTGCTGGTTAATGCAAGTTATATTACTGCCCAGAATGTGGGAGTCGAAGAGTATCATCAGGAAAATGGTTTGCCCACCGATTTAATCAAAGCTTTTGAAATAGATTCAGCGGGTTACCTTTGGGTAGCTACCGATGGTGGAATTGTGCATTTTGAAGGAAATGAATTTGTTGCCGTTGAAAATATTGAACGGGCTTCGAATTATTATAAAAACCTGTTGTTCAGTAAAAAATTTGGATTTTTAGCTACATCCGACGACGGTTTAATCAGTATTTCGTTAAAAGAACACAGCTATACTTCAGCATATACCCGCAAACTGCTGGGTTTTTCAACCTGGCCCGATTTAAGCTATGCCAAAACCTTGTACGAAGCTTCTGATTCCAGTATCTGGATAGCAAGCAATCTCAGGGTTGCGCAACTTACCACAGACACCATAATAACTTTTGAATTGCCTGCTCATTGCCATACCAACCATTATGTACGTAACCATCAGTTTTTTGAAATCGATTCGGTGGTTTATGTGATGTGTCAAAATGGAGGTTTGTTTAAAATGAATTCCGCAAGCGGAGAATTGGAATTATTGGATTGTAAATTTGCAGGAACCGAAGTTTTTGCCTTGCAATTGATTGAAAATAATCAGGTTTTGGTTGGTGTACAAAATGGGTTGATACTTCTTGAATTCGATTCATCGGGAACGCTAATTTTGGCTAAAGAACTCAATTTTCCTTATTCAGTTTCTCATATTGAACCGGCAGCTGATGGGACACTCTACCTGGGGACCTGGTCGCAGGGGCTTTTTAAAGCACAAATTCTGCCTAATCAGCTGAAATATGAGCACATTGCGCTATCGGAGCAAAAAACAATTAATGATGTGTTAATTGATAAACAAAACCAATTATGGCTGGCAACTAACTTTGGAGTTACACTGCTTCGGAATCTCGATTTTAAACCGGCTTTTACCGATTTTACCAAATACTATATTCACGATATGGAAGCCGTAAATGGTAAACTTTATTTTACCGATGGATGGCGCGTTGCCGGTTTTAATCCGGAAAATAAAACCCTGTATCCTGTTTTTAGCCAGTGGGAATACCTGATACATCAATTTATTATTAAAAACAACGATTTGTGGGTAGCCACCGACGATGGAAGAATAATTGTTATCAATAAAGGCGTTCCGCTTTTGGAATACGATTTTTCAGCAAAAGGCGGAGCAATTACCGAACTGGTTTTGGGTAAAGATGGTTTGGTTTGGTTTATTCAAAACCGCGAAAAACCTACCGTGGTCAGTTTCTCGTCCGATTTTGAAGAAACAGAATATGTAATTCCACTTCCTGACGAAGAACGACTTCGGATGCTTAAAGTTGCTGCCGATGGCACGCTTTACCTGGGAGCATCGGGCACTCAATCGTATCTTTGGAGGTTTAATTCTGCTGCCAATATCTTCGAAAATATTAGTGTGCCACTTGGAAAAACAAACAATACTGTTTTTGAAGTTAACGATATGGAGTTTTATCGTTCAAATGTTATAGTTTTAGGAACTTCGGAAGGTGTTTGGAAATACAGCCCGCTTGAAATCAGGCAATTCAATTTGGGTGAAATGAATCAGGAACATGTTACTTCTGTTGCCGTTGATAGTCAGGAGCGTATTTGGTTTGGCAACTCAAACGGATTGATTTTATTGGACAGCACGTTTACAATCACGTTTAATAATTACGATGGAATTCCATCGAAAACCAACTCCTTTCGCAATTTGCACGTCGATGAGTTCGGGCAAATATGGATGGGAACCAACCTGGGATTGGTTGAGGGGACAATAAAAGAAGAATATAAATGCACACCCAAACCAAAAATAAGACATATCGAAAACGAATACCGGATATTGTATCCCGATGAACACAATTCTTTTTTAGTTAATACCCCTATTCATATTACTTTTTCGAATTCGCTGTATCCGGCAAAATACGTTTCGTTTGAATATCGTTTGGTAAACTCTGATCAGGAGCATTGGGTTGCGGTGCAGCGAAACAACAGGAATATAGTTCTGACTAATTTGCAGGAGGGATCTTATAAACTACAATTACGAGCCAAGGGAAAAGGTTTTTATAAATGGAGTGAGCCGGAAACTTATGAATTTGCTATTTATAAAAAGTGGTATCAGAAAGTTTGGGTTTTAACGCTTATTTATATCGGGATTGTAATTTCCTTAATTATTTACCTGCGTTTGGCTGGCAAAAAAAGCGAGCGGGAACGAAAAAAACTGGAAGCCATAATTTCGCAACGCACTCAGGATTTGAAAGAACAGAACGAAGAACTAACGCAGTTAAATTCCAATTTAAAAAGTGCCAAAGACGAAGCCGAGGCTGCCATAAAATCAAAAGATCGGTTTTTCTCCATTCTGGCTCACGATTTAAAAAGTCCGTTCAATACACTCATTGGATTTTCGCAACTACTGGTTAATAACCGCGATGATATTTCAGAAGCCGAAATGCAACAGTTTCTTGAAGAAATGCTGCAAACATCGGAAAACACCTATAAACTGCTTCAAAACCTGCTCGATTGGGCTCGTTCGCAAACAGGTGCTTTACAAATGGAGCGTAAACAAATTGTGTTGAAGCCCTTTATTAACGAAGTGTTGGCAACAATTACAGCAACAGCCAACCAAAAAGACATTGGTTTATTGGTTGAGGTTCCCGATACTTTGGAAATTTATGCCGATAAATCGATTATGGCCACTGTTTTTAGAAATCTGGTACTCAATGCTATTAAGTTTTCGTATCCGCACAATGTGGTAAAAGTAAAAGCAGAACTGGTTGACGAATTATGGGCTGAAGTTATGGTAATTGACAATGGAGTAGGTATTGAAAAAGACATACTCCCAAACTTATTCTCGCTCGATAAAAATGTTTCATCCCTGGGAACAGCTCAGGAAAAAGGAACCGGATTGGGCCTGATTTTGTGCAAAGAATTTGTCGAGAAAAGTGGTGGGTCGATAAAAGTTGACAGCAAACCAGGAATTGGCAGTACTTTTATTATGCGTTTACCACGCAGAAAATTTAATTAGGTTCAGCTACTTTTAAGCGGAGAGCTAATATTTATCATCATTTATTCGCGTAAGGCTTACTATCTTTGCTGCCATAATCAGCTTGAAAACCAACTTGAACTTAGTTTCGATGGATATAAAATCGTTGTTAGCACATACTGATGGAAATTTAATTACTACCCGAATTTCTGAAGATTCTGTTTTTGAAAATGCTTTTGCATCCGACTTAATGAGCGATGTGCTTACCCTCGATGTAAGTAACACCATTCTGATTACCGGTCTGGCGAATTTGCAAACCATTCGAACCGCCGAGATGTCGGACATTGAATGTGTGATAATTGGGCGCAACAAAAAAGTAACGCCCGATATGCTTGAACTGGCAAACAAAAGCAATATCTGCCTCATTGAATCACCTTTTTCAGTGTTTAAAATTTCTGGTATCTTGTACCAAAATGGCATAAAACCCTTGTATTAATGGAATTTAACTTTACAGTTACCGGAGGCGATTTTATAAGTGCTGGACATGCTTCGAGCGAAGTTAAAAAAGTGCTCCAAAAGTTAAATGTTGATCCAAAAATTACACGCCGGATTGTAGTTGCCCTTTATGAAGCCGAAGTAAATATTGTAGCTCATGCCTACAGCGGAACCATTAAAGCAAGTATCGATACCGAAAAAATTACGCTGGTTCTCGACGACGAAGGTCCGGGAATTCCAAGCATTGAACTGGCTATGCAGGAAGGTTTTTCAACGGCTTCAGAAAAGGTTCGTGAAATGGGATTTGGAGCCGGAATGGGTTTGCCCAATATGAGCAAAAACGCCGACGAATTGAACATTACTTCTGAAGTTAACAAAGGAACCCGGGTCGAAATTATTACTTATTTAAACAACAAAACCAAAGCATAAAATTTACATTCGATACAAATTATGGATAAGCCTTTTTTCTTTCATGCACTAAAAGTTAACGAGCAAACCTGCTACGGGTGTTCGCATTGCATGAATGCTTGTCCTACCGAAGCCATTCGGGTTTGGAATGGTTTGGCCAATATTGATGAGAATAAATGCATCGACTGTGGCGAGTGCCAGCGCGTTTGTCCTGTAAATGCCATTTATGTAGATGAAGATGCTTTTGATTCCATTTTTAATTATAAATACCGGGTGGCCTTGTTTCCGGCGGTTTTTATCGGGCAGTTTCCTGAGGAGGTAAAAGCCAGTCAGATATACAGTGTACTTCACGAAATAGGTTTTACCCATGTGTTTGAGGTGGAACGGGCTGTTGATATTCTTAACGAAGCCATTTTGGAATACCAATCCAAAGAAGGACTTGAACTGCCGGTTATTTCATCGTTTTGTCCGGCAATAATCCGATTGGTTCAGGTTAAATTTCCATCGTTGGTCGATAATATTTTAAAACTGGGAACACCCAGCGATATTGCAGCTCAGTTTTTAAAACGCAAATTAATTGATCAGGGCATCCCCGAAAACGATATAGGGATTTTTTATGTAACCCCATGTGCAGCAAAAATAGCAGCCATTAAAAGTCCGGTTGGAGAAGAAAAATCGGTGGTCGATGGGGCTATAAACATGAATAGTCTTTTTAACAGGGTATATCGTAAAATCATGGACGGTTCGGGTAAACAAGCTACTGAGCCGGGTTCAACCGAATTGTTCGATTACGAAGTACTATGGACTTTAACCAAAGGAGAGTCATCGCGTGTAAGCGGTCGCAGTTTGGCTATCGATGGAATTTATAACGTAATGGAGTTTCTGGAAAAGCTCGAAAATCAGGAAATTGAAGGACTCGATTATATTGAATGCAGGGCTTGTCACGAAGGTTGTGCCGGCGGAATATTAAGTACCGAAAATCGTTTTCTGGTAGTTGAGCGCTTGCAAAAACGTGTGGAGCGAAACCGTAAAAAAAATCAGTTTATTCCATCGGGAATCAATAAATACAAAGATTATTTGCTTACAAAACTACCGCTGGGCGAAGTGGTACCCCGTTCGATGATGATGCTCGATGTGGATATGGCTGCGGCTATGAAAAAAATGCAAAAAGCACAGAAAATTGAAGCGCAGTTACCCGGTATCGATTGTGGTGCTTGTGGTGCTCCCAGTTGCCGGGCGCTAAGCGAAGATATTGTGAAAGGAAATGCCACGCTCTCGCATTGTGTTTTTGTGCAAAAAGTATTGATGAAAAACGGCGAAATTAATATGGATACCGCCTTTGCAATTATCGATAAAATTTGGGGCGACCGAAAAACAGTAAAAGGAACACTCAAAGACAATACGTAAAGGGCTTTTTTTTCTGCTAAATGAGCAAATAGTGCGACTATATATTTCTCAATGGTAAAATCACTTAAACGAATTATAAATGACTGTAAACGATATAATCACAAAATTAAATCTTAGCGTACTGGGCGGCGAACAAGGTTTAAACAAAGAGGTCAGCGGGGCTTATACCTGCGACCTGCTCAGCGATGTTATGGGAAATGTTGACGATGGCAATGTCTGGATTACTTTACAAACACATAAAAACGTAATGGCCATTGCTTCCTTACGCGATTTAAGTGCGGTAATTTTGGTAAAAGGTCTGCAAGCCGATGCCGACATGCTCGAAAAAGCCAACGAAGAAGGTATACCGGTATTGAGCACAAAAGAAAAGGCTTTTGAAATTTCCGGAAAACTGTTTCAACTGATTCATTCTTAGTTTTTTTGCATTTTCTATTTTTTTTTATGCCTTTAAAATCCTATCGGGCCGATTTACATATCCACACCATTCTTTCGCCCTGCGGCGATTTGGCGATGAGTCCGGCTGTAATTGTTGAAGAGGCAAAAATGAAAGAATTACAAATTATAGGAATTACCGACCACAATACAACCTTGCAGGCTCCTTTAATTCAACACTTGGGTAAAGAGCAGGGAATTTTTGTTTTGTGTGGAGCCGAAGTAAATTCAAAAGAAGAAGTCCATTGCCTGTGTTTTTTACCCGACGAATCCGGTCGGGAAAAATTCCAGAACTATTTGAATGAACATTTGCCTGACATTCGGAACGATGTACAAAAATTTGGTTACCAGGTTTGTGTAAATGCTGCCGAAGAAATTATTTATGAAGAACCCCGTTCCTTACTGTCGGCCATTAACCAAAGTACAGAACAAATTGAGCAAACGGTTCATCAATTGGGAGGCCTTTTTATTCCGGCTCATATAAACCGGCCCAGTTATAGTTTAATTAGCCAGTTGGGTTTTGTTCCTCCCGATCTTAAAGTCGATGCACTGGAATTGTCGCGGCATATTTCAATCAGTGATTTTAAGCGGTCGAATCCCTATCTGAACAATTATCCGTTTATTCAAAGTTCCGATGCGCATTATCGCAACGATATTGGAAGTGTATTTACAACGCTTGAACTTCCCGAGCTATCGTTTAGCGCAATTAAAAATGCCTTGAAGAACCTTTAATCATCACATTTTGAAAAACATTGCCGAACATATTCTCGATATTGTACAAAACAGCATCAGGGCTCAGGCTACTCAAATTAGTATTGAACTTAGCGAATCGCTTATAAACAACAATTACAAGCTGGTAATTTCCGATAATGGTTTGGGTATGGATGCGGAAACCTGTAAAAAAGTTAGTGATCCGTTTTATACTTCCAGAACTACCCGCAAAGTAGGTTTGGGAATTCCTTTGTTAAAGCAGAATGCCGAACAGAGTGGAGGCGGATTCAGCTTAAAATCGGAACCGGGAAAAGGAACTGAAATTGGAGCAACCTTTGTTTTAAATCATATCGACCGGCTTCCGGTTGGCGATATAGTTGGAACATATTTATTATTATTTGCGGCTAATCCGGCCATTGAGTTTACAGTTACACACAAAACCGATTCAGGAAACCTTACTTTTGACACCCGCGAAGCAAAACAAATGCTGGGCGATATTCCTTTGAGCACATCTGAGGTGCGCAAATTTTTAAAAGAATGGTTTGTTGCGAATATGCAGGCAATAAATGCTTCCTTTTAGACTAAAAAGTTTGCTTAAAAAGCTATTTTTCGCTGCTATTATTTTGGGTAAATTACTCGAACGATTGCGTAGTTTTTAAAAAGCCGCCAGGCTCCTAATTTACTTATGATTTGCCCATAAAATACATGATAAAAATTAGCTTTGTTATTAAACATCCTGCTATTTTAATAGATTATAAATAAGCCTCTTTTTTGCATAAAATCAAAAAATGCAAGTGGCTAAAAATGAGCGCTTCCATTTTTTCTGCCTGATAAATCATATCCTGCATTATGATAAAAATCATACCCAAAAACCCTTAAATAAAATCAGTCTAAATAATTGATATAGCCTATCTTACAGAAATTTCGTAAACTTGCATCAGATTATAAAAACGAACTATATAAAGTAATTTAAAACGATATAATTTATGGTAAAGATTAAGTCGTTGGCAGATTTGCAAAAACTTAAAGCAGACATGCAAACTAAAGTTGAACTCAGAGAACGCGGCGAAAGCGCCGAGAATCTGGTTCAGGTAAAAGTTGCCATGGCTACCTGCGGTATTGCATCAGGAGCCAAGCAAGTGATGGAATTTTTTATGGACGAATTGGAAAAGCGTAACATTGAAGCCGTAGTTACTCAAACAGGTTGTATGGGTTACTGCTATGCAGAACCAACGGTTGAAATTACACTTCCAAATCAGGACCCGGTAGTTTTTGGTTATGTTGATACCAAAAAAGCCGATGAGATTATTGAAAAGTACGTAAAAGAGGGAATCCTGGTTGATGGTATTATTCCCGTGAATTACGAAACCATTGATGACAAAAACAAATAGGAGGTATTAAACATGGCAAAATACAAAATGCATCTCCTGGTATGTGGCGGAACAGGTTGTAGAGCATCGGCAAGCGATGCCATTGTAGGTAAACTGGAGAAAGAACTCGAAGAAAAGAACCTTCAGGATGATGTTCAGGTTGTGATGACCGGCTGTTTTGGCTTCTGCGAAAAAGGGCCCATTGTAAAAGTATTGCCCGACAATACATTTTATGTTCAGGTAAAACCCGACGATGCCAAATCAATTGTTGAAGAGCACGTTATAAAAGGTCGTAAAGTTGATAAGCTTTTGTATCGCGACCCGGAAACCAGCAAAGAAATTAGCGATTCAAAGCACATGGGATTCTACAAAAAGCAATTGCGCATTGCATTGCGCAACTGTGGTGTAATTAATCCCGAAAGTATCGACGAAGCTATTGCCCGCGATGCTTATGCTGCATTGGCTAAAGTTATGGGCGAAATGACTCCCGAACAAGCCATTCAGGAAATGATTGATTCAGGACTACGTGGACGCGGTGGAGGTGGTTTCCCAACGGGTTTAAAATGGAAATTTGCAGCTGCAAATAAAGCCGATCAGAAATATGTGGTTTGTAATGCCGACGAGGGCGACCCCGGAGCATTTATGGACCGTTCCATACTCGAAGGCGATCCACACTCCGTAATTGAAGCTATGGCCATAAACGGTTATTGCATCGGAGCATCAAAAGGTTTGGTTTACATTCGTGCCGAATATCCTTTAGCTATTGAACGTTTAAAAACAGCCATTAATCAGGCCCGCGACTACGGTTTATTGGGCGAGAACATCCTTGGAACCGATTTTAGTTTCGATATTGAATTGCGTTATGGAGCCGGAGCCTTTGTTTGTGGCGAAGAAACTGCACTTATTCATTCAATGGAAGGTGAACGGGGCGAGCCAACTTTTAAACCACCATTCCCTGCCGAATCAGGATATTTGGGTAAGCCAACCAACGTAAATAATGTGGAAACCTATGCTAACATTCCGGTTATTTATTTAAAAGGTGCCAATTGGTTTAATAAAATTGGAACTGAGAAATCGAAGGGAACCAAAGTTTTTGCCCTTGCCGGAAAAATCAATAACGTGGGTTTGATTGAAGTTCCCATGGGAACCACTTTACGCGAAGTTATTTACGAAATTGGTGGTGGAATAAAAGACGGTAAAAAATTCAAAGCCGTTCAAACCGGAGGTCCATCGGGTGGATGTTTAACTGAAAAACACCTGGATACACCTATTGATTATGATAACCTGATAGCTTCAGGCTCAATGATGGGGTCGGGCGGTATGATTGTAATGGACGAAGACGACTGTATGGTTTCAGTAGCCCGTTTTTACCTCGATTTTACGGTTGAAGAATCGTGCGGTAAATGTTCACCCTGTCGAATAGGTAACAAACGTCTTTATGAACAACTCGATATCATCTGTAAAGGAAAAGGAACCCTTGAAGATTTGGATAAATTGCGGAACCTGAGTTATGTTATTAAAGACACATCGCTTTGTGGTTTGGGACAAACATCGCCCAACCCGGTTCTATCAACACTCGATAATTTCTACGATGAGTACCTGGAACACGTGACCGATAAAAAATGTCGTGCCGGCGTTTGTAAAGATTTAATGCAGTACATTATCGATAACGAACAGTGTGTTGGTTGTACCGCTTGTGCCCGGGTTTGTCCTGTTGGTGCAATCTCAGGCGAACGTAAAGGACCGCATAATATCGATCAGACCATCTGCATCAAGTGTGGTGCTTGTATTGAGAAATGTAAGTTTAGTGCTATCAGCATTCAATAAAAGAGGAGACAGAATAATGGAATTTGTAAATTTAACCATCGATAATAAAACGGTTAAGGTAGAGAAAGGAACCAGTATCCTGAAAGCAGCTCGTTCTGTGGGTATTGATATTCCTACCTTATGCTACATGAGCCTGGGCGATATGAACATCGAAAACAAACCAGGCGGTTGCCGCATTTGTGTGGTTGAGGTTGAAGGACGGAAAAATTTAGCGCCGGCCTGTTGTACCGATGCCCATACCGATATGGTAATAAAAACCAACACCATGCGTGTTTTAAATGCCCGCCGAACTGTGTTGGAACTTATCCTTTCAGATCACCCGGCCGATTGCCTAATCTGTGCCAAATCAGGAAACTGCGAATTACAGGATATGGCTCACAAACTGGGTGTACGCGAAATTCATTACAAAGGCGAAATGTCGACTTACAAACCCGATAAATCGCCTTCAATTATCCGCGACATGGACAAATGTATTATGTGTCGTCGTTGCGAGATGATGTGTAACGAAGTTCAAACGGTTGGAGCCCTTTGGGGAATAAATCGTGGATTTGAAGCGGTTGTTTCACCTGCTTTTGAAATGGATTTAGAAAAATCGACCTGTACTTATTGCGGACAATGTGTTGCTGTTTGTCCTACCGGTGCATTAACTGAAGTTGATCACACCAATCAGGTAATTCGTGCCCTGGCCGATCCGGGTAAAACCGTAGTGGTTCAAACAGCTCCTGCTGTTCGTGCCGCTTTAGGCGAAGAGTTTGGCTTGAAACCCGGCACTTTGGTTACCGGAAAAATGGCTGCTGCATTACGTCGTTTAGGTTTCGATTATGTTTTTGATACCGATTTTGCTGCCGACTTGACCATAATGGAAGAAGGAACCGAATTGTTAGATCGTTTGGGAAAATTCCTGAATGGCGACAAAGAAGTTAAACTTCCGATACTTACTTCATGTTGTCCGGGTTGGGTTAACTTCTTCGAGAAGCAATTCCCTGAGATGAAAGATATACCATCAACCGCACGTTCGCCCCAGCAAATGTTTGGTGCCATAGCAAAAACTTATTTTGCTGAAAAAATTCAAACCAAACGCGAAGATATGGTGGTGGTTTCTGTGATGCCTTGTCTGGCAAAGAAATACGAGTGCCAACGCGACGAGTTTGCTACCGATGGTAATCCCGATGTTGATTTCTCTATATCGACCCGCGAATTAGCCAATCTGATTAAAGGAGCCAATATCGATTTTAACCTGCTTCCCGACGAGGATTTTGATAATCCATTGGGAGAATCGACAGGAGCCGCAGTAATTTTTGGAACAACTGGTGGTGTAATTGAGGCCGCTGTTCGCACCGCTTACGAATTACAAACCAAAAAGAAACTCGAAAAAGTAGACTTTGAACAGTTGCGTGGTTTAGAAGGTGTGCGTGAAGCCACTATCGATTTTAACGGATTGCCTATTCGTATTGGAATTGCCCACGGATTGGGAAATGCACGCAAACTTCTGGAAGATATAAAAGCCGGAAAGTCAGACTTTCATGCCATTGAAATTATGGCCTGTCCCGGAGGTTGTATCGGCGGTGGTGGTCAGCCCCTGCATCATGGCGATTCTTCTATCTTAAAAGCACGCCAAATGGCTATTTATCAGGAAGACAAGAATAAACCCATTCGTAAGTCGCACGAGAATCCGTTTATCGTAAAACTTTACGAAGAGTATTTGGGTCACCCCATGAGCGAAAAAGCGCATCATTTATTGCATACGCACTACTTTGATAAGAAGAATGAATTTTTGATTGAGTAGTACATTTGTTGAACTTAAAAAAGATAAGATATGTCAAGCGTAAAAATAAAATTGAACCCTGCCGAGGTTGAAAAACTGAAAGAAGTTTGTGCTTCGTTCGGAAATCAGGCAGGTGAGCTCATCAATGTGCTGCACAAAGCGCAAAGCATTTTTGGATATTTACCCGCCGAAGTTCAGGAAATTGTGGCTCATGAGCTAAATGTTCCGGTGGCCAAGGTTTATGGTGTGGTTACTTTTTATTCCTTTTTCACCATGATACCCAAAGGACAACACCCCATTTCAATATGTACCGGTACAGCTTGTTATGTTCGTGGAGCCGAAAAAGTGCTCGATGAATTTAAGCGTCGCCTGAAAATTGAAGTTGGTGAAACCAGTGCCGATGGAAAATTCTCGTTAAGCTGTCTGCGTTGTGTGGGTGCTTGCGGTTTGGCTCCGGTGGTTTTGGTTGGTGAGAAAGTCTACGGGCGGGTTTCGGCCGATGGCGTTGCCGATATTTTAGCAGAATACGAATAACAAACCTATAGTGAATTTTAACAGCCGTTCTGATAAATAGAGCGGCTGTTTTTTTTTATCTTAAATCCAGTAAACTTTTATCCGGCGCTTTTGTTACTTTTGCGACTCCAAAAAATGAAGCAAATAAGAAAATTACCGGTAGTTTTAAGTTTGGTGGGGATATTTTTCTTTCCCATTTTTTTCCAATCCTTACATGCGTTAACGCATCACAGGCATCCGGAAACTATTTGCTGCGACCATTCGCACCATAAGTTCCATCGGGTTTTTGAACAAACTGAATCTGTTTGTCCTATCCTGGCCTATGAACTTACAACCATGGATTTGATTCTGCAATGGCAGTTTCCGCTCCATTCTGAAGTCTTGAATTTTGTTCCTTTACGAAAGTATCACAATCCCGATAAGCAAACTTTTTATCGTTCCAATGCATTAAGAGCACCTCCATCATTGCTGGTTTAGTAACTATTTAAAATTATCGAAGTTTTTTCTTTTTGCACAGCGAAACCCTGGTTTTGTTTGTGCAATTAATAGCTTATGCAATGAAGTATTCACAATTGTTGCTGTTGCTGCTTTTGTTGATTCCTACCGGAGTAAAATCGCAAAAAGTAACAACAGTAAGTGGTGTGGTAAACGATGAACAGCACTTGCCTTTGCCGGGATGTCATGTGCATTTTGGCGAGGTGTGCGTAATTACCAATACCCAGGGTCAGTTTTTTATCGATAAGGTGCATCCTGGCAAGCGGATGTTGACTTTTTCTTTTATAGGGTACCAGACGCTCGACACTTTGGTTGAAATTGTTGCGGGGCAAAACCTGCAAATTTCGTTACGTCCCGAAGTGCATCGCCTGAATGAAATCTCTATTCAGGTGCAGCGGTTCGATACAACACGTTCTATTAAAAACGAAATTGTTGATTCCCGTTTTGTTGCCGAGAATCTTTCAGGAACCTTTATAAATAGTCTTGAAAAGATTTCAGGCATCAATGTAATGAATATTGGAGCCAATGCTTCAAAACCCTTTATTCGGGGAATGGGTTTCAATCGTGTGGTTGTTAGTGAGAACGGAATAAAGCAGGAAAACCAACAGTGGGGAGCCGATCATGGAGTTGAAGTGGACCCTTTTGCCGTTGAGGCAGCCGAGTTACTAAAAGGAGCATCGCCCATTGAATACGGAAGCGATGCTTTGGGCGGGGTTATTAATATCGATAATCAAAGCTTACCATTTAACGGGCCTGTGGCTGGTGAAGTGAGTACCTTGGTAAAATCAATAAATAATACATTTGGTGGTTCAGTTCTGTTGCAACAGCGGAAAAATAAATTTTACTACAAAGCAAGAGCTTCCTACCTTAGTTTTGGTGATTATGCCATTCCTGCCGATACCATTGTTTACTTAACCCGAAAAATTCCAATTTACAACCGGCACTTAAAGAATACTGCTGGAAATGAATTCGATTGGAGCGGGCAGTTGGGCTTTATTTCTACCCATTTTAAAAGTGTATTTAGCGTAAGCAATGTAGCTCAAAAATCGGGATTTTTCCCCGGAGCGCATGGTATTCCTGATGAAACAAAAATTGCTGACGATGGCAATTCGCGCAATGTGGAGTATCCTTTTCAGCAGGTAAGGCATACCAAGTTAAGCAGCAACAACAAATGGTTTTTGCATGAATTTACTTTGTTTGCCGATTTGGGTTTTCAGCAAAACCATCGTCAGGAATGGAGCCTTTTTCATTCGCATTTTCCCGGTCAGAATCCACCCGACGAGAATCCCGATTTGGAACTCGATTTCAGCTTAACTACTTTTTCGGGCAACCTAAAAGCGGTGTTTTCTTCCTGGGAAAGAAATGAGCTCACTGTAGGATTGCAAAACCAGTATTCCGATAATCGGGTAGAGGGGTACAGCTATTTTTTACCCGCTTATCAGCGCTTTATTTCCGGACTCTTTATTAAAAATGAATTTACCTTAAATTCAAAATGGAAATTCTTTGGAGGTCTTCGCTTTGATTATGGAACGTATCAGGGAGCAGCTTATTTCGACAGTTTGGTTTATCAATATGTACAAAACCTGCCCGATCGTTCGCTTGAAGAAGCGGCTTATTATGCGCAACGCAGTCAGTCGGTATCGAAAAATTATCCCGGAATTTCGTGGCATGTGGGAAGTACTTTTCAGGGATTTTCGAATACCCTGCTTCGTATAAACCTGGGAAAAGCTTTTCGTGTTCCAACTGCCGTTGAGCTTGGAGCCAATGGAGTTCATCATGGTTCGTACCGCTTCGAAGTGGGAAATCCCGATTTAAAAAATGAAGCGGGTTACTATTTTGATTTTCATGGCGAATACAAAAAACCAGGCTGGAATGTGGGAATGGGAGCGTATGCTTATTACTTCGATAATTTTATTTATTTACAGCCCACCGGCACATTAGACCATCCCTTGCCCGATGCAGGTGGTGTTTATTATTATCGCCAGTCGCAGGCTTTAATCAGCGGGTTGGAGCTGGTTGCATCAAAAACCTTTTACCAAAAAGTTAGTCTCGATGCCAATTTGGAATTGCCTTATAATTACCTGATAAATGAACAAGGATTACTGAGTTATGGAATTCCATTCACGCCTCCGGTAAATGGTTATCTGGCTCTTAAAATACAATTGGGAGAAAAGGTTTCGGTGGCGGCAAACAGCAAATGGGCCTGGGATAAAGATAAAACCCGTGGACAGGGTGAATTAGCCACTCCGGGCTATATGCATTTCGGATTGGTTCTGATGTCGGATTTGAACGTGAAACAACTACCATTGAGTTTGGTATTTCAGGTTCAAAACCTTTTTGATAAAAAGTATTACAATCACATGAGTTTTTACCGAAAACTGAATATTCCCGAACCGGGACGTAACATTCAGTTGGTAGCAAAACTCAAATTTTAATTTAATAATTGTACAAAAATGAAAAAGCAAATTCTATTAATAGCTGCAATTGCAGTGGCCCTTGTATCGTGTAAAAAAGAAGATGTTGACAACACAGCTCCTGAAATTAATATGGTACAACCTGTTTTCGATCAAGTAATTGCAATTGGGAGCGCAATTCCTTTTGAAGCAACCTTTACCGATAATGTAGCTTTAAAAGCTTATAAAATTGATATCCATTCAGCCGAAGGACATGTGCATACAAAGAATGCGAAACTGAATCAGAGCGAAGGACATCCCTGGACTTACGAAAAAAGCTGGGATTTTGAAATGGGACTTACTCAAAGTGAAGTTAAGCACAATTTAATTGAAGTTCCCGATAGCATTATGGGTGAGGAAGGATTTTTGGTGCCGGTAATGCCCGGAGAATATCACATGGGCATATTTTGCACCGATATTTCGGGTAACGAAAACCATGTTTTTATTGATATTATTTTAGAATAGTCTGAAAAGGAGTTTGTCGGCTTGTGACAAACTCCTTTTTTTTAATGTGTATAGAAGTTAAAAGCTTAAATTTAATTGAGTCTGAAAGCTTTTTCCTGAATATTGTGCTTCATGTTCCAGCAACCATTTTTTGCGCCACAATCCGCCGGCATATCCGGTTAAGCTGCCATCGGAACCTATAATACGGTGGCAGGGAATAATAAGGGCATTGGGGTTTTGGCCGTTGGCCGATGCACTTGCCCTGATGGTTTTGGAATTTCCAACAGTTTTGGCTTGTTGCAGGTAAGTTTGGGTTTGCCCGAAGGGAATTTTTTGCAATTCGTTCCACACTTTTTGTTGAAATACGGTTCCCATTGGTTTTAACGGAAGCTGAAAATCTTTTCGTATTCCTTTAAAATACGCATCAACCTGATTTACTAATGAATCAATTATGCTGGATGTTTGAAAAACTATAGCAAGCGATTTTTTCCTGAATTGAGTTTCCAGTTTACTCGCAAGTTCATTGGCGGTTCCAAAACTTAAATGGGTAATTCCCATTTCACTTTCAGCGGTAGTCATTATCCCGAGTGGTGACTTAAATTGGTGAAGCTTAAACTGCAAGGGGTTGTTTTCGTTCATTTTTTTTATTGCTTACACCTGCAAGCTAATAAATTTGATTTAGATTGAAAATTCAGTAATTCCCAATGATTTTAACAATCGGGGTTTGTCTTCAAGAGCCAGTTCTGCAGCAATTAAAAAGTCGTCCATCCATTGTTCCAGAGTAATTATCTCCTCATGATTTTCAAAATCCTTGTCGCCTTGTCCATTGGCTTGTTTCAGGTAGCTGGCACGGGCTTTTTGCATCTGATCAAATAATTGCTTCCCTCTTTTTATTTCAGTAAACGAAAACTGGAACCGAACCAGACGTTCCTGAAGTATTTTATTGGCATGTAACTCACAATAGAATCGTTCCACTACAAAGCTCCAGTCGGAATAGGTGGTTGGGATGGTTCCGGCCAAAAACAGGTCGCCAAGTACATCGGGACTTTTTCTGAATATTTTTAATGCTTTATTTCTATGCGAAGCATAAAGCTGTTCGAGTTCACTCCGCAATTTAATATATTCCAGATAAAGTGGTTGCTTGTTTTTTTGATTGTCGTTGGTAACTTCAATTAGCGCACAGGCATCCTGATGCATGCGCAAACCTTCGTTAATTTTATCTTCGGTGTATCCATACGATGCCAGTCGCAAAGCAATTTCTGATTGTGTTTGTACCTTTAATAACACGTTTCGTGTTTGTTCTACAAATACCTCTTTCGATATCTTTTTTGGTTGTGACATAAAATGTAATTAAAGGAAATGCGACTATAAACCGTTTGTCTCTAATTAATTATAATAACAGTTTACTATTGGTTTTGTTTTTTTTATTGTCGATGCTTTTGGCTTAAGAAACCACTAAATTTTGCCTCAATTCCTTCAGTTTATTTTTAATACCGGGTTCAAAAAATTCCAAAAATTCTTAATTACCTGCAGGGCTAAACCATTATTCTTTTTTTTAAAATTTATTATTTCAGAAGAATTTAAGGTAAGTGTCAGTTAATGAGTATGTATGTTAGATTTTAATCTCTTTGTTTGAAGATGAATAAATCTTCTTTATAAGAAAAATGAATCTTAATTTTAACCTTTTCATCCCGATGAAGTCTTTAGAACAGAAAAACCAAAAAGTTTGGAATTGATAAACAATGCGCAAAGCCAATTAATTGAACGCTGTCGGAGAGGAGACAGCCGGGCGCAATACGAATTGTATCAAAATTATGTGAGTGCAATGTACAACGTTTCGTATCGACTTAGCGGAAATCGATTCGATGCGGAAGACAACTTGCAGGAGGCTTTTGTAAAAGCTTTTCAGCACATCCGTTCTTTTAAAGGAGAATCATCGTTTGGCACCTGGTTAAAGCGAATTGTAGTAAATCAATGTATTACACAATTGCGAAAACAAAAACGCTTTATGCACACTTTGAGTGAGAAAACTGAATTTACTTTAGTTGCTGATGATGATTTGGCGATTGATGAAAAAGTGCCGATGAGTGAAGTGAAAAAAGCTATTGCAGCTTTGCCCGAAGGTGCCCGTATTGTGTTTACCCTTAAAGCAATTGAAGAGTATAAATTCAGCGAAATAGCTGAAATGCTTGGTTTGTCGGAGTCGAATTGCAAAGTTCAGTATCACCGTTCAAAAAAGTTATTGGCAGCGCAATTAAAAAATTTAGTTTATTCCGATTAGTTTAATACACCTAATTCGAAGTATCATGAATATTGAAACCTACATTAATCAACATAAAAAATCGTTCGACGATCAGGAGCCCGATACCGAAGAACTTTGGTTGGCCATTAGCCAGAAAATGGAACGTAAGCCCATGTTGCGCTTGCGCACCTTAAAAAGAATTGCTGCCGTGTTGGTTTTGTTTGTGGCAGTGGGCGTAATTGCCCGACACGAGCTGATGATGCAACAGCAAATTACCAGTTTGAGCCAGATAAATAAGGAACTGGCCGAACGCGAACAACAATACCAAAGGCAGGTAAAAGAAAAATGGGCACAATTTACCTCGCTGCCCGATTATGAATCGCCAATGGAAGTTTTGTTGATTGATGAACTGAAACAATTGGATACTTTATACCAAAACGGACTCAAAGACATTTATAAAACCGGTTTTAATGAACGGGCAGTAATTCTTCTGCTCGATACCTACGAAAAGCGCTTACGAATAATTGAGAAATTGATTTACGAAAAACAAAAACAAAAAAATTATGAAAACAAAATTCAGAAATACGATATATAAGCCAGTCTTTGTACTGTTTATTTCCTTACTTTTTTCTGCCGGGCTTTTTGCCCAGTCAATGCCGGCAATGCCCAAATTACCTAGTACACCTGCTGTAGTTAAAGTTGCTCCCCTTAACGAGAATCAGGAAGTTATAAATCAAGGTTCCATAAAAACGCTTAAAAAGAGCTTAACCGTAAACGAAAGGAGTCAGTATAATCTTAAGTTTTCCGATGTCGATGTTAAGGTACTTCCTGCCAAAGAGAATCAGGTAGTTGTGCAGGTCAATTATCGTATCAGTACCGACAATCCGGCCAACGAAGAGCTTATTCACCGTGAGATGGAACAAAATATACTTACCCAGTCGGGAAATCAGGTGAATATTAGCTCGTCGTTCTTTAAAAATTATATTTCACACACCAGTATGTTTGGTAAGCAACAGCATCAAATAGTGATGAACGATGGTTCTAAAGTGGTGCTTGAATCGTTCGACATAGTCGATATAGTTATTTACCTGCCTGCCGATGGCGATGTGGTTTTATCTATGAAATACGGTAAAATTAATTTTGAACACACAATTGCCGGAAATCTACATGCTGAAACCTACGATACACAATTAAAAGCAAAAAGTGTAAGGGGAAAAACAGGCATCGATTCAAGGTATTCAAAATTAACATTCGAGAGCCTGGGAACAGTCGATTTTAAGGCTTATGAATCGACATTGAATGCTGATGCAATTCAAAACCTTACTATGAACACCCGGTATTCAAAAATTTATGTTACAACACTCGAAGATGTTATCTACAAAGGTTACGAAGATAGAATCACTTTTGCCAAACTCCATCAGCTAAAAGCCGATACCAAATATTCTGAAATAAAACTCGACGTTTGTCCTCGGGTAAGTGCTGTTCTTTACGAAGGAAGTCTTGAGCTTCAACAGGGAAATTTGGTAGTGCTCGATTGCAAATATGTGGATATGGAATTTGGAAGTTTGAACATTTTTAAGTTGAACAATGGCTATGAGAACGATATGAGCTTTGTTGAAGTCGATTCCTTAATATCGGTTAATGGCAAATACAATGAATTTGAAATAACCCGGCTTAATAAGGTTTTAAAGCTTGATGGCTACGAGGATGAAATTAGTATCGGTTTATTGGCAAAAACATTTTCCGGACTAAGTATTTCAGGTAAATATGTTGATGTTGAACTGGCTACCGAAAGTGGAATTTCATACCAGCTTGCCGGCAATATTCAATACCCCGAATTAAATGTTGATAAAAACGATTACAAGCTTGTTGTGCACGACAAGGACTCAGACAAAATGGTATTTGATTACCGTTTTGGAAATGATTTAAAAGAACTACCGGCAATTCAAGTTGTTGGTTATGAGATGCATATTGCTATTGATAATAAATAAAAAAAAGAGGCTGTACCAAAGTTGTTTTTTGATGCAGCCTCTTCAATAAGTTAAATAGATTTAGCTTAAAACCTTTGCTGGTGTTACTGCTGCTGAGTTTTTTAAGGTCAGCATCATTTTTTCCAGTTTTTTACGGCTTAGCTGTAAATCGTTTTCAATTTGAACTTTGCTTTGTTCAAAGAATCCTCGCATCGTTTTAAATAGCTGCTGGTAATAATCGATTCCCAAATTTAAGTTTTCAAAAAAGGTAAGGAAATGCTTCTCTTCTTTTTTTGATAAGGGATAATCAGCTTCAGAAAGACTGTTTTTCAGGAAATCGATGTAGATGTTCAATTCTTTTATAAACAAATTTGGTCGGTCGGTTCGGGTAATTACATTTTGTCGTCCGTAAATGTGATCAACCATCTCAACTAGAGTCATTTTTTTAGAAAAGTATGCCATGTTAGGGCCGGGACAAACTGATACACCGGTTCCTTCAATTTTTGTGTCCAGGTTTTTAGCCAAAAGCGACGATGTTCCTAAACCAACACAAATACAAGCTTTTTCAATAACGCGTGTATATTGTTTTTTATATTCTTTATCGCTTAAACCGGCTTGTTTAAGCTGTTCAATTTTCATTTTTTGGTACTGACGCGATGCACTGCAAATCGGTTTTTCGGTAAATTCTCCGTTGAGTGCCACATATTTTTTAGGACAGGCACTACCCGGTTTTCCGTCGGCAATGTGTTGCAGTTTTTCGGCATCTTTGGTATTTCCTCTTAAGTTATTAAAAGCCACGCCAAGGGGTGAAATATAACTTAGGTATAAATCGTCTTCACGAGCTTCTTCAAGTCGTTTCACCGTTTCATTATCAATGGCAACCACTTCAGGAACCAAAAGAAATGGTGTTCCCCAACCCACAGAATCAACCTGATATTCATCCATCAAAAACAAATGCTCTTCGGGCGTTCCAACACCGCCTTGTGCAGTAATTTTTAAGTTTAATGCTTTGTTCGGAATGGTTTTTCCTTTTTCGACTAAGGCTTGTTGCAGCAATTCATAAACTGAAGTGGCCAGTTCGGTGCGATTGTCGCGGAACTCCTTTAAAATTGGTCCCATAAGAAAACCGTCGGTGGCAAAAGCATGTCCGCCGCAGTTTAATCCCGACTCAATACGATACTCTGAAACCCACATGCCTTTTTTTGCCAGAAATTTTCCCTGAATCAAAGCCGAGCGGTAATCGCTTACTTTCAGTACTATTTTCTTTTTAATGTTTCCATCCGCATCGGGATAAAAATCTTCAAAACGATCCATAAAACCGTAAAGTCGCGGGTTCATTCCAGCCGACAAAATCAGGGACGAGTTCAGGTTGCTGAGTGCGTAACCACGCAGTGCAGCATGTCCGTCGTTGAATTCTGTAGGCAGTTGCTCGTTACCGATATAATTAGCACGATCTACTTTGGTCATTATATTTACATCGATGCTTCCGGTTTTAATGTTTTTTTGCAACCATAGCCTTAAATCGGAAAGACTGATGTTTTCAGCACTTATCTTTACGTATTCCTGTTTAAGTGCAGAACTATCGGGTAAAAGTTTAAAATAGTCGTTTACCAAATACCGCGTTTCTTCAGTTATATTTTTTAGTGCATTCGTTTTTTCATTTATTAAGTCGTTCAATAAATTCAGGTAAGCGGTAATTCGCTTTGCCCTGTAATCATGAACCTTTGTGGTGATTTTTTGGTATTCAATCTGGTGAGCTTCGCAGTAAAACTGACGCATCCGTTCAATTAATTGGTCGTCGACCAGCGAAATTACCGAATCGATGCCTAAAGGTGCTACTTTTAAAGGAGTGTCGATGGTGTAGCCTATTCCCATTACCGGGATATGAAAAGTGTGTGCCTGATTCATTTTATTCTTTTTAATCGTTATAATGCCAGCAAATGTATTTATAGCTGCGCATCAATCGAAACGAAAGGGATTAACCCGATTGAATCAGGGATTAAATAGTCTTAAATGGGGTAGGTGTAAAAAAGTTGGGGTGAGTGTAATTCGTCCCCAGGCCTTTACAGTGCTTCTCTGAGCTTTAATAAATACTGTCTCGACACCGGAAGTTCTTCGCTATATCCTTTTATCGAAATCCAGTAATTATTGTACATTTTTCGTAGTTTTTCAACAAAATGAGTGTTCACAATACTGGTGCGGTGGCAGCGGTTGAAGTTTGAAAAAGGCCTTATTTGTAGTTCAATATTTTTAAGGGTATTGCGAATTAGTTTTTTCTTAAACTGATCGGCTTCTTTGTAAACAATCTCAACATAATTGTCGGCCGATTTTATAAAGGCAACATCTTTAATGAGCAGGTTAAGATTTTCACTAAGGTTTTCAGAGATAAACTCTATTGACTGGTTCATGTAATCATCCTGATACTTTTCAACAAGTGTTTCGGCTTGTTGTTTTTCTTTTATCAAACGCTGGTTTTGTTTGCTAAGTTCCTGAAAATTATCGTAAAACCGCAGAATAATCGGAGGAGCCATTGCAATAAGTGAGATTTTCACCATGCAATAAAAGGTAATCTCTATAAAACCAACATAGCGTAAATAAAAAGCCAGTGCCAGCGAAATGATAAACCACATTAAAAAAGAACCCAGGTAATCAGGCAATTCGTAATCGGGGTAAAGATGCTGG
Organism: Salinivirgaceae bacterium; assembly: GCA_050179685.1. GTDB lineage: Bacteria > Bacteroidota > Bacteroidia > Bacteroidales > SZUA-534 > GWE2-40-63. The sequence continues at coordinate 36,353 of JBFXEW010000022.1, forward strand.
TACTTTTGTGTTATGCTTTTAAAAATTATCCGGATGATTACCATTCCAAAAAAAACGATGGTAGCCATTCCGGCGACAAAAATAAGCCGGTTATTGAATTCAAAATAATCGAGATTAAATGGTTGAAAAAACAACACAAAAAGAAACACGCCAAAACTAATACTTAAAAATAATCCCAGGTTATTTCGAACATGAATAATGAATTGATTTAATCCGGCATTTACCACAAAAAGTTTTTTTGGTTCTGCCTGCTTATTTGTTTGTTTATCGTTAGTGTTTTTAGTGTTTTTCATCCAAGGTTTTGCATAATGCTGTTTTCACGGCAAAGGTAGCTCAAATTTTAATAAAGCAGCGGGAAAACCCTGAGCAAAAAAATAACCGGTAGTGTTCTGTGTTTAAGAGAACTACCGGTTTTTAGCAGAATAAAAAAAAACTAAATTACAAAACCATCAGGGATGATTGCTCCTTTTTTTAGAATAACAATTCCTTCTTTAATTGTGTAAAGCGGAGTGTCGGTTTCGTTCAAATGATTACCACCATTAATACGAACATCGTTTCCAATTACGCAATTTTTGTCGACAATGGTATTGTTTATATAGCATCGTTCGCCAACTCCCATGGGTCTTAATTTAGCATTCATCTCTTCAAGTTCTTCGTAATAGTCGCTACCCATAATTATTGAGTTTACAATGGTAGTTCCTTTGCCAATACGTGAGCGTATGCCAATTACTGAATGTTCAATGCGGCTGGCTAAAATAATACAACCGTCGGCAATAATGGTGCGCTCCAGTGTGGTTCCCGAAATTTTTGAGGGTGGAAGCATCCGGGCACGGGTATAAATAACACGGGAATTGTCGAACAGGTTAAAATCAGGAATGTCGTCGGTAAGTTTCAGGTTGGCCTCAAAAAACGATTCAATGGTTCCAATGTCGGTCCAGTACCCTTCGTATTGGTAGCTGAGCATCTTCCGGTTTCCAATGGCCTGGGGAATAATCTCTTTGCCAAAGTCTTTGGTCGAGAGGTCGGCCATAAGTTCTACCAGTAAATCGCGATTAAACAGGTAAATTCCCATGGAAGCCAGATGGTTTTTGCCGGCGCGTTTCATTTCGTCGCTTACCTCCGATGTCCAGTCAGGCAGTAATTCAGGGACCGGTTTTTCAATAAATTCAGTTATCAAACCATCGCTATTGGTTTTCAGGATGCCGAAGCCTGGAGCTTCTTTAGCTAATACCGGAAGTGTTGCCAGGGTAATTTCGGCTTTATTCCTGATGTGTTCTTCCACCATCAGGTTGTAATCCATTTGGTACAACTGGTCGCCCGAGAGTATGAGCGCATAATCGAATTCGTAATTTAAAAAGTGATGCATGCATTTGCGTACAGCATCGGCCGTTCCTTCGAACCAGGTTCCGCTTTTGGGGGTAAGTTCAGCTGCCATAATATCGACAAATCCGTCGCTGAAAAAGCCAAAATTGTAAGTGTTTTTTATGTGTTTGTTTAACGATGCCGAATTAAACTGAGTTAATACAAAAATCCGGTTTATGTCGGAATTTAAACAGTTTGAAATAGGGATGTCCACCAATCGGTATTTTCCGGCAATCGGTACAGCAGGTTTCGAACGATTTTCTGTCAAAGGGGCCAATCGCGAACCTTGTCCGCCGCCCAAAATTATGGCTAAAACTCTCTTCTTCATAGGGATATCTTTAAAGTGTTTTATAAAGTGCTAAATATTCTTGTGCTGCCCGGTTCCACGAATGGTCGATTTCCATTATGGTTTTGCGGTTTTGTGTAAACGCATTTTTTTTATTAAAAAACTCCTTGGCCCGGTTAATTGAGTTTATCACATCCCAACTTTCAACCTGGTCATGGCAAATGCCAAAGCCACCATCGCCAATGTCAATTACCGTATCTTTCAGTCCGCCGGTTCGCCTAACAACCGGAACGGTTCCGTAACGCAGGGCGTATAACTGATTTAGTCCGCAGGGTTCAACCCGCGAGGGCATCAGCAGAAAATCGGCCCCGGCGTACATCACATGCGATAATTTTTCGTTGTAGCCTATATATGAACAATAGGTTCCTTTGAAATCAGTTTCCAGATTAAGCAATCCCTGCTCAATATGTGGTTCGCCGGAACCCAGAATCAATATATTTTGTTCGTCCGGATGTTCGGTATTCATGCGGTAAATCACATCGGGAATAATTTCAGCTCCTTTTTCAGTTACCAATCGGCCGATGAACACAAATAAGGGCAAATCAGGATTCAGATTAAACTCTTTACATAACCAGTTTTTGTTGGCTTTTTTCCCCGATTCTACTGTATTAATGGAGTAGTTTTTTTCAAGCAGGTTGTCGGTTTCCGGATTCCAAACTTCGTTATCGATGCCGTTTAAGATGCCTGTCGATTTATTGCGTTCAGCGCGTAACAGCGATTCAAGTCCGCGCATCGAATTACCAATTTCATCCATGTAGGTGGGCGAAACGGTGGTTACTTTCCACGCGCATTTTATGGCCGAGGCTAGAGGATTTATCAAACCGTCCCACTCAACCAATCCATAAAAATAGGAATGGAATGGCGGAAGGTAATGAATGTGATCGAAACCAAATTGCCCCTGGTATTGTCCGTTATGGATGGTGAATACGCTTGGCACATCTTTCAAACGCTGGTAATCCCATACTTTCGACATCATAAATGGAATAAAACCGGTATGTTGATCGTGGCAATGTACCAGATCGGGAATTTTTTTCCAGGTGTTTATCCAGTTCAGTGCGGCAATCTGAAAGGTAATGAAGCGTTCGGTATCGTCGGGATACGAATAAATTTTATCGCGGTCAAATAGTCCGGGAATATCGATGGAGAAAATATCGAAACCCAAAGTGGTATTTACCAATTGAAAAACCTGAAACGGATAAATATGATGTCCCAATCGGGCATGCCCATCGGTAACCGCTTTGTACTGATTGTCGGTTCGGAATTTGGTGTAATAGTGCGGCATGATAACCGAAGCTTTTTGCCCCAATAAATTTTGGTATTTGGGTAAGGCTCCAACCACATCGGCGAGTCCGCCGGCTTTTGCGGCAGGAAAACATTCGGCACTTATGTGAACGATATTCATAAACTATTTTTAATTAATAAAATATGCATAAGGGTTTTTAAGTTGTTCAATATGAACGAGTTTATTATTGTTTTGGGCCTGTCTTAGACCCGATTACATGGTAAACCAAGATACAAGTAAAGTTTAAATACACCAAGCCTATTAAGTTAAAAAATAATTGTGCCTGTATAGCACTGTGTTTTCAACATTCTTACAAATGGATGCTCATTTTGAAGTTCAATTAGCTAGCTTAATCCATTTTTTTTGTTTTCAAGTGTAACAAATAAGTGATTGAAGCGTTTTTGATTCACTGAATTTAAAAAAGCCTGATAAAGAATTGTATGTATATTGAACATTTAGGTATATGGACTTCCGATTTAGAGCGGCTAAAAGCTTATTATGAAGTTTATTTTAATGGAAAATCCGGATTGCTTTATGAAAATAAAGTAAAACAATTCCGCAGCTATTTTATTTCATTTGAGTCCGGAGCCCGCTTGGAATTGATGACTAAATCTGATTTGGATAAGGAACTTAATCAACAAAACCAAAAGGATAAAGTAGGAATTTCACATCTGGCTTTTGGTCTGGCATCTGTCGATGAGGTAAGCGTAAAAGCAGACCAGCTTAAAAATGCAGGTTTTCCTATTTTGGATGGTCCACGCGTAACCGGCGATGGCTATTTTGAATTTGTAACACGCGATCCGGATGGAAACCGTATTGAAGTAAGTACCCACGCAACCCATTCAGATAATATGTAATCATGTATCGCAAAAATAGTTTGAGTTATAACGCTTAGTATTTGTTTTTAACAAAAAGATTAACCCCAAAAAACCAAAACCATGTTGGCTGTTTTTAATGTAAAGTTATCGGCTAAAAGCTTGCTGTTGTTGCCTGTAGTCATTATTTGTTTATGCTGTAATCCCCTTACGGCCCAAACATTTTGGGAAGTACAATCGGTAAACCCGGATAAAGCCATGACAGGAATCGCACTGGCCGGTTCCGATAATTTGTTTGTAAGCTATACCCAGGGTATTTTAAAAAGTACTGATATGGGAAAAACCTTTGAACCAGTGTTTGAAACACAGGCTGTTTACACCATTTTTGCTTCGGATAATGGAAATATTTATGCCGGAGGTCCCGGAAAAATTTACCGTTCTACCGATTTAGGCCAGTCGTGGGACTCGGTTTCATTAAATTCCCATATTTCGGTAACCCAGCTTATCGAAAACCATCAGGGAACGCTTTTTGCCATTAGTGGAACCCTCGATTTTGATTTGGGTTACATTGGCCAGGGAGTTTTAGTTTCAGAAAATCAGGGAGTAACCTGGGAGCAACGAAACAACGGCTTGGGAATATACACCAGTGGAGAACGAATTGCTATCGATAAAAACGGCCGTTTGTATTATGCTGCTGCCGATGAATATGTTACCGGAAATGGAGGTTTGTTTATTTCTGATAATAATGGTGTGAACTGGCAGCATGTTGCAATTAAAGTTGATGGAAAGAGTATTTTTTATCCTGATATTAAGGTTGGAAATACCCGTGGTTTATCGGTTTCGCCAAATGACAGCCTGTATTTTAGTTTTGCCGGAACCAGCGGTGACGTTGCAGTTCAGCTAAATGTAAGTAAGCATATCGACGAAGTTACAAATTCCGATTTTTGGAAGGTATACTCCGTTTTTAAGAATATTTCCTGGTGGCTCGACCGGATGCTCTATAATATTTGTTTCTCATCGGGTGGAATTTGGTACAGTTCGGTACGTGGTACTTCAAATTCCGGTGCTACCTATATTACTGAAACAGGAAGTAGTGATTGGACATTTCAGGACGACGGATTGGCTGTTAATCTGTTGGGACTGCGCGATCAACAGTTTTTTGCAGAACACGCCAATGGTTCGGTTTTTATGGTTCATTGGCTCGACGAACGTGTTTATGTTCACCTGGGTACTCAGGATCCGGTAAATGCTCCGGAACAAGTAGAAAGCAGGCAAATAAGAGTTTATCCAAATCCGGTAAAAGTGGGACAGACGTTTACCGTGGAACTGGGTTTTGATAATCCGAATGCAACGCTAAAAATCTACAATGTAATTGGTAATTTGGTGACTGGTGAAAAACTGGAAACACCCCTTGTTCAATTGCAGGCGCCCGAAAACAAAGGGGTTTATTTTGTAATTCTGGAACAAGACCATGCTAAAAAAACTTTTCGTCTTTTGGTCGATTAAATAATTGTAACCATCGAATCAACGCTTCGTCCATAATGCATCTGAAAAAAGAGTAAAAATTGAAATCCTGATACACATGAAAAAAATCGTAGTTTTTGCAATCATCTTATTAATTGTTGGACTGGTTAATTTAAGTGCGCAGCAAATTTCTGATGACCTAAAAAAGCAAACCATTAATAAAATTGCAGAGGAACTTCAGCTTTCATATATCGATGAAAATAAAGCTATTGAGATGGCAAAGACCCTAAACAGGTTTTTGAAAAGCGGAGTTTATGAGTCGGTAACTAGTGGTGAAGATTTTGCCTTGAAGCTGACAAGCGATTTACGAGCGGTATCGAACGATTTGCATTTGTCGGTAAGGTATTTTGCCGAGGCACAAGCCAAAACTGACCATACAAAGGAAACCAATTCGGAAGAACAGAAGCGGATAGATGAAGTTCTAAAAGCGGCAAATTACGGTATTAAAAGTAAGAAGATTCTGGATGGAAATATTGCATATCTTGAAATACCTCTTTTTGGACCTCTCGATTTGTGTGCCGACACCCTGATTGCTGCCATGCAATTTGTTGCAGAAACCGATGCTTTGATAATTGATTTGCGCAATTGCCGCGGAAGTATGGATGCTTACACCATTCCATTTTTGTGTGCTTATTTTTTCGACGAACCGGTTCATTTGTTTAGCTTCGAGAATCGGGAAAAACAAAGCCTGAAACAATTTTGGACAGCAGCCTGGGTTCCGGGTAATCGTTATACTAAAAAACCCATATATATTTTAACCAGCGGACGCACTTTCTCGGGAGGCGAAGAACTGGCTTACGATTTAAAACACCTGCAAAGAGCAACGCTGGTGGGTGAAGTTACAAAAGGAGGTGCTAATCCTACCTATCCGGTTTACCTGAATCCGCATTTTTCAATTTCTATTCCGAAAGAACGCTCAATAAATGCGGTAACAAACACAAATTGGGAGCAAACCGGTGTAATTCCCGATGTTGAAATGGAATCGCGCAAAGCGCTTTACGGAACCCATTTGTTGGCTTTGGAAAATTTAAAGTCTAATGCAGTTGATAAGAAAAGCAGAGCCAAACTCGATTCGTTAATTAATCAGTTGGAAAACGAGCGCCCTGTATATAAAAAGGTAGTTTTTAAGTTAAATGGTTATAAGGATGCAAAAAAAGTAATGCTAATTGGTTCGTTTAATTTTTGGGACGGGAATAAAAACCCGATGACCTTTGACGGACAAGCCTGGTTTTGTGAAGTGTCAGTCGATCCAGGCATGGTAGCTTATAAATTCATTGTCGACGGGAAATATATTTTAGATCCTGATAACCCCGGCACCATAAAAGATGGTGATTACATAAATTCAGTAATTGAAGTGTTTTAGTTATTGAGCAAACTCATGCAGTTTTTGGTCAATGGTATTTTTAATGATGCCCATAAGTTGGTGAGCATCGTTGGCTAATGCCGGTTTACCAAACCACAGCAATGCAGTTGTTTTTCGTTTGCCCATTTGCCTGAAAAAATGGAACAAAAAAGGGTCATCACCAATCCATGCATCGTTTTTATCGGTTAAATGAATGGCGCAGGGAAGAATAGGTGCCTGATGCTGAACGGCAACGGCAAAAGTTCCTCCTTTAAAATTTCCGGTCAGTGGCCCCGGGTAAGTGGTCCCTTCAGGAAAAACAATAACAGAATTTCCATTTTTCACTTCTTTACCAATCAGAGACATAGTGTGCATTAAACTTTTTGCATTACTTCGGTCAACCAGAATCATTCGGGCAACTTTTGTAGCCTGCCCAATTACCGGCCAGCGGCTCAGTTCTTTTTTGCTAACAATAGCTGCCGGGTGCATCGATAAAATCAACATTACATCGAGGTAACTCCGGTGATTCGCCATAATTATTACCGGTTCATCAGGCAATTGCCCATAAAAATCGATTTTAACCGAAAGAATTTTAACCGAAGTTTTTGCCCATTGTTTAACCATTCGCTCGCTGGTTTTTACACGGTTGCGACTCACATAAAAGCAAAGCATTCCCAGCATCCACCAAAAAGTAGTAAATAAGGTAAGTAAGCTAAGACGGAAAAATGCGGTAAGAAACTTCATGCTTTTGGTTTATGCGCTTTCTACTGCTCACAAAGCTAAGTAAAGTTTGTAAAAATGAAAACAGGGCTGCAATTCACGAACGGTAAATTGAAGCTCACCTGCCTAAAAATGAAGTTCACAGTTAATGCATTGAAAACCAAATGGTGTGATACTATTTTTGAATCGTAATTAAAACATTTTATTAACAGTTAAAACCTTGTACGATGAAAACTAAACTTTTTTTAACCCTGACTTTTGTGGCGCTGACTTTAGTAAGTTTGAATGCCCAAACCACAAAAACCGTAAGCAATCCCGCATGTAAAGCCGATGTGCAGTTAAATGCCAGCAATCAGGTGGTTGTTCGTTACCTCGACACCAATAATCAAAAGATTAAGGTTTTGGTTTACGGCGAAAATGGACAACGCCTGCATGGCAAAACCTTTAAAACCGATGGTATGTTGAAAGTAACCTACGACGCCAAAAACCTTCCTTCAGGTTTACTTACTTTCAATGTGGTTTGCAATAATCAACTGGCTTGTTCCGAGTTGGTAACTGTTGCTACCGATGGAACCATAGCCATTCCTAAGCCAATTTTTGCAGCCACAGAATCATTACCTGAGAACACTATGGTAATGATAAACGATAAACAATAAGTGAAAGCACTTTTTCAAAATGAATTAATACTTAAATTAGCAAACAATAATTAAGCGGAGCCAATGGAATATCAATCGATAATAAAAAACGCTAAAACAAGAATATCGGCAGCATTGCTTGTCGGTATTCTTTTTAAGTTTTTTTTCCGATGTTATTTTTGGTTTGCTTTACAAAAACTACGCAATTTTTCAGCCAATTTATGGTTACCTGTATGCTATAATTCTGGCTTTGCTGGCGCTGTATTTATTTTATTATATTGAGCTGTGGCTGAATAAAAAAAGTCCCTGGCAGACTTCAATTTTAAAGCGTTTTGTCATTCAACTGGGGCTCGAATCGCTCACAATTTTTACCTTATTTATTGTTTTGCGATGGATTCTCTTGTGGGTATTTTACAACAATGCCCTGGTGGTTTTAACCGATGAGTTTATTTTAATTGCCACTGTGGTTTTGGTAACTTTTATTTACAATGTGTTGAATCTGGGTTCTTTTTTACTTTTTGAATGGCGTTATTCCTTGGCCGAGTTGGAGCGTTTTAAAAAGGAAAATGCCGAATCAAAATTTGAGGCGCTCCAGAATCAGGTAAACCCGCATTTTTTATTCAACAGTTTGAATACTCTTTCGTCGCTTATGTATCACAATGTTGATGCGGCGGCAAAGTACATCCGTCAATTATCGCAGGTTTATCGCTATGTTTTGGAAAACAGCAACAATGAACTGGTTACGCTGAAACAGGAATTAGAGTTTATTGATGCTTACGAATTTCTCTTGAGCTTGCGTTTTACCGATAGAATTCACTTTACACGTACTATTGCTCCCGGACAGGAACAAATGCTGATCGCACCGATGACTCTCCAAATTCTGGTCGAGAATGCAGTTAAACACAATATTATCAGTTCAAAAAAGCCCTTGCTTATTTCTATCGATGCCAACGATGCCTGGATTTCAGTAAGCAATAACCTGCAACTGAAACAAGCTGAGGGCTATTCTTCGGGACAGGGATTAAACAATATTGAAAGTCGTTACCGCTTTTTGACTGAAAAAAATATGCGAATCGAAAAAAGCGAAGAACTATTTAAAGTAGAAATTCCTTTGATTCATCCAGGGGAAAAAACTAAAATGGATACCTGATGCTACACGTATTAATTATTGAAGACGAACCCTTTGCACAAAATGAATTGCAACGATTGTTGCAAAATATCAGCAAAGAATTTTCGGTGCTCGACTGCCTTGAATCGGTTGAAGATGCCGTAGCCTGGTTTAATTCGCATGAAGCACCCGATGTGGTATTTTGCGACATTCAATTGGCCGATGGGTTGAGTTTCGAGATTTTTACGCAGGTAAAAGTTAAGGCTCCGGTAATTTTTACCACGGCTTACGACACCTATGCCATTGAAGCTTTTAAAGTTAACAGCATCGATTATTTATTAAAACCCATTGAACCAAATGCCTTAAACAGCGCCTTGGAAAAACTGGAGGCTATGAAAGAACAGTTTTCAGGAAATGAACAACTTTTGTCGAACAATCAGCTCGATAATTTACTGGCTTTGGTGCAAATGCCACAAACATATAAAAACCGAATGTTGGTTAAGATAGGGGACCAGTATAAATTTATTCCGGTTGCCGATGTAGCTTATTTTTATGCCGAAGATAACGAGGTGCTTTTAATGACAAGCGAAAAAAAACGTTATGTTATCGATTATTCCATCGAGCAATTGGTTTCGATGCTCGACCCTAATCTGTTTTATCGTTTGAACCGCAGTTTTTTAAGCAACAAAGAGGCAATTGTAAAAGTGCATCGTTACTTTAACAGCAGATTAAAAATTGATTTGCAACCCGAAGCCGACACTGAAGTATTGGTGAGCCGGGTAAAAGTTGCTGAATTCTTAAACTGGATGGAGCGCTAGAAATGATTGCTTGAACGTATCAAATAAATATTCAAAGCGTATTTTGAATCGGGCTGAAAAATGAAAACAGTGAGAGATTAATTAAGATTATACTATGAATAACATACAATTCTATATTAAGTGGTTGGTTTTATTTCTGCTAATGTTTGGCATGCTGTCGTGCAATCAGGTGGTGCTAAAAATTGACGAAGTGCCGGCCAATACGCCTAAAGGAACAGCAATTTATGTTACCGGTAATTTTAATCGCTGGGATCCGGGCGATCCGCGTTTTCAGCTCAACCTGAATACCGACGGGACTTATTCGGTTCAATTGCCCCAAACTTTTGGAAATGTTGAATATAAATTTACCCGCGGCGACTGGACAACCGTAGAAACCGATCGCTGTGGAAATCAGACAGAGAACCGGTTTTTTTCGGTACGAACCCGTGACACCTTAAACCATTTTATTGAAAGTTGGAACGATTTGGACCCATTGAATTGTGATTCGGTTACTATTGTAGTTACGAAAATACCGGCCAACACTCCAAACAACGATACCATAAGAATTGCCGGTAGTTTTAATGCCTGGAATCCGGGTGTTGATGCGGCATACATCCTGAAAAAAGATGAAATAAAAAATTGGTACAAAGTTACGGTTCCGCGAATATCGTGGAGTGGAAATGCCAGCGGTTTGTTAACCTATAAATTTATTCGCGACGATTTGAACGAGGCTGAAGCCGATAAATTTGGCCGCGAAATGGAACCACGCATACTCGATTTCAGAAGAGGCGATTCTGTTTTTGTAAGCATCGATAATTGGATTGATTTGGCCGATCCAAATCTTAGTCAGGTTACCTTTATTTTGAAATCGGTTCCTGAAAACACACCGGCTAACGACCCGGTTTATCTGGTCGGAAACTTCAATAACTGGAATCCCGGCGATAAAAAGTATCGGTTTAAAAAGAATAATGAGGGCCTGTTTCAGTTAAGCATCCCCCGGGAGCGCTATGGCTTGTCGTTTAAGATTACCCGAGGTAGTTGGGAAAGTGAATTTGCTGATGCCTGTGGTAACAAACTGCCCAATCAGGACTACAATTACGATGAAGTGGATACCCTGTTTATTACCGTAGAAAGCTGGATTGATTTGCGGAAAAAAATTAATCCTTATGTACATTTAGTTCTGGATGAAATTCCGGCAAACACACCCGAAAATGCGGAGCTTTTTTTGGATTATTTTGAGTTTTTTGCCGGTGAAAAACAAGCGGGTTATGCTTTTACTCAGGATGAAAGGGGAAATTATGTATTAAAAATTAAACGCAACAAACTTGTTGCTGGCTTTGTAGTTACCCGGGGTTCTCATGTTACCCAGGAAGTTGATGCCCGGGGAAATTTTATCAGTCCCAGGTATTTTCAACATACTTGCAGCGATTCCATTTTCTTAAAAGTGGCAGCCTGGAACGATAAATATAGTGTTCAGGAGCCAATGATAACCTTGAGTATTGTTTCTTATCCAGATTATACTCCGGTAAACGATGTACTTTACCTGGCAGGTTTATTCAACGGCTGGAATCCGGGTGATGCAGATTTTACTTTTACTAAAGACAAAAAGGGAACTTATACCATCCAGGTTCCTTTGCGCTGGCTGGCTTCCGGTTTTAAAATTACCCGCGGAAGCTGGCGAACCGGTGAGGCAAAGGCTAACGGCAATTTTGTGCCCAATCGTTATTATACCGGTCAGGCCAAAGAATTAACCATTGAAATTAAGGGTTGGGAAGATAAATAACTATTTGACTTAGAAGAATTGATTGAAAAACAGGAATATATTGTTCATGAAAGTGCGCAATCGTTACGTTTGCTCGATTATGTGATTCAATTTGTTCCTGCGGTATTGTCGCGAAATGGAGCGAAAAATGCCATAAAAAATGGAAGCATTCTTTTAAATGGTAAACCTGCTGAAGGAAGCCGTTTTGTAAAAGTCGGCGATAAAATAGCTTTTGTGCCTTCGGAACCGCTTCCTTCAAAGGTTTTTAAGCTAAGCCTGCCTGTGTTTTACGAAGACGATTACCTGGCTGTAATAAATAAACCGGCAGGCTTTGGTGTGAGCGGCAATTATTTCAGAACCATTGAAAATGCCTTACCATTTAATTTGAAGCCATCGCTCCAGGCTGATGCTTTATTAAACCCACGTGCAGTTCACCGGCTCGATAACCAAACCAGTGGCTTGCTGTTGATAGCAAAAACAACTTTGGCCCGTATAAATTTGGGAGCCCAGTTTGAACAGAAAAATGTTCACAAGACTTATTTTGCGCTTGTTGCCGGTGCTTTATCAGCAAGAGGGAACATTTGTTTTCCGATAGATTCAAAAGAAGCACTAACCGAATACGTAGTTATTCAGCAAGTTGATTCGGTGAAATATCATAAAATTTCGCTGGTAAAACTAATTCCGCATACCGGACGAACGCATCAGTTGCGTATTCATTTAAGCCGCCTGGGGCATCCTATTTTAGGCGATAAACTTTATACACAGAATTTACCTGTTTTAAATGGTAAGGGCCTGTTTTTGGCTGCGCTGGAATTGAGTTTTACGCATCCAATTTCAAACGAATATTTGAGTTTTACGCTTGAACTTCCGCATAAATTTTCTGCATTTATAAAGAAGGAGCAGAGCCGCTACAAAAATAGCGGAAACCCAAATGGGAAAAACTAAAGTATTAATCTATGCCAGGTTTGGCTGGCAGGGTAAAGTGAAAAGTGGTTCCTTTTCCGTACACACTCTCGACCCATATGTTGCCCTGATTAATTGACACAAACTCCTTGCAGAGCAAAAGTCCTAAACCACTGCCTTTTTCGTTGTGAGTACCTAACGAAGTCTGAAGGTATTTGTTGGTGAACAGTTTTTCCTGAATTTGTGGGGTAAGTCCAACCCCGTTATCCATTACACTGAACTGAACTGAATTTTCGGAAATTGTGCTTGTAACTTCAATATTTCCAAGCATATCGGTGAATTTTATGGCATTCATAATCAGGTTTCTGAAAATGGTACGTACCATATTTGCATCGGCATAAACGGTTAAACTGGGCGGAATTTTAATTTTAATGGAAATATTTTTCTTTTGAGCCAAAGGTTCGGCCAGTTTTAGTACATCTTTTAGTATGGGTAAAATTTCAATTACATCGGGTTCAAAATTTATAACTCCCATTTGGGTTTTCGACCAGTTTAAAAGGTTCTCGAGCAAATCGTAAGTGTTTTTTGCCATTTCGTTTAACGCCTGCAATACCTTTTGCCGGCGATTCTCGTCGTATAACTCCGGTTTGTTTGAAAGGTTTTCGAGCATGGCTTTAAAGTTACCCATGGGGCTGCGTAAATCGTGTGCCACTATGGAAAACATTTTGTCCTTATCGGTATTTAATTTTTCGAGCACATCTTTTTGTTCAGCCAGTTTTTCGGCCTGGCTTTGTATTTCCTGTTTTTGTTCTTCCAGTGTTTTATTTTTTAACATTACCTGATGGGTGCGTCTTTTTACCAAAGCTTCGAGTATTTGTTGCCGGTATTTGTATTGCCGCACTCTAATTTTATAGATTAAAAAAACCAATCCCAGCAGAAAAACGCCCAGTAATCCGTAGAAGGTATAAGTTTGAAAAAAGCGGGGCTTGATGGTAAAATAAACCGAATCGCCGGTTTCGTTCCATATATTGTTATTGTTCGATGCAAGAACTTTAAAGGTATAAGAACCGGGTGCCAGGTTTGTAAACGATACGGTTCGGGTTCCCCGGGCATCAACAAAATAGTCGTCGTAACCAATCAATTGGTATTTGAATTGGTTTTTCTGAGGTTCCAGCAGGCTTAATGCTGTAAATTCAAAAGTAAGCCGGTTTTTTCCCGGTGGAATTATTATTGGCTGATGCAAATCGACAGGCTGATTATTAACAAAAAGGTTTTCGATAATTACATTAGGCACTTTGGTGTTTTGAATTTTAATGTCCGGATTTACCTGAACAACCCCTTCAATGGTTGGAAAAAGCAAACTGCCGTCTGTTGCTTTTATTGACAAAGCATTGGCGTTGCATTCTTCGTGCTGCATACCGTCTTTTTGAGTGTATAAAATGCAGCTTATTTGGTTTTGTGGGTTGTATTGAAAATGGTTTAGAATTTCATTTTTATTCAGCTTCATTATTCCTGATGCACTCGGCAGCCATAAATTTCCCAGATTATCTTCCAGCACATCGTAAGGCGAATCGTCTTCCAAACCATTGTTTACGGTTAAAACCCTGATGGAGTCGTTTTTTACAAGTACCAGACCACCATTCATGGCAATCCACAGGTTTAGTTCGGCATCCCTATAGGTATTAAAGATTATATTTGAGGGTAGTCCGCTGGTTTTATCCAAAACCTGAATTACCGTATCGTTTTCAATTACAAAGAGCCCTCCATCGTTGGTTCCCACGTACATTTTTCCGTCGTATTCATTAATCGACATTACCAACAGTGAATTAAATCCGCTTGAATTGTCGAATATTTTCAGGGTCCCTTCGGGGTTCATTTTTAGCAATCCATGGTTTCGGGTTCCAATCCAAAGGTTTTTTTCGGAGTCTTCAAATGTTATGCGAATTTTACTCGATGGAAAACCATTTTTTGGATGAAAAAAATACTCTTTCCCGTTGGGTTCAATTTTTAATAGCCCGTTATAGCTCGATATCCAAAGATTTTTCCGGCTGTCTTTTAGTATGTGCCGGATTCTCGAATTTTTTAGCTTGTGTTTTGTCTGATATGGTTTTATCCTGCCGTTTTCAAGTTGGTCGATGGCTCCATTATCAAAGCCGATAAGGAAATGTCCGGGGTCAACCTCAATAACGGAATTCACAACCTTTCCCCTTAGTCCAACCGATTGATGGTAGTTAATAAACATTCCGTCTTTAAGTTGAATAATACCACCTTTGTAATTGGTTAGCCAAAGGCTTCCTTCATGATCAATTGTGAGACTGTTAATAAAACAGGAAGGCAAACCTAAAGCTTTATCGAGATGCTCCACACGCATGGTTTCCGAATCAATCCGGAAGAGGCCGCTACTGGCGCCAATCCAGATGTTTCCGGTGGAATCCTGAGTAATGCTGTTAACGGTGGCAATATTAGGAATATCAAGCGACTTAAATTGTTTTCCATCGAATAAAAACAATCCCTGACTGGTTCCTATCCAAAGCTGATTTTTTTTACAACGAAATATGGTATAAACCCAAAGGGCATCGTTGTATTTTTCCGGAGGAATTTGTTCTAGTTTGCCATCTTTAAACACAAATAAACCGTGGCCCAGGGTTCCAAAGTAAATTGCGCCGTCGGCTCCTTCTTCTATGGTTCTTACCTCAATATCCTGCAAGGGCTTATGCCATTTTAGGAGTTCAAATTGCTGGCCGTCGTATATAAACCAACCTTTTTCGGGCGAAGCTGACCAAATATTGTTTGCCGAATCGATATAAATAGCCCGGAAAATATTTTCGATTCCCTGATTTAATCCATGAGATATAAATTTCCCTTCTTTGTACGAAATTAATCCACTTCCCTGGGTGGTTATCCAAAGTGTTCCAAAATGGTCTTCTTTTATCCGACCCGTAATGTTCGATTTGAATTCCGGAGTGTTTTTCTTATTAAACCTCACAAAACGGTTGCCATCGAATTGAATCAATCCCGCATAACTGCTAATGTAAATATATCCCTGGCTCGATTGAATTATTTGCAATACGGAGTTTGTTGGCAGATTATTCGAGGTATTGTAGGGCGTGAAATTGAATTGATGCAGGGGTTTGTTTTTTGCGAATTGGTTAGGAACTGTTTGTGCATTTAACACAAAAGCTGCCGTGATAGTCAGGAAAACTAACAATAAATATCTTTTAAAAACCATGTAACCAATTTGCTTGAATACTGTTGCAATTTAACAATTTATATAACAATTGTTTTTTGATATTGTTAAATCGGAATAAAATAATTTTATTGTTAGATGTAACTATTTATTGTTTTTAACGACTCGGGTTTAAAAGCTCCGTAATTAGGATAAAATACGACTTTGGCACCATTTTCTTTCGATAATAAATTATGAAATAAAAAAAAAATGTTAGTTTCGAAAACTAAAAATAATTAGCTCGTGAAATTCATTTTTGTTTTCATTGTTTCTACTACCCTATTTGTAAGCAACATGTTTGCTCAAATCTCTGAAAATAATATTCATTTATTTGATGCTAAATATGGAAAAGATCCGGAATTATTTAAAGGCATTAAGTATACTGACTACCGTCGGGTTGACTTTGGACATTCATTTATATATACTGAGAATAGTTTGGAGGGCTCTCTTTCCTATAAAAGAGTAGTCTATGAAAATGTTATACTTAACTATGATGTGTTTGAGCAAGTATTACTCTTAACATATAAAAATAATATTGGTGCGCTGGTTCAATTGGTTTTGCTCACCAGATATGTTGATTCATTTACAATTGGAAACGATACCTTTATAAAAAACACTTATACTGAACTTTCGGTACCATTTATTCGATTATTTGGTGATGAAAATGGGGTTCAATGCATTATTACCTATGAAAAAGATTATAGTTTTAATAATAAGGCTAGTGAATCAGGTTTTGGGTATTCAGAACTTATTATGAAGAAATATTTGCTTGTGGATAAGAAACCCATAAGGTTAACGAGAAAGAAACAGTTAATTAATTATTTGCCGGAGAATAAAAAGGAATTGTGTAAAGCTTATTTAAAAAAGGTTAAGATGAAATTTAGACAAATGAATGAAATTCAGTTAGTAAGCTTGTGCCATTATTTAAATACCAATCCCAATGAATAAATGTTTATTTGTTTTAGTTATTTTCATTTTTCCTTTTTTTGGGCAGGCACAGGAACAAATTTCAAAAAAATTAGATTGCCATTTTATTAATACACCTCTCGATCAATTTATTGAAAACATTCAACAAGAGTTTCATGTTCGGTTTTATTATAAAGAATCATGGCTTAAAAAGACACCGGTTACAGTAAACGGTGACAGTTTAAATTTATCAACAATCTTAAACCAGGCTTTAAAATACACACAATTAAGCTACATTTTCATTGAGCCCAATTTGGTTGTCTTAGTAGAAAAAGCCAATAGAATTGAAGATGTTCCCCTTTTGTTGGGAGTTGAAAGTCAAATTTCTGATTCTTATCAAGATCAATCAAAGGTTGAAGATTCCCGATTTTTACGCGGAAGAAAAACGGAAGAGAAGAAAACAATTGATATTGGGAAGAAAGAAGAACAGACATTTGGGAAAAAGATTAGAATAGTAGGACATATTTATGATAAAGGAAGTAAAGAGCCTTTAATTGGGGCAACTTTGTATCTTCCCGAGCTTGGGATAGGAGCAGCAACTAAAGAGAACGGTGAACTCGAATTGGTGCTCAATCCGGGTACCTATTCTGCAGAATTCCGCTGCATAGGAATGCAAAGTGAAAAGTGTCAGATAAATGCCTACAAAAGCGGGGTATTTAATTTCCCAATGGTTAAAGAAGTGCAGTCACTCGACGAAATTACGGTAAGTGCCAATCAGGATTACAAAATACGGGGAAGTCAGGCGGGATTGGACAAGATAGATATTAAAGCGGTTAAGGAGCTTCCCTCGTTAATGGGCGAACGCGATATTGTAAAAATATCTCAATTATTACCAGGTGTTGTAAGTGTAAGTGAAGGTTCCGGAGGTATTAACGTGCGTGGAGGAAATGCCGATCAAAACCTGCTATACGTGAATAACATCCCGATTTATAATAGCTCTCATGTGTTTGGATTTTTCACCGCATTAAATCCTACTATTATTAACGATTTTTCAATGTATAAAGGATTTATTCCAGCACAATATGGAGGCCGCCTTTCAAGTATTTTTTTGGCTGAGACACGAAAAGGAAATAAACAAAAACTATTTGCTCAGGGAGGCATTAGTCCTATTTCAGCAAATGCCGAAGTTGAAGGGCCTGTTATTAAAGATAAGCTTTCGTATGTTGTTAGTGGACGTTCCACTTATTCTGACTGGATAATGAAGCGTTTGCCTAATGAGGATTTAAGACAAAGTAGTGTAAATTTTAATGATGTAGCCTTAGGGTTTGATTATGAAATAAATAATACTAACAAATTGCAATTGCTTGGTTATTCCAGTCACGATTTTTTCAATCTAAATGGGAAAAATGAGTACAGTTATAACAATTTGGGAGCCGGATTTAATTATTTTCATCGTTTTTCTGAACGCCTAAAGTCGCAGTTTATTGGTGTGTACGCAAAGTACGGTTTTACAACTCAGGACAGGAATTTTATTTCAGAAGCCTATAAACATTCCTACCAACTGGAACATACAGAGTTAAAAGCTTCTTTCAATTTAAATGGTACAGAAAAACATTTACTTGATTTTGGTTTTAATGTTATTAACTACAAGCTAAATCGGGGTGTTATAAGCCCTTTAGGCGAAGAGTCGGATAGGAGAATCAGTGATTTAGGCCAGGAACAAGGCTTTGAAAATGCAATCTATTTTAATGAGACATTTAAGGCAACCAAATGGCTTGAGATTCAAGCGGGGTTGAGGTATAGCTTCTTTATGAATCTTGGACCCGGGAATGTAAATAGTTATTATCCCGATGGTCCCAGAAAAATTGACCGAATTTCAGAAGTAAAACCTTATAAAAGAGGTGAAATTATTAGCAGTTACCAACGTCCTGAATTTAGGATTGCTACGGATATAAAAACAGGGACATTCAGTTCGTTTAAAATGGCTTATAATGAAATGAGTCAATATTTGTTTTTATTGAACAGTTCATTTTCGATTAATCCGACCGATCAGTGGAAATTGGTTGATACCTACATCAAGCCTGGATTTTCAAAACAATTGTCGATGGGTTTTTACCAAACCCTGCCCTCATTTGGTATTACGTTTTCGTCAGAAGGATATATTAAAAGGGCCGAAAATATTTTAGAGTTTAGCGATGGTGCTGATTTTATAAACACCAAACAGGTTGAAACCATGGCGCTGCAAGGCGATCAGGATGCGTACGGAATGGAGTTTATGGTAGCAAAAGAAGGAGGAAGGTTGAATGGATGGATTAGTTATACTTACTCCCGATCGATGATGACTGTTGACGGAAATAGTGATTGGGAAAAAATTAATAAAGGAATTACTTACCCTTCTAATTTTGATAAACCCAATGTGTTGAATGTAGTGGGTAATTTGAGATTTAACCGTCGGTTAGTCCTATCATCAACCATGGTTTATAGTACAGGTAGACCAATTACTTTACCTAAATCGGTTTATTTTATTGAAGGGAATCGCTATGTCGATTATTCAAATCGCAATGAATATAGGGTTCCGGATTATTTTAGAATTGATGTGTCGCTTACGCTCGAAGGTAATCTTAAAGCAAAAAAACCTTTGCATAGTTATTGGATGTTAAATGTTTATAATCTAACGGGGCGCAAGAATCCTTACTCAATTTATTTTCAAGCAGAAGAGGGTATGATAAAAGGTTATCAATATTCAGTTATAGGTGTACCTGTGTTTACTATTTCGTGGAACTTTAAATTAGGTAATTATGCAAATGAATAAAGGATTAATCTTTATATGGTTTTTTCTATCGGCTTTAATGGTGTCATGCATCGATCGCTATTTTATCGAAAATGAAGTTGATTTTCAACCTACATTAGTTATTGAAGGAACTATTACCGATGAACAAGAATTACAAAAGATAGTTATATCCCGTTCTTCAAGTTTGGAAAGTATGGAATTTCAGTACGTTGATAATGCATTGGTAACTGTTATTTCTGATAATGGAACAGATTTTCATTTTAATTTTGATTATGAATCCAAGGTTTATATCGGTCTGATTCCACTACATTATTTAATACCCGGAAATGCATTCAAACTTAGAGTTCAATATGAAAATAAGATATATGAATCGACTTTTGAAACCATGAGTAAAACTCCGGTGGTGGATTCCGTATATCATGAATTGCAAATAAATCAGTTTTTTGAGAATGAAAGTAATCCGCGGACGGGACTGCAATTTTATCTCGATTTGAGAGTAGATAAGGAATACAGTAGCTATTACCGATGGAAACTTGAAGAAACATATGAATACCATGCTACCTGGCCAATTGGGGAATATTGGGCTGGAGGTTGGGTAGATGTTGGTCAGGATTACTCCTATTTTGTTTGTTATAAAACCGAACCAATACAAAATATCTTTTCTGTAACAACCGATTATGTTGACGATGTTTACTTAAAATATCCGCTTCACTTTGTCGATAACTCTACTCAAAAGCTTTATTATAGATACAGTTTATTGGTAAAGCAATACAGTTTAAGTGCCGATGCTTATATTTTTTGGCAACGATTAATGGAGATCAGTCAGAATTCAGGCGGCTTATTCGATAAACAACCAGCTAATATCCAGGGAAACATTACCTGCTTATCCGATGTAGATGAAAAAGTTCTGGGTTATTTTTCAGTTTCACAAGTTAGTTCAAAACGAATATTTGTGGATAATACTCCTGAGATGACTTTTACCGATGATTTGTTTTGCGTTCCAGAACTTCTGGAAATGCCTATTGTAATATACAATTCAAAACCTGAAGATTGGCCATTTTATATTGCTCCTGTTCCCAATGGTGGAGAACCAGGTATATATATTGCTCCAAACTATTGCTTCGATTGCCGTAAAGCAGGAGGTACCATAGAAAAACCAGATTTTTGGGATCAAAACTAAATAGAATTCATATTTGATAAATAAATGCCATGCGTTTGATAACTGATTCTCATAAAGCTATAGAAACTAGAAGTATATTTATGTTGTTAGTAGATGGTACAAAGGTTTCCATTAGGAATCTGTTGATATTTGTTTTGTTTTTTATTAACACGATATCATTTGGTCAAACGAACCCTGAAAGTGAGAATCTACTTTTCTTGGAGCGATTTGAGTTAGTAACCGATCGTAATATCTACACCATTGGAGAATCCATACATTTTATGGCAATGGAAGTTACAAGTATTAATAAATCGGAAACTACTTTTAGCAGCGTATTAAATGCTGAACTAATTTCTTTTGATGGGACGGTACTCAATCAGCAAAAATTTCCTCTAATTAATGCTGTCACCAATGGTGTGATTCATATTCCAGAAGGAGTTCAATCGGGAGTATATTATCTTAGAATTTATACCCGCTTTATGCGAAATTTTGGACCTGAGCATTATACATATGTTCCCATTACTTTATTGAATTATAAAACAGATGAAGTATTACAGCGTCCTTTAAATTATTTTGCGGATTTTTATTTGGATACTTTGGCAAAAAACGAAATGCAAGTCAATTCAATAAAGCTCTTAAGTCAATCGGTTTTAAAAAGAGAAAATCAGAAGTTAACGATTTCAGTACCGAAGAAGCAAAAACTATTAAGTGAAGTTGTTTCTGTGGTTCCTGAATTTTTATATGTGCCTACCCAAATTAAGGTAGTTTCAAAAAAATTACATAAGCAGGTAACTTATCAATTTTTGCCTGAAACAAGGGGAATAAGTTTAAGTGGTTTATTGATTGACAATCAATCGCAATTACCCGTTCCCTATCAGGGGGTAAATTTATCTTTTATAGGTACAGAAAGATTCAATTTGGCCGTATTGAGTGATTCTTCAGGAAGATTCTTTTTCAGTTTTCCACCGGTTAAGGGGAAAAAGGAACTATTAATAACATCGCCCCATAAAAACAATCTTTCAATAAAAGTAGATAATGATTTTTGTACTGAGCCGGTAAAATTACCCTATATTCCTTTGATGCTTGGTAGTGATTCAAACATCCCTATAGTTGATTTGATTAAACAAAGCGTTATAAACCAACAGTTTATTTCAAATAAAACTGATATACTTAATTCTGTTTTACCTGATGATGAAGTATATTATGAGGAACCCTCTCAGAGCATTGTGTTGAGCGATTATATACCTATGCCAAAGCTAAGCGACTATTTTTATGAATTACTTACTTTAGCTGCAGTCCGTAAACAGAATGAAAATTATTACCTTCAGGTATATGGTACTGCCAGTGAATTACGAATCTTTCCCCCGCTGGTACTAATCGATAATATAATTGTAACCGAAATCGATAAACTGCTCGAGGTTTCGCCCAAGCGGATAGAACGTATCGAAATATTGAACAAACCTTATATTAAAGGCGATTTAACTTACGGCGGTATAGTAAATATTTTTTCGAAAGAAGGCGATTTAGCCGGTATGGAGCTTCCAAAATCGGGTTTGTTTTTCAATTACCAGTTGTTTTCAGAACTGCAGGCTTTTGATTATGAGCAGGAAATCCCTGAAAATGAACCCATAATGCGAAACACCCTTTATTGGAAAGTGTTTGATTCCGATGCGGAAAATCTTTCAGAACTCACATTTAAAGCAGGCGATTTGCCCGGAAAATATATAGTGCAATTGTACGGTATTACTCCTGATGGGGAGGTGATTAGCGATACCGCTTCGTTTATGGTGAAATAAAAAAAAAGAGCCGGAGTTTAAAACCCGGCTCTTTTTTGTATATCAATGCTGCGTTTTAATTCACAGCAAACTTAGCAACTTTCTCCATACCCACCTTAATGGCATCAAGGTTCATGGGTATTAGTTTGTGATGTCGCTCTGGCAGTGATTTTTCAAGCCCTTTTTGAACATTATCCATTTTAACTATGGGGCGTATTTTAATGTAAGCACCCATAACAATCATGTTAAATGTTTTTGGATTACCCATTTTGGCGGCTTCTTCAGCACCTTCGATGGAATAAATTTCAATGTCTTTCCGTTGGGGCGGACGTGTTATTCCATTCGGGTCGAAAAGCAACAAACCACCGGGTTTAACTGTGCTTTCAAATTTGTCGAGCGACTGTTGATTCAGAATGATGGCAGTATCAAACTCATGAATAATGGGCGAGCTGATGCGCTCATCGCTGATGATTACGGTAACATTGGCTGTACCACCGCGCATTTCAGGACCATAACTGGGCATCCAGCTTACTTCCTGATTTTGCATCACTCCCGAGTAGGCTAAAATTTTACCCATCGACAGTACACCTTGTCCACCAAAACCAGCTATTATAATCTCTTCGGTCATAACTTTCAGATTTGCAGGTTATTCAATGTATTTTTTGTAATCAGCCTCGTTGTCTCTTTCGGCATCTTTTAAGTCACCCAGCGGATAGAATTTGAACATGTGTTCTTCCATCCATTGGTTCGATGCTACCGGCGATAGTTTCCATCCCGATGAACAGGTCGATACAATCTCGATAAACGAAGTGCCAATCTTTTTTTCCTGGTTTTCGAAGCCTTTTCTGATGGCCTTTTTTGCTTTACGTGCCGCTGCAGGTGTGTGAACACTTTGGCGGGTAACGTAGGCAACTCCAGGTAACTGGGCAATCAGTTCGGTAATTTTTAGCGGAAATCCATGAAGAGCAGCTTCACGTCCGTAAGGACTGGTTGCTGTGGGCATTCCAAGCAGGGTAGTGGGAGCCATTTGGCCGCCGGTCATTCCGTAAATGGCGTTATTCACAAAAATAACGGTAATGTTTTCGCCACGGTTGCAGGCGTGCAGAATTTCAGCCGTACCAATCGATGCTAAGTCGCCATCGCCCTGATAGGTAAATACAAAATGATCGGGCATTAAGCGTTTTGCAGCTGTGGCCAGTGCCGGAGCACGTCCGTGAGCTGCTTGTTGCCAGTCAATATCGAGGTAATTGTAGGCTAAAACCGAGCATCCTACCGGTGAAACACCAATGGTTTTCTCCTGAATGCCCATTTCTTCGATAACTTCGGCAACCAACTTGTGCGATGTGCCATGGCTACAACCCGGACAATAGTGCATTTCATTGTCGGTAAGGATTTTTGATTTACTGTAAACCAGGTTTTCCTTTTTTATGATGTCTTTTATTTCTATATCAGCCATGATTATTTTCCTCCTAAAAATTGTTTTTCAAACGCTTCAACTACTTCGCCGGGCGAATGAACTACTCCACCATAGCGTCCAAAATGGGCTACAGGAATTTTACCATTAACGGCAAGTCTCACGTCCATAACCATTTGTCCGGCGCTCATTTCAACCGCTAACATACCTTTAACCTGGTTTGCCAGTTCGGCAACACGTTGGCTTGGATATGGCCATACAGTAATGGGGCGTAATAAGCCCACTTTAATACCTTTCTGACGCAGCAGGGTAACTGATTTTTGGCAGATGCGGGCCGATGAACCGTAGGCTATTAGCAGGTAATCGGCATCTTCGGTCTGGAATTCTTCGTAACGCACTTCATTTTTTTCTATCTCACGATATTTTGCCTGAAGTTTGTGGTTGTGTTCTTCCATTTTTTCTGCCTGCAAATCGAGCGAGGTAGCTATGTGACGTTCGCGGTCTTTGGTTTTTCCTGTGGTGGCCCAGCTTCCGCTTATTTTTTGAATTTCTTCGTCGGTCCAGCGGGGTTTGTAATCGCCCACTTCTACCTTTTCCATCATCTGTCCAATTACACCATCGGAAAGAATTAGCGACGGGATTCGGTATTTAAAGGCCAAATCAAAGCCCAGACCTACAAAGTCGTTCATTTCCTGAACCGATGCGGGAGCCAGTACAATTATCTGGTAATCACCATGACCACCTCCTTTGGTCGCCTGAAAGTAGTCGGCTTGTGAAGGTTGAATGGTTCCAAGACCTGGTCCCCCACGAACCACGTTTACCAGCAAACAAGGAAGTTCAGCACCGGCTAAATAACTAACACCTTCCAGCATTAAACTGAGTCCTGGGCTCGACGATGAAGTCATTACCCGCTTTCCGCAGGCAGCACCACCATATAACATGTTAATGGAAGCCACTTCGCTTTCGGCCTGGAGAACCACCATTCCTGTGGTTTCCCATGGCTTTTGAGCCATAAGGGTTTCCATAATTTCGGATTGAGGGGTAATTGGGTATCCAAAATAACCATCGGCTCCATATCGGATGGCCGCTTCGGCTATTACCTCATTCCCTTTCATTAATTTTAATTCACCCATTGCATTATGTTTTTATTTCTTAAAACTAAACTTTTACCCGGTATACTTCAATTACTGTATCGGGACAAACCAGGGCACAATTGGCGCAACCGGTACAAGCTTCCGGATTTTCCATGTACGCATAATTGTATCCTTTTCCATTTACTTGTTTGGCTAATTGAATTACATCGGTAGGGCAAGCTGTTACGCATACTCCGCAACCTTTGCACTTTTCAATGTCAACTACAATAGCCCCTCTGACTTTTGCCATATTCTTTGATTTTTGCGTTATATATATCGAAGGATTTTCATTCCTTAAAATTAACTAAAATTATGCAAGCGGAAAATCGTGATGAAATTGTTTAGCCCGTGCTTCCAAATCGGGAAACTGCGAAGGGTTAACATGGCTCACGCAAGCCCTCAGGCCTTCGGTTCGCTCGCTGCCACAGGTAATCAATCCAATGGCACTTATTCCATAATACATCAGGTTCCTGATTAATTCGCCACTTTGCATGCCCGGATACGAGATGGTAAAGTAAAATCCATCGGCCAGGTTCTGATCAATATCTTTATCGTAAACCAGTTTAAAACCATTTTCGGTAAAGATGCGCTTCATAATAGCAGCCCGTTCACCGTAAGTGCGTACTTCGTTTACAAAATCGAAGGTGCCTTCGTTGGCCGCTTTAAACATGGCTGCCAGTCCGTATTGTGCGGTATGGCAAACACCACTGCTTAAAGTATAGATAAGACGTTGTACAAAGGTGTAGCCCAGTTGTGCCACGCCAAAGCGTTCTTTAAGCTGCGGATATTCACGACAGTATAATGCATCGGAAATACAAACCATTCCCAGACGCTGGCCGGCATAGCTAAATGCTTTTGAGCTCGATATCAGCAACATGTAATTGTTGGTGTACGATGCCACTGTTGCCTGGTATGGTGGTTGCCCGGGTTTTGAAAGGTCGCGGCGAAAGTCCATGCCAAAATATGCCAGGTCTTCGAGTACTATAATATCGTATTTATTGGCTATATCGCCAATAATTTTCAGTTCTTCTTCGGTAAAACAAATCCATGAAGGATTGTTTGGATTGGAATAGATGATGGAATTGATGTTTCCTTTGCTCACCATTTCTTCCAGCTTGTTGCGCAATTTAGTTCCACGGTAATTATACACATCGAAGTTGGTGTATTTGTGTCCCATTACCTTGAACTGGGTTTTTTGAACCGAAAATCCAGGATCGATAAACAATGCGGTATCGCGCTCCTTATGCAGGTTGCTTACCAGCATAAAGGCTGCATAGCCTCCCTGCATTGAACCTACCGTGGGAATGCAGTTGGCCGGACTAATCTCAATATTCATAAAGTTTTTAATGAATTTTGAGGTTTCGTCTTTCAGGGGTTTAATACCATCGAGCATGGGGTAGTCGGAACCCACTCCCTGCTTTAGGGCTTCTATCTCGGCCTGAACTCCAACGTGTGGTGGTTTAAGTCCGGGAACTCCCATTTCCATTCGGATGAATTGCGAGCCTGTGGCTTCTTCAATTTTATTTACAATGCCTACAATTTCGCGTATGGTAGCGGTTCCTAAATCCTGCGTGTTTGATTGGTTTAGTATGGTAGAAACGGTATCGAAATCAATTGGTGTTTTACTCATAGCACTGTGTGTCTGCTTTCAATTTCGCTGCAATTATAACCATTTTGGAAGGAAGGATGAAGTTTAACGATATATTTAATAACAGGATTTTATGAAACGAAAGTCATGGTTTTGCTTTCAATCTGAAAGTTGCTTAAAGTAACCATTTAGAGGATAGTACACTATGAAAAAAGCCCCTTGCGGGGCTCTTTGCTTTTAATGTTTTATAAGTTGGTAGCTTATTGTTTTTTCGTTGTTCGATATCCGTAATAGGTAAACTCCCTGTTCCCAGTTTTCGAATGATATGAGTTCATTGTGCCGGGCTTTTTTATTATAATAAAGCAGTTTTCCGTTGATATCGTTTAATTGAATAGTCACAGCTCCCAAGTGTTCCGGTATATTAATTTGAAGCTCTTTCTGTACCGGAACCGGATATACTTTAATAGCTTCTCCCCAGGTAGCAGCAATACCGGTAGTTTTTTCCACAACTACCGAACCTTCAAAAGTACAGGTATTATCCTGGGTTATGGTCAAGGTGTATTTTCCATCTTCAGCAACTGTGATGGTGGTACTGGTGGCACCAGTGCTCCATTGGTAGGTGTTTGCTGTTACATTGGCATTTAATTCGTAGGGATAAGCTGCTACCTCAATGGTATCCTGTCCATCGAAAAATACCGGTGCTTCATATATGGTGATGGAATATTCAGCAGTATCCAAATCAAAATTTTCCAGACCAACAAAGAGCTTAAGGGTATAGGTCCCGGGAGTTTCTTCTTCAAGCAGTTCATCGAAAGTCCAGCTAAGGGTGGCGTTGGGTTGCATGGCATTGGCAAACTGCGTGGTCTCATTTACCCGTTCTTCGTTGCCAAACTGGTAAGCCAGCCTAATTACTGTGTTGGGAGCTACTTCCTTAAGACCAGTGTTTTTAACCTCCATTTTTACTTCGTCGTTCAGTGAGCCACAACCCAGTAAAGGACTGGTAAATTGGAAAATTTCCAGCTTAATGGGGTGGAACAAAATACTGATGGTATCGCGGTCTGTACATCCGTGGGTATTGCCCACTTCTGCCCAGTAACTGCCACTGCTACTAACTTCGATGGTTCTGCTGGTGGCTCCGGTACTCCAAAGATAGGTGGCAAAACCTTCACCGGCATCCAGAAGCTCTATATCAGCAACCGATTCCTTATCAGGTCCAAGGTTTACCATAGGATATCCCCAGGTATTTACTGTTGTATCCTGAATTGAAGTACTGGGTCCAAAAGGTATCCAAACCACTACTTCATAGCTGCCCACCTGCGATAAATTAAGGGGAGTAGTAAAAGGTATGCTTATTTCCTGTTCGGGTTCCAGATTAGCTGCAAAGGTATAGGATTCTGCTACCGGATTGTTTTCGTTAATCTGGTATACTATGTTCAGGGTGCTATCGGCATAAATGATATCGTTACCATCGTTCCGAAGTACAAACGAAAGACTTTCGCTGCTTGTATTTTCGCAGTCATCGGCCAGACCCAGTATTTCGGTAATGTTGTACTGGGGTTTTATAAAGAGCACTTCAATGGTGGCTGTATTGCTACAGGTGTTTGCATTGGTAACCGTAAGCGCATAACTACCATCGCTGCTTACTTCAATGTTTTGAGTAGTTGCCCCGGTGCTCCAGAGGTAGCTTTCGAATCCGCTACCGGCATCCAGTATCAGGGTATTGGCATAGGTGCTGGTGTCAGTTGGCAGATTTATTTCCGGTAAACCAAAGGTTTGAACCGTTGTGTCGATAGACGAGGTGCGCGAGCCAATAGTAACAAAAGGGGTTACCGTATAGCTGCCGGTATTCATCAGGTTTAGCGGGGTAGCAAATGGAATAAGCAGTTCGTTGCCGGGTTCAAAATCGGCGGTGAACTGATACGGTTCCTGAATAGCGGTTCCTCCGTTTATTTTATACTGAAGGGTAATGATGCTATCGGTATAAATGGTGTCGTTTCCGTTGTTCTTTAACAATACCGCTAGGGTTTGAGATGTAGCACGGGTGCAACTGTCGGCCAGACCGGTTGTAGTCACCAAATCGTAAGCCGGATTCAGGAATTGTATGGCAATGGTGTCTGAACTTTCGCATCCGTTTACATCGGTGGTGGTAACGGAATAGCTTCCCGGTTCAGTTACTTCCGTACTTTGGGTGCTTTCCCCATGACTCCAGGCATAAGATGCAAATCCGCTACCGGCATCAAGAACTATGGAACTTTCATAAGTAACTATATCCTCGGGCAAAGTAACCAGATAAGGTCCTACTCTGAAGTTGGCTGCTGCACCATTGTTGCTTGTATTTACTTCATCTGTCATACTAACACTGGCAGTAATGCTGTAGTTTCCGGTATCGGGAACGGCAAATGGCGTTGTAAAAGTATAGGGATAATAAGCCAGGTTATCGAAGGTATGGTCTAAGGTGATGGTCTCGTTTACCGTGGTACCATCAAAAGTGTAGGAAGCTTCAATTTCCTGACCGGCATATAAGGTATCCTGACCAATTATCTGTAAGTTAAGCGTTACTGTATTGGCCGCAGAAACTTCGCAGGTGTTCAGATTATCGAAGGATGCTATACCAATGTCGTAGGTATAAATCCTGAGGGTGTCGGCATCGGTACATCCATATGCATTGCGCACTTCGACCCAATAGTTGGCCGTGTATTTTTTGTTTACATCGAAAGTGGAATTCCGGCTGCCATCCTGCCAGTAGTAGGTAGTATATCCTGCTGGAATGCTGAACGATACGGTATCGGCCTGAGTTGTAAAGATATCGTTACCCAGTTCCACCATAGGATGATCCAGCTGATATATGCTGCTGTGCAGGGTGTCGTTGCTGTTGAAATAATCTTTATTCCAATCGGCATACACAGTAAAGGAATAGCTTTGTTGCGGATTGAGATTAAAGGTTTCGTTAATGCTCACCAGTTTACTCTGGAAGGGGAACAGGTTCGACGACAGGGTGTATTCATACACCGAAGGTGTTTCACTGTTCAGGTAATAATTGAAATAGATTTTTTCCCCGTTTGGAATTACATCGGGACCATTATTCACCAGGTTAAAGCTTATGTTTGAAATGCTGTTGATATCGCATTTGGGTTCGGGCGAAACCAGTTCTTCCAAGGCCAGATCGTAGGAGATAATCTGCACTGTATCGCGCGATGAGGGACAGCCGTTAAAATCGGTAACCTCTACCCAATAACGGGTACTGGTTTGCTCCGTAACATTGAAACTGCTTTCGGTCGATCCATTTTGCCAGGTGTAAGTTTGGAAACCCAGGCCGGCATCAAACAATAAGGTATCGGCCCGTTGGGTAATTATGGTGTCGGGGCCAATCTCCACATCTTTAACACCCCAGATATTAACCGTTGCCGACATCTTGTTGTCGTTTCGGGTCGAGTCGTGCTGGGGTTTTAAGCTGGCTTTTAATGTGTAAGCTGAAATTGCCGACATATCGAACACCGGACTAAAGGTATAGGCCAGACTCGCACCGGGGACTAAATCTGCCGGAAGGGAAATGGCTTCGTTAATTATCATTTCGTTGAATTCGATGGTTGCCGGAATCTCATAGCCTGTAGTGTAGGTGTTCGGACTGTTGTTTTTAAACGTAATGGTCATTTGTTCGCTGGCCGAAGGTTCACACTGGGTGACCGGATTGTCGATGGAAAGCAGTTGCCAGTTATCGGATATAATAAGCAGGGAATCGGCTGCGGTACCGCATGCGTTAGTATCGCTTACCACTACCTTATACCAGGCTGTGGCTTTATCGGGAATGGCAAAAGTTTGCGTACCCAATACCTCGTTCCAGGTGTAGGTGTCAAAACCAGCTCCGGCATCCAGCACAATGGTGTCGGCCTGCATGCTAACCAGGCTGTCGATGCCAAAATCAACTTCTGGTAAAGGATAAATACTTACAATTTGAGTCAGGGTGTCGTTGCTGTAATCCAAATCGGCATTCACAACCGTATAGGCAGTAAAGGTAAAGGTGCCATCGCCTGGGTAAACCGGTAAGCTGTCGAAGGTATAGTTTACCGATGCACCCGGCAGTAAGTCGGCAGGTAAGTTAAACGATTCGGTAACTATGGTTGGTTCCTCGGCGGTGCCGTCAAGCATGTAGGCTACGGTAATTGTAGTGTCCTGAGGCATGGTGTAGCTGCTGCCTCCACTGGTGTGGTTGGTCACAGTAACTTCCAGGTTTTGATTCTGTCCGTTGATGCAGGCATCCGTAATTCCGGTAATGGCAGTAATTCCTATATCGACCTGCGATTTGGTAATAAGCAGGGTGTCGTAGGCAAAACATCCGGAATCGTTCTCTACAGTAATGGTAAAGGTCAGGTAATCTTCTCCTGTTGGGAAGGGAGGAACGCCAAAATAACGATCCTCAATAATAGTAGTCGTACTGTCCGGCCGTCCTTCGTAAATCCAATAGTAATGCACAAAAGGTGCTCCTCCTACCGAGTGTACCCTGCCATCGAGCACCAGGGTATCGGCATCGTAAGTACCTATATCAGGACCAATGGAATACAGGGGTTCGCCCATAACATAGACTGAATCGCGCAAGGTGTCGTTGTAAACCCCGGCGGTATAATAGGCGGTGTCGCCCTGGACGCGGGTGTAAGCCTTAATGTGATACCATTTTTTACGGAACATATTGGCCGAATCGCTAAAGCTAAAGGTGGCTGTAGCATCTATTGCCAGCGGTGAAGCTACGTTAAAGGTATCGGTATAGGTAAGTTCGTCATTAATAATAAGTGTGGCAAACAGGGTGTCGGCTGCGGTGATGGGTCGTATACCGAAGTTTTTTATTTGTATGCTGAGCTCTTCTTTATCGCTAAGGTAACAACTGGTCACGGGTGATAACAGCGCAGTTACTCCGGCGTCGGCCGGGGCGTTGTACAAGCGGATGTTGTCGATACCAAAGCCATTGGTGGCGATGGTGTCGTTCGAGGCAAATACAAAGCGGAATTTTACCAGATCGTGATTGGCCACATCGTTGGGCAAAATCTGACGTGATTTAAACCAGGTGTTGCTCACAGAATCCCAGCCGGCATGGCCCAGCGAGCTTACTGCCGGTTCGTTGTACCAGTTCCAGTCGTAAGCTCCTTCGGTGGGAACCAGGTTCCAGCTGCTGCCTTCGTCGAGGCTGTAATAGAGTGCCAGTCCGTCGTTTACCGGTTCGGCGCCCGCCCAAAGCATAAAATCGATGATGGGTTTGTCGATGCCGGTAAAATCGAAACAGGGACTTTCAAGCCAGGCCGAATCGTTGTCGGGATAATTGCCATCGAGATTGGTAGCCCAACATTTGGTGCCTGAAAAGGCTTGGTTTAACAGGCTGCCTGAAGGTGCCCCATGTTCCCAGCTTGTATTTTCGCCAAAGGAACGCCAGTAACCGTTGTTGGCTTCAAAATCTTCGTAAAATGGGAGGGTATAGGTTGGTGACACGTAAATAGATGTGTCGATGCTGTTGTTCCGGCTGTCCTCATCACCCGGAAGGTTCGAGCTGATAAGCAGGGTATGTTCGCCGGGCGCGGTAAAATCGACCAGGTTGTTAAAGGTAAAATGTATGGTATCGCCCTGGGGGATGCTACGAAATACGGTATCGTGTACCCAGCTGGAACCGTTGTTGCGGGAATATTTTACCGGCAGGGTATCGTTGGTGGTGTCGAAACCAAAATTTTTAACCACCACTTTAAGGGGTTCCGGAGCTATATGCCCACAGCCCGAATTCAGGTCGAGCAGTTGAGTTATTCCAATATCATCGTTAACAAAGGTGCCGGTAAGGGCAAAGTTATCGATATTCCAGCCGCTCAGGTACTGCGATGCTCCGGTGGGTCCCAGGCTGAAACGTAAGGTTACACTGGGGCTTCGGTCAATCAGGTTCGAAAGGCTCAGTTGTTTAAACGACCATTCACTTTCGGCAATCAAACCGTTGCTTTGCCAAACACGGTTCCAGCTTACTCCGTTATCCAGACTGTAATCGATAGCCGCCGTATCGCCAAAATTTACATTGAGCCAGCGGTAATATTGTATGTTTAATTCTTTAAAGTAAGAGCAATCAAAGGTTGGGGTGAGAGCCTGGTATTCGTTGTCGGTAAGTCCCGGTTCATAATCTCCGTCATGGATGCCCAAACCGGTAAGGTCAGTACCTAATAGGGTTGAACCACTTCTGGCATAAGGTGGGTCGGGGTTTTGATAAAAGCCACCCAGCGCCTGCGAAGTGTCGCGTTCAAATTCGCCGCTAAGGGTCCAGCCTTTATCGGATTCAAAATCGTCGAAAAAGAGTGATTCGTTAATCAGCCGATAACCACTGGGGTTTAGTTCTGATAGGGGAAAGTAGGAGTTGTTAATCACAATGGCGTTGGCTTCAATTTTGGCATCTACCTTGATGTTTTTAAATTCGTGTTGGGTGTCTTCCGGTATGTCGTAGGTAACCCAAACGTAGCTGTTTCCAAAGGGCAATTCATGGTTGATGTTTCCAAATACGGCTTTTCCGCCCACAAAGCTTTGCGGAGTGCTAAGGGGGGTGGTGTTGGTAAAATATTCGGTGGTGGTGTGGTAAAGTTTCACCCCATTGGTGGCAACTACCGAACCGGCCTGTTCCATGGCAGTAACCGTGAGGGAATCGAGTATCAGAGTGCCATCGTTACCTTGTACCGGAAAACGCAAACGCAGAATGGGGTTGTTGTTTGAACCCGAAGGGATGATATCGAGATTGGGCTGCGAGGCGTAAATTTTTTCGATGTATTTGGTTACGGTATCGGTTTCAACCAAAAGAATATCATCAATACATGAACCAAAACCCACGGTGGAGCTAATGCCCAAAAAGCCCAATTGTACCTGGGTGTATTTTTTATTGGTGATGCTGTCGGCTATGGGCAGCGAATCGAACACCCAGCCTTCGGTAGGTTCACTTAACTCTTTCAGCAGAAACCAGGTGCTGCCTTCCTGTGGGGAGCGGTAATAGATTTTAAATTTGTTGTTATCGGGTTCCAGTTCCGGGAGTTGATCAATATATTGAGCGTACCAAAAGCGCAATTCGGGTTTTTGGGCAAATTCAAAGCTAAATTCGGGTGAAATCAGAAAGGTTTCATGCGCTCCCCCAAATACGGCTTTATAGAATGAGGCATTGTAGCTTCCTGAATGGGCAGAAGGAGGGAGCCCATCTTCAAAATCGCCTGGAGGAATTTCCCCACCGTTGATAAAGGACCAGGTAGCATCTCCGGTCTTTTTTACCTGGGTCCAACCGGTAGGTATGCTTCCCCCGTTTTCGAAACCTTCTTCAAGAAATACAGTTTGAGCATTCAGTACGCTGGTGCTTAAGAACAGAAGTACAAGAATTAACAGGATAGTATTTGTTGTCTTCATACGATTGGGCATTTAAGTATTGCAAAAGTTACTTTTCACAAATTTATAAACTTCGACCTGAAATAAGTGAAAATATTTTACTTAAACGTAATTTCAGGTGCTTAGTTTTCAATTTTCAGGGATTAATTAGTGAATAGTGAATAGTGGATAGTGGGCAATGAACAATTAACAATGAGTAATGATCAATGTGCAATGAACAGTGAATAATTAATAGTGAAAAGTGAATAATCCCAAATTAGTAAGCGGTTCTCAGTCTTTTGTCTGTTATCCTGTGATTCAGTTATCCAGTATCCAGCCACCAGCCGGAAGCCTACAGTATGCAGTCTTCAGCCAAATTCAATTAGCAATGAATAATGAATAATTAATAGTGAATAACGAATAAGCCCGGAGGGGTTAGCGGTCGGTAGAAAAACAGCCCCCCCCAAAAAAAAAGCGGTGCAAGCAATAGTTTGCCATGAAATGCCAGGGTACCATGCACCGCAACCAGTCGGCAGCCTACAGTTGGCAGTCCTCAGCCAATTAGCAATTAACAATGGGCAATGAATAATAAACAATTAGTTAGCAGTTCTCAGCCAAAGAGCAATTGTTAATGAACAATGTGCAATGAACAATTAACAAAAAAACAGAAACCTGTGATTCTGTGATTCAGTGATCCTGTAATCCAGTAACCAGTCTTCAGAGGCAGTCCTCAGCCAAAGAGCAATGAACAATGTGCAATGAACAGTGAATAATTAATAAATACCAGAAACCAGTCTCTGGTCTTAAGTCTAAGTTCTAGTTTCTAATAGTCTAAATTCCAGTAACCAGCAACCAGCAACCAGTAACCAGTAACCAGCAACCAACTTCCGTTCTCCCTAATCCGTTCTCCGTCTTCCGTTCTCCGTTCTCCGTTCTCCGTCTTCCGTTCTCCGTTCTCCGTTCTCCGTTCTCCGTTCTCCGTTCTCCGTTCTCCGTCTTCCGTTCTCCGTCTTCCGTTCTCCGTTCTCCGTTCTCCGTTCTCCGTCTTCCGTTCTCCGTCTTCCGTTCTCCATATTCCGTTCTCCGTTCTCCGTTCTCCGTTCTCCGTCTTCCGTTCTCCGTCTTCCGTTCTCCGTCTTCCGTTCTCCGTCTTCCGTTCTCCGTCCTCCGTATTCCGTTCTCCGTATTCCGTTCTCCGTATTCCGTTCTCCGTTTCGTTGCATAAAACTTTTTGCCCCAGGCTATTGTGTAGCTAAGAAAAATGATTTAATTTTGATACCGTGAGCTCAAAAACTCATCGTTTGATTTAAGAATTAAGAGTTTTAGGAAGCATGGAGGCATCCCGGTACACCGGAAGTAGTGTTTTGCCTTACCATCGCCCCGCCATTGGGACCCTGGCCTGGAAAAGCTATGGCCTTTGCCCGGAACATAACCGGGGAAGCCCCCTTAAAGGATGCTGCTGTGAGGTGCTTCTTAGGTTTGGTGACCCATTTTGACCCAATTGATATCGGATTATTAGCAGAGAAAAACCACACGGATCTGATTGAGGTTTCTGTATCGATTCGGCAGTCCAAATTATTTTCATTTGGCGCTTTCGTATCACTACAACAACATCAATTGGCTCCATTTGGCGCTTTCGTATCACTATAACAGCATCAAATGGCTCCATTTGGTGCCTGCGTATCACTTCAACAGCATCAAATCACGCCATTTGGTGCTTTCGGATCACTTCAACAGCATTAAATCACGCCATTTGGTGCCTGCGTAGTACTTCAACAGCATCAAATCGTGCCAATTGGTGGCTCCGTAGCACTACGACAGGGCCAAAACAAGCCTGCCAGCCGATTGGTTTAATGCCGAAAACCTCTATGCATATTGGGTTTAGAGGCTTTGTTAAAGATACAGACTTTCCGGATACCCTTTTCAGGGGGTTTGGTTCGGAAAAATTAAAACAAGGCAGACGATTACCCTATAGCAGGGTGTTTTTGCCTGTAGCAGACAATTTTCTTTACAAAATTTTAAAATCAATACAGATGATTTACAAGAGTTTTTTTTCGTTAGCCATAAGCAAGTTATCGATAGATTACTTCTATGGTTTGGTAACCTCTACCTTGTCGTTGGCCAGAGGTGTTCTTGAACAATTAAGTCCTTTGTGTAGCAGTGTGCTAACCAGCCTGGGAGCTGCTGTTGAGGTATTGGACGCATCGATTAAAAAGGAAGCCGGCAGTGTATTTACCGCCCAACTGCTTGCCGTGGATAAACTACGCGATGAATTACACCGGGAAATCCGGCGAGGCATCAGCATGCACTTGAAAAGTAGTCAGGCCGACAAGAAAGAAGCCGCAGCGTCGTTAAAGGTGTTTTATACCCCATTTTGGGATATGGATGCCAAAGCTATGGATGCCCAAACGGCACTGACCTCCGATATGCTGGGCCGGTACAAGAGCAGTCCCGATTTAATGGCGCAGGCTGTTTTGGTGGGTCTCGACGGGATTTTTACTCAGTTGGAGGAGAAGAACACCTCGTTCGATACCCTGTATAAAACCCGGAATACCGAGCAGGCGCTTCAAAAGTTACCGGCTGCAAGCTCGCTGCGCAAAGAAGCGGTACAGGCTTACAATGATTTCTGCCAGGCACTGGAGCTTGAGGTAAATTACATTCCGACAGAGGTCACCACCCAATTATTTAACGAGTTGAACGCCTTACGCAGTAAGTACAGTTCATTGGTGTCGCGGTCGGAAGAGGAAGACGAAACGCCGGAAGTTGAGGTTCCGTAGGTTAATACGGGTTAATTGAATCGCGGGCCTGTCTGCAAAGCCCTGTGGGGTGAAGCGGGTAACGCGATAGCAGACCTTCAGGGTTTATAAAACCCTGAAGGTCTTTGAACAATGAGCAAAAAAAACAGTAAGCCTGTGATTCTGTGATCCTGTAATCCAGTCACCAGCCGGAAGCTTACAGCATGCAGTCTTCAGCCAAATTTAATTAGCAATGAATAATTAATAGTGAATAACGAATAACCCCGGAGGGGTTAGCGGTCGGTAGAAAAACAGCCCTCCCCCCCCCAAAAAAAAAGCGGTGCAAGCAGTAGTTTGCCATGGAATGCCAGGGTACCATGCACCGCAATTAGCCTACAGCCCACAGTTGGCAGTCCTCAGCCAATTAACAATGAGCAATTGGCAGTGAACAATAAACAATTAATTGGCAGTTCACAATTCCCAATCAGCGGCAAACCCCGAAGGGGTATCATTATAATAGCCCCGGGTGTGAACCCGGGGTTTGAGATACCTAAAGACATTGCGGTGCAAGCAGTAGATTGCCATGGAATACCAGGGTATCATGCACCGCAACCAGCCCACAGCCTTCAGTTGGCAGTCCTCAGCCCGCAGTTCACAGCTTGCAGTCCTCAGTCCGCAGTTCACAGTCTACCGTTAGCAGTCCTCAGCCCGCAAATAGCCTGTGGCCATTAATGAACCGCTGGTCTCCGGCTGTTAACTAATCAACTAAACAACCCTGTCAGGGATTCAAACCCTGACAGGCTTATTGCGCTCCTGCAAACGAACTGCCTTGCGGGGCATGATGGCCATAGATTTCCAATGGGGCTGAGGTGCTTGCCCCGCTGTCGGGCTTGGGTCGTCCGATCCCCGGGTTAACACCCGGGGCTACAAAAGTTTCACCCCTATCGGGGTTTTTGGTGTGAATCACAATCCGCGATAAAGCCCCAGCGGGGCCGCAGCCCGGTAGAATTCTGGCAGCAAAGAATATTAGGCTATAGTTTGTTGAACCCTTTCAGGGTTCTGCGGTAGGTGCGGGTTTGCAACCGTAGGTTTCACCTACGGCTATTGTTATTCAACCCTCCGGGTTGGTCTTTCCAGTTACCAGTCCACAGCCAGTTAATAATTTTCAATGGGCAATGAACAAAAAGATGGCAGCCTGGTAAACGCTACGAGGGTTCCAAACCCCTCGTAGCGTTGATCGTTTTCTCGTAAGCCCCCAAATTAACCGCAAAACCCGAAGGGTTTTAACAACAATAGCCATGGGTTTTAACCCATGGAATAAGGAGCGCGGAAGAAAAAGCGGTGCAAGCAGTAGTTTGCCATGGAATACCAGGGTATCATGCACCGCAACCAGCCCACAGTTCACAGTTCACAGTTGGCAGTCCTCAGCCAATTAACAATGAGCAATTGGCAGTGAACAATAAACAATTAGTCGGCAGTTCACAATTCCAAATCAGCGGCAAACCCCGTAGGGGTGTCACTATAATAGCCCCGGGTGTGAACCCGGGGTTTGCATTACCCCAAAGACATTGCGGTGCAAGCAGTAAATTGCCATGAAATGCCAGGGTATCATGCACCGCAACCAGCCGGCAGTTGGCAGTTGGCAGTCCTCAGCCCGCAAATAGCCTGTGGCCATTAATGAACCGTTGGTCTCCGGCTGTTAACTAATCAACTAAACAACCCTGTCAGGGATTCAAACCCTGACAGGGTTATTTCGCTCCTGCAAACGAACCACCTTGCGGGGCATGATTGCTTAGCTTTTTTATATAGGTGTATGTGCTTGCCCCGCCGTTGTTGTTAGGGCATCTGTTCCCCGGGTTAACACCCAGGGCTACAAAAGTATCACCCCTATCGGGGTTTTTGGTATGAACCACAATCTGCGATAAAGCCCCGGCAGGGCCGCAGCCCGGTAGAATTCTGGCAGCAAAGAATATTAGGCTATAGTTTGTTGAACCCTTTCAGGGTTCGGGTATGGGTAGGGGCGTTAATCCGTAGGTTGCACCTACGGCTATTATGGTTCAACCCTTCGGGTTGTTGTCAATTAACAATGGGCAATGAACAAAAAAAAACAGTTATTCTGTGATTCTGTGATCCTGTGATCCTGTAATCCAGTAACCAGTATCCAGTAACCAGTAACCAGTAACCAGTCTCCAGTAACCAGCCCTAGGTTCACCAATTGCGCCCCTGCGTCTTTGCGGTCTAATTTCTAACTTCCAGAAACAAGAAACCAGTATCCAGCAACCAGTATCCAGCAACCAGTAACCAGCCACCAGCCCTAGGTTCACCAATTGCGCCCCTGCGTCTTTGCGGTCTAATTTCTAACTTCCAGAAACAAGAAACCAGCAACCAACTTCCGTTCTCCGCGTTCCGTTTTCCGTCCTCCGCGTTCCGCGTTCCGTTTTCCGTCCTCCGCGTTCCGCGTTCCGTTCTCCGTTTAAAACACCTGTCAAAAATCAATTATAAATTTAGGAGGTTATGAAATAAATATTGGTATCTTAGCACGTGAAATTAGACCGAGACCCCGTTCTGGTGGGTGGGTGGTTATTATTAGGGTGAAGGTTTCGGCCGGTTTTTATGACCAACAAACGCGAACTGTTGACGAATGTTTTGTTTTTTATTGATTTATTATTAAAATGTTTCGAAACCACGTACCGCATTCTTTGCGTATAATTGGAAAATTTTTGACTATGGGTACCCGCTATATATTCCTGCTTATTACTCTTTGTCTTACCTTAGTTGGCAAGGCCCAGACCGATACCGAATTCTGGTTTGCGGTGCCGGAAGGTACTTCGGGCCATGGAGGTTCAGAACCGGTTTACCTGCATCTGGCAGCGCTGGACGCAGCGGCTACGGTTACTATTGATATGCCCAGGAATGCTACTTTCGCCCCTACTACCTTTACCATACCAGCCAAGGGTTCACAACGTTTGGATTTGACCTGGTATGTGCGAACAGGCTACGGACTCCCACCCTTTAATATATTAAACGTTGCACCCACTGGCACTGCTGATCCCAATAATATTATGGAAAGCGGTTTGGCCGCTACAGTTGGTACAGTTGAAAATAAGGGAGTACGTATTGTGTCGAATTCCTTGATTACAGCTTACCTTGAACGCAGGGTTACCAATAATCCGGAAATCTGGGCCTTGAAAGGGAAAAACGCCAAGGGAACTAATTTTTATGTGCCCAGCCAGACCTGGCGCCCTAATGGTAATTATACTCCTACTCCTTATAA
This sequence comes from Salinivirgaceae bacterium, assembly GCA_050179685.1. Taxonomy (GTDB): domain Bacteria; phylum Bacteroidota; class Bacteroidia; order Bacteroidales; family SZUA-534; genus GWE2-40-63. The sequence continues at coordinate 76,306 of JBFXEW010000022.1, forward strand.
TGCCGTAGATGTGGTGGCTACTGAAGATGTCTTTATTCATTTTACTTCACCAGCGAGTGTTGAAAATTATGGTTTCAATTCGCCTGTTGGAGGAATTAAATTGCTTAAGGGGCAGTCCATATGTTTACGGGCTACCACTCGCAATGCTGTAGATCATTTGGGTGGCATTCATATTTGGTCCGACGGTAAAATTACCGTGCAATGGAAAGACGATTCGGTATATGGTGATGGGGGCTGTTACGATATGAACGGAGATCAAATGATACCGGTGGATTTGGCTGGAAATGAATATGTAGTAATGCGGGGGCAATTAACCAATTCAAGGGAATACGTTTGGTTAATTCCCTTACAAAGCGGAACCATTATCGATTTATCTGATGTGGATGGCTATGCTCCCGCAAGTATTAACCTGGGGGCTCCCGGTACTCAAACAAAAATATTGTTGAATAATGGCACTTATAGTGACCCGGCACCGGCACCCACCGGTACCATCGATGCCTTACATATGAAATCGCGCAATGGCGAACCCTTTTTGGTGTATCATGTGTCGGGTTTTGGTTGCGAAATGGGTGCGGCGGTATTGCCCACCATTAAAGGTTGCACCGGTTCCACCGAGGTTAGCTTTCAAAGGGCTACCCGTTCCGCAACAGAAAGGTTCTTCCTGAATATTATGACCAAAGAGGCACATATTGATGATTTTTTCATAAGCATAAATGGTTTCGATTATGCCATTCCGAACAGCTGGTTTACCGAGATACCCGGAACCGGGGTCGATGCTACCAGTGATTGGTGGTATCTGGATAAATCACACAATGATTTTTCTGAAGGGAATGGAGCTATTCCTGCTATTCCTCTAAATACGGTGTGTAAAGTATATAATACCACAGGTATTTTTCATTTGGGTTTAATTAATGGGGGTCCGAACAGTGGTTGCCGCTATGGCTATTTTTCTGATTTTTCCGATAATTTTGGTTCGGCTTATATTGCTGCCTCGGGTTCCGACTATATTAAATACTGCTACAGCGATACCATTCAGTTGCAGGCCACCGGTGGTCTGAGTTATTTATGGGAAAACTACAGTACCCCTTTTGTCGATGGTACTTTTATCGATCCCAAAACCATAAGCACCCCACGGGTAGTGCCTCCTTCGGGTTTTCATACCTACGAGGTAAATATTAGCCGGGCCTGCTATCCGGGTTCCACCCAGGACACCCAAATTTATGTGCAGGCCTATGGCTATCCCGAGATTAAAGCTGCTTTTGATACGACCCAGATAGGCTGCAACAATTGCAGCCCTTACGAGATGAAGTACATTAACCAGAGTATAGGTGCCAATAAATGGGAGTGGACTTTTGAACGGGTTAACGATACCCTGCATCATATTATTAAAGATCCGGAAGTGGTTTATTTTTCCAATAAGAACTACACCACCAAAGAGGTAAAAACCACCCTAAAAGTATCGTACACCAATAACTGTCCCGATACGGTGAGTAAGATGATACCCATACGCCCTGAAATTACAGCTTCGGCTACCAAGGGGAGCAAAGCAGGTTGCCAGCAGGATGTTACCGTACCCTATACCATCGATACCGTTGGTGCCGGGCCCATTACCAGTGTTTACTGGAACTGGGGCGATGGTGATGAATTGGAAGTAGATGTGGCTGATTTGGGATCTTATACCACCGATAGCATTCGTTTTGAACATACCTTTGAAAACCTTACCAATTTTGACACCTCATACTACGTTACCCTGGTGTTTATCGATAATATTAATGACTGCCGCGATACCTTAACGCCTCCCTTTATGGATACGGTATATGTGCCCGGTGTGGCCCGTGCCCGTTTTACGGTTGACGATGCGGCTGGTTGTTCGCCGCACACGGTAAATTTTGAGAATCAAACCAATGGCGTGGTTACTTACCTTTGGGATTTTGGCGAAGGAACCACAAGCACTTCAGGAGCCGACAGGGCTATTATTTATACCAATAATACAGCCAGCCCTATCGATTATTATGTGGATTTAACCATTACCAAAGCCAACGACGATGGTTCGTTCTGTTACGATACCTACCTCGATACCATTACCGTTTACCCGGAGTTTACCACCACCATAAATACCAGCGATCCCCTGGCGGGGTGCAATCCGCATACGGTCGATTTTTCACAAACTACCGTTCCCGATGTGGCTACCGAATACTATTGGGATTTTGGCAATGGAAGCACCTCGGGAAATGCCGACCCAAGTGCGAAGCTATTTCAGCATTTTGAACCCATCGACAAGACCTATACCGTAAGCCTGATTACCAAAAGCCAGTATGCCTGTGCCGATACCGCCACCCCCGTCGATGTTACCGTATATGCTTATGTGGATGCGCTGTTTACGGTAAGCGATACGGTTGGTTGTTCTCCGCTCGATGTGGAAGTTGAAAACATTACCTCGACCAATTCGGTAAATAACTTAAGCTGGGTTATCCCGGATAATATAGGTTCCGATGCGCTTTCGTTGATAGCACCTTTTACTGTACAATTTCAGAATACCGGCCATGAACCTGTGGTTAAAACCATTAGCCTGCTGAATAACAACGGGCATGCGGGTTGCGATGTAGCCTTTACAAAAAACATTTTGGTGAACCCGGAGTTTACGGCCGACTTTACGCCCAGTGCTACCCTGATATGCCATAACCAAAGCATTACCTTTACCGATGCTTCGGTATTTAATAACGCCACACCTTTAACCGCCGGGGCCAACATCACCTATTACTGGGAGTTTGGCGATGGTACCACTTCGAGCCAGGAATCGCCTACGCATGTGTTTAAAAATACCGAGAAAAACGGAACCACGCCGCAGCAGTTTACGGTTAAACTTACGGTCACGGCTTACGGCTGTACCAAAGTGGTAACGCATACGGTGGAAGTATATCCTGAAGTTAAAGCAGTAATTAGTGCCGATGCTTATGAGCTTTGTACCCCCGGAACGGTGGTGCTTACCCGGCAAACCGAAGGGGCTGCTTCGTTTACCTGGAGCTTCGACGATGGTACGCCGCCTTCCAATAGCATCAGTCCTTATTCCTGGCCGGTCGATCACAGCATGGCCGATCCCGATGCTACCGAAACCAAAGTGGTAACACTTACCGCTACCAACGATATGTGTTCTGCTGTCACCACCAAAAACTTTGTGGTGCATCCACACCTTTTGCCCTCGTTTACAGCCGATGTAACTTCGGGATGTAATCCGCTTACGGTGAACTTTAACAATACCTCAACCGGAGGCACTAACCTGAGTTATCACTGGGATTTTGCCGATGGCAGTGAGGGGACTTACGATCGTTCGGCAGCCTTTAGTCATGAGTTTGTGAATACCACCCCGGCCAATAATGTCTTTACGGTGGAATTAACAGCTACCAATGCCGCCGGATGCATCGATACCTTTGGTATGGATATTACCGTATTACCTTTTGTAGATGCCCGTTTTAATGTGGACCGCACCGTGGTTTGTTCGCCAGAACCGGTGCAGGTAACCAATGCCACTCCGGCCAATGCGCTGGTGACCAGTTCGGTCTGGGATTTGGGCAATGGAACAGGAACGCCCCATGCTACCAATCCTTTCGAGGTGAGTTTTGTGAATCTGGGAACAGCCCCCATTACCGATACCATAAGGCTTACCAACAGCAACGGAACGGCTGCCTGCGATGTAAGTTTTGAGCGGGTCATTACAATCAATCCGGAGATTAGCCCCGAATTTACCCGTCCGGCAGGTACCGATACGGTTTGCGACAATACAACCCTAAGCTTTACAAACACTTCGTATTTTACCGGTGTTCCGACCAGTGCCATTACTGCAGCGACGCCCACAGCCAGCTTTTTATGGAATTTTGGCGATGGCAGTACATCAACCAGCGAAAACCCGCTTAAGGTATTTAAAAATACCAGCGGAAGTACAGGAACCACTCCGCAGAAATATGTTATCAGCCTTACCTTAACGGTGAACGGATGCACCCAGGTGTTTACCGATTCGGTGTATGTTAAACCGGTGGTAAAAGCCCAGTTGAATACTCCCGAAACCCAGCTGTGCAACGCAAGCCTGATAAGCATGGCAAATAATTCGGTGGGAGCCGGCTCTTACCTGTGGGAATTCAGCGATGGAACCCTCGATGTGGTGCGCACCGATAAGAGTTCGGTGTCGTTTACAGCCGCTACCACCAACCTTAACGATATTCAGGAAATTACCGTTTATTTAACAGCTAGCAACGGAGCCTGTAGTCATACCGATTCTCTGATTCTAAAGGTTTATCCTACTGTAGTTCCCCAGATAGCGCCCGACATAGCAGCTTTCTGCGGGCCCGATACGGTTAGTTTTTCAAATACCACCCTGGGAGGTAACGCTGGCGATAATCAGCTAAGCTATCTTTGGGACTTTGGCGATGGTTCTACATCGGGCAGCACAGCAGCCACAGTGGAACACCGCTTTGGCAACACATCGGCTGCCGATAAGGTTTACACCATTACCCTTACCGCCACCAATCCGGCCGGATGCACTGCCAACACCACCACTCAGGTTACGGTTTACCCTGAAGTAGAGGCCCGCTTTACCTTTATAAAAAATAGCGAGTGTCATCCGGTAAATGTATTCCTCGATAACAATTCGATGAACGGAACCCTGTACCAATGGGATTTTGGCTATAACGGCGAAACGCTCGATACCGTAGCACGCGATTTCTATAAAGTATTTACCCATACCAATCCCGATCCCAATCTGCCTTCGACCTACACCATCTGGATGAAAGCACTGGATGAAAACCATCCGCAGTGTAGCGATTCCGTGAGCCGCCAGATTACCATTTATCCGCCGGTAGTGCCCCAGTTTGCCGTATCGGATGGCGATGTGGTTTGTTACCCCGAACTTACTGAGTTTACCAACAGTTCCACCGGTTACGACCTGAGTTACATCTGGGATTATCGCGATGGCAATACTTCGTCAGCCCTCGATCCGGTGCATACGCATCTGTTCGAGAACCGTACGGCTGCCGATAAAACCTACGAGGTAAAACTGATGGTATTCGACGGAAACGGTTGTTCGGCAACTACGACGCAAAATGTTGTGGCACACCCAAGGGTTCTTGCCGGTTTTACCTTTAAAAAAGATGCCATTGATAAGTGTACGCCTATTCCTGTAGCTTTTACCTACCCCAGTTCGGCTTTGAACGGGAACCAGTTTACCTGGAATTTTGGCGACGGAACGCCCCAGGAAAATAAGGTAACCAAGGATGGCTTTACCCATGTGTTCGATAATCCTGATCCCAATAACCCAATCAGTTATTCCATTAGTTTAAGGGCTACCGATACCACAACGGGTTGTTATCACGATACCACCCGCAACATCCGCATTTTCCCGCGTCTGCTTCCACAGTTCGATCAGGATGTGCTCGAAGGATGTAATCCGCTGGAAGTAGCCTTTGAAAACCAGACTACAGGCATGGCTTCGTATTCCTGGAATTTTGGCGATAACCAGACGTCGATTGAGACTGATCCGATTCATGTATTTACCAACCTGAGTTTACAAAACCGGGATTATAATGTGGTACTTACGGCCAGTCAGGACAGCACGGGTTGTATACTGACTTCTGATACGGTAATTACTGTGTACTCTTATGTAAATGCAGTATTTGGTTTACAGGCTGCCGCGCAGGAAGGAGCCAAAAGCGGAACTAAAGCCACACTGGTAGGAGGTTGTACTCCTTTTAATGCCGTAATTACCGATTCATCGAAAGTGAATGGTAGCAAATTATGGGATTTTGGCGATTTGTTCAGCATTGCTGACTCAACGGCTACCAAACACTACCTGACTTACCTGAACAACGACAACAGTGCGCCGCTGGAAGATACTACCTATATTATTAAGCTTAAGCTTACCAATAACGAAGGCTGTATGGATTCCACCGAACAATCGCTGATAGTTTACCCAAGGCCAGTGGCTAACTTTACCGGCGATTTGGCCGGATGCCATCCCTTTACTACCAATATTGTAAATCAGTCGGAAGCCAACGACAGTTACAATTATTACTGGGAGCTTAGCGATGGAAGTACCATTGTGAACGAAAACTTTACCCACACTTTCTACAACTACAATTACGAGCAGCCTAAAATATTCAACATCAAACTTACGGCCTCGTCCGAAAATGAATGCTCGGCCACTTACGAAGATCAGGTTACGGTGTATCCTAAGCCCCTGGCCGTTATTGTTCCCGATATTGACAGGAATTGTTCGCCTTTTAATGTGAATTTAGAGAATGCCTCGCAGGGAACGGCTTTGAGTTATTACTGGGATTATGACGATGGAACTGGCGAGCACTTTGTACCCAGTGGTGCCAATCAACAGATTACCTTAACCAATACCAGCAATACCATTCAGACCTATACGGTTAAATTACGGACCGTTACCGGCTTTGCCTGCTCCGATACCGTAGAACAGCCCATTATTGTTTACCCGGAGGTGCGTGCATCATTTACCCCCGTTGTAACCGAAGGCTGTTCGCCCATTGAGATTAATTTTACCAACACCTCCAGTCCGGTTTCAGCCGACGGGGCAACGGTGTTTGAATGGAATTTTGGCGATGCCATCACATCGACCAACAAAAATGTAATGCATCGTTATGTAAACGAAAGTGGCGATGACCAGCAATATGTGGTATCGCTTTATGCCGCATCGGTACATGGTTGCGACAGCAGCATTACCGATACCATTACCGTTTATATTTCGCCCAATGCCGAATTTATTGTCCGGAATCCGATAATGACTTATCCCGATACGGTTTATGAATTCCGAAATGTAGCCAAAGAAGGGCCCTGGAGTTATCTGTGGAATTTTGGCGATGGCCATTCAAGTACCGAGGATAGCCGCGATTGGTTTACCCACGCTTACGAAAAGTGGGGTCCCATATCGAATAATTTTATTGATACCGTACGTTTCCTGATTTATAGTGAGCACTGCTCCGACGAGTCGTACCAGTTGATAACCCGTCGTCCGCCCATCCCGTTTATCGATATTCAGAACGAAGCGGTGAGGGGCTGTGTTCCTTTGGCCGTTGATTTTTCGATAATGTCGGAATTCGGTTACGAAGAGTCCATTGAATGGAGCTTTGGCGATGGAGAATATACCGTTGAACCGGAGCCTTATCATCTTTACGATGAGGCGGGAACTTACTTTGTTCGTGTTGAGATAAAAGGTGATGGAGGTATTTTTATCGATACCGCCCAGATTGATGTGTATCCTTTGCCGGTTCCCCGTTTTTCCATAACGCCAACTTATGTGATGTTGGACGATCAGGAAGTGCAGTTTTACAATACTTCGTTTATCAACTGGTCAAATTCCGAGATGTTTTACCGTTGGGATTTTGGCGACGGCGGTTCTTCCACCGAAAAACATCCCATCTATTTGTATTCAGTTGAGAATCTTGATGGGTATCCTATAAAACTGGTGGTAACCTCCGATAAGGGTTGTATGGATTCGTTGACGCATGATACACGCGTAATTGTGGATGGTTCGGGTTATGTTGACTTTCCTAATGCCTTTTTGCCTGTCGATGGCAAAATGGATGGAACCTATAGTGAACTGTCCGATGAAGTATTCCGTCCGAAGCACTATGGAGTGCGCGATTTCGAATTGTGGGTTTTTAACCGCTGGGGAGAACAGGTATTTTACAGCGACGACATACTGGTAGGATGGAACGGACGTTATGGCAACAACGGAAAAATGCTGGAGCAGGATGTCTATTTTTGGAAAGCAAAAGGAAAGTTTAACAACGGAGCGCCCTTTAAAAAAGCCGGCGACCTGACATTAATACGACGCTAATTAACATGAAACTATATTATTTCCTCCCCATAGCATTTTTACTTATTCTGGTTAGGCCATTGCATGCGCAGGATCCTCAGTTTACCCAGTTTTATTCGAATCCTTTGTACCAGGCTCCTTCGTTTGCCGGTGCCGTTGAGGGTTACCGGGCATCGCTGAATTACCGCGACCAATGGCCCAGTATGCCCGGAAAGCTTACTACGGCTACCTTTGCGCTCGATTATAACTTATCGGCTTTAAACAGTGGTTTGGGACTTATTGTGATGCAGGATAAGATAGGTTCAGCAGCCGTTACCAATCTGAATGTGGGTTTTCTGTATTCGTATAACGTAATGATAACACGGAAAATATTCTTCAGGCCGGGAGTTGGTTTTTATTACACCCAGCGCTCCATCGATTACGATAAACTCAGGTTTGTAAGCGAAATGGAATCGGATAATCCCGGAGGACTGGCACTGCTTGAATCGGAATTAAATAACACTTCGGCAGCTGATGCCAGCGTGTCGGGCCTGCTGTTTATTTCGAATTTTTGGGTGGGCTTTACTGCCGACCACCTGATAACACCCAATATTTCGTATACCGACCGTGTTAACCGACTGCCCATAAAATATACCCTTTACGGAGGATATCGTTTTTATAAGGTGGAACGGCTTATTGGAACCAAAAGGCAGAGTATTACCGTGGTGGGAACCTACAAGCATCAGGGAGTTTCAGATCAGCTCGATTTGGGTTTGTATTGGAGTTACGATCCCTTGGTACTTGGCGTGTGGTACCGCGATTTGCCCTTTATTAAAAAGTATTCGCGTCGCGATGCCCTGGCACTGCTGGTGGGTTATAAATACAAAGATTTTAGTGTGGGCTATAGTTACGACTTTACTGTCTCGCGTTTGATAACCAATACCGGAGGAGCTCATGAGATTAGTCTGATTTACAAATTTGATATTGAGCAGCGTAAAAAGTTTAAACCCATTCCCTGTCCGGGATATTAAACCGGCTTTACCGATTAGCTGATTTCAGTTTACTTTTTTTCGTTACGGATAAAAGGGCATCATCCACTTGGGAATTATATTCATTTGCAAACTTCGCTTTGCCTGAAAAATGTTGTAATTTTGAATGAACTAAAATCTTAAAGTTATGCATAAGCTGTTGTTAATTTCTGTTTGTCTGATTTTATTGACGGGAGTAGCTGTTGCACAAGAGCAGGAAGCTCAGGAAAAAGTACAGCTGATTAATAACACCGAAACGGGCGATTCGCTGGAATACGAAGTAATTATTTTTGATGCCGGGTACGAAGCCTGGTTGCATTCACATGCCAAACCCATAAGCTATTATTCCCAATCGTATCTTGAGAACTGGAACCGGCAATATGTGCTGGAATGGAATTACCGCTACCAAAGTGGCCTAAATCCCGATATTGTGGGCTCATACATCGATTACCAGCATACCACCGATTATGGGTTGGAAGTGAATTACCGGCTCTACACTTATTTTGTATATGTTGAGGAAAAACTAAACCTGAAATTGCTGAATAGGGGCACGCGGTAGTAAAATCGGGTAATTCTGTGATTGGGGCAGGGATAAAGGGGTCTAAAAAGGCAGATACACTTTTTGAATCATTTCAAGGTATTCTTCTTCGGCTTGACTGTTAACAGTGATGCCACCTCCGCTTTTAAAAAAGTATTGGGAGCCCTGTTTTTCAATAAAGCGAATCATAACCCCACTGTCGAGGTTTTGTCCGTCGAAAATACCGCAAATGCCGGTATAAAAACCCCGTTTATAAGTCTCGGTTTGCTTAATTATTTCCACCGTTTTTTCTTTAGGTGCTCCGCTGATGCTGCCTGCTGGGAGTAGTTCAAACAAAATATCACCCAAATGGGCTTTATAATCTGGGGCAAGTTTTCCACTGATCTGACTGCTGGCCTGCAGCAAAGTTCCCTGATTGGTTTCCACGGTGTCGATATAGCGGTAGCGATCAACCTTAACACCCGTGGCAACCCGGCTTAAGTCGTTTCGTATTAAATCGACAATGGTGGCATGCTCTGCTGCTTCTTTCGGATTTTTCATTAAACTTTCTTCCGCCTTAGGCAAAGAAGCATCAATAGTGCCTTTCATGGGGAAACTGTAAATTTGTCCCGCTTCAATCTTAACAAAGGTTTCAGGACTAAAAACCACCCATTGATTGCGATACCAGATTTTGTATTTGGCTTTTGCCCGCTGGAAAATTTCAAGTAGCGACAGGTTGCATTCGATGGGTGTCTGGCAAGTGAGATTGGTCAGGTACGAATCGCCACGTCTTAAATGAAATGCAATCTGATTGAATTGTTTTTTATAAGCTTCGAACGAAAGGGCCTGCTTGCGGAATATCACTTCGTTATGGATTGGTACAGGTGTTCGATTCCCGCTATTTGTTTTCCGGTTAATCTGATAAAGCAATTTTCCCGGGTCAATTTCATCCAGCGGAATTACCAGGTTTTCGTCAGGGTCGAAAGCAAGAATAAACAGAAAAGGGATGTTCTTTGATGCCAGATTATTGATGTATTCCTTGGTTTCAGTCATTGTTGCTTTCAATTATTTACGGCAGCTAAAATAAGTAAATATTGTTATTCATTTCAAGATGCTTTGGATTTGCCATGCAGCGAAGCATAATTTTGGTATTTTCGCAGCAAATATTTTTGGCATGCCGGCAGTTTTAATTATCGACAATCACGATTCCTTTACCTATAACCTGTTGGAAACCCTTCGACAGACTGGTTTATGTTCTGTTGATGTGGTTCTGCTTGAGGAGTTTCATTTAGTGAATTTGGAGCATTATCAGGGGATAATTCTATCACCCGGACCGGGCTTACCTGATGAAAAACCGGCTTTATTTGAAGTAATCCAAAAACTAGTGGAGGCAAAGATTCCTGTATTGGGTGTTTGTCTGGGACATCAGGCCCTTGCGCAGTATTATGGTGCTCGTTTGCTGCAATTGGAGCGGGTTGTTCATGGAGAAGCATCGCCATTAAATATACTTGGTGATACGGAATTGTACCGGAATTTAGGTTCACAGCCCGAAGTGGGACGATACCATTCCTGGGTTGTTAATCCGCTTGGTTTTCCCGATGAGTTAGCACTTACAGCCACTACAGAGCAGGGTTTGATAATGAGCTTTAAACACAAAACCCTGGCCATTCGCGGTGTTCAGTTTCATCCCGAATCTATTTTAAGTCCTCAGGGTAGTCGTTTGTTGAGTAATTGGCTGCATACAATTAGCAATGAACAATGAGCAATTAACAATGAACAGCGAATAATTAATAGTGAATAATTAATAGTGAATAATTAATAGTGAATAACGAATAGCCCCAAATTAGTAAGCAGTTAGCGGTCTTTAGTCTTTTGTTTGTGATTCTGTGATTCTGTGATCCTGTAATCCAGTCCCCAGTCTCCAGCAACCAGCAACCAGTAACCAGTATCCAGCCCTAGGTTCACCAATTGCGCCCCTGCGTCTTTGCGGTCTAATTTCTATCCAGAAACAAGAAACCAGTAACCAGTCTCCAGAAACCAGCCCTTAATTCCCAAACTTAAATCTAATAGTCTAAATTCTAAGGTCTAATAATCTATTATCCAGTGATTCTGTGATCCTGTAATCCAGTAACAAGAAACCAGCAAACAGGCCCTAGGTTCAACAATTGCGCCCCTGTGTCTTTGCGGTCTAATTTCTATCCAGAAACAAGAAACCAGTAACCAGTCTCTAGAAACCAGCCCCCAGTTCCCAGTCTTAAATCTAATAGTCTAAATTCTAAGGTCTAATAATCTATTATCCAGTGATTCTGTAATTCAGTAACCAGCAACCAGTATCCTGCAACCAGAGCTGTTTAAGTCCAGTGTCTTTGGTCTTGGTCTGGCTCACTTTAATTTTCCGGTGGATTAATAAAAATTATGCCCAGATTTTAGCTACCCGATATAAGAAAAATCGAATATCTGTTACGCCTCTCAATGTGGCTCTAAAAGCTTTGAGTTTTGCATTGA